>CALHBF010000015.1 GCA_937931205.1 uncultured Bacteriovoracaceae bacterium
AAAAAAGGCACCCATAAGGTGCCTTTTCTTTGAAGCGTAAATTAGTACTTTGAAGTACGGCGGAAGCGGCTTTCAGTCTTACGACGGCGCTTATCAGCGTTCTCAAGTTTTTCCTTCATTTTAACAGAAGGTTTTTTATACTCAGAGCGAGCGCGATATTCCTTTACGATCCCGTAAGCATCACAAAGACGCTTAAACTTCTTAATAGCTTTTTCCGCTGGGAAACGCTCATCAATAGTAATATGGATAGTAGACATAGAATTCACCTCCTTCTCTCTATCATTCAAGGGCCGAAACAACCCGATATTTTGGATCTACACGTTAACTCATTACAATCTTTGAGTCAACTAATCCCTAGATTACCCTTCAGATTTTTGATAAAGAAATCCATATGCAATTAGATGTGTTCACCAATGAAGGCCCAGAAGATAGACCCCTCGCAGCAAAACTGCGTCCAAGAGACCTATCAGACTTCTTTGGCCAAGCAAAAATCCGTGGTCATTTAACTAACTTACTGAAATCTCCACGTCCGGTTATTTTCTGGGGTCCTCCTGGAACAGGGAAAACGACTCTTGCCCATCTCCTCGCCCAAAACTTAAACCTTGAGCTTTTTTCTTTCAATGCCGTTACTTCTGGCATTCCTGAGCTAAAAAAAATCATTGCTGAAATTTTCGAGAAGAAAAAAATCTACGGCAAACAATCGATTCTTTTTATCGATGAGATTCACCGCTTTAATAAATCTCAGCAGGATGCCCTTCTTCCTTATCTGGAAAATGGTGACTTTATTTTTATTGGGGCAACCACTGAGTATCCTCATACCTCTCTGAATAAAGCACTTATCTCGCGAGTGATGCTTCTCGAACTCACAAAGCTGTCACAAGCTGAGTTAGTGCAAATTCTTGAACGTGGAGCAGATCAGTTAAAGAGAGAGGATTTAAAACCTTATTTAGAGCGAATTGCCGAGCTCTCTAATGGAGATGCCCGCTTTGCTCTTAATCAACTCTCTCGTCTTTCAAGCTATGAATCCATCAAAGAAGAAGATGCACAAAAAATCTTGGATGAGATTTTTGAATTTGCTCGGCAGTATGATCGTAATGCTCAAAGACACTATGAAGTGATTTCAGCTTTTATTAAATCAATCAGAGGCAGTGATCCCGATGCTGCCCTTCTCTATCTGGCCATCATGCTTGATGGTGGTGAAGATCCAGATTTTATCGCCCGCCGACTGATGATTCTGGCAAGTGAAGACATCGGTCTTGCTAACTCACAGGCCCTGCAAGTAGCGACTAATGCCCATTATGTAATTAAGCATATTGGAATGCCGGAAGCACGTATTACACTCAGTCATGCAACAGTGTTTCTTGCCCTTTCCCCTAAATCTAACTCTGTTTATGAGGCGATCAATAGTGCCCTTGCTTATGTAGAAAATCATCCCACCATTGATGTTCCTGGCCACTTGAAGAACATCGGTCGTGAAGCAAAGCTTTACAAATATCCTCACAGCTATCCGCAAGGCTATGTCGATCAGGCCTATCAAACTGAGCCGCAAAAGTTTTACCAAGCTAAAAGCAATGGTTCAGAAAAAATGATTAACGATCAATATCATCAACTGACAAAAAAACGTCTGTAATTTGGCCCTCCACTTGCTCTTACATTAGGAAGATGAAGGAGGTCACTATGACTGAACAAGAACATGTAACTCCGCCCGAAGGATTTAAACCGAAAAATTTCACTCAAGTGATCAGTTTAATCGTGGGTGCAGGTCTTTTTGTGATGGGGGCTTCTGGTCTGCTTTATACTGGCTTTGCCGGACTCCACTTAAGTTGGTTCCACTCCCTTCTCCTTTGTATTGCTGGAGGAGTTCTATTTTATAATGGTGGTTGGAAGGACAACAGTTACTACGCCTTCTTATGTTGTCTGATCTTTGGTGCTTTTTTTGGAGGCCTAGGATTGATTGGATTTATTCTTGGAACAGAGGGAGTTCCCACCATTGGACATACTGCTAGAGATCCCAATCTTTTTGTGATCAAACAAGGCTTCCTAGAATATGGCAGACTTGATCACATCTTAAATGCCATTGTGGGAATTATTCTGATGGGTGGAGCACTGGATTGGCAAAGAAGAATGGGAGCAAGCGGTGGTAAGCGTTTAAGGGAAAAGGCCCTAAAGGATGCCAGAGAAGAGAAACGTCACTACAAGCTGACTCCTCGTCACCAATAATTTCCAGCAGTCAGGACGGACTAAATCTGTCCTGACTCTAAAGAATTTACATACACCCATTGTCAATGGATGACTCGAGCAGTAAATCTTGCCAACCTTTTTAACCCAGAAAATTTATCCAAGGAACACAATGAAAACTCTTATTGCAGCACTACTTGTATCTACTTCAGCTTTTGCTTTTGATTACAACACAGAAAGAGAAGTTAGCTATGTTAGCTGGTGTTATGACAACCAAGTAATTGTGAACAACTCTAATAACCAAAACATCGTTCTTGCAGACTGCAACCCTCAAGGTCTTACATGTAAAGAACAAGTTCGCCCTCAAGGCAGAGCAATGATCGTAACTGCTAGCTGTAAAAAAGCTAACTAAGATCTCGCTCGTATTTATATATGAGGCCGGCCGAAAGACTGGCCTTTTTTTTTGCTAAAAATCGAACAAAAAAAGCCCCTCTTAAAGAGGGGCTTCTCATTTTAAAACTAGATAAGATCTTCGATCTTCATGTTCTCAAGGTGATATTTCACCTGAGCAAGGAACTTAGAACCTAGCTCACCATCGATAATACGGTGATCGTAAGTGTGTGTTCCATACATCATGTGTCTTACGGCCATAGAATCATCTTCCATTACCATAACACGCTTCTTGATTACACCTGTACAGAAGATACCAACTTGCGGCTGAAGGATAACTGGAGTTGCAATAAGAGTTCCGAAAGAACCGTTATTTGTGAACGTGTACGTTCCACCAGATAGATCATCCATAGTAAGTTTTTTCGTGCGGGCCTTGTTAGCTAGAATATCAACTTGGCGAGCAAGACCTGTAAGGTTAAGGTCACCAGCATTCTTGATTACCGGAACAACGAGACCGTTACCAGGAACAGCTACAGCACATCCAAGGTTAATGTCTTTTTTCACAACAATGTTATCGCCATCAACTGACGAGTTAACAAGTGGAAGCTCTTTAAGCGCCTGAGCGATAGCATAAAGAACGAAGTGTGAGTAAGTAAGGTTGATACCTTCACGTTTCTTGAATTCGTTCTTAATTTTTTCACGTTGTTTCACAAGAGAAGTCATATCGATTTCATCGATTGAGTTCACGTGTGGAGAAGTTTGCTTAGAGGCAACCATGTTACGAGCAATAGCTTTTCTCATGTTATCCATAGGGATAATTTCAACACGATCTTTGCTAGAGTAAACTGGAGCAGCTGGTGCAGCGGCAGCAGGAGCTGGTTTAGCAGCAGCGGCCGGAGCAGAAGTTTTTCCACGGTTAGCAATATAATCTTCAAGGTCAGACTTGTTTACACGTCCGCCTGCTCCTGAACCTTTAATGTTTGCTAGTTCAGAAAGAGCAATTCCTGCATCTTTTGCCATCGCTTTAACAAGCGGAGTATAGAAGCGGAAACCTTCTTCATTGTGAGTTTGTACATCAGCTGGAGCTGAAGCAGCAGCAACCGGAGCAGCCTCTTCTTTTTTAGCAGGAGCAGCAGCTGGTTTTGCAGCTGGGGCAGCTGTAACAGCTGCATTAAGATCATCTTCGATGATCGCAATTGGAAGACCTACGTCAACAGTAGCACCTTCAGGGTAAAGAAGCTCAACGATCTTCCCTTCAATTGGAGAAGGAATTTCTGATTCAACTTTATCTGTAGAGATCTCAAGAAGGATCGCATCTAGTTCGATTACGTCACCTGGGCCTTTATGCCATTTTGTAATAGTACCAGTCGTGATCGACTCTCCCATCTGAGGCATAACAACTTCAATTCTTGCCATAAATATTTCTCCTTAAAAATAAACCTTAATAGTTAAGTGCGCGACCTTTCGCTGCCATCACTGCTTCAGCTAGGAATTCTCCTAGAGTCGGATGCGGGTGAATAGTAGCGAAGATTTCTTCATCAATACCCTCCATCTGACGGAAAAGAACGTATTCATGAATAAGTTCTGTGGCCTGATTTCCGATGATGTGAGCACCTAGCATCTCACCATGTTTACCAGTTAGAACTTTAATGAAACCATCTTTCTCATTAGAAGCAATGGCCTTACCATTTGCTTGGAAAGGAACTTTACCAACTTTATACTCAATCCCCTTCTCTTTAAGAGCGCGTTCAGTGAAACCAACTGAAGCCACTTGAGGTTGACAGTAAGTACATCCAGGGATGTTCATCTTATCAATCGCGTGCGGGTGAAGACCTGCAAGATGTTCAGCTGCAACCACACCTTCGTGAGAAGCTGCGTGAGCAAGAAGAGGAGGTCCTGAAACGTCACCGATAGCGTAAACGCCCGGTGCAGTTGTCTGAAGCATGTTATTTACTTTAATAAAGCCTTTCTCAACTTGAACACCAGCTTTATCTAGACCGTAACCTTCAACAACACCAGTCATACCAACAGCGATAAGACCGTATTCAAATTTATACTCAACAGATTTTCCGCCCTCTTTCGCAGTGAAAGTAACGTCATTTCCGTTGTTCTTAGCAGTAACACCTTCAATACCAAGGTGAAGAGTGATGCCAAGTTTTTTATAGTGTTTCTCTAACTCAACTGAAACTTCTGTATCTTCGATTGGAAGAAGATTTTTTTGCATTTCAAAGATATGGACATCTACGCCGAAAGCATTCCAGAAGTAAGCGAACTCAACTCCGATAGCTCCAGCACCAACGATACCAATTGATTTAGGAAGTTTTTCTAATTTAAGAGCTTCCCAAGCACCGATCAAACGCTTTCCATCGTGCTCTAGACCTGGGAATGATCTGTATTTAGCACCTGTTGCGATAATGATGTTAGCACCTGTTACTTCTTCTTTTTTACCATCAGCAGCAGTTACTTCGATAACTTTTGCAGACTTAAAAACACCTTTACCTGAAATAACTTCAATCTTGTTTTTCTTCATAAGAAAAGCAACACCCTTAGAGATGTTTGAAGCAATTTCATTGGCACGTTTAACAGCAACTGCCCCATCAAGGCCTTTGAGATCAACGTTGATACCAAGAGATTTCATATCATGCACTTCGTGAACAGCATGCGCAGATTTAAGAAGAGCTTTTGTAGGAATACACCCGCGGTTAAGACAAACACCACCAAGCTTATCAGCTTCGATGATTGCTACTTTCTTACCTAATTGAGAAGCACGGATAGCAGCAACATAACCACCAGGCCCAGCACCAAGAACGACCACATCAAATGTTTTGGCCATAAAAAGAGTCCTTTTGTTTTAAAAAAGTCTAAATGTGCTTGAATATTGGTGCAGACGCACCGCATATGTCAACGACTGTTCACTCTTTATAGGGTGGACTTTGCACAATGAAAAAGTTATAAGACACTCTATGTCAAGAAGTCAGTCTTTACTAGAGTTATCTCAAGGGGAAATTTCCTCCCTGCTGCGTGCATTTCCCCAAGGGATAGTGGCCGTGGACCTAGAGACAACTGGACTCTCCCCTTTGGTAGATAAAATCATCGAGATTGCGGCCGTAAAACTTGACCAGCATGGCAATGTTTCAACCTTTCATTCCCTGATTAATCCGCTGATTGATATTCCCGAGTTCACTATCCAATTTCATGGACTCACCAATGAGGATGTCAAAGACGCTCCTACCATTAAGAAACCCTTAAAAGAGTTTTGGAGCTTTGTCGAAAAGCTGCCAATGATTGCCCATAATGCGAGCTTTGACTTGGGCTACTTGATTAAAGCAAGCCACGACTTCTTAGTTGAGTTTCCCGTGGTGGATATTTACGACTCTTGCCGTTTTGCCAGGGCCGTTTATAAAGGTCAGGAGCAAACTCCGGCCAATTTTAAATTATCTACTCTTTGTGAGTATTTTAAGGTCCCTCTTCAGCATCACGTGGCCATCGAAGACACCTTTGCATGCTTGAAAGTTCAGGCCAACTCCATCACACCTGATACGGATTTAACGGGAATGCTTGAGCGCAGTTTTGTTTTCCGACTATCTCACTTCCAAAAAAGTGAATGTTTTAATTTCTCTACCCGTCTGATCGGTTTGAAGGATTTAGTTCAGGAAAAGTCATTGGTAACCCTTGATTATCGCGGGGGCTCTAAACTTGGGAAAATTCGCCCCGTCAGACCTATTGGTATGATGCCGCTACCACAAGGAGCAGTTTTATTTGCCGAATGTTTGATGAGTGGCATGAACAAATCATTTCTGTTAAAAAAGATTAAAAATTATTCAAAATTAGAGGCCTGTTATTGGCGTCCAGGAGTCAATTCGTGATTACTCGCTTTATAAATAAAAATAATTACAAAGAAAGATTCACTCAATTTCTCATCCTCGTCGCGCATCTGGCCCTGCTGCAATGGATTCTCTACACCCTTTACGAAGGTGGCGTTCTTCCTTTTAAAACACTGATGCTTCACTTCTTAGGAATCTCGGTGGCCGGAGCTCTTCTTATCAGAACATGCGCTTATATCTATAAACGTCAGTATGAAAAAGAACTCAAAGGACAAGAGGCCAATCTTGAGCAACTGGAAAACTGAGTTTCAAAGAGCTTTCAAAAATCTCAATAAGCTTTATGAGTTTCTAGAATGGGATTTATCTCCGGAGATCGAAGCTGTTGCTGCGACCTATTCACTCTTTGTTCCCTACAATCTGGCCGTAAAAATAAAAAGAACAGGACCTAACTCTGCCTTGGCCCGACAGTTTCTTCCTCATCTTGATGAACTGAATCCTAAGGGATTCAACGATCCTATCGGGGATCGCCAGCACTCAAAGAGCGCTCAGATTATTCATCGTTACGATGCCCGTGCTCTCTTCACACCAACAACTGTTTGCCCCGTCCATTGCCGTTATTGCTTCAGAAAAAATGAATTGAATCAAGGTGAAGAATTTTTCGATCCTAATTTTGAAGAAACACTCTCTTACTTAAAAAATCATAGTGAGATTAATGAGATTATCTTTACCGGAGGAGACCCCTTCACTCTTAGTGATCAAAAAATTGCTTTTTATTTAAATGCTTTTAAGGATATCAGACACATCAAAGATATCCGTTTTCATACCCGCTACCCTGTCATCATGCCGGAAAGAATTACTGACGAACTGGTTGAAACCTTAAATTCATTCAAAGAACACTTTCGCACTCTCAGCATTGCTGTTCATACGAACCATCTCGAGGAATTTGATTCATTTACTGATGAAGCTATAAAAAAACTCGCAGGATTTCAGCTCCTCACTCAGACCGTGCTTCTTAAAGGCATCAATGACAATACCCAGACTCTGTTTGAGCTCTTTGATCACTGCTTAAATCTTAAGATGAGACCTTATTATCTTCATCATCCTGATCAGGTAAAAGGCGGAATGCATTTTTATCTGTCACTGGAAGAAGGCAGAAAACTTTTTCAACCTTTAAGAAACCTTTTGCCCGGTTGGGCCCTTCCTCATTACATCATCGATATACCCGAGGGACATGGAAAGATTAATGCTTTCAATCCCGAAACCTATCATTACTCAAGTAAACTCATCGGAATTCGTGGGGAGATTATTTCCTCACCTGAACCCAAAATTTAAAATTTTTGTTAGAATACTTAAAAGCTATTTTTGAGGTAGACGAATGAGTCAGACGATTCTCATTGAAGATAATTTTGATTTACAAAAACTTTTCGCCATTAATCTTCAAAATTTTGTAGGGACAGATATTATCCACAGAGAAAATGCTCAAGACACACTTTCTCTTCTAAAAATTCTTCCACAAGTTTCATTGATTATCTCTCGCGCCAAAGTCCATGGAGAACCTACTGCTAAAATTCTTTATGATTTCATCAAAGAAGAAGGACTCAACACTTCGTTGATTGTGCTGGGAGAATGTCCTGAAATCTCTCACGAAATTCTCTGTCTCTCTGAGCCTATCAGCTGGGAAATCATCGTTAAGCAAGCAGCGAAAAATCTTGGAGTAAACCTGGAAGTCAGTCATAAAGTTAAGGTCGACTATGTTCCCGTCTCCCTCCACTACTTCTATGAAATAAATCAAACTCCCTGTGATATCTATATTCGAATAAAAAAAGGAAGAGATCAGTTTCAATTTATTAAACGAATTCACCAAAATGATAGTTTCGATCGCACGACTATTCAAAAATACGAAGAACAGGGGCTGAAAGAATTTTATATTCTTCACGAATATGTTCAGTACTTCACGACTTTTGTGACCAATGCCCTCATCACTAGACTTGAAAGAGATGATCTCACACTCGAAGATCGAATTCTTACGACCTCTTATGCTCATGAAATTGTCAGAGAAAGACTACAACAACTCGAGATTGATCAGGCCAGTATTGAGCTGTCTGAGACTTCAATCAACTCCATGGTGCAGTCAGTGAGAAATTCACTAGAGATGGTGAGTCTCATTAAATTTCTTTTTTCCAACAAAGTTTCCTACGCTTATCAACATGCCCATCTTCTGGCACTCATGTGTCACTACATTCTCTCTAAGCAGAGTTGGTACAAACTTGAACATCTTAATATTTTAAGTTTTGTGGCCTTCTTCGCAGATACGACTTTAAAGACGACTCCTCAAATGAGAATTTCATCAGAGAAAGAGCTTAATGCTTCTCAATTAACAGAAGCTGAAAAAGAAGAAGTTAGATTTCATGCCAAGGATGCCTTCAATATTGTCTCTCTCCATCCCGAGGCCAATCAGTTTATCAAAACGATAATTCTACAATCTCATGGTCGATTGGATGGAATCAGCTTTAGCGATGATCCTTCTGAAGAACTTCACCCACTTTCTCAAATTTTTATCATAGCAGATCATTTTGTGAGAATCCTTTTAAACCCAGAGCTACCGAGTAATAAGAAAGATATCCTTGCGATTATGAGTAAGAAATATAGCGGTGAAAGTTATAAGAAAATTATGAAGGCCTTAGAACAAAAATTTGTCTAAGGCCCGAAGAGATGAACGAATTATTTATCTAAGATGGCCATGTTACGAACATTCTTTCCGAAGAATGCTTGTGGAAGAGAAGGCTGGAAACCAAGTGCTGACTCTTTACGAGTAATACAGCTCTTAACTTCAGAATATAGCTCTTCCCATGTATTTGTGTGAGGAAGGTTATCAAGAAGACACTCATCCCAGTAAGTATAAACTGTATCTGTTGAACATCCAAAAGATGGACGATCTTTAATCGCAGCAGTCATGATCACACGGTTATCACGAGCAAGCTTCTGAACAAATTGTCCTGAATAACAAGCAGAGATAAGAAGAACTGTAGGAGCATTGCCACAAGTAGCATCTACCACCTGAGATAGCTGATCAGGAGTAATTCCACCCTCTTTACCTTCATAACCAGAACTTAGGTAAAAACCGAAATTCTTAATTCCATGAGATGTCATAAAAAGAAGACATCCATCATTTTTTTGATTCACTTTCAGAGAAACGAAAGCATTGGCGATATTGTTAAGAGTAGCAAGCTTAACTTCTGGAGTTACCAGTCTTCTATTACTTGTTAGGTGAACTTGATTTTCACGGTAAGCGCCGAATGAATGAAAAAGTTCAGACAGAGCGACACGTCCATTATCAAAGTTAGGGATAGAGTCATCACCAGAGATAAAAACAGACTTCCAATCAGCTTGTGCCTGGAAGGCCACAAGGAAAACAACAAGAGATAAAAACTTTTTCATCTTAATCCTTTTCATTATTCAAATAAAGTTCCCCCAGATACCAAAGACTCACCCCTCTCGAACAGCAAATAATGCAAAGTTTTTATTATTTTTGTGGAAATATGCTTGACAGTCTTTACCTGTTTTCTTAAGATCAACCCCACCTCAATCAATCTATCATGCGGGAATAGCACAGTGGTAGTGCGTCTGCTTGCCATGCAGAAGGTCGTGGGTTCGATCCCCATTTCCCGCTCCATTTTTTTAATAAAAAAATCCCTTTAATTAATTCGTAAACCACAGTTTAAGCCTTTCACTATTTTCAGTATTTCGATAATCATTTAACTCTTTAAGAGTTTCATCATTAAAGCTTCACTCGCTGAAATAAAAAAGGCCCGAGAACGGGCCTTCAGTTATTTAAGATGGAGTTGCTAGATTACCTGCAGGCAGTGTTACGAAGCTGGAAGCCTGATTCGCGCTTATCAAACTTTGTTATGCACTCAAAATACTCACCTGAATAGATATCTTGGATAATAGTAGCAACAGCGATGTCAGCATCTTGCACTGAAACAAACTTCTGACTTTTTACTCTGATGTAATCTTCGCTAGTTCCTAAGACTGAAACGATGCTATCCATCGTATCAATGTAGATATCCTTCATGCGTCCAGCAGAAGCCATTGTCGAAGTGATAAGAAGGGCCAAAATAATCAATTTTCTCATAATTAAGTCCTCAATTTTTTAATGCCTAATAAATCTAATATATTCAACAAAGTGATAGATTAAGTTCCAATAAGTAAGGCCCGTAAAGGGCCTCATTTACTTATAAATTTATTTTAAACAACATCCGTAAAAGACATCATTGCCTCTTTCAAGAAGTAAGTGAAACGGATAGTTTCTGTCGCTCATCCCATCATTACAATCGCCTGTAATAATTGAGGCAGACATATTTTTTGTTCTTACTTTGTAAGCAAAACCTTTTGTTCCTTGAGCATCAGTTTTAGAAACGATTTTCTCGCTCAGTGCTTCGGCACCATAAAAACCAAAAGTCATAGAGCTTGAATCAATGGCCAGGCCAAAAAATGGCTCAGTTCCATAACAAGTAAGAGCGGAAGCATTAAAAGAAAGGGAAAGAATCATCAGGGCCAAATATTTTTTCATAAGTACTCCAAAGTTGCCCTCTTTTAGAACTTTTCATGCGCTTTTACTAGCTTCATTAGAGATAAATTGAAAAAGTTACGCAGCAATTCAGTGACACTCGAAATCTTAGTGCTCAAGAATAACAATCTGTTGGCCTTCTCTTTCGGGATAATCTTCCCAAGGGTCTCGTTTTCTCTCTCTTATCTTTTTTAAAGCTTCTTCCGGGCCATACCTTGATCCACCCTCAGACTCTAAGAGCTCATCCCACTCTATAGGCATTGCAACCGTTGCTTTTTCCTTAGTCCTTAAAGAATAAGGAAGAACAGCGGTGGAACCACGTTCATTTCGAAGATAATCGATGAAGATTTTTCCTTTACGCATCTTCTTAGACATATTGGTCGTAAATTTCTCGGGATAGCGCTCTACAAGTTCTCGTCCTAAGGTGTAAGCAAAAGATTTAATTTCATTCCATTTGTATTTAGGTGAAATAGGAATATGAAGATGCACTCCTTTACCACCTGTCAGTTTGACAAAACTTTCTAAATCCAAATCCAAAAGAAGCTCTCTTAATTTTAAAGAAGCCCAAACTAAATCTTCCCAAGGTATTTTTTCATCTGGATCAAGATCTAAAACAATCTGATCGGGAAACTCTATATCAGAATCATGGCAATTCCAGCCGTGAAACTCATAGGCATTTAGCTGTACCAAGGCCAGAAGGCCATGGACTGAAGTCAAAGAGAAGTACTCATCAACTTCCTCCTTCTCCTGAACTTCAAAGAAGTTAAGTCCCCTTACATTTTTAACATCCAAATGTTTTTGAAAAAAACATTTCGACGATGTTCCTTGAGGACATCGAACAATGCTCAGAGGTCTGTTCTTTGAATACTTTAAAATATAGGGAGAAACCTCTTGATAAAACTGAGCAATCATTTCTTTGGTAATTTTTTCTTTTTGATAAATGATTTTCTCAGGTGATGAAAGATGTTCTACATGCATCTCAACCTCCTTAGAAGACTTATCTTCCCGTTGACCTAAAAATACGGCGCCCCTTAAAATCCGATCATGTGTCCAATTCTGAAACTTCACCTCAATAATCAGATTGGGACTTACCCAGTGTGCTTTCTTTTCCTTTGAAGTTTTATCAACAAAAGGAGATCCTTTTATTTCGGTGGGGGCCAGAAGCTTCTTTAAATCCTGTAACTCTTTCGTTGAAAATCCTGTTCCGACTTTGCCAATATAATAAAGTTTTCCATGTCGATACTCTCCTAAAAGAAGTGAGCCGATCTTACCTGGAACACTTGTGTGTTCTGTGTATCCTCCTACAACAAACTCTTCTTGATTATGACATTTCATTTTTACCCATTGATGGCCTCTGCCCGAAGAGTAATGAGAATCAGCTTTTTTAGAAACAATCCCCTCTAATCCCTCTTGGCAAGAAAGCTTGAAGAATTCTTCACCATGCGCAGTTATATGATCAAGATAATGAATAAGATTAAAATCTTCGGAGAAAATATCTTGTAGCTTTTGCTTTCTTTCCCATAAAGGCAGATCCCTCAAGTCTTCTCCTTGATAGAAAAGAAGATCAAAAACAAAATAATGGAGTTCTGTTTTTATTTCTTTCTTGAGAGTTTTTTGCAATAAATGAAATCGACTCTTGCCTTCTTCATCTAAAGAGACTACTTCTCCATCAAAAATGGTACCTTCAAGCTGGAGTTTCTCAAGCTCAGCTTTTATCTTTAAGAATTTTTTTGTCCAGTTGAGACCGTTGCGGGAATAGAGAATGATATGATCTGAGGATAAGTGGGCCTGAATTCTGTATCCATCAAGTTTTATTTCATGCAAATCGTTTTTAGCAGGGCCCAGATCAGTTACTAAGGTGGGAAGTAAGGGTGGGATAAATTGCAACCGATCTAATGTAACTTTTTTTCAGCACTCTCCTTATGCTTAATAAGAAGCCAGTTCTTATTTCTTGATTCGTTATAATGAGTTCTGACTAAAACGAAACTTCCTTTCAGCTTTTTCCCCTTTAACTTGAACTTTAAGTTACCTTTCTCGAGGGCCTCATCAATATCCTCCACTTCCGCTTCCCATGTTCCTGCATCCCAGATAAAAACTTCTCCTGCCCCATATTCTCCTTTAGGAATTTCACCTTCAAACTTTGCATACTCTAAGGGATGATCCTCTGTCTGAACGGCGAGTCTTTTAACCTTCGGATCAAGAGAAGGACCTTTGGGAACGGCCCAGCTTTTCAAAACTCCGTCCCATTCGAGACGAAAATCATAATGGAGGTGACTCGCATGATGTTCTTGGACCACAAAGATAAGTTTGTCTTTTTTTTTCTTTAAGCTTTTTCCCTTCGGTTCACTGGAAATTCGAAAATTTCTTTTCTTGCGATATTCATGCAATTGCTCTTTATCCATTGGCAGCCTTCTTTGTTGATTTCTTTTTCTTACCACTCTTCAGGGCCAGAGATTTTTTAAGAAGCGGCATAAGATCGACGACATTCGTATTAGGGGCTTCAATTTTTGCATCCTCATCATAGTAGACTTCCGCCTTTTCACCTTTTTTAATCTTCTGATCGATGATCCTCATTATGTCGTCGTTGTAGGTATCTTGATATTTCTCAGGGGCCCAGTCCGCAGTCATTCCATCAATCAACTCCATCGCCATTTTTACTTCCTTGGCATTAATCTTTGGTTCTTCAATATCATCTAAATAGTTCACCTCATTCACTTCTAAAACCTCGTGGGCAAATCTCAGTAATTCTAAGACGAGATAATCCTCTTTTGCCATCAGACAAACTAAATGCATTTTTGTTCTTATAATAATTTTTCCGACTGCTACTTTATTCGATTTTTTCAGAGCATCTCGTAAGAGAAAGTAGCCCTTAATCCCTGACTTCTGTGGAACTAAATAATAGGGACGATCAAAAAACATGAGATCAATTTGTTCAAAGCTTACAAAATCTTCCAGATCAATTGTCTGGGTTGCTTTGGGATTGGCCTTTTTAAAATCGTCCTTACCTAGAATGGCAAATTGTCCCGTTTCATATTCATAGCCTTTAACAATTCTAGACATCGGTACTTCTTTTCCCGTTTTAGCACTCACTTTCTTATATTTGATTGGTGAAAAATCCTCTTCATCAAGCAAGCTAAAACTAAGTCCGCTTCCCTCTTGAGCTTTTTGTAAAGTGACGGGAATATTTAACAGACCAAAACTGATACTTCCTTTCCAAATACTTCCGGCCATAAATCCTCCTCTAAGAGTCAGAGCATTTTCTCCTTAGAACTAAAAATAAAAAAGTTAATTTCTACGCAACGGACATTGGCACCACTTATGCAATTTCAAAAATTGGAGGAAAGAGAATATGAAATCGAGTGAAAAGAAAGTAAAGAAATCCACTCCTAATCAAGAAAACATTTATCATGATGGTGGGACTCTAACTCACTATCTGGGAAACGATGATTACAAAGATGGAAATCGAGAAAATGATGAAGAGTCAGAAGATTTGCCGAAGGAAATTGGTCATATTGCTTTCGGCAACGTAGACATTATCAACTTAAGTGAAACTAATACTTAACATAACCTTAACTTCTAAAAGCGTATCAGAAATGACAAATTAATTGCGTTGGCCTAGAGAGGATTCAAGTAATCTTCTCTTGGCGCAACACAAATACTTAATACATTAACTTCACACCAGCATTCACTGCATAGGTATCATTAGAGAAATACTTATGCCCCTGCACAAATACTCTCACCATAGGAATGTTGACCTGAAAACCTGCGAAAGCTCGTGTATTGATAAATTCGGCCTTACCATCTGCCTCTTGATCTCCAGCAATTGAATAATTAGCCCCGGCCGCCAGACCTCCAGTAGATACCGATCCAAGAGCGGATACGCGTGCTTCTGAAGCTGAACTGAGTGTGAAATCGGTTCCTAGCCCGCCATACAAGCTAAAAAGATAAAGGAATCGAATACCAGTTGAAATTTCCAAGGGGATAGTATGCGATGAATGTTCAATCAATGCTGTGGCCGAACCATTATCAACGGTCGCAGTTGCTCCATTATAATCAATCGGGTCGATACTTGATGGATCTAGTTTGTAATTTACGTTTAGTTTATTTCGAGTGTACTGATAACCGGTGTGAACTTGAAGTCCTGTCCATTGAAGCATATACCAAGGAAGAATATCTTTTTCATTCACCCATTGATAACGAATCTGAGCACCATAATGATTAAATTCGCCCCCTAAACTAATCTCATCTTCATCGAGCAGTTTATCTTTGTTGTAACTCATGAAAGAAAGGAAAAGATCAAGGTCTCGTGTTTTTAAACCTGCAATTTTTCCTACCGGCAATAAACCTAAATTCACACCAATGACAGCAGAAGGCGCTAGTGAAACACCTGAAGCAGTTTTTTCAAGGTTTTTAGTATTGCTGATATCCACTTCAGCTCCGGCATTAACACTCGCAGAAAGCATAATTGCTTCAAACCTGTTGGCATAATCAGAACCTCCACCCTTAGCAGAAATCTTATTTGACCGGGCCATACCATCTGCATATTTATCGATCTCCACACCTGGAGCATGTTCATTGATATGTTTTTGAATCTCTTGTCGAAGACCTTCACATAAATTAGATGGGACTGCACCACACGCAGTTGTTTGTACTTTAAAAATTTGGGAATAAGCTTGAGGCATTGAAAAAAAGAAAACAACAAATAAAGACCACACTCTCATCTATTCAGTCCTGGTAAAAGTTCTCTCACCTATTTTAGGAGAAAATGTAAAAACCTAAAGATGTCAAAAAATGCCAGTTTTCATAAAAATCAAACGTACGATTGATTTCTCAAATTATTCCATCCCTACTGGCAGGAAAATTTGTTCATGTTTTGTTTATTATTGCTAAAAAAAAACTGATTCAGCTCAGTTTAAGTGACTCATATTTCCTCAATTGCTACCGATATCGAAAAGTGAAAAATTAAGTGTGCTCCGAAAAATTAGAGCTCTTAAAAAACTATGAGGTTTTAAAAATGCAAACACTGTCTTGGGGAAATCTTGGCTTTCGTCAAAAAACACTGACTCTACTTATCGTTTCAATGGTTCCTCTTTGCCTCATTGTCGTCTTCTATTTCTTACCGATCATGAAGGACAATATGTTCAATGACAGAAAAACAGCCATTAAACAAACAGTAGATGTTGCTTCTGATGTCGTTAATCACTTCTATAAGCGCTATGAGAACAATGAGATTTCCGAAGAAGAAGCGAAAACTGCTGCACTAGATGCCCTAAGGGATCTTCGTTATTCAGGACAAGAATATTTTTGGGTGAATGATATGCATCCCAAAATGATCATGCACCCGACAAATACTAAACTCGTTGGAACTGATCTGAGCGATTATAAAGACCCAAAAGGATTTCCTCTCTTTGTTGAATCAGTAAAAATTGCTTCAAGTCCTCAAGCAGAAGGATTCATGAGCTATGAGTGGAACAAACCTGGCTCTACACATCTTGAACCGAAAATCAGTTTTGTTCGTCAATTTAAGGCATGGAAATGGGTCATTGGAAGTGGCGTCTATGTTGATGACGTTGAGAAGACTGTCACTGATCTTAGAAATAAAATCATTCTCGGTTTTTCAATGGCGCTGGCCGGAGCTTTTGCTATTTTCTTCATCTTTACGGGAAGATTAATGAGAGTTCTATCAAAAACTGTGAATGACACAGCAGAAGCGGGTCAGCAAGTATTGGCCGCTTCAAATATGCTGTCTGAAGCAGGACAGGTTGTAGCCCAAGGATCAACCGAATCGGCCGCTTCCCTTGAAGAGACGGTATCATCGCTGGAAGAATTATCCAGCATGGTGAAACTCAATTCCGATCACGCTAAAGAAGCCAATTCCCTTTCTCAAAGATCACTCGAGTCAGCAGAGAAAGGTGAAACAGAAATAGAAAAATTGATTGAGGCCATGGGAGAAATGGCCAAATCCTCTCAGAAAATTGAAGAAATTATCAATGTGATCGATGAGATTGCTTTTCAAACAAATCTTCTGGCCCTTAATGCTGCCGTAGAAGCGGCCCGCGCCGGTGAACAAGGTAAAGGCTTTGCCGTGGTTGCTGAAGCTGTTCGCAATCTTGCCCAACGATCTGCCTCAGCTGCTAAGGAAATTAATGGTCTGATTAAAGAGTCAGTCGACAAAACAGAACAAGGAGTAAAAATTGCTGATAACTCTGAAACTGTTCTGAAAGAAATTGTGATTTCAGTCAAAAAGGTGGCCGATCTCAATGGGGAAATCTCAGCTGCTTCACAGGAGCAGGCCCATGGGATTGAACAAATTTCTAAGGCCATGAACCATCTCGATTCAGCAATTCAATCAAATGCTTCTTCTTCCACAGAAGTTGCCAGCTCTGCAGAAGAAATGTCTTCTCAGGCAGTTTGCCTTGAGCAGCTTGTATCGAACTTAAGAGTTTTTGTTCATGGAAATAGTGCAAGGAATCTTGCAGAAGAAGAAAGACCGGCTGTTACTAAAAAAAATCAGCAGAAGCCCAACATCCATAAAATAAAGCCGATGCAAGCTCAGCCATTCAAAGGCAAACATTCATCAGCGGCTAAAATCCTTCCTTTCGATGATGAAGAAGAGGAAACAATAATTGGCAAGGCCGACGGATTTTAGGAGCAAACAATGAAAGTACACGGCGGACAATATCTTACGTTCAAACTACAAAACCGTTCTTACGGAATTGAAATAGAAAGCGTGCGAGAAATCAATCGTATGTCTGAGATTGCCGAGGTTCCTGAAGCTCCAGATTTTGTAGCAGGAGTCATGAATCTTCGGGGTAAAGTTATTGCAGTGGTTGATCTTCGCAAGAGACTAAAGATGCCTTCAGCAGAAGCAACTAAGGAAACATGCATCGTTGTTGTTGAAGCTGAAATTGGGCATGTCGGTGTTATTGTCGATTCTGTCCAAGAGGTCATCCACTTACAAAGTTCTCAAATTGAACCATCCCCTATCTCCGAAAGTGATTATTCCTTTGTTAAGGCCATAGGGAAAATGGAAAACAATTTGATTATGTTAGTGGATATATCACGCTGTCTTTCAAAAAAAGACATGCTTCTTCTTGAAGTAGCATAAAATCTGGAAGGATCCAATGATTGATGATGAATTTCTCGAAGAGCTAAGACGAGAGTTTTTAGCAGAAGGCGCTTCCCTCTTAGATTTATGGGAGGAATCTTTTTTAAAGCTTGAAACAGGCCATAACAGGTCGGAAGAGATATCTACCATATTTCGGGTTGCCCACAGCTTTAAGGGAGGAAGTTCAGCTGTAGGTTATCAGGATCTTGCTGCTTTTGCTCATAGTGTGGAAGACCTTCTTTCCATTATTAAGCTCTCGCCAGACATTCTTAATGCTGAATTGGTTTCGCTGCTCTTGAAATGTGGTGATGCTTTTAAGCAGAAAATCTCATTTCTCAATGGTCAAGACTCCAAAGACTGGGAGATTACAGTCCTGGCCTTTGATATCAATGATAGACTTCTGATGCTAGGAGATGACAAAGAAACGATTCCTCTTTTTAGTGAAAGTCCCAAAGAGGAAGAAATCTGTCCAGGGTCAACCTCCGAAGATGATGAATGGCAAAAAGTTTTGAAAGAGACTAATGAAAGATTAGGCATTCAATTGACCGAAGAGCACCTCAGCCTATCAGAAGATGAAATCGTCCAGGAGATATCAAAGCAAAAACAAACTCTCCAGGCCCCAGTAGAGCTTGTAAAGAGTGCAATACCTACTCCTATTCAGACGAAACAATCAGTATCCGTTAAAGTTGATGCAAGCAAAATCGACAAGATCATGAATCTAGTTGGAGAGCTGGTTATCAATAAAAGCCAGCTTGCTAACAGAGTAGAACAACACAAAGATGATCTTCTTCTCGAAGCAACCTTCTCTCTCTTAGAGAAGACCATTCGAGAACTACAAGATGAGACACTTGGGATGCGCATGATTAGCATGAAAAATCTTTTCATGAAGTGTCAGCGCGCTGTAAGAGATGTCAGTCTTAAGCTCGATAAAAAAATTGAATTTATCCAAAATGGCGAAGAAGTCGAAATTGATCGTTCAATGGTAGAACTGATCACAGATCCTCTTCTTCACATTCTCCGAAACTCTGCAGATCATGGAATTGCCAAAGAAGGAGTGATCACTTTAAAGGCAGAACATATCGGTTCAAAGATTGTTCTAACTATTCAGGACAATGGAAGAGGAATTGATATTGATAGAGTCTTCCGCAAGGCCCGTGAAAACCAACTTGTCCCTCAAAACTCAAATATCTCCGACTATACGACTAACGAGATATTCCAATTTATTATGATGCCGGGATTTTCAACTGCTGAGAAGGTGACGGACGTCTCTGGACGAGGAGTCGGCCTGGATGTCGTAAAGACTACGATTGAGCAGCTCAACGGCAAGATCGAAATTGATTCTACCATAAATAAAGGAACTAAATTTAAACTCATACTTCCTTTAACGACGTCAATTCAAGAGGGCTTGCATGTAAAATCTCATAATGGATCTTATGTTTTCCCGACAGAAAAAGTTTTAGAAATTCTGGCAGGTGATAAGCTAAACCTCCTCAAAGATCCTAACTCTTTGGTCATGTTTAAGTATAGAAATCTCATTATTCCCTATGCTTCACTTGATTATGCACTAGGTGTAGCCGCAGATATTACTGCGAAGAAAATGGTTCTAATCCTTGAAGTTGACGGCAAATATTTTGGTATTGGTGTTGATGAATTTGTCTCTCAAGTTCATGTTGTTTTAAAACCAATCAATAATATTGTTAAAACCTCAACTGGAATTTCAGCTTCATGCATTCTTTCACATGGCGGTGTTGGATTTGTCATTGATACTGACGAGGTTTGCAAACTAGTCATCAAATTTAATCAATATCAAAACAGGAAGCAAATAGCATGAGTCAATCTATAAAATTCAAACCACCTTCATTTGACTCACTGGAAGCAAATAATAAGACACATCAGTATCTGCTTTCTGATGAAGCTGGATTTAATAAACTTGCTGAAATCATCAAACACTTAACAGGCATTACACTTCCAAGTAATGACAAGAATAAAACATTGATGGCAGGAAGAGTTCATCCTCTTCTGCAAAAATATCAATTCAAGAATTATTCAGAACTTGCTCATAAATTAATGGTTGGTGGAAACAAAGGTCTGGAAAATGCCTTTATCTCTTGCCTCACTACGAATACGACACATTTTTTTCGTGAATCGACTCATTATGATGTTTTGAAAGACTATATCTCGGAAAGAGTTGCCAAGCATGATTTTACGACGAATTCCTTTCGAGCATGGTGTTCTGCCAGCAGTTCTGGTCAGGAACCCTACTCTATACTTTTTACCCTGCTCAATGCTGGTCTTCCTATTGAACAATTAGCACTTGAATTTCTTGCAACGGATATCGATCTCGATATACTTCAGAGAGCGTCCGCCGGAAACTATGGACAAGAGGAAGTCGAGCAATTACCGGCCAGTATTCGACAAATCTTTTTCCGTGAATTCAAAAATGCCAAAGATCAGTCATCTTTCAGGATTGCCAGCAAGTTTCGCAAGATGATCAACTTTGCAAAATTTAACCTCATTCAAGATAAACCCAATTTTAAAGATAAATTTGACATCATTTTCTGTAGAAACGTTTTAATTTACTTTGAGAAGGATACGGCGACTAGTGTTGTCGATATGCTCATATCTCAATTGAAGCCAGGGGGCCTTCTTTTCCTTGGACACGTTGAAACAGGATTGCTTAAGAATAAAAATGTTAAGGCCATAAGCCATGCGGTTTATAAAAAGTTATAACAATGCCTAAAATTAGAGTTCTACTAGTTGATGATTCTGCTGTAATTCGAACCTTGCTGAGAAAGATTCTTGAATCTGACCCGCAAATTGAAGTTGTTGGAACAGCTCCTGATCCTTATGTGGGAAGAGAAAAACTAGTTGAACTAAAACCAGATGTGATGATTTTAGATATTGAGATGCCTAAGATGGATGGTATTACTTTTCTTACTAAAGTCATGCAGTACTTACCTACGAGAACGATGATTTTCTCCTCATTAAGTCTTGAGCGGTCTGAAGTTGCTCTAAAATGTCTTGAAGTTGGTGCGATAGATACAATGGCCAAGCCCTCCATTGATATTTCAAAGGGGGTTAATGATTTTAGAGACGAACTGATCGCGAGAGTCAAAGTTGTAGCGAAATCAAAATTACCTATCAAAAATTCCTCTCCTATAATTATTAATAAAGAAATAAAACCAAAAGAAATGCCTGTTTCTGGGGCCTTGCTTAAAACGACCCATCAGATCCTTGCCATAGCCTCATCGACAGGTGGAACTGAAGCACTAAAAGTTTTACTTGCAGGATTGCCTGCTGATTTACCAGGAACAGTTATTGTTCAGCACATGCCGGCCGTTTTCACCAAAACGTATGCAGGACTTTTGAATAAAATGTTTCCTTTCGAAGTCAAAGAAGCAGAAGAGGGGGATAAGATTCTTCCAGGAAGAGTACTTATTGCTCCAGGAGATTTTCATATGGAAATTTATCGTAGTGGTGGCTACTACTACGTCAAACTTCATCAACAGCCTCCTCTTCATGGAGTCAGACCAGCTGCAGATTATCTCATGAACTCTGTCGCCCACTACGCAGGAACAAATGCAATCGGAGTTGTTCTTACGGGAATGGGAAAAGATGGAGCACAAGGTCTGGTTGAAATGAAAAAAGCTGGATCATTTAATATTGCTCAGGATGAAGATAGTTGTGTTGTTTTTGGAATGCCCAAAGTGGCAATAGAATATGGAGCGATAGATAAAACAATGAATCTGGATCACATTGCCTCAGAAATCCTGAGGCACATTAATAAGAGTACTAACTAATCTTCTAGAAGCGCAAAAGGATTCCAGCATCTACTTGATGAGCGATATTCATATCATCCTTCGCAGCAAGCTTAAACTTTGTTTCATATCTGCTTAATTCACAATGTAAAGAGAGATCTGTTGTGACCTTATATTCATATCCTAAGCGCGCCACGGTATTGCTCAAAATCCCAGCAGAAGCCGATGCGCCGGCAGCAAAAGGAGTCACACTCTTTTCATTATCAATTCGTGCGAAACCAATCCCAGCTGTTATATCACTTTTCTCAGTCATCTTAAATGAGGAACTCAGAAATCCTCCATGCTCTTTCACATTAGAGGTTGCTGTCCCTCTACCAATTGAGAGGGCCCCGAGATTCGCAAGATTCTGGGCGAAGTAGAATTCAGACCTTAATGAGATTCGTCCCAAAGACTGTTCATAGAAGAAGTTTCCAGAGTAAGAATCATGAGAAGAGTTATTCACTTCAAAATGGCTTCTGGCATAGATTCCTGAAACTCCTATCCTTCCGTTGCCCGATAATTTTCTCATTGCACGTAGAGCATAGCTAGGCGATTTAGACAGCTCTAAGTCACCTTCACTTACCCCAGGATTGCTTCCTGCCATTCCTATCGCTCCTCCAAACTCCCATGCTCCTTGAGTATTCATGTATTGGACTTGTTGTCTCATAAATCCGGTATTCCCGGCCAAGAAGTAATTTCCTACATAGTTGTAGGTAAAGGCACCAACAGGAGAAAAGAAATCCCAATCCTGACCAATGATAAATTTATGTTCCTCAAACTCATAAGTAACACTCGCGATACGAACACGTGGATTCATTTGCGTTGTAGGAGAAGATTTATTGAAATCTACAAAATCAAATTCAAGCTTGGCAGTTATATTCTTATCTTTTTTTAGATTAACTCCAATTCTTGTTTGTTGTGCCTGAAAACTCATACGGGAATCTTTGCTAGTATTATCCAGCTGAGGAACAGCATGAGTTGGAGCAACCATATTACTATTATTAAAAGAACCTAAACCTGCATCAGAGTATGATGAACTTGCGCGGATGAATCCATAAGGAATAATATCAAATCCATTTTGAGTCAATGCCCAGATATTGCTGGTGGCAGATAACAATAGAAACGCACTGGCCATTTTTTTCATTCGCTTTAATCCTTCATTTTTTATTTCTTAAAGATTATCGAACAATCAAAAAATAACCTAGAGGGAAAAGTGTTTCTTCACCAGAGAATGCTACCGAAATAGTCCATACACAAAAGGAATCACTTCAATCGCAATTAAGACAATGATAATGATTTCAAGACTGTGATTTCTTGATTCATTAACTTCTGAATGAAGGAGCTTTGAAATTTCTGCTAGATTGTTGAGCTTTTCATTAATAGACTTGGTCCAATCCTCATACCGAAATCTCTTTGATGTTTCTCTAAAAATAGTCGCAAGATAAAAATCTCCTACGGTCTTAAATGAGTTTTCAACATTCTCAATGATTTCAGAAATCTCCAGATAAATTTGTCCGGCCTCTTCTGCTAGTTCTGAATACTGATTGGAAAAGACTCCCCTTTTTTTACCGGTAACAGAACTATAAAGTCTGCTAAGCTTCTCATCCAACAAATCATCGTAATAGCGCATCTCCAGCAATTGGTTAAGGGCAAACTCAATGACAAGCGGAACGTCCATAGATCCACTAGGCTCCACCACAAGAGCAGAGTTCCAATCAACAACAACCAAATCATCATCAAAATATTGAAAAGTATTTTCTAGGATTTTATTTTTTAGCTTTAAGGAGAGATTCCCCTTTTTTTCAGCAAGCAACAAATTGGGAATTTCAACTTTAAGCGGCAACTCTGAAGGCCTTAAATCTGGATCAGAAAACTCTTCAATAAAGAAAGTAATATAATCTTCGAATGTATCCCATTGATTCATTTCAGGAAGAGCATCTTTAATATGTGCCTGAAACTCTTTAATCTTTTTTCGAGCTATCTCGTCGATCTCGTCCCCTGAATCAAGGGCCTGCGAGTAATCTACCAGCTTGCTCCAGCTGGTGTTCTCAATAGAGATTTGAAAACATAAAGAGGCCGTACCAAACTGCCACACTTTACAAATAAGATGAGCTTCAAAAGTTTCGCCCAGAATATTTATTGGCAGTCGTCCTAAATGAATTGAAGTCGGTGACTTTGAAATAATAAGTGATGAATTGTGTTTTCGATCTAACCTAAACTTCTCTTTTAGGTTTTCATTAAAAATGGTTTCAACTTTTTCTAGATTTATTTCCGGGCCAATATCAAAAACCCGATAAATAAGAATCTTCCCTTTCTTAATCTGCACATCCATATGAACCTCAAGGATTTAACCTTTTTAATTATATCACCGCCCTAAACTTTGCCTGAGCTAATTGTCGGGGAGAAAAAACTGTCTGATTCGATCTTAGGCCAAGATTTATAAAACTCAGCCTATGTGTCTGAAAATACGTTCTAATCTTCATGAAATTATTTGAGTAAAATGTTCTAAATCCCTATCCTTAGCGCTTTTGTTTGTGGTATCAAACATGTGTTCCCATTATAGACCAACAAAGGAATACAGATGAAATATATATCCATTTTATCACTCGTTATGTTCTCTCTCTTTGCCACACATTCATCAGCACAGACACTTTCAGATAGTGTTCAAAAATATAGTGCCCATGTACACAGCTCGTATCAGGAAACTCTCAAGCGAGCTCAGTTTCTGAAGAAGTCCCTCTATCAGTTCACTCAAACTCCTTCTATTGTTACTCACCAAATGGCAAAACAAGCCTGGATCTATGCACGTGAACCATATGGTAAAACAGAAGTGTTTCGTTTTTATAATGGCCCGATCGACAGAGATGGCGGACCAGAAGGTCTTCTGAACTCATGGCCTCTAGATGAAGCCTACATTGATTATGTAGTAGGAGCTTCTCATGCAGGAATTATCAATAACACTACTGAATTTCCACAAATCACTAAAGAACTTCTCATTTCTCTCAATGAATTAGATGGAGAGAAAAATATCTCTACTGGATACCACGCCATTGAGTTTCTTCTTTGGGGACAAGACTTCTTTGTTGATGGTCCAGGACAACGTCCTTACACAGATTATATAAATGCACCAAATGCTAAAAGAAGAAGTCAGTACTTAAGAATTGCAGCTGATCTTTTAGTTGATGATCTAACAGGACTTGAATCTGAGTGGCAGAAAAATAAAAATAACTTCAGACAAGAATTTGAAAGCTTTAAAAGTACAGATGCTCTTAAGAAGCTTCTTTCTGGTGCTATCTTTATGGCCGGAGATGAACTTTCTGGAGAAAGAATGTATGTGGCCTACGATACTCAAGGACAAGAAGATGAGCATTCATGTTTCTCTGACATGACTCATATGGATATTATCTGGAACTACCAAGGTATTGCAGAAGTTATCCGCAGCACGGAGATCCTCGATCTTCCAGCAGTCAAAAATACTGAAGTGGCCCAAAGAGTGAGAGCTCGCCTTCAGTCTCTTCCACTTCTTCTTGCTTCTATCCCAGTACCTTTTGATCAAGCTATCGTGAATGAGGAAGGTCGTGCAGTGATTCTTAATTCAGTAGAAGAATTAGAGGCATTGGCCCACGATCTTGTAGAAGTAGCAGACCTTCTTGGAGTTAAGATCGACTACTAAAGTTTAGGCGAGCAACAAATGAAGATGATCACTTTAACACTATTTACACTCTTGGCATTTTCCACAAATGCTAAGAGTAGTGTTGACTCGAATGCTGAATTTCCAGCAGGGACAGGAACAACTTCCGATTTTTCAGTCCAAGCATTCAGCCATCCTTTGAGTGGAACCCGAGGAGCTCTTCGCAGAGAATTTCAGGTTGGTAACAGTTTCTTCAATACTGTTTGGGTTGCCACTCCTGCATCCACCACTGCTCGCGATGGTCTAGGTCCAATTTATAATGCAGTCTCTTGTAGCTCGTGCCATTTTAAAGATGGTCGCGGTCGAGGCCTACCTGAAGAAGATGGAGTGACTGATGTTTCTCTTCTTTTTAGATTAAGAGTCAAGACTCTTGCTGAAAGCAAGGAAGTCATCCCTCACCCTGTTTACGGAGGACAGTTTCAACCGCAAGGAGTTCCAGGAGTTCCAGGCGAAGGAATTAGTACTGTTCGATTTGAAAAAATTCAAATCCAGTATCACGATGGATTCTTTGCCCAGTTACTTAAACCTATTTATTCTTTTTTAGCTCTTAACTATGGCCCATTTACTGAGGCAACCATTGCTTCTCCAAGAGTGGCACCTCAAATGATTGGACTTGGTCTTATTGAAGCTATTAAAGAATCTGATATTCTAAAGAATGAGGATCCCTTTGATGCTAATGGCGATGGAATTTCTGGCAGGGCCAATAGAGTTTATTCAATTGTAAATCAATCGATCACATTAGGTCGCTTTGGCTGGAAAGCAGGCAAGGCCAATCTCATCGAACAAAACGCAGCTGCTTTTAACGGCGATATTGGTATCACCAGTCCTCTTTTCCCTGAAGAAGAATGCACACAGACACAAGCGGCTTGTCTTAATTTAAAAACGGCAGAAGACATCACTATTGAAAGACTTAATGCTGTGACTCTTTATACACAACTATTATCAGTTCCTGCTCGCAGAAATTTCTCAAAACCTGAAGTGATTAAAGGACAGAAAGTTTTTCATCAGATCAGCTGTGCTAGTTGCCATACCCCAAGCTATATTACGGGAGACTCTCCTATCGAGGGTCTGGCCAATCAAAGAATTTATCCATACTCCGATTTTTTATTACATGATATGGGTGATGGACTTGCTGATGATCTTCAAGAGTATTTTAATGAGGATGAAGCAACAACCAGAGAATGGAGAACTCCTCCACTTTGGGGATTGGGGCTTATTCCTACAGTTAATGGCCACTCTCGCTATCTTCATGATGGAAGAGCAAGAAGCTTAGAAGAAGCCATTCTTTGGCATGGAGGGGAAGCTCAGAAATCCAGAGATGCCTTTATGCAACTGCCAAGTACTGATCGAAGCAATCTACTTGAATTTTTAAATAGTTTATAACGGAGATAATATGAAATTAATGACAACTCTTTTTTTCATGGCACTGGCCACAACGACAATGGCCAATGATACCTGGACTGAAACATTTAAACTTCCGGAAGGGACAACTTACAGGGCCAAAGCAGCAGGCTTTGATTGCGGAACCTTTAATAATAAATATGTTCAGGCCCCAATTGAATACCTTGAACGCCAAGTTGAATTCAAGCAGCTATCAGCTGATAAAGACCTGAACAAATTTCTTTTTGAAGCAGTTTATCCTGCTGAAAATGGCGTAACTTGTACTTATGGCGTTTTCTTTGATCGCAGCCGCGATACTAAGACATTAAATTTCACTCACTCAGTAGTTGTTACAACTGAGGGTAATGAAGAAGCTTGTGTTGCGACACAAAACTTCTTAGATGCTCAACTGACTTCTCTTCCCTATGAAGGTTCTAAAAGAGGGCTTCGCTATATCGCTGCTCAAATTTTAACAGAAACAGCTAATGATGTTTGTGAATCAGGAAATGTTAGAATTGTTTTTGATCGTCGACTCTAAAATGAAAAGGCCCTCACAAGAGGGCCTTTTTTAAAATGCATATCCTAAGCTAACTGAACTGACTGAATTTTTAAACTCGTTATCACTTTTTCCAGAGATCTGATTTCGTCTATGATGAAGACCAATAATGTAACTTCCTCTCGAACCTAAACGATAAAAGGCACTCGCCCCATAGTCCAATCCTGTAAGAGATTCAGAACCACTGCTTAAAAAGACATAACCAACGTTTGCAGCAACAGAAAGTCTGTCGCTAAAATAATAAGCTCCTTCATAAAATGCTCTATGAAGAAACTGCTTCTCTGCCATGGCAGTTGATGCATTCTCTTGAATCATAAATGATTGTTTTGCATCATAACCAAATAATGAATGAAATGAATTACTCTTTCTAAACAGTCCTAGAGAGAACTCAGGAGAAGTGCTTGATGAACTTTTTTTATCACTGCTTTTTGAATACTCTAGATTTTGAAACTGACTCATACCAAATTTAGCAAAGATACTATAAGTTTCATTCATCTTAAAATTCATCTGAGCAGATGCGCGAAGAGAAGTGTATTTTAAATTTTCAGAGGAAGTTGATACTTCTTCTTGTCCATAACTTACATCTAAAACTAACTTATGCTTTGAAAAAAAGCTTGTCTCTCCTGTCGCAACCACTGTTTCCATTTTTGCAACAGAAGCAATCTCACGACTTCCATCCTGTCTTGAACCGATCACCCAGCGAATATCTCTCACCTGCGCCTGATTCGTAACAAGTTCTAAATCAATAACATCATAAGGAAATTGAACGGCCTTAAGAAAAGCAATAACTTCTTCCTTAGATACTTTCTCTTTTTTATAGTCTTCTAACATTTGATTGAGATCTTCAAAACGAAACTTCTTAGGTGCAATGCTCGCAACATTTCTCATCACTTCTTCAGTGGTAAAACTAAAAAACCAACGTACTGTTGCTACTCCGTATTTGTTCGTCACAATATCAACGTCTTTAACATCCGTTGGAAAATTCGTTCTATTCACGAATCCAAGAAACTCTTCCTTCGTCGCCTTCCCTTCAACATATTTACTCATTAACTCTTTTAGTTCTATTGATGATGCTCTCGCACCCGATAAAACTATCATTATTGAACAGAATAAAAGAATTTTGGTTTTAAGCATAAAAGGAGCTCCTTCCACAACTAATCGGCATGAAATAAATTTCCTTTAAGTCCTTAAATTACCAAAGATAATTGCTCAGACTTTATAAAGAGCTACTCCTTCATACATAAAGCTTCCATTGAGATTTATTTGATAAGTGATATGGCAAGATTGAGAAATCATGAAGTTTATTCCGCAATACTTTGTCATTGAGCCTTCAACTGCACGTAGTAGTTTGGCCTGATCTAGGGGACCAAAACAATCAAATATCAGCTTCGCTGTCTTGAAATGAATAGGAAAATCCACTGTCTGCTCTGCTTCGATCTCAATCTGAAACTGCTCTATCTGCTGTCTCATCTTCTTTAAAGTTAAAAGAACATCTATTCCTGCACATCCCATCATTGCATTTAAGAGCAATTCTTTAGGACTCGGATACTGAGCTTCTCCTCCATGTTCAAGCGAAGCATCTATCCGCGACTTCAGATCTCGATTATTGCATTCAAATTGCATATTCTTAATCCACTTCATATTGGCTTCCATAATTTTGTCCTATTTCAAAATGCTTGAGATCTATGATAATAACTTTAATAGAAATTTTCGAGGAGTCACCTAATGAAGAATACAATTGTGAATATTGATGGAGTTCCCACAGTACAAGTCAACGATCCGAGCGAACTGGGTCAATTCGTTTTGATTGATGTCAGAAGACCTGATGAATACACTGGAGAACTTGGACATATCAATGGTGCAAAATTAGTTACCCTAGGCCCAGACCTTGATACCTATTTGGCCCATGGAAACAAAGAGGATAAAATTCTTTTTATCTGTCGTTCGGGAATGCGCTCAGCAAATGCCACTATGAATGCCTTGAGCTTAGGTTATAAAAGTGTTTTCAATATGGAAGGCGGCATGCTTCTTTGGAAACAAAAAAACTTCCCTAGCGTCTAAATGTAACGAGGCCCTTAATGGGCCTCATTATCATTAGTAAAAACATATCTTAAGTATTTTATACTCCAAATCAGTACGCCCACAACCAAGACAAATGAACTATAGGCCAGATGCTTTAAGTAACCATCAGGCATGAGAAAGGCAGAAACTCTCGTTGCTGCTGCTAAGATAATTAAAAAGGTAACCAGGTAAAGAATCTTTGAATCTTCTAATTGAGATTTTTTCGGCCCGTGAGAGACTAGCACTCTTGTTGCTATCAATAAACTCATCAAGACAATTCCACTAATGAAGAATGAGTGAGTTCCGTGAATGACTCCATCACTCCATAGCGCCTTGAGTGCAAAGCTAATGACTATAAACCAAGCACTTGTCCAAATACTCCAAGTAAGAGCAGTTCTTTGCTTAGGAAAAACAATCAGCTTCCAATACTGAGTGGCCACAATTAATACGCTGATTAATCTCACCCATAGTCCGATATTTTCAGGTAGAAAGTAGCTAATAATAAAAGACCCTATGACAGGCCAGAAATGCCAAGGAACAGTTTTAATAATAGAGACAGGCCTTTCATAATGCTCGCGCTGAGCACTCACTATTTCCACATGCCCAAGAATTCCTGGGATCAATCTCCCACCTACTCCTAAAATGATGGCAGCAATAGCTCCTTCATGATGAAGATGACGAAAATTTTCTGGATCAAAAAAGATAGAGAGTATTGAAGATAAGAGCCAGAGAAAGAGTCCAACAAAAATAAAAACAAAACTATAAGGAGGATTCTCTTTTCTTTTAAAAATTCGGATCAGCAAGAAAAAAAGAATCGTAGCTACTTGCAAGGCAGAAATAGCAAACACCGCGCTTGAGTTATCTTGATAAGCAAAAAAGATTCCCGCAATAGTCACTGCTACATAAGAGATGATTTCGAAAATACGAGCGCTCATAGTTTTAGAAAAACGAGGAACTGCTGTCATCAAGAAGCCACCAATAAAAAGACCCGTGAAACCATTAATGACTAAATAGCGGTGAACAAGCACGGGATAGACATCTGGATTCCAAATGAGAGGCAACCAAAGTAGAACTCCCCAAAGAAGTGAGATAATCCCTAGGGGGAAGCAGATACGATAGGGGCCTTCGAGCAGTACTGGTAATAATTTCATAACAAACCCTGATTTAAATCAGCTTTATCTTACTGTTTTTACTGATCTTTTTTATAAGCATAAGAGCAAATTTTCGTTTTGTCCGTAGAATATATAGAGTTCGTGTTTTATCCACCAAACATTTGACAACACTACTAAACAATTGTTAAAAGTTCAGCAAATATTCTAAAAGGAACAATAATGAAAAACGTTATCCTTGCTCTTATGTTGTTTTCAGCGTTCTCTGCTTTTGCAAAAGAAGTAACTATTTATTCAGTTTACCCAGGTGAAGAACTAGCACCGATTTTTGCTCCTTTCACAGAAAGAACAGGTATTACTGTTAACTTCGTATCAGGTACAACTAATGAGTTAGTTGCTAAACTCCAAGAAGAAGGCAGAAACACAGCTGCTGATCTTTATCTAGATAAAGATATGACTTTCTTAAGTGCTGCAAAAGAAAAAGGAATCTTCAAAAATTTTACTTCGCAAACGGTGAAAGGAAACGTTCCTGCTCATCTTCGTGACAATCAAGATCTTTGGACACTCGTTTTCTACCGCGCTCGCGTTATCATGTATAACCCGAATAAAGTTTCTGCTGATGAGCTTTCAACTTATGAAGCTCTTGGAGATGCAAAATGGTACAAGCGCCTATGTGTTCGTACTTCTACTAATAGCTACAATCAGGCCCTTGGTGCTTATTTTGTAAGACACCTTGGAGCAATGAAGACTTTTGATCTTCTTACTTCATGGGTGAAAAACTTTTCTGTAGACCCTATTTCAAATGACCGTGGTGTCATTCAAGCTGTTGCTGATGGAAAATGTGATGTTGGTATTGCTAATACTTACTACTTACCAGCATTCATCCGTGCTAATCCTGAATTCCCAGTAAAAGTATTCTTCCCGAATCAAAAAGATTTCGGAGCACATGTTAACGGTGTTGGTATCGGTATTGTAAAGCATGCTAAGAATGTAAAAGAAGCTAATTTGCTACTTGAATACTTCACATCTGTAGAAGTTCAAACTCCAGTTGCAGCTGCTTTCAGCCAGTATCCGGTAAACCCAAAAGCCGATATGATCAAAATCCTAAAAGACTTTGGGGCATTCAAAGAAGATACAGTAAATATCTCTGAAGTTGCTGAGCGTACAAGTCTAGCAAGCGGTCTCTTCCCACTAGCTAACTATAAATAATTTTGCTGATTTCCCCACCTGTAGATTTATGGGTGGGGTTCTTTTTAGAAAGTGTAATTTAATCCCAACATCACTTTCATCATGGTTGTAGAAACTTTTGTTCCCATTCCCTTTCCAATACCAAGCTCACCTTTAAAAGACCAATTATCTCTAAAAGCATAAGTCATACCGCCATGACCTCCTATATTGAGGAGAAGATCCGACTTCTTTGCAGACTCAGTTGTATAGATGAGATAGCCAAACCCTAGCTCAGCCCCCACATAATAACGCATGCTCGGAGATATTCTAAGTCGAACAGACTCATCATCTCTTTTAACGTCAGCCGAGAGTCCATTGAAGTAATAATTCATTCCACCGCCACCTAAGATAAGACCAGCTCCAGTTGAAGGCATGAATGGCACAATTCCTCTGGCGTAGATCTCTTTTTTATCATCAAGGGGACGGTTGTAAGTCATATCAAGTGAGATAACAGCACTGCTTCCAGAGCCTGCTTCTTCAGCTTCCTCTCCCTCTTCTGACTCTAGAGCACTTGGAGATTCGGTAAATGAAACGTTGACCATTCCAAGAGAGATTGAAAAAGAATCGGCCAGATCTGCAGCGAGAACATGATGTGCAGGCAAAACTAACAAAGAAAAAAGAAGGAGTTTAAATAACAACTTCATTCCTTTTCATCACTGTTAATTGCGATTCTGCGAAAGTGAATTCCACATTGATTTTTCGTTTAGTTTTATCGCTTTTCTTGGCCTTATGAACAACTTCGATATCCTGCGAATGAGTCTCTTTCAGAACTTTAATTGCACTCCACAAAGCTTTTTCTTCGTCGGGTGTTGTTACGAGAAGATTAAACTCATAATGAGCCTTCTCATCATTCACTTCACTCTTAAAGTCTTTGAGAATAAAGCCGTGATTTGAAAACAACTGGAGAATAAGAGTTTCGAAATCTCTCTTTGCGACTTCATCTTGTTTTTCTAATTCGAAAGGAGGAGCTTCATCGCTTTGCGAATTTTCTGAAATAGAATCTGACAATTCTATCGCAATAGAAGATGTATCTTCCAGCTGTTCAACAGCTTCTGCGACTTCCTGAGTAAAGGATGAAGCGTTTAGAATAACGACTTCTTCAAAAGAAAGAATTTCTTCAATCGACAGAACTTTCTGTCTATTAACATCTAAATGGAATGATTGAATATACTGAGATGCAAAGATACGAGACATCTCTTCTATTCCTAAAATATCATCAACTGAACGATGAACTTCCGTCTCGTCCATAAAGCGATCACATAACATTAAAAGTTCGATCTTAGAAAACTTATCCAGGGCTTCTTTCTGCTCTTTGATAAGGCTTCTTTTATGCTGATGTTGTGTGATTATCGTCTTAAGACTCTTCATACAAATTATTCTAAATGTTTTAAATAAAACTTAATACAAAGGAAAAAAATGCCTTCTAAAAGACATAGGCAAAATTCATAAAGAACGAATCCTGAGAAATAGAAAAATTATTTAAACTTCGGGAGGTTACCTCTTCTTTGGACATAAAGACTCCAAGCCTGATTTTTTTCAATAATAATTCCGCACCCAAGCTGTAACGGCTGGCATCCAACTTAATGTCCTTATCACTCATAAAACTGCTTTTAGAGAAGAAATTCTGTGCGTACAAGGCCTGAAGTGAGAGGGAGAACAGCTTCCAGTTGAAAGTTCTCTCAACTCCAAACTGGGCCCATACCAGATGATTCTCCGACATTTTTAATCCGTCATTATATTCGGCGAGGTTAATGAAAATCTGATTATCATAATGAGCGCCTATTAAGAGATCGAAAGGAAGGAAATCTACCGTTTTTAAGAACTGAGCGTGGACATTTCGAAGATCGGGAACATTGAAGTCCACTTTATTCACTTTCAGCGCCTTCAGGTTCATCACTGATAAAACAAAATCATCACCCTTAGTATCAGAAAGATTTTTTCGGTATGTCATTCTTGGACCGACGTAATTTAAGTTATTGGTAATGTTTAGCAGGTACTGACTTTGCAGATGTCTATTTAAATAGACCAGATCAACGGCAAGACTTGATTCTCGTGGTCTCATTCCTTTGCCAAAAGGGTTATCATTTTTTTTCATCTCCCCTTCAGTAAGAAGAGTCAGCTCAGCGGTAGCGTTTTCTTTTTTTTGCTCGTTAAGAGAAGCATCTTTTTTGCGACTCTCCTCAGTTACTTTGCCTAAATTCTTCACGATATCTTTCCTCAGATCAGTCAAATCTTTGGAAGCCTTTTCATTCATAGAATTATCAAGGGGTGCATTTTTTAAATACTGAGGAATCTCTTTATTATTAAGAGAAGTTATTATGGGTTCATTGGCCTGTTGAGCTTGAGCAAATTCAGGATTCTCCTTCATTAGTAAACTCTGAAGCTTTCGGGCCATTCCCTTACCATAAAGAACTTCAACAAGATTAATGCGACTTTGCAGGAGAACGAATCTTTCTGGAACAAATCCGGCCCAAGATTCCTTAAGGATGCGAGAACTTTTCCCAGAGATTTGTTTGACTTCGATTAGGTATCCAAACTCCCCTTTATAAGAAATCTGAACATCAAGATAGTTTATGGGTTTATCTGGATCTTGTGGCCGAGTAGATAAGAAAATCTCATATTTTTTAAAACGCCTGATGGTATCGAGACTGATTTTTCTCAGTTGAGTTTGATAGAAAGATTTTTTTTCTCCCTCTACCCGAGCCTCCTGAATCAGCAAAGGAACAAGCTTATCCTGCGCTAAACTTAGCTGACTAAAACACAGAAGTATGAAGAAAATAAATTTGATCATGACTTATTATAAGAGTGAGTTCCGATTGTCCAAAATGAGGATATTTCTTCCGATATATATAACTCTCCTTAAATTTATTAAGATATAACTAATTGATAGGAAGGAGAAATATGAATATCTATTCGCTCATTGGCTTCACATTGGCCACGTTGGTCTTTTTTGTAGGTTTAAGACTTGCCAGCGAAGACTTAAACATTTTCTTGGACTATCCTAGTTTATTCATTGTTATCGGTGGAACAATTGCAGCAACCGCTATCAGTTTTCAACTTAATCGCATTCTCTTCTTACTAAAAGTTTTCTTTGAGCGAGTCATTCAGGGAAAAAAGTTTGATTACAGACAAACGGTTCAAGAAATCATCCAAATTGCTGAATCATACAGAAAAGGTGAAAGCTTAAATCAACTTGCCAACAACTGCTCAGATCCTTTTCTTAAAGAGTGCCTTGAACTTGCTGCGGAAGGAGTAGTAGAGGCCGAAGAACTTCAAGATACTTTTCTCGATCGTGCTGAGAAAACTCTCTACTATCATTTAGAAGAAGCCAAAAAAATGAAAACAATTGCAAAATATCCGCCAGCTTTTGGGATGATGGGTACGACTATCGGGATGATCGTACTTCTTGCCAACCTTGGAGGAGAAGATGCTATTAAAATGATCGGACCAGCAATGGGAGTTTGTTTGATCACGACCCTATATGGTGTCGCTATCGCCAACCTTATCATTACTCCAATCGGAGAAAATCTTTCTGACAATGCCAAAGAAATATTCTTAAAAAATCAAATCATTGTTGATGGAGTTGGCCTTCTTCTCAATAAGACAAACCCTATCCTTCTGTCGGTTAAGCTTAATAGCTATCTTGAAGCGAAGAATAGGATTGACTGGAAAAAAGCGATCGGTAGAGCATGAGAAAAGAAAGACGAAGCTTTAAAATCGAAGAAGAAGCTGACGAAGCAGAGGGCTGGCTTCTCTCCTATGCGGATATGATGACCCTTATTGCTTGTTTTTTCATTCTCATGATGGCCTTTGCCAATTATGACCCTGTTGGATTTCAGCAAAAATCTGAAACGATTGCCAGCCATTTCAGCAAAGTGAAAGTTTCAGAAACTAAATTAAAAGAATTAGAATCTGAAATTGTTCGACATCCTGAGCTGCAGGAAATGACAAAAATTACAGTTCACGACAGCTCTCTGACTGTTACATTAAGCGGAACTCTCCTCTTCCCACATAATGAATCAGAACTAACGACAGAAATTGCTGCTCAACTGGATACGCTGATTGATATTATCAAAACCTTTGATTCTGAATATCGTATCGTCATTGAGGGTCACTCCGATAATCTTCCTATTAAGCGCGGACTACCCTACAAGGATCATTGGTCTCTGGCCGCATTAAGAGCATCAAGTGTCGCTGAACGCTTTCAATATTTTGGCTTCTCTCCTCACAATATTAAAGTTGTTTCTCTTGGAGAATCTCAACCTCTTAAACCAAATCAAGATGAGAACGGTAAACCGTTAACAGAAAATCTTTCTTTAAATAGACGGGTTGTTATTAAGATCATCGAACCTAAGACGAAAGGTGTACCCATCAAGTTGGGTCTAGGTCACTATTTTAATGATTAATTTTAGAGTGTCCTTCCTCTAAGGGCACTCTAAAATCTTTTCTGATACTTAATCCCTACAAGATGGTTCAGATCGGCCCTCTGCTTATTGGCTATTTCCGCTCCCCCATACTTTCTGATCATCGGTCGATCCAACTGCTCAGCCCCAGCATAGAGATATAAAATATTCCCAGATTTATCTGAATAAACTGTTCCGTAGAAATAGCTGATTGGAATTAACAGAAACCTCAGTTCTTAAAGCAACGAAGGAATTAGCTGGAGAAGCCGAAGCAAGAGGAACAGAAAAAATAAAACAGGATTATCTTCCCAATATTCATTCCCACAATACTTTTCTCCATAAAATAAGAATTTAATAATTGATGTCTAACACACACCGAGCAGCTCCCCCTTCCCAAGGACTGGAAGGATTACTCGTATAAAGAATACTTTCAATCTCAGGGTTACTCCAGTATGTCGTATAGCGGTTAATATCAATTCCAAAAGAGGCTCTTGTTTTATAAGAACCACCCGCCATCATATATCGCTTACCTTCGTAACTCTCAAAGACGTTCTGCGAATTATTAAAAGTAAAAATATAGAAGAAATCTGGACTAATATTTAATTTCGGTTCCATTACGGCAAAAGTTTGAGAACCATTGGCACATATTCCTGCCACATCCATCATAGGAAGACCGAAAAGAGGATGGATACATTTAGTTTCTGATCCCGAATAAGTCTTTCTTTCAGTATATGTAAGAGGATTTGTAAGATCGACTTCTTCAAAATTAATTAAAGGAATATTAAATAACCAGTCTCTATTATCTCCAATCCCCATTGAGCTTGAGATTTTCCATTTCGAAGATGGAGAACTTTGAGCAGTCAATTCAGCATCTATGTATTCCCATGCATTTCCAATAAGATCTTCTACCCCAAAAATTGATTTGCATTGATTCCGTCCTCCCATTTCAAGAGTTGTCGAACTATCAATACATCCTGACTTTGATTGCCCCATACTTGCCATCATATAGTCCTGGCGGCTAATCAGGCGTTTATTTTTATCATAGATGGCCAGATCACTGACTGTTCCTTTCTGAGCGGTACAACTATCTTTCGCTGTCGCAAGGCTTGAATAGAGATTTGGCAAAGAAGTAGGAGAATTTGATGGTTCTCCTCCTAAAATCGTATTTTCATAACGATCTATGATTCTATCTTTTGCAACGTCATAGATATTACCAGAGTTACCAAAACCATTGTAGTTGCAGCTATAAGACTTGGTACGGTCCAGTTCTGCAAATGTTTTATTAAGCATCTGAGTACATCCCCAGATATTGGCGGTTACACGATGAATTAAGGTCGTATTCTGGAATGGAATAATCACTCTGATGAATCGATCGACTTGTGTTGTATTCGTTAAAATATAAGTCCCGACTCCTGGAATTGAAAGAAATGGCTTAACTACGTACTGGTAGACTTCACCTTCAACAGGAACAGTGTAAGGTCCAATATCTTCAGTCTGAGAGTCAGTAAACTCAAAATCTCCTCCGCTTACAGGAGTTGATATCATCGCATTATTCAATGGCTCACTTGGATAGGTCGCATCTCCAATTTTCTTTCTATAAATGTTATAGCCAGCAATTGTTCCTAGATTATCCTCGACAGACATTGGCTTCCACTGAAGCTTTACCTTATAAGGGTCTGCTTCCGTTTCACCTTCTGCAAAGACACCTGCCCACCCATTAAAAATACCATTTGGAGCAAGACCAAATCCCCCTAGTTGCTGGATCGTTTTTCGATAAGCAGCAGGTGGGGCCGAAGGATACGGCTTATAAGTGATAGCAAGACAAGTTCCTATGACCTTATCCATACTCTGAGGGGAAAAGTTAATAGAAACAGAACAGGACTCTTGATAATTTAAATTAAGACCTACTGAACAGGTATTTGACGTCACCGTAAAATCGATATTATTCCCTGAAATAAAACCTCGCCCTTCCCAGGCCGTGGGAATTTTATCAGGAACAGCACAATTGGCTCCATAAGGGAGTAAGTCAATGCTGACAACCTCTGCTAGAGTTGCATCCATCATTTGTTGAGTGAGAGTGAAAGTTTTAGCAAGTGACTGACCAAGCCTTAACTCTCCATACTCATGAAGTTTATTTCCATTAGTGTTCCCAGGAGTAATACCAATGCTTGCAAGATTAAGTCCTGCTCCATTAATCACTTCACTTCTGGCAAAGTTCTTTCCAAAAGAAGTTGTGTAGTTCAAATAAAAAGTTTCTTTCCGATCTCCAGGTCCAGTCGGAGAAAAAAGAACATTAAGAGTACATTCGGAATCTGCCGCAATATTAAAGATAAGAATATCATTGTTTAAAGAAGTTTGCTGACAGTTGGTATCTCCAACCATACCGACAAGTTTAAAGTCATCACCCTTCACATTGCCATGTTCACTCATTGATTGAAAAAACTGTGAAGTGACACTGGCCGTTTCTTGCCCAATATTGCGCACTTTAATCGTTCCACTTTCTTGTAATCCTTCAGCCAGTGGCCCATAGTCTTGTGTGGCACCAGTTAGAATCAAATAAGCCGAATTTGAAATTGTAGCTTGTATAGGGATATCAATATAATCCCCAGGAAGATAATCAACGAAGTCACTGGCCCAACGTCCATAATATGAAATACGAAGAGTTGCATTTAAAGTTAATGGAGTTGTCGAGTCTCCATAAGGAGGAGTTACTGTCAATGCAATCTCGCCAGCATTCAAAGATTCTCCCTCGGGAATTGCTACGGGGATACCTTGTAGGGAATAACTAAATGAAGAAGCATCAGGGCCTAGAACTTCAAACTTAATCTTTGAAACGGCCCAAGTAGTCTGAACATGGGCCAGACCAACGAGTGCTCCAGAAATTTTTATCTGTGGATAGCCTGCTCTTGACCATGGAACCGTTCCAAAATCAACAGAAGTCTCAGACAAACTAATTTCTCCATAAGGAACAAGATTCGCGTAAGGATGAAAAGAATAAGCAATATAATCGGGACTACTCGGATCAAGTCCATTATCAAACGTAATCTCTTGAGAGAAAATACTATCGATAGGATCATATTCATTTTTTTGGAATTCAATGATCAAATCACAAGATTGTCCATTTTTAATAATGGCCCCCTGACATGAACCGCCAGGCAGTGAAAAGTAATTCCCTCCATTGGCCACAACCGAAACATCTGGACTGAAATCAAATGGCCCATAATTGTAGATTTGAATAGTTTTCTGTACACTTTTTCCAGGGAGTGTTGATCCTACATTTAAGGACGCACCATTGGTCAGATTTGTCTCACCATCAATAATACTTATGAGAGGAGTCGCCTTAGACTCAGTTTCGATTGTTAAATCATAGGTTTTGGATCTTCTCCCTGAAAAATAAGTTACTCGGATGACATAGTCTTTTAGAGGTTCATATGGAGTCTGATATTCAGGTTTATACTGTACTGTCGTGTTAATGGTTGAACCAGGATTGAGTGTTGCAGAACAATTAGGCATACAACCCAGTGTCAATTGACCGTCATTTGGGACAATTTCAAACACAATATTAGTGGCCTTAGATCTTATTCCCATCCCCGGGTTCACAATACTAAGGTTTCTCGTTGGAAAAACACTATCTCCTATGACTCCGAACCAATGCTCTCTTGTCCATGCTCCTGAGCCAGAAATGGAATCACTTAAATAAGGAAAAGGAAGACTTTGATTTCCATCACGGTAAAAAACTAATTGAGCTTCATCAAGAATCTTAGCATTTACTTTCACTTCCTCACTCAAGGCCGGAAGAGGATTCTTACTGTCCATGAATGAGAACTGCACCCCCCGTTCATTGAAACTAATGGGAAAACTCATGCCAGATGGAAGAGGAAGATCATACTGAGGATCAAGTTTATATGTTAGTGAACATATCTCTGAAGGATGAAGAACACTTGGACAGTCAGAAGAAATAAAAGTGAAAGGAATATCTCCAGAAGTCAAAGCAATATCAGTCGCTGGGGCCAGCCCTACATTCTCTACGGTCCATATCACTCGTGGAAGATCAGAATCCTGGGCCTTGTTAACGGTATCAGGGATCATTTGATATTTTTCATGAACGGACAGATAGGCCTTAATCTCAGCAGAGAAAACTTTTAAATTCAGTGTAAATGTTCTTGATGATAAAGGGTTACTGTAATTGACCTTAAGAGATCCTGTTGTTTCTTTCCCCGCTTCCTGAGGAGTGACAGCAATATCAAGAATGCATTTTTCACCAGGTAAAAGAGTTGTAGAACAACTCCCATTTAACCCAGGATAGAAACCGCCATTAAAATGAAAAATGGGATCTGTACTATCAAAAAAACCAATAAAGCTGGTCGCTCTAAGATTTCCCTTATTTTCAATTTCTAAAAGGTAATTTTTAGTGACTCCCGGCTCAACAAGCCCAAAGTCATACATCCCTTGCCCATCCACCGATAAGCTCAATTCAATTCGGGCAGGAGTACCAAAGTAGCCTGTAAAACTTCCCGATAAAGATGCTTTACCAACTCCATTGGTGTATTCAAGTAAAAAAGGTTCTGAGAATTCTTCGATCGTACTACTGAAGGCCTGCAGGGCAAGGGTACATGATTCTCCGGATTTCAAAACATCCTGGCAATTTCCCCCTAATCCAGGATAAGTATCCCCTACGAACTGAATTTTTTCCTTTGTTGTTAATTTAAAATCTGAAAAGTTTGCTTTCAGTTTCCCTGTGTTTTTAAGTGTAAGTATGACGGGGTGAACTTCACCTACGGAGAAAACTCCAAGTTGAGTCGACTGCACTATTTCCAAACGACCAACACTACCGGCATCAAAAGTGACTTGATCACCTCCCGGCTTAGGCACGCAGGAAGTGAGAAGGGTAAAAACCCCTAAGAAAAAGAATATCTGAATTTTAAAATTCATATACTCTGTCATTATTCCTGCTCTCTATCATCCACCTTAATGACATTTCCAAAAGGATTTAATGTCACCTTCACAGCACATCGAACACCTGTATGATAGTTGGTTGTCGAAGCATTTTGCCATCTTGTGCTGAATGGGTGATATATCTTTTCTAAATCTACTTTTTCATTTGAGCCGTTTTGAAGATTAAAGAATTGCACTGCCCATGCATTATTTGTGTATGAATAGTAATTCCCTGCCTCTGGCTTAACTGTATCTCTCTTTCTTCCTTGAATAAAAAAAGAATCCGCTGTTAAGTTTGCTGTATTATAGTCTACCTGAAAGTAAGCATCTTTCATGCTGTTCAAGTTTGTCGGCAAAGGAGAATTGAAAACATTAAAATCATCATCCGGATGGCAGAAGCCGGAAAGGCAATTAAGGGGAGTTCCTGTGACAAAATTAAAACCGCTCTCTTTCATTGGATAATGCAATGAGCTGGCAAGATACTGTGTGCCCGCGACTGGATAACTATAGTTTGAAAGAGGATTGTAGAGTTGAGTTTTTCGTACAAAAGGAAACCCAAAACTTGTCGAGTAATCCTGGTCTATATAATACTTTGAACTAAAATAATTGTTGAAACCATTCCTAAAAAAGTCTTGTCCATAAGAACTGGTTTCCTGAGCATTATAACGAGTTCTAGGCCAGACTTGTCCTGTTGCACTCTCATAGTCACTGATGGTACTTGCCGAAGGAGCAATCTCACAGTCGGCATTGTTTCCTGAAGAATTGGTACGACAAAGTAATTTATCCCCTAACCAATAATCGTGACTTCCCATATAATCTTGAATCCCAAAACCACTGACACATCTCTCAGTACCATTAAAGGATCCGTCCATTAAACCTGATACATCATAACTTCCACTGACCCAAAGAGTCGGCATGTTGTAATAGCTTCCTAGAAATAACCATTTAGTTAAAATATTTCTATAATCGCTTGTTCGAGCTGAGTACATATGAGATGAGCAGTTCCCGGCAGTCGTTGATGAATCCCTTCTGCCAAAACCATATGTAGGATAACTAGGAGCATAGTTTGTGGCATCGTGCGAATTCGTATTCACTTCAACAACCTTTCTTTGTGCATCACTTATTCGAGGATGAGGAAATGAAGAAGTCATTTGTTCTTGACCAACAATACTTCTTTTTCTAATAAATGTGCTCGAAGTTGCTCCGGTTTGAATCTGCACAGCATGACTCTGACAAAGATAATGAGCTTGATCTTGATTTACTCCAGTGATTGGAGGAAGAGAACTGTCATTAGAACTTAACACTGCTCCTATCCCTAATCCATTATCAGGATCTATGTTGTTTGGATAAATACGACCTAAAAACTCATTGGGAAGAGCAGGTGGAAGAATGGTTGTATTACTTTTTGGGTTTGTTGACTCAAAATTAACTTCTCCGATTTTTCGCCATAGAAGTGAGTGATTAGGAGATGTCGGATTACTTAAAAAATCTCCTACTCTGTAGTAACAACTATAATCGAAATTATTATAGAAGACTGCACCTTTTGGAGCATTAGGATAAAAGTTTCTATTCGTTTGATAACCTGCGCACTCGCCCTGCTTATTTCTTAACTCTCCATCTAAGTAATAACTTGTATTCTGTCCAAAGTAAGTTCCAACTTGATTGTGATCTAAAAGTAGCGAGCTGCTATTACTATTATAACAGGCCTTCGCTTCATCATGACGAGTGAAGTTACATCCAAGTGTCCAGCGATCAACAAGAGTGTGTCCACCGACATCATAGTAGAAATTATTATCGATTTCCTTCGCTCCCATTCCACCGAACTGGCAGCGATAATCATTATTTCTTTCCACATCCTTTTTGTAGATGTCACAGATCTTTTTATTGGCCATCCAGTGGTGAATGCTTGCCATGTTCGCAGGAGGAATGATCACTGCAATAATGGCATCTTTATTCACATTTTCGGTATAACGAGCAAGATTTCCGCTCATTCTGAAACGAACTGTATACCACACCACTTTACCGGTATTGGCCTTCTGCCTGAAGTCTCCGCCCGCTCCATGGATTGGGTGAACCCCAGAAGGAAGGTAATCAGTAAACATCCCTAGACCAGTAGACATATCAATTGGTGCTCCTGGGTTAAGAAGTTCCCAACCTGAGTTACTTCCTTGAATCTGATTAAGGACCGCTTCATATTCAGTGTCATTTGAAAATGATGGTGTTACTTTTCTGTAAAGAAAATATCCATCAATTCCTGGGTTGAGAGTCACTCCTTCATTAAAAAGAAAGTCAGTGAGTTTCACTCCATCAGAGGTTTTTAACTCATTCCACATGAGCTGAACTATTCCATTATCACTTTTTCCAAGCATCTCAACCTTAACGACCTTAGGATGAGTGACTCCATGTGAAACAAGAAGAGTCTCAGACTCAATCCCTCTGGCGGGAATATCAGTAAGGTTAATTGAAGCATTCGTAAGATTCGCCGCAAGATTCTCACTCGAAGGAGATGAACGATGATCAGCATAACCCGCAATACGCGGTCCTACTGAGAGAACATGTTCCCATCCACCAAAGTTCAAAGAAAGAGGAGTTGTTTTACAACTTACAACCGTTGTCCCTTGGTCATAATAATGAGATCCACTATTAGACATATGGGTCTTGAGCATAAAGTTATAAGTGGTATCGGGACTAAGTCCTGTTACAGTATGAGTGAGAGTTCCCTTAGCTTTAGTAAAGAAACGGTAACGATCCGACATGGGAAGATTATTATCCGTTGATGTTCCCTCATAGATGGTCTTTGCCTGACTCAAAAAAGTTGATGGATTCACTGTTGTTCCCGGATCTTTCTTGGCAATCACAAGATAATTTGTAAATAGCCCTTCTGGACTTGGTTTCACCCAATCTATACGAACTTTTGTTCCCCCATCAATCGGGGTACAGGTATGTGGTGACTGAAAAACGGGAGGATCAAAACGAGTTGTCACACATTTTTTAACAAGAGGAGCCCCCTGCTCTCTACTCCCTTCATAGACAGCAGCAGAGAAGCAATACTCCTGATCAGTTGTAAGGTTTGCAACATTGACAGAACTTGAAGAGCAACTGATGTTTAATGAAGAAAGACACGCTTCCCCTGATCCTAATGTCGGGTCTCCGCACTCCTTAATGGCAACATCATTTTGATAAATCTTTATTCCTGCGCACACACCCGCACTAACTGCAGGGGCAGACCAGTTTACTTTCACTTGATTCAGACCCAAAACTCCATCCAACGGAGCGATAGTACTGATACCAGCAAAAGGAGCAAGTGGTGGCTCAGTCTTGGCCACAAGTTTTTTCTGATCTCCCGCCTTGGCAATGCAACTTCCGCTTTCCAACATACATGCGACAACAAACACCGCATAATTTGTATTCGGAACAAGCCCTACCACTTGAGAGCTTATTGCTGTCGTATTAGTCAATTCTACAGATAAAAAGGTATTGTCATTCGGGTCAATACTTGAAGAGTTAAAAAGCCCTTCTGTTTCCGGAATGGCAAAAATCTTAAAGCGGTTAAAATTACCAACAGGAGAAGACCAATTGGCACGTAAAGATGTGTAACCTGAACTATTTAAGGGTGCAGTTAAAGAAGAGATCCCACTGAAGGTTAATGATTGAGGAGTTGAAGTTCTCGCTGCAAGAACTCTTCTATTTTTTTCCTCTCTTCCTGCTTCATCCACTGCACGAATCATATAAAAATAGCGCTGCCCTTGAAGGAGTCCTGAAACTTGATACTGAGTTACTGGTGTTGTTGAGGACTCATTCAAAGTCGTCAAAAGGCTTAAAGAATCCGGATCATCACTATCCGTTCCAGCATAGATATTATACTTAGTAATCCTGTATCCTGTTGCAGGAATTCCACCTAGAAGATATTCAGCGGCCTTAGCCGTCGTCCACTTTAAAAGAACGCTCGACTGTCCTTCTACACCGGGATATGCCTTCACTTCATTTAGCCCGTCAAACACAGGAAGTTTTTCATCCTTTGTTCTCAACATACATGAAGCAGTGTTGTTATCCTGATTTCCAGAAGCAGGATCATGAACACGAACAGAAATAGAATAATTTGTGTTGAGAGAAAGACCTTCCACTTCAAGAAAAAAGCGACCCTGAGTATTAACTCGAAGATCTTTGGCCATCATGGAAGAAACGCTGGTATCAAAATTACCGTTAAGAAAAACCTTATATACAAGCTCATCCAGCTTTGCTGTCCCCGAAGTAACATAGGCCGGATCAAAAGCTACTTCTATTTTTTTATCTGAAGTGGCCGTACATTCAACAACTCCTGAAAAACTAAACTTAACATTCTTTTTGATGGTAGATTTATCTACCTTCTTCGTGTCCTCTATGGTCCCGATACAAGAGGTCAGGAGCAGCAATAGACTCAAAATTCCTGTTAAAAGTTTCATCACATTTTTCCTTAAAGCGTGAAGTTCATTCATATATTATTCTCGTCTTAATATTTGTAAAAATTAACCCGGGACAAATCTGCCCTGCCCTCTACAAAACCTCCACAACGACCTATCAACAAGTTACTCGGCCAAACATTAAGACAACCCAAAGAAGACTCTGTTTTCCCCTACCACGAGTTAGGGAAAGAAATGCCTTAAAGCAGATAACAAGGAATGTAGTGTATTTTAATTAAGAGGTTTTTAATGAAAGAAAATATTGGATTTCAATATGCTTAAATTAACTTTTAGTTTTCTGGCAGTGTTTTTAATTTCATTTCTAGCTCATGCAAATGAGTTAAAAATTGATACCTCTCCAGAAGGAGCAGAGATTTTTGTCAAAAAGAATCCTGATGATGAGCCTGTAAAAATTGGGACAAGTCCCTATAACGGCAAGATTGAAGATGTTCGACAAAAGTTTAATCTCGGTCAAACCTTTTTCTTGGAATTAAGAAAAGAAGGTCATGAGCCCTACCATATACTTCTTGCTCCAATTGCAAAATCAAAAGTGGAACTTTCTTTTAAGCTCAAAATTTCTCGTGACATTGAATTAACAAAAAAATTTGATTCCATTGCCAATCAGCTCTTTGAAGCACAAAGACTGACAAGAGATAAGAATTTTGAAAATGCTTTGAAGATCCTTGATGAAATTGAAAAAGAAGAAAAGTATCTTTCGATAACAAATGAGATGAAGGGCGGTATTTATTATCTGAAAAAAGATTTTAATACAGCACTCTCATATTATCGCAAGGCCTTCTCTATTAATTCAGAGAACAAAGACGCTTACTCAATGAAACTCTATCTTGAAAAGTCACTGGGAATTAACCAATGAAAAAACTTCTTACCTTTCTATTCTTTTTATCAGCTCCTGTCATTGCCGTAACCGATGGCATTCTTCCATCCACGGAATGGCAAAAAAACAAACTGGTTCAGGAAATCAATTCAAAACTTGAAAGAAGATTAGATGCTGTCATAAAAGATAAAAAGTATCTTATCGACATCACTATAAACACTTCTCTCCCACAAAAACCCGATTTCAGCTTAGGAGACAATAAGGCTCCAAAGAAGCAGATTAAGTTCAATAACGCCAGCCCTGATAAATCAAGCGGCGACTATATCGTTTTCTCTAAATTTGGACTTGAAGTTCCAACAATTGCGGCTCAAGAAAACAAAGATGCTGATAAATCCGAGAAATCAGAATACGAATTCCTATGGAAGTATAATCAAAGTCTAAATATTTTTAAAAACATTGAGGATATCAATGTTAAGTTCACTCTCACAGATAAGCTGCCTGAGAGTAAGAGAAACGAAATCAAGGATCTCATCAGTAAAACCGATTTGGGTCTCGGCGATATCCAACCCAACTACACATTTGAATATGTGAATTTTAATCTTTTGCCGGAAGATGTCGTGACAGCTGCCGAGAAAAAGGCAAGTTTCTGGGAGAATATCGGACGTTTCAGCAATGCCATCGGTCTTTTACTTGCGACCCTTCTTCTGGGAGCCTTTGCCTTTTTACTCATGAAGAAGTTTGAGCAGATCAAGAAAGACGAGAAGGCCCGAGATGGAGCTCAGGCACAAAACAATGCAAATCAGGAAGACTCTAAGGATAAGACTAATGAGATGAATCTTTCCGGACAAACTTCCGAAAATGATGAAAACGCCAGCGGTGTTCAGCGCTTTCAAAACTATTTTGAGAAAAACCCTGATGGAGCTACTTTCCTTATTAAAAGATGGATTAACTCTGGAAGTGATGATGAAAAGAAGGCCCTTTGCCTACTCGTTAAAACTTTAGAAAACAAACATCTTATTCAGATTTTTGAAAGAGTTTCACTCAAAGAAAGAGAGACATGGAAGCAAACTCTTAGCGACTCAAAGTCACTGGACTTTAATCCTGCTGTCACTGATCAGTTTATTGGCTCTCAAGTTATTGAAGAGATGATTGTTCCTAATATGATTGAAGATCGTGATCTACAGGAAGCCTTGATGAATCTCTCAGATGCCAATGCGGCACAATTTATGAAAGGACATGCAGAACTGGGGTCTTATCTTATTGAGCTTTTAAGCAATAAACGTGTCAGCTCAATTCTTAACTTTATGGAACCCAAAGTTGTCAAAAATCTTCTTAAAAATTCATCAAAGCTTACCAAAGAAGACATTTCTTTGAAAATTGATGAATTAAAAATGGCCATTGCTCCATTCTCGAAGCCGAATAAAGATAACTCCTTTATCCAAAAGATTTGTGAACTTCTCCTTCTATCTTCATCACAAAATGATGAAGCTCTTTACGAATCACTTCGTGAGGAAAATGCTTGGGAAGCAGTCAAGAGAACAGCACGCAAGGTCTACCCTTCTTTTCTTATCAGAACATTGCCAGAAAGAAATCTTCAGCAGATCCTATCTTCATACCCACATTTGAAGAAATCTCAGCTTATTTTCATTCTAGATGAAAACGATCGTGAGCATTTCCTCAACTCATTGGGAGAAAAAGGTTCTACTGTTCGAGAAATGATTGAAATCGAAATGGAGAATTTTGAAATAGACAAGGAATCAGGCGACAAACTGCTGGCCCAAAAGGCCATTATTTGGGAAGAGTTTGTCAGACATGCCCGTAAGCAGATAGCTGCTACAATTGATGCTACTCCTGTTTATTTGGAGAAATTAAACCAATGGCTTGATCCACAGGCCGAAGTCATTAGTTTTCCCCACAATCGTGGAGAAGTCCTCAAAAAAGAAGCTTAAAGTAAGGGGGGGACTCCCCCCTTACTCTATAAAAACTCTATTGCTTCGAAGCAAAAACACTAAAAAACCTCAATAATAACTTAAAAAGCAAATCCTCAGCTTTTCAAGTATTCCCAGCTATAGTTTAATTTTATCAGCTATGAGTTCAACATCCAGTAGTTCTATATCCGCCAAAATGCTCAGGGCCATGGCCCTTCGTGTTTCCATCGTGCTTTTCTGCATGTCCGCAATCAGCTTCTGGTATAACTATGAAAAGAACCTTCTTAATACCAAACAAGAAATCAGCAACTTTATTAGAGAGCGATCCGAGAGAGAAAGTGTTGACTTCATCATGGCCGAAAAAAACCTCGCAGAACTGGCCAAAGACCTCGTTAAAGAATTCAAAAAAAACCGCAATTATCAAAAAAAGTTTGATCAAATCTACCAAAAGCATACCGACTTAACTTTGAGAAAAAGAGTTGAAGGCAATCAGGCCCAAGATAGTATGCTGGCCTTTGCTAAAAGAGGGTTCACCCCTGATAAAGAAACCAAGAATCACATGGTGATCTTGTATAAATTCATTCGTAATTATGGTAAGGCCTGGAGAGGAAACTACATCAACCTCTGGGCCACAGGAATCGAAGATTACAATATCAGCTACTGGCCTTCCTACCCTAAATCCCCTCTAGCTGAATTCCCTGTGGATTATTCTTTCCTTGAATACGAGTACATGAAAATTGGATTTCCAGAAAATAATCCCAATGGAGAGATTCGCTGGACCGGTCCCTATTTTGATGTTGGCTACAATGATTGGATGATCTCCGTCAATTGCCCTATTTATCTCGATGGAAAATATCTGCTTAGTCTTGGAATGGATATACTACTAACCGGCTTCTATCAGCGCTCAATCTCGAATATTCTCGAAGGAACCTATAATATTGTCATCTCTCAAGACGGACGTCTCGTTTCTCATCCAGACTGGATGGATAAAATCAAAGAATCTAACGGAATGTATTTTATCAAAGATGTTAATTCTAAAAGCCTAAATGATATTTTCAAGCTTTCTAAAAATAACATCTCTGAAATTATCAGCTCTGAAGACCAAGATGCCCTGATTGGGTTAGAGAAAATAAAAGGACCTGAATGGACTTTTATTCTTGTTTACCCTTTAAGCATCATCAGACAAACAGCGAAAGAAACAGCTGTTTTTATCATCTTATTGGGTCTTTTATCCCTTCTTTTTGAACTTTTGATGATCTATCAGGTTATACAAAAATACATTACTGGCCCTATTAAAAAACTTACTGAAGCGGCCAAGAGCCTTGCCAGTGGAAAAGTTAATCCACAGGTATCAGTTGAAGGACATAACCAGACAGAGATTGATGTCTTAGGAGAAACTTTTAACTCCATGGCCACGGCCATCGTTGAGAGAGATAAAGAACTTCATTCCCAGGCCCAGGAATTAGAACGTAAAGTTGAAAAGAGAACTAATGAACTTGATATCGAGAGGGCCAGAACCTACGAAGCCTCAAAGATTGCGACTCTAGGAAGAATGGCCGGTGGTGTTTCTCATGAAATCAATAATCCGCTCAACACCATTGTTCTTCTTTCAAATTCAATCAAAAGAAAAATTAATTCCGGTGAAAGCAGTGAGACCGATCTGCTCACAAACTTACAAAAAATTGATACGACTGTTTTCAAAATATCAACGATCGTGAAAGGTTTAAGTGCAGTCAGCAGGAATGCTGAATATGATCTGATCTTGCCTACTTCTCTTGATGGCATCATTAAAACGGTTCTCGAGCTCTGCCAGGAAACTTTCAAGTCGAATAATATCAACTTCAGCTGTGGGCCTATTCCTCATAAGAATGTAATGTGCCGGGAAGTGCAAATTGTTCAGTCACTCATAGCCCTTATCCACAACTCCATCGATGCTTTGGAAAAAATCAAAGATAAGCATATTGAAATGCGGTTTGAAACAAATGAACTCAGTACGACTATCATTATTGAAGACAATGGAGAGGGAATCCCGAAGGAGATTCAAGGACAAATCATGACCCCATTCTTTACGACGAAAGAGTTGGGTAAGGGAACTGGATTAAGTCTATTTATTGCCTATGGTGTGATTAAATCAAACGGCGGTCATCTAAGCTTTGAATCTCGTCCAAGAAAAACTCTCTTCAAGTTGACTCTGCAAAATGAAATCTCTTAATTATCTTTTTTTACGATAAAAAACAGCTCCATCAATAACTTCCTGCTCAAAATCATTCGACAGACCAATTAAACTTTCTCCTGCTCCAAGGAGAAGATATCCGCCTGGAACAAGGGCCTTACTGATCCTCGACAATATTTCCTTCTTCTTCTCGATTTTCTGATAGATAAGAACATTACGGCATAGGATCATGTTAAAGGATTCACGGTTACGAAATTCTTCCAGCAAGTTTTGCTTTTCATAAGTAAGCTTCGTTGTGAGTAGAGATTGCGCTCTCCATTTCTCACCTTCTTTACGAAAGTATTTGGCCAGCTGCTGGTCATTTAGACCTCTCTGTACTTCCAGTTCACTGTAGAGGGCGTTCTTGGCCCTCTCAATTACTCTCTCGGAAATGTCTGTGCAGTAGATTTGATAACCTTTACTCAGCACTTTTCCTGGGAGAATTCCTTCTAACAGCATTGCAATAGACAAAGGCTCCTGCCCCGTTGATGAAGCCACCGACCAAATTTTTAGTTTCTCTCCATTTTTCTCACATGAAGCAATAAGCTCAGTCATGACTCTTTCCAATGAGCGAAAAACTCTTGGGTCACGAAAAAAAGAAGTCTCATTATTTGTAGCAATATCAATGAGTATCTGTTTCTTGAAGCGTGGATTATTGGTTTGAGCATCTTTATAAAGAGAAGGAAGGTCAGGTACACTAAGGGCCTTCATCACCTCTTCCAGTCGGCTCTGCAATTGATAAAGATTGTGATCCTCATAGAGAATTCCCAATTCTTTTTCAATCAGCTTGGAGAAAAAATTCACAATTTCCGTCGTCTGCATTTGAACCTCGTTTAAAAATTCGCTTGTGCCTTATCAACGAGGATGTCGGATAATTCCTCAGGAGTTTTTATGAAATCAAAACTTCCTTGTGTTTTCACTGCTCCAGGCATACCGAAAACCACGCAACTCTCAGGGTTCTGTATAATCACAACCCCATCGTTATTCTTTATCTGAACTGTTCCGTCCTTACCATCCTGACCCATTCCCGTAAGAACTATTCCTAAACAGCCCTCTTTAAAAAGATCAGAAGCGGTCTGAAATAAAGGATCAACAGCAGGACGAACGAAATTGATATGATCATTCTGATCAAGCGTTAACACTGGTTTTGCTCTCGATCCAGTAAGGCGAAGATGAAAATTTCCAGGAGCAACGTAAATCCTGTTTTTTAGCTCTTCTTTATCCTGAGCTTCTGCAGCAGCGATTCCAGTAAGCTTTCCTAATCGCTCGGCAAGTGTGGCCGTAAAGATAGGAGGCATATGCTGAACAATAATGATAGGACAACGAAGAGGACCTTTCAGCTTTGCAAAAACTTTCTCCAGGGCCATTGGCCCCCCGGTAGATGAACCAATCACAATTATTTTTGGACGATATAGACCCCAAAAAGATTCTGTGAAGAGCTTTTTATCCGACATGGCAACAGGAGCTTTAGGTGAAGGCTCTTTGGTCATATCAAAAATTCCACGAATTTTGGGTATCAGAAGAGAACGGATCTTATCTTGGGGATTATTATCAGTATAACCTCCATGAGGTTTTGTAACAAAGTCACTCGCCCCAAGTGAGAGACCCTCTAAAGTAATACTGGCCCCTTTCTGAGTCTGGGAAGAAAAGAGAATAATTTTTGTGACGATATTATTCTCTCTTAATTTTTTAAGGAGCGTAATTCCGTCCATTTCAGGCATTTCAAGATCTAGAATCACAAGATCAACTGGCTGAACTTTCAATTTCTCAAGAGCAATTTTTCCGTTAGAAGCGACTCCGATAACCTCGATATTCTCGAGGCTATCAAGAGCCGTTTTAAGTAAACTTCGATAAGTGATAGAGTCGTCAACAATCAATACTCTTATTTTAGTCATTCTTTTTTCTTGAAATTGAAGTCAATTTTTCTGCTAACATCGCTAACTCTCTGGAAGCTGTTAAAGTCTGTTCAGAACCGGCATAACTCTCAGTTGCTGACGATGCAACACCCTTTACTGTGTCTGCAATATTCTCAACTCCTTTCTTCGCTTGTACGACAATGCGAGAAATTTCGTTGGTCGTCGCCGTCTGTTCTTCGACTGCAGCAGCAATGATACCCGAGATGCCATTTAATTTTTCAACTGCCTGTGAAATCCCAGAGATAGCTTCTACAGCACCCTTTGTATCATTCTGAATAGCGCCAATTTTATGAGTAATGTCGTCAGTTGCACGAGCAGTTTGCTTAGCAAGTTCTTTCACCTCATTGGCAACCACTGCGAATCCACGGCCGGCTTCTCCAGCTCTGGCAGCTTCGATTGTTGCGTTCAAGGCAAGAAGATTTGTTTGTTGAGCAATCGAACTGATCACCTTAATAACATCTCCTACTTCCTGGCTTGATACACCCAGTTTCGTAATTGTTGCATTTGATTCTTGCGCTTTTTCAAGTGTCATACGCGCCATTTGTGAAGACTCACTAGTTGAGCGTGAAATCTCCTTAATTGAGGCAATCATCTCTTCAATATTAGCGGCAACTGTCTGTACACCAATTGCGACTTCTTCTGCCGATGAACTTGCCACCTTTGATTCCGAACTTGTTCTTTCCGCAGTTGAAGACATTTGTGTTGCTGTAGCAGTCAGCTCTGAAGAAGCACTTGCCAGTGCAGAAGCTGTTTCTTCAATCGACACGAGCATTTTTTGCTGATCAGTTACATCCGAAGCAATCATCACAATTTTTTGAACACGTCCCATCTCATCTGTAACTGGTGCATAGACTGCTTGAAGCCAGATAAGTGTGCCGTCTTTTTTAATACGATGTACGATTTTTGAGAAAAACTTTCCATCTCTAAGATTGTCCCAATACTCAGTATATTCAGGAGACTGGTAAACTTCTTTTGGGCAAAATGCTTTATGATTTTTACCTTTTAGCTCATCATCACTGTAACCAAAAAGATCCTTGAAATTTTGATTCGAATTAAGAACAATCCCCTGAGTATCAAGTTCCTGATAAATGAAAGAACCGTCAATGGCATTTAAAACACCCTTCATATTCTGTCTTTCAATTTCAGACTCTGTAATGTCGTAACGAACTCCGATATATTTGCGAGGTTTTCCGTTAGGTCCCATGATCGGAGCAATACAAGCATCTACATAATAAGGAGTTCCGTCTTTTGCTCTGTTCTTTACCATTCCTCTGAAGACTTTTCCACGGCCGATTGTTCCCCACATTTCTTTAAAGACTTCTTTCGGCATATCCGCATGTCTTGTAACATTATGAGGCTTTCCAATGAGTTCTTCTCTTGAATACTTAGAGACCTGACAGAATTTATCATTCACGCTCAGGATATCACCTCTAAGATCTCCCTCGGAAACGATACTGGTCAAATTCATGATATCAATACGGGCCTTAAGCTCCATTTTAGCTTCAGTGATATCAGTGGCGAACTTGATCACCTTGAAAGGCTTTCCATCTTTATCTAGTACAGGGTTATAGCTGGCAATCATCCAGATTTCTTTTCCATTTTTCCCGAAGCGCTGAAACTCTCCGCTGAAAAACTCCCCTCTTTTTAATCTTTCCCAAAATTGTTTATATTCCAGGCTTGATCCATATTCTTCAGTACAAAACATGCGATGATGCTTTCCTTGAATTTCTTCAAGCCCATAACCTGCAACTTTTTGAAAGTTTTCATTTGCTTTCAAAATTCTTCCTTCTAAATCAAACTCAATAACGGCCTGTGATCTGTTAATGGCCTCAAGAACGCCATCTTGCTCATCAGAACTTACGTCCAACTTAAGAGCTGTACTCATAAATCTCCTTTATTCCCTTTTTCCTTCGGGTGATAATTCTTCAAAAATTTTCTCAATATCAAGAACACTCATTAGACTGCCATTCATCTTGTAAATGCCTTTAATGTATTTACGAACATTACCAGGCAGAATCTCTGGTGTTTTTTCAAATTGTTTTTTATCCACTTCCACCACATCCCCGATGGAGTCAACAATCAGAGAGACAAGTCCCCCTTCAAAGTGACAGACGACAGTCATTTGATTCTCCTGAATATCTGTCTTGTCTTTAAACAAAGCACTTAAATTAACTGCTGTTGCGATTTGTCCACGCAAGTTAATCAATCCTGATATAAACTGAGGGGCCCTGGGGACTAAAGTAATGTGTGCCTTACCGGTAACTTCCTGCACCTTCATCACATCAATTCCAAAAAGTGAGTCACCGACATAAAATGTCGTCAGCTGTTCTGTATTACTCATGCTGATTTCCTGGTTGATCTTTCAAGTTCACTTATTGCCGACAGAAGGATCTCTGGACGAAGTTTTTCTAGATAAAGATCGAAGCCGGCCTTGACTCCTTCATTTCTATAGTTCTGATCTGCCTTTGAACTGACAGCAATCATCGCAAGATTCTTGTAGTGAGCATTTTCTCTGATGGCCCTTGCCATTTGGAACCCATTCATTCTTGGCATTTCGATATCAGAAATAATGAGCTGAACACTTCCCTCTGCACTGTTTAAAACATCAATGGCCTCTTTCCCATCTTGAGCGAGTAGAACTTCAAACCCATTCTTCTCCAGAAGACCTTTAATCATCTTTCTGAAGAAAACAGTATCTTCTACCAGTAAGACTTTTTTCAAAGAACTCTTGCCACCGGCTGTGGAAGCTTGAGGTTTATGAATGACTCCAAAAGATTTATCCACGATCTGGTAAGGATCAATCACGACCACAAGTTCCTTCTCAGTATTGATATTGCCAACTATTCCTTGATGAAACTTGATTGGCTCAGTGACATCGATAGTAGTCGAAAGAGTATCAAGGATAGCATTCACAACAAGCCCATAAAGAGTCCCTGCTCTTTCGATAACAACGACAGAAAGAATCTTATTCTGATTATCAAGCGGATATTCAAGTTGAGAATTAACATTGATCAGCGGAAGAATACTTCCTCTATAGCGAATGACTTGTTGATCTCCTGAATACTCAACGTCCTCTAACTTAAATTCTTCAAGTCTTTGAACGTAGTTCAGAGCAATAGCGTGTGTTGTTACAGAGTTGAGCTCTACCAATAAGAAGTCTTGCACTTCACTGATAACATTTTGAACTTTTGAATGTTGAGTTTTGGCTTCCATATTGATTTGGGCAATTTTAGAAATACCCGCAACATCAAAAATAAGGGCAACCGAACCATCGCCGAGGATTGTTGCTCCTGAATAGATTTGTAGAGATTTTAAAACTCTATTTAGTGGCTTCACGACAATGTCGGCGGTATCTAAAACTTCATCGATGATGACACCAAAAAGATTATTATCAGCATTAAGAACGGCAATATTAATGATCTTTTTTTCCTTCAGCTTTTTCTTATCAGTTCCAAGAATAGAATTAAGATCCACTAGCTGAAGGATATTGCCTCTTAAGCGATAGATGAGTGCTCCATAAAGATTTTCAATTTGATTGGGATTTTCTTCCAGATCAACTCTAACGAGTTCTTCAAGTTTTAATTGAGGAATGGCATAAGTAGCATCTGCGCATTTAACCATTAAGGCAGGAATAATCGCCAGTGTGAGCGGAATCTTAATCTTGATCATCGTACCGACGTTCTCTTCCCCGCTAAGTTCAACAGTCCCGCCGATTTTTTCGATATTTGTGCGAACAACATCCATCCCAACACCACGGCCCGAGACACTTGTAACTTGCGAAGCGGTAGAAAACCCTGGCAGGAAAATGAGATCAAAAACTTCTTTGTCAGAAAGATTTTGAGCAGTCGTCGAATTAACAAGATTTTTTTCAATGGCCTTATTCAATATGAAAGAGCGGCTTAAACCTTTTCCATCATCCTTCACTTCTATAAAAACCTGTCCACCTTCGTGATAGGCCTTAATTCCAATTTTTCCTTGCTCGGACTTGCCCTTCTGTCTTCTAACTTCAGGGATTTCGACCCCATGGTCACAAGAGTTTCTCACAATATGAGTGAGAGGATCTTTGATCGCTTCCAGTAACGATTTATCCAGTTCAGTTTCTGCACCTTCAATTGTTACGGCAATTGATTTACCTAATTCTGATGAAAGATCTCTAACAACCCTATTAAATTTTCCAAGGACATTCCCAATAGACTGCATGCGGGTTTTCATCATTTGTTCTTGTATTTCACTGGTAACGACATTCAGACGTTTACTCATGCTTAAAAATTCAAGATCTTCCGTTTTATTGGAATACTGAAGAACTTGATTTCGGACAAGAACCATTTCTCCCATTAAGGTCATCAGATTATCCAATAAAGAGACCGGGACCCGAATGCTTCCAACTGCTTCACCATCTTTATTTTCTTTATTCTCTTTCTCACGAGGGCTATTCAATAATGCAGCAACAGATTTTCCTTCAACTGATTTGACTGAAGAAATAAGCAAAGCCTCTGTGACGGCCTTAACTATTTTTTTCAATGCAGGAGTTGGTTCTTTTGATTTTTCTTTTAAATTTAAAAACAGCTCAATCACATCAACAGATTTAAACAAGCACCCCATTAAATTCTTGTTAACTTTCAGATGTCCATCTCTCAATGGCTCTAAGGCATTCTCCATAGCATGAGCAACATCTCCAATGAGATTGAAGGAGAATAAATAAGCGTCCCCTTTAAGAGAATGAACTTCTCGATAAAGGTCATTAAGATTTTCTTTGCTATATTTTCCACTTTCAATAAGTTGAAGATTCTTAAGAATGTTCTCTGTATAATCAGAACAATTCATAATAAATTCTTCTGTAGAGAATCCCTTCGTTAAAGACTCTCTCGGGGCTTCTTCTTTAATAACAATTTTTTCAACGGAAGGTTTTTTCTGAATAGAGTAATCAAATTGGACATGCTCCCCTGCAAGAAGCAATCTGGCAGCATCAACCCCTTTTAAGAAAAAACTCAAATATTCATAGGGTATGTGACCTTGATCTTGGAATTGAGTAAAAATAGTTTCTAACTCATGAGTATGCTTCTGAAGTTCAAGCATCTCCATCATTCCAGAGCCCCCCTTCAAATTATGAAGACTGCGGAAGATGGCATTGTAGCAATCCTTAAAATCCTCACCCTGATCAAGACCCATTAGTGATTTTTCGGCCACATCAAGCAGCTCATACGCTTCATTTTTAAATTCATCGAGTTCCGACAAAGTACAGGCCATAATCAAGATTCCTTAATGAGATTATTGTCAGAGAACTTGTCGGTAATCGGAATATTTATTTAAAGCTTCCTTAATAAATCTTTAATTTCAAACACATACAAACATTTGTTTAAGATTTTATTTCTCGATTGTTTTCAATCATTTACCCCCTCTCAGTTGAGTGATTCTTAAGAAATTTCGCTGCAATAAAATAATTTTTTTGGAATATCTAAAAGCAATTTTTTCCCTTTCCTCCTACGAGTTAGTTTCCAGAAGCGCTTAATATTTGTTAAGCTCAGGACTATGTTAGACATTTTTATTGTGTTTCTTTGTTTAGTTCTAAACGCCTTCTTCTCCGCATACGAAATGGCCTTTGTAACTGTCTCAAAAGATCAGTTATCAGAAGTTGAAGAATCATCACCCTCCCTCTTTAGACGCATTCGTTTCTTTAAAAAGAAACCGGAAAGAACACTCTCTGTTATTCAGATCGGAATAACCCTTGTGGGGGCCATTGCTGCTGCAGTTGGGGGTACAGGAGCTGTTGAAGAGCTTGAGCCTATTCTCATTCAGAAATTTCAGCTTTCACCTACTCTGGCCGAAGCGTTAGCAGTAACGGCCGTTATTCTGCCTTTGACTTATTTAAGTGTGGTTTTTGGTGAGCTCATACCTAAAACCTTTGCTCTTAGACATCCCATCAAAATTCTTAGAATTGGAACAAAGATTCTTTTTCTCATTGATAAAGCATTGTCTCCAATCGTTGGATTTCTCGAACTATCAACTTCTTTTTTTCTTCGAAGTTTAAGACTCAATGATGGTCAATCTCAGGTAGATGCGACCCAGCTCATGATTGATATTGGACATCTTCCTAACTATCATAAAAACTTTGTCTATAACCTGATCTCTCTAAAGGGATACACCGTTAAGAAGACTTATATCCCTAAAGAAGAAATTGATTATATTGAGTTTAGCGATACCAAAGAGGATATCTTAGAGAAAATGGGGCAAACACCTCATACCAGATATCCGGTAATAGATGCTGATACGGTTGTAGGAATTCTTCATACCAAGGTTTTTAAGGACATCTCTGAAGACCCAAAGATCTCATGGGAGAGCATTATCCGTCCGATGACGATGGTTTATCTTAAAGAAAACATTCTAGATGTTTTCCTAAAAATGCAGAAGAAACGCCAACATATGGCCGGAGTTTTTAATGAGAAAGATGAGTTCATAGGGATCATTACCCTTCTTGATATTTTAGAAGAGATTGTTGGTGATATCGAAGAAGAAGCAAACACTCGTTTTATTCACAAGATCATTGCTCGACGCAACAATATAAATCTTCCATAAAACGATGCTTTTTTTGGCCAAAGCATCGTTTTTTTTATAATTATTGGCGATGAAAAATCTTATCATTGCTCTTACTCTTCTTTTTTCTTCTCTTAGCTATGCAGTTGCTAATCAGCCTACGATGGTCTGTAAGATTGGAGACATCAGAGAAATCAGAATCTATGGTCCACTAGGTTACTTCTATCAAAATGATATTAAGCAAACTTCTGAAATCAGTTTTCCTAATCGAGTTGAACTACTGATCAAAGAAGAAGTTGTGAATACTCTTCTTAATTCTACGAGCATGGTAAATGAGAAGAATGAATACACCATCATGTCTTACGTGTTAGGAGTAAAAGATCTTACTCTTAAAAAAGTTCTCAATATTTTCTTTCGCTCTGATAAAGGTGAAGTTGCTCATTTAGATATTAACGCAGAGAACTTCAGCTATCGTGGCAGAGGCTACTGTCATCTCATTCACTAAGCTTCACTTTCGACCAAACGCATTTTTATCCCAAATTAAATCTTAATATCCTGCTCAAGTGAACTGAAAGTCACTTGAGCAACTTAGTGCAACTTGAAAGTAAGAGAGTGATTGTGCTTTAAAATCATAGAAAGGAGTACTTCTATGGTTGAACCTCGCGACTACACATTGATTGCCCCCCTTTACGATAAAATTTTTTCACGACCGCTGGGTGAAGGTCATCAGCTCATTGGTAAACTTTTGAGGGCCCATCCTCGAAAGAAAATACTTGAAATCGGCGTAGGTTCAGGGCTAACCCTAGAGCATATAACAAATCATGATTTTACAGGTATTGATGTAAATGAAGATATGCTTTACCGCGCACAGATCAAAGTATTAGGAAGACACAATGTTAAATTACATCTAATGGATGCTCAGAAACTTAAATTTCCAGATAACCAGTTCGATATTGTCATGGCCCCCTCAGTATTATCGGCCGTTATAAATCCTGAACAAGTGTTTAAAGAAATGGTGAGGGTAACACGACCAGGAGGAACAGTTGTTGTTATCGCTAACTTCGCTGATGATACAAAAGTCCTCTCTAAAATTTTAGATCCCCTTACTCGCTCCTTCCTTGGTTTCAGAATGGATCTTGAACTCGATTTTTATCGATGTTCTCCAGAGATAAAACTGGTTGAGAGAAAAAAGATAAACCAATTTGCCAACTATCATTTAAGTTGGTTTCAAAAATTTAAGAAGCAGAACAACTAGTTCTGCTTCTCATTCTAAAAAATATCTACATTTCTATTTTTAAGACCGTCAATAATTTCGTTCTTAAAAAGATTCACTGATTCATTAGCAGCACGCTCAAGATCTTGACGAAGCTGCGAGAAATCAAAGTCGAATCCCAAATCCCCTTCAACTTCTTCGCCAAGAGGAATAAGACTGCCTGTTGCGAAGCCTGTCCCTAATCCAATGGAAAGATAAGCTAATGAGTCGTAGCCATTCTCTTTGAACTTCTGAGATACATCTCGTCTGTATTCACCGGCCTTTTTTCTCATATCCTGCATTCTGCTTGTTGATTCAACCTCAAGCTCTTGTCGGGCCTGTTGAGCTCTTTCTTTAAAGCTCTCAGTAGCATCAATGACATTATCTCGAATGCCCTCTGTCGCTTCTGTGACATTCGCCTCAATGTCTTGTCCTTTGCGGGAAACTTTTTGCTTAATACCTTGAAGTTTCTCTTCACCTTGATGCACCAATTCACGAGCACGACCTTTTACATCACGAGACATCTCTCCCACCTGACTTCCAATGCGCTCTTTCGTATGCACGGCCTTTAATTTCAGATCAGATGCTTTGGTGCGATACTCTTCATAGGCGACCTTGCTTTGTTTCTTTAAGTACTGCTCATAGCTCTCTCCTTCATTATCCATCAGAAGCAAAGTTCCTAATGCTAATAAAGATGAGCCGACTGGATTTGATTTGAGATAATTAAAACTTCTTTTAGGATCTCCACGATAGTTCCTAAAGATAGCATCATCAATCATTTGCCCCGGACTCATTCGCTCTTTGAGTGCATCGATATTAGTATCGAGACGATCAAGATCCTGAGTTATTTCTTTTCTTAAATCTTTTGAAGATTTAGTGTCGTTTAAATTCATGATATCTCCCTTCGAAACGATTCTTAATCTCTTTCATGGCATCTATTGAATGAGTTGGAACGAGATTATTCGCTTCCATTTTGGCCTTCCCTGAATTGATCATCATATATCCAATCACAAAAAAGACCGCTGCTACAATCAAAGCACTGGCCCATAGTGGTAGAAATAAATTCAGAGCAAACACAGCAGAAAATGCCAGGACATGGGCACCAATAAGCATGATGACTCCACCAGAAAGAAGAGATCCTGCTCCTGTCTTAACCTCTGTTGCTTTCTCACTTAATTCTGTTTTGATCAGTTCACCTTCTTTGCGATAAACTCTATTTAAATCAGAATAGATGTCTCTTACAGAATCTCTCCATGAACTATAAAGATCAGTTCTTCCAGCGCCATCTAAATTCTCTGATTTTCGAAATTCATTCATTTCAAATTCGTTCATACTCAACCCCTTTGTTCACTCTAGTGAAGCTTTTTTGCATGATCTGTACTCAATTGTTTTTTACTAAGCCTTCCTGCAAAAAGACCTAAAAGATAAGAAGTTGAAAACATCAACGCCGGTCTTTTCTGAGACTTCTCTTTGACAAACTCAAACAGCCCTCTGGAATCTTCTTCTTGAAGTTTTTGTCTCGATTCATCCACAAAGCTTCCGATTTCATTAAACCACTGGCCAACAATTTTATGAGCTGAATCAGTACCTCGGCTGCCAAGTTCTCTGGATGCAGCTTCACACCCTATTTTGATAGAATCGACAAAAGGCATGACATCATCTCTATATCTATGAAGAATATCTAAAAACGGAGTCATCCCCTTTTTTCCAAACTCCATCAGATTCTCTCTGGTTAAAGAATCTTTGAGGTGAGGCAATTTGGTATCTTGTTTTTCAGTAGAATCATCTTGATTGTCTCTAGTGTCCCTCATGAGAGCCTCCTCTTAAAATACATCTCGCACTTTGGGGTGCAATTCCAAGACCACTTAGTGTTTAAATCTTGAACACAGGTGTATGAGAACTGTACAAACTAATAACAGAGACGACGAAGTATCTGTAGGTTAAGTCGACAATTCTTGGCATGACTCATGCATTCATCACTACAAAGATCAAACTTTTTAGGGGGAAACATGAAAGCGTTGATTCTTACTTTTATTTCGATTTTCAGTTTAAATACTTTTGCCAGTGACTTTCTTAAATGTGAATTCAAAATTCCAGACAACAAAGTAAAATGCCCGTTGATTGGAAGCTGTCCTCAAAAAATTCTTAAAACATCAGAAACGAGTCTTCTGCTGGAGCTTCATGATGGTGTCACTGAGAGCGGTGAGATCACGATGAATAAAATCCTTATTGATCCAGGTACAAAAAAAGAAGCAAAGAGCGATATTGTTCTCTTTAGTGATGACCAGAGATTTCTTCAACTTCAAGAAAAAGTCGATCTTGTCGACTATGAAGTTGGTGAGAGAATCAATTATTCTGCCATCAAGTATGGTGACTCTGTAAACCTGTCTTTTAATAGCAGTGTTTATCGTGCCAACTGGGTGATGAGAGGAAATATTTCGATTCAAAACTATCTTTTAACTAGTGAATCTGCCGTTAATATTAAATGTCAGCCAATCACCCGTGCTGTTTATGAAGAGCAGGATCGTAAGAAAAAAGCAGTAGAAGATTTCAAGATCAGAAAAGAAGAAAAAGAAAAATCATCTGCTCGTGAAGCATAGTATTCAAAGAAAAAATCTAAGCTTTATAAGGGGGAGTTTTACACTCCCCCTTCATTGTGTGCAAAAAACTCTGGCCTATTAATTGCTCATGTATTCTTCCAATTGGGGGCCTCTTGCCGACCAGCTGGCCCTTCAACATCAATTGGAGGAAATATGAACAAAACAAATTTAGCCTTAACTCTGGCAGTTGCAGGAGTTCTCACAAGCTGTTCAGTCTTTAAACCAAAACAAGAAGTTAACCCAAACCAATCGGCCGGTGTTCAGACTGAAGCGAAGAACAAAGATGCTTTTGAAAGGGCAACAAAACTAACTGCAGGATGGCCGCAAAGCTCAATTGTTGCAGCTAAGGATCTTATCACCAAGTATGGTGAGCCTACTGAGGTGACTTCAGACCGACTTATTTGGCGAAATTTTGCCCCATTCAAAGAGATCATCGTTCATAAAAACCTTTACTCTAGTTACTTCCCGCTTCTGCACCAAAACGCTGTAGAGCATGTGATTGATTATAAGGCTTCTTCTGATCGAATCACTAATGTCTGGAACTACAATGGCTCAGTCGTTCTTAACCGCACACAAGGTGAGATGAGTTCATATGGCCCGAATGAAGAAATGAACATTCTTTCCATGAACCTCACTCATAAAATTATGTCTGGTGAATTAAGTGAAGATCGCGCAAAAGTCATTCACGGACAAGAAACACTGGACTTCCTCAATGGAGAGAGATCAGAGCTAACTCAATCTCTTATGTTCGGTAGTCAGATCAATACCGCCGATGCAGGTGAACCTGTTACTGATAAAATTCGTTGGGCCACAGGTTCTAAAGTGGAGAACCTAACAAAGCAGGCGCAGGAAGAAGATCGTGGAAGAAATAAGAAGAAATATAGAAAATAAATAAGTAAACGAGTGGAAGCCTCCAAAGGCTTCCACTCTTATCTGATTTGATTAATTAAACTCAACACTTTTGAATGTTCCATCCCAGCTAAACATTTTCACACCCGGTGAAATAACCATCTGCTTAAACATCTTTTCATCTTTGAGAACAACTTGCTTCTCAGGGTGAGCAGCTAAATCAATAGAGTGAGCGTTGTATTGATCTGGACCTATTTTTGAGCGAAGTTTAACCTCAAATTTAAAGCGTCCATCTGATTCAAAAGGTTTTCGGGCCTTCACGATGATCGCCTTCCCTTTCATATCAGGATGCTCATAGGCAATCTCTTTGCCCTTAGCAATATCATCAAAACTGAGGACTTGATTCATTTCCCCTCCCTTATTTTTATAAGAGAGTCTCAAGTGAGTTGGCTTGCCATTCTCATAGTGAACGGCCAGACTACCGCTCCCATCCATGTTCACTTTCAGATCCATTACCTTCTTGAATTGAGCATTACTAATCGCTCGTAAACTACCAATGAGCTCATGGACTTGAGCAGGCAATTCAGAAGGATTCTGTGAACAATCTTCATCTTGGGCATAAAGACCAAGAGGAATGAAAAGGGCAGAAGTGATAAGAATTGTTTTCTTAATAAAGTTTTGCATAGCCTGCTTATCGGAGATTCGGGGGATTTTTTGAAGGCTAAAGTCGCTCTTTACCACCCTGCAACAATTCAGGGGGGTTAGCCCAGTAAAGTCTGGATCGGCCCAATATTAGGTATCGCCACATTTTAGGCCGTATGATAAGATTCCTCCCTATGAATACAAAAAACATCGTCATCTTTTCGGCAAGTGAACAAAAAAACCTAGAGCTGGCCCAACAGTTTAATCAACAATTAACTGGCATGGGAGTGCAAACTCATCTTATTAACATTCTTGATCTGGAACTTCCCCTCTACTCATCTCGCGCAGATTCAAAGTATAAGGTAGAAGAACTGTTAGCGAGTGTTTTACCAAAAATTTCAAATGCATCGGCATTAGTTTTCGTTGCACCTGAATATAATGGTTCTACTCCTCCGGCATTTAATAATTTCTTAGCTTGGTTATCACGTTCTTCGAAAGACTGGAGAGAACATCTTAACGGCAAACATGCTGCTATTGCGACATTCTCTGCTGGTGGTGGTGTGAATGTACTTCTTGCGATGAGAACTCAACTTTCATTTGTCGGGATGAACGTTCTAGGACGTCAAATCCATACAACTTTCTCAAAACCTCTTGAGCAAGCTTCTCTCGAAGCTGTTTGCCGTGAGCTTGTTAAGTTCTCTTAATTAACTTTATCGAGGCAGCGAAAGCTGCCTTTTCTTTTTCAGCAACTCTGCCTTCAACTAAAACTTCAATACTCTCTTCTGCTTTCACGATCTCAGTCTTAATCACTACTTTTTGTCCGAGATGAACTTCATTCATAAAATTAATTCCGAACTCATTGAGCTGCCAATCTTTCCAAAGCTCAACTGGAACGGCATCACTCGCCCACTTCCCATAGATGGCATTATTAACGTGATAGTTTAAATCAAGATCAGAATAAAGAACTTCGAACTCTCGTTTTATAGAAAGAGAACGCCCATTTAAATTTATTTTACGAGTTGAGATCCCGCAGCTCTCATTGATTCCTGCTGCTAGAAGTTCATCCATCTTCTGAGTGGCCGGTTTCCTTGTTTCCGCACTCAATACCAGCCATGAAGTTTGGGCCTTCCCGATAAGTTTGTCTCCAGCATAAATAAGTACCTCTCTAGGTGGAGTGCCCGAGAATTGACTAGAGATATACGTTTCAAGTCTCACTTCATCACGCCATTGAGGAAGTGCATTCATTTGAAGTTGAAGACGAACAAGAACCCAAAATGTATCGACATCCAGCTCATCCTGACCGAAACCCAGAATTTTTGCGTGATCACTGGCGATGTCTTGAATGATATTCATCAAGGCCTGTAACGTGAGCAAACGATCTGCACCTACCTGATAATAATCAATGATATAGTTTTTAGAGAATCTCTTCATTTTCGATCAGTCACAAGCATTGTGATGCGGCCAGAACTCACTAATTTATTATTTTGATTGATAATATTCACATCCCAGATATGGGTTGTTCTTCCCAGATGAACCGAAGCTGCCGTTACTGTTAGAACATCTCCAGGATAAGCAACAGCTATGTGATTGGCATTTACTTGAAGCCCAAAAGCGTTCTGCGATGTCACATCGATATGAAGCATTGAGGAGATACTTCCTACTGTCTCAATCAACATCAAAGAGATTCCACCATTCATAATGTTGCCAGGACGCAAATGCCTGTCATCAACTGTTAATTGAGCAACTGCTCTTTTATTTTCGATGGAAGTTATTTTAACACCCATATGCTGGGCCATTGGTCCTGAGAATTTAGGACTCTGGAGTAATTCAAGCGTGATTTCCATAAACTCATCCTTTTTTAGAATGATTTTATCTCTTAATTCTTAATATTGCTTGTATAAAAATACACTCGTTACTCTTCTCTTTTCCGCTTCTAATAAGCTCTAATAATCTTGTTTTTAAAAACTCTGTTGATTCTTCCTTCGTCTTCAGCTTTATCTGATAATCAGGAATAAAAACATTTTTATATTTCAAGTTAATTCTCCCAAATGATGTTCAATCGTTATTTTCAGATTGGTCAAATCCTCTCGGAATAATTCGATAATGGGACTTGTATAATCTTCCAGTAATGCTTCCACTTTTACTAACGCTAGCAAAGTGAGTGAGCAAATATCTCCTCTCGAACGAAATACAACTCTAATTGATTTTTCTAAACTTTCTATAAGAGTTAAAAAAGTATGAAACTCTAAGATCTGCTGAGGTTGTAAAGATTGCGATATAAGAAAAGCAGAAAATAATTTCTTACCTAAACGATAATTTCGTCGACACTCTTCGGCGGTAAGATCTCCCCCCGTTGGAGTTTCTAGAATATTTATATTTTTTAAAACTTCCATGCTTCACCTCTTTAGTGAGCTAATTGGCGACATGCCCTGGCAGTATCCAAACAAAACCCTCCTATTTCATGAAGATAGTCATCGTGATAACTGAAACAATTTCTGGCACACTCATCACAAACTTTAGCGGTAATTTGAGCATGTTCAAATGAAAGATCACTGTGTGATAAAAGAAGTGTGGAGCTGACACGACAAAGATCAATACCCTCGAAGAATAACTTTAAATGTTCTCCATTGAGATACCTCTTTTCCAAGCAGTAATGGATAGCACGAGTCAGTTGCTCAAAGCACTCCATACAGCTCTTAATGCATAAATCCTGTGAGTTTTGTTCATTTACTGTGAGCATATTCACTCCTTCTCTTCCTAAGGAGATTTACTCATTAGCGAATGGGAATGAAAAATGAAGATAAGTTAAATCTTAGAGGAGTAAACTATTTGGTAATGGGTGAGCACGCCATACGTGTGGCCACCGTACCAGCACCAATGGTTCCGTACAACATAATGTACTGATTCTCGAGTGCAAGATTCGGGTTTACTGCGATAGCATTTAACTCTTTGGTTGAACTAAATGTAGATGTCTGAGCATTCGGCCCAGGATTATAATTCGGAGGACTTACAAAACCCGAGCAAGGGGTGGATTCAATCGTATATTTTGTCAGGGTAATATTAGAGGGGTAGTTAACTTCGGCCGAAACAGAAATTCTTCCATCGGCCAGTTTTTTTAGACTTTCTGCTGTGAAATCAAATTGAAAATCATAAAGGTTTTCTAAAGTCATCTTGTAAACGACTTCTTCTCCTGTTGCTGAATCATCGTCTTCCGGTTTGGCCACAGCATTGTGTTCTTTCCAGTAACCTTCATCCAAAGGACTGCCACAGGCAGTAAGAAGAGCTGAGAAAACAAGTAACGATACAAACTTCATTCGGGGGCCTTTAAAATGAGATTATCCTGACCACTTAGGGCAGCATCAACCGTACCTTCTTTAGGCTTTGTGACTTCCAGTAGATTCTCTACTTCATCCACTTGATCGTTCTTAAGCACATAGTACTCAATACAGAGTTTTTCGTACTGAGAATGCACAACACCTTGCAAGGTTACAGTAGAGTCGCTGACTTTAATCTCAACTTCTTCCATATCAATTTCAGGAAATTCATTGAGTTCTTCAATCAGTTCTCTTTTTAAAATTTTATCAGACTTTTTCCGAGCATCAAGGTTTTCCATAGGTATTCCTCCTGATTTTTATCTCATTTTGAATTCCTCGGACTCCAATCAATCCATCTAGCTCATTTTGTAAGTTAAATTTTACAGCGGGATCACTTAACACCCCGTAAAGATATACAAAGTTTGACTCTAATTTAAAGGAGACGGCCTGGTCTGCAACATGTTTATGGATTATTTCCTCAACACTTTGATCCAAATGGACTTGAAAAGCCCTTTGTTTTTGTTCCAGTTCCATTAGTCTGCGAGATATGCTCATATTCCTCTCCTCATCATAGATGGCTACTTTATCGGTAGCTGGGAAAGGAAACATCTAAATTTAAGCTTAAACTTAAATAGGATTAGGAAAGTTTTTGAACCAATACTGCATTAATTTTTTGCTGGGCTGATTCTGATCCCGGTCTTTCCACTCATAATAAGTGGTCATTCCTTCTAAGGGTGAATATCCCAAATAACTCCACATACTCTCATACCCTTGATACTCAGGGGGGCATAAGGGGTGGTTTTCACGCACAACTGAACAGAATGATACCCACTTCCGATTCAGGCTTTTTGCAAACAGCTCACGTTCTTGAAAAAAGATTTTACCAAATCCCTGTCCCCTATATTGAGGCAAAAGCAAGGATTCACCAAAATAAACCCCTTCTTGCGGATTCAAGTTTTGTTCAATAAAAGCCTTTTTAAAATTATCCTCCTCTGCTTCAGCAATAATAGCGGTTGTAGCTCCCACAATTTTTTCTTCATCTTTTAAAAGTAAAATAAATGACTGAGCACAATTAAAGTAGGTCGCTAGATACTTTTCCTCATAGGACAAGCTTCCCTCATATAGATATGGGTATTCCCAAAAAATAGAAAGCCTAAGTTCGGCCAGAGGTCGTAAAAATTTCTGAGCTTCAGGCCCATTTAATTTTAAAATTTCCATTCTTTTATTTTATTGTTTTATGCTTTAAATGACAAAGGGGGAAACATCCCGTTTCCCCCCGTTGTCATCCATGAAAGTTGGGCCATCCCTGGCCTTCCGCCCATCCTAAAGACAGATTAATTACACTGTCTCAAAGTAATACATGCAGAAAAGCTGTTCAGGATCTTTCCAATATTTTCTAAGACGCAGATTTATTTCTCCACAGTGCTGACAAAATTCATCAATGTTGTATTTGTAAGAACTTTCCGTATGAATTGATTCACCTTTTCTGAGATGAATTTCCTGATCATCAATATTCACTGCCTGATCAATTTTACTTACCAGATGCATCTCCACTCTCCCTTCATCTCCATTATAACGGGCCTGATGATAAAATTCAGAAGGGTTAAACTTTGCCCTGAAATCCCGATTAAGACGTGAAAGAAGATTCAAATTAAAAGCAGCTGTCACACCTTCTGAATCGTCATAGGCAAGCTGAAGAAGATTGGGATCTTTTTTAAGATCAATACCGACTAAGAAAGCAGCTTCTCCACCACACATATCAATGTAGTGCTTAAAAAGTTTCTTCATCTCTTCAGGAGGAAAATTCCCGGCAGTTGAGCCTGGAATGAAAATAACTTTCTTCCCACTATGTTCAGACACAATCTGCGGCAAAGAAAGGATTTGAGTAAAGTCGGCCACCAATGGGACCACTTCTAACTTCGGCAGTCTTTGATAAAAGTTTTTCACGAGACTCTGCACTGATGTCATAGAGATATCAATGGGGATGTAAGCACGTACACGATTAAGCCTGAGTAGAAGGTGCATTACTTTATCTGCACCGCCACTTCCTGGCTCAATGATCAGAGAATTTGGTCCGATTAAACGGCTCATTTCATGAGCATAGGTCTTTAAAATTTTATTCTCTGCTCTTGTTAAATAATATTCCTGAAGGTCGCAGATCCTTTGATAAAGCTCTGAACCTTTCTGATCGTAAAGAAACTTCGGCGAAATTTTCTTTTGCGGCTCGCTCAGAGAGCTTAGGATTTCTTTAAGAAACAGTGATTGACTCTGTGTTTGATTCATCATTTGTTCATTCATAATTTATCCTTGGCTAAACGGATTCCACAAAAATGCCAACGCATTTGTGGATAATAATAATTTCTATAAGTCGTTCGATAGTGTCGTCTTGGAGTAACGCAACTTCCTCCACGAAGCACATACTGCTGATTCATAAATTTTTCATTGTACTCGGCAAGAATTCCTTCATAGGACTCATAACGTGGATAAGGAGCGTAAGCGCTGGAAGTCCACTCCCAAAGAGTTCCATGGATCTGAGAAAACTTTTGAAACATTCTTGTCGGAACACCTGGTTGATAAAATTCATTATCTAAGAACTGACCTGAGACTTCTTCACCGCTTGCAGCAACTTCCCACTCCGCTTCTGTTGGCAATCTGGCCCCACAATACTTGGCAAATGCCTGAGCCTCGTAGAAACTAACATGTGAAACAGGTGCCTCCAAATTCAGCGGCATGAGTCCATAAAGAGTGAACTCCCAAGGCTCATTATCTTTAATCTGCCAGTACAGAGGAGAAGTTACTTCATGCTCTTGTAACCAACTCCAGCCGTCAGAACTCCAGAACTCAGGACGCTGGTATCCTTTATCATGAATAAACTCCAGATAATCAGAGTTGCTCACCAGATGAGTTGAGAGTAAAAAACTATCTACCCAGACTTTGTGACGATCAGTCTCGTTATCATAAATAAACTGCGATGAGTTTTTTTGTGAGCCTATCGAATAAAGTCCTTCTCCTATTTCAACCCAATGCGCACTCTCCGACTCCATCGCAGGAATGAAAATACTTCCTGTCTCATATAAAGGCATGATCGGATTGTTAAAAAAGTTCTGTTTGATATCCATCAGAAGTAACTCTTGATGTTGCTCCTCATGATTCATCCCAATCTCAAGTAATTGCAGTAATGTTGTCCACTGATCATGACTTGCCATCATCACCACTATCTTTAAGGCTTCCTCCACATATCTGCGGTAAGCAATAATTTCACTCGTTGCGGGTCTGGCAAGGAAGGATCTTTTATTTTTTGGAAGTGGTGAATTCACACCAAGATAATAAGAATTAAAAAGATTGCTATAGTGAGAAGAGAAAATTTCGTAATCAGGAAGAAAAGGAATCAGGATAAAATTTTCGAAGAACCAAGTTGTATGTGCGAGATGCCATTTAGGTGGTGATGTATCCAGAGTCGTTGACACCACCATATCCTCGAGTGTCAACGGCCCACACAGTAGTTCGGTCTTATGCCTCAGCATCAGAAACTCATCTAAAATTTTTTCTTGTTCAGTTGATTGACTCAATTCCATTTAACTCATTCCTTTACAAAACTTCATGGCATTTCCGAGCAAATCACAGGCCAAATCAACTTCAAGTCAAATATTGAATAATCAAAACATATTCACTTAATTTACAAGGAGTATCAGGATATGTGCCTCAACGGCTGCCAGCGACTTAAGAGTTAATTAAGTAGAATCTGCATGCGTTATTGGAGAAAATGAATCTGCAAAATGAGGAGGAGCTTATGGGCCAAAATATCATGATTGCTTTACCCACCGACCAGGAACTACTCGATCCTTTTTATGATTGGGCAAAAAGATTTGACTGGGAGCAAGTGTCTCACATTGATCTTGTCCATATTGTTAAGATCAATATTTCCCCTTTGGAATTTGGTTTAGTTGAAATTCCTACTCACGAAGCCTTTTTAGATATGATGCCGACTCTGGAGGATTTCCTTAAAAGTGAAGCCAAAAAAATAATTCCCAGCGAGCTTTTGGATAAGGTCAGCTACTTGCTTGAATCCCACTACTATCCGGAGGACCGAATTATTGAACTTTCAAAAGAACGAGGAGCAAGCTTAGTGGTTGTCTCTACGATCCAACGCCAAGGTCTTGACAGTTTTTTTCACCACTCTTTCTCTGAATATTTGATTAAAAACGGGCAATGTGACGTATTCGTCGTCAAAGGCCAGTAAATCTAGTCCGTCTGGCCTTTACCGCATCGCAAAGTTTAGGAATTTAGTTCCTCGTCCTCGACATTTTGAGCATTTTTACCCACAATAGAGGGCACCTACCCAATCAATCGTTCCTATTGGAGAAATTATGCAAAAGATTAAAGTCGAGAATCCTGTAGTTGAGCTTGATGGCGATGAAATGACTCGTATCATTTGGTCGTTCATTAAGAATAAACTTATCACTCCTTACCTAGACCTTGATATCAAGTACTATGACCTTGGTATGGAAAACCGTGATGCTACTAACGATCAAGTAACAATCGATTCTGCTGAAGCGATTAAAAAATATAATGTTGGTATCAAGTGCGCGACAATCACTCCAGATGAGAAGCGTGTTGAAGAATTCAAACTAAAGCAAATGTGGAAGTCACCAAACGGAACTATCAGAAATATTCTTGATGGAACTGTTTTCCGTGAACCAATTCTTATTAAAAACATTCCTCGTCTTGTTCCAGGCTGGACTCAACCGATCGTTATCGGCCGTCATGCTTTTGGTGACCAGTACCGTGCAACTGATACAGTAATTCCTGGGAAAGGAACTCTTAAAATGAGCTTTACTGGAGAAGACGGTAAGACTCAAGAGTGGGAAGTTTATAACTTCAAAGGTCCAGGTGTTGCTCTTTCTATGTACAACACTGAAGAATCAATCCGTGGATTTGCTCAATCTTGTTTTGAGATGGCACTTCTTAAAGGATGGCCTCTTTACCTTTCAACAAAAAACACAATCCTTAAAAAATACGATGGTCGTTTCAAAGATATCTTCCAAGAAATCTATGAGAAAGATTTCAAAAAGAAATTTGAAGCTAAAGGTATTTCGTACGAGCACCGCCTAATTGATGATATGGTTGCTGCATGTATGAAGTGGAGCGGTGGTTTCGTTTGGGCATGTAAGAACTACGACGGTGACGTTCAATCTGACACTGTTGCTCAAGGTTTTGGTTCTCTAGGTCTAATGACTTCAGTTCTTATGACTCCAGATGGTAAGACTCTTGAGGCAGAAGCTGCTCACGGAACAGTAACTCGTCACTACCGTATGCACCAAGAAGGTAAACCGACTTCAACTAACCCTATTGCGTCTATCTTCGCATGGACTCGTGGTTTAGGTCACAGAGGTAAACTTGATGGTAACCAAGCTCTTATCGACTTCACAAAAGCTCTTGAAGAAGTTTGTATTCAAACTGTTGAAGAAGGGAAAATGACGAAGGATCTAGCTGCTTGTATCTATGGTGATAAAGTAACTAGTGACAAGTACCTTACAACTGAAGCTTTCCTTGAAGCTATCAATGCTAATCTTATTAAGAGACTAACGAAGTAATTCACTCAAAAAATCTTAAATAAGAAGGGCCCGATTTTTCGGGCCCTTTTTTTATTCAATTCTAATTACTCTTCTGACTTCCAAGCTATTGGGATATCGCAAATGAAGAAGAAGAACTTGTCCTCTTCTTCCTAGGGTCATGCGCATCTTGATAATCTGGGCACCATCTTTGTCGGCAAGCTTCTTGATGATACCTTCTAATTTCTTATAACTTCCCTGATAACGAAGGGACTGCACCTTATTTAATAAGTATTGCGAAAAGATCTCAGAATCATTCATCCCAATAGGAATAAGTGTTGTTCCGATACGAGGGTTGTGCGCCTTAAGGATTGAGGTCCTTTTAAGGCCTAGTCTTTCAAATAGCTTCATAAAAATTCCTAAAAGTTATGCCTACTATATAAAGGGAATTTAATTTTTTGCTAGGTACTCTGTATATTTTGCTTACAGATGCCTTTGGAATACTGCTGTTTTTGTCTAAAAATTGGTCAGTGACTATTTTTTACTAGTTAAGATTTAAACACTTCCCACCAATACGATGACAACAGTTCTCTTAACTCCCTAAATTCATTTCATTCCTCCCCTATCATCAGTCTGGCATGAGAGTTGAAATACTAATTCCAACAATTGACTTATAAATTCGGGGGGATTTATGGCCAACAAACATTTTTTCTATGCACTACCATTACTCACACTTTTATCATTAGCGCCGGATGCACTCCTTGCTTCTGTTGAAGTTAAAACAGAATCAAAATCAGCACCGATGCCAAAACACAAGCTTCCACCTATGGAAGGCTTTAAAGAAAAACCTAAAGACATTGTTTCAGATAAAACTGAAAAGAAAGAACCTGCCAAGGCAGAAGTAAAAGAGAAATCAGAAGCTAAAACGGAAGAAAAAGCAGAAGCTAAATCGGATGTTAAGACTGAAGAGAAAAAAGAAGAGAAAGTCGAAGATAAAGACTCAACCAAAACAGAAATCGCTTCAGATGAAGCTCAAGATAAATCTGAATACCAAGAAGATGACTTAGAAAGACTCATCCACTCTCTTGATAAAAAAGAAGAGAAGAAAGATGAAGTGGTAAAAGCTGAAGACGTAAAGTCTGAAGCCAAAATCGATGCGAAAGAAGAGAAAAAAGAGGAAGTTTGTGCTGCCGGTGAGCAAGTCAAAATCCTCACTACTCAAGTAGAGGCTTTAATGAAGGAGCAGAACCTTATTTTAGAGGCCATGCTGAATATGACGAAAATAATGCTTAATATGAGTCAGAATATGCAGTCACAACAGCCATACTTTCCGATGCCGCAGACTGCTTATCAGTACCATGCTCCGATGGCCCAAGGTAACTGGGTTTACCATCCGCAAGGCTTCCAACCTGGTCAGCAAATGACTCAAGGTTTTTACCCTGATCAAGCTCAAATGGGTCAGCAGCAAAATTGGAATTTAGCTCCATCAGCACAATACCAAATGCCGATGCAGCAACAACAAATGCAAATGCCTATGCAACAGCCAATGATGCAACAGCAGATGCCAGTACAGCAGCCTATGAATATGGCCCCTCAAATGAATCAAATGATGGGTTACAACATGTCTGCCGCTCCAACGAATGCAGCATCAGATGTCGGGCAATTTACTCTCTAATTCTTCAAATTAGGTTCATCCCCCCAACGAACCTAGTTTTTTAAAAATCCCCTTGAAGACCTAAAAGCTTCAAGGGGATTTAAGTTTTTTTACCTCATCCCGATAGGCTCACTAAGAAGCAGCTATGGGGACAACCTATGAAAAACAATCTCACTCTAAATAAAAAATCTCAAAAACTCATCAGAGCTTGCCACGTATGCCTTAAATTGAATGAGTCAGATGGAGAAATGGAAAAATGCTCTCACTGTAACAAGTCATTTCTACCACTTAGATACTTCGAAAAGATCCACGGAAAGTCCAAGAATGAGTGGTCGAGTCACTTTAGCTCAATAGAAGATATTGACCAAAAAGACCTGATCAAGGGTCTCTTTGTCATGTGGTGATTCCACCCTCCTTGTGATAGCGTGAAGGTATGCAAGTCCAGCCACCTTCACTTAATCCTGTAATCTATCGACTTTTCTCAAAAAGAGGCATTGGCCCTCAAGATGTTTCAGACTTTCTCTCATGGAACCTCAATGACATCCCTGACCTGACTCAAATGATCGATCTTGATCGTGCCACGACAAGACTTATTCAGGCGATGGACAATGGAGAGAAGATCGGTGTTTATGGCGACTACGATGTGGATGGAACAACTTCTTGCGCCCTTCTTTGGCACTTCTTTAATATGCTTGGGTTGGAAGTTAATCTTTATCAACCATCACGCTTTGTTGAAGGTTATGGAGTTCACCCCTCTTCTATTGATGAAGCAGTACTTGATGGAGTGAAAGTTCTTATTACTGTAGATTGCGGTATCACTAATACCCAAACAGCAGACTATGCCCAAGGTAAACTTGATCTGATCATTACAGATCACCATCGTGATGCTGCTCCTGAAATTCCAAAAGCTTTTGCAGTAGTTAATCCTTGCCGTCGAGATGAACCTGAAGCCTCTACACTCAAGTCTCTTGCTGGTGTGGGAGTGGCCTTTGCTTTAGGTCTTAAAATTAAAAATGAGCTCGCTAAGATGGGAAGAGAAATGCCAAGCATCTACCCCCTTCTGCAATTTGTGGCCATTGGAACTATTTCTGATCTTGCTCGCATGACTCCGCTTAATCTGAGACTTACTCGTCACGGATTAAAACAAATTCCGAAATCAAGCTATCCGGGAATTCGTGCTTTCTTTGCTCCGGAAGAATTAAATGTTGAGATGATGTCTAGTGAGAAGATCTCTTTTCATGTTGGCCCTCACATCAATTCAAAAGGAAGACTGGATCATCCTGAGCGTGCATTAAAACAACTCATCAGTTCCACCGACCGCGAGGCCCGTGAGAACTTTATGCATCTGGAACTTGCCAACCGCGATCGCAAAATCATTCAGAAAGAAGTTTTTGATGAGGCCCGTGATCTGGTGATTAAAAGTATTGCTCGTGGCAATCACCTTATCTCTATTGTTCATCGTCCTCACTGGCATGAAGGAGTTATTGGTATTGTTGCTTCCAAGTTAGTTGAAACTTTTGGAGTTCCGGCCATTGTCTTCTCTGATTCAGAACACACTGGTGTTATTAAGGCTTCTGCCCGTTCAGCGGGAGATCTCAACATGTTTGAGCTTCTGCAAAACTGCTCAGACCTCTTTATTAAATTCGGGGGTCATAAAGCGGCCGCAGGTCTTTCTATGCCTTACGAGAATCTTGGCGCCTTCATTGAGAGAATGAATGCTCAGTTAAAGGCCATTCCTGAACCTCTGCGCACCAAAGAAGATACTTTTGATATTGATGTGGATATTGAAGAGATTTCTCCAGGTCTTGTGAAAGATCTTGAAAAGCTTGAGCCATTTGGCCCCGGCAATGAACGCCCTATTTTCCGTATGAAAGATGCCAAAATTCAAAGTTATCGCATTATGAAAGATCTTCACGTGAGATGGATGTTTAGCTCGCAGAAAACAAAGCAAAACCTTCAAGGAGTGAGTTTCAATTATATTGGAAAGTGGAACGAGCCAAACCCTGAAGAACTTTTCCAACAACAAAATCAAAATGGCCTGATGGTGAAATTTACCGTTGGTATCAACCGTTTCAACGGCAATGAATCAATTCAATTGATGGTAGATAAACTAAGCGCCGGACAAGTCTAAAAAAAAGGCCAAAAGGTACGGCATACCTTTTGGCCTGATTGATTAGTTTCTTTTGATTGTTACTTTTTCCATAACAACGTTTTGAATCGGACGATCCATAGCACCTGTTGCTGTGTCACCGATTTTCTTCACAACATCCATTCCTGAAATAATTTTTCCAAAAACAGTGTGACGGCCATCAAGATGCGGAGTTGGCCCTAAAGTAATGAAGAACTGAGAACCATTTGTTCCCGGGCCAGCATTGGCCATAGAAAGAATACCTTCACTTGAGTGACGAAGATTTCTATCAAACTCATCCTTAAATCTGTAACCAGGTCCGCCCATTCCTGTTCCATCCGGACATCCACCTTGAATCATGAATCCACGAATCACACGGTGAAAAATAAGTCCGTCATAGAAAGGGCCTTCCTTAGAAGTTTTTTGTTTTCCTTCTGCAAGGTTAACAAAGTTCCAAACAGTTTCAGGAGCTTCTTTATGAAATAGTTCAATTTCAAAATCCCCAAGAGTTGTTTTGAAATGAGCTACCAGCTTATTTACTTCTTCTCTGTGAGAACTTTTTTCATTCTTTGAAAATCCAAACATAGTCATCCTTTTTTAGTAACTAATCTCATTAACCGAGATCTTATGTTTTTTATTGGGAGAAATTACATTAATAACGGCACGAGGCCCCAGTATCTGATTTAGTTCTACCTTTAAATTAGGCTTCAGAACAAAATCCCCTGAGTAAGGAGTCAGCCATTCTGCACTTAGAATATTAAATCCTGCATTTTCAAAACCACTCTCCATCAGCCACTGATTTAATCGCATGTAAGAAAGGCAAGATGAGAAAATAATCACCGGACGATCATCAAAGCGCCCATTGGCATTCATCTGTGTCAGGATCTCCAGACCTTTTTCTTCTTGCAGAAAACTCTCAAGCCAAATGAGGTCAACAATCGGAACCTGAGGAAGCTGAAGCAGTCGCACTCCACCCTTCACTTCCTGAAGCGTGTTATTAAAGAATGAAGCTTCCTCGACAGGCTTTAAAAAACGATAAGCGGTAGATCTAAAATAATCTTCACGACGTTTATTATACTGGGCCTGAAATTCCAGAATCTGTACGTATGAGAGCTGGTAGTTAGCATTGATCTTGGCAAAATCCAGATATTGAAATGAATTGGACTTAAAACAAGCACCCGCTTCACTGGTGTTGGCCCAGCCAGGTAGTTCCGCTAAAAAGTATTGCTCTACACCTGAACTTCTATAAGGCTGATCTAGTACTGCTCTATCTCTTGATTCAATGTTGTTGTCCGTTGAACTACAACTAATGAGATTCAGCAGGAGAAAAGAGCTTAAAAATAGCTTCTTCAATTCCATTGAGTTCACCTATATCTTTATTCCAATTATTTTTTACAAGTAAGCTGGCAGGTCTAATTCTAAAAAAACCGACCTCATTCTCATCCAAGAAATGATCTTGATCTTTAAATCCATTTGAAACAAAAACCTTATCTGCTCCAATTGTTTTGAGTTCAAGAAGATTGTTTTCAGGTTGAGCCTTCGAAACTCTAAAGTCACTTGTCTCAAGAGTAAGAAATAATCTTTTGTTATCAATTAACTGATCAATGGCCGTTGCATTATGGGCCATAAAATAAACAAGTCTAGGAATCGGTTCAGTTGGACGAGGAATTTTCACTTGAACAAAATCATCAAGGGCCTGCCACTCTCTGAGCTTAACCATAAACTCATCAGTCATTTTCTTAAATTCGATATCTGCATCAGTGAAGAATTTTAAGATCTTTTCTTTCACTTCATCCTTTGCCTCAGGTAAAAAAGATTTCAAAGGTGACTCTTCATGAGAAATCAAGAACAGCCTCATTCTTGGATCTTGAAACCAAGAAGCCAGATTTAAGATTACCTGGGCAGCGATATCACCCTGACCAACGAGGGCCACTTCACGAAGCTTAGAATTATCTTCACGAGATCTCTTTAAAGCATCAATTCCACGGAAGAGATCTGTGGGCTGAATTCTTTTTTCTCCTAAAGCTCGTCCATTGATATTCATACTCAAAGGAATTGAAGGATTTCGACAATCAATCACAACATCTACATCCTCATACATTTCAATACGACTCTGGAGAGAATTCACCACTTCTTCATTTAATCTTTGATAAAGCTCAGGATCAGTATCTTTCTGCTCATTGATAAAGTCTTTAGGATCAATTTCAAAAATAAGTCTGAAAAGATCATGAAAGCGACTTTTACCAGGAATGGTTTCACCAGGTGCCAGATGGCGTTTGGCGATAGACACCACTTCATAGGGCTTAATACGCTGGTCTTGCTCTTTGAGCAAAGTAACTAACGGAGAATAATAATCATTGAGCCAATCTTGATATTTCAAACTTTTGAAAGTCTTACCAAGAAGCTTCTGGCCAAGCTCAGAAGTGGCCTCATTCCAGTTTAGATCAATATTAAATTGGGATAATAAATCTTCTTCGAAGTTAAACCAAGTAATGTTGGCCCCATGGGAATGGAATCGCAGAGCAGTCTCAAGGGCGACCGGATTTTTGCCCAGAATAGCAATTTTCATATAAAAAGACCTCCCATATAGGAGGTCTAATCATATCAAAAAAGTCACGTTATTGATAAGTCTTAAAGGAAATAAACCTTACTCTCGCCCTTATCAGCGCATGAGAATTCTGCGTACTGATAAATAAAATCAATAAAACTTGCTAGAGCAGCGAAGCTAGGAAGAGATGTGTCAAACTCACTACCAAGACGAAGCCATGCGTCCCCGTCCTTATCGATGTATTCCTGAGCATGACGAACCGTCACAACAGCTGGAAGATAGGTCGATTTGGCAAAATATAACTTAAGCGTAAACTCAGTTCCTGCTTTGAATTGATTTTTGGCCTTTAGTGAGAAAGGTAGTTGAAACTGACAACCCTCTTTTGAGATATCGACCAGCTTTACTGGAAAACCAGACCCCTGATCATCAATAACAGTGAATACCCCGAGGAATTCTTCAAACACCACGCGCTCAAAGGATCTTCTCTTTTGCTCGATCGATTCTTGGCGCTTCTTGGTAAAATCTACAACTTTTTTATCATCTGACATGGGCCCACTCCTCAATAGATGTCCTAAGGACTTATCGGCAGGAGGAGCAATATCTAAAGCATTAAAATTCTCTTAGATAACCACTCGGGTAAGAGTGAATTCTTGAGGACTTAGCAGCTCTTTTGCGAGCTTTTCAAAGTGGTCAGTCAGGTCAGTGATATGAATATGAATGGAACCTGGACCAATTGAAGCGGCCTGAATCTTGCCATCAGCAAACTGATTTCTTAAGGTATTTGCCAGAACTTCACCGCTTTCAATCAGCTCCATTTTGTAATCAGTCAGCTCTTTAATAACCCCTTTAAGCACAGGGTAATGGGTACAGCCTAAAATAAGGGTATCAACCTTGGCCGCTTTGAAGGGTGCCAGATACTTAGCAAGAACCAGACGAGTCACCTCATCCTTACTCCACCCTTCTTCTACTAGCGGAACCAACAATGGTGAGGCTTCGGCAGTCACTTGTGTCTTAGGTGAAAATGATTTGATACAATTGGTGTAAGCTCCTGAGCGGATCGTGGCCGAAGTTCCCAGCACCCCTACTCTATTATTCTTAGTAATACTCAAGGCTGCTTGGGTTCCTGGAGTAATCACATTAAAGACAGGAATGCCAAAGTAGTCGTGGTCTTCCATAAAAACACTGGAAGCAGAGTTACAGGCAATAATGATGGCCTTCACATTTTGGTTTTTTAAATATTCAAAAATTTGCAGTCCATACTTTCTAATCGTTTCAGGAGATTTATTTCCGTACGGAAGACGAGCAATATCTCCCAGATAACAAAATGATTCGTTTGGAAAACTCTTACTCAATGTTTTAAGAACCGTCAGTCCACCAAGTCCTGAGTCAAAAATACCAATCGCCTGATTCATGCTATCAACCTTAACGTTAAAAGATGCTGTGAAAAAAGAAACATCACCAGATCATGGAAAGGATACTGCGTGACTCTATAAATTGGCCAAGGAAGTCTTGGTAAAAAATCACTGAGTGCGGTTATCAGCTCTCCATCAACTATTTGAAAAGAAAAAGTTCCTTCTTTCTGTGAAAGGACCCCTCCCACAACTTTGAAGATAACTTCGTCTGCATCAGTCTCTCGCACAAGCTTTAATAGAGGCAGTGAAAGAAAAGAAATTGTTACTTTTTTTAGAGAATCATCTTTGGAGACGCGAATTAATCCACCAAAGAGAGTGGGAAGCCAAACGAAATAAACATAGGCCAGCTCTTTAGCCGTAAACTGTTTTGGCAAATACATCGTCTGGATCGAAATGGCCTTCATCTTCATGAGACGATTCTATGTCAAAAAAAATAAAAGGGCGAATCACTTCACCCTTTTATTTCACTCTTATTTATCTGATTGAATACATGAAAGAATAGCTTTTCGGAATTTTCTTGATCCCCAAGCTGAAGTACCTGAATTTGTATAACGAGCACCGATTGGATTTGTATATCTAGCCCCGCACCCGCCGTGAGTAGTAATTCCCACTAATTCATCTGTTTTTACATCAATAACAGGAGCGCCACCTGCTCCATATGAAGTATCTGCACTATGTTCAATGATTTGTGGAATAAGAAAAATTCCGGCCTTCACTAATTTCCCATAAGCAACTTGTTGAGAAAAATGAATTGAATCAGCGTGAGGATTTACACTAACACCATCATACTTCACGTAAGGAGCATCTGGAAGCGCATAAGCATACTGAATGACTTTTATCGGATCATTATTGCGAGACTTTTTTGAAATCTTAAAAAAGCCCTGAACCTCACCTGCACTCTTTCCAGTGATGATATTCGGACTTAACTTCATTACTCCCCATTGACTTCCAATGCCGTCACTTTCTAGTTTTAGAAAACTGGGATCAACTCGATAAGTATCTTCCGCTTTAGAGCTTTGAGGAACTCCAGCAATGGATGCAGGAACATTGAACTCAGCAAAATCCTTTTCCACACATGTACCCATTGTAACAATGCAATTGTTACTCACTAATGTCGCGGTACACCCCTTTGTCTGCCCACCCTGAACCAGACGAGCAACTCGTAAATCATTTGAAGGAGCTCTGTCATCCACTTTGCCGCAAATATCGGCCATGACAGACTGAGAAGAAATAATTCCTAAGACAAGAAACAGTACTTTCATGATGTTTTCCTTTTTTTATTTCAAAGAAAAACTAATTCAAATGACAGAGAAAAAAAATGCAACAAATTGTTGCGCCCAAATACCTAAGAATAAAAAAGTCTATTGGCCTCAATAAAATCGGAAACAATTGAATCAACTCTTCCCTCTAATTCAGCACGCGGATGTGTGGTGGCAACCCCAATCACAGCACAACCGGCCTTTTTAGCAGCTTCAATCCCTAACAGGGCATCTTCAAATACAATGGCATCATCAACACTCAAAAGAGTTTTGCACTTCAAATAAATCTCGGGATCCGGTTTTCCTTTTGTCACCATTAGTCCATCTACAACCACATCAAAGTATTGTCGAAGATCTAAACGATCCAGCACAAAACTCACATTCATAGTCGGAGCAGAAGTACCTACCGCAAGCTTCATATTTCTCTGACGTAAGTTTTTAAGGAAAGGAGTAAGCCCAGTATGTTCTTTCAAATCTTTTGAAAAAATATCCTGATACATTTTCTCTTTTTCATTCACAAGATTTTGAAATCTGTCTTCTGAGATATCTCCGAAGATCATAGAAAAAAGGTCACGATTTGTTTTACCGTTAAAATTTTTAAGATAGATCTCATCATTAAGAGGGAAATGATATTTTTCAGCGAAGGCCATCCATGCCTTAAAGTGAGCGTGATGGTTATCAACCAGCACTCCATCCATATCAAAGATTACAGCAGAAAATTGAGAAAAATTCATAAAAACTCCCATTCAATGAATGGGAGTATAACTTTTATTTCTTAGAAACGATAGCCGAACGCTGCTCCAAGTAGAAGTGTGTTTGCTAAGCTTAGACCAGAAGAAGCTGAGAATAATGTACTTCCCTCTACTGATAAAAGCCACTTAGGACTAAACCAGTATCTGGTTCCTAGAATGAATTGCCCGTAGTTATAATTAAGGCTATCCACTTTAAAATCAAAACGCCCCGTGCTCTCATCCTTAAAATCTACAGGGTCAGTCTTTACATGAACCATTCTTAAAGTTGCGTAAGGTTCCCAATTCCCATTTTTTACACTGGCAAGGATATCCCCATAACTATGACTTCCTCCCACTGAGAGGCCTGTCCCAATGGCGGCAGCAAGTGAAAAGCCTTCACTCGCATTGATGAAAGCATATTTGGCCCGAATACCCATACTATAGCTTTCCATCTGTGCACCGAAATCGAAGTTCTTAGATAAACCATAGTTCCATTTCAGCGCCAGACCACCTGAACCATATCCGCCAACCAGCTCATGTTTAGAGTCCCCTACTGTACGGGCAGTCTCGTGGCCAACAAGAGGACCAATCGCACAACTAGTGAGTAAAAGAAATAATAAGGAAATAGTAATTAAAGAATAAATTTTCATCCTTTAATTATCATTAAGAAACTCTAGGAAAATAGTAGGAAAAAATGTACCGGCCAAGAAATCCGGTGCCGGTACAAATTTTTATCACTTAATCATCTTCACAAATTTTTCAAATGGCCTGCGAACTTTTTTCAAGCTCACTAACCAGTCACCTGTCGTATCTCGATACCCAAGAGGTAGAATAAGTACACTTCGAAGTCCCTGAGCTTTTAATCCCAGAAGTTCATCAAGTGCTTTAGGATCAAAACCTTCCATCGGAGTACAATCAACCTTTTCCTCAGCAGCCGCTAACATCGCTACACCTAAAGCAATATAGGCCTGTTTAGCAGCATGATTAAAGTTTTCTTCTGGATCACGTCCTACATAACTTTTAATCAGAAACTGACGGTAATTTTCCCATCCTTCATTTGTGCCACCACGAATTTCATTGGTCAGATCAAACATCATATTGATCCTCTCTTCAGTGTAATTATCCCAAGCAGCGAAGATAAGAAGGTCAGAGCACTCAACGACTTGCCTTTGATTAAAGGCGATCGGTCTGATCTTTTCTTTTAGTTCTTGGTTTGAAACAACGATTAACTCATAAGGTTGCAAACCGCTTGAAGTAGGAGTCAATCTTGTTGCCTCAAGTATGTTATGCAATTTTTGTGAATCAATCTTTTCTTTATTCATTGCTTTCGCAGCATATCTCCAATTTAGTAATTCCATAAGTTTCATAAGTTTCTCCTTATTTTTATGCATAAAATTGTAACTCAATATCTAACAGCAGATCTTCTTTTTTCTTTTATGCCCTGCTGACATTGAGACTAACTAGTATTAGTGGAATAAAATTTGACCTAGATATCACTCTTCTCTCCCATCAAACTTGTGTATTATCTAATCAATTCACAAATAGAAGGAATCAAGATGGAAATGACTTTTTCACCACGCTTTAAAGATACCGATGCTCTCGGGCATATTAATAATGCAAGTATTGCGACTTGGTTTGAAGAAGCAAGACGACCAATTTTTGAATACTTTATACCCGATCTTGATCCAAAGAAATGGAACCTCATTATTGCGAGAATTGAAATTGATTATATGGCCCAGTGTTACTATCAAAAAGATGTAACAATCAAAACGAGCGTTGAAAAAATTGGAAATTCATCTTTTGTGCTGATTCAAGAAGCCATCCAAGAAGGAAAAGTAACCAATAAAGGAAAAACCTTTCTTGTTCACTTTGACTATGAAAAACAAAAGTCTATAGCGATACCAGAAGAAATCAAAAAAAGACTGACGGAACTAATGTAGACTCAGGTGGGCAGCAAAGTACCCACCTGAGCAGCTATTAAATTTTCTTGTAGTTTACAGTATACACTTCATCATCTGAATGACAGTTATCATTTGTCTCACTCACTTGAGCAGAAATTTCTAACTCATCAGTAGCAATCATATCCTGATCACTTCTTCCTTTAACAAAAAGTGTTGCACGAATTTGGTAACCACACATTTGTTCAAGATGATTAACAAGAGTGGCCTTCGCAATAAATTTGAAGCGATCTTCACGAGTCATTACTTTATCAAAAATTTTTAATTCTTTCGGAAGATCAATTTTTGAAATTGATTTCATCACAAGTTCATCACGCATTTCTTCATGAATTGAAGTTACACAGAAAGAAGTTGGTAATTCTGCAGGAACCGCACGATCAGCAACAAAACATGTACTCGCTGATGCGAAGAAAGGAACGAAAACAAGAAGAGATAAGAATTTCATAAGGCCTCCAATGTGGGTTAAAAGTCTTGAGAGGCTTATAACTTTCTTGCATACGAAAGCCACGTTAAGGTTTTGTTAGTAACTGTTAAGAATTACTGCCCATTCAAGAGGAGAAGCCAGGTTATCTGCGAGACCTAAGTCATTGAAAAATATAACTTTACCCCTCATTTTTTCTTTACTGCAAATTCTGTTAAGCATAAATTAAGGTATCACTCCCACATAGCAACCGATAAATATTTTATGAATAAACTATCCCCTAGCCTCAAACTCCTGCTGACCTTCTTCATTTCCTTTTTTGTAACCTACTCCCTGATCAATCTGGCAGTTAAACAAATTGAGCAAAGAGAACAGCAAGTCCACGTTGAGGCTGCAAAAATTCTCCAACAAGAAATTACCGAACAGTTTCAACTTGTCCTTGATGTCACAAGAGTTATAGGTGAAATGTCTTCCATCTATATCTTCAATAACAATAAGCTAGACGATACTTATGGTGAGTTACTCAAAAAAGTTTTAGATGAACGAAAATATATCCTTGGATTAAACCAGCTGGATACGAATGGTAAGATCGTCACAATCTCTCCGAAACAAAGCAATCAAGCAGCATTAGGTAAAATAAGTCAGAATACAGCAGAACTTCTCAAGTCCAAAGAGCGCGGTGATAAGTTTTGGTTTTCACCTCCCTTCCAACTTTTCCAAGGCGGCTCTGGTTTTGTTTTTTATTTACCCATCGAGAGTAAAAATAAGTTTCTTGGCTGGATGGCACCTGTTATCAGTTCACAACTGTTTTTTGAGCATTTTAGGACTAGTGACTTTTTCAGCAACTATGATCTGACAATTAAAGATGAGGCAACTGGCAATACGTACTTCAGCACTGGAGTAGCTCCTAAAAATGAATTCGTTAGGGAGGCTAAAAGCCGCATGTGGAACAGAAGTATTCTTTTCCAAACTTGGCCGAAACAAACAAACCCTCAGTTTTCTCTTCCGTTTTGGCTACGTTTCTTCATCTGTCTTTTAGTCAGTTTGTTTTGCGGATTGATGATGAAAGTGCATCTACAAAGAAACAAGGCCTATATGCGCCTCAAAGATATCAGCGGACTTCTCAAGCTCACTTCAAATGAAGTTCTCTCTAACTTGATGGACATTCAAAAAGAATATTTGGCCAATGGAGCGAATGGCCTGCAAGATGACGATGTTGCTCGAAATGATATTCAATCAGCGACAAACCTGTTTGAGCAAATCGAGCTTCTTCAAAACATCGCTGGCTCAGAACATTTAGATGAAGAAACCTTCGAAATTCTTCCTCTCATAAAAGAGCATCTTGAACTCATTAGTGAGGTCGTCAGCAAAAAGAACTTGAAGCTCAAGCTAGATGCCGATAGTTTTAAAGAAATCAAAGTGACAGGAAATAAATGGCTTATCAGTAATACTGTTCTCAAGAATGCCCTATCTTTTAGTGCTCTCGTTTCCCGTCCTGACGGAATGATTGAAGTCACTCACACAGTTACTCCCCGCGAATGTTGCACAATCTTTCATATCGAAAAGATTATTGCTGACGAGATGACCAAGGCCTTCCGTATTGAACGCAGACTCATGGTTGCCCAGAACGTAATGGGACTTCTCAATGGTGAGATTAGTATTCGCGAGGACGGATCAGGCGGAATGATTGTAAAACTCTCCACCGAACCTATCAGTTAAGGGTCTTGTTTAACATTTGTCCTAGGAGACTTTAGTAAAAGTCCCTAAGAAAAGCCTCTTCCCTTACCGAAATAAGCCTTCATGAGAAGAGGCAGACCAAGAAGTAAACCCCAATTAAAAGTCTTTAGATGTATCATCGCCCTTGTGCTAGGGTGGCTAAGCTATCATGGGGTTTGGGAGCTTTTGCAGAGTTAACGACTAAAACTTTGGGGACAAATTTTCTTGTCTTGAAGTATCATAAGTGAATGAATTCAAATTCAATCACTGACATCAAACGCTACCCTCTCAAGAAAAATGACTTACTTCAAGGCTGGGACGCAGCTGATTCACTCATCTTAGAGCATATGAGTACCATTGAGCTCCAGGGAAAACGTATTCTCATTATTAATGATCAATTCGGTGCCCTAACTTGTGGACTCATGAATCACAATATTACGACCTACACCGATTCTTATGTGAGCTATCGCGGGATTCTCTTTAACTCCCATCAGAAAGTAACTCCCATCAATAATCTTAACGATCTTGAGGGTGTTTATGATTATGTTCTGATGCAAATCCCTAAGAACATGTCGTTTCTTGAGGATATTCTCATTCACCTCACTAACCATATGCTTCCTCACTCAAAACTCATTTGTGGTGCCATGGTAAAGCACCTTGCTCCCACTAGTTTTGATCTCATAAATAAATATATCGGCACAACCTCAACGAGCCTTGCCGTTAAAAAGGCCCGCTTAATCTTTGCTAGTTTTGAGAAAGAAAAATTTCAAAACATCTATCCGCAAAGGATAACAATGGATGGGTTTGAAAAACCTTTTATCAACCATTCAAATCTTTTTAGTCGCGACAAACTTGATATTGGAACTCGTTTTTTTCTTGAACATATTCCTAAGGGTGATTTTCACTCGATCTTAGACCTTGGGTGTGCCAATGGAATTATTGGAGTCCGTGCACAAGAGCTTAATTCAAATGCCAAGATTCACTATAGTGATGAATCTTATCAAGCTATCTTAAGTGCTACCCAGAATTACCAGAATCATTTTGATAAGACTCCCATTCTTCATTGGACTAACTGCTTTGAAGACGGCCCGAAAAACTCCCTAGACCTTGTGCTCTGTAATCCACCTTTCCATCAAGGAACGACAGTCGGCGATTTCATCGCCAATCAGATGTTTAAAGATAGTTATCAGTCTTTAAAAAAAGGCGGCTTCATTCGAGTCATTGGCAACTCTCACCTAGGCTACCAAGCAAAACTCAAACACATCTTTGGAAATTCAAAGATTGTGGCCACTAACAACAAATTTATGATTGTAGATGCCCAGAAATGAGCTTTGATTATAACCTTGATTATCAAAAGCTCGATTTGAGAAAAGACTTTCATCTCTACCGCATAGGTAGGGGTGAGCAAGGTGTTCTTTTAGTTCAACCTTATAAGAATGAAATCCTTCCCTTCTGGAAATTTAAAACTCCTCAAATGGCGCTCGCCTCTGCTCAAAAAATTATCAAACTTTTTTATCAGTACAAAAAAGAAGAAGACTTCATCGGCATGGATATGACCCGAAAGTTTTTACAGATGGGTTACACTCGATCCAGACGCTACGCTAACCACGCCAGCGGGAAAAAGTACAAAGGACCAGTTCCTGTGGATAAAAAAGGAAGAAGTGGTGCTCACGGCAGAGAGACGCTGCCACTTGTGCCTGATGAAGAAAAGGCAGCATCTGCCAGCATCTTTTATGAATATTGGATGAAGGTCGAAAGTGATATCACTTACCATGATTTAAAAATCGGATGGAAAACTCTTTTCGGATAAGCCTTATTTGAATGTCACCTGAATCGGACAATGGTCCGAAACAGCATCAAAGCTCACTCCTAATTCAGAACGAGTCGCTGGACGACAGCTGACTTGTTCACAATGAGCTCCTAACTTCACTTCACGTACCTCATTAAGGTTTTTATCTTGAATGAGGATATGATCAAGAATAGAAGGTTGAAGCTCTTCTCCACCACTAGTGCCATTCCAGTAACTAGTGCATCCTAAATTCTCTGACACTGATCTCATACTCGCTCGGCCAATGAAGTTCTCAAAACGAGCATAATCATCATCTTTAATACTGTAGCCAGTGGAATTAAAATCTCCCAAGAGAATAAGATTCTTATCTGTGTAACGATCCGAGAGATACTTCAAACCACCATATTGTTTCCATCTCTTCTCAAAATCTCTTCTTCCTCCACCTGCCTTCAGATGAACGACTCCAAAAGAGTGAAGAGTGTTGGTCTCTTTTCGACGTAGATCAACGATAAGAACTGGGCGAAGAGAACCACATCCATTTGAACCTTCTCCGCCACTAAAAGAGCGATCTTCAATACGACTGATAAAATCAAAAGTTGCCTCTTTATAGGCCACGGCCAATTGTTGCTTGGCCATGCCACCGCAAGTGGTCATGATATAGGAGTAACCAGGAAGATTTGTTTCCACCATTTTTTTGAAGGCCTGCTTGTCGGCAATCTCTTGAAAGGCCATCACATCACTCTTATTTGCTTCAATAATACGAGCCAGCTCCACTAAATCTGTTTTGCCAGCACGACTGTCTTTATCAAAATTTCGTAGATTATAAGTTGAGACACTCCACTTGGCCCAAACAGTAGAGGTAAAAAGAAGCATCAACACTAAAGAAAATTTCATGGAACATCCGTGGTATGAGATTGCTCCTTAAATTAGAAAGCCTAGAGCTTCAATTGGCAATTGATTTACTTTAAATAAGGATCAAAATTACTTTCTCGATTATTTGGCCAAGAGCTTTTTTCACAGTAGCAAGGAGCATAGGTTAATTCTATTTTCATACGATCAGGGTCTTCGAACAGCACAGAATAGTAGTCCTTATCCCCTTATGGTCCAGCTTGATAGAGTGAGGGAATTGCATTCGCAACAAGGACATTTTGGTAATATAAATCGACTTCTTCTAAAGTGAATGCATAAAGTGCGAGATGATTAAGTCCAAATTCTCTTTCTATGAAAGCCTGCTTCTTTATATTTTTCATCTACAGGAAAGTGCACTCATGGGTGCACACTAATCTCTCCCAACCGAGCGGAAATAAAATCATATCGTAAAAGCGAATAGATTTTGCATAATCTGAAACATTGATCTTAAATTTCAGACAGTTACAAACTTGATATGCCAATTTGGCACATCAAGTTTTATTATTTATGAATCTTTGAGCCCAATTTTTTTCTTCTTTGAAGGTAATTTGGCATCAACGACTTGCTCTAAGGCATCTAATCTTTCAAAGACAACTTTAAAAACTTTATTTGTTCCTGACTCCAGTTTATCTAATCTTTCACTCAATCCCTTTTCAAGAAGCAGAAAACTCCTTAGCTTCGTAAAAATTCTAATGATCGCAATATTCATTAATATTGCCTTATCTGAATTGAGCACACTTGAAAGCATTGCTACTCCATTTTCTGTAAATGCATTTGGTATTTTTCTGTGCCCTCCATAATGATCGACCATCTTTTTGATCTTCTGAATTTCTCTAAACTCTTCAGAGGTCAACTGAAACATAAAATCTTCAGGAAAACGTAGAGTATTTCTTTTGACTTGCCTGTTAAGCTGACTCGTTTCTACCCCATATAAATCCGCAAGATCAGAATCTAGCATTACCTTTTGACCACGAATCACATAAATCATATTTTCAATTTTAGATAAGCTGACTTCATTCATAAAACTTCCCATTTAAAACTGAGATTTCTACAACAGTCATAATGAGCTGGAGAAGAAGAACAAAAAATAAGTCATGAGATTTTTCAAAAAAGAAGGGATGAGAGTCAGAGTCCGAAATATTAAATGGCGCACCCGAGAGGATTCGAACCTCTGACCTACCGCTTAGAAGGCGGTTGCTCTATCCAGCTGAGCTACGGGTGCGCTGAAATGTCCAAAAAACCATTGATTCCAAGGAGTTCATGAACTGATAGATAGGTCACTCACTTTAATCTACCATAGTGAATCTTGTCAATCGCTAGCTTAAAAGTTTTGTGTTAAGGTAGAAAAATATGACTCATAAGGCCCGCATTTTTAAATCATCCAAGCGTCAGTTCGACTGCCAAATTCTTGAAACTAAGGAGCTAGTTCAGGCCACTGCCCTAGCAACCCTCCTCAAAGAAGACCATCTGGTGGTGGGCGACTGGGTGGAGCTTGAAGCCCCGGCCAAGGCCAGTGACTCATGGGTTATCGCTGGTGTTGAAAAAAGGGTAAATGCAATTTATCGAAATCTGCCCCGTGAACAGAAAAAAAAGGTTATCGCCAGCAATGTGGACTTAATCCTCGTTGTGGCCAGCTGTGGGAAACCCACCTACAAACGAGGTCTTGTTGACCGGTACCTCGCCCGCTCAAGCTTCTGGGATATTCCCGCCTATGTCGTCTTCAACAAAATGGATCAATACGATCCAGCAGAATTTGATCTTCGTGAAGAAGCCGATCGCCTGCAATGGTTGAACGCTGAGTGCTTTGAGATCAGTGCAGAAGATACAGAATATCGCCCACGCTATCTTGAACAAGGCTTTAGTGAACTCTCTCATAAACTCAAAGGCAAAACGGCCATTCTTTTAGGTCACTCCGGAGTTGGAAAATCCCGCCTCATTACTTCACTCTCCGACGGACGAGTTAATCTTCTGAGCGCTGAGCTTGGAAAAGTTGGTAAAGGTGCCCACACCACAACATGGGCAGAACTCATTGATGCTGAGTTTTTTCACCTCATCGACTCTCCCGGAGTAAGATCCATGTCCATCAACGATCTGACTCGTGATGAACTTCTCTACTCTTTTCCTGATATCAATGAATTTGCGACGAAGTGCCGTTTCTCAAGTAGCTGCACTCATGATGAGAATGCCAAAGGATGTTTTTTTCAAGGGCTGGATAAAACGAAAAGAGAGGATCAGTTAATCCTCTCTCGTCTTGAATCTTTTAAGAGAATGCTTGAAGAAGTTTCAGACATTCCTGATTGGCTTAAAAAATCTTAGCGTGTGAACTTATAGTGAACTGGGTATTCTTTTACTGGTGATTCAGAAGTTGAAGAAATCGAACGTTCCTGACTTGCGCAGCTTACAAACATACCTAGAACAAAAAATAAAGCTAATGTCTTTGCCATAGTGGGCCTCCAGTTGGTTACACTCAAAGTCCCTATCGACATAAACTGAACACGACTTTAGAAAATAATGACTAAAATGATCACCTTTTGTAGTTTCTAGTAGTTAGACATCTACTTCGCCATTGGCAGGCCTTAGGGGAATTCGCTCAGTCTCAGTCCCCTTTTTTTGAGACTTCTTTAACTGGCGTTGCTGTACCGATTGCGTGAAAGGAAAAAAGACTTTAATACCATCATCAGTCTGAGAAATTTTCGCCTTGTTACCATCACAATCATAAGGAATTGAAATAAGCTGCGAGGACTGAGAAATAGACTGCATGTTCTCAGTCTTCTTCTCTTCTGCCGTCTTAATTTCTAACATTTGATTTTCAATTTTTATATCTAGCTTCTGCTCTTTATTTTCTGTCTGAATATAAAGAGTCCTACCGTCCTTATCCTGCTCCCACTGAGTTTTAAATTGCCCCAATGACATAGCATCAAAGTTCGTTGAGAACTCATTCATGGAGTTATTGAAGTGATCCATTGCTGACTGAAAAGTACTATCAAAGAAACTCCTCTTCTTCACTTCATTGGCCAGTGCCAAGAAAGAAAGAGAGAAAATAACTACGGCGAATAGGAGGATCATTTTTAATCTTTTCATAGATCTAAATATAAGCACTCATTCGCCGGCGTCAAGGTTAGCGACCTTCTCCAAGTAAGAAAAAAGTATATCTATTCCCTCTTGAAACAGGGCCGGACCTGGCTGCAAAAAAATTTCAGGAGCTAACTCAAAAACATTTTTATTACGTACCGCATTTATTTTTTCATAACCAGGACGTGTTAAGAGTTTTTCTGGACGAAATTTTTTTCCACACCAACAAGCAAAAATCACATCTGGATTATGCTCAATAATTGTCTGATCATCGACCTCGCGGTATTTGGCCAGACTATGAGTTTGGAAGATATTTTCTCCTCCACAAATCTCAATTAATTCACTCACCCATTGAATACAAGAAAGTCTCGGATGATCCCATTCTTCAAAATAAACCTTAGGCTTCTTTTTAAAATGTCGTCCTTTCTCTCGATAAAACTCTATTTTCTCCAAAAAACGGGTAACTAAAGCATCCGCTTCTACTTGGCTTCCCACCAGTCGTCCGATGAGTTTTATTTGATTTAGAATTTCTGCTAAACTTCGCTGATTTGTTATCCAGACATTATGGCCACGACCGATAAGTTCACTTGCTATGGTCTTTTGAAGGTCGCTAAAACCAATAATAAGGTCTGGAGCTATCTGATCAATTAAGTCATAATGGCATTTAATAAACTGAGTGACGATAGGATGATTATGCTCTTTGGGACGCATAACATACTCGGAAACTCCTGCGATGAGATTTTCTTTTCCTAAAAGATAGAGAGTCTCGACTGTTTCCTCAGTGAGACATATAATTTTGTCAGGATACATAAACGCCACTCTCCTTAGTCTCAATTATAAGGACTTTGCATGCTGAAAGCTATTTTTCTTCTACTCTTCTCTACCCTAACATTTGCAAGTGATCACGCGGGCTTTAGCCTTCAGCGCTGGAATAATAAACTTGTTGTCACCATTAATCATGATAAAGGGTGGCATACTTACTGGAAAAATCCTGGAGACGCAGGGATCGCTTCTAGCTTTAAATTTTTTAAAGGCTCAAGTGAACTCAATCTCAAACCTTCTGAATGGCCTGTTCCTAAACTCTATGTTGAGGCGGGTGATATTCAAACGATTGGTTATGCCGGTAAACAGCACTTCTTCTTTGATTCTCATGCAGGTCACATTAAGGCCGTTATCAATGTACTGATCTGTAAGGATATCTGTATCCCTGGCTCAGCAACTCTTCTTCTAGGTGAAAGTGAGCAGTTCACTTCTGACAGAAAAGAGAAGCCGGCCACCAACGAAGAGCTGGAGAAAAAGTTTAGTGAACTTCCGGCCCTTGGGCAGCTCCCTGAAGGATTTGAGTATTACCTTACTAAAACAAAAGATAAAAATGAGCTAGTTCTTCATTATAGCTTACCAAATGTTTCATCGACTGAATTGTCTCGCAAGCTTTCGCTACTGACTTCATTTCCGATGAATCCCTTCACCTTCAAAAGAGAATCAATCTATTTTAAAGATGGAGTTCTTTACGGTAAAACGACTATTGACTGGGATGGCGAATATCTAGATCCACCTGTTGCACTTCCTGAGAATGGAAAGTTTGCACAAGACTATCAAGTTCCTTTCCTTTTCAATCCTCCTGGCAAAGGAGAAATCAAAGTGGTGAATCTCACTTTCTCTGATTTCTCAGTCGGCTCCGAAGCTCTTGATCAGTTTTATAAGAGCTTGGAGACAGCAACACCTACGCCATCAACAGAGAATGCAGGTATTGCAACTTTCGTTACATATATGATTCTTGCCTTCTTAGGTGGACTCATCTTGAACCTTATGCCATGTGTACTTCCTGTTATTTCTCTCAAGCTTTTCAGTCTTATTAAGTACCAAGATAGTTCACGCAAAAGACTGCTGCGCCATAACCTTTTCTTCACTATGGGAGTGATCTCAACTCTCCTTGCCTTAGCTTCTGTAGTCGTTGCCCTTAAAGCAGGCGGAGAAGAAATTGGTTGGGGCTTCCAGTTACAGTCTCCTAGTTTTATTCTTTTCATGATGCTACTTCTCTTCATCATGACGATGAACATGTTCGGTCTCTTTGAATTCAAAACTCCAGGCGGCTCTAAACTTGGTTCAGCAGAAGTTAAAGATAGTATCTGGGGAGATTTCTTCACAGGTGTTCTTACTACGATTCTTTCTACTCCGTGCTCAGCTCCATTCCTAGGAACAGCATTAACATTTGCTTTTACGACGAGCTACTTCACTGTTTATCTCATTTTCGTCTTCATTGGATTAGGAATCAGTTTTCCATTCCTGCTAACTGCTCTCTTTCCTTCAACGCTTAAGTTCCTTCCTCGTCCGGGAATGTGGATGGAAAAACTTAAATATGTTTTAGGCTTCACTCTTCTTGTAACCACTATCTGGCTTTACGACGTTTTCGTCAGCCTTGTGGATTTTGATCTTATCAGCTGGAGGGTCAATCTTCTTTTTGCTTGCTGGTTCTTCCTTTTCTTCTTCTCAAAGAAAGTGAAAAATCGTTTTGTGCCAGCGACTCTTATTGTTCTCACACTCGGTCTTACACTTGTGGCCTTCAAAGATTTAAAACTAAGAAGCCAAGCAAGTGCAATTCATGCAACTTCGAAGTGGACTCCATGGTCTGAGGCTAAGCTTACTGAACTCAAAGGTGAAGTGGTCTTTATGGACTTTACTGCTGAATGGTGTCTGACTTGTAAGGTGAATAAAAAACTAGTTCTGGAAACTTCTGCCTTTGAAGAAATGGCGGCCCGTGAAGGGATTAAACTTCTTCGTGCTGACTGGACTAAGAGAGATGATCACATCACTCAATTCTTACGTCGTCACAATGTTGTAGGAGTTCCTGCGTACTTTGTTCAGAAAAAAGACGGAACAATCGTTCACCTCGGTGAAACAATCTCCGTCTCTAAAGTTGAAAAGAATATTAAATAGAATCTTCAAATCTCGAAGGAAGTTTCATCATCTCTTGGATGACTTCCTTCGGATCATGATCAAGATAAAGAACCTCGTACAATCCTTTAAAAATTCTTGCTTTGATATGCTCACGTTGAGCTAAAAAATATGCGGCCTTCGTCGTCTTATAACCTTCTACCACTGATTTTGATTGAGCAAGAACCTCACTGGCCTTTCTCCCCTTCGCAATCTCTAGCCCAAAGCTTTTGTTACGAGACAGCCCGCCAGTTGTGGTGAGGATAAGATCTCCCATTCCACTGGGCCCATAAAATGTTTCTGGACGCGCATTGAAATAGGCACCAAAACGAAGCATTTCCACAATCCCACGAGTGATCAAGGCTGCACGAGTGTTGTGGTTATAGCCCAACCCCTCAATGATCCCCCCTGCAATCGCAATAACGTTTTTAAGAGAGCCCCCTAAGAGAACTCCTTTAACATCCGTTGTAGGAAGGCATTTGAAAAATTCAGTGCTAAACATCTCGCAGACATTGAGAACTTTTTCCTTATCAACACCTGCAAGCGAAACAATTGTCACCTGCTGTTCCAAAATTTCTTGAGCAAAAGAAGGGCCAGAGAGATACATCAACTTATCTTCATGAGCTCCAAAATGTTTTAAAAACATCTGATCAGGAAGTTCTAAAGTCTCTGGATCAATCCCTTTGGCAAGATTCACCAAACAAACACCCTGACTTAAATATTGATTCAATTCTGTTTTATGAATGGAGCAAAAGTCATCAATAGCAGACATAGGAAGGCCTGAGACGATAACCTCTACCTTACCCTGTGTTTTTGTTTTTACGTCATCCCACGAGCGAACAGCACAAATGTTTTTAGGAAGAGTATGTCCAGGGAGATAAGTAGAGTTTTTTCCAGCATTGATTTCATCACAAGTCTCTTGCGAGCGAACATGGATAATAACTTGATCAAAATTTTGAGCTAATACAAAGGCAATGGCCGATCCGAAGGCACCACCACCAAGAACTATCGCTGTTTGATAACCCATGGGTCTCCTTAAAGAGAAATGATTCCATCTACTTTCGACATTTCGTCATAAATATCAAGGACTTCTTGAGTATTTTTCATCAATCTACGGGCGGAGATCGCCACATAATTTCCATTTTTAGAGAGGGTTTCACTAATGGCAAATCCTGACAACTTAACAAGTATATCGTTTTTTGCAGCTGTTTTAACAATAAATTTGAATTCATAAAAATCTGGCCAAGTATAAGACTCATCCAATAGCTCTCTGAATTTCTCTAAACTCAACTTTTCATCGCTCATATAACATCCCGTATTTCCTAGAGCTGGTCGACTCATAACTATATTTGCTTAATTTCTTTATTCTATATACCGAAAACCCTTTATCGGCAATTGATGGCCGGTTTTTTGGAGTAATAATGCTCACTGTAGGGATGCTCTTCTTACTATTTCTGATGCCAAGTGCTTGGGGATTTACCCATATTAAGCTCTCGGATCAATTTGAAGCAACCCTGGGGCAAGATCAGAAAAACCAACCTCGTCTTCTCAAATCAGCTAAAAGTCTTAATCTTGGAATGAGCACCGTTCCGGTTGATGGACAAGTCTCTCCTATTTACCAAGAAGTCGAAAATTATTTAGAGCATGAGTACCAAGGAATTGCCAATCGACAGATCCTTGACCTGACTATCATCAATGGTGAACTTCATTTTGGACTCAATAATTTTTTAGGATTTAGTTGGAAGCGTCCCTTTGGGGCTTTCAGTGTAAATGCCGACAGACAGGTGACTCAAAACCTTTTTGCCAATAACTGGATTGTTCAAGATACTTTCACGTTTAAAGTTGAAGCTTCAAAGCTTCTCGAAGATATGAAAGATCAAGGCCAAGTGGTCATGAGTGATACTGAGATTGGCGCCTTCGCTGGTCTCTCCTTTCAAAGAACCTATACCTATTATCACTACGCTCCTTCTTATGAAGAAGGATTAAGATCGGACTACCGTAAACTTTTCTTCCCTTATAAATACTTTCAGGCCCAGCAATTAGGTCAGTTAGGAAATGAGGAAATTGTAAAAAAGAATGATTCATGGAAAGCAAGAGCTGGCGGACTTATTCAGACTCCACCTCTCTACAATGTCAGTTTCTCGGCAGGAGTTCTGGCGACACTTGCTTTTGAAAAACTCATCACTCTGCAAAAAGTGAGTGAAGAAGAAAAAACAAATTACCAGATCAATTATAAGTCAGAGAAGAAAATTGATCTCGGGGCAACTCTTAGCTTTCAGCTAGATTTTTTCCAACTTTTAAATCTTACTCTTCTTCGTTATGACTTAAATTATGAGTATGATAAGGCCAATGCTTTCACACTTGCTTTTAACGAAGCTAACCGTCAGAGCTTTACACCTGATCAAACTCAAGAGTTAAGCTCCATTGTTCGTGGACAAGATAATGTCTCTGCATTAACAAGCTTCGTTCATAAACTGGATGAGACACAAAGCTCTTCTCTCTCTCAAAGCGGCAGCATTCTTCTTTGGGGTGGAATTAGAAAAAGTAAAACGGAACAAGTTAAAGTCATCAAAGATGAAGTTATTCACGACTTTTTCAAATACTATTCTCAATCAGTCACTCTCGTTCAAAACTTTTGGTCCAGACTCTTTTCAGCAGTGATTTATAAGGTTTTTAAAATTCCTCTCGGTTCAAGCTATGAATCTTTATTAACTAAACAGGTCAATATTGAATTCCGGGCCAATCACCCTCAATCACTTGATCAAGATGTGCAAAGGATTGCGACTCTTCGCGATTTCTCATTTGTTATCAAAAAGAATTATCAGGCGGCCAAGACTCATCGTTGGTGGGATAAATCCAAGAAGAACCAGGCCATTTATTTTCTTGATCACTTCACCTCGCTACCAAAAGACTATAAAACATTTGTTCGTAATAATGAATTGAAGGGTCCTTTGGCAATTGATGCTCAATTTAGAGTAGAAGAAGCAGGGCTTATCTATTTCTTGGGTCAGGCGGAATCAAATGTATTCTTTTCGATTGCGAAGGTCTGTAACTCAAATGAGCTTTATAAATGGATCGATGATAACTATCGAAAGCTTCTTCTCCAAAAAACGCTCAGTGGTAATGAAGCATGTGTGAAACGTATTGGGCAAAAATACCTGTCATTTAAAAAAGACTATGAAGATTTCCAATTTGCTCCGTCAATTAAGCTCTTTAAGTCTTTTATTCAAGATTACTATAAGAACAGCACACGCCTCGATGAGCTAGTAGTCCTTTTTGGCAGTGAGAATAGCTTCATTCATGGCTCATTCAGTGCGACCACTGGTAGCGGAAGTCCCTTCTTAACTACCTTTTCTGCTGGACAATTTCGCGGTCTCGGAGTTATTGATAACTTCCAAAGAAGTACAGGCTCCCGTCAGCCTGCAAGCATTATCAGTGAGTAATTAAAGTGAAAGTCGATTTAAACCAGGCCCGCGCTGCCCTCCTTAACGGTGAAGTTGTAGGTATTCCTACAGAAACAGTCTATGGCCTTGGTGGATGGATCGAATCGGCCCAAGGTATTCAGAAAATTTTTTCAACCAAAGAGCGTCCTTTTTTTGATCCCCTGATTGTACATGTGGACACTATTAAAAAGGCCCAAGAGCTTACAACTCAATGGACTAAGATCCATGAAGTGCTGGCCCAGGCCTGCTGGCCAGGTCCTCTTACTCTTATTGCCAAGAAAGCACCCCACATTGATTCTTACATCACTTCAGGGCTCGATTCTGTCGGAATTCGAATTCCTAATCATCCATTAACTCTACAGCTTCTCTCAGTGATTTCGGGTGGAGTTGCCGCACCTAGTGCCAATAAATTTAAGAAAACCTCACCTACCTCATTTGAGCATGTGGAAGACGAATTTAGTGGTGAAGTGAAAGTACTAGATGGTGGTCCAAGTGATATTGGAATTGAGTCTACTGTCGCAGGTGTGGAAGATGGAAAAGTTCTTATCTATCGTCCTGGTTTTTATACTGCTGGAAAACTCAAAGAAATTTTGAGTCAGCATGGTCTGAATGTAGAAGTTGGTTATGCGGAATCACCTGTCGCCCCAGGACAACTTAAGCATCACTACATGCCAAAAATCCCTCTCATTATTATTTCGCCAGAAATGCAGTGGGAAGAGATTCAGACAAAAATTGAATTACAATTTAATAAAAAGTTCACAAATCCCGCTCTATGGATTCAACCAACGAATCCTCTTTCAGCATCTCGCGAACTGTATCAGAGCATGAGATCTTTTGTTGATCTCGGTCACGACATTATTCTTTGTGTGAGAAATAAAGAATTTCATGAAGAAGACTGGAAGGGCATCTGGAACAGACTGGATAAGGCCAAAACGCTTGGCCTTATCTAGAAGTGTTTATTAATTAAAAAATATTTTTCTAAGAACAAAAAGAACCGCTAGAACACTCAAAATAATCATGAGCATTTTGCGATAATTAGTAATCATGCGAACAAACTCATCAGGAGCAAGATCCCCTCTGATATTCTGCTGATCAAGAATCGCAATAACTCGTTCAATATCATTATCAGCAACAAGGAAAACATCCCCATTCTTGCAATGAATAGAGAGTGCAAGTTTCGGATGAAGAAGTTTATAGCGTTCGACATTGCTGTAACAAACACTTCTGTTCATAAAAGGAAGTCCTCTGTTATAGACAAATCCTTTATCATGAAAAGCAATCCCGCGAAAAAAAGCATAATAGATCGCTGGAATGATAATAATACAGAAGAAACGAATGAAATCTTCAGGATATCGATAATGGAAATTAATGATATCCATGATTGCTCTACCACGATCAATATCAAACTTCGGATTAGCGAAAGTTTCCAGATAGAATGTATTCAAAAAGAAAACAACTACTGCAAGAATGATCAGTTTAAAAACAAAGAGCATCGAGGTCTTATAGAGTTTTTTTCCCATTAGAAGTCCTCAACAGGTGAATGAATATTTTGTGCGTAACGAACCAGATCCATCACCTCACGAGCACAGGCCTTGCCACTCTCTCTGAAAGTAACGTAATCAACGATTTCTTTAACTTCATCACTTGTATTAGGAACTGTTGCTGAAAATCCTGCTTTACGAAGTAAAGGAATATCAAACAGCTCGTCTCCCATATAAAGAACTTCAGAAGCATCAACCTGATATTGTTTTAGGACTGCTTTAAAAGCTTCGCGCTTATCTTCATTCCCTGCATGACAAAAATCAAGTCCAAGCTGAGTGACACGCTTTTGCACTGATACTGAATTACCACCAGTGATCACACCTACTTTGATTCCACGGCCCATTAAAAGCTTCATTCCGTAACCATCGTAGATATTGAACTGACGATTAAATCCAACTTCTTCACTTTCCCACCACACATGGGCATCAGTGAGGATTCCATCAAGGTCAAAAACAACGACTTTGATTTTCTTTAATTTTGCTTCATGCTTTTTGGCAACTTCTCTTAAATTCACTCAGACACCGCCTGACGAATACGTAGTAGCTCACCAACAATCTTCTTCACGTTCTCAAGCGGAAGAGCTGTCGCTGCATCTGATTTAGCAACTGCTGGATTCGGGTGACATTCCATGAAGATACCATCTGCACCTGCTGCAATTGCTGCACGGGCAAGAACAAGAATCTGCTCACGTTTACCACCTGTCGCTGTTCCTAATCCACCTGGACGCTGAACACAGTGAGTAGCGTCGTGAACTGTTCTTACTCCAAAAGACTTCATAATCATGAATGAGGCCATATCAACAACGAGGTTGTTATAACCAAATGAAGTTCCGCGCTCTGTAAGAATGATTTTATCAAGAGATAAAAACTCAGAAGCTTTATCAACGATATTCTTTGTTTCTTCAGGAGATAAGAACTGACCTTTCTTGATTTTTAATTCGCGATTATATTTTTTGCAGGCCTTCGCACCTTCAAAGATCATATCAGTTTGACGACATAAGAATGCCGGAACTTGAAGAACGCTTACAGCTTGAGCTACCGCTTCGGCCTGATCAGGAACGTGATAATCAGTAAGAGTCGGAAGACCATACTCTTTGTTGATCATCTCTAAAACTCTCAAGCCTTCATCAAGACCCGGGCCTCTGTATGATGTGAATGAAGAACGGTTGGCCTTATCCCAGCTTCCTTTAAAATGAAGGTTAATCTGGTTTTTAAAAGGCTCCAGATCCTTCAATAACGTTTCTGCAATTTGACGGGCAAGTGCCTCACTTTCAAGAACACATGGCCCAATATAAAAATCCATTTTCTTACTCATACTATTTACCTCTGCTCTGAAGACGCTTTAATGAAATTGACAAAAAGCGGATGTGGTTTAAAAGGACGTGATTTAAATTCTGGATGATACTGACAAGCGATAAAGAAAGGATGACTTTTGAGTTCAATCACCTCTACTAATCCAAGGGCCGGGTTAGTTCCAGAAATAACCAGGCCTTTATTTTTAAGCTGTTCTACATATTTATTATTCACTTCAAGCCTATGACGGTGTCTCTCAAAAATAAGACTTGCTCCATAAACTTTCTCAGCGAGTGTTCCCGCTTCAAATTGACATTCATAAGATCCAAGTCTCATGCTGCCGCCTTTTGAAACATCCTTAGACTGACCTTGCATATAGTGAACAAGGAATTCACCTTTATCACTAAACTCCATACTTGTTGCCTCTTTAATACCTGCAACGTTTCTGGCGTATTCAATAATCGCTAACTGCATACCAAGACAAATTCCAAAGAATGGCTTCTTGTGCTGGCGAGCATATTCAATGGCCGCAATTTTCCCTTCGGTTCCACGACTTCCAAAGCCACCAGGAACAAGAATTCCATCAACTTTTTCTAGAAGGTCACGCTTAATTCCCTTCTCTAAATCTTCTGCATCAATGTAAGTCAGATTTAGTTTTACTTGATTTGCAATGGCACCATGTCTGAGTGCTTCATCAAGGGATTTATAAGACTCAATCAACTCAGTGTATTTACCAACGACACCGATGTTAACAGTCTTAAGTGGATTTTCGGCATTGAAGATCACCTTCTGCATTTCATCAAGCTTAGGTTCTGTTGCCCAGATTCCTAAAAGTTCAGTGATGCGTTTATCAAGCCCTTGCTGATAGAAGGCCATTGGAACTTTATAGATAAGGTCCATATCAATACTCTGGAAAACATTCTTCTTAGGAACATTACAGAATAGAGAAAGTTTTTCAATGATTGAAGATTCAATCTCGCGGTCAGCACGGCAGATAATAATCTGCGGGAACAGACCTATGCTTCTTAGCTCTTTCACAGAGTGCTGAGCAGGCTTGGACTTTAATTCTCCGGCAGCATTAATATAAGGAATAAGTACCAGATGAATGAATAAACAATTCTCTGGACCTACATCAAGAGCGAATTGTCTGATGGCCTCCATGAAAGGTAGAGATTCAATATCTCCCACCGTTCCACCGATCTCACCAATTAAGAGATCACACTCTTCACTTGCTTTATGGATTCTTCTTTTGATTTCATCTGTAATATGAGGAACAACTTGAACAGTCTTTCCTAGATATTTTCCTTCACGCTCATTCTCAATCACTTGAAGGTAAACTTTACCAGAAGTGAAGTTATTATCACGAGTCAGATTCAAGCTTGTGAAACGCTCATAGTGACCAAGATCCAGATCTGTTTCAGCACCATCTTCAGTTACAAAGACTTCACCGTGCTGAGTAGGACTCATTGTTCCTGGATCTACGTTGATATACGGATCCATCTTCAACATATTGATCTTAAGGCCCCTGCGCTCAAGAAGAGCACCAATGCTGGCAGCTGCTAGTCCTTTACCAAGAGAGCTTGTTACTCCTCCGGTAATAAAAATATATTTTTTATTTCGATTCACGTAATACCTCTTCTACTTTTTTTACATCTTCTGGAACATCGACACCCATCAGTCGTTGATGAGAAATAACTGCACCAATACTCATGCCATTCTCGAGTGCTCTTAACTGCTCAAGACGCTCCATCTTCTCCAAATGTGATTCTGGAAGTTTTACAAATGCTTCAAGAGCGTGGGCCTTGTAGCTATAAACTCCAATATGCTGATACCAAGTGTAGTCGGCAATTTTATCGCGTGAGTAAGGAAGTGAGGCGCGAGAGAAATACAAACATTTTTGTGAGTCTTCAGAGAAAACAGCTTTCACCACGTTAGGGTTTGAGAACTCTTCATCCTTCGTTGATCTCGGACGAATAAGAGTCCCCATTTCAAATTGGCTTTGACTGTGGAAATCAGCAAGCTCTTTTAAGATATCGCCGTTTAAAAGAGGTTCATCCCCTTGTACGTTGATAATAATTTCAAAGTTCTTATTTTTGTAATAGCGCTCATAGGCCAGAGCAATTCTCTCCGAGCCAGAAGGAACATCATCATCAACTCTTAAGGCCTTGCCGCCAAAAGAGTTTACGTGCTCTTCAATACGACTATCATCAGTCACCACCGCGCAATCAAAACCCGAACGAGCACAATTTTCATACACTCGCTGAATCATGGTTTTGCCTGCAATCATAGCGAGAGGTTTTCCGGGAAAACGAGAAGAACTGAATCTTGCGGGTATTAGAACCACGACTTTGGAACTCATATAAACACCTGTTAAAATGTGACCCCTCATCATACTTCAGGGGGTATGACTCGACAAGAAATTCAGCCTTGAGGTGCACAAGTTGTGTGATAGAATCTGGGTATGAAGTATGCTTATTTACTCCTAACCCTTCTAATTCAGTCAAGCTTTGCTCAAATCGAAGCAATGCAGGATGTCACAAGTCGTCCTGCTCTCTCATTACGATGCAAAGAACTTCATAGTGAGCGAACCAGTAAAATTAAAATTCAGCAAAAACTCAATGCTCTTATTCAAAGAAATCAGCTGCTGATTAAAAAAAGTCCCAAAGCAAAACAAACTCTTCATGCCAAACTCAGCTCTAATGCCCTTCGCTTGGAGAATGAACTCTATCTGACCAATCTGCAAATTGAGAAGATGGAAGAGAACATCGTTCGTTCAGGCTGTCCGGGAATCTCTCTTTAACTGATTTTACTTCTCAGAATTCTTAGTGCTAAGATTTTACTCACACACGAAAACGATTTTTTTATCGGGAGAAAATCTTTGAGCTACATTTGGCCCTTAATCCTGCTTGTCCCCATTACTCTCTGGGCGCAAGAGGATGACCTCAACGTTTTTGAAACTACCATCTCTGAAGAACTAAGCGAAGCCGGACGACCGGCCCGTAAGTGGAGCCCACAACGATCTCCCGTCACCAAAGGCGCAGATGGCAGATTTTTAGATCTTCGTTCGGCCATTGAAGAGGCCATTCGTAAAAACCCATTTCAGCAAATTCGTGGATACCAAAGAGAAAAGATCGATCTGAGACGTTCCGATATTTTTCAAAGCTTCTGGCTTCCTAATTTAGCTCTCGAGCTTCAGTCATCAAATCAAAAAATTGATAGAATCAGAGAATCGACTCAAAATACTCCTCGTATGGGCGCTCAACAAGCTCCAACAGGAAGCGTGGGTCTAGTAATGGAAGACTTTACTCTTTTTAACTGGGGTAGAGATTATCTGGCCTATCAAAACCAAAAACACACTCTTAATCGTGAAGAACAGATCCTTGGTGAGCAGAAGCGTGGACTTAAATTTGCGGTAATCGCTCAGTACTTTAGACTCGTCAAAATCAAAGAAATTTTAAATGTTAAGCGCGAACAGCTAAGACAGGCCTCTTTCGTTCATAAAGTGGCCCGTGAAAAATTGAAGCTAAAAAAGATTAGAGCTCAAGAATATTATCAGACTCGTTCTGAATACCTACGTGCTCAAACAGAATATCAGGAATCTTCATTTGAATTAGGTGTAGAAGAAGAAAGGATGGCCAATCTTCTTGGTGATGAATATCGTGGCGCCTACAGAACAGCGGAACAACTTCGGTACGTTGCGCTCAATGCCTCAGAGGATGAAGCTCTCAAACTTTCTCTGATTCAATCCCCTGCTTATAGAACTGCCAAGCTAGTCTACGACAACGCTTCAAGAACTTATGAGAAAACTCTCAAAGATAACTTGCCTCTGCCAAAGTTCTCTCTAAATCTTGGAACTTATCGCACCGGTTTTGATCCTGACGGCAGTTATTGGAATTATCAGACTTCTCCAGGAAATAGAAACGTTGAATTAGTAGCAGCTATTGATATGCGCTGGAACCTCTTAGGTGAAGGTGGATTTTTTAACGGCAGAAGAAATCAAGAAGCCTTCTTAAATAAAAGAATTGCTGAAACTAACTTCTATAACACTAAACGTGAAGTCGAAGTCAAAATCAGAACCATTTATAAAACTCTCAGATTTCTTGAGCAGAAAGTTGATATCTCAAGCTATCAGCAAAAGAATGCTCAAAGTAACTATGACGTTGTTCTAGATAACTATGTCTCAGGTGTCGCCACTTATCCGGATATCAAACTCGCTCTTGATAACTTAGTTATCTCTTTGATCAACACACAAGAAGTAAAGTTTGATCACCTTTTAAGAAAACTTGAATTGGCCGATCTCATGGGATTAGAAGATTTCCCTGGTGAAAATTTTGAAGCGCTGGCGGTAAAATAATGAAACATCTATTGATAACACTTATTCTTCTCTCTTCTGCCTCTTATGCACGTTCTCCCTTTGATGAAGAAACTCCCTCTAGTTCAGAGGAAATTCTTATCCGCAAGCCTGAGAAGTATCTTCGTCATGAGAGTATGATTTATAATTTCAACTCTGACTTAGGTATCAAAGATCAGCGCAAATACACTGGTACTGATAAGAACAAATTAGGCTTAGCCGGTCACATTTCTTCTAACTATGAGCACCTCGATAACCTCATGGGTTTTGAAATCAACTACCTGAGAAAATCTTCAAGCTATGACAACATCTGGTGGGGCGCTCAATTCTTTTCTCACAATGCTAAGTTTGATGCCATCACTCAAAATCACTCTGCTTCCAATTCAACCAACACTGGTTCAGAAGCTATGAATCAAAGACCTAATGGCACTAATAACAGTATCATGGGTGCAGGTTTAGGAATGAGCTATCGCTTCAAGCTTCTTCTCGATTTTTGGAATACTGAGGATGTCTTTGAAACCGTCGATGTTTTTGCCAACTACCTCATGCTAAATGAAAAATTTATTGATAAAAGTTATATGGGTTATGGACTCACCACTAGTTACGGTATTCATAAAAGATCAGGGACTTCATTCTTTTATGGTGGCAAACTCTCCTACAATCTTGCCTCAGTAACTCGTGAAGCGATCAATAGTGAAAGTAGAAAAAACCGTTCACTCACTCTAGGATGGTTATCAGTGGCCCTTGAGCTAGGAGTATTCTTTTGATTAATCGTTATGAGATAAAAGAAGTATCAAGCATTTGGTCAGATGAGACGAAGTTCAAATACTTTTTTCAAGTAGAAATGGCCCTGCTTTCAGCACTTGCTAAAAAGAAAGTGATTCCTGATGTGGTTGCCTCATTTAACAATGCTAAGATTGATCTCAAACGAATTAATGAATTAGAGTCCCAAGTTCATCATGATGTTATTGCCTTCACGACCTCTATCAGTGAACAAGTTGATCTTTCGGCCCGCAAGTATTTTCATTTCGGCTGTACCTCTTCAGATATAATTGATTCGGCCCTCTCTCTGCAGATTAAAGACAGTCTTGTCATTGAGGAAAAGGCGCTCAGCGAGCTCATCCAGTCTCTTTGGCTCAAAGCATGTGAAACCCGCGATCTCTTCACACTTGGCAGATCTCATGGGATGTATGCTGAGCCTATGAGCTTTGGAACAAAGTTTTTAAGTTATGTCAGTGAACTGGTAAGAAGAAGAGATGAACTCATTAGCTTCAAAGAAAATCTCACCGGACAAATGTCGGGAGCGGTCGGCAACTACACAGTTCTTTCTCCGGAAATTGAAGTGGAGGTCATGAAAACTCTCCAACTCAAAATTGAGCCTGTCTCAACTCAAGTTATTCCTCGTGATCATCTTGTCACTCTCGCCAATATTCAGTCTGGTATTGCTAATGCTCTTGAGCGACTTGCCATTGAAATTCGTCATCTTCATCGCTCGGATGTTGGCGAAGTGGTAGAGGGCTTTAAACCCGGTCAGAAAGGCTCTTCTACAATGCCTCATAAGAAGAACCCTATCGCCAGCGAAAATATCTCAGGCCTTGCTCGCGTGATCAGATCCCATCAAAATATCGCTAATGAAAACACGCTTCTCTGGCATGAGCGAGATATTTCTCACTCATCTAGTGAGAGAATATGGCTCCCAGACAGTTTTGGGCTTTGTACTTACATCCTTCGTCGCTCAAAGCGTATGATTGATGAACTTTTTATCAATAAAGAAGTCATTACAAACAAAACACAGAACTCTTTTCAAACTTTATCTAGTTTCATTCTGCATGAACTTATTTTGAAAACAAATCTTACTCGAGAAGAAATTTATGAAAAAGTTCAAAAAATCAGTTTTAATGCCCGCGACTTAAATGACTTCAGCTCACAACTAAAAACTTCGTTTCCTGATGTTGAGATGGATTTTATGAAGGAGTTTGATCCTCAGAAAATCTACTCAAAGAAAGTTGAGCAGATTTTCCAAAGAGTTGAAAAAGAAATTATTTGATTTCAGTGATGATGTGGTCTTGGCCGGCGAAAAGAGACTGTTCCTGACGAATATAAGTTTTCGCCTCTTCAACAGTATCAAAAAGTCCAAGACTTACTCTATACCATTTGCCCTTACCAGGAATGATCACTTCATTGAGAATGGGCGAATAACCACGCACAGTAAAACCTTCAGCAAATTGCTTCGCCTCTTCAACCGTTCCGTACGAACCTAATTGAATAGTAAATTTTCCGGCCATTGGATTTGTTGTCTGTGGAGTCGCATCAGAAACTTGCGTTGTCGCCCCTGCTTCATCCTTAAATTTGCTCAACTGATCATTAAGTCTTGATTTAGACTCATCCATCAATCTTTTCAGCTTTTCTTCCTCAGTCAATTCTCCCTCTTTAATAACACTGACATCAGCGTCTTCTTCAGGAGCAGACTTAAGTTCAATTGATCTTTCACTCTGATCACTCACTTGGCTTCCGACTGGACTCATTTTTTTACCAAGTCTGATTCCTAGCGTGAAACTTGTAATGATAAGCACCACTACAAAGATCAAAATAAGAGCAATTTCTTTTTTTTCAAAAACGACAACTTTACTATTTTCTTCCATACTTACCATTCTAAGGCCTTCCAAAAAAACCACAATGAAATTTTCAAATCCGAACTTTTTAATCAACTAACCCCGTCCCCCGCTTCCCCTTCAAAAAAACTGCGCTAACTTGCCGTCACCCATTTCCAACAAAGGAGTTTTGAATGAAAAAGTTGATGAGTAACCAAAAAGGACAAGGAATTATGGAATACGTGATTCTTACCAGCCTCATTGGCATTGTATCTCTAGTGGCAGTTAAGAGCTTTGGTGAAGTTGTCAAAAAACGCATCGATAGTATGAGATCGCAGATTGTATCTGAAATAAAGATGAAATAATGATGATCCTAAAGGCCTGTCTGGTTTTAACCTTCTGCTTGTCTTTTTTGAGTGCCGGATACACGGTTTTTAAGAAAATTAAAGATCGTCAGGAATTCTGGCACCAATCATTTAAGGGAATCACTAATCAGTTAATGGGCAAACGCCCTTCCCAGGTCTTTACCCCTCAAAAATTTATCCATTACTCTTCTTCCGGGGCCAGATCTCAAAATTTCAAATTAGAAATTTCTCTGGGGGCTGGTCTATGAAGCTCTTATTGGCATCTCTCTTGGCCTTAAAGCTCAGTTTTTCTGTCTTGTTGCTCCTTATTTGTGAAAGGGAATTCTCTCACTTAAAAGAGCGCGGAAAACTTATGATCTGCTTAAAAGAGGTCAAAGGTGAAAGTCACTTATTTATAGAACAAATTGAAAAGCTTAATTGGGGTATCAGAAATGCGGATCGGGCCAAATACTTGATGGCCCTTTTCCCTCCCCTTGTCCCTGTGGCCGCTAGCTCTGAGAAAGCGAAGAAGGTCATGATACAAATGCAAAACCTCCTGCTTTTAAAATATCTCATGAAACTAGGTCAATTAAAGATGAGTTGCCGGATTCAACAAGAGACCTTCATCACTCCTTATCAAATAACAGCACAGGGATTTCGTCGAAATTTCGAGGGTGTCACTCTCTGGAGAAAAAAATGGAAAATCAAAATCAATTCGAGACAAGAACAAGTCCAAGTTTTGCTCAATCCTATAAAGATCCGCTCTCTGAAACCACAAATCCAGTACTACTACTCAATCAGAGAGGTGAATCGGTGGTTAGTTTTTCCCTCTTCATCGGCCTCTTCCTCTTGGTCACTGGCCTCCTCATCTTTATAGGAAACCATTACCAGAAAAAAACTCAAATCTACTTAAAGGATTTTCAAAATGAATGGCAAAAACTTCAAAAAAAATATCCCCCAACCAATTCTCATCGTGCTGATAGTTCTTCTTTCTAATGTCATTTTCTATTTATTGTTTTTTCCCTCTGAAAATGTGCCTGAGAGGACGATGCCTGAAGACTTCGTAGAAATTAAAATTGAAGCAAAATTACAGACCCCATTTCAAAAAGGAAAAAAGGTTCTCCTTCACCATCCTAGAAGTGCGCAAATGCATGAAGCCCTGCTAATTTCAGAGCATGAAGACGGCCTCATTACTGTGGCCACGAATGAAAAATCAGGTGGCGCACTCTTAAGAGAAGGATCTTGGAGAATTTTTCCTCTGATAAAAATGAACATCACTCAAGCGAAGGGAGAGAATCGTGAAATTAGGTATTAGTATTTTGTTACTTTTGGGCACACCAATTCTCAGTGCGATGACACCTGTGCAAATTTACTTTGAATCAGGACAAAGACTAGAGGCCATCATTTATCGAGATCTTTTAATGCAAGACCATTCAGTCCCGGAAGAACTGATGACACTGACTGAAGTAATGGAATGTGAAACGATGAGCGCGAAAACTGAATTTGAACTCTGTATAAAAAGCAACGGAGACCTAAAAGTGGTCTCCGTTGATAAAAAATTCATTCAAGAATCATTAAGTATCTTTAAGGCCCCGTAGGAGCATCAAAATGAATTACTTAACGTGGATTTCGAACTTAGGTGTAGTACCTTTGTTTCTGTTAGCAGCTTTTCTCTTAGCGCCAGAAGCTTTTTTCTTATTTTTACGACGTGTTTCAGTGATTGCAGTTCTAGAAGCCATAAATATCTCCCAATGGATTACTAATTATTTTCTTAATTTGAAGCTCCTCAATTTAACGAGAAGCCTATTATTTGTCAAAGCCTTACTACTATTACCATGTGCATCAAATGCGCAAATTTCTCAATTTGACCTGATTTTGGCCAAGGGAGAACAAAAAGAGCTGCATTTTTCTCAGCTAAACAAGCTCTCGGTCGGTAACTCGGAAGTTATAACCCACAAAATCATCAAAAACAAACTACTAATTAAAGGAAAAAAGATTGGTTTTAGTGACCTGATTGTCTGGTCCCCTAAGCCGGTGAAATACAATATCTATGTCTTGAGTAAACAGAAATACCTTAAAACCATTCAATTGGCGGATGCTCTGGGGAATTTAGGTCTAGTCATCGATATTAAAGGGCCGATGATTACTGCTAAAGGTGAAGTTTTGGACTTTGCCGACTATCTGTACCTGCACAAAATAAAAAAACAGTTTCAAGAGCAGGTTTTTTTCAAAATTAAACTCTCTCCCAATCTGCGTAACCTGATTATCTCTAAAGTTTATCAAGAGCTCTACTCTAGAGGGTTCTCGAAAGTCAGCTGCACCAACCAATGGCTCGATGTAAACTGTCGCTTTGAGGGCTCTCATCAAAAAAGTGTGATTGATGAATTAAAGAAAAACTACTCGGTAAACTTCTCAGAAGAAGAATCTATTTCTCTGCAGAAAAACTATCGCCTCAAAATGAAGATCGTTCAACTTGAAGGGCTTGATGGACAAGAGTTGAAATTTGGTCTTGATAAACTAAGTGCCAGTGTTGGTGATCTTTTTGAGCATGGATTGCGTAAACTCATTGATGAGAACCTCGTACTCCTATCTCAGTCCCACATGGAGCTCTCGACTCTTGCTGAACCTGAATTAATTGTAAATCTCGCTCAACCGCAGTTAGTAGAAATTGGCTCACAAATTCCTTTTCAAAATATCACTCACCAAAGAGGAGCAATTATCGCTCCGATTGATTGGAAATTCGCTGGTCTTCGCATCACAACAAACATCTCTCCTCAATATGGAAAATTTCTTGTGAAATACACCACTGAATTCTCACGTCCTATGGATCAAGGGATCTCGGGATCAAAAGAAGAGTCGACTGTTTTCTTAAGGCCAGGAGAATCTATCAAGATTTTTCAAATTGGCTACAAGACCTCTAGTTTTGAAAAGAATCAAATCCCCTATTTAAGTGAAATCCCCATTCTCAAAGAGCTGTTTACTTCACGTTCGAAGGGACAATCTTACAAACAAATTTATGGTTATATCTATATCGATGAGGTGGAATAATGTTTGGTATTTTTCAACTGCCAGAAGAAACCATTCGGCCGGACTTCAAAAAATTTATGAGAGATCACATTGCCTCTGCTCTTAATAAAGGAGTTATTCTGCCGTGGACGGAGCTTTCCCAAATTCTTCCAGAGGGAGAAGACCAGATTAGTGCTCAGTACTATTATGACATATTGATTGGTGAGAATATTTTTAAAAACTTATTTCTCACAAAGTCTTTTTGCGAGTTCTACTTTCATGGCCCAGGCAAAGTCCGCTATCTTGATATCTTAGGTAAGAAAGAAGCAACAACTTTTGAAATTGATGAAGAGTCATGGCAACTTTGGCTGGAAATACTGGCCATAAAATATAAACAAAACTGGAATTGCGAGACCCCCTTTGTCAGTTTTCGCGCCGAAATTAATGGACATCCCTATCGCTTCAGTCTGCTGCACCATCAAGCGACCAGTTCTCCCTACTCAACTCTGATTGTGAGAAACCTACAATTAACAACACTGTCTCTTAATGCTTTTGGTGAAGCTCCTCATCTTGAAAAACTCATTAAACAAAAGAAGAATGTACTTATCTGCGGAGGAACAGGTTCGGGAAAAACTTCTCTGATTAACTCACTTCTTAGTCATTGCTCGGAAGAAGAACATCTGGTGGTTTTAGAAGATACTCAGGAAATCATACTCCCTCACACCTTTTGTACTAGATTTCTTGCTCATGAACATCCCTCTTATAGCTTAGAACATTTTCTCACTTACAGCTTACGGCTTTCACCTGATCGTATTGTCTTGGGGGAAATACGATCAAAAGAGGTTGTCAGCTATCTACTAGCAATGAATACCGGGCACAAGGGAGTTCTCACGACCATTCACTCCAACTCAGCTCTGGAAGGACTCTATCGTCTGCAAATGTTATTTGGTCTCTATGGAAAAGGAATGGAGATGAGTCAGACGATGAATCTGATTTGTCAGAACATTGATTGTGTTATCTATATTGAAAATAAAAAAATAAAAGAAATCATCAAACCTCTTGGTCAAGAGAATGGATTTCCCTTCTTTGAAACTTTATTTCAGTCCTAAAACCTCCGCTAAACGCCAAGGTCTGACTCCTGTGTAAAGGGCCATTGCCTCTACCTCAAGCCCAGCTTGCGCTTCCATTATCCCTTCTTGAGCGCACTCTAAAAAGAGAGTGCGAAGCTTAGAATTAAGTTTCTTTACGCTCTCTTTTGATGCCTTAAAAGTCATAAATTCCTGATAGCTAATTTCACTTTTGAAATCATTATTCAAAAAACTTTTGACACCTTTATCGCGAAGAATGGCCCCAATTTTAGAATCAGGTCGAAGCTTAATCATATCACTGGCTTTAACTCTTACTTTGTCGCCCGGAAGCCATTCGATAAGTCCATGATGATCAAGTGAACCAAGGAGTTTATGGCTCTGAGATATCGTTAACTGGTATTCTTCTTGGATTTTTTGAGGCGTTAAATCTAAAAATAAAAGTTCAAGATAGGCCATCGCCTTTGGATTTGCGAAAAGAAACTCTTCTTGTTCCACAGTTAACAGTGAATGACCTTTTGTTTTATTTAGCTCCATCAGTTTTAATAGGTCTGAGAATTGAATTCCACTTAGTTCACAAATTTTATCTAGTCTGCTTAAAGAAATATCACCGGTGGAAAAAAGTCTTTTTACACTTGGGAGTGATAATTCAAGGGCACGTGCCAGATCCTGATAAACAATCCCTTTCATTTTCAAAAGCTTTTTTAAGGCATTCATTAATTCAATCGATTGAGACATCAATTCCCCTCCTGACGAGACCCATGGTATCACTATATGATACCATGACAGAGAGGTATTGATCAATATCCGTATGAGTTGTAAAATAGCCTTAACTTCTTAACAAGGAGGAGTTTATGAATTTCGCTCCCATGCCTATTCCGCTACCACCAAGACTTCCATAAAAAAGGGCCCAAATTTGGGCCCTTATTTTTTAATCACGTTTTAATTTTTTATAAGTCAGGCGCTGAGGAATATCTGCCTTATCTCCAAGACGGCGACGAAGATCTTCGTGATAATCTTGGAAGTTTCCTTCAAACCAAGTCACTGTTGAATCCCCTTCAAAAGCAAGAATATGAGTACAGATTCTATCTAAGAAGTAACGATCGTGGGAAATCACTACCGCACATCCTGCGAACTCTAGAAGTGCACGTTCAAGGGCCTGAAGTGTGTTTACATCTAGATCGTTGGTAGGCTCATCCAGAAGTAATACGTTTCCTTCTTCTTTAAGCATTTTTGCAAGGTGAACACGGTTCTTCTCACCACCAGATAATTCTTTAATACGCTTTGATTGGTCTTCACCAGAGAAGTTAAAGCGAGAAATATAGGCGCGGGAGTTCACTTCACGATTACCTAGTTTTAAGAGATCAAGGCCGCCTGAGATTTCCTGCATTACTGTTGAGTCACCATTCATCTCACGTGATTGATCAATGTATGAAAGTTTAGCAGTCTCACCAACTTTAAAAGTTCCGGCATCAGGAGTTTCTTGACCAGTGATCATTCTGAAAAGTGTTGTTTTACCAGCACCGTTTGGACCGATGATCCCAACAATTCCACCCGGTGGAAGTTTGAATGAAAGGTTTTCATAAAGGATCTTATCACCAAATGCTTTAGAGATGTTATTGGCATCAATAACAATATCACCTAAGCGAGGGCCTGGTGGGATGAATAGATCATTTGTTTCGTTTCTAGTTTCAGTTTTTGAATCAGCAAGCATCTTCTCATAGTTCGTGATACGAGCTTTAGATTTTGCCTGACGTGCCTTCGCACCCATGCGAATCCACTCAAGTTCTTCTGCCATTTTTTTGGCCATCTTAGACTGTGATTTTTCTTCAGCAGCAAGGCGATTTGTTTTTTGCTCAAGCCATGAAGAATAGTTTCCTTCCCAAGGAATACCATGACCGCGGTCAAGTTCAAGAATCCAGCCTGCAACGTTATCCAGGAAGTATCTATCGTGGGTAATAGCAATAACTGTACCTTTATAGGCCTGAAGGTGACGCTCAAGCCAGTAAACTGTTTCAGCATCAAGGTGGTTGGTAGGCTCATCCAGAAGAAGAACATCTGGCTCAGAGAGAAGAAGACGACAAAGAGCTACACGGCGCTTTTCCCCTCCAGAGAGAACTCCACAAAGTTGATCGCTTGGCGGACAACGAAGAGCTTCCATCGCAAGTTCCAAACGAGAATCTAAATCCCAAAGATTTTGAGCATCCATTTGGTCTTGAAGCTTTGACTGCTCATCAAGAAGCTTATTCATTTGATCATCAGTCATCTCTTCACAAAGAAGCATATTCACTTCTTCATAGCGTTTAGCAACTGCTACTAGTGAAGCAAGACCTTCTTCTACAACATCTTTAACTGTTTTATTTGGATCTAGTTTTGGATCTTGTTCAAGGTAACCGAATGAAACACCTTTAGAAGCATTCACATCTCCGATATAATCCTTATCAACTCCTGCAATAATTCTTAGAAGTGATGATTTACCTGAACCGTTAAGACCAAGTACTCCGATCTTAGCGCCATAAAAGAATGAAAGAGAAATATCTCTTAAAACTTGTTTTTTAGGAGGATAAACTTTCCCCACTTTATGCATTGAAAAAATGATCTTCTGAGACATACATTTCCTTTATTTTGTAAGAACGCCCATTAAATCAAAAAAGTCTCGTTCTGTAACTATATTCGATGGAGAAATGAGCTTAAGAGGAAATACATAAATCCCAAATATGAAGGAAGAAAAAAACCTCCTAAGATAGCGAGTTTAAAGGCTCCTAGTCTTTTTTCAAAAAGTTCTAAATGCCACTTTTCAATAAACCGACACTCTTGGCTTAATTCCTCAACTTCTTTTAAGTAACTTCCTCCCTGTTTTAAACTTGATTCACAAGTATCCTGTAATTTTCCAACCAAACTTTCTAAGTTTTTATGTTTAACTGAGTGAAGCTCACTGATCTTTGCTAACTTAAAAATTTCACTGCGAGCAAGTCCTGCTGAACTTAAGGATCTTAGAACATAAAGACTCAGCCATATTTTTCCAATTCCATCAAAATAGTAACTTTTTAGTTTTCGGCAGATGAAAGGAAAGAGGATCAGTCCAATAACTTGCCAGCTCAAAATTCCTAAATAAACACCACGGGCCAGTTGAATATCTGTCATAGAAGTGGCCAAGGTAATAAAGCCCCAGCTCAAAATAAAAATACAAGATTTTTGAAAGTAGCTTCCCCAGATAAATTCTTTGAGCTTTTTCTCAAATTGAATATCTGCACTTAAACTCTCTCTCACACTAATGAGCGCTTCCTTATACTGGCCTCCAAAACGTCGGGACATCTCCAGCAAAAGGTTAATAAGATCAGTAAAAAACTTATAATTAGGAATCTGATGCCCATCGAGATCTCGGCGAATCCAATTAAATTTCTTGACCCACTCCAATAACTCCTCACCTGCCCCTTTGCTCTTTTTAAGAGAAATAGGAATGGCCTTTTGGAAGTACAGAAAAACCCCTAAGATCCACGAAGTATAAAGAAAAACGCTAAGCATAAATAAAAGTCCCCTAAAAATTGACCTATATTTAGAGGTTTAATTGACAGCCTACAATGGCCTATCATAACTTCAGATCTATGAGTTCACTTTTGAAAACACATTCAGCTAAGGATGGCCGTCCTGAAGATTTAATGATCCGTCTGGAATCAGAAATCAGTGATTTGAAATCGTTGGAAGAAGCAGAACAACTATTTAAGAAACTCAAATTTCTAGGTCTGCACTTTGATCCTTTCTCTAGTGAAGTTTCAATGGAATGCAAACAAATCATGAATCAACTTGGTCTTGATCTGTATCTAGAAAATCCTTATCTTGTGACGAACTTACTTCTAAGACTCCTCGATAAGGTTGAAGAAAAAATAAACTTTTTAAAGCACTAAAACATGAACAAAATTCCTGAATGTAGCGTCCATCCGGTGTCGATTAAACTTCTCCGGGCGGGGCATCCGTGGATTACTGCGGACAATTTCTCTCTTCGTTTTCCTCGTCATGCGGAATTTGTGATCGCCCTAGATGATCGCAAGCGTCCGATGAGTCTTCTCATTCATGATCCTCGTCACAAAAATATTAAAGCACGTGTCTGGTCGACAAAATACCCATTCGATCGTGAAGCTCAGCACTTTACTGCCAGTCTGCAAGCGCGTCTTGATCTGGCCTTTGAGAAGAGAGCGGCACTTGAGAAAAGTCATGCCCGTGAAAACTACTACCTTTGTTTTGGCGAAGCTGATCAGCTGCCAGGTCTCTTTGTTTTACGACTTAAAGATCGTGTTCTGATTCAATTCTATACTGGCTTTTGGCTGCCATATAAATCAATCATTCAAACAACTATTCAGGAAGTTTATCCTGAGATTACTGATGAGAATGTTTGGTTCCAGCTTCGTGGTGAAACGAAGGAATTACAAAAACTTCCTCAAAATGCCGTTGATCACAATCGTAAGGATGAATTTCATCTGAATGAGTTCGGTATGCAATACCTCATCCGTCTTGGCTCATCATATGACACCGGTATTTACACCGATATGAGCTCAGTTCGTGATGCTCTTACAAATGATGTTGATGAGAACTCATCAGTCCTTAATCTCTATAGCTACACAGGGGCCTATTCACTATGGGCGCTTAAACGTGGAGCGAAGAACGTTACCTCAGTTGATCTTTCTCCTAAGTACATTGAGTGGCTTCAACAAAACCTTGCTCTCAATCCCGAAATCGATTCTCATCGTCACGAGTCCATCGTGAAGGCCTGTGATGATGCCTTAGCTGAAATGGCCGCTGAGGGGAAAACTTATAATTTTATCATCTGTGATCCTCCATCATCTTCAAGTGATGGTAAGGTTCGTACCTCAGCCATTAAGGCCTATAAAGATCTGATCCAAAAAATGGATAAGGTTCTTGAGAAAAAAGGAAAACTCGTTATTTTCCTTAATACTCATCAGGTGACAGCAGCGAAGTTTGAAAAACAAATTGCTGATTACCTTAAAGAACTCGGTCTCAATTACAAAATATCTAAAAAGCTTGGTCTAGGCCTTGACTGTCCTACCCTTAAAGGTTTTCCTGAAGGAAGTTACCTCAAAGGGATGATGCTTGAAAAACTATGATTAAAGTTTCAAATCTCTCAAAAAGTTTCGCTGTTTATCATAAAGAGCCAGGTCTTATGGGTTCTCTGCGAGGACTCTTTATTCGCAAAAGCTCAATCAAGTACGCACTTCATGATGTGAGTCTGGAAGTTCACCCCGGTGAAATTCTAGGGTTGATTGGTGCCAATGGTGCAGGAAAAACAACGCTGGTAAAAATTCTCTCAGGGATCATGCATCCGACAAGTGGCGAAGTAAGTATTCTTGGATTTAAACCATGGGAGCGCAGCAATCAGTATCGCCGACAAATGTCCCTTATTATGGGACAGAAAAGTCAGGTCTGGTGGGATCTTCCGGCACTTGATTCTTTTCTTCTTTTAAAAGAAATTTATCAAATTGATGATGAGACTTATCAGTTCAACATTGATTATCTCTCAAAAACTTTAGGAATTGCGGATCACCTCAAAACTCAAGTTCGAAAACTCTCTCTTGGGGAGAGAATGAAAGTAGAACTGATGGCGGCCCTTCTCCATAATCCGAAAGTGATTTTTTTAGATGAACCGACTATCGGACTCGATATCACTTCTCAAAAAGCTGTCCGTGAGTTTTTAAAGGATTATCAAAGAAAATATAATCCGATCATGATCCTCACCTCCCACTATATGGAAGATATTAAGGAGCTTTGCTCACGTATTAATATTATTCGTAAAGGCGAGATGATTTATGATGGACCACTCTCCCATATTCAAAAGCTCACTGGAGACACCAAGCACTTAAAGGTGACTACCAAAGATGGTGAATTGGAATTCACTATTCCCCGTGAGAATCTTGCAATCAAAACGAAAGAGATTTTTGAATCCCATGAAGTGATTGATCTCAATATTCAAGATCCTTCCATTGAAGACATCATTGATCAGATCCTCAAACATGGACTTCAAAAACAATGAAGGGATTAGCATCCGTCATCTCCATGGAGTTTCGAAAAATTCTCGCTTACCGCAGTGACTTCTGGGTGACTTTTATTGGACAGACTCTTATTCAGCTCATTGTGGCCCGCTCGCTGTGGCAAAGTATTTTCGAATCGAATCAAGTTGAGAGCATGCAAGGTTTTGATCTTAATATGATCACCCTCTATTATTTGTTAGTCCCCATTGGCACAAGAATTCTAGCGGGACAAAATATCGGATTTTTATCTCGTGAGATTTATGATGGAACTTTTACCCGATATCTCATTTATCCAGTGAATGTTTTTGTTTATAAAAGCACCACCTATTTAACTCACTCCCTATTTTATTGTTTTCAATTATTCTTCATCTATCTTATTTATCAGATAATTTTCGGGGGAATGACATTTCATCCTGAACAACTTTTTTTAGGTGTACTGATTTTTTTTGTCGCCAGCATCTGCTACATGTTTCTTTGCATGATGGTTGAACTCATTGCTCTTTGGGCCGATAACGTCTGGACATTGATGGTGATGTTAAAATTCTTTGTCACTTTCTTTGGTGGTGGAATTATCCCGATGGATTTTTTCCCTCTTTGGTCACAAAAGATTCTCGCTCTCACTCCATTCCCTTATCTGATCTCGCTGCCAGTAAAAACGATGATGGGACTAATGCCATTAAATGAATCCATCACTGGCATTGGTGTACTGATAGTATGGAGCTGTATCTTTCTAGGGATGCTGCAACTTCTTTGGAGCAAAGGACAAAAATCTTATACAGGAGTAGGAATTTAAATGAGATACCTCACTCTTTATAAGTATTTTCTTCGTTTCTCATTCACCAAGGCGATGGAGTTTCGTCTCGATTTCTTTTTCAGAATTGTGATGGATATTATTTATTACGCAGTAAACATTCTTTTCTTTCATGTGATCTATCTGCACACTCCGATGCTTGCGGGATGGACGCAGGATCAGATGATTATTTTCATCGCGGGCTATCTTCTTTGTGATGCTCTTAATATGACGATCTTCTCCAATAACGTTTGGTGGCTGCCTCAATTCATCAATCGCGGCGATTTAGATTACTATCTGATTCGCCCCGTTTCCCCTCTCTTCTTTCTCTCTTTGAGAGAATTTGCGGCAAACTCTTTTGTGAATCTTTTTGTGGCCATTGGTTTTTTCATCTATGCCTTAACCCAGTACCAAACACCTTTTGAATGGTATCAACTCACTTTCTACCTTTTGATGCTTTTTAATGGAGTGCTACTGCAATTCTGTATTCAATTGCTTTTTGTGCTACCAACTTTTTGGATTCAAAGTCAGCGAGGGCTTTTGGATTTTTTCTATGCCATCTCATTTGCCGGCGAGCGTCCTGACCGCATCTATAAAGGGATTGTGAGAATTCTTTTCACTTATGTTGTTCCACTCTCCCTCATCGCTTCCTACCCAGCACGCCTTTTTATGGACCCTTTCGATTCATGGACTCTAATTCAATTTATAGGGATCACTATTGTCTTTTGGGGGATCGTGCTAACTATTTGGAAGAAGGGACTTCGTTCATATTCTTCTGCTTCTAGCTAAAGTCTTTTTCGGAGTATCCGACAAGAAAAGTATGAAATTTAAACTGCTAGGTATTCTCCTTCTCACGATTTCCTGTGGTAAGCAGGTTAGTATCGATCATACGGCCTTAAAAGAAGCCTCGGCATCTAAATCCACTTACAAAGACGGCAGTGTTTCCAAGCTACAAAGTGGCTCCACCTACATCGCCTTCAATAACAACTCCTATAAACTTTCCGCCAACTCCTCACACGACGCTAAGAGCTTTATCGTCAAGCTACCTCTGGGTCAAACTCAAGTAAGATTTCTGGGAACAACATCGGGCGGAGAGATCATTATTTCTGAAATTCAAAGCAAATAGCCAAAAAGTATGCCGTACCTTTTGGCAAAAAAAAAGCCCGCAAAAGCGGGCTTTTTTTTTTAGCTTTTTACAATTCTATCTCTCCAAGCAATTACGTCTGGAGCAAGATAATCATACTTCATATGATCAACTGTGTACTGAGAGAACTCGTAGTCATGAGAGTGAGTTAGACACTCTGTCGGACATACTGTTGTACAAAGACCGCAGTAACAACAAAGAGCTGTATCGATTGTGAACTGAGTAAGTTTCAAACGAATAGCTTGGCCATTGCTTGTTTTTTTGATCTCTGCACCTTCTGGCATTTTTTCAGAAGCAATGTAGATACAGTCTACTGGGCACGCCATTGCACACTGAGTACATGAAATACAGTTAAGAACATCATTGAAGAGACGCATACGCGCTCTATCAGGAAGAACTTCACGAACTTCTGGATACTCAATCGAAACAGGCTTTACTGCCCAAACATATTTAAATGTTACATACATCGCACGAGCAGTAGATGTAATCGCATCGAATAGTGCTGAAAAATATTCTCTTACTGAACCGGCTTGAGTGCTCATCGGTCAACCTCTCCTAGTACGATATCTGTTGAACCAACAGTCGCTACGAAGTCAGCAATCATCTGACCTGGGGCAACTCTTGGAATCATTGAAATGTGAGTAAAGCACGGAGACTTCACTTTTAAACGGTAAGGAGTTTTTCCGCCGTCTTCAGAAACAAGGTGAATACCAAGCTCCCCACGCGGACACTCATGCTTCATATAAACTTCCCCTTTAGGAAGCTTAATGATCTTAGGAACTTTCCCCATTACTGAACCTGGCTCAAGCTTAGTCAGAACCTGACGGATGATCTTGATTGATTCAATAACTTCGTTCATACGAACGATGTAACGGTTATAACAGTCACCCACTTGACCAATCTCACCAGTACCTACGCAAACATCAAAATCAAACTCATTGTAAAGTGAGTAAGGCTGATTCTTACGAAGATCCCAGTTGAAACCTGAACCACGAAGAACTGGACCAGTTGCTCCGAAGTCGAAACAATCTTGAGTCGTCATTACACCAACGTGAGCAGTACGCTTAATGAACACTTGGTTAGAAGAGTTTAGATCGTAGTATTTCTTAGCTTCTAATTCCATTTCGTCACAGAAGTTTGCGACATTCTTAAGCTGCTCATCTGTCCAGTCATTCCATACACCACCAACCCAAATGTAGTTGTAAAGCATACGAGCGCCTGAAACTTCTTCAAACATTCTTAGGATTTTTTCACGCATTTCGAACGCGTAAAGGAACACTGTCTGTGGTCCAAGATCCAGAATATAAGTACCGAACGCAACTAAGTGAGAAGCAATACGCTGAAGCTCAGCAGTCATAACACGAAGAAGTTCAGCACGACGAGGTACTTCAGTTCCTAGCATTTTTTCTACTGCAGCTACATATGTCCACTCCATGCTCATTGCCGCAAGATAATCAAGACGGTCAACGAAAGGAATAACACCTCTATAATCAAGATGCTCTGAATGCTTCTCCATACAACGGTGTAAGTAACCTAAGTGTGGAATCGCATGAGCAACGATCTCAGAATCAGTTTTAATTTCAATACGTAACACTCCGTGAGTAGCGGGGTGTTGCGGACCCATATTCAGAGTAAGTAGTTCTGTTTTTAACTTCTCTGTTTCAGAGTTGATGGTTGGCCTTTCTGGAGTGCCAATATCCCAACGGCTTTGCATATACTATCCTTTCCTATTAAACGTCTGTCGAAGCAGTATTCTGAGCTTTCGAAATTAATTTCTGGCGAGCTTCAAATTCACGATCTTCGAAGTTCATTTTAGCGTCAGGGAATACTTCCATTCCGTTATACATTTTTGGATACACATAATCCTTACGAAGTGGGAAACCTTCCCAATCGTCTGGACAAAGAATACGACGGTGATCTGGGTGATTGTTAAAACGAACACCCATCATGTCGAATGCTTCTCTCTCTTGGAAATTTGCTGATGCATAGATCGAACAAATTGAATCAAGATTTGGGTTCACACGATCAGTTAGTTTCACTTTAAGAATCACATCACGCATATCTTCAGGGTTGAAGTTAGCGAACATGTAACAAACTTCAAAGTAATCAAGATAATCAACTGCGCTGATTACTTGAAGAACGTTGAAAGGAAGTTCTTTGTTTGAACGAAGCCAAGTAGCGACTTCAAAAAGTTTTGTCGCTTCAATAGTTACTGAACCATGAAGTTTAGCATCCTCAGGAATGAAGGCCTGAGCATTCGCACCTTGGATATTTCTATTAATTGTTTCTGCTAATTGATTAAGCATGTTTCACCCACTTGTTACGAAGAAGACGCTCGTTAGCAATCTTCTTTTGAAGTGTCATAACACCTTCAATAAGAGCTTCAGGACGTGGAGGACAACCTGGAACATAAACGTCTACAGGAACTACTTCATCCACACCTTTAAGAACGTGATAACCATATTGCCAATAAGGTCCACCCTTGTTCGCACATGATCCCATTGAGATAACATATTTTGGTTCAGCCATTTGCTCATAAAGTGTTTTCACACGAGTGGCCATCTTGAAAGTTACAGTTCCTGCTACAATCATTACGTCCGAACGGCGTGGAGTGGCCATGAAAGCACCACAACCAAATCTTTCAAGGTCATATTTTGCAGCACCTGTGGCCATCATTTCGATAGCACAACAAGCGAGACCGAAAGTCATTGGCCAAAGAGAATTTTTTCTCCCCCAATTGAGAAAATCATCGAGGGTGGTTAAAACAACACCATCTTGCATGGAGAAACTCCCATTTAATTGCGTCTAATAGAAAATACTTATCCTAAGGTTTTACACTTGAACCCTTGTTTTCGTCAATGAAAGTCCTTGGAATTTCGAATTTACTTAAATGGAATATTTGGGCCGGCGAATCGGCCCAAAAAAAGATTATTTACAACGGTTATTGTAGGATTTTACGAATTTTGAACCTGAATTATCAGTCGAAGCAGGAGATCGACCTGAGTCACTAGTGTAAAAGGCCAGACGCTTCCTATCATTCTCACAAACTTTGTTCATGACTAGGTCAAACTCCATCATGGCGGCCACTGGATAAGGTAATCCGTAAGCAGAGGAAACAAAATTTATTTTACTGCTTTTTAGATTATGAAACTCACCGGCAAGTTCACGCTTCACTAATTGTTTATGAAACGCGTCATAATATGGGCCTACATGATAAAAAAGCTCAATCGCCTTTTCCATAGAAACCTTGCCTTGTTCATCTTTGATGTTGTGGCAGTGATTTCGGCCGCCATGATGAGCATTAAACAGTTCACCATGCACCTTGCACTCATAAATAAAGGCCTGGGCTTCTCCCCCGCTGCCCTCGATTGTGCTTTTAATGAAGTCTTTCACATTAAAATTTTCAGCATAAGGGTTAAAGCCATCTCGATAAACAAAATGAGTTAACTCATGGGCCAGATCAAGAAGAGCATCATCCCATGCTAGTTTTTTATTTATATAGACGACAGAACGAACTTCATAATCAACCTGCTCAGGAGATTCAGGTGAAAACTTCCGCACTAGTGTGGTGTCAGTGACTGAACCTTCACCGGCCTTAATCACATCCGTCAATCTTTTCCCAGAACGCTGGGCCTTGAGTGTCGCCAAATCAATAAGCTCACTACCAGTCGTTGAGCGCTTAAGAAGTTCAAGTAATTTTTGAATGTTTAATTCTTCACTATGAGTGAATTCCATCCAGGTCTTGGCACTCGACATACTCCCACTGACGTGAATTGTCTTCTCGGTCGCGGCCTGAACGGATATATGAGTGAATAGGAATAAAAAGAGTATTTTCTTCATTATCCGACTTCTCGGATATATCAAAAAAAATTCTAAAGAATTTATAGACGAAAAGTGAAGAGTTCTTTGTTTTTAGAGACTTCTATTTCTCCGAGTGTTTTGCTCGGAGTCTCTGGCCATTTTTCACTCGTAGCAACTCCTAAACCCACCTTATATTTGCCAGGTTTAAGTTTAAACTCCTGCACACGAATTCCCTCTGGTAAGGATAACCACTGACGGGTATCTGCTTCTTCCATCCAAGCAATGGCCTTAGATGAGGCAATGTAACTTGCGATGGCCATGGTACTTGCTAGTAGTTCGTTATCCTTAAACTGCTTATAAATCCCCATCGCGGCCACAATCGCGGCCAAATGCTTAACGGCCACTCGTGTTCCAGTAGCAGCATATTGAGAAACCACATTCTCTTCCAATACTAAACGGGCCAAGTCAGATGTTTCAGCAATCAGGACTAAAGGTCTTATTGTGATAACTTTTCCCGTTTCATCCATTACATAAAGGCCTAAACGCTTAAGACTTTCTTTTTTCTCAATCACCGGAAGTTCAAATTCAATGGCCGCTTCTGTTACCGCTAATGTGGTCACCTGATGAGCAAAAATAAATCCGCCTGGTCCAGTTGAACGGCTTGGATAAAGTTTCAGCACGTTCATGGCAAAGGCCGCAATAACAGGAGCTCCTTGAGCTAAAATGACAGAGCGAGTTTTAGGATCGTCAACCTTACCCATGGCCCCTTTTAGACCAAAGCTAAACTTCTCCCCTACTTTTCTAGCAATCAAACTTTCTTCAAAAATAATTTTTACGTTATGGTCTTTTTTAGCACTTTTAATAACTGCTTCTGAAGCTTTCAGTTCGCGCGCTAATTTATCAAAGTCATAACGTCTTACCTGGTAAGTTAAAGACAAGATTTTAAAATGCAAAAAGTCTACGAAGTCCTTATAGCCTTCAGTGGAAGAAAAATACTTATGCGAAATTTCAGAATCTTTCATCAGCTTCTCTTCAGAGGCCTTGATAAACTCACTGGATTTGTCATTAAAATAACTGAAGATTCCGCCAATACGCTCAGACATTTTAAGCGCATCTTTATAGAGCTGAAGAGCGATCTGATTATCCTGCGCCGTCTGAATCTGCTCATGAATTTGAGCTCCAAACACTTTCAGCAGAATATCAGAGCGATAAAGAGTTTTTACACTTGAGCGATTTACAGTTTGAAAATAGGTATCCCATGCCAGAACAGCAGCACGGGCCGCAAAGAGATCATTTCTTTCTTTTTTGAATAAATATCTCTCGTAATGAGCTCGTGCCAGATAGTAGTAGCTTAAAGATCTTTCGTGAGCAGAACCATAGTAAACATCCTGAGCATCATTGACGACAAAGGAAGCAAGCTTATTAGAAATCTTAGTTGTATAGAGATCATCAATCAGCTCAGTTGCTGCTTGAAAATTCTTAATGGCCTCATCATAATTTTTTTGAAGAAGATTAATGGAGCCATTTTCCAATAACCATAGCAGTTTGGATTTCTCATCCTCTTTGAGCTTGGATTTGCTCAAAACATCTTGGGCCTTTTCAAACTGATTAAGCTCAAGGTTCTTGCGATAGTCATTCATCTGCTCCTTTAGCCCTGATGCACATGACACCAGAGCTAAAGTAAGGCCGATGTAAAAAACTTTTCTTACCATCCAAACTTAGATTTTTCAGAGTACTTGAAAACTTTAGCACGAGTTCTTAGAACTTCTGTACCACGCTCAAGATCAGTCATACGGAGGTTAACTGAATATTCTTTGATGGTTTTTCCATCTCTTTTTTCAGGTTTCATATAGACGTTACCAAAGATAAGGATATCTGCGCCGATCTGATTTCCAATTTTCTTAGCAGTCTTTGGATCAACCATCCCGTCGTTTTGATAAGTGATCTCTTTGAGAAGAGACTCACGTGCTTTGTTATCAACCAATTCAAAGTCTCCAGAAAGTGAAAGCTCATTTAATAGCTCATCATTCAGGTCGCCAATCGGAAAATAAGCTTCCGCTGTATCATTTTGAACTTCAGCAATAAATAGCTTCGGAACTCCGTGACGTGCCTTCATTCTTCCAAACCCAGGGTGAAGTCTCATCTGTTTGATCACTTCAGCAACGACTTGAGTTGTATCTTGGTTTACCCAGTTATCAGTGATTGATAGTGCCCTCTCATCAGACTCTGCTGCATCTACTCTTTTCGCTTTAAAACCACCGCATGAAGTAGCAAGCATGCTGAGCATAAGTGCTGTAACTAAAACTTTCATTTTACTCTCCCTTAAATTTCACCCTGACGAGCTTTTTGAAAATCTTCATCAAGATTCTCAAGCGATTTTTTCACGTTATCTTTTAATTCTTGGTCAGTAACTTTTTTAACAATTCCTTCAGAAGCTTTAGAGATGGCCTCTTTTAAAAGATCTGCATCCATACGAACCAATACGGCACAAGTTTGTCCCATATAGTTTTTCTTTGCACCCAGCTTCGCTAAGTAACTTCTTTTTTCCCAATATGTTTTAACAACACTTGATCCATGAATCAGACCTTGAACTCTTTCTTTTAGGTCATTCTGAACATAACCACGAAGAGGTTCTGTTTGCGGATTGTTTGGATCAATCGCTAGTTGTCCATACTCGCTTGAAGCAAGTGACTTCTGAATAAATGTGGTAATTTCAGCAGCGATATCAGCGCGGGCATTGGCCTTCGCGACATTACAGGCAATTTGGCGAGAAGAGTTTGGCTCAGTCTCAAAAGAGAAGTAGCGGTATTTCTTTACGTCCCAGCCTTCTTGAGCGGCCCAAATCTCAGCATCTTCTACCCAACCTGGACGGATGTTTGAAGAAGCATCTTTTACTTCATAGTCTTTTTTGATGGTCTCAGTGTTATCCACATCCTGGACCTCTCTTTTTGGTTTACTTGAACAAGCACTCATCACTAACACACAAGCGAAAATGAAACTCAATCTCATACGGAAAACTCCTTTAATCGAGATTTAATTGGTAAAGCTCTTCTTCTAGATATTCAGAAAATGAATTTTTAATTTTTAATAGAGCATCTTCCTGATTTCTTCCCACTACGGTTTCGGATTTCGAAAGAGACCCGACTTTCTCATTTTCTCTAATATGAGATATTTTCATCGTAAATGTGAATTTTTCAAAGCCTTCTACGTTCAAGAATTCTTTAATAGAGGTAACGTTGATGGTAACGACGTCATGAGCATTTTCTGTCGTTTTATAACCCACTTCATTGAGCAAAGTACTCACCTTAGAAGTTAGCCATTTGGGGGATTGAGCAACCTTGATACCCATCACCCCTTGCCTAGTCGGACTAAGCGTCCAGTTAAGAACCTGCTCATAACTCACTGGTGCTGGTTCAAAAACAGGAGTCAACACGGCCAGTTTTTCTTCGATCCCTGCTCTTTCCGCACTAAGCTTGAGCATACGACGAGCAAGAGTCTTCTTTTGTTTTTTCCAATAGCTCTTTAATTGATCATCGATGCGCTTCATTCTTTTTGTCAGAATATTAATGGCGACATTCTTATCTAAAGTGGCCAGAGAGTAGAAAACATTCTCTTGTTTAAAACGCTGCTTCACTTCTACTGATTCTAAAACTTCATCCACTGAAGATTGCAGTTCTTGAGTCGCTTGACTTAAAACTTTTTTCTCTAACTGATGGACGGTATCTTGTTCGGTGATCGAGGTCTTAAAATTGGAAGTAATATGAACTTTAAAAATACTGGCAAGGTTACTCTTGGCTTCAGCATCACTAGCGTAAGAATTTGGTCCTTCGCCACTGGCACATAATTCACTCGATTCAGTGCAAAAGTCGTAAACGGAATAAACCCAAACTGGTAACTTCTCTTGCCCCTCTACTTTGGGAGGTTGGGACAGATGAGAGCAAGCACTCAGCATTAACAATAAAACTAGATTTTTCATTAGCCGACATTTTCCCTATTAACCGAATTAAAGTCAATGAGTGTCAGATGACACATAGCTCTTTATATTGACGAGAATAAAGAGTCGGACTAACCTAGACCAGCAACACGCAACAATTGACTTAAAACGGAGGATTTTATGGAACATAAACTACCTGAACTTCCTTATGCAAAGGATGCTCTACAACCTCATATGTCTAGCGAGACATTTGATTACCACTACTCTAAGCACCACCAAGCTTACGTGACAAACTTAAACAACCTTATCAAAGGGACAAAGTTTGAAAACATGTCTCTTGAAGAGATCATCATGAGCTCTGAAGCAGGTGTATTCAACAATTCTGCTCAAGTTTGGAACCACACTTTCTTCTGGAATTGCTTAGCTCCAAACGCTGGTGGTAACCCAACAGGTGCTATCGCTGATAAAATCAGCGCTAAATGGGGTTCTTTCGATAAATTCAAAGAAGAATTCACAAAATCAGCTGTTGGTAACTTCGGTTCAGGCTGGACATGGTTAGTACTTAACAAAGCTGGTGAGCTAGAAATCGTTAACACTTCAAATGCTCAAACTCCAATGACAGCAGGTCATAAAGCTCTTATGACTGTAGACGTTTGGGAACACGCTTATTACATCGACTACCGTAATGCTCGTCCAAACTTCCTGAATGCTTTCTGGAATCTTGTAAATTGGAAATTTGTTAACTCAAATCTTTAATTTTTATAGGGTTGGGGGGTCTTCCCCCAACCTTAACTAAATCTTAACCGACAACTCATCCAAACTTCGCTATAAACCATCTACATGAAAGCCAAAATTCTTGTCATCGAAGATGAAAAAGACATTAGAGACCTCATCAGTTTCCAACTCAAAGCTAAAGGTCACGATGTCGTGAGCTTAGAGAGAGCAGAAGAGGCCATATCGCTAATCGAAGATAATCAATCTTTTGATCTCTTTATTGTCGATTGGATGCTCCCTGGACAAATTTCAGGAATCGACTTTATTAAATCCGTTAAAAATTATTCTCAATACAAAGAAACTCCTATCATCATGCTGACAGCGATGTCGCAGCCAGAGGACATTGTCCAAGGTCTAGATGCCGGGGCTAGTGATTATATTTCCAAGCCTTTTGATCTCAAAGTTCTTGAGGCACGTGTAAGAGTTCAGCTGAGATCTCCTCAGCCTGCCAACAAAGATATTTTTGAATTTGCTGAACTTAAAATTGATATGCCTAAGTGTAAGGTAACCGTGAGCGGAGAGGAAATTAACCTAACCAGCACTGAATATAAAATTCTTCACTTACTTAGTACGAAACCAGGCAATGTTTTTACCAGAGAACAGCTGATTAATAACGTTCTCGGAGAAGTTTTTGTAACTGGAAGAACTATTGATACTCACATAGCAGGTCTTCGTAAAAAACTCGGAATAGCTTCAGACTATATTGAAACTATCCGTGGGATTGGATATCGTTTCAAAGATGCCATATAAACTCTCCTACCCGTGGTTTTATTTTTACAGAATAGTTAAGATCTCTCTTTTCGGTCTTCTTCCTACTGTATTAATTAGTTTTATCATTCTCAGACAGGGTTTAGGAAAACACATTGATAACCCTGCACTCTTAGATGAAATCTACCTCTATGAAGTTCTGCCTATTATCGCGTTATTCTACGGGATCTTTCTTTACCTTTTTTATCGGGCCACTCATCCCCTAGCGCGCCTCTTAGGTAAAATTCAAAAATTTCAAAATGAACTTCCTTTTGAAAAACAGCTTAATCAAAATTATCGCCAAGATGAATGGGCCCAAATTGAAGACGCCTTCAATAGTGCTGACAAAACTCTTGGTGAACAATTGCAAGAAATTAAAGAAGAGAATAATAAGAATATGGCCATCCTTGAAAGTATCAATGATGGGATTCTGGCGATTGATCCGTTTGAGACAATTCTCTTTTTTAACTCTAATTTCACCAATGCTTTTAAGCTAAAAAAATACCAAATCACACCTAAGCTTTGGCATGTTTTTGAAGAAGACTCTATTCTCTCAAAAACCAAATCTGTTCTCTCTACTGGAAAACCTAACAGGCTCGAAGAGATTAAAATCGGTGAACGTTTCTACGACCTCACCTTTACACCTCTTCAAATGAACAAGTATAACGACCGCCATGGTGTTTTGATTGTTATTCACGATATTACTGACTTTAAACTCACTGAGCAGATGCGAGTCGACTTCGTGGCCAACGTCAGTCATGAAATTAGAACCCCTATTACTTCCATCATGGGTTATTCTCAGCTTCTTAAAGAGAACGAAGAAAAGTGCTCAGAAGAAATTCGAATGTTTATTGATAAGATTCTCTCTAATACTGAGCGAATGATGAGTCTCTTTAATCAGCTTCTGAATCTTTCTGTGATTGAATCAAAACCAGAGTTCGATTTTAAGAATGTTAATTTGGAAAATCTTATCTATCGTGTCGCCGATGATATTAATACGAATTACCCTAATCGTAAGGTTGATTACAACTTCCAGCTAGAAGTCACTGATCTTTTTGTTCACGAAAGACTCTTTGAACAGGTTTGCGCCAATCTTTTTGATAATGCCTGCAAATACTCCACCAGTGATGTGCTTCTGACTGTGACATCAAAAAAACTGGATGATTCGATTATTATTACCGTGAGTGATAACGGCCCAGGAATTTCATCACAACACTTAGGCAGAATTTTTGAAAGATTTTATCGAGTAGATCACTCTCGCGAATCAAAAAGAGGTACAGGCTTAGGTCTTTCGATCGTTAAGCATATTATTAATAAGCATAAAGGTTCGATCAAAGTCGAAAGCAGTGATAAAGGAACGACCTTCACCATCACACTTCCTGCTCCTTAGCTGCAAAAACCAACTCTCTTCATTTCTTTAAGATAATTCTGAGCATGTCCTGCTGACTGAAGTGGCCAGCTAACCCATGTCTTTTTACCGCGAACAAAAGTAACCATTCCAGCTTGCGCATTGGCCCTCAATTCACATTTAGATTGAACAATATGGTACGAACAAAGATCCATATCCTGTAGATTATAAATTTCTTCAATAAGAGCGTTAGGAGTACTATCTCCAAAGGCCATCTTTGATAGACTCTGGTTTCCTTGCTTAACTTCCACTACCACTACTCCAAACTTCTTATTCACCTCAAGGTCACAAACCTTGGCGGCAAATGTATTCAGAGAAAATAGGGTCATTAAAAATAATACTGCAAATTTCATGGTCAGCTCCTGCTCCAAACCATGATAGCAACTCCCTAAGTTTTATACAGATTCTTTGAAAATGTTTCCCGCGCTGTCTATTTTCTAGACAGTTTCCAGAAGCGAAGATGACTAAAAAAACTCTTTGAATTTCAATAAGATAGCTCCCCCTCTGAATGAGAGGGGGAGCTCATATTTAGGCTTTTTTTCTCTTAGCAAGAACAGATTTCATCCAAGGAATAACCATCGGAAGTAGCGAAACACCAATCACTCCGAAAATGACAATATGGAAATTCTTTTTCACAACAGGAAGATTACCAAAGAAGTAGCCCGCAAGAATGAAAGTGAACACCCAAAGAATGGCGCCCCCAATGTTATATCCTAAAAACTTTTTGTAGTTCATCGAACCGATACCTGCAACAAAAGGAGCGAAGGTACGCACGATTGGTGCGAATCGAGCTGCAACAATTGTGAAAGCTCCCCAGTGATCATAGAACCTCTGTGTATCTACCAAATATTCTTTCTTAAAGAAGCGAGAATTTGATTCAAAGACTTTTACTCCAAGATACTTACCAATGTGATAGTTCACGGTATCCCCGATGATTCCAGCAATCGTCAGAGAGGCCAGAAGTATATAAACATTGAGTCCATCATCAAGTGCCGCTAACGCCCCCAGAGCAAATAAAAGAGAATCCCCTGGAAGGAATGGTGTTACTACCAGTCCTGTCTCGCAGAAGATAACTAAAAACATCATGACATAAATCCAGGGACCAAAAAAATTCACCCAAGTTAAAAGATGTTGATCAAGATGAAGAATGATATCAATTAACTCTGTCATACTAAGCCTTTTTTGAGAGATGATAGAAATTTACAAGAGCAATAAATCCGTTGGTGATAATCACAGGCCAAGCCGTGGACAACATAAATCCGTAGACCACAAAACAAAGACATCCGAGTGTATTTACAATTCGAAGTGTTTTAATTTGTTTTAGAGTGAAAGAAAACATCAACAACGCAGAGGCCAAGTAGCCCGTCATTTCAGCAGCATTCAAGTCCATAACAGTCCTTAGATAAGAAATTATTTAATCAGCAATTGATTCGATTGGCAAAAACCAATTTTCCCTGTTTGAGACATTTTTCCAGCTTTAACCCCATCCTTTTTATAAATAAACATGGCCCCTAAATTGAATAAAGTCTCAAGTGAGGCAAGGGGGATTATTATGACACTAAAAAAGAGTCGTGAGACAGTAATTGAACAAGCTGCTCGTGATTACCATGATCACAACTTAACTGACTTAGCGACCCTCAACCGCACACTACTTGCCACCATTTCTGCCATTGAAGAAGCTGATATCCCCTATGCTCTGATCGGTGGTGTTGCTGTCAAAGAACTAGGCCGTCCCCGAGTCACTCACGATATTGATATCTTTGTCAGACCTGATGATGCTGCCCACTTATTAGATGTTTTAGAAAAAAAAGGATTTGTTACCGAAAAACGAGATGCTTACTGGCTCTACAAAGCATGGAGAGAAGAGGTTCTAGTAGACGTCATTTTCAAATCCAGCGGAGATATTTATTTTGATGATGAGGTCATTCATCATGTAAGACGTATCCCCTATCTAAATACTTTTATCAATGCTATTTCACCGGAAGATTTCATTGTCATCAAGGCCGCTGCTCACCAAGAAGATAATCCTCATCATTGGCATGATGCTTTGGCCGTCTTAACTCAGGGAAATCTTGACTGGAATTACCTGCTTCATCGAGCAAGACATTCTCCTCGCAGAGTTTTAGCACTTCTGCTTTATGCCTCTTCCAATGATGTTGCGATACCTTTCGACGCCATTCAAAAACTTTATCGACTCATTCATGAACCATCCACCAGTGTAGAAAGAACAATAACCCACCCTTATCGTCAGGAAGTAACTCATCAATTTGATACTCCCGTACCCTCGCGCCGCTTATCTCCTATATATAAGAAAGGAGAAATCATGGAAGCCTTTAGTTGTGACGGAAGAATCCCTGAACATGACTTGGCCATTACCGTTTCAGATAACACCATCACGGTTCGAGGCGAAGTCTTTAATACTGAACAATTAAAGGCCATCGATGAAGTCTTAAACGATTTTAAAGATGACCTGGAGGTCATTAATCAAGTTCAAGTTAGAATCATTTCTCCTTATGAAGGAAACAGTGAGGCCATTTCATGATTAGAGTTGCAGCAGTGGGTGATCTCCACTATGACCGCAAGTCAGAAAACAGGATTGCTCCTTTTTTAAGTGATCTTTCAACGACAGCAGATCTTCTTCTTTTAGCAGGTGATCTGACTCAAATTGGGCACCCTGAAGAAATGAAGGTTCTTGCCCAAGACCTTAAGCAATGCCCTATTCCTATTATTTGCGTGCTTGGAAATCACGACTACCATTCTGATAAGGTTGCTGAAATCTCAGAGATTTTAGAGAATGAAGGCATCATTGTGCTCGAGCAAAATGGTATCACATTAACTATCGGAAACATCAAAGTTGGAATAGCAGGTGCTAAAGGCTTTGGTGGAGGATTTGTCGGGGCTTGCGGAAGTGATTTTGGTGAACAAGAAATGAAAGAATTCATGAGACATTCGCGCCTTGAAGCCAGAAACCTTGAAACCGCTTTAAAAGAACTTCATGATGTTGATTATAAAATTGCACTTCTTCACTATTCACCGACGGCCCAAACATTGTCAGGAGAAAGAAAAGAAATCTACCCTTTCCTAGGTTGCTACTATTTAGCAGAGGCGGTCGACTATGGTATGGCCGATATTGTTTTTCATGGACATGCCCATAATGGTATTGAGAAAGGTAAAACGCCAGGTGGAACTCCGGTGAGAAATGTCGCTCAGCCTGTCATTCGAAATCCCTATAACATCTATCACCTCCATCCTAAGGAGCCGCAAGCAAAGCTTGAAAGTGAATTTCCACAGCGAGTTAAGCAACATGATGAAAAGCTCATCTGAATTAATTCTAAAAAAACTCGTGTAGCAAATTACCCAAATACAGAGTAATCAAATCTATTTTTTAAGTTCCTAGAATTTCATCTTTCTCATGCTGAAATCTCTTCATCTCATCTCACTTCTATGGATAAATACCTCATTCCATTCTCGATAGCTTTGTTCGTCAATTCTTTTATGTCCCAACTTGGGTCTTGATGAAGGCTTTTTAAGATCCGCATAATCACTTCACTCCAAAAAATTTAGAAAGCTTTTAGTTAAAACAACTAAGGCCAAAAATTCTAACGAGAAAGGTGGTAATGATGATCAAAAAGAGTACTCTTTTTATAATGACTCTTAGTCTTATGGTTTCATGTGGTGGTGGCGGAGGTGGAAGCGGAAGCAGCGACCCAAATAGTCAAGCTCAACAAAATATCGAAATAGCTGATGAAGATATTCTAAGTGGAGAGGCCAATACTTCAGATGAACAACCTGAAAGTGAAGCTCTTGGAGTGCCAAGCAATGCGGTCACCTTTAATACGAATATTAAAACATACAACTTTACGAGCAATGGCAGAAAAAAAATTAATACCGCTGCTGAACTCATCAAAGAAGTTGTAGCGAGTGAAGCTTTCAAAAATAAAGTTCTCAACCATCGCTATAATGGCAAAAAACAATTTGCCAATAATCAAGGCTTAACGAATAAACAGATCTATAACAAGATTTTAAATGGTGCTGAAGTGTTAAAAAAGACCGTTGATAATGAAATGGATCTCGAACTGCAGTTGTATACTGATAACAATTCAAATACTGTTGGATATACCTTCCCAACGACCAATCGCATTTGGATGAACAGCAAGTACTTTAACAAAAACACTGCAGCACTTGTCACCACCAATATGATGCATGAATGGCTTCATAAGCTTGGCTTTGGCCATGATGCGGAGGTAACAGCAAGAAGACCTTATTCTGTTCCCTACGCAATTGGCTATATGGTAAGAGATCTCGCTAAAAAACTATGAATTAAATCCCTATCCTGCATTGATCTTTAAGTTTAAGAACTTAGTGTTTCAATGTAGGATACCTTCATGAAGCGAACGAAGGAATCCTGGTATAAGCTGGGAATATTGGAGCGGGTCATCTTCATTGCTGGTCTTTCGATCAGTATTCTTTTTGCATATACATTTCATACAAGTCGAAAAAATAAATCATCTGATAAAATTAACAGCCTCATCGAAAAATCGATTTTTAGTTTTGAAAGAAAAATCAATATCTACGAAACAATTCTTATTCAGACACAAACCTATTTCATTACACTCGATGAAATTAATGACAAGCTCTTTAATGATTATTACACCAAACTATCAAACTTGTTTGACATTGAAGATTTTAAAGGAATTGGTTACAGCCACTATCTTACCAAAAAAGACCTTTCTTCTTTCCTTCACAGTATTCACCAGACCAACTCCTCTTTTAAAATCTGGCCAACATCTGATAAAGATTTTTATTTTCCTGTCATCTTTTTAGAACCTAAAACCATCTATGAGCGTCCGCTTCTTGGATTTGATCAGGCCAGTGAAGAGAAACGCTTTAAGGCCTATATTGAAGCAAGAAAGACTGGTCAAACATTCATGACTGGAAAAATAAAAACTCCTCAATCCAAGCATTTTCTCGATAATAGTTTCCTCCTTGTCCGATCAATTTACACAGGGAGTAACTATCAAAATGTTAACAAGAAAATAGATGGTTTTATCTTCTCGCAATTTACCTACAATGAATTTTTTAAAGACGCTTGGTTTAACTTTAAAGAAGACATTGATTATAAGGTTTATGAGGTTAACGATGATCAAACTCATGAACTCGTCTATACATCCTTACCTCAAGACAAAAAAAGAAGTCAGATACGGCAACGAAAAATTAAAAAATTTGGAAAGACCTTCCTTATTGAATTTTTCCCAAAGGATAATTTAATAGGACTCTACAGTGAAACGCTTCTCATTTTATGTGTTGGTCTCGGATCGACATTTCTTATTTTCAGAAACTTGAATCAAGCAAAGAAAATGGCCATTGAAACAGATCTTTATCAGGAGAAGTTGGAAGAAACCCTTAAAGCTCGAGATGAGTTCATTTCCATTACTTCTCATGAACTCAAAACCCCTTTAACTGCGCTTAAACTAAGAGCACAGTTTTTGAAGAAAAAAATAAAACAAGACCGACTGACGATTGAAGATACAGATCACTTCGCCTCAGATATTGAAAAACAAGTTTTCAGATTAGAGATTCTCGTTAATGACATTCTTGATCTTTCACGTATTAGAACTGGACAGTTTAGTTATTCAGTAAGTCGTTTTAATCTCTTCGACCTTATCTCAGAAACGTTTCTTCGAATGGAAGAACAATTCAAAGACATCCCAGGACAAACACCAGAGATGATTTCAGGTGTGAAAGAAATTATCGTTAATTGGGACAAATTTAGAATGGAGCAAGTACTCACGAACTTACTCACTAATGCTGTTAAATATGGCGAAAACAGCCCTATTACTATTGGAGTCACTTACGAACATGATCACGTCATCATCAGCGTAAGCGATAAGGGAAGAGGAATTCATCCCGAGGCCCAAGAAATGATTTTCAATCGTTTTGAACGAGCTGGTATTTCGGCCAATGAGATTTCAGGTCTTGGTCTAGGTCTTTATATTACTTATCAAATTGTGAGCTACCATCAGGGTAAAATCTGGGTCGAAAGTGAACTTGGTCAAGGTTCAACTTTTTATGTTAAAATACCTCAGTATCCTGCCTTCTAACTCCGCAAAACTATCCACTGTCTCCCTACCTTCAAATGCCTCTTTACTTGCATAGCCCCAGCTAACATTGATATGAGTGATATTCCACTTCAAGGCGGCTTCATAATCTCTCGTCTCATCCCCTACTGAAAGAAACTGTCTATCAGGATAATCTCTTAAAATCTTTTTAAAATGACGATCCTTGGCCTTAAGTCCAGCTCCACAATAAAAAGCATCAATCAACCCTGAACTCGCCCCTAGGATCTGTTTAATGTTCTGTTCAGAGTTGGAGCTTAAGATAAAAACTCCGACCTCATGCTTATGCAAAATATCTAAAAGCTCTTTCGTTTGGGGGAATAGTTTGATGAGTGAAGACTCCCTGTTCATCAATCTTCTAAAATAGAAAATGATCCAAGGAAGCTTAAAAGGAGAAATACCAAGATAGCTTAAAATCTCCCCAGTCCTCATAAGGCGAAGCTTAGGAATATCCTCCTTCCCCACTTCCTTGAAGCGAAAAATTCTTGCGACATGGTTCAGCCTTCCCACAAACCAAGGAAAGGAATCGGCGAGAGTTCCATCAAAATCAAAAATAACAATTTTTCTCTTATCCATTAAATACATCTCTTGACTTAGTTTTGCCTAATTGAAATCCTTTTATGATAAAGGAGTTTCTATGGTTAAAGAATTTTTGGCTTTCTTAAAACAATATGGTGTTGTTGGTCTCGCAATCGCGGTTATTATCGGTGGTAAATTAAACCTTCTTGTTTCAAGTCTGGTTAATGATCTCCTTACTCCGCTTATTTTTCAACCGGCCCTTAATGCTGCTGGTGTAAAAGATATTGCTGAGCTATCAATCAATGGTATTTTCTACGGTAGATTTATTGCAGCATTTATCGACTTCGTTATTGTTGCTTTCGTAGTATTCGTATTTGCGAAGAAGATAATGAAAGAAGAAGTTGTTGCTAAAAAATAATTTCCAATCCGGTTGCTCTCCCACAAAAGAGAGCAACCTTTTCCTGCTAGAGCTGGATATACAAGTAAGGCGGCTCTACTCTAATCCCATCAGTTGTTAAAACATCCCTAAGAACCACAAATGCCATTTTAGTGATATTAATTCTTCCGAATCGAATAGCATCAATTCTGATAGTAGCGACTTTGGTTTTTCCATCAAAATGAACAGTTCCATTTGAGCGTAGATTAATTCCCATCATATAAGTCAGAACATCGAGAGAATATTTGTTATCTGAGAGGATTAACTGAATACTTTTCCCCAACTCTCTTAAAGAAATAAACTGATCCTGGGCCAAGACATCATGAGCAAGGAATGTTTTCAATGTAGGGATATCAAATGGTCCACTTGAAAGCTTTCCTTTTGCCAAACACTGACCCAGAAGTAATTCAAAGCGAGTAAACTCCCCATTCTGTGGGAAACACTCTACTTTGAGATCCCTAAATCGGGCCTGACCCAGTGAGGGCTTTGTTACAAATAGCTCCTTGATCTTTACCTGATGGGCCGGATCGTAACCTAGAGCAGCTTCAAGATCTCGGGCTTTAAGGTTTAAATTCACTGTCAGCCACTCAGGAATTCCTTTCCACATAATGGTCGTCAGACTTGTCTCAATTTCCAGATCAGTCCCATTACGATAAATAAATAGCTCTTGAGAGACTGGAGCTCGAGGTCTAGGCTCTCGCTGACCTCCTCTGTTTCCAATCTCTATATAAAGATCACGGGCCTGGGCAGAGCCTTGATCGCTGACAAAAGTCAGGTTTTCTAAATCTGCATAAATTCTTTGAACAGAGATAGCATCTGCATGCCCGATTGCCGTCAATAGATAGAGCAGAGTAAGAAAAATAGACTTCATAGAACCTCGAAATTAAGTGATTACCTTTATATTTTTAACTTGCCTCTCAAGAGTCTGAAAAGTGAGAAGTCGTCAATGACAGGAAGTATTGGAAAGGGTCAAGGCCCATCAGCATATGATTTTTATCACTTCTTTCTGAAACCTTAAGGCCTAACTATAGTTTTCAGACCCAACTTATTAATTACTAGAGTCCTTTTTTTGACTCTAAAAAAACATGATTTTTATCTGGTGGTGTGCAGCCTTTCTTTCTCCGAAAATAGAGTTATGAAAACGATCGCCAAATGCCTTATCAATCAAAACAATATTCAGCTGCATAGTGAGAGAATTTTGGAAATTTTTAAATTGCCAGTAAAAGAGCAGCTTGATTATTTCTCTAAATTAGACTGGACGAAAGAAGAGATATTCATTTTTTCGAATCTCGCTATTGATTATGGTTTCGAAGCAAAAGTGATTGATCTCCCTTTTCATTTTGATATCCACGAAGATGAATTTCTTTCTCAAAATATTAGAAAGAGACATCGCATTCTAGGGAAGTCATTTATGAAAGATCACTTTTTTATTTTATTCTACGGCAAAGAACAAGATCTGCGAGCAGGAAACTACTACTGTTGGTTTGGAAGAAATTTTGAAAAGGCCATGAGTTTTTTGGAGAGAGGCGTTTATCCTCTCGATAGTAGTTTTAAATTTGACAATTAAAATAGTGAGTCCAATCACCCCATTGCCCAGAAGTAATTCTCGACTCCATCATAGGCACTGAACCAGAGTTAGTTTGAATGAAGTTTACTCCAGTCCAATTTTTCTCGTAAGATTCACCCCATAAATAATAAAACGTATTGGGAGTACGGCCAATAAGACTTCTCATCCCCGGGATTAGGGTGACTTCTCCCACGGACGACCAATAGCCTCGATTGTAATCAAACAGGCTAAAATAACTCGATATCGACTGCTTACAATTATTTTTAGCATAGAGCTTATGGTAGGAATAGAGTTCAGCATTTTCATGCTGAATTGTCCCTGACGCCAATTCTCCGTTCATCCAGCTCTTAATAATCTTCATTCTTTCACTGTTGAGGCTTACTCCGCCATTGGAATCAATTCCACCGTAGCTATGAACGCCAACGATATAAACTTCATTCTCGTTACTAGGGTCTATTGAGAACAAACCGCTTCCCGACATTCCTGCAAAAGTATCACAAAGATAAACTATTTTATTCTCCTGAACTTCTGCCGGACAAGTTACTGTCCAGAGTGTACCTCTTAGCTTATCTCCTGGATAACCTGTCATTCTCACTTTGTTGATAAACTCTTTATCTTCAACACTTCTCGCTCCCGCCCAACCTAGCTCATTTCCGATAGGCTCATCTAGTTCAACAATCGCATAATCAAAAGTGACATCTTTTGAACCATTGATAAACTCGATAGGAGCATATACCCTTCTCCATTCGTATCGTCCGAAAGGAATCTTCGATGAGTCTACTTTCCCAGGAATAAAATCGAGGTTATTTTGCCACTCTGAGCGATCCTGACTGTAAACACAGTGAGCAGCAGTGAGAACATGCTTGGCACTGATGAGAGTACCAGTACAAAAATTTGAAAGCTCCCCAATTACTCTTAGTTCAGCAGAGCTCGCTTCCACTACTTGGGTTCTTGTATAAAGTCCACGCAAGTGAATTGGCTTTTTATCCAATCGACCTTGATGGTTTTGAATCACGGAACTTGCCATCACTTGGCCTAAACCCAGCAGTCCCAAAACAAGTAACAAATTTTTCATAAATGGTGTGTACCAATGAAGCGCGGTACTAGCAAAGTAGGCCTGAAAACTCTACCTACCTGCAATCAAAAGAATAAATCCAATCACCATGTGAATCCGAGAAGTTATCAACATTCATCATCGGAATTTTTGTTTGATTATAGGTTACTTCAATATCGCCTTTCCACTCAATTGCCGATTTTAAGGTCTTTGCATAGAGGTAGAATTGAGGAAAATTTGTTTTCCCGATTTCCACTTTTGATTTTGCAGGAAGGGTCCAATCACCTTTCATATTCCAAGAGAGATTTGTTTTGCGATAATAAACTTTAGCCTCAATAGTTTCGTTACAATTATTCACAAGAAAAATCGTATCTAGATTTTCATTGTTAACTGAAACTTTTGTATCTTTGGTGATAATTCCATCAACCCATGACTTGATCATTTTGAAACGTTCTGAAGTGATTTTTACCGCTCCATTAACATGGACATCGCCAAAAACATGAATCCCATTAATTGATTTTATTTTTGTTTTTTCACTTTCATTGAAGACAGCACTACCCGACATTCCTCCGAAAGTATCACATTTGTGAGTTATAAGTTTAGCATCAAGGCTCGCTGGACACTTCACTCTCCAGAGTGTTCCCTCTTCTTTATCTCCGGGATAGCCGGCCATAGAAATATTCATTCCTTTGACATTAGGAGCGGTTTTAAATCCTGCCCATCCTAAAGTTGTTCCGATATCCTCTGCTAACTCAATAACTGCAAAATCATACTCATACTTATAATCGTTGATGTCATATTTCGTTGGAACAAATACGCGCTTCCATTCAACCTTCTTATAGGGAATGGAGTCCGTTGCTATTCTTCCAGGATTAAAAGAAAGATTTTGTTTCCACTCGGATACGTAAATATCGTAAACGCAATGTGCGGCCGTCAAAACCTGACGGGGACCGATCAATGTTCCAGTGCAATCAGTCCCAATATGTCCAATAATCCGATTTTCATAGAGTGACGAAGCCTGAATCTGTTCTCTTTGGTATTGATGGAAGACTGTTTTATCTTTACCCATCCTGCCAAACGCTCCCATTGACTCTTCAAAGCCGTAAGCCATTGATTGCAGGATAGACATCATCAGTAAAAAATAAAAAAATCTCATGAAACGCATTATGCCAGATCATAAAAAAGTAGGTATACTCAGGCTCAAATCTGTGTAAAAACTATAGATCTTAGAGGTCTCTATGAAAAAGAAAGTTCTTATCATCGGTGGTGGTTTCGGTGGGTTAAGTGCTGCCAAGGCACTTGGGTCATACCCGGATCTTTTTGAAGTTCATCTCTACGATCGAAGAAATTATCATCTTTTTCAGCCATTACTTTATCAAGTCGCCACAGCTGGACTCTCTCCTTCAGATATCGCTGTTCCTATTCGCTCCATCCTTTCGGGCTACAGAAATGTTTCAGTCGTTTTGGAAGAAGTTACAAGTATTAATCCTCAGGCCAAGACCATTTCAACCCCAAAAGGAGAAGTGGCCTATGACTATCTGATCAGTGCTTGTGGTTCAAGACATAGTTACTTTGGAAAAGATGAGTGGGAAGATTTCGCTCCAGGCCTTAAAACCCTTGAAATGGCCACAGAGATCAGAAGACGAATTCTTACCTCTTTTGAGAGTGCTGAGATTGAAACTGATGCACAGGAAAAACAAGCTGCCATGAATTTTGTGGTAATTGGTGGAGGTCCCACTGGAGTAGAAACTGCAGGTGCCATCATTGAAATTGCAACGAATACACTGGCCCGTGATTTTCGAAACATCAATCCTCAGGAAACGAAAGTTTATCTCGTAGAGGCAGGTCCTAAAATTCTGGCAAGCTTCTCATCAGACCTAAGTCGCTCTGGACTTGAAGATCTTCAGAAAATTGGAGTTCAAGTTTTAACAAACTCTATGGTGGTTAATGTTGATGATAAGAAAGTGACTATTAAAAACCAAACTGAGACTTTTGATATCCCTACTCGCACCGTTATTTGGGCCGCAGGCGTAAAAGCTTCTTCTCTCAACCAAACAATTGGCTCCCCAACAGATCGTGCAGGTCGAGTGATGATCAAGAGTGATCTGACTCTTCCTAATCACCCCGAAACTTTTGTCATCGGTGATCAGGCCAATTTCCTCATCGATGAAAAGCACTCTCTTCCAGGACTTGCTCCAGTCGCGATTCAGCAAGGAAGGCATGCCGCTAAAAATATCGTTCGCTCTGCTCTTGGCAAGAACATGAAAAGCTTTGTTTACTTTGACAAAGGTCAAATGGCGACAATTGGAACAAAGCTTGCTGTCATGCAGTTTAAAGGGATTGAGGCACACGGATTCATTGCTTGGATTAGCTGGTTGTTTGTTCACATCATGTATTTGATTGGCTTTAAAAACCGTGTCCTGGTGATGTTTCAATGGTTCTGGTCTTACATTACCTTCAATCGTGGTTCACGACTGATCATGCAGAAAGATTGGAAAAAATAACATCTGAAATGTAAGCCTTTTTAGATTACTGAGATGACGGGCTTCATGCTAGTGTCCTGAGTGAAAATCAATTCATAGATGGAGACTGTATGCAAAAATTTATTCTTGGATTTGCCCTATTGGTGTCAATCTCGGTACAAGCTAAAAGTTATATTCCAAAAAATCAGGACCAGAAGAACCAGTTGACTGCAGTTGCTCAGCAATCTCTTCGCTATGATGCTGTGGAAAGCTATGTTGAGATCAACTCAAAGATTCAAGGTAAGCTGAGAAGATCAGGTGTTTCAAAGTCTGAAATTAAGCAAAACGTATCATTCCTCGTCGCCAATCTTGAGCAATTCATCAATTGTAATTCAAGAATTGTAAGCGAAATTACTGAGGAAGCCCTTATTCTGGGGAGTGCTAGCTATGATAGCTTTTTAACTGAAGTGGTAGAAAATAATCCAGATGCGAAGGCCCCACTCGTGCTCATGAAGTGCAATATCTATTCATATGATCTTGGAAGTATGGATGAAGACTTTGCCGGGAAAGTTCTCTTTGAAATTGATAGCGAAGGAAATATCAGCAGAACTTTAAATGACAGATAATTTATTCTAAAGTGGCCCGGGATGAGAGATTCGAACTCCCGACCAATTGGTTCGAAGCCAACTACTCTATCCAGCTGAGCTAATCCCGGGCTAACTTTAGTTATATTAACTCGAACAATAATTTATTGGCAAACTATTGATTGATCTGATCTGACTTCATTTCATAGTAAATGAGCCCCGATGCTGCCTTGTTTGTCCCTTGAATCGCACCGAAGGCCATGAGTGCCTTCATTGGGTTATCAATATTTCGACATACCGCCTGATAAGTTAACATCCCCATAATTACTCCCCGAGGCACAGAGTGAATCGCCCACTCTGATTCAAAGGCCACTCGATCAACAAACTGTGACCCATAAGTGTTTCCTTTCATCTTATCAGAATACATCTGATCACTCACAACATCCATTAAACGATCCATCATGGCCGGATCTTTAAAAGCATCCTGTTTAATGTTTTTTAATTCTGCCTCCGTTATATCTTCAACTCTCTTACCCATGAGTGCTGAAGCCACTTCACGATAAGCATCTGTTGAAGCATCGACAAAATCCTCAATTCGACTGCGGTTCGCAACATACTCTTCTAGTTTCTTAATATCCTCTTCAAAATGAGGACTGCTTGCAATTTCTTCGATTCGTTTTTTGGCCGCTTCTTTATCATTTGAGAAAAAAGCATTATAGGCAGTAGACTCAATCATACTAATTTTAAAGTTTAACAAATATCCGCTGGCAACCTTCCCGGCAAAAGTTGAAGCTTGGTTAGTTGCAATTTTGGAACCCCATTTAGAAATAAGATAGGCCATGAAGACTTCATACCCTAAGCGTTTCGCCCAATCAGCATTCTTCTCTTTTTCCCAGTTAGCAGCAGCATAAGTCACTCCAACCATTCCCACTGACATACTTAAATTCGCATTAGTATAAAGAGCTGCCGCCTTTCCAGATATTGGAGATCCTGCCGTTTTGGCCATACATGCGTGCTTCAATTCTAGGGCACGAGATCTTTGCTGGTAGGCCAGCAATTGTGCTTCCTTCGCAGCATCTTCTGCATCAATCTTAGGTTGCTTCGTTTTAATTTTATTCAATTGTTTTTGAGTTTCTTGCAAAAGTTTTTCATAGCGAATTTGAGCAAGCTGCACCTGAGGGCTTTTTGTACTCCACCCCTTAACTCTATTGCTGATATCTAAAATGATTCCTGCTCTTTTTTCCGATGTCACGGTCTTTAACTCTTCTAGGCGATCCATCACATAGTGAAATTTAACAGGGTCATCTAACTTATCTTTTGTCAGAGCAAGAATTTCATCTAGAGCTTCCTTATCATGTTTACCTGTTTCAAGACGCAAATTACGTTCACTTGAACTAACTTTCGGAATAACAGGTCGTGCTGGTTCGGTCGCCCGAGTGCTCGCAGCACCTACTGCTTCTACTTTACCTGTTTGGGCGATCGTCGTTTTATGAGTCATACGCAAAAGAGCGTCATCAACTTTACCATAGCCGCGACCAAAGGCCTGATTCATTAGACCTAAATAACTGGTAAATGGTTTTGCTGCATATTCAGAAGCCTTAGAAATAACCTGAACCGATTTATTTTGACCAACAACAATCCCTGCACGACGTACACTGCTTGCTGCTTTACTGCTGGCCTTCTTAATATCAACGACAGCCTTCATGCCATTAAACTTTTGCCAAGCGATCTGCCCTTTAGCATAAGTCGCTTTTGCCGCTTGAATGGCCGCTTCTCTGGCCAATTGAGCTGAATTTTTCTGATAAGTCACTTTTGGAAACTTGTTCATGATTGGACTAAGCTTAGATACGCCTTTAGCTCCCAGTTTAATACTGGTAGTGGCAACTGTTTTCCCTACTGCAACAGCGCCACCAGTAAAAAAGGCCGTTACAATTTCACCTGCTCCAAATCCCACAACACCACAGATCACATTCAATTTTTGGTTACAAGTTCCACATTCCCAATTTGACATAGGTGCAACGCACTTACTTAAGTGAGGAGCCCCACTCCACTTCTCGCAGCCATAATTAGTTTTAACTCCCTTAATCACCGAATCATAAAGAGATTTCACCATATTTTTTACAAATAATAGCGGGTCTTCTTTAAATTTTTGTAATGAAGAGTTAGGCAACTTCTGAGCGGCCATCATCTTTTCAGTCGTTTTATCTTCAACATTACTAAAAAGCTTTCCAACTGAATCGACCGCATAATTGTATGCACCTTTAACAGCATTCGCCCCTAGTTTGGCAGCACCGCTGACCAGCGTCCACATTCCTTTCACAGATGTAAAAAGTGAATCCCAAATTCCTTTAAAAAGATTTGTTAAGCAAGAATTTCCAGGGCGTGAACATTTTTTTAAATCAGCGACAATCGGGCTTTTATAAATATCTTTCCCTCTTGGGCGATAATAAGTATCTGCGACTTTGAGAAGAGCATCTGCTCCAGTTAAGGGCACGGCCAGAACTGATGAGAAAACGTTACAAAGAAGATCGGATGCACAGCTCATCTCAGGCTCTACCTTTGCGGGACAAACCTTTTGGCCTTTGAGCACGTCCGTAATATTTGAAATATTTTTTAAATTTTCATCCATCTCAGGACGGCAATCATTTTCTAATTTCGCTAATCTTTTCTCCAGATTAGCATAACTTTTTTGTAAAAGATTAAGGTCACCAGCACAGTCAATTTGTCTGTCTTTCAGGATATAGACCTTATCTGCATAAAACTTTCCATTCTTATCAAAACAAATTTTATGAAACATCAAAGATGTTTGCTCAAATTTACCCAGACTACGTACGAAGTCCTGATCTGCCATAACTGAGGCAGAGAAGATAAAAAAAGTAATAAAGAAAAGAATCAGCTTTGGCATTTAAAACTTCTTATTATTCCGTCTATTTCTTTTAAGGATTCAAAATGAATCTCCTGCACTAAGGATTTCAAATGAAATAATCTTCCATTACAAAGGACATAATATGTTTTTTCATCATAAGTATTTTCAGTGATTGAATAGGAGTAACCAAGAATATGAGCTTCCTCCACACCATCCCATTTGATTTTTTGATAAGGATAGAAGTTAATGACATTTCCCTTATGAGTCGCAAGCCATCTTTTTCTTTCAGTCTGATAATCTTCATTGGTCTGATTACCTTTCTGCTCAATAAACTTCACTTTAGTCATTTCAGTAGGAGTTACTGTGATAATAGGACGAACGTTATTAATCATCGGCCCGGAGAGGGTTAAAGGAATATCAAAAAGACCAAGTGTTTCGACCCAGTCACTCTTCACTTCTAAAGAAAATTTCACTCCCTCGATCTCAAAACTCTTAGACCAAACAGGAGAACAAATTAAAAAGAAGAGAATCAAAAACTTCATTTAGCTCTCTTTTTGATTTAATGACTCATCAACACGAATCCCTTGCATCTCATCCTGCATTCTTTCTTGCAGCTTGCTTGGGATTTTCTTTTTATCTGTTTTAATCCGAATTTCTTTTTTAACAGGCCGCTCTTGCTTTGTAGCTTGAGCAATAAATGTTGTAGAACCAATCACAATAAAACATAGCATTAGTTTTTTCATACAATCTCTTAAGTCGCTGATGGAATTTGGACCAGTCCTTATAGAGAACTTTTCGGATTTTCAAGACCCTAGCTTGAGCTATTAAGTTTAGCTCAAGTTCAACCGACAAGACTGATCAAATACTTTTGATAAAGAGACGTAATGAAGAGCCTTTCAAAGACCGCTGCCATCTGCCTGATTTCTTTTATTTTTATAAGTTGCAGTCGAACTCCGGAACGCGAAATTATTCACCTTCTGAATAAGAAATACGCCAATCTTTATGTTAATGAGCCTCAGAAAAGAGAGGCCATTACTGAGTTAAAGGAGTTCTTGAAAGAAAATCATCTCTCTGATCAAACCTACCCTAAAATTCAAGAATATGTTCATAAGATCAGTGACGGACATGTTGTTCTCTACCGTAATAATTTTATGACCCTGAATACCTATGTGAGTGGTCTCACTTTTATTCCAGGTTCTCCTTATGTCAAATCTTGTGAAAGCTGTACTCCCGCTGTTACTGAGGGCAAGTATCAAATCTTAGAAATTAATGATATTCCGTTAGAAAAATATCTTAAGGCCCATGCTAATTCAGTAGCCGCTTCCACTACTCCTGCTAGAACATTTAGAACTTTAAGGAAGCTTTCCGAAAATCAGACTGTTTCTGAAATCAGACTTAAGCTTCAAAGTGTTGATAGAACAATCGTTTCAACGACTCTTAATTGGCAACAAGTCGCACCTGGAACACATCAATGTGTGAGTGGTGAACGTTTGAATGAGAATACATTCAAACTCAATATTTATAGTCTATGGTGTGATGACAAAACCCGTCCAAAAGAAACGCGTAACCAGGTGCTCGAAAGATTTAAGCAAGAGTTTGATAACGTTGCCCAGAGTATTAATAAGGATGATTTAATCGTTCTTGATTTGAGAGAAAATGGCGGCGGTGGAGATCAGGAAGTTGAATATGTTCTGAATTCTTTCAGTGATAAGCCTTTATTTATGTATCGCTATCAGTATCTTGCTGTCCATACCTCTCCGTTTAGGAAATGGTTAGCACGCTTATCAATTCAGCCGGCCGATATTTGGGCCAAAGAAGAATTTCTTTATTCTAATCCACAGAACAAAACGGCCTATCAATTCCTTGAGAATAAAATGATTACCCTTGTATCTGAAGGATGCTTTTCTTCGTGTGAGGGATTGGCCTCTTCATTAAAACTTGAAAACAGGTCTCTTCTCTTGGGTTCAACTACGCATGGCGGAGCAGGAGACCCAATCGTCTTCCCTATCAAAAATTCGGACTTCTCTTTGAATCTTCCAACTTGCTTAGCCTGGCAAAAAGACGGAAACCTATTCGAAGGGACAGGTGTTGAACCAAATATTAAAACGACTCAAAAATTTACGGATATATTGGATTCTGTTTTAGAAGAAAGCCTAAAAAAAGTAAGGGAGTAGTTTTACTACTCCCTTACCTCTTATTCTTGTTTTTTCTCTACGTTTAAGAGCTCATCGATCTCTTCAACATCAAACTCAGTCAGACCATATGGATTGTCTTTTGAGTTCAGATCTTCATCCATATAACGTTTTCCTAAATTCTCTTCAATCTCATCCAGGGCCTCTTGATCGATATTCCCTTGAGACTTCTCGATACCATTTAGACTCTGAGATTCAAGAAGCTTATCTTCATCAAGATTAGCATCATTAATAATCTTCTCAGCGTGCTCAATCTCACGCTCAAGACGCTCAAGCGCCTTAAGATCTCTTTCTGATTCACGAATCACTGACTTCTCACGTTCCTGACGCTCAAGTTCTGAAAGCTCATCTTCTGTCAGTCTGATTGAATCAGCATGCTTTAAGAGGTCTTCATTCAGATTATCCAGATTAAGCTCTACATCCAGCTCTTCCAACGCTTTGCCGCCGATCATATCAGCTTCACCACCGGCCTTAGCATTCTTAGCAGTCGTTTCTCTTAAGTGAGCTTCTTTTGTTTTCGTGATAGCAATTGCACCCGAATAAAAATCACGACGGGCCCCAGTAACAAGTGCCGTTGCAAAATTATCGGTCAGTGTAATAACTGTCAATTCACCCACTTTATAAGTCGGCTGATCAGCAATATTTCTTCCAGTGAGACGATCTTTGAAACCGTAAACGTCAAAAACGTTCCCCATTTCAACTCCATCAGCTCTTCCGCGGTCGATATAAACCACATCCCCGTAGCTCATAAGGTTTTGACCGCCTTCATAAGCTCCCATAATTGCCGCTTCAATCATGCGTGAGTTATAGGTTCTTGTAATGCGATCAATTTTAGGAGTGTAAGCGGTAATTCTGTCACCACGCTGAGGAGTTCCAGAAACTTCCACAAACTCAACTTCAAATAAATCTGCTACTTTACGTATAACTTTAATCTGAGCAGTAATTGAGTATTTGTAACCTTTGCGATCAGAGTTCTTATGCGTGACCTGTCCGCCTGCTGTGTAAACGCTGAACATATCACCAGGAAGGGGTTTTACTGATTCATCAAACTTTACATAAGCACGATCAGTTGTCGTGAAAAATACGTTCTCATCAGGACCGCTATTGACCACACCGAAATCCTGAACAATATTCATCGACAAGAAAGTAGAAAGATAAAATCCTTCTTTATACGAGAAGAAAATACGAGAGTTTTTATCAAAACCTAGATTGTCATAGTTCTTAGGAATATTGAATTCGAACTCATTTTTAGGCGGTTCGTAGTGATCATATTCTTTATTAAGAGCTTCTTTGTTGGCCTCTACTAGATCTTCCATTGTTTCATTGGAAGCATATTGAAAATAAATACCCTTATCTACCAAATTTTGCTTCTCAGATAACCATGGCGGAGTTGCATCATCTCCAAAATTATCAATATTGCTTGGATTGAAGTCCCCTGTTGTTCCTGGTGCTTGATTCAACTCTTCATCAGTAAATGTTCCCAGCTTAAACTCTGGTGCCTGATTTCCACTACCTGTTGTAAACGAGAGAATCATCCCTGGTTCAATAAAGTGAGGGTTCGTAATATAAGGATTAAGCGACCAAATTTTTGGATAGTAGTACCCACTACCAAAAAGTTTTTTTGAAATTTTAAAAAGCCAGTCATTAACAACAACTGTATAAGTCTCAACTCTTGCTGCTGTAGCAACTTCATTCCAATCATTATCAGAAATCTGTCCCTTAATCGTTTCAGCAATTCGAAGAAGATCTGCCTCTTCCCTGCCCGCATCAAAATTCTTTATGGGAGTAATGACAACATTAGACTTCGATTGATCTTCTTTTAATTCTGTACTCTCACCGATATCGAGCTTTAAAGTCTCAAGATCATCATCAGTCATATTTTTTTCAACTGATTGAATCGGTGGCTCTTCAGTTGTTTCGATTGGATCGACTGTTTCTGAAGATGAATCAAGGTCGACGGCTTCCATATCTGAATCAGAAGCATCCATTGACCCTTGATTGAGGTCAATCGTCTCCGAACTCGGAGTTTCTATCAATGCTTTCTCGTCTTGATTATCTTCAAATGGTATTGAAACGTCTGCTTCGTCCAGCAAACCTTTAAGATCATCGTCCATGGAGTCATCTTGCGAGTACCCCTGCTGACTCAACAGCAATAAGAATAAAATGAATGAAAACTTTTTTCTTACCACAAGCTACCTTTAGCGCGATTCAAAAACATCGTTCAAGATTGAAGCATATTGCTCTTTCTTGCTTACGATGCCTAATTTGTCGGCACAAGTTATAGAGTATCTCAATGCATCTAGTACAACACCGGAATGAGAATAGCGTGAGATAATATCTTCAAAAACTTGCAGGGCCAGATCAAATTGTCCTTTTTCAAACAACATTTCTCCAATCTGTTGCTTAGCTCTTACTGCAATAGCAGGAGTGCTTTTCAATTCAAGCTCTTGGAAAATTTTTGTGGCTTCACCTTGATTTGTTTGTCTCAGAATCACTCCTCGACGGAACAAACTAACCTGATCTTCAAGCCCACGAGGAACCACAATTGTTGCTTGTGAATCAACAACTGGAGTTTGTGGTGCAGAATTAGGAGCAGAACCAAAGAGATCCACTGTCTCAGTAGAAACGCTGGTTGCTTGGATTTCATCAACTAATGAAGTAGATGAAGGTGCTTCTCCCTTACGAGTGGCATCCTCATATTTTTTTGATAGCTCTTCGTATTTAACTAAGAGTTGATCATACTTTTCACGAGGGACGACTTGTTTTTTACGCGCCTGCCGGACGTCATCTTCAACAAGACTTTTTTCTAGGTTTTTATACCAAGAGCAAGAGGAAACAAGAGTAAGTGTAAATAGCGAAATTGATAGGCCAATTCTCAAAGCGTCCTCCATGACTTAACTTCTTAAATTTTTTGACTTTGCCTTTCTTTTATTCTAATTCACTATCTATCTTAGTCAAGGAAACTATCAATATGAGTCATTATAAACAAACTAAAGAACTCTACTACTGCCTCTTAAGAGTTCCCAAGGATGAAGCCTATTTTGTCTATTTTACTTTTGAGTCTAATGAAGGGCTTTGTTATTACTCGACTGCAGATGAATCTCTCAAGGGACAATACCGAGATATTATTGTCAGGGCCCCTATCGAGGCCCGTGGTGATTTAACAAACCTGATTAACCGCTTAAAAACAGAAATCAGGCTCGATGTTTTAGAAGAGCAAATTATTCAAGATTCTTAAAGAACTTGATGACTTCCTGATGGTGGGTCTTTGTATCCACCTTTGTCATCACATGAAGCACTTTCCCATCTTTACCAATAAAAAAACTTTGCCTCAAAATTCCCATAAATTCTCTTCCCATGAATTTTTTTAGTCCCCAAGAGCCGTAGGCTTCGCACACCTGATGATCTTCATCAGACAGAAGAGTAAAATTAAGATCTTTTTTGGTCTCAAAATCTTTTAATTTCTTTACCGGATCTGCACTAATACCCAGAACTACGATATCTAGTTTTTTAAGCTCACCTTGGGCATCGGTTAAACTGCAGGCCTGAACTGTACACCCTGGAGTAAGAGCTCTTGGATAAAAATAAACAACAACATTTTTACCTTTAAAGTCTTTAAGACTTACCGTCTTGCCGTTCTGATCAAGAAGAGAAAACTGAGGTGCTTTATCCCCGATCTTAGGAAGGTTTGGATTGATTGTGGCCGGTTTCACAACCTTCTTCGTTACCACTTTTTTTGCCACTGTCTTTTTTTCTGTTGTTTTTGCCGGCGTTTTTTTCGTTACTGCTTTTTTTGAAACAACTTTTTTCTGAACTTTTGCCATTACCAATTATCCCTTTGTTGTCTTAAGTAAAAAAATATTTCTTTCTCAGTAAGCTCTGAGAATCTATTGTCCATTTTTAAGCGATCCAAAGAAAAAAAAGGATTAACTCTCTTCTCCTCTTCCATTGTTCTAATCCCTCTATCTTCTACATCCTGATAATCGACTTCATGAAGAAAATTTTTGATATTCTTATTTTCAGGATCAAACTGCAGAGCAAATTCAAGATTTCTTTTTGAGTAATCATGCCCTGGATATAAAAGAGTAGATTCATCAAGCATAGACAACAGCTTTTGAGTTGTCAGGTAAAGGGTCTCGACATCCCCGCCATTTTTACAATTCCCTACTCCAGCATTAAAAAATGTGTCACCGGAGAAAAGATGTTTTTTCCCATCACTGGCAAGTAAAAAAACCTGATGATCCATCGTATGTCCGGGCGAAGCGATAAAATCAATGACCGCCTTTTCTCCTAATTTCACCTTCCCTTCTGCCTTCATGACTTCACAGTCAAAACTCTCAATAAGGGAACTATTTCCCCTTATATGATCATAGTGCTGATGGGTATTTAAAATTCCTGCAAGATTTAAGCCCTGACCTCTGATATAATCTTTTATGGGTCCACCCTCATAAGGGTCAATGGCCCAAGCATCTCCAGTCACATCGTCAAAGAAGAGATAGGAGAAGTTTCGAAGATCGTTATAACCAAAAAATCTTTTAATCTGGATCATTATGGGAAACCTTTTCAGTTATTATACTCAAATTTTATTTCTTACCCTTATTATCATCAATCATCTCTGGGAAATCTACCTTGCACGTAGGCAGGCCAATTACTTGATGAAGAATCGTTTTCGCATTCCAGAAATGTTTGCACAAGATATCACTCCTGATGATCATCAAAAATCAACTCTCTATGCTGATGATAAACTGAGAATGACTCAGGTAAAACTCATTTATCAACTCTCTCTTTATCTATATTGGTTTCCATTCAGAGGAGCAGAGTCACTCTACATGAACGTTTCAAACTTTACCCTAACGGGTGACGCTGTTTTTCTTATCTCATTTGTTATGATTCAAAGTCTCTTATCTTTACCTTTCAGCTATATCTCTACGTTCTTTATTGAAAAAAAATATGGATTCAATAGAACCACTCATAAACTTTTTTTTACAGATCTTTTAAAAGGACTTCTTTTAAGTTCTATGATCCTTATTCCTCTACTCTTCGTAGTACTTCTTACTATGAGTTATTTTAAAAACTCGTGGTGGGTTATCAGTTTTGCTATTTTAACAATTTTCCAACTGGGTATGCTTTGGATTTATCCCTCATTCATTGCTCCGATGTTTAATAAATTTTCGCCTTTAAGCGAAGGACCTCTTAAAAGTCGAATTGAGAAACTTTTAGAAGAAGTGGGCTTTCATGCTCAAGGTATCTTTGTCATGGATGCCTCTCGTCGCTCCACTCATGGGAATGCTTATTTCACAGGATTTGGTAAAAATAAAAGAGTCGTTTTTTATGATACTCTTATGGATAAACTCAGTGATGATGAGGTCATCGCCGTTCTTGCTCACGAACTAGGCCATCTCAAACTGAAACACATTCCTAAACAAATCGCGATATCACTCGTCCTTAGTTTTTTTGGATTTCTAGCAATGTATTTATTGTCACGTGCAGACTGGTTTTACACAGGACACTTTATGAGAATCACTTCAAACGGAGTGCTGCTATTTATTTTTTCCTTCGCTGCAAGTTTTTACACATTTTGGTTTTCTCCGCTCTCATCTATCTTTTCTCGTAAAAATGAATTCGAGGCCGATGCCTTTGCCTGCAAATATGCTCAGGCCAAAGATCTTAAGCACGCACTTACAAAACTCTATAAGTTTAATGCGAGTCCCGTGCAGAGTGACCCGTGGTATGTCTTTTTCTATTACTCCCACCCCACCCCAACTGAGAGGTTTCAAAGACTTAGCTAGTTATTCCGTACCGTAGACGATGTAGGAAGTGGCGTCTGGTGTGAAAACTGGGCAGGAGCAACCTTTGCTGGCTTCAGTTGTTATAAAACAACATATCCTGCGACCAATTAAATCTTGTCGTAATCAAGACCTGTCAGAGAACTGCGGAGAAAGTTCAAATAAGGCTTTCTCCACTTCTCAACTTCATTATGAAGCTCATGATAGGCACCATCAAAAACTTTTAGGGTTGCATTTTTTTCCATTTCTTTGAAATAGTGCTTTGTCATAGGGTAATTCACAAGCTTGTCTTCAGTTCCAATAGCACAGAAGACAGGACAATTGGCCCTGAGAGGTCGTGAGAAAACATTGCGGGCCGTCTTCAATAACTCAAAGAATAATTTCGAATGAATTTTAAGCTGATTAAGCTCATCCTTGATATAAGCCTCATAAACACGAGAATCATGAGATAACTTCTTTAAATCTAAAATTCCCTTCAGTTCAACACTGGGAAGAATAGTAAGTGCCTTATAAAAAAGTTGAGGAGCAAGACTAAAAACCTCACCGCCCATACCAGAAGCACCTACAGCAGGTGAACTTAAGAAAACTTTTTGAGGATAGAAATCTTTTTCGGCCGAATTTTGAAGGAAGCAACTAGTAATAAGGCCTCCCATCGAATGCCCTAAAAGTGAGTACTTCGACATAGAGAACTCATTCTTCAAATATGCGAGAATAACACCTAGATCTTTCACATAGTCTTGAAAATCCTCAACATACCCTCTTCTACCTTCACTTCGCCCATGTCCCCTTAAATCATAGAGACAAATATTAAAGTTCTGGGAAAAGAGCTTAAGGATATGCTCATGTCTTTCTTGATGCTCACCTAATCCATGAGTAACAATCAACCACTCCGAACAGCCATTCTCTCTGACAATGGCCTTTAACTTTGTTCCATCAAAAGAAGTGATATCTCGAAACTCTTTATTCATTTTTTCCTCATTTCATATTTTAGAAGGATCAATTATAATCGTTTTATGTATTGCCCTTTATGCTTTCAGAATAACATGAAAATCCGCTCTGCAGGAGTGATCAAACTTGCTTTTAATGGCAAATCCCGTAATACGTCACTGTTTACCTATAATTTGCAAAAAGATTCTCATGATCAACTTAAAGAAAAGCTAAGAGACAAGATAGTTGACTTCTTTAGTTTCTATGCCGAGTTCAATAATAAAACTCCCATTAAAAACTTCGAAGCCTACACTTCAGACTATATTTGCTTGGATGGTTGCAAAATCGATATCAATACCAAACTGAGCATTATTGGTGTCTTATTCACCAAGGCCGAAATTTTAGAAATCTTAAGTAATGAAGCGGCTAAATTTGGCCTGACTATTGAGTCCCCTTTAGAAGGTTAAATTCAATTTTAATTCTGCTTCAATAAATCCTTTCAATTGAAAAGATTCTGGCACTTTACCAGCTTCGATAAAAGCATCGATCTTAATCGCATTGTTTTTCTTCATAATAGGAAGAAGGTTAAGCTCAGATACATTAAAATCAAAACAAGTTGTGGGAGTACATTTTTCAATAAACTCTACTCCTAAACTCTCCAGGTAATCCCCTTCTTCTCCTAAGACTGCCTTGAAATGCTCCTCAATAATTCGATCTTTTTTAAGCTCAACAAGGATGGATTTATTCAAGATATGAATTCGATTCATCATTCCATGAAGTTTTGGATGTTTGGCCAGATAGTTTCTAGCTTTAGCAGGAGAACTAGTTTTAACAATAAATACAGATCCGAACTGATCATTTTTTAAATAGTTTTCTTTTTTCTTCTTATCAAAGGTAAGAAACACTAATTCCTTTGCTTTAGACAAATCAATAAGCGAGGCATGAGTTCGCTCAGAAGAAAAAATTTGGCTCAACGGCAGGGCTTCCTTACTATTAAGCATTTTAGTATCAACAACTGGTGTCCAATCAGTTTTGGGATCGACATTTATCGTTGAAAACTTCACTGCCAAGCGATCGATAAACTTAAAATTCACATCGTCTTTTCCAAAAATAAATCTATTCCAAAATTTTGTCTCTCTTGGCCCCTTAACAGGTTCAATATAGAAGAAAATTCTTTTAAAACGCACTTCTTTGAAATACTCCTCAGGAATCTCGGGGATTTTTTGTGTGAGGGAAACCTGCATTTTCCCCATACCAATAGTAGCTCCTAGGTCTGCAAATATTTTACTAAAGCCACCTAAAATGAAGCCAATTTTTGAAAAAGGAGAATCAAAAGATTCAATCGTCTCATCAGATAAAGGAAGAACCATAGGCATAATGGTATATTGCCCGTCACCGTAGGCTTCCGACATTTTTCGAGCAGGAGTGGCACCCGAAATCTCGCTCTTGTTGCCACAAGAGACAAGTAGAAGAAAAGACAGAATGGTAAGCAGTGACTTCTTCATATAAACCCTTAAAGGTGTCTAATTTTTAGACACTTCGTTTGCTTCATTTTCCTAATGGTATGGGGAGTGTTTAAAATATAACAGGGGGAATTTCTAAATTACATACCCCCTGTCTTGAAGTTAGTCAGTCGATGTAAAATCCTTTTCATGAAAAACATTATTGCTTTGATTACACTACTTGTTTCAACTTCAAGCTTTGCTCAAGTCTGGGCAACACTTCCTAAGGGCGTGAGAGCACTTGGGTACAGAAATGTACAGACCAGTGAAATCAAAAATAACTTCAATAAGTTTGGATCAGAGAACCCACTGGGTGCTCAATTTAGAGTTGATGCGAATACTTTTAACAGTATGGTTGGAAACATGATTCAACCAGGAAAAGATATTTCTCAAGATGCTTATAACTCTCTTCTTGTTGGAGAATACAAAGTTGATGCTGCTGCCAATGTGAAAGTACATGGATTCGGTTTTGGTTACGGACTAACTGATCGTTTCACTGTTTATGGACAGATGACTTATTATGATGCCCAAGTTCGCTCACGAATTAAGAGAACTGCCGGTAATACTTATGCCCAAACTTCAGATCTTCTTGATCAGTATGGCGGCCTTCAGAACAGCTTTATTTCTGAGAACCTTCGTAACATGATGGATGCTAACGAAGGAACAATTCAATCCGTTGTTACCAATCACTATAAATACCGTCCACTAGGAAACTGGAGCGGTAAAGGTATGGGAGATATGGAACTGGGAGTAATGTCGAAAGTAATCGACAATACGAACTGGGGATTGATGTTCTACCCAGGTGTAACTGTTCCTACAGGAATGGAAGATAATCCTGATATCCTTCAAGATATTGCTTTTGGCGATGGCCAGTATGATATTTTTGGTGAGATTGCGACTGGTTATATTTTCAGTGATAAATTATCAGTTGGTACTATTTTTAGATACACATACCAAGCTCCGATGTCTAAGAAGCTAAGAGTTCCAACAAGTCAGGATTTCACTCTCTCAAGTGAAAAAGAGCTTTTCCAAGTTAAGTATGGTGATCGTATGAATCTTGCTTTGACGGCCAGCTATCACTTAAATGACTGGATCATTCTTACGCCGACATACAGATACATGCACCAGTTCCAGAGCAACTACTCTTCAGCGAGTGGAACAGGTGATCAGTTCTTAGCTTACAACACTGATAAATCGGAGCATCAGGCACAAATGACCATGACACTCTCTTCGATCACACCATTTTTAAAGAAGAAGTTTGCCCTACCTGCTCAAGTACACTTTAATACTGTTCATGCCATTGCCGGCAAGAACGTACCAAAGATGAACCGTTTTGAAGTAGAATTCAGAATGCTGTTCTAGATATTGAGCTTGTACCCAGTACCCCAGACAGTCTCGATAGCGATTGCGACACGATTCATTTTCTTTCTCAATGAAAAGACGTGAACATCAATATTACGAGCAGTCATTTCAAAGTCCTTATCAAATTGATTAATAAGTTCTTCGCGCGTGCTAGCAACACCTGGGCGATTATAAAGATACTGGAAAATAATAAATTCGCGGGCCGTAAGGTTAACAGTAACCCCGTCCTTAATAACTGAATTAGCTTCTGGAATGAGTTTTAATCCAACATTGATTAAATTGTCATGCAAGTTACTTACTTTTGAATAAGCATTCATGAGCTTCACCATAAGAGCATCATAGCTGAACGGCTTCACCAGATAATCATCCGCACCAGACTTCAATCCTTCAATAATATGATCAGGACTTGAGTTCGCCGAAATCATAAAGACAGGCGAAATCTTATCCTTAGTACGGATTGTTCGAACAATATCAACGCCCTTGATACCAGGAAGATTCCAATCAATGAGATAAATACAATAGTTGTTTTGAAAATTTGTAAAAAGTGATTCAGCAGACTCGTGAGCGATCACTTCAAAACCATGCTTCTCAATCATGTACTTGAGTGACTCAATAATCTCTTTTTCATCTTCTACAACAACGACTTTTTTATTCACTTTTTCTCTATCCCTTAGATCAAATTCATTTTGATCGAAAAATTTAACAAATGACCGTCGACATCACTAGCTTAATAAAAGCAATTAAACTCAGGATTCAAACTGTTGTTTGCTTTCTTAATCCTAGCTTAAGGATCAAGGACTAACTACCTGAATTTTTTTACCCACCCTCTTCTTTATAACAGATGGAATATGTGCTTTAAAATCCATGATTTCAAGGGTTAACAAAGCTTTCCTTAAGAGAATAATTAACCTAAGGTATTGAAATTATTGCATCTTTTTTAGAAAGTTAAACTTAATTTTTTGAATACTCACTCTCTTCCTGCAAAATAAGCAGTACTGTTTGATTAGCCAAACAAATTTCTTTTCACTATGATTCCCGAACCTATGAGATTACTTTGTTGTGCTCTTTTTCTTTTATTCACTCTCGCTCCTGCAATGGCACAAGAAGAGCTGGATTTACTTCTCGCTAAACGGATTGAGTATTTTCGCCTGAAACCATTTCATGGAAGAGACCAGAACCCGAGTGATGAAGTAAAGGCACGTATTCGTCTTGGTCGACAATTTTTTATGGATGCTCGACTGGCCGGTAATCAAAACATTACCTGTCTGACATGTCACAATCCTGTACTAGGCACAGGTGACGGACTTCCCCTTTCTCAATCAGTTAATGGCCAAGGAATTTTACGTAGAAACTCTCCTCATCTCTTCAATATTGGTCGTCCTAAAAACTACAATATGTTCTGGGATGGCAGAGTTTCCTACAAAGAAAGTAGAAACGTATTTATAACCCCAGAACCGGCCTTAAATGGCGAAAACCCGACTGCCCCTCATATCACCAAAGTCTTTACCTCCGCAGCTGCTGCACAGGCTATTTTCCCACTGATTACCGCTGATGAGATGATGGGTCTTTCCGGAGAAAATGAAATTGCCGACGCTCCCAACAATCTTGCACGCTGGGACCTACTGGTGAAGCGCTTACTTAATCCCAAGAATCATGACTATCAAGAACTTATCTTTTATTTTCAAAAAGCATTTCCTGGCCTCGAGATTCAAGACATCAACATCGGACACTTTGGAGAAGTACTCGCGGCTTTTATGATTGCTGAGTTTGAATCCAAAGGCTCACCATTTCACCGATATCTTCGAGGTGAAAAAGATGCTCTGACTTTAAAGCAAAAAAAAGGAATGGAGATTTTCACTGGCAAAGGGACATGCATTAACTGTCACTCGACTAACCTCTTAGAAAATAATCTCTTCTTTACCTCTGTCGGTATTCCAAGTTATGGACAGATCCCTCACCAATCTGATCGCGGCCACGGAGAAGTAGTTGGTGAAAAAAAGAATTTTATGTTCAAGACTCCCAGTCTTATTAATGCAGGAATCACTGCTCCTTATATGCATAACGGGATTTTCAAAACATTAAGAGAGGTTGTTGATCATTACAATGACCTGAAAGTCACTATTGCAACCTTTGATGTGACTCCACAAATGAGTACCCATTTTCCCGTTGCGATTGAGGCGAACAATAATCCTACTCAACAAGAAGAACTACTTTTTGCAGTTAAGGCCAACTTCATTAAACAGGGACTCAATCTGACTGAAGAAGAAAAAAAGAATCTGGTAGAGTTTCTTGAGGATGGGCTGACTGATCCTAAATGGAAATAATAAATGCCAACGCTTTTGCGATTGGCTTTTTAAACAAACTCTTTTCATTGATTTTTTAAAAGATGGTGGGCGTTGAGGGGATCGAACCCCCGACATCTACCTTGTAAGGGTAGCGCTCTCCCAGCTGAGCTAAACGCCCATCTTATAAGAAGTGATGTTAGGCATACTATTGAGTTTGATATTTCCTGTCAAATAAAAAAAGCCCCGAATTCAAAAAAAATTCGGGGCTTTTCTTATTTTTTATCAGTAATAAAAATTAGTTAGCTACTTCTAAACCTGCTTCACCATCAAGAACTTTAAGCGCACGCACTTTCATGAACTCTTCTGGCTTCGTTAGGTTTAGGGCCACACGAAGAACCTCTTCTACTTCACTTACAGGACGAACTTCGATTCCATCTTTGATCTCACTAGGGATCTTGATTAAATCTTTCTCATTCTTCTTAGGAATGATCACAGTCGTAATTCCTGCTTGTTTAGCAGCAAGGATTTTCTCCTTAAGACCACCAATTGGAAGTACACGTCCACGTAGAGTCACCTCACCTGTCATCGCCACATCCTGACGAACCGGAATATTGGCAATGGCGCTCGTTAAAGCTGTTACCATTGTGATACCCGCAGATGGACCGTCTTTCGGTGTCGCACCTTCTGGTACGTGAATATGGATATCGTTCTTATGGTACCACTCGTGGTCAATTCCAAGACGGTTAGAGATTGAGCGAACATATGAAAGAGCAGCTTTCGCAGACTCTTGCATTACTTCACCAAGCTTACCTGTCACTTGGATTTTTCCATTTCCAGGAACAGTCACAACTTCAATATTAAGAAGCTCACCACCAACCGAAGTCCAAGCAAGGCCGTTTACTAGACCAACCTGAGGCTGCTGTTCAACATCTGTGCGATCAAACTTCAATGGCCCAAGATAAGTATCAAGATTCTTCTCAGTAACTGAGAACTTGCGACCTTCTTTGATATCTTCTGTCACAACTTCTGTTGCAATTTTACGAGCGACAGTGTTCATTAAGCGCTCAAGCTCACGAACTCCTGCTTCTTTCGTATAACCACGAACGATCGTTGTAAGAACTTTATCAGTAACTGCTACTGGATAATTCTTCAAACCGTGAGTTTCAACTGCTTTAGGAAGAAGATACTTCTTAGCAATCTGCATTTTCTCATCAGGTGTGTATCCAGCGATATGGATAATTTCCATACGGTCACGTAGTGGACCAGGAATAGCTCCAAGATCGTTGGCCGTCATAATGAACATTACTTTTGAAAGATCGTACTCACACTCGATGTAGTGATCACCAAAAGCTTTGTTCTGACCTGGATCTAGAACTTCAAGCATTGCTGCTGCAGGATCTCCTCTGAAGTCATTCGACATTTTGTCGATCTCATCCAGTAGAATTACAGGGTTCGATGTTCCTGCTTTTTTAAGAGCGTGGATAATCTTACCAGGCATTGCTCCGACATATGTTCTTCTGTGTCCGCGGATTTCTGCTTCATCACGTACTCCACCTAAAGAGATACGAACAAACTTACGTCCTAGAGACTCAGCAAGAGATTTAGCAATTGATGTCTTACCTACACCAGGAGGACCTGCTAGACATAGTAGAGTTCCACGAGCTTCGTCTCCAACAAGAGAGCGAACAGCAAGGTATTCCACAATTCTTTGCTTCACATCTTCAAGACCGTAGTGTTCAGAGTCTAGTACCTCACGAGCTTTCGCTACAGAGTTATCATCAACAGTGAACTCTTCCCAAGGAAGTGAGATCATCCAATCAAGGTAGTTTCTAACCACTGCTGCTTCAGCAGACATTGGTGACATTGATTTAAGCTTACGAAGTTCTTTATTTGCCTTTTCACGAGCATCATCAGGCATTTTCTTCGCACGAAGTTTTTCTTCCATCTCACCTAGGTCAGACTTATCGTCCTTGTTGCCTAGTTCTTTCTGAATGGCATTCATCTGCTCATTTAAGTAGTACTCTTTTTGAGATTTTTCCATCTGTGTTTTCACACGAGAACGGATTCGTTTCTCAACGTTAATGATCTCAATCTCCCCTTGCATTTTCTCAAGAAGAAGTTGAAGACGAGTATCTACGTTTGTAGCATTAAGAATTTCTTGCTTCTCAGGGATTTTCATCGTCAGGTGCGCAACGATAATATCAGCTAAGCGAGAAGGATCTGTAATCGAAGAGATGCTCATAAGAAGCTCAGGTGGAATGCGCTTATTGAGCTTCACGTATTGCTCAAAAATGCTTTTCACTGAGCGCATAGATGCTTCTACTTCAACATCACTCTCAACGATATCACCGCACTTAGAAACGTTGGCAAAATAGCCTTCGTCCTGACATACGAATGAATCGATTTTCGCTCTATATTTTCCTTCGATAAGGACTTTCACTGTATTGTCTGGGAGTCTCAGCATCTGAATGATGCTTACAACTGTTCCGATGTCATAGACATCTTCTCTTTCTGGATTAAGAACAGAAGCATCCTTCTGAGTTACCAGAAATAGTTCGTTTCCGTTTTTCGCAGCTTTTTCCAGAGCGGCAATCGACTTCTCTCGACCTACGAACAGTGGAACAACCATATGTGGGAAGATGATCACGTCCCTTAATGGTAGTAGAGGGAAGTTATTAACAGCTTCGGACTTCTTGTCGGACATAGCACCTCCTGCGCACATCTCACTTTCTCCCCTTTTTATAATTTTTATAAAAAGAAGAGGTTCATTTAAAATTGTAGCCCAAGAAATTGCAAGAATACAAAAAAAAAGGGCCGGGATTTTTTTTCCCCGGCCCATCAAATCAAAACTGTTTTATTCGGTGTAAGAATTACACGTGAGAGTCAGAAACAGTCAGAAACTTAAGATGCGTTGCCAATTTTCTTGGCCGCTTTAGCACCTTTATCTGGTGTCACTTTGCGCTCACCTTCTTCAAGAATCGGCTTGCCTGCACCAATAATCGCGTCTCTATTAATGATACATTTATTAACCTTCTCATTGCCAGGAAGGTCATACATCACTTCTAGCATTACCTGCTCGAGGATTGCACGCAGTCCACGTGCACCTGTTTTACGATTTAGGGCAGTGCGTGCCACTTCTAAAATCGCATCTTCGGTAAACTCTAATTCAATACCATCAAACTCAAATAATTTTTTGTACTGCTTAACAATCGCATTTTTAGGCTCAGTAAGAATCGAAACAAGAGCTTTCTCGTCAAGTTCCTCAAGCATCGCGGTTACAGGTAGACGACCAATGAACTCTGGAATCAGACCAAATTTCACTAAATCTTCTGCCTCAATCGCACCTAATTGCTCTAAGTGAGATTTCTCTTTTTTCTCATTGGTATTAACAGAAGTTAATCCTACTGATTTTGATTTTGTCATTCTCTTCTCGATGATCTTCTCCAGACCTACGAATGCACCGGCACAAATGAAAAGAATATTACGAGTATCAACTTGGATATACTCTTGCTGAGGATGTTTACGTCCGCCCTTAGGTGGAACATTGGCAACCGAACCTTCTACTAGTTTTAGAAGTGCCTGCTGTACACCTTCACCTGATACGTCACGAGTGATCGATGGGTTCTCAGACTTACGGGCAATCTTATCGATCTCATCCACGTAAACGATACCACGCTGAGCACGCTCAACATCAAAGTCACAGTTTTGAAGAAGAGAAAGAATAACGTTCTCAACGTCTTCTCCTACGTAACCAGCTTCTGTAAGAGTTGTAGCATCACAGATAGCGAATGGAACGTTAAGGAATTTTGCAAGAGATTGTGCAATAAGCGTCTTACCAGAACCTGTAGGTCCTGCAAGAAGAATATTTGATTTCACAAGTTCAATCTGATCTTCATCACGAGCAGTAGCTGCTTTATAAGAAACACGCTTATAGTGGTTGTGAACCGCTACAGAAATGATTTTCTTTGCACGCTCTTGACCAATAACGTAGTTATCCAAATGCTCTTTAATTTCATGAGGCTTTGGAACGTTGTCAGTCGCAGTTTTCGCAACGGCCTTAACTGAATCTTCGTAGATAATATCGTTACAAAGTTCAATACATTCATCACAAATATATACACCCGGACCGGCGATTAGCTTTTTCACTTCTTTTTGAGATTTTCCACAGAAGTTACAATTAAGACTTCCGTATGAACCTGCTTTCTCTTTACTCATTTTTTTTCAACCTTTGCTTTTAGCTTTCTTCAACTTTAAAACAATTAATCTTTCTTCAACTTACCTTTCGGTTCAATGATGTTATCAATTAAGCCCATTTCTTTTGCGAGTGTCGGAGAAAGATAATTATCACGCTCAAGATTTTTTTCTAAGTGAGCATAGTCTTTACCAGTGTGCTTCACGTAGATATTTGTCAGCTGCTTTTTGAGATCAAGAATCTCTTTTGCTTGAATTTCAATATCCGTTGCTTGTCCACGAGCACCACCCAGCGGCTGGTGAATCATGATACGAGAGTGCGGAAGTGCATATCTGTGTCCAGCTTCCCCTGCTTGCAGAAGAAGTGAACCCATAGAAGCTGCAAGACCCAGACAGTAAGTATAAACCGGGCACGTTACGTGCTGCATAATATCATAAATACCAAGACCTGCATAAACAGATCCGCCTGGAGAATTGATATAAAAGTGAATAGGAGCTTCAGGGTCTGACTGCTCTAGAAAAAGCATCTGGGCCACTAAAAGGTTGGCCACCGTATCATTCACTTCTGTTCCTAAGAAGATAATTCGGTCTAAAAGAAGGCGTGAGTAGATGTCATACTGTCTCTCACCACGTGCAGTTTGTTCAATAACGATTGGATTTGGGATATAGCCCATTGGCTTCATAGTCATACGCGCGTCCTTTTTCACCCGAAATGTTGATTCGTTTATTCAAGCTTATCGGATAGAGAATTTGAAACTTGAGGTTAATTTTAACCTAATTTTGAAAACTTAACAGATAGGAAAGTGAGAATAATTTAGAGGAAAGGAAACACCTTGTCTTGAAAATTCCAACACATAAAGTTAAATTGGGGGGGCACAAATTCAATAATGAATTATTGTCGAAAAACTTATTTCTAGTAAGGAGTCACTCATGGCACGTCTAGTTGGTAACCAGGCCCCATTTTTCAAGGCTGAAGCTCTTGTAAATGGCGAATTCAAAACAATTTCATCTGATGATTACAAAGGTAAGTGGAAAGTACTTTTCTTCTACCCGCTTGACTTCACTTTCGTATGTCCAACTGAATTAGTTGCATACTCTGAAGCTGCTGATAAGTTCAAAGCTCTTGGTTGTGAACTAATCGCTTGTTCAGTTGATTCAGCTCACTCTCACCTTGCTTGGACAAAACAACCTCGTAACGATGGTGGTCTTGGCGAAGTTAAGTACCCTATCCTAGCTGACCTTGATAAGAAGATTGCTCGTGATTACGAAGTTCTTGTTAATGATTCAGTTGCTCTTCGTGGTCTATTCATCATCGATAACAACAACGTTGTTCAACACTCTACAATCAACAATCTATCTGTTGGTCGTAACGTTGATGAAACTCTTCGTCTTGTTGAAGCTTACCAATTTACAGCTAAGTCTGGTGACGTTTGCCCAGCTAACTGGAAAAAAGGTTCAGATTCAATGAAGCCAGATCCTACTGGATCAAAATCTTGGTTCAAAAAGAACGCTTAATTTGACACCGCTTGGGGCCCTTTTGGGCCCCTTTTTATTTCCCACCCTCTTTTGAAATCACTTAGATAAAGTAATTAATTCATTATTTTTGTTACGCATTAACGGTAATCTTTACAAAAACGGCTGCTTTAAAAATCTTCATATTGTCGAAAAATCGAAGAGTTCATATAAACGGGGCCTCTATTGGAATGTTGCTGGTTGTGTGTTGGCCCGAAAGTTGCGAGAAGACTTTAATGAGGGCCTGCCATGAGGGCGAGGCTTGAGCTGAAAACGAGGATTAAATGGATAAGCAGAACGTTGTAGATTTTAACATTTTTAAGAATTCAAAGAATAATGGTCAGAAGGCCAAGATTTATGAGGAGTACGTCCAGTCTCTTTCTAACTCTCAATTGGAAATTGAAGTAAATAATCTTCTTAATATCTTCTCTGAGGATAATTATGGGGATGACTACTTTACTAAAGGGAAACTGATCCTCAAAGAAATCAGCAGCCGTACAGACCTACAAGTGCGTCCTAAGCTTGAAAAGATGAACGCTGAAGTTCTCCGCCTACTCTAATCACAAAAAAAAAGGGCCTTGAGATTTTAAAACCTCAAGGCCCCTGCAAATCAACTAAAATTAAAATCCAGAAAGCTCGCAAGCATTAAGCATATTTGGATCAATGCGATCTTCAATAATATCTAAAGTCATTAGTGTTTCTTGTGCTTCACCAACAGTTGCAACAACTTCAGCATCTCTTCCACACTGAGTAGAAAAAGTGCGCGCTAATGAGATGTGAGAAGAAGCTCTTTTGCGAAGAAAAGAAATGTAATTAACAAGATCTTTTGCTTTTCCACATTGTGTTCTGTTCACAATTCTTCCCGGAATGATGTCAGAAGAAAGATGAGTTGAGTCGATCAGGTTCTCATAACTTTGAAGAACATTGCTTCGAAGAGCGGAACAATCGGCAAAAACGGAAGTTGAAAAAAGGACAGAAGACACGATGAAAGCTTTAAGCATAAATCTCCCCTTGGACTTGAAATGATTGAGTCCAGATACTAGGAGTAAGCGTAAGAGTCAAAATAAAAAATCAAGTATTTGCGTTTAGCTTTTTAGGGGTGTTTCTATGTACTTGTTTACCTTTAAAATCAAAGATTCTAGATCTAAAGGTTTTGTAATTATTTCAGAGTAGAAGGCCCGATCCACCTCTTCCTTAACGACATTAGGAGCTGCTGTTAAGAATAATAATGGAACATTAGAAATATGAAATTTCTCACGACTCTCCATCAGGTCAGCCGACTTCATTTGAGACATTTGATAATCAGAGAGAATCATTCCTGGAATTTCTTTTGTCTGGGATAAAAACTCTAGAGCTGAACTCGGATTATCAAAGGATTCTATATGATAACCTTCAGCGTTTAGTGCCCAACTGAGAACATCACGTAAATCTTCATCATCATCAATCAGGAAGATCTTCTTATTTTTTTGTTTATCAGTTAACTCCATCGACAATGGAAGAGAAAAGAAAAAGCAACTTCCACCGTTTTCTGCATTTTTAAAATGAATCATTCCCTGATGGGCCTCAACAATTGTTTTACAAATATACAATCCCAACCCAGAACCGGAGCAGCCACTTTTTCCAGTCCAATACTTTTCAAAGATTTTTGCTCCTTCATTTTCTTCAATTCCTGGCCCAGAATCTTCTACCACAAAATGAATTGAGCCCTTCTCGACATGGGAAGTGATTAAAACACTGGAATGCTGAGGACTAAACTTTAAAGCATTGGTGAGAAGATTTAATAGAACCTGGAATACTTTATTTTTATCTACGAAAATGAGAGGTAAATCAGGGGACAATGTTTTTTTAATTTTCAAACTGTTTCTCTTGGCAATTGGACGAACAATCTCAATGACCTCATCAATTAATTTCTCAACATCAATTGATGACCTTGTCAGAGAGGTTAAAACGTTGCGAGAGCGATCAAAATTTAAAAGATCATTGACCATAATACTTAGTCGATCTGTTGTTTTTACAATCCTCGTTGAATGCTTCTTAACCTCCTCCTCTAGAGGAGAATGATTCATCTTCTTTGCAAGTCTAGTAAGGATCTGAGCATCAAGTCGAATAGCATTTAGTGGATTTTTAAGATCATGAGAAATAATGGCAAGTGTCTGTCCATTATCTTCCTGAATTTTCTCAGCAAAGTTTTGATTTCTCTCTAAGTTCTCAATGGATCTCCTACTTTTTACTTCATTTACCTGCAAATGAAGCTCACTTGAGTTTAATTCATTCAGAAAGCGAATCATTCCAAGATCAAGGTATTCATTGATTACTGAGGCAGAAATATAATTCTCTAAAATGATAAATATCCAATGTAGAGGATACTTCATTCGTATTTTTTGGATCTCTGAGAATTTCATCTGAGAAGGAAGAAGGATAATATCATTCTTTTTTAAACTCTGATGACCAAGTCTTGTACATTCAACTCTATTTTCTTTGGAAAAGTTCAAAAGACTATTTAACTTCTTTTGATCAAAATCTTGGAAATGGAAAACCATTTCTTCTTCACAAAAAAACATATTTACCTACTTCAATAGACCTGTTCCTAACCACTTCAATAACTGCTCAGCATGCATCTTCTCCTCCTTAACAAGGAAAAGGTTTCCAAATACTGGCAATGAGCCTGACTTCACAAGTAATACAAATTTAGATTTCAACCTGTACTCCCATTAACTCGACCTCCATTCTTTGAATCAGGATTCGAAGTTTTTCCATATCCCTTCTCTTGGCCGCAGTCTCCATCTCATTTCCAATAGGCGCCAGCCTCGGAACTTCAAAGGTAACTGCATTACCTTTAACTTGGTGGCCGACTCTCAAAGCATGGGAGAAGTCCCCCTGATCCAGGGTAAGTCTTAGTAATTTAATGTCTTCTAATCTTCGATCTAAATACTTTTTCTTAAGTTCTATAGGTAGCTTCATAAGGCACCTGCCGTGCTTAAGGGTTAGGGAATCGGGCGGGATAATAGTCGCAACTTCCGTAATGAGGCAAACTTCTAGAGCTAAATTTATTCTCTAGATATTAGACACTCTATGTATAAATTTCAGGCCAAGTGGAAGTGAGCAGAGTTTTTAACAATAATAGGCCCATGAAAATCAAACTCATTCCTTTCATTTTCATCTTTCTGACCGTGGCATGCTTGCCTGAAAACTACAATTTTAAAGAAAATCCTATATATATTCTTAAGGAAGCTCTCGACTCTCTTCAAAAACGCGATACAGAAAAGTTCGCTCGAATTTCTGGAAAAGAAGCACTATGTCTGTATGGAAATGATTCAAATCTTCAGACCATTGCGGATAACTTTAGTTACGCTGAACATGATCTTAACCTTGATCATAAAATTATTTCTGCGCAATTCAATGAACCCGTAAAGTTCGTTGGTTTTTGGTCATATAAAACTGACAGACACCTTTTTGAAATCTCTGATAAACAAAAGCAGAGGATCATGGATGTTGTCATTGATTGTGAATTTGGAAATGAAGGTGAAAAGCTAAAAGGTGATAAGCAGAAAGACCCCAAAAACTACAAAATTAAGCAGTGTCGTCTCATTAAAATCACTCCAGTTAAATTCAAAGGACTGGCGGTGACGAAGAAGTGTGAAAGCCTTAAGGTGAACCTAGGACCATTGTAAGCTCTTATAGTCCTGATTAACTTGAGAGCTTAGTGTCGCAATTTTCTCATCCTCTTTATAACCAAGTACACTCGCTAAAGCCCGGGCCTTTTTTCGAGTATCATCGTCGTAGTTGTAAAGATCAATTAAAGTTTGCAATGTAATGAGATTGGCCGCAAAGTTCTTAACGTAAAACTCAATCTTTCTTTTATTCATTTCTCTGAGAGAAAGAAACTCCAGACCGAAACTATGATTAAAAACACTTGAGACATCACGTGACAGCTCCACTCGACGCACAAGCTTTGCCTGAATAGTAAAGGCATTGGACTGGAAATGCTCATGGTTGAAAGTCTTGAGCTGCAATGTTGAGAAATTTTTTAAAGATTCAATATGAGGAAGACTAATAATGAGATTAATGATCTCAGATTCAGGGATTGAGGGAAGCTCAGTGATGAGCATTCCCCCTTCAGAAATATTAAGACTTTTTGCTTTGAGAAAGTTCACGCCATCAGAATAGAGGACATCCCCTTTATAAGGTGCTCTTAAATGACGGCGCTGATAAGACTTCATAGTAATTTCGAAGCAATCTCCGAAAGTGGTGAACGCTCCCCTACTTGAAGCTTCACATGGGCAACAATCTCTTCACCCTTTAACTTATCAATACAATACACAAGACCGTTATTGAGAGTATCTAGGTACGGGTTATCAATCTGCTCACTATCCCCTGTTAGAACAATCTTCGTTCCTTCACCAGCACGAGTGATGATTGTTTTAATTTCATGCGGAGTTAAGTTCTGAGACTCATCCACAATCATATATTGTCCAGGAAGAGAACGACCACGAATATAAGTAAGAGGCTCAACGTGAAGAAGACCTTGGTTGATTAACTCATCCCAAGTCGTCATCTCATTTCTTGCTCTTTGATTTCCGAATAAGAAATCAATATTATCAAAAATCGGCTGCATCCATGGACCTAGCTTCTCATTGATATCCCCTGGAAGAAAACCAAGGTCTCGTCCCATCGGAACGATCGGACGAGAAACAAGCACTCGTGAATAAGTTTGTTTTGTGATGGCACACTCAAGTCCTGCTGCAATGGCAAGAAGTGTTTTACCTGTACCGGCCTTACCAACAAGAGAAACCATCGAGATTTCATTGTTTAAAAGTGCATCAAGAGCAAACTGCTGCTCAATATTCTTTGGATAAATTCCCCATACACCTTCTTTAGGTTTAATAAGAGGAACAATTCCGCCTTTTTTAGCATGGAAGCGGCCAAGTGCTTTTTTAAAAGGATTATTTTTATCTACAAGGATAAGATATTCGTTCGGATATACTCCTGGAATCTCACCTGCTTCAATCTTTAGAAAACGTTCTTGTTCAAAAGATTCAATTTTCTCAAGATCCATATTCACGGCCCGTTGACCAGAATAGATATCTTCGATTGTTACATCTGTCGTTTCATAATCTTCAGCATGAACATTAACAGCGTCTGATTTCAAACGAAGGTTAATATCTTTTGTAATGAGAGTAACATTTTCACCAGCATCTTTAAGCTGAATCGCTGCAGCAAGAATCAGGTTATCATTAAGATCTAGCTTGATTCCTGAGACAGAAGCACCTTTGTACTCTTTCGTCACGCTGACTTGTAGAACTCCGCCGTTTTCAAGCTGGATTCCCTCAAAAAGAGAACCTTCGCTGCGAAGCTCATCAATCATGCGCGAAAAGTATCGTGCGTTTCTTCCGTTTTCGTTTTGATCTTTTTTGAATCTGTCGAGTTCTTCGATGACTGTAAGAGGGATAAAAACTTTATTGCCCGTGCCGAATTTGTTAATGGCCATTGGGTCAAGTAGTAAGACGTTGGTGTCCAGAATGAACGTTTTATTCAATTACTCCTCCTATCCTTGGTGAGTCTCTTTAATTTAAGGATAGGGAATTAAACGTCGAATGAAAAGTCAAATAAGCTTAAGTAAAGGAGCAGTCTTCTACTTTTTGTTTGCTTGTAGCCACTGCCCATTTCAAGGTCATAGAACCCTGCCATCAGAGACAGCACACCAAAATCGAGCTTGGCCCCATAGCTGTAATAGCCACTATTGATTCCTGCCAATAGACTCACAGGACCTACTCCAATCTCTGCTCCCGCTTTAAACCTTTTTGAGAACTCCATGTCTTGATCCAGATACTTCAGGTCTGTCGCAAAGATATAATGGAACAGATTATATTTTTGTCCGAAGGCCATCCCTAGATTTAACTGACTACGGATGTCGGACAAAGGCACTTCACCACTTGTTTTAAATTTTGTATTCCCTATATCCAAATAAGAGAGACCAAAAACAAATTGAGAATTGCGGCTTCTCACCACATGCTCAACACCCACGTCATATCCCCAGGTTTTGGCCTTATTTTTCCCTAGCGACTTTAAAATATCTTCCAGCTTTTTACCGGTCAGAGTTCCCATCATTGTAGGTCCAGTTAAAGCGAGAGTATCTCTAATCCCTTGGCGAGAAATATACTTCGCGCTAACTCCGATACTTGTTTGTTGCCCACCCTGTGGTTTTAATCTCTCATCACCCAGTGGAATACCAAAACCGGCGATAAATCCACGATCCGATTTGAAATCCACATCAAGCATTGGATGTGCTTTATTACGAAGAAGAGCATCGTAACTGTCCGTCGCAATCACATTAAAACCGAAGTTAAAAATCTTAAATCCTGGGGCCGTTCCCATTGAAGCATGAACAGGATAGTTCATTAAAAGATCGGCAACTCCAGCAGGCTCCTTAGGGACATCATCAAATTTATCCATATCATTAATGACATTGGTTCCAGATAAGTAGCCTTGGAGTGGATAAAGTGTGAAGGATTTTTTATGTCTTGCCATTGAGGCCGGATTATAGAAAAGCGTATATGAGTCATCATTGACTGCCGTAAAAGCATCCCCCATCAAAAGGGCCTTCGGGGAGCGCATGAGTACTTGTTCCGAGAACGCAAAAGCATTACTAGAAAAAGCAAGAATGAGAAGAAGTAATTTCTTCATCACTCAAATCCCATTTCAAAGAAAGTGAAAACAAAAAGTTCTATCTCTCTGTCATCTAATTCAGAACAATCTCCTGCATTACGAACATCAAAAAGATAAGTAAGGCTTGGATCAATGCTGATAAGAATCGCTTTGAGTGTTGAAATCTTTTCCGAAATATCTTTAAGAACTTTTAATTCTTGAGAATCACCAAAATCTAAACTTCCCAGAGTATCAAGGACATTGTTAATCGCAATGACACCCTGACAGGCATTGGCCCGACCAGAGGTTGTTGTGATGTCTAAATCTGGGTGCCCGTCACCAGCGGCCTGACAAGCATTTGATGCAGGAATGGTATAAAGAGGATTGGGATTAAAGAGATTGGCCACATCAGTGGTATAAGCGAGGAAACAAAGATTCGTCCCTGTATGATTTCCCTTCTTCCCGTTAGCTGCATTACCAAAATAATTCGTAAATTTTGCGGCCTGTATGACTGAATAAAACAAAAGCTGCATCCCAAGATCTTGGCCTTTTCTTTTACCAAACTGCTCATCACGGGCGTCTTGAGACACCACCTCTGTCGATGACAAAATAACATCAAGAGATTTTTTTAGCTGATTAAATTGAGTCAGGTTTGCTGATACCGCAAAAGACTTTTTAGAAAGTTCACCGAATACATTGTTGGTATTAATGTTCTGAATTTCAGTAATCACATTAACGATTTCAACATCCCCTTTACAGGCATATGCCGAAGCTAGGACTTGAAGATAAACAGCATTTTCTAAATCACGGGCCTCATTAAGTTCTTTTAGGGCTTCATCACACTTACCTTTCGACAAATAAGTCTGGGCCCGATCAATTGAGGAAGCCACCTTCTCATCTTGAGAAGAGCCACATGAAATAAGAGATAGTAATAGAATAAGGAATGTAAACCGCACCATAGGCCTCCTCCTCTATTATCCCTCATGGTTGGCGATAATTTAGAGGAGGCAAAATCTGCTATTGTGCCGTTAGGAATTTAAGCAATTTAGTTAGTGCTTCTTGGAAAGGAATCTCTTCTAAAACTAGGGAGATACGGAATGAATTAGGCATCCCAAAGTCTTTACCCGGAACAACCAAAACCCCTACTTCTAGCAACTGAGCGGCAATTTCATCCGACCAGTCCTTCTCCCGATCATATTTCTCAAACATTGGCGTACGGGAAAAGTCGATCATGTAATAAAAGCCAGATGTAGACTGATACCAACAATGGGCCAATTTGCTTTTTCTGAACATCTCTTGGATGAACATGGCATTGAGCCTGATGTGATTTCTTACTGGGGCCAGGAAATGATCAATACTTGAAAAGTTAAAATCAATCAGTGCTCGCTGAATAAGCGAGTTTGCTCCGGATGTTGTTTGAGACTGAATTCTTTGCATGGCCTCAACAATCTCTTTTTGAGCAATAGTGAATCCAATTCTAAGGCCCGTCGAGGCCAGAGATTTCGAAATAGAATGAACAATAATTGTTCTTTCTAAAAGTTCAGGATCATATTGGTAAAAATAAGTGGGTTTAGGATCAAAATAGTGAAGATCCGAATAAACCTCATCACTAATCACCAGTAATTGAGGAAATTCTGTCATCAGTAGAGCGAACTCTTTCATCCAACTCTCAGAATAATGAATCCCTGCAGGGTTATTAGGACTGTTGATGATAATGGCCTTCGTCTTTTGAGAAACCGCTTTGCGAATATCATCAATGGCCGGAGTGAAAGCATCAAAAACATTTGAACGAACAACCTTTGTTGTTCCTCCCCAAAACTTAATCATTTCAGGATAAGAAACCCAGAATGGAGCAAGAATGATCACCTCGTCATCTGGATTAATAATCGATCCGAAGACATTATAAAGAGAGTGCTTGGAGCCATTGCTGATAATGCAATCCATACTCTCAATTTTATCAACTCTTCTGTTATGCGCATGAGTTTTTAAAAACTTCTGACGTAATTCTTTGAATCCAGCAGAAGGAGGATACTGATAACTTTTTAGGAAATTAATCTGATGCTGTATTTTCTCAGTAAATTCACTCGTAGGTTTTATCGGTAGTTGCCCGGCCGATAAATTATAAATGACTCTCCCCTCTTCTGTTAATTGAAGGGCCTTCTCATTGAGTCTCATTGTTACGCTATCAGACGAAGAAAGAGCGCGATTACTCAGCATAATTATTCCTCAGTTTTTTCGCTCACAATCTTATTCAGCTCATCATAAACCAGAGGAGGAACAAATGAACTAATATCACCATTATGATGATAGACTTCTTTAACCAGAGAGCTTGAAATGTAGTAAAGCTTCTCACTTGTCATAAGAAAAACAGTATCACAATCAGGATTGATCTTTCTATTCATTGAGGCCATTTGAAATTCAATTTCAAAGTCTCCTGTGGGACGTAAACCACGCACAATTGAACCAATGCGATTAATTCTGGCGTAATCAACAATAAGTCCGCTCCAATGATCAATTTTAATCTTAGGTTCATTGGCAAAAAGTTTCTTAAGCACACTCACACGTTTTTCTGTCGACATAAAAGGTTTTTTTGTCGGAGAAACGGCTACAAGAACAACCACTTCATCAAAAATTTTGATGGCCCTTTGAACAATATCCAGGTGTCCATTCGTAAATGGATCGAATGTCCCTGCGTATAAGGCCCTTTTGGTTTTCAAGATAAATCCTTTGAAACTTTGTTTAGAATAATTCTACACCAACTTTCCAATCAGGACAAAATGATCACCTTGTTCCACAATTTTAGTCAATTCAAGGTAAGTCAAAAGTGCCTGACGATTTTGGCCTTTAAGATTATCGGCTTCAATCCATACTTCACCTTGATATTTGCGGGCCTTAAGAACATCCAAAACCTTTAAATAGAGCTTATGGTCTTCATAAGGTGGGTCGAAGAAAATAATAGTCGATTCATTCTGCAGGAGTTCAAAACTCATTTGCTGCTCTACCCATTTCACCGCATCCATAGAGGAGATATGCGACGGGCCACAATCGGCAAATGCTTTCGAAAACTTCTCCTTATTCTCTTTAAGTACAGCATGGGCCGGACGGCCTGAATCGACAAAATAGGCTTCATCAGCTCCTCGAGAAAGAGCTTCAAAACCCATAGCACCAGATCCTGCACAAAGATCAATAAAGCTGTGCCCATCTAAGTGCTGACGCCAATCAAAAATTTTTCTGCGGACTAATACGGAAGTTGGACGTGTTTCAATGGAACGAGGAGTAGTCAAAAGAAAACCTCTTGCCACTCCTCCAAGAATTTTTAGAGACATATTTTTTTACGAAGCTTTTTTAATATAATGTTGTACCGGGATACTAAAGCTTACCCCTCCCTCCATCTCAACATGAAAAGATTCTTCTGACCAACATAAACTAATGGCCTTCTCTCCTACTTTAAACTCTACGTTCAGTGGAGTTCCTTCAGGAAATTGGAAAATCATTTTTTGATCATGGTGAGTAGCTACGGGGGTGACCGGTTTTGCAGGAGCTGGTGTTGGAGTGGCAGCAACAGGCTTTACTTCTGGTGCCTTCATCTCGAAAACTTTTGCTTCGGCAACTTGTAGTGGCTCAGCTTTATTATTTTCTTCACGCAGCCAGTCAAACGTTTCATCACTTGCTGTTTGAGCAACCGGTGCAGAAAGCTCTTCATTTAATTGAGCGAGTTCGGCAATGATAGGAGATTTGGCGAAAGCTTTCTCTTCTTCTCTAAAGTCTCTCTCCAGAGCTTCAATCTCTTTCATAATATCATTCAAATCTTGGTCCAACATATCCTTATCCATCATTCCCCCTCAATAAAAACCAGCTACTTCTTTAAGATTTTATTAAAACTTATCTGGCAAAATCTTACTTCTCTTACATTTCGGAAAATTGGAGAAAATCTTTAGGGAAATACTGTTTTTCTCGGCTTTTTTTCATGACAAAAACACTTGGATAAGACAGAATATCGCCTCCCCTAACTACTTTATTTTCAACAGTTTTGCTTTATAGCTTGAGGGTATATTTTGTCTAATCGGATGTTCTTTGCAAAGCAGTGGTTGCAGCCTGATCTTGAATCAGGAAGGGATACCTCTGCCCAAAAAGAACAGTCAGAGCTTACATCTGGTGGCCAAATTGACACCCGCTTCGCAAGCTTCGTACCACGACTTCCAAAAGTAGTTGAAGTTGATGATGTCAAATTTTCGCCATTCAAGTTTTTAACTCCCGGATGGCAAGGTGACTCTCTTCAATCAAAGGCCATTGTTAGTCTTGAGCTTTTTCTTGATCGTCTTCAGCGTGATGTAAAGAACGAGCTTTTCAAAACAAAAGACTTCCCTCGCTCAATCAAGATGGGTCTCTATCAAGAGTTCCTTTCTTATGCAGAAAATCTATCTCTACAATTTGAAGGTCTCGATGACCTATCAAGCTTCTGGCAGTACATCGACGCTGATCGAATTCATGAGATTAAAGAGCTGGAAGAATTTATTGATATCTACATTAATCGTGTAGCTGCTATTACTTTTTATAAGCTTCGTTTTATCTCCAGCCTGATTGATAAATGCGGAATGGAATTAAGTGATAAAACACTTCTCTATCCGACAAGCTTCATCACTAATCTCTTTAAGATTGGTTCAAACAATGAGCTCTTCTCGCGTTCAATTGAATCAAACTTCTATAGTTGGTATCGTCCTCATGAGTCGATGAAATCAACGATGAGAGAAATCGTTAATCTTTCAAAAGATTTAACCATTACTGAGATTACTAAAATTATCTCTTACCGAACTCAGGTGAAGAGTGATCAGAGTAAAATCTACTCTCATGCTCTTTCTCATATGGGATTCGGTCTTTTCTTGAACTCGCTTCTGATTAACTTCCCTATGTGGCAGGAAGCGGTTGAGGGTAAGAGTTCGAATGACCAAGAAAAAGTAATCAGTTCAAAGTACTTTGGTGATTACCTTGAGTCGCTTTCTCTTTCTCACTGGCTTGCTCAAGAGAATAACAAAGATTTCCGCTGGGAATCTCTTCTTTGTCCTGATTTTAAAGGACTTGATTTCAGCACAGGGATCTTCTCTAAGATCTGTAATGAACTTCAATTCCTAACGTTCTTAGCTCATAAAGCTCAGTATCAAAGTGAGCGTCCAGTTGAATACATCAGCCGTGTGATGCGTGGACATTTCAATAACCGTAAAGGTGGCATGAGACAGGGTCTTCTTCTTGAAGACAATCCTTTCTACTCTTCTACCTATGACAGAATTGTTCTCAATCTTTGCCACTTTCCGAAAAGTAATCCTCAGCATTACAAGATGAATCAGATTAGTGATCAGATTAAGTATCTGAAGAATAATGGCTATTTATTTGTCATGAGTTCTAAGAAGCTTTTTGTTCCTTCTCTTCGTGATCGTCTTGGTCCAATTGTAAAAGAGCTTAAAACAGAAGCGATCTTTGATCTTGAAGATGTTAAAGGCAAGGGCGAGATCGGAAACTACCTTTATGTTTTCAGAAAGAAATCTGGATTTGAGAAAAAACAAACTTGTTCTTATTTTAGAATCTCTGCTGAACTTAAAAACTTCGGACAGTTCTCTTCTATTACTGAATATCTTAGAACTTTCTATTTAAATCACTTGAATGAAGTTCCAGCAATGGCCCAACTTGAATTCAAAGATACATTTAGAATTGAGTTCTACCAAGAAGCTCTAGTAGACGGAATGCTGATTCATTCAACAAATGAAGATTCATCTCGTATTACTCACCCTGCTTTCTTTAAAGGTCTTTTAGATAACTGCACGACTCTCAACAATCTTTTTGAGATCAAGTCTCTATCTATTAAAGATCATCAAAATGACATTAGTTTAAACCTTGGATTAAAGCAGGACGTGTCTTACTTCCTCGTTGTGGATTTTAGACAACCGGCCGTTAATCTTGAACTTCATCCAATGGATACGTTCAGATCTATCCATTCGGATCGCGGTGAAACTCAGTGTTGTTACTTCCAGCTCTTCCCTAAGATCACTGGGCTTAACCCAAATATTCTAAGAAACTATTTCCTCACGAGCATCGGCCAGCAGGTTGCCAACATCACTTTCACAGGTGGATTAAGCTTAGTGAAAGGAAGTCTTTCACGTTTTCTTGTTCCTAAATTCTTTACTCAGACAGAACTTCTACCAAGTCACCTGAGTTCTGCTTTCAATATCCTTAATCTCAGTGAGCAAGGTCTTCTTGAAGCAGACCCGACAACTCTTTCGAAGTCGTTTAACCATATTAATCAGATCACAAAAGAACTTTTTGGAAGATATGCTTGTGACATCCTTACTCGCCTCTCTAACTTTGAGAGAAATCTTCAAAGTGTGATTTTTAAGATGGATGATTCTCGCTTTGGACAAAAAGTGAGCTTCAGCAACCCTGTGATTCAGTCACAGTTAGTGCTTCGTCCAACAACTCCGCTTTATCCCAATAATAGCGATGTTTATTTAGAATTCCTTGATACTGCTCGACCGCAGGATATTCATCTTCCTCTTACTGAATGCTCTATTCAAGTAAGTCATGAAGGCGAAATTAAACTTGTGGCCCTTGAGCTAAGATCGAATGGTAAAGTGATTGTCAGACTTCATGCTGAAGAACTTATGATTTCTTTCCTGCAGTTTATTATGGCCCAGGCCCTGAACGTGCCGATTTCAAAACTTCTTAAGGCCATTCATATTCCGTCTATTGCTGATCTAAAAATGATCGTAGAAGACACACAAGTTCTTCGTGATACCTATCAACACCTCATTACTCAGGTGCAAAACGCTATTACGGATGCTTTCAGACGTCATGTAACTCCCAATAAAATCTCATGAAAGTTCTCATCCAGAGAGTCCTAAATGCCAGTGTAACTGTTGATGGCGAAGTTATTTCGTCTATCGATAAGGGCATGCTTCTTTTTGTCTGTTTTGAGAAAGGTGACTCTGAAGACTCTCTTCAGAAGTGTGTAGAGAAAATTTCGAAACTTCGTATCTTTGACGATGAAAATGGACGACTTCATTTCAACATCCAAGAAGTTGGCGGAAAAATACTTTCAGTAAGTCAGTTCACTCTTTCTTGGGATGGAACTGGTGGACATCGCCCTAGCTTTGAGAACTCTGAGATACCTCAACTTGCAAGACTTCGCTATGCTCTCTTAAATAAAATGTTTAGGGATCAAGGTCTGGAAGTAAGTGAGGGGCGATTTGGTGCTGATATGAAAGTGTCACTGGTCAACGATGGACCAGTGACGTTTATGCTTCAATTTTAATTCATAAATCCGCGGGCAATGTCTCTTTTTTTACCCTTCACAACTGAAACGAGGTTCTTTGCTTTTCCACCAATCGGTAGATTTAGTGAAATGCACATCACCATTTTTCCTGTTGCTTCATCAATCGCGTTTTCGCATTTCCAAGCGATATCCTGACCCTTTGTCATCTCATGAAGAACCATCAGATATGGATCATTTAACTTTGAAATATCACTCATCCCTTCAAGCTCGCTTGAATTGAAAGCGGCATTAAAAAGCGAGAGTTCAATCATACAACGATCAGTTTGAACGTTAGCGTGAATCTGAACATTCTCCTTACCTACTCTTCTCTCAAGAAGTTTATTGATGGCCACACTCATAATTTGCGTGCAGTCTTCTTGCTCAATCTTAAGATCTGTTTCACTTACTTCACTTGCTTCGAAATCAAGATTAAGAACTTTCAGTGAAGATAGTACTTCGCGAAGTGAAGAACGAATTTCTTTTGCTTCAGTTGACTCAATTTCTTTAGGGGTATTTTCAAGAATCTCTTCAGTGCTTGAAACTAGCTTTTGGGTCATTCCTTCAAGAACTGTCTCATGATAGTCTTTGAAAATCTGGGCCGTAACAACTTGTCCCTGATCAAGAAGTGCTTTCATAATTAAGCTATCAACCATAGCACCAACATCGGCCTGATTGTTCTTGATCATATTCACGGCCATCGCTTCGGCCTGAGTTCTCTGTTTCATTCTTCTCATCTCTTGACCGATCATTAGACCAAGACCAAGCATAAAAAGAATCAATCCGCCGCCCATCACAACTTCATCAGAAAATTGAATCTCTGATAGTCTGTGCATACCTGCATCCAGTTCATCAGCAAGAGTTACTTTGAGTGTTTCCATCTGAGCGTAGCGCTCTTGTAGAGGAGAAAGATTAGTATCTTTGCCTTCACCTAAAAGCATAGGAGAATGAATTTTTCCTAGTTTTTCATGAAACCAAGTTGCTTCAGCATTTAATTTATTAAGCGCCTCTTCGGCCTTAGGTAGTTTATTTCCTAAAGACTTAAATGTACCTTTCAACTCTTCTAGACACGCATTTGAAAGCTGCGCAAATCCTTGATCGAGATAAGGAGATTTCACATCCTTAATCATCATTGCTGTGAAACTCTGATTAACTCTTCCAAAACAGGTATTAAGTCCTTGATTCATTACGTGAATCGTAGAGAGATGCTTTTGATTAATTTGATGGTGCCAAAATCCCCCAAGTGTTGTTGCAAGACCAAGCCCGCAAACCATGAGAATTTTAGATGGTGAAAGATTAAATACTTTTTTCATAAGATCCAACATCCTTGTTGTTTCAAAAACTTATCCCCATATTGTCCCCCCACCCCTAGATCAGGTCAATCAGGAAATAACGGGCAAAAATTAGTGTTTCTTCTCTATAATTATTACCCATTTTTAGCTAGAGTATGAATATTAGGATAAACTAAGAGGAGTGAAGGAGTCAGGTATGTCTCAGGACATCACCCTCAAATTACGAATTAATCTTCCCCTACTCATCATTCTGGTGGGTCTTCTCCACCTTTTGCTTTTTTTCGCAAGTATGCCTGAATGGACCGCTAAACGAGTGGCCGAAGATGGCCACGTTTCTACCCCATTTAAGGTGAGAGATATCCGCACAGTTGGCTCTCGAGAAGCTAAACGCAAAGACAGCGTTTATGTCTTCAAAGGAAAAGAAGATAAGAAGATTGCTGAAAAACAGCCTGAAGTTAAAGAGAATCTTTCATTAAAAGATTTAGCTGAGCAAATGTCATTGGCCCAGAATCAGCCTACTCCCACTAAAGAAAAACCGCAGCCGACTAACAGCCAAGTTGAGTATCAGCGTCCTGGCAGTCGTCCTGAACCTAGAAAACAAGCCCTCGAAGCGGTGAAACTTTCTGGGGATCAAATGCGCAATTATGCTAACAATGCTCCTGTTCAAGAAGCCTTCCGAGGTGATCCAAGAGCGGCCGGTGTGAATACCTCTGACATTGCAGTAAACCTAGAAGTTCCCGAAGGTGTGAGCCCTGATGAATTAAATAAGTATGAGCTGATGTTCTATGGTTTCCAAAGAAGAACGGCCATTAACTATATCAATTCCTTCTATAAGAATCTCGATAAGTTCAGACGTGCCAATCCTCATCTAGAATTCCCAATGACTAAGGATATGCAGGTCATGACCGGAAGAATTACCTATGATGAGAAAGGTAATATTAAAAAGATCAAGATGGTTCAGTGGACCAATGTTGATAAGCTTCAAAACTTCTTTGTTGATGTCTTAAAAGATATGGATACACTTCACAATCCTCCACAAGCTCTTTGGGAGAAGAATGGTGAGTTTTCTATCTATTTCAGCTTAATTGTTAACGGCTAAATTTCCCAAAAACTCTCTGCCAAAATCCTTCCTTCTCTTCAATGATAAACTGATCGAGAGTATTTTTTATTTCTCTCTCTAAGTTTTCTCTCACGTCTTTGGAAAGGTTTGTTTTAGGGATCAGCGTTTTAACTTGATTTGCTTGAGTTCTCTTCCCTTCAACTTCGGCCATCAGCTTCGGATTAGAGCGAATAATTTGGTCGAACTCTTCCTGAGATTCAGGTGGAAGTGTTCCATCAATATAGGCAGAAAGAATTTGATTTTCTCTTTGAATCACAGATTAGCTCCTAGCACTTGCTCACTCGTTAACATAAAACGCCCATTATGAATTCCCTCTACGACTTCCCAGCGAGCGATACCTAATAAGTCCTCAATCTGCACAGGAGAATAATTCATCTGATAACGAAGAGTAAGAATAGCGCGAGTTTTAACTGGAAGCTGATGAAAAGCACGAGTTTTTTCAAACTTAAAATGAACCACTCTCTTTTGACCTAATCCATAAAGATGAAGGACGATTTTTTGAAAGAACTGACGTCTCAAAACAACATCTTCTTCATCTTCAAGTTTCATTAACCATTTTCTCTCCTTCACAATAAATCCGGAGATACTATCAATAACAAGTTGTTCAGCTTCTAGTTCATCCGGAAGAAGAGCAAATGCGAGCAGATAGAACTGATCAAGCATAGGTTGAAGAACTGTGAATATTTCTTTTTTTCTCATCCTAAGATGATACCGACTAACCCTCATTTGGCTCAAGTCATAAGTGTCTGATAAATGCTGTCTTCTTCACTAAATTTCCAGAACTTAAGTCCTGGTAGTTCACATTTCTGGGAAATTCAGACATGAAACAAATTCGTTAGATAAAAGGAGTAGCTATTAAATAACACACTTCAAAGAATAACATGACCCTCTTCTAAAAACCGGAGGCTCTTACTAATGAATATGATAACAATCGATGGAATCGAAAAAATAATTTACCTAATTCGAGGTCAGAAAGTGATGCTTGATTCAGATCTAGCGAAGCTTTATGAAGTTTCTACCAAAGTTTTTAATCAAGCGATCAAAAGAAACCTCGATCGTTTTCCAGAAGATTTTATGTTTCAACTCACTGACACTGAATTTGAAGAGTTAAAATCACACATTAGTGGAACCGGAAACTACGGAGGTCGTCGTTACTTACCTATGGTCTTTACAGAGTGTGGAGTAGCTATGCTTTCAAGTGTTCTGACAAGTGGAAGAGCTGCTCAAGTGAATATTTCCATCATGAGGACATTCATTAAACTAAGAAGTTTTTTAGCAATGGAATCAAGCTTAGTGCAACAAGTAGGAAAACTAGAAAGAAGCACAAATCAACTTTTTAGAATTGTTTTCGAACGACTTGATAATCTTGAAGAAGAATTACCAATTCACCCAAAAGATCGAAGAAAAATTGGCCTGTATCCAAACCGTTTTAAATAAAAAAACTTGAGGTCACAAATTGTGACCTCAAGTTGCGCACAGTCATTTCCTTCTTTTCAATACTTTAGCCCATTCTCTAACTCATCTTAAGTTTTCACCAGAGACTCCGATAAGTTTAATGAGTTAAGTCCAGAGGATTGGCCTATGAAAAATATGAAAACACTATTATTACTCTCTACAAGTCTTCTCTTTGTTAGCTGTATTAAAGAGACGAAGACTGTGAGTAAGGAAAGCAATAATGGGAGTGTTCCCGATTGCTACTACTCTAACTCTTGTGTCGGAGGTGGGGCGGGGACAACCACCAACGGTGCTGCTGGAGGCGTCGGTGGTGGTAGCGGTGGAGGGCCAATTGTCTCTTACCCTGTGAATCCCAACTGGGGTGTTCATTATCCGGGTGGTATTCCTACTGGTAGTTGCTCAGCTCCTTATTTAGAAAATGGAGTCACATCCGCTTATGATACCAGAAAAGCGACTGTGACAGCTGCTGGAGGTTTTGGTTACGATCCTAGTCTGTCTGTTACAGCACAATATTTAAATACATCTAGCATTCTTAAGGACGTAACGAGGGCCAAAACATTCTTTAGTACGGATGCAAATTTAAAAGTTCGTATCAAGGTAAATCCTCAACCAGATGCTAAAAAAACAAATGATTTTTGCTATCTACGTGCTGAGAATCTGGCCTCCATGCCTGGATATACGAAATTGCAGTTTAATGTGCAGGCGGTGGGTTATAGGACTAATGGAAGCACTGATGTAGAACCACTTGGGGTCTACACTGTTGGAGTTAACAGTTGCTCACCAGCAATTGATCTTTCACCTCTCAAATCAATGTATCCAGGAGGAGTTTATATCATCCTAACATCTGTCCAATCAAATCAAGATAGCTGGTGGGATAGCAATACTGGATTTACGAATAAAGATACTTTCAAAATTGTACCTAGCCAAAACTGCTGGTCTGTTGAACTAGAAGTAGCTACCGACACAACAAAAACATTTAACTAATCCTTACTCCAAAATCTGGTCAATAATCTTATTGGCCAGATTTTCTCCATAAGCAAAGCTCACTTCGACTAATAATCCCGGACAAGTAATATTCACTTCAGAAATCGAATCATTTAGAATATCGAATGCGACCCAATCCACTCCATTCTCTTGAAGTTCGTGAACTATTTTTTCACAACGAGCTCGAGCAATATCTGAGAGATCATACTTATAGAAGCGGGCCCCTTGTGCGATATTTGATAAGAATTCGCCGCTCTGAGGAACTTTCAGGATTGATCCTACTTCCTCACCCTTAAAGTAAATACTTCTCACCTCGCCCTGATAAACCTCTTTAATGAATGGCTGAAGAACCACTGGGCCGCCCAGCTCACGGACCTTCTGGATGAAGCGTGGTCTCCATTCGGCGAGCTTCTCAACACCAATCCCAGAATAGAGATCAAGTGGCTTAAGAATGTACTCATCTGCATCTTTCAGAGATGCCACAAACTCTGCGCCCAGCTCTTCGCTGGTTCCTACAAAACTAGGAACAGCTCCTTCTTGGCGATAGGCATAGAGCTTTTCATTGAACTGCATAATCCCACGAGGAGCATTCATTACTCGAATGCCTTGTGAGTGGTAATGATCAAGCATCCACAGAATTCGTAGATATTTTGAATCGAATGGTGGATCTAATCTCATGTGAAGCACATCATTCATCGAAAGATCAACTACACGAGGCTCTTTTAATTCTAAGGAAGAAAGATAAACCCCATCCTCTTTAAACTCTCCATCAAAATCATAAACTTTTAGTCTAGGACGAGAGATGTTTTGAAGTGAAAAATCATTTTCAAAAAGAAGGTAGGTTTTGATTCCACGTTTTTTCATTGAAAGTGCCAGCATTAGGCTTGAATCTTTCTTGATGTTTAGTTTTTCCAGCGGATCAATTAAAAGAATGTGCTTCATTTTTTTACTCGTTCATTAAAATATTTGATGAAATCTAACTCTTCCTTATCTTTCTTTCTGATAAGTTCTTTTTCTTTCTCAAGCCACAAATAAAAGTCTCTCGGAGTTAATTTCAAGTGAGCTTGTATATCAGAGATTTCATCCTGCTTTTCTTCATATGTCAAAAATGCTGCAAAACGGGCCTGATTCCACTCCGTCTCGGACATACAGATTTTGGCCTCAATATGCTCCTTAATGCAAAAATCTCTCATTTGTGGAATGAAGGATCCTTCAATAAAACTTTTTGTTATCTGATCTGCCTTCTCGTCGGTCAGTTGTCCTGAAAACTTCTTAAACTCGCCTTCCAGCAACTCAATCATCGTCACTATTTTACTGGCAACCTTCTTTTCATGGCCAAGAGACTTTTCATACTCAACAAGTCTTGGATCACCTTTGAAATAAATCTTTACTAGTTCCTTGCCAAAATAATTAGCAAGGTTTTCATTCAAGTCCACATCGTCTCTGATAAAAAAGATAGTATGGAATAATTCATGAAAAATAAGTTCTGCAAGGTCTAGATCAGAATAATAAAAGAAAGAGGAAAGAATTCTATCCTCTAGATAGCCCAGAGTCGAATAGGCATATACGGGACGAATCCATGTAACGAGTCCCTTCTTCCCTAATCTCTCAGCATAATTCTCTGCACTCTGCTTACTGAAAAAACCAAGATAAGGAAAACTTCCAAAAAAAGGAAAATTAAACTCGTGGGCCGTGATAGAAGTATGAGGAGAGGCAATGAGAAGATAAGTCACGGCCTCTTGCTCTAGCACACTTGTTTTGGTGTAAATGCTTGTTTCATTTTTTGCAAAGTACGTATAAAAAAACTTTTTATACTCTTCGATTAATTTAATCTTTCTTTTTGTTTCCTCATCGACTTTAGGATCCTTTATTAACTCACTATTCTCCACTCCACTCCACTGGAGCTTGAGTTGAGAGAAACCCTGTTCAGTCAGGTAACTGATCTGTGAGCAGGAAGAGATTAAAAAAAGGAGGAGAAAAACAAATTTAGTCATTACCCATATGATAATGATCTTAATTCAATGAACCAAGTGATTATCGATTTTTTTGCAGATTAACAAAGATCATCACACCACCTAAGACTAGTGTTAAGGCCACTTTAAGAGCGACATAAACAGGCGCCTTTAGCCAAATCATGACAAGTGAGAAAATGATCATAGTTGAACAAAGAAGTTTTGCACGCGGTCTGATTACTCGGCGCTCATTCCAGTCACTCATCGCACGACCTGCTAAAGGGAGTGAGAGAAGCCATGCATGAAAACGAGGAGAAGATTTTGAAAATAAAAAAGCTGCTAAAAGCAGGAAGGGTGTTGTCGGGAGGATTGGTAAAAAAGCTCCAATCACTCCCAAGGCAAAGAATATCCATCCAAAGATGAATAGGATCGGCTTCACAGTTTTTTACCGTAATCCTTCACCAGACGACCTTGAGTAGATAGGGCCGTGACCGAAATAATTTCTACATCAACCCAATGCCATTGGTAATTTGACTCTGGTGTTTCTGGTTCAAAATGTACAATACGCGAGCAGGAAGTTCTTCCTGTCCACTTGGTAACACCCTTATTTAAGCCTTTCTCTTCAACCAGCACTCGGTAAGTTTTCCCAACCATTTCCTGACGGATTTTTTCTTGAATTCCAAGTTGCTTTGCCTGAATTTCACGCAGACGACGTCCACGAATATCCTCAGTCAGAACATCATCCATACGGGCAGCCTTCGTCCCCTTACGAGATGAGTAGCTATATGAGAAAATAAAATCAAATTGTGCAAGCTCAAGAAGCTTCAAAGTTTCCTGATGCTCTTCTTCTGTTTCATTAGGAAATCCTGCGATGATATCACTTGAGATGATCATATTCGGATTTGCTTTACGCATCTTTGCTAATAGACCTAAGTAATGCTCAATCGTGTATTCACGAAGCATACGCTGAAGAACTGTATTAGATCCAGATTGCACTGGAAGATGGAGATGGTTTGCGAGTTTTTTAGCAGTTCTATGAACATCAACTAACTCATCGGAAACATCATATGGGTGAGATGTTGTGTAACGAATAAGCTCCAGACCGTTGATCTTATCAAGTTCAGTGATCAACTGTGCCAGTGACTCTCCATGATCTTTACCAAAAGAATTTACATTCTGACCTAGAAGTGTCACCTCTTGAATACCTGAATATTCAACCAGACGGCTGACGTCTTTGACGATCTCGTCAAGACGACGTGATTTCTCACGACCGCGAGTGAAAGGAACGATACAGTAAGAGCAAAACTTATCACAACCTTTGATGATATTTACAAAGGCCTGAGGAGTTCCTTGAGTAATTTTCGTTTCAATCGAATAGTTGTCTGAACGATCCCACGAAGTCACTGTGAATTTTTTTTCTCCAGCGTAAGCGCGATAAACCATCTCACCGATGTTATCAATAACATCTGTACCGAAAGCAAAATCAAGCTGCTTATATTTTGCTACAAGCTCCTTCCCTTCAGTTTGAGCAATACACCCGCCTGCGGCCACAATCACATTTTTCTTTAACCCTGTTTGAGGATCAATATCAGTACGCTCTTTGAGATGCTTTGCTTCACCTAAATGAGAATAGAATTTTTGGTTCGCAAGATCTCTCACAGCACACGTATTAAAGATCACCAGATCTGCATCATGCTGTTCTTCTGCCAGAGTGAAATTAAGACTACCTAGATGAGAAAGAATTCTTTCGGTGTCGTGATAGTTCATCTGACAACCGTAAGTCTTGAGCCATACTTTTCTTGGTGGGAATTCAAGATCCCCGACAGTGATGATATTTTCGTTACTCATAGCGGCGGAATATAGCAATTTCCCCTAGAGAAGTAAAACTTAAATGATCCCAAGCTGCATAGCAAAATAGAAGGTCAAATTAAATAAAAAGTGAATAAGGATAGGCCCTAAAATCGAGTGAGTTCGAAGCAGAGACTGCCCGCAAATAACTCCTAAAACGAAGGTATAAAATACCTGAAACCCGATAAAAGGAATGTATTCATCCGGCAGGACTTTAAGAGCGATAAGGTGCGAAAAGGCGAAGATGGAGGCCACCAACATGGAAGTAACACGCTTCCCCCCCATGCGGTTAATAAGAAAACGCTGAAAAGTTTGGCGAAACACCAACTCTTCTAACACTGGAGCAAAGAGTAAAAGATGCCATTCCAGATTCTCTACTAAGCGAAAAGGAACTGGCATTGCCCAAAACCAAGCGGCCGCAATACAGAAAATGGCCAACGCAAAGGCTTGAATCATGAACAGGGCGGTATTCTTCAACCCCCTCCATTTAAACTTCCAGGGAAGTCGATAAAAGAAGCAAATGACTAACGTAAATGCGAGATCAAAAACGTAGGAAAACGAGATAGTCGATGGCAGTTCATGCCATGGAATCCCCCACGAGAAAGCAAAATATAGAGCAACAACGAGCGTGAAACTTATCAACGAACTTCTCCTACCGTAGTTAAGTGATTCAGCAATTTGGTTATTTCATCATAAAACAGCGGTTTTGTAAGCCTTATAATTTGGTTAAGATTTGCTGTTTTTTGACTGCCATGACCTAAATTCTTATCATCAAAGACCACAACTCTTAAGAGGCCGTCCTCTTGCATAAAAAAATTAATATCTAGATTAAAACAAATAAGTCTCAAAACCTGCTGCTTAAGTTCTGGATTTACTCCAGAGAAAAAAGCCGCTGTTAAAATCAGCTCCGGATTATCCTGAACTCTATTCAAGGCCCCTTCTAAAGTCTTAAAACTTGCCTGTAGCCATTGAAGAGTTCTCGTCTCTTCATTTAAGTCTCCTTCCATCGTCTTGCGCATAAAGCTTTGAGTAGACTCCAAGCTATGCTTCACACTCAAGTGACAGGCCAAGTTGAAGCGATCTTTAATTTCTTTTTCATTTTTAAAAGGAAAGACCTTTACTTTTTTATCTTGAACAAAAATAAGCTCTTCCTTATTGATAGCAACTTGATGGTGATGTTCGCCATTGAGTTCTAAAGTTCTTCGTCTATCACTCACTTCCTGTAAATCCCAGTTCCAAGTAAGGACTGTCCATTCGGAATTGCCCACAGGAAGTTCTTTGAAAAGATCTTCTGGATCAGTAAAAAAACGAGTTAAGAAATTCATTTTGAAATCCCTAGATGTTCCTTAATTTCTATCCATGAATCACTCACAAACATTAATGAGCGATCCTTCTCTTTAATTAGTCCTCTACTTTGGGCGACATCTAAAAAAGAAATTAAGTGATCAAAATAATGATTAATGTTTAATAGCACAATAGGCTTATTATGCATTCCTAGTTGCTTCCAAGTCAGAATCTCAAATAGCTCATCCAATGTCCCCATTCCACCAGGAAAAATGAGAAAAGCGTCAGAGAGGTCATACATCATCTTTTTCCTCTCATGCATGTCTGGCACGATGTGAAGTTCAGAGAGACCAGCATGGGCAATTTCAGACTTCATTAACCGTCTCGGAATAACCCCAGTCACTCTTCCACCAAGGTTCATTAAACGATTAGCAAGATTTCCCATGATACCAATTCCAGCACCGCCGTAGACAAGCTCAATCTGGTTCTCGTAAAAACCATCCATCACTTCGTGAACATATTTATCGACCTCTGAGTCCAAGCTCTGAGATGCTCCACAAAAAATACAAATCTTCATTTCCGCCTCTTAATTCCAAACATCCTAAACCAGATCACCTCAAACACCATGAAGAGGAACATCAGAAGATAAAACCCTCCTGTTTTCCAAAACACCCATATGGAGGTCTCTGAATAGATCGTAATCACTCCCATAAACAAACTATGAAACAAAAAGAAGAACATCAAATGCCCTTCAAACTGATGATAAAAATCCTCTGGTAGCGGCGTCTTCTGCTTGAGATCAGAAATCATCTCATACATCAGACTTCTCTTCTTAGTCTTATAAAAACACAGAAGCCCTACCATCACCAAACTTCCTAAACTTGGCTGAAACTTAAACCAAATCCCATCGTCAGCAATAACTCCTATTCCTCCTAAAAAAAGAATGAGAAAGAAATTTAGGAGAGAGAAGCGATGAACATGTTTAGTGAAGATTTTCTCTAACCCAAGTTCCACGACGGCCAAAAGTATTCCTCCAAGAAGGGCAATCTTGGGAGGGTAATATGCTTCCAGCCCCCAATAAGCGAAGGCCGGAAGAAAAGAAAATAGAAAGAATGTTTTATTGTTCACAGTGAGGAGATTAAGCGATATTTCTTAATTTTTCTTCACAATAATCGAGATAATCTTGCTTAAAACTCACAGGATCAAGAATCTCTACTCTTCGTCCGAGACCAATGAGCCACTCGTAGAGATGAGCACATGGTTCAACATAGGCTGCCCAGATAAGATCCCCATTGGGATTTTTTACCATGCATGGCTTACCCAAAAAGTGATAATCCGGAAAAAGATTCACTGTATCCGGCTCATGGATTTTTAAAATCAGTCTTGTTTCTTGATCACCCATCGAACGGATGGCCATCACAAACTCTTCAATCTCATAACTACTTGCCTGAGCATTTCCTCGCTTACTTCCCTCTCTGATTTCGGAAATATCAGATAAGGAAATCGCTGTAAGACAGTGGTCAACAACATCTTCGGCAATTAAACACATCTGTCCTTCAAGGTGAATCAGACGATTAGCAAAAAGCTCCAATGATTTGTTATGATTCATTTGTAAACTGATGGATGTCTGCTCTTTAATTGACTGCTGAATAATACTCATCACTTCATTATCTACTGATAAAAGATGAATCTCATCGACTGCAGCAAAAGAGGTTCTGTGACTTTCTCCCACTCTCGCTCCTGTCAATTTTTCTTTAAGACCGCTCAACTGCGGATCTTCAACTGTTGTAAATATACCCTTGAGGGCCTTCCACTCTTGATAATTCAGAGGAAGAATAAAATGTAATTGTTCTGGATCAAATCGAACCCAGTCATGTCCATCATCGTGAAAGAATTCAATCGAGGCATCTGATCGCCCAATATCACTTAAGTATTCCTTGAGGTCACTGATCTCAACACCTAGGATGGTTGCCAACTCCTGAGTCGGCCATTCTTTGGCCTGATGGGCCAACTCCACTAATTCGTTCCACATTTCTAGTCCCGATAACTTTTGCGAACTCATGAACCAAAATCCTTTTTACTTTCTTGACTCATCTTATCGGGTAAAAACACAGAACTCTTTAGTGCAAAAAGTGAAGAATCGGCCATAATAAAAGCATGATTTTAAAGAGTTTGATGCAAAAACCTATTCTTATGATTGGAATTATCCTCTTCGGCCTATTCATCCATCAGGTGGCCAAAAAAGAGAAATGGGGAATATTCCATAACGACAAACTCATCTCCTACCCCTGTCGGGCGGCCCTTGTTAAAATCGACAAGCATATTCCGGGGAATTGGAAAACAGAATGCGAAGGCAATAATCTTGCCGTCATCATCAAAGAAGAAACTCCTGCTGATGCTCAAAATATCCAGCTCGTTATGTATCGCCAACTGGCCAATCACATGACTTACTTGGCGAAAGTTTCGCAAATTGATCTTTTAGAGAAGGTTATGTTTGTACGATTCCAATTAAAACATAAGCTGATAACTGTGAATGCAGTAACTGAAGGTCAGTACATTGTGAAGTTAGCGACGCTCGAGGATCCTGAGCTTATCCGAAGCCATTTTAAAAGCACGGTCCAAGTCCAGGAAGTCAGAAAATAACTCAGCCCTTCTGTCCTCAACTGTTATTTCCCATTCATAAAGCCATGAGTGCAGAAAAAGTCTTGGAGCCTCTGGCCCGCCATAAAGTGTATCTCCCAGAATAGGGAATCCCAGGCTGCTTAATTGAGCACGAATCTGATGCCGGATCCCAGTTTTAAGAATCACCATCACTAGACTTTGATTCGTCCCAACTTTTTCTAAGAAATAAATCTCACTCTCGGCCACTTGAGCATCAACTGAATTTGAAAGGACTTGCTTCTCCCCTTTGGCTCCGAAAGAAGCAAAATTCTGTCGATGAAATCCCTCTTGATTAAACTCTCCATCAACAATAGCGAGATACACTTTTCTCTTCATTGAAACATTAAAGTTATCTCGCAAAGAACGAAGAAGTTCTTCTTTCTTCGCTAGTAGCAACACTCCCGAAGTTTCAAAGTCCAGACGATGGAGAAGTCCACGATCATAGTTTTCTTTATTAATATTTAATGTTTCCCATTTTTGGTGAGCGGCTAAAGAATTAAGAACCGTATTCTTATCTGAATACTGCAGCGGATGTGAATGAATAGCAGGCGGCTTATGAACGGCAAGATACTTCTCACTCTCAAAAAGAATAAAGCATTCACTTCCTTCATAGACAGGATTAATTTCCAGATTGTTAACTAAATCAAGAGGAAGCTTAAAAATGTCTCTGGCGCGGACTGATTTTTGGAGAAGCTTTGCTGGTAAATATTTTTTTATTTTTTGCCCTGAAAAGCCTAAGCCTTTCAGGGCATCTTTCAAAGTCGGTTCAGCATGTATGAACTGAACCTCAACGGAATCCATTAATGACCCTCAACCTTTCGACCTTCCATACGAAGATCGTTCTTTTTGATGAGGAATTCTACACGAGCATCGTTGATTGTTGCATGCACTTTTTTCAGTGGACGAGAATCACCATAGAAAAGAGTTGTAATCCTTTCCGGACTGATACCTCGCTGTATAAGCGATTTAGAAATCGTTAGAGCTCGCTTGCTCGATAGCTCATAAGGATCTTTTTCTTCGCTTCCTGCATGACCTTCAACAATAATATTCCAGTTATTATCTCGTAGCATCTTCACTACCTTATCAAAGACGTGAATGTTAATTTCCGAAATTCCTGTCGTGTTCTTATTGAAAGTAATTTTATCTTTCAATTTTACATGAATAGTCTCAGGCATCTCGTAAATGTTAACTGAATCTACCAGCGAGTTGTCTTTCAGCATTTTCTTCATACTATTGAGCTGAGTATCCGACTCTCTGTTAATTTCTAATTTATCCAGTAGTCCTTCACTTGTTAAAAACTCAATAGGAAATGGTCTTGGCGGATTATCAGAATCAATAAGAGTGGGAGCATCATGAGGAGATTTCCCCGGAGTCATTACCGAGCCAGGCTGTAGTACGTTTCCTCCGAAAGCATTTCGAAGTGAACCAAGGGCCGCTTCATAACGAGATGTTTCCGTCTTAGCAAAAGAAAGAAGCAATACGAAGAAGGTCAAAAGAAGCGTACATAAATCTGAGAATGTCGCTAGCCAACCAGGAGCACCTGGCTTACAAGGAGGACATTTTGGCGTCATTTCTCCGGCCATAAATTACTCCTTCTCCTCTGGAGCCTTACGATCAGTTGGCGGAAGGAATGAATCAAGCTTTTCACGAATTACTCGTGGGTTTTCTCCTGCTACAATTCCTAATACACCGGCTACAATGATATTCATCTTTGTTGATTCTTGTTTTGAACGCTGTTTTAATTTCGCGGCAACAGGAATCGTAAACACGTTGGCAATTACTGAACCATAAAACGTTGTTAGGAGGGCAACCGCCATCGCTGGACCAATCGCTGATGGATCAGACATGTTTTGAAGCATCTGCACCAGACCAATAAGTGTTCCGATCATCCCGAAGGCCGGACCATCTGCGCCCATCCCTTCAAGCATATCAGCACCTACAGCGTGACGCTCTTCCATTGCAGAAATTTCTAAACTTAGAATTGAACTGATTACTTCAGGCGGTCTGTTATCTGCAGCAAGTGTGACAGCTTTTTTTAAGAACGAATCCTCAACAGGAACTTTCTCAAGAGCAAAAACTGATTCTCTTCTCGCTGTTTCAGCTAAACGTTGGATTTCTTCAATCGTTGCCTTGGCATCAATGGGAGTAGCAAAAACGGACTTTAAATAAAAAGATGCAAGCATCTTTACATTCTCCATTGGCCACTTGATGAGTGTTGTTGCAATCACTCCTCCCACCACCACTACCACTGAAGGGACATCAAAGAATGTCATCAGAGGAGAACCATAAAGAATTGAGCCAATAATGGCCAATGAACCTAGTACAAGACCAACAACGGTTGCTATATCCATAACCTTCACCTTCGTGAAAAAAACTATCTATGGATAAATTATCGGAATTGTTTAAAGAAACTTAAGTAGAGAATATTACTGGAGTTTTTTGATCTGATACCATTAAAAAACTCCCCTAGTTTCCTAGGGGAGAATGATTTTAGATTAATCGTTTGATAGCATAGTGCTATCAATATAGCTGAGCATGGCAGAACGTAGTTCTTCCAGAGAAATTTCAGAATTACTTGCACCAGCGAACACTTCTTCCTGAATCATCTCAACAGGAAAACCAGTTAGCTTCGACAGCGTTTCCAAACTTATTTTGCTCTTTTCCTCAGAACCATTCATGGTCGGGTTTTGGGCATTCATTCTCTTCTCCTTGAATGTTTTTACTATTCAAATCCATTGAATAGGTGTGTGTGAGGAAAGCATATCTAGCGAGCAAAAGAGAAGTCAATCGCGGGGAATCTTAATGTAAGTTTATGTTAGAGCATTCTTGATAAAAACAGTCTAAATCATTAATATTAGACCAATTGACACTGGGCCAATTTCTTAAGATAGAAGTGTTAGAAAGCTTTCAGCCTTGGATTCCATCTCGCGAAATTCGCTATGAGCTTGGCTTTGTAGAGTAATTCCGCCACCTGCGCCATAGGTCCAGTTTCGCTCTAAAAGATTTATTTTTGCTGTGCGAATATTGATACTGCAGTCGAGGTGATTCTTCCAAAAAAGAATTGTTGAACCACAATAAGTGTTTCTTCTGAAGCGCTCTACTCGATCAAGGGTGCGAATCGCACTGATCTTAGGGGCACCAGTTATTGAACCACCAGGGAAGAGGCATGAAATAATTTGGTAAAGTGACCATTCTTTTTGAACAGGAGTTTTTAAGAGTGAGTACTGATGAATCAGATCATTGAGAACGAGGGCCTTCTTAATTCTTGGAACCTGACATTCTCCACCTGAGAGCTTATTTAAATCATTTCTCACCAGATCAGCGATCATGATCAGCTCACTCTGCTCCTTAGGATCAGAAAACAAATCTTTAATTTGTGAGCTTAATTTCCCCTTACCTTTCTTTTTTGTCCCTTTGATCGGCATACTGTAGAGATGACCTTTCTGGATGGTAAAAAGACATTCTGGAGAATTGCTTAAAATAACCTCTTCTCCCAGATACGTCATATGAGCGAAGCTTGAGAGTTTACTGCGAGTAAAGAAGAAGTCGTGAATATCTTCCGGTGAGAAGAAATCTTCCGTGTAGAAATCAAAAGGATATGTCAGGTTATATTGGTAAGCACTGCCATTTAAAAGTGCTTCCTCGAGGTATTTAAAGGCTTCCTTGTATTCAGTCCAACCTGGTCTTTCCAACGTCTTTAGAGGAATTTTTTTAAGCTTACTCTTAGGACGCACAAATCCTATTTTTTGATACTCAATAACAATGGCCAATGGCTCATCATCTTTGAGCAGATGACCCGATTCCGTAAAAAGAAAACCCATTTCATACATGAGATGAATGACGATAGGATTTTTTGGGTGGGCATCTACTTTTAAACTTTGAAGCTCTTTAAAAAAAGCATCAGCATCAACACCTTGATCAAAACCAGTGATAAGGTCATGACGTCTATGACGATACTGAATAAATGCTCTCACGGGATTTGAGAGATGAAGATTAGACTTATTTTTCCAACGAAAAGTTGAAAACAGCACTAGGCCTCCGGACGCTGGAATTCAAGATCAGCAAACTTCGTCTGAGATCCAATCCAAGCAAGTTCCACTGTTCCAGGCTCACCGTTACGGTTTTTAGCGATGATGACCTCCGCAATACCTTTTTTAGGCGTTTGAGCATCATAATACTCTTCACGGTGAATCAAACACACAATGTTCGCATCTTGCTCTAGAGATCCTGATTCTCGAAGATCCTGCAGTTGTGGACGACGATCAGTTCTGTGAGTGGCAGCACGGTTAAGCTGAGAGAGAACAACCACTGGTACTTGTAATTCGTTGGCCAGCATTTTTAGAGTACGTGAGAGATCAGCAATTTCCTGCTCACGAGACTGTTTTTTAGCGTGAATCGGCATGAGACCAATATAATCGATGACGATCATCGCAAGGCCTGCTTCCGCTTTTAATTTACGGCAGTAGGATCTGATATCCAGAGCTGTAGTAGCACCTGAATCATTAATATGAACTTGCAGATTTGATAAACGAAGAGATGCATCGGCAATCTTTCGAAGATCAAATTCATTAAAATCTTTGGTTCTAAATTTTCTCGCATCCACACTTGATTCTGCGGCCAGAAGTCGCATGGCAAGTTCAGCGTGAAGCATCTCGTATGAGAAGATCGCAACGGGAAGCTGAGTTTGTTTGGCAGCTGCTAATGCCCAGTTAAGAGCAAGCGCTGTTTTTCCCATGGCAGGACGAGCGGCCATGATAACAAGTTGACCAGGTTGAAGACCTAAAAGTCTTGTATCAAGAGCTTTAAAGCCAGTCGAGAGACCTGAAATCTCCCCTTTCGCACGAGCAGGTTTTTCAAGTTCTTTAAGAACCTCATGAAGAGATTCTTTTAGACTTACCATTTTATTTGTTTTTGTCTGAGCAGTTAGTTTAAAGAAACTTGTCTCTACATCTTGAAGGAAATTCTCAATATCACCTGAGAAGTTTGTTCCCGACTGCATGACCCGAGTCGCTGTTCTTACTACCTCACGAAGCACGGCCTTCTGTTTAACGAGTTTGCCGTAATGCTCAACGTTGGCAGCGGACCCAACTTCATCACAAATCGCAATCAGTGCAGATTGTCCGCCAATCTTCTCAAGCTTTCCTTGATCGTTAAGCTTAGAAGAAACAGTTACTATGTCGAAAGGCTTACCTTCAATAAAAAGATCTTTAATGGCCGCAAAAATAAAACCATACTGAGGATGATAAAAATCTTCCGGAGCAAGAACAAGATCAGAGATATGATCCATCGATGCGTTATCAATGATCAAACAAGCAAGGAGGGCTTTTTCAGCAACAATATCGTGAGGCAATTCTTGAGACATAACGAGATCCTAAAACAAAAAGGCCCCAAGTTTTACCTTGAGGCCCTGTAAGCGAATAAAGATTACTCTTCAGCAGCTGCGTTTGCAGCAGCTTCTGCTTCAGCTTTTGCAGCTTCAGCTTTAGCTTTCTTCTCAGCGTTGCGGCGCTGAGCATCTTCTTGTTGCTTCTTAAGTTCTTCGGCCATAGCTGCATCGATTGCAACTTTAACTTTGAAGTTAGCAACAACATCTTGGAAAAGACGAGCTTTAACATCGAATGTTCCAAGAGACTTGATTGAACCATCGATAAGAATCTGACGACGCTCAACGTTTAGTCCTTTCTTCTCTAGTTCAGCAGCAATTTCTTGAGTTGTAACAGCACCAAAAAGACGACCGTTAGCACCAACTTTCTTGATTAGTTCAAGAGTGATACCTTCGATTTTCTTCTTCGCATCGTTAGCAACGGCTTTTTCGCCTTCAACTTTCTTAGCTAGAGCTTTTTGTTTATCTTTAATGATGTTAGCGTTTTTCTCATCAGCAAGGATCGCTAGCTTTCTTGGGAAAAGAAAGTTACGAGCGAAACCAGCAGAAACGTTAACGATCTCACCAATCATTCCAAGAGTCTTAACCTTTTCAGTAAGGATGACTTTCATATTGTTCTCCTAAATTACTTATTACGTTTTCTAAAATACTTTCTAAAATCAAACCAATTATCAAAGAGTCCAATTCCAGCAATAAGATAGTTCGCACTGAAGATAACAAAAATCACTATGAGTGTTCTAAAAAAACCTTTTAATCCAACAAAGTTAAGTAGGTCGTTAAACACTCCAAAACCTTGGAAGAAATAAAATAATCCTAGACACTTGATAATCGTAAATCCGAGTGTTTCTAAATCCTGTCCACCAAATTGCTCACCCCAAACGGCCAGAACAAGTCCAGTAATAACCACCGGAACAAGGCCAAATGGGACTCTGAAGTAAAGAAGAGATTTCTCATTATACTTAAAATCTTCTCCTGACTGCAGCAACCTTCTGCTCTTAAGAACTAAGAAAGTATTAAACCACAACATCAGAAACGTTCCCATAAAAACTGTGTTCGGAAGTGTTTTAATCACTTCGTCGGCCAGCTGATTTGGGTTATTTAAAAGCTGCAGAACCTGAATTGATCCAGAATCTGGGCTTTTCTCGAAGATTTCTTTTTGCTTCGAAAACCACTCCTCACTTTGCTGAATTCTCTCAACAATAAAACCTCGCACCGTTTGGTTTTGAGATTTAACTGTGATCAAAAATCCACCAAGAACAAGGGACAAGAAAACTAATCCTACCGTCACCAATCCTCTTACCGGTCTCCAGTTGCGAAGACAAATCTCAGCAATAGAAACCCCAAAGATCATGACACAGACATAGAACCCAAAAAGAGTAAAATCCTTGTACACAGCGAGGGCGAATAAAAAACTTAATCCTAACCCTAGAAGTGCAGTGAGATATCCTTTTGTCCTTCCATAAAGAAGGATGGCCATTGTCAAAGGAAAAGGTGCGAATACAGACATCACAAAACTCAGACACAATACAACTGAAGCTACTCCTAAAAGAAGTAATCTTGCTGTTGAAAGTTTAGGTCTTGGCGTGAGTTCAGTACTCATAGCTCTTCTCTTAAACTAACAGATTAACGAGCGATGTCGTTAGACTGGTAGCTGATAAGAAGCATGTTACGACCACGCTTAATAGCATCGTTCGCTTCACGCTGATATCTTGGAGTAAGACCTGTAATACGAGCTGGAGAAATTTTTCCGAACTCGTTTACTAGCCATGAGTATGACTTTGGATCTTTCCAATCTGGAGAAGTTTTCTTAGCAGAGAACCAACAAGATTTGCGCTTAGAGTGCATTTTCTTGTCTTTATCATCGCTGAAATCTTCATCAGAAGCTTGAGCTTGAGAAGCTTGTGCGTGGTTAGGGTTTTTGTAATTTTTTACAATTGAATCTTGGTATCTGTCTTCGCCAAGTTTAACGATAATGTAACGAACTAGGTTTTCATTAATGTTAAAACGACGCTCGATCTCTTTGTTAAGAGAACCATTACCTTTGTACATGAAGTAGTGGTAAGCACCTTTTCTAAGACCTGATTCAGTAGACTGAGCGAAAGTTTTCACTCCCCATGAATCGTTAACTAATACTTCCGCACCGTTCTCTTTAAAAATCTCTGAAAGAGTATTCTTAATAGAGTTTACGATTTCCTCGGATGCGTCCGGGCGAACGACAAAAGCCGTTTCGTAGATCATATTTCCTCCTGGATTATAATTAAGCCCATGAACACCATTGTCATGAGCGAGATGGAATATGTAATAAATGTCGAGTGAATCTAACATGCCCCCTGAGCTACGTCCAGTAAAAGTCTAAGAGGGACATTTTGACACACTACTCTAAACAATATTGATGCCTCCCTCTATTATTTCAATTAGTTAGAGCAAAAAGTGGGCCCACATCGATAAATAAGAATTCTTAACTTATAGTGCTAAATTGATTAGAATCACTCTGTTAAACCTTTAATTTAAAATGAGTATCAAGATGAAATGGGTTTCGTTGAAACTTTTATTGTTCTTCACCACAACTCTCTTTTCACTAACGGTCCCGGCCAGCAAAAAAAGCATCGTCGATAATGACTGCAAAAAATTTGATCAGAACCTTGAAGCCCAAATAAGCTTTCACCAATCACAACTCAAATCTCTTCTCTCTCTCATGGGGGCCAGCGAAGATTTTTTAGTGCCTCTGAGCGATCTTTTTGAAGTTGATTTAAATAATCCTCAGCAAATTAAAAAGCGTGTTCAAGAAATTGCCAATCTCATAAAACCTGAATCCGTTTTAGAAACTCCCGAAATCAAAAAACTAAAAAAATGCTCTGACCAAAAGCACGCTAAGGACAATCTTGAAATCCTGGCCCGATCAATTGCTCAACTCAATAAACAGAAAATTGTTTTTTTAGAAATGAACAAAAAAGACAGAGATACTTATATTGTCAATTATGGAAAAAAAAGATCTAAATCCAAAACGTCAGAGTTTATTAATGATCAACTAAACAAAACGGTTAAAGAGAGAAATATCATTCAAAAAAAACTCGATGACATACCTTCTGCCAGTGATCCTGAAGAACAGACGACGATCTATCTCATCAATCAAGCTAAAGCCGAGCTCATGGCCTATACTATTAATGTTGCCAATGAACAGATAACCTTTCTTGAGCAGATAAAAGAAAAAAAAGAAAGCCTCTCTGATCTTCGGAAAGAACTCACGAATATTAAAAAACGAGAAAATGAGCCAGCAGAAAAACTGTTTCGCACTTCAAATAAAATTTGGGAACAGGCTGTCGATTCTGTTATCGAACTTTATTCAGGTATAAGCATTCAACTTCATACTTATCTGCCTCCCAGACTACAAGATCTTGAAAACCTCTCAAGTGAAGACAAAGAGTCCTTTCAAAAGTACCTCGAAGCCCATTTTGAAGCGAAGAAAAAAAGAAGTGATCTCATCAACCAAAGATCTGAGATCATCAAAGAGCTCAAGGAATCAAGTTTTAGAATATTAAGAGATTCAGGGAGTCTGCGGGCCAAGTATATTGGGCTGTGTGATCAACAGGACAACTGTAAAGATCACAGAGAACTCAATGCCCAGAATGTGGCCGATCTCAACAGGGAGATCAAAGTCATACCGGTTAAGCTTAATACGGGGTGGGTGGCAAAAACACTGGAGATAGAAGGAAAGATAAAAAATGGTCTTGATGGATGGCTTGACCTTTCAGGCCAGGCATTCAGTCTATTCTTCTTATTACTCAGCCCTATCCTCCTCTTCAAGTCTCTGACTCTGATTACAAAGGCCAGTGATAAACTCAGACACGAAATCCTCCAACATTCTCCACTCGATTATAGAAGAAGAACGGCCATCGCCTCATGGCTGATTCGCATTCGCCCTTTTATTACAGATACGGGAATGCTTTTATTAATCCTTCTGGCAGAAGAAGTCATTGGTGACACGGTATTAAAAGAGGTCTCACTCTTCCTCTTTTATACCAGGGCCTACTTCATTTACCGAATTGTCAGAACCACGATCCAAATTGCTTTGGAGATCCTCTTCTCATCCAAGACAATTGAAAAATCTCAAGAAACGAAGACTCAGGCTGAGAGTTCTTCTAAAAAAATCTCACGATTGATCCTTATTGAAGTTATTACGTTAAAGACAGTCGCTTTCTCGACAGACAAGGCCCTTCTATATGGTATATTTGCTTCAATCTTTTTTTATATAAATGTATTTTATATCCTTTTTGAATCAAAAAAATGGCAAGAAAAGATACATGATATCGTTGAGGACAACTTCCCTCGTATCTCCCCTATACTTCCTTCCATAGAGAAGTTCAAATTTATTTCCTACCTAACAACGCCACTACTTCTACTGGTGATTTCAGTCAATGAAGTGCTCGTCTTCTCTTATTCAAAACTGATACGATTTGATATCTTTAAAAGGCTAAACTCAGAAATCTTTAAAAGAAGACTGGAAAATGACAACCAAAAAGAAAAGATTAAGGAAACCCCACCAGATGAGTATTTAAAATACTTTGACTACTATCTTAGCACTACCAGCGAATTAATCGTTCATCGTGACCACTCGATTGAACATAAATTACTCAAGCGTATAGAGAATTGGAAAAAAGGAGCCCACCTCTACGATTGCGCACTCATTGTAGGAAATCGAGGAATAGGAAAATCAACTGCTCTTCAACTCATCGCTCAATCAGCTCCAGCAGACTTTATCTCAAGCCGTGCTAACCCGAAAATTTTAACCGAATCTCAGTTATTGGCATGGCTGGGAGAAATCCTTCAAATGGAGATCAAGTACCCTCAAGATATTCTTTTTTATGATAAGAACTTGAATGAGAAAAAAGTCATCATGGTCGATGATATTCAAAATCTTTTTTTAGGAGCAATTGGAGGCTTTAAGGCCTATCAGATGTTCATTGAAATCATCAGTCTCCCAACAAAAAATATCTTCTGGTGTCTGACCATTAGTACTCAATCATGGCTCTACCTTAAAGGCATTTTTGGGGCAGAACATTTTTACGGAGAAATTTTTGATATCAAAGCTTGGTCTGATCTTGAAATTCAGAGACTGATTCTTAACAGACACAATGCCAGCGGGTTTGGACGTATTTTTGACAGCTCAATCAAAGCATTTAGTGCCGATGAAAATACCTTTGGCCAGCAGTCGGAAACCCAATTTTTCAGACTCTTGTGGGGACAGTCCCGTGGGAATCCAAGATCAGCTCTTAGTTATTGGGTATCAGCTATCACTGATGTCAATGATAAAAAAATAGGTATTGGCGTTCCTCAATTTATCGATTCCTCCCTTGTTTCAGGCATGAGTGATAATGCACTCTTTCTACTGGCCGCAATTGTCAGACATGACAGCTTAAACTTGGAAGAAATGCATAGGATTGTGAATATCGAAAAAACCGTCATCTTAAAATGCCTGAAAGAGGCCCTTGATAAAAATTTAATTTGGTCTTCAGCAGATAACCGATTTCGAATTTCATCAAAATCTCAATATACCATCGACTACTTTTTAACAGGAAAGAATTTTATTTATGAATGAAACTGATATTGAAAGTATCTCAGCATTTGCTGAAATTTTAAGTTTCACGAAACTCTCTTTACTAATCACGGGAGTCATTGTCCTGGGTTTTGCAGTGAAGGTCATTGCCAATGCAGGAGAAAGACTTCATCAAAGAGTCCCTTCTCGTAGACTGCTGATTGCTCAAATTGTGACTGTAACTTCTTTTGCCATCTATATCATTGGAGGAGGCTACCTCTTCTATGGAGTCGTTCAACCTCCCAAGGCCCTCCTCCTTGCCGTCAGCGGGACCCTAGCTGTCGCACTTGGTTTGTCACTAAAGGACTTAATCGCTTCAGTCGTCGCTGGTGTCATTCTTCTTTTTGATCGTCCCTTTCAAGTGGGTGATCGAGTCAGCTTTGAGGGAGTCTATGGGGAAATAACCACCATCGGATTGAGAGCAGTCAGACTCATTACTTTGGATGACTCCGTTGTCACGATCCCCAACAGTAAGTTTATCACAGATGTTGTCTCATCAGGAAACTTTGGTGCCCTTGATATGATGGTGGAAATTAACTTTCACCTTGATCTGTCGGCAGATATTGAAAGGGCAAAAAAAATACTTTATGAAACTGCAGTAACCAGTAAGTATGTTTTTCTCAAGAAACCAGTCAGTATTGTTTTAAGTGAACTTGATTTTGCGCAAAGACCTGCTCTACAGATAAGACTCAAATGCTATGTCATCGATGTGAGATTCGAAAAGGCCTTACAAAGTGATATTATTCTAAGAGGTAATGAAGCTCTCAAAGAAGCCAAGATCCCACGTCCTTTTTTTTCTTCCCCTGAAAAGACTCATGACTTATAAAATTTATCTTCCTCTCCTATTACTCCTTTGTTTTCCTTTTAGGCTATCTGCTCAAACGGCTACAGTAATTAGAACAGACAGACCTGGCCAGGCGATTGTCCCTTATACAGTGGGAAAGAATTTTTTTCAGATTCAATCAGGCATTGAAAAAAGCAGTTACTCCCATGCAGGAACTCAAAACAAAAAATTCAACCTGGATAGCACTCTTAAATGGGGATTAAGTGAGAAGTTAGAATTGAACACCTCAGTAGTCTATCAGCAACATGGACTAATACAAAATGCAACTGATTCCCATCGTGGATGGAGTGATCTCCAAGCAGGTTTTAGATATAATCTTATCTCTACCCACAAAGGCTTAGTCCCGGCCTTAGGCCTTCAGCTGCGAATTCATACCGACCTTGTTGAGTCTCTCTACCACAAGAATCGCATGACCCCTTCACTCATGATTTCTTCCCATCATGAAGTGATTTCACTGATCTCTTGGACTAACAATCTAGGTCTCTCTTATGCTGATGGCTTCGATCATTCTCTTTCTTACTCCTATGTGAGCAATATTTCTTTTCCGATAACCGAATCATTTGGTTCATTTGTTGAAGTTTTTGGGCAAATTCAGGATCAAAAGATTTCCTTCAATGCTGATACCGGACTTGCTTACCTTCTTACTAATAACTTTCAATGGGATGCTTCTGTTGGTTATGGAGATAATGACCAGACCATCTTTTATTTTTTTAGCACAGGACTCTCCTATCGAGCAGACTTGTCTCATTAGAAATTATTAAAATTTAGGCACCATTCATTTATCGCCCCTGATAAAGCTCGTTAAAATGAGAATCAGGAGTCGCTCATGATGTTATTGTCGGCCCAATTTTTTTTCGCCTCAGTTCTCATCGTTGGTGCTGGAATATTTCTCACGAAAGCGGCAGATGATATTGCAGATAAGACTGGTCTTGGGAAGCTGATTATTGGTTCTCTTCTTCTAGCTGGAGCGACTTCTTTAACAGAAATTTTTGTAGGGATTAATTCTATCCGTTCTGGTATTCCTGAACTAGCCATTGGGAACCTTCTCGGGGCCTGTTTGGTGAATCTTTTTATTCTCGCTCTGGCCGATACTCTTCATCGATCACGTCAAAAAAAGTTTTCAACAATCTCTGCTGGCCATGCACTCTCTGCAAGTCTTCTTATTGTCCTAGTCGCAATTGTAGCGGTCGGAATACTGTTAACCCCTGCCAGTGGAGGAATCATTTTGTTCAATGGATCCCTACCCAGTTATCTTATTGTGATTGTTAACCTGATAAGTATGAAAATTATTTTCAACAATCAAAACTGTGTTCATCATAATAAAATTTCATTTCGTTTTCCTCTCAAACAATTACTCCCGGGCATTGCCATTTTTTCTCTAAGTGCAGCAGTCATCGCTTACGCCTGCCCTATTCTCGTTCAAGTTGCTGAAGATCTTTCTCAAAGAACAGGAATGGGAGAAACTTTTATCGGATTAACTCTCATTTCTATTACAACCTCTCTTCCTGAAATGGTGGCCACACTTCAGTCGGTAAGAATGGGAAGTTATGATATGGCATTCGGGAATATTCTTGGTAGTAATGCTTACAATATACTAGTCATTGCGATTTTAGACTTTTTTGTAGATGGCTCTATTTTTGCCGCCATCGGCATCATCCACATCTTTACTTGTTTATCGATTATTTTGTGTATTGCAATTGCAGTGATTGGGAATCTTTATCAGGTCGAGAGGAAAAAATCCCTGCTCGAACCTGATGCGATTTTAATAATGAGTACGATTTGCTTGTGCTACTATCTGCTCTATGAGTTTAGTCTGATTTAATTCTCAGGAGCGTAAATCTCGTATTGCTCAGAATGATAGTTATTATCCGCGCGAACAAGAATTGTTTTATTGAATGCCTCTTCCATTGTATCCACAATTCCAGAATCTGATAATTTTGCACACACTTCTGGATGAGCAAAAATAGTCAGTTTTCCAGCGGCCGTTCTTTTTAAAACTTTTTGAAGTTCACGAATCACTTCATAGCTTACCGTTTCAACTGACTTCACTCGTCCAACACCTTCGCAATATGGACAAGGTTCACACATGACTCTCACCAATGTGTCGCGTGTACGTTTGCGAGTCATCTCCACTAATCCCAGACCAGAGATCGGAAGGACATTGGTCTTAGAGCGATCCTTCTTTAAGGCTTCAAGCAGAGCAGAATACACTTGGCTTCTGTGTTCTTCTTTTTCCATATCAATGAAATCAATAATAATGATCCCACCACAGTTGCGAAGTCGAAGCTGATAAGCGATCTCTTTAACTGCTTCCAGATTTGTTTTAAGAATTGTTTCTTCTAACGTTTTCTTTCCAACAAACTTACCAGTGTTCACATCAATAGATACTAGAGCTTCCGTCTGATCAATATTGATAGATCCACCTGAGCGCAGGAAAACTTGATTCGAAAGAGCACGCTCAATTTCAATATCAATCCCATAGTGTTCAAAGATAGGAAGTTCACCGTCATAAAGCTTAATCTTTGCTTTATGCTGTGGAGTAAAGCGGGCGACAAATTTTTCAATTTGCTTGATGGCAGCCTTATTATCCGCAATCAATGTATCGACATCCTCATCCATGATGTCACGAAGAGCGCGCTCAATGAATGAAAGATCCTGATGAAGCTCCATCGGAGCTTTTGCTTTTTCCAGACGCTTTTGAACATCCTTCCAAATTTTAACAAGATTGTTGTAATCGTTTTTTAAAACTTTATAACTTTGTCCCTCTGCAACAGTTCGGGCAATAACACCCACTCCTTCCGGACGAACGGAATCAATCACATCTTTTAGACGACGTCTTTCTTCTTCAGATTCGATTCTGCGAGACACACCTGTATGCTCGATGAATGGCATATAAACGATATGACGGCCAGCGAGAGTGATATGGCGGGTAACTCTTGGTCCCTTGGTTGAGATCGGCTCTTTAGCAATCTGAACAACAATCTCATCCCCTTCCTTTAAGAAGTCTTGAATTTTTACATCAGGGCGAAACTTCATATCTACAGTTTCAGTCAATGTTGAATACTCGTCCGGAATCACTTCACCCAGACGCTTAGGATTGCTCTCAGCTCGCTGAATAAGCTCACGTTGCTCATCTAAGGTAGGAAGATAAGCATCATCTACATAAAGGAAAGCCGCCCTCTCCTGACCGATATCAATGAAGGCCGATTGCATTCCAGGTAAAACTCTTAATACTTTTCCAAGATAGATATTTCCGACTACGGGATGCGACTCATTCTCTGAGTGCCTTTCAATGAGGAAGTCGAGAATTTCCCCATTTTCAATAAGGGCAATACGAGACTCATGGTGAGTCTGATTGACCACTAATTCTTTTGCCATTGTTTGTCCTAATTCTAATAACTTTTAAATTCAAAATTGTTACTAGAATACAGACAAACACATGGAATATAAAGAAGGCAATGTTTGTAGATTAAATAAATAGGCCAGCGATACAGGCCGTCATGTAACAGGCCAATGTCCCACCGAGTAGAGATTTTAGACCTAAACGGGCCAATGTCTCTCTTTTGTTAGGAGCAAGAGTCCCGATCCCACCCAGCTGAATGGCAATTGAAGAGAAGTTTGCAAATCCACACAGAGCGTAAGTAGTAAGTGTTACTGAGCGCTCAGAAATTGTTCCAATGCTTCTTGTTAAATCAAGGTAGGCCACGAACTCGTTTAGAACAAGTTTCTTACCCAGCATCGCACCAACTGTTAGACAATCTTCCCAAGGAACCCCTAGAAGCCAAGCTACAGGAGCGTTCAGGTAGCCCATGACTAATTCAAACGAAAGATTAGGGAAACCAAGAAGGCCTCCAAACCAACCAAGCATACCGTTAAGCATCGCAATAAGAGCAATGAAAGCTAAAAGCATAGCAGCTACGTTAGCCGCTAGACGAAGACCATCTGACGCACCATCAGCAGCAGCATCAATAACGTTTTCACTTCTTTTTGGGAGATCAACTTTTACTACACCAGCAGTAGCAGACTCTTCTAGTTCAGGAACCAGAAGTTTCGCACAAACGATAGCAGCAGGAGCACTCATTACTGATGCGGCAAGAAGATGCCCTGCATCAATCCCGAATCCTACGTAAGCGGCAAGTACACCACCTGCAACAGTCGCCATACCACCAGTCATAAGACACATGATTTCTGACTTAGTCATAGTCTGAACATAAGGCTTAATCACAAGAGGAGCCTCTGTTTGACCTACGAAGATATTAGCAGCAGCGGCAAGAGACTCAGACCCTGAAGTCTTCATCACTTTCATCATCACTTTTGCGAAAACTTCTACGATTCTTTGCATGATACCGATGTGATAAAGCACCGACATAAGAGAGCTCATGAAAATAATTGTAGGGAGAACCATTGTTGCGAAAATGAAACCAAAGTTATTGGCATCAGCAAGGTTACCAAAAAGAAATTTCGCACCTTCGTGAGTATAGCTTAGAATGCCATCAAACATCTTTGAGGCACCGGCGAAGACATCCTTACCGACAGTCGTTTTTAAAATAATGAGTCCAAAGATAACCTGTAGAAGAATCCCAGAAATTACTGTTCTCCACTGGATCGCTTTACGCTTTTCTGAGAAAGCATACGCAATACCAATCATCACAAACAAACCAAGAAGAGAAACTAGTCTTTCCATAAGCCTTCCTAATATCAATGTTAAATTTGACTCATGGATTTATCGCAAGGCCGACTAATAATGGCAAGAAAAACCCGACACTTTAAGACGGCCTAACTAGTTAAAAATCAGTGGTCCAGAGAGTACTAGAGACTTGTTTAGGGCCCTGATTAAGCAGATTTTCTTGAGAGTGGTGCCAGGCCACTCGCTCAAATGTTGAGAAAGCAGCAGAACTTTGCAGGTCTTCAGAATTTTTCTGAGCGGAATTAAAAGCAACAAAAACAACCCCAGCAATGACTCCGATAGCTGCTCCTGTCCACACATTTGAAATATGTTTACTTGGTTCATTGGCAAAAGAGAGTGTTGAGAGACCAAGAACCGCTCCCCCAATACCAGCGCCAGCGACAATAAGAATGTCGTTTTGGGTATTTTTAACAAAATCATCCTCTGCCATCACAGGTGAAACGATGAGTTGAGACAAAATAGCGAGAGAAAATAAAATCTTTTTCATAAACATCCTAGGACTTGAATTGCCAACGGGAGTACCTATGAATATGATAGGTGGCTCTCGTAAATTTTGCAAATCAGTAATCATGTGAGTACATAATGACAAAAGAAAAATTCCAAGTTTATGGCCTTCTCGACAAAAAGAAGAAAGGCGAAAAGTTAACAAAAAACGAAATCAAGTGGTTCATCCAGTCTTTTACAGACGGAGTTATTCCTGATTATCAAATGTCGGCCATGCTAATGGCGATGTTTATCAAAGGAATGGACGTTGAAGAAACAGCGGCCCTAACGGACGCAATGCTTGAGTCAGGTGAGCAGTTAAAGTTTCCTGGCAACAATGTGATCGATAAGCACTCAACAGGTGGAATCGGTGACAAAGCTTCTTTCATCCTCGCCCCTATTGCTTCAGCAGCAGGTGTAAAAGTTCCCATGATCGCTGGTCGCGGTCTTGGTCACACAGGTGGAACAGTTGATAAAATTGAAGCGATTAAAGGTTTTAATACGGCCCTTGATCTTAAAGAATTCCAGAAGAAATTAAATAAGGAAGGCCTAGTTCTGATCGGACAAACTCCAGAGATTGCTCCTGCAGATCGTCTTATCTATGCTCTTCGTGATGTAACGGCAACAGTAGATTCAATTCCTCTTATTACTGCCTCAATTATGTCTAAGAAATTAGCTGAGGGAGCAAACGGAATCGTTTTTGATATTAAGTATGGTTCAGGCGCATTCATGAGAGATCCAAAATCTGCTCGTGCTCTTGGAACAAGTCTTATTCAAACTTCTAAGCGCTTCAAAAAGAAAGCAGTGGCCCTGATCACTGATATGAACCAGCCTCTTGGAGATGCTGTTGGGCATACTAATGAGATTATCGAGTCTATCGAAACTCTTAAAGGGAAAGGTCCAAAAGATATTACAGATCTATCTGTAGAGCTTGCTGCCCATATGATTCATATCGGTGGGATTGAGAAGACTTTTGAAAAAGCTCTAAAAAAAGCTTGGAGTGTCCTCGAAGATGGCTCAGCTCTAAATGAATTCAGAAAACTTCTTAAATCTCAAGGTGGGGATGATCGAGTTATTGATGATTACTCTCTTCTACCGCAATCAACAGAAAAGACCGTAGTTAAAGCAACTGCTGATGGTTACATCAAATCTTTTGCGAATGCTAAGATCGGTATCCTTCTGATTGAACTTGGCGGCGGACGTAAAGAGAAAACAGATAAAATTGATTTTGCAGTTGGTTTCAATTTCCATAAAAAGATTGGAGATAAGGTGAAAAAAGGTGAAGCGATTCTTACGATTGATCACCACCCTCACCAAGATAAAATTGCCAAAGAACTGGTGAAGAAATTTCATAAGGAAGTCATCACACTTTCTGCAAGTAAAGTTCGTGCACCAAAACTTATTATTGAGAAACTAAGCTAAGGACCCTATATGCCTATGAATAAAATCCTGGAAGCGGCCAATTACATTCGCTCTAAAACAAATATCAAACCAAAGATCGGTATCGTTCTTGGTTCGGGATTAGGAATTTACGTAGATCAAATTCAAAATAAACAAATTATCCCTTATCAGGATATTCCTCACTTCAAACGCACAAGCGTTGAAGGACATGAAGGTCGTCTGATTCTAGGAGAGGTTCATGGTGTTCAGGTAGCGGCCCTACAAGGTCGTATCCACTCTTATGAAGGACACCCGATGGAAGAGATCGTTCTTCCAGTAAGAGTTTTAGCTGCTCTTGGAATTGAGATGCTTTTCCTCAGCAATGCTTCTGGTGGAGTTAATCTTGATTACCATCCGGGAGATCTTGTTGCGATCACTGATCATATTAACCTTTCTGGCCGCAACGCTCTTCTAGGTCCTAACCTCGCTGAGCTTGGTCCTCGTTTCCCAGATATGAGCCAAGCTTATAACCGCGAAATGAATAGTGTGATGATTGAGGTAGCTCGCCGTCACAAAGTGAATATGAAAGCTGGAGTTTATTGTTCAGTTTTAGGTCCAACTTATGAAACGCCAGCTGAAATTCGCATGATCCGCATTCTTGGCGGAGATATGGTAGGAATGAGTACTGTTCCTGAAGTCATTGCAGCCAACCACATGGGATTAAAAGTGGCGGGTGTTGCCTGTATCACTAACTATGCGGCCGGTATCAAAGAAGAAAAACTCAGCCATGCTGATGTAAAAGATGTGGCAGAAAAGGCCATGGTTGGATTCGCCACTATATTGACTGAAACTATTGGTGAACTAAAAAAATTAGGGAAAGTCTAAATGAGTCAAAACCTTCATGAAGAAGCGAAGAAAGCTTCACTGAATTCACACTCACCTTACTCCAAGGCCAAGGTGGGTTCAGTTATCATCACAGAAGATGGCAGCATCTTCAGTGGCTGTAATATTGAAAATGCAAGCTTTGGTGGAACTGTTTGTGCTGAAAGAGTGGCGATTTTTAAAGCTGTTTCTGAAGGCCACAAGAAAATAAAAAAAGTTCAAGTTTTCACTAAAGATGGTTGGCCACCTTGTGGTTTTTGCCTACAAGTCATGACTGAGTTTGCCGACGGAGATCTTGAAATCACGTTTGGTGACGAGCATGGAAAACAAACAACAAAAAAATTAAAAGAAATGCTAACTCATGCATTTACTCCAGAGCACTTAAAATAAGTGCTCTTTTTATCTTAAACGAAACGAAAGGAAAGGAACGAATGTTCCTTCACGTGTTTTATGACAGACCAATCTTTTAACTCACCCGATGAGTTACTCCGCTCTCTTAATTTCTGTGTGATTGACTTAGAAACTACCGGCGGAAATTTTGAAACAGAAAAAATTATTGAAGTAGGTATGGTTCGAGTTGAAAACCGAGTCATCACTGAAGAACGAAATTTTCTCATCAATCCTGATAAAGAAATTCCCGACTTCGTTCAAAAATTAACAGGGATTAAAAAAGCAGACGTAAGTCACTCTCCTAAAATAGAAGAAGTCATCGATGAGATCACTCAATTCATCGGAGACTCTATCCTTGTGGCCCACAACACTTCTTTTGATGTGCCCTTCTTGAACGGAGTTCTCAAACAACTGGGACGCCCCACTCTTGATAACAAGGTCATTTGTACCAATATCATGACCAAGTACATGATCCCTGAGATCATGAGTTCAAATCTCTCTTATATGTCTTCCATCTTTGGAATTTCTCACTCCAATGCTCACCGAGCGGTAGAAGATGCCCGTGCAACGGCCAATCTCCTGCTCAAGTATATGGAGATTTTTGAGAAGAAGAATATTCGTAAGGTTAATCAGCTCTACTACCCTCGAAATAAGTTTGAACTTGATCGCGCTGTTTTTGATCCTGAGGATGGATTAGATGCTGTTTTTTCAACTCTAGCAATCATCGAGCGCCCAACAGTTCTTACAGTGAAGGGAGACAATGGAGTTATTCTCTCTATTCTTCCCATTAAGAATCCAAAGGCAGAACTTGATTCGCTTAAAACTTATCTTGCTGACTTTCGTTGGGGACAAATCAACGTAAGGCTCTGCGGGCCTTTCTTAGAAGGGTTATTCTTTCTCAATAACAATTTCATTAAGATTCCTGAAGTGTTTCGCAAGAAAACATTAGAATACCTAAAAGAGCATCACCAAATTGTAAAAGCAGAGATGGAGACCGATTTTGATTTCATCATCACTCCTCACCTCATCTCTGGCCAGTTTATGGTTTGGTCATTTTTGAACTTCAATTCCTACTCGCAATTGATCTTTAAGTACCCTGCTCACAAGAAAAAGCTTCACCAGTTTCTCTTGGGACAAATCAATCGCTATGAGAATATTCAGAAAGGGAAGCGTAAGGCCTTTATTCAAAATGACCTTCGAAATATTTTCTTGAGTGTATTTAATCAGTCTTTGAATGAAGCGAAAGATCTTTATTTAAAAGTCTCAATGTCTGAGATTAAAGATGAGAAAAAACCTTATCAGAATCGTATTGAAGTATTGTCAGAGAAGTATCCTGATCCTTATCAATTTCCTACAAACTTTATGTAATAAAAAAGGGCCACTTCCGTGGCCCTTTGCTTTTGGAATTAAAGTTTGATCGACTGAAGATCTATTCCACCTTTCCCACCATCAGCATTTGTGGGTGAGTAAAGAATGATTTCTGAACCATTCTTTGGAAGAGATACCATCTTCTTACCAAAACCTTGAACTTCGATTGATTCAGGAAGGTTGTTAGCATCTTTAATGCTTAGCTTATGCCAAGAATCACTTGTTCCTAGGTAGTCATCAGCTTCGATAGCACCTGCACCTGTATGAAGAGCAGCTACTTTCACATTCAGAGACTCAAGTGCTTCAGGAGAAACAGCTTCTAGATCAATTTCGATTACCGAAACTGAGCTCTCGTGGAATGGAGTGAAGCGACCAGCATAAAGGATTGCTTCGATATAAGATTCAACTGCTTTCGTATCGCCGTTTGTGCTGATGTGACTATCTTCAAAAGATGCTCTCAAAGTTTGAGCTTTCTTTGCATCAACTAGTACTGAAGCAAATCCACCACCAATAGCTTCTGCAAGACCTGGGATATAACTTGTGTTTGTTCCTGCCCACTCAAGATCTGCTACGCCATCTTTATCTGAATCAATTTGAACTGAGATTTCACATGCCTGCCAGTCAGAAACTGAATCAAACAGTTTCACACCAACTTGTAGGAATGACTTATCTTTACCATTAACATTTTTGTTCATAACACGGAAACCAGCTGACTGAAGATCACAAGCAGTGTTGCGAATAAGTGCTAGTTCAGCAGCGCTCTCTTTACGAGAATCTTCTGCAATCAGGTTGAAAGGAAGAACCTTACCTTCGATTGAAGAATTGTTTGAAAGAACAAAAGATACTTTCTTATCACTTTGAATTTTTGCAATTGTATTCAGAGCACTCGCTTGGTGAACAACTGCGAGAACCGGGAAGCTCACTACTTCAGTATTTGAAGCATCAACTAGTTTTACGAAACCTTCAAAGTTCGCTCTGTTTTTAGAAACAACATCGAGAGTGAAGTTAAGTTTTACTTCTTTTGATTCACCTTTCTTGATTGTTACAACAGAACCTTTTTCAGCAAGTGTTACTCCACCTCTGAAATCAGTTGAGATTGAAAGGTTTAAATCCTCATCAGAAATATTCTTCAGAGTAATTGTTTCTGCTACTTTATTTGAAGCAAGAAGGTTTACTAGACCAAGAGAGAAAGCTCCACGACTTGGAACCAGTTTAGAAGTCAGGGCCTTCATAATATCTACACGACCAGCACCTTGAGCTGTTACTGAATATCTCTCACCTTTCTCATTTCCGATGATTTTAGCAGTCGCCATAAGCATGTGCTTATAATCCATTACTGATAACTCAGGGAATTTTTCTTTCATAAGGGCCATTACACCGGCCATGTGTGGAGAGGCCATTGATGTTCCGTTAAGAGCAACACCGCCATTACCTTTACCAGTAGCAGCTGAAATGATCTGCTGACCTGGAGCTACGATTTCTGGCTTAATAAGACCATCTTCAGAACGAGGACCGCGTGAAGAGAAGCTTGTGATTGTATCAGCATACTCCATACGGCTTACTTTAATTTCATTTGAGAAGAAGAATTCGATTTCTTTCTTACCATTTAGAGCTGCCTTAATTTTTTCACCGTCAGCTTTTGAGATAGAAACAACTGGGATGCTCATTGCATTGTCAGAACCACCAGCGATTGTTGGCTCACCATCAACGTTGTTAGCGATAACAACACCGATCGCACCAGCTTTTAGAGCACGTTCAGCTTTTTCAGTGAAAGCAACCGCTCCACGATCAACCAGGGCAACTTTACCAGCAACTTTTGCAGCTTCTTCAGCAGTTAAGTCACGATCACCTAGACCGATGAAAGCAACATCACCTGAGATAACCTCTCCATCAGCAAGAGCTTTAGAGAAGCTTGCTAGTGGTGAGTACATATTTTCTTTCTTACCTTCGATTGAAACTTGAGAAGCAACAGCAGTTACGTTGTGAACCATATTATCAATTCCAGCAGCAACTGAAAGAGCTTCTGTAGCTGTTGAAGGAGCACCTACGATATAAGGAGCATCTCCAGAGTTACCGGCAGCTGCTACGAAAGATACACCTGCTAGAACTGTATTTTTAACAGCTTCAGCATAGTTGATAGAAGGCTTACCGTAAGCTCCACCAAGAGAAAGGTTCACGATATCTAGACGGTCACTTGGATCAAGGTCACCGTTTGGATCTACTGAATATTCAAGAGCTGCGATTACGATTGCATCTCCTGTTGAGTTTTTACCGAATACTTTAATTCCGTGCATAGTTGCACCTGAAGCAACACCATCATAAGTGTTCACTCCGTCACCAATACCAGCAACAGTACCAGCTACGTGTGTACCGTGACCTGAACGAACATCAAGTGGGTTCATATCTGGACGAGGAATTCTAAGTGCAGTTACCGGAGAAGCTGGAGAGAACTCATCACCAACTAGATCAATACCGCCTTCAATTTTGTGCGGGTAAGAAGCAACTGGAGCAGTTGGATCGATTGATTTGAATTCTTCAATTGAACCAGAGCCACCAAACATTGTGTGAGTATAATCAATACCAGTATCGATGATACCGATGCGAAGACCTTTACCAGTAATACCTAGTTCTTCTTTAGCACGGCCTGCGCCAATGAAGTTTACAGAAGTTCTTTCAGTAAGATCTCTTACCTTCTGATTCATCTGAGCATTAATTTCTGCACGAGTTACAACATCAGGAGCTGCAAAATAGCTCATTGTGTTTGCATTACGAACCATTGATAGGCCGTTCACTTTATTCATGATTGAAGGCTTGGCCACGATTGTTACCGCGTTCATTACGATTTTTGTGCTGTAAAGAACTTCAGCATTTGGATCTAGTTCTTTTACTTTTTTAACAAATGCTTCCTGCTCAGCTAGAACAAGCGCTTTTTGATTTTCATCAATTGTAATTTTTTGACCTTCGATTTTTGCTGTCTCGATAAGTGCCGGAGTTTTAAGACGAACCATAATCGCTTCTGCATCATCCAATTGGCTTCTAATTGAAATGATATTGGCATTCACCAACTTCATATTCTTTAGATCTTTTGGAGAAGTACTCATTCCACAAGAAGTAAGCACTGAAAGAAGGGCAAGAGTAGGAGCGATTTTCTTCATAAACAACCTCGATTACATTGAGAAATGGTGCCCCCCAAATATACCTTTAGGGAGTCTTCATCTCGAGACACCAAGTAGGGATTACATAGGGGTGTCTAAAAATTGATCAGTATAATCAGGGATTGTAAATGAAGCGTAAAGAGTAATCTGAGACTTGTAAGACAAAGTTTTCTATGTTGAGTAGGTTCTGTATCAGCTTTGAGAGAGTTAGGGACGAAATATTAAGCTCATGGAGCTGAATTTGAATTTCTTGAGCAGATTCAATCAACTCACCCTTGATAACTTTTTCAATCTGGTGTCGATTTGCCACCAGCATTTGATGAGAATATAAGGTCATCAACTCACCCATGATCAGGTAAAAAGTCATCGTTAATAGACTAAGATTTACATTGGGTCTAAATCGAGCGTGCTCTGAGAATTCCAACGAGAATCGAATGCCACTCTCAACTGTTCTAAATCTTAGAAGATTCTGGGCCTGCTCTAAACAAAGATCAACCATCGAGTGAGTAGTGTCTAAATTTTGGACAGTCAGAGGACGGGCACGCGAGAAACCGAGAAAAGTTTCAACTAACTGCTTACAGCGAGTTGAACCATTTTTCATTTCTTCAAGCACTCCCCTTGCCTCAGCATCTAGCTCTTCATCTAATAAGAGAAAAGATAAAGCGGCCTGAATACCAGCAATAGGATTATTTAGTTCATGAGCAATACTTGAACTAATAATTCCAAGCTCCTGACCTGTTGGAGTCAGATGTCCTTCATCTTTTAGGAAGAAACTTTCGGTAAAGAAAACAAACAGTGAACGGACATCATCCAAATGCTGAATGTCTTTACGGAAGATGTTATAGGGAATGTCATTAATAACTGTTTTTTGTCTTAAACTGAGTTTCAAGCAATCAGTGGGAGCAAAATTTAATTTTGAGAAAAGTGAATTATGCTGATGAATTTCTCCACTGCTTCCCATTAGAACCACAGGAAAAGGAATGGCGTCTAAAGCTTCTTCCCAAAGAGTCTGATCAAAGAAAGGATCTTTTGATTCCATCTGAGAATTAAAAAAGCGAATCAAAGTGATATAGAAAAAAAACTGTTTAATCAGTCGATCGATATTTGATTCATCCCAGTTTAAATCTAATACAAGAAAATCTCCCTTATAAGAAGGAAGCGGCAACAACGAAGTTGATAATTTTAACTGAGAGAAATTTTTAAAATAAAAGAAAGAGAACTTCGTCTTATCCAGATGCTGCTTAATAAACTGCTTGAGGATCTTCTCAAATTTAGTCACATCGGTATGAATCAGCTCTTTCTCAAGCTCCACCAGTAGTCCTGCATATTCCAGAAGATCTTCGACGCTCAAACTGTTCTGGGCCTTAAGTCCTTCTTGGGATTTTTTGCGCACCAGAGATTCAAACTTTTTGAGATTTTTTTGCAGTTCTTTTTGTAGAAGAAAATGCTTTTCACCAAGCCAGGCCTTAAAGGCAGGAAGCACTAATGTTAGCTTGCCGCCTTCAGAAGTTTCACCGTCTAAGATAAAATCAATATCAGCATTTTCTAAATCTTGAGAAAAACTAAAAAGTCCCTGTTGAGCAGGCTCTAAAAAGCAGAGTCTCACATGCACTTTTTTATCTTCTAATTCAAAAACAGAACTCTCACTTACAACTTCAATATGAAAGAGATTTTTTGTCCAAGCTTCTTCTGAACGCAAGAATTTAGCGTCAGGAAACTCTGACTGAAAACTCTCAAAAATGTTGGAGGCAAGCTTGGGATCAAGCTTAAGCTCCATAAGTCCTGAAAACTCAAACATCTATTTTTTTCTATGGTAAAAAGAATTTCTTGCTCTCATCAACAAGAATCATGCCGTCCACATACTGTCCCTGAACTTTAACACCCCAGTGCAGATGTGGTCCAGAAGAGCGACCAGTATTACCAGATAAACCGATCAGGTCTTTCTTCTCAACAATGTCCCCTTCTTTTACCAAGGTTTTTGAGAGATGACCATAGACAGTGAAGATATCCATGCCGTGATCAAGAATAACTGTATATCCTGTATAGAAAAGATCTCGAGCAAGAACAACTTTACCACGATTAGTAGCTGGAACTTTTTCTCCGATCGGGGCCCTGAAGTCAGTTCCCAGATGTTGTCCTTTTTTCTCATTGTTATAAATTCTGCGAACTCCATAAATACTTGTCACCTTACTATTGAGCGGTTTTACAAACGGCCCTTTGAAAAACAGTGAAGGATGAGATGAAGCGTAGATTTTGTTTAAAACCAGCTGCTCTTGCCATGCACGGTCTTGATCTTTCTGCGATAGTTTAATCGTACGCGGACTTACTCTTAAAGTTTCCTCGTTAAAACGGCGCTCCATCACAGTGAAGTTATAAACGGTGGCCAGTTCATCTTTAATTTTAAATTCACAAGTAAATGGTTTGAATTCAGTAAAGTAGCTTTCCATCACCACAGCAGTTGAGTGATCTTCCCCTTCGGAAATGCGCTGTTCTTGTCCTCGACAATAAAGTTTTGCATCGGCCATTTTAGGTAGTTTTAAGAATTTAACATCACCTGGACGAATTGTTTCATCGATACTAATCACTTCTCTCTTAAGTTCTTTGCTCGATGTTTTTTGATGTTCTGTTTTCCCTTGAAAGGTAGAACAGCCGATAATCAAAACAATCAGTGCACTCATTGCCAACTTCATTTTTCCGATTCCTTTCTTGCCAGACCTATACCATCATGGAATGTGATCTCGATTAATTCATTGTTCTCAAGCTTACTATATTGTTCTTGAGAACTCAAAACACCCTTCTTGGTTTTTACAAAACTGTAACCTCTGCCCAAGACTCCTTTCGGATTAAGAGCAGAAAGCACTTGATTAAGTCGCTTCAGATTTTCCTGATGAGCATTCATCATACTTTTTTCTGAATAGTTGAGTCTCATAAAGAGTTCATCTAAAATTTGTGAATTTTCGGTAAGACCGATCAGTTCTTCTCCCCTATTCATCAGGCGAATCTGATTGAGTCGTTGCTCATCTTTTTTCAATTTCTGCCAGATGAACTGCAACATTTGGCGCGGATGAGACCTGTGAGTCAAAATTTGAATTCTCTGTGAAATTTTAATCATCTCATTTTTTAAATGAGTGGAGGCATAAGAGAGGCGATCTTTTAGTTGGGTCTGGGGCTGAGAAATCATCTCTGCTGCGGCCGTTGGAGTTTCAGCTCGCAGATCTGCCACAAAATCACAAAGAGTAAAATCCACCTGATGTCCGACAGCACTAATTACTGGAATCTCACATCGATCAATAAAGCGCACCAGATCCTCAGAATTAAACGCCCATAAATCTTCAATACTTCCGCCACCACGGGCAAAAACAATTAACTCGATTCCAGAAATATCCTGAGCGGCACGAAGTGCATTGATTAAAGATCTTGGAGCAGCATCTCCTTGCACTAAAGCAGGAATAATCGTCACATCAAACCAAAGGCTTCTACGTTTAATAACATTCAAAAAATCTTGTAGAGCTGCTCCTTGGGGAGCTGTAATGATTGCAATTTTTTTGGGATAAACAGGAATTGCTTTTTTACGTTCTAAATCAAAAAGACCTTCTGCAGATAACTTGGCCTTTAACTTCTCAAATTGGATTTTTAATTGTCCTTCGCCTGCTGGAAAAACTCTTTTTCCCAGAAGCTGGAAGGTTCCTCTTTTTTGATAAACACTGATAGGTCCTAAGATGGTGATCTTATCTCCATCTTTAAGGTTTCTCATCAATGGATTTCTCATAGCATCTTGTTTAAAGACTGCACATGACAGAGAGGCTTCTTCATCTGAGAGGGTAAAATAATAATGGCCGGCAGAAGAGGAGGAGAGATTGGAAATCTCTCCTTGAACAACGACTTCCTGGAAGTCTTCTTCTAATAAACTTTTTATGGCATGGACCAGCTCTGAAACACTGGCCGCATTAAAATCCATCATTTCTTATTTTTAGTTTTTTCAAAAGAGTCAAAGCCCATCAGGTACTTGATCGCTGACAGAACTTGGTAATCTTCTTTAGGGTTAAAAGTTTTAAAGATATCATCCTTCTCTTTCGATCCGGCCTTCTTCTTCTCTTCTAACTCTTTAATCTTTTTAGCACGCTCTTCTTTCTCACTTTCAAGACGTGCCTTCATTTCTTCTGGAGTTTCAATTGTTGCCGTCAGGTGATTACGCAGATCCTTTTCTCTGATGTAGCGATCATCTCTCAGACTCTTATCAAAGCTTTCCTGATCAATTTCAAACAGCCCCACATCTGGAGTAATACCTACGGCCTGAATTTTTCTATCAAGCGGAGTCATATACTGAGCAATCGTTAATTTAACTCCACGGTCTTTATCAAGTTGAGCAACTGTTTGCACAGATCCTTTACCGAAAGACTGAGACCCCATAATCACTGCACGTTTATGATCCTGAAGAGCACCTGCTACGATCTCTGAAGCCGAAGCTGATGAACCGTTAATCAAAACAACTAAGGGAGTTGTTAAATCTTTGAAGCCAGATTTTTTAACATAACGGATTTCTTTATTCTGAGGATCACGAGCTTCAGTTGATACTACCACTCCTTCACTTAAGAATAATGAAGAAATATCAACGGCCTGATCAAGTAGTCCACCTGGATTTGAACGAAGATCAAGAATAATACCCTTGATTCCGCCACGGGCCTGTTTCTGTAATTTAGTAAGAGCTTCTACTACAGAAGTTGTTGAATGCTTCTGGAATTGAGTCAGACGAATAAAAGCATAGTTATCTTGAACAAGATCATACTTCACTGGCTTAATTTTAATCACTTCACGAGTCATGGTATGCTGTTTTACACCATCGGCTCCTTCACGAATAATTCCGAGAGTGATTTTCTGTCCAATCTTTCCTCTCATCTTTTCAATAACCTGATCAAGAGACATTCCAACGATTGGCTCATGATTGATTTCAACAATTCTATCTCTTGGCTTTAGACCTGAACGAAATGCGGGAGTATCTTCAATGGGAGTAATCACATAAATGATTCCATCTTTTTGACTTACTTCAAGTCCAAGTCCTCCAAACTCTCCCTTCGTATCATTCTGCATTTTTTCAAAATATTCTTTATTCAAAAAAGCAGAATGAGGATCAAGAGTTTCCATCATTCCTTTCAATGCTCCCTCTACTAACTTCTCTGTTGAAACAGGACGATAGTATTGAGTTTCAACTAAATGTAGAACTTTGTTAAAAAGTTCAAGTTGCTCAAAACGTGATTTATTTTCTGTGATTTTGGGAGCAGCAGTTGTCTGTGCTAAAAGTGTTGTAGGAAGAACTGCACTTGATAAGGCAAGTGCCACGAGGAAATGAGAAAACATGTAGTAGCTCCATCGTTAAAATGATCTGAAGTTGACTAACTCAGGGGTGGCCAACTGAAAATCAATTTAGTGAAGTTAACTAGCTGGTAGAAGGCGGCAGGAAAATCTAAATCTTGCAGGATAGCTCTCTATGAAATGAGTTATTTTACAAGTAAAGGTTTCGAGCTAGACCCCTGAGTTAGCTAATATCACAAAATGATCTACTAGATTTTACTAACTACTTGATTCTCTAACCACAAAATAGTGTTCTGAGCGGTGTTTTTCTTTCTTACTTCAAAGTAGAGAGACTGAGGTGTTGAGTCTTTGTGAGTATAACCAATAATGTCTTGAGAGCTGACATTATCATTCTTTTTTACTTTGATGTTCATTCTGCCTAAGAAAACGGTACGTAGGTCATTGCCGTGATCAATCAATACCACTTGCCCGTAAGAGGCCAGATCTCCTGAATACATCACTTTTCCAGAAGCTGGGGCCTTAATTGGCTGAATCGAATCATACTTGAACGTCACCCCTTTATCAGAGGGAGTCATCGAAATGAAATGATCAACAGGGTTTGGAAATACTTTTTCTGCTTTTTTTAAATTAACAGGAGCTTCTGAAAAAGTTTTTTTGATTGCTGCAAATTTAACTTTAACTTTGTCTTCTTGTACCTTTTTCTCAAGCTCACCTTTCTTCTCTGAGGCTACCTGATATTTGGCCATCAAATTCTGTTTAGAACTTTCAAGATCTAAAATAACTTTCTCCAGTGTCGTCTCTTCTCTCTTTAGCTCTTCGAGTTTAATCTCAAAACTTGCTACTTTGTGAGCAAAGGTACTCAACTCCAGATTTTGGGCCTTCAGTTTATTCTGCGCCTGACGAAGAAGATCCAAATGAATCTTTTTTTGCCATAGCGGAGATTCCTCTGACTCGGCTTCTAAAAGATAATTGGTCACGATCTTTTTGTTATCTTTTTCAGTTTTAATTAATTTGCGCTGAAGAGTTTTTAACTCTTCCTTATAAAGACCGACATCATTCTCAAACTTTTTAATTTCTTCCAAGTTCGATTGATAGAGATTTGATTTTTGTGAGATCTCTTTTTCCAGAGTACTCAGACGTGCTCCCATACTCGTCACTTCACTGCGATGACGAGCAAGTTCATCCTGCACACGCGGCTTCTTCTGTGCCAGAGCACTAAAAGAGAGTGTTAAGATAAGAGAAGCACTAAGTAATTTCATAGTGAAGGTTTCCACTTCCATTCTTGCAGAGTAAAAGTCCAAATCACTGATAAAATCATGAACAGAACAAGTGAATCAATGATTCCCAATGTTCCATTCCAAAGTCCCATAAGAAAAAAACCAACAGCAACAGCACCGATCCCAGCGGCCAGCGATTTAGCAGCGACCATCTTCTTGCGCTGAAACTTCTCGATGAGATAAGAACGAGAACGGAAACTGTCATAAGTTAACCAGAAACTGATGATCCAGAACAGAGCAACAACTCCAACCACTCCCCAGTCCCCAGCTGAGTTTAAAAACTCATAAAAAGGATGAGAGTTCATTACTTTCGTTACTTCCGGAAATTTTACTTCTGTAGCCGATATATGATCATTACTTCCCAGCTTTACCACTTGGTCACGAACAAACTTTAAACTCTCATTAGAAAGAGTCGGACTAAGCATCACACGAAGAGATTTTAATTCTAAAAACTTGGCATCAACTTCGTAATCAGTACCAAGAGTTTCAACCAGCTCGCTGATCTTTGATTTTGATTTCGTTGATTCCTGATCATCGATTGATACGACTCCAGGAAACTTCTTAATCAGTGTTACTAGTTTTCCAGCATCCACTGTGCCATCAACCACGGTAACAAAATAAGGATTCACTAATTTCTCAGGACTGATGCGTGAAATCGTCTGACCGATCCATTCTCTATGGGTCAGAGAAAAACAAAGAGCACAAGTCAGAAGGAAGAAAGCAATCCCCTTCACCAAAGACTCGTGGAGTGATTTAAAATATTCTACTAGATAAAACACGCATGCCCCGCATACACCAGTCTTCCAGAATCAAGATGCGCAATCTTTCCTGGAAACTGTTTAATAAGATCTTTATTATGAGTGGCCCACACTAAAGTGAGTCCTTTTTTATGATTGTAGTGATTAAGAACTTCGAAGAGACGATAAGAATTATCTTTATCCAATGAGCTTGTCGGCTCGTCGGCCAAGATTGCTGTCGGACGGGAAAGCAGAGCTCGAATCATCGCCACTTTTTGGCGAAGACCACCATTACAATCTTCAATCTTTCGATTTAAGAAATCATTCACATAAAGCATGCGACCGAGATCTTCCATCTCTCTTTGGAAATCATTTTTTGAATTATAAATAAGCGGATCGTAGGCCATCCACAGATTCTCTTCACAAGTTTTTTTCTGAAGCAGGCGAAGATCTTGGAAAACAGAGGCCACAAAATGTTTGCTTGAGCGCTGGTGAGGTAGTATCGCTTTGCCACTAGTTGGCTCGATATGACCGCCAAGAATATTGAGAAGTGTTGTCTTTCCGGCACCAGATGGACCTGTGACAAAAAGAATTTCTCCGGGATGAATCGTTAGTTGAACTGACTTCAATGCTCGAACGTTACCGTATTCAACGGTAAGATTATCGAGATGAAATAAGTAGTTTTGGTGACTTAACCCAGCTTGATGGGGTAGACTTCGACCGGTTAACATCCGTGAAACCTGCCTTCTTTAGTTCACAAGGCCCTCATGGCCTTGCTTTTATGTTATGCAAACATTGTACCGAAAATCGTCAAAAAAAGTAAAGTCCCAAGGAGATTATCCCTAAGGAATAATCCCCTCTTTTTTCAGAATCTCAAAGGCAGATTCAGAGCAAAAAATATTCGGAACGAAGTTAAACTTGTTCTGAAGATTAGAGATAATGGAGTTTTCCATATCTCCCAGGAGCTTGACGTCTCCGTTATCAGTAAGAATCTTGGCCGGATCACGTTCAAGAAGTAAGTTTTCCCCACTTTTTGACTTCACAATCTTTCTGCGGCTTTTCACAAACACAATATGCTTCTTCGGAATATCGACCAGTACCCAATCCTTATCCGTTCCTTTCTTTTTCAGAACTTCCTGAATCTCACGGGCCTTATCCTCTGCATGCTTGATGATCTTATCATTCACATGATCTTCATCTTGGTTAAGGATTCTTTGTTTAAACTCTTCCATGCGGATCGTTTTCGGGGCTTTCTCAAAAAGCAGGCAGTAGGCCATGTCTTTAATACGAGCTGACTTATCAAAATGCCCTTCAAGATAGTGTCTGTGAACTTGCTGCATAAAGTACTGATCATTAAATCCGTAGAACTCCAGCGGTCTATGAGCAATCATATCCATTAACTGCGAGTACGAATAAATCAGTCCCTTCTCCAGCATATAGTAAGTCACTTCCTCAGCAATAGCGTCAAAGCGAGCTCCACGGGCCGAACGAATAACCTGTGAGTACCAAGCAAAGCGGGCCATTAAGAAATCTTCCACTGCATGCATGGCATTCTGGTTAATAGTCAAAATATCGTGTCCATTAACTTTGGCGATTCTGAAGTGATGAAGCAAATAATCTCTATCATAAGTGCCGTACTTCATTCCCGAATAGTGAGCATCTCGCAGGAGATAATCCATACGATCGCAGTCAATTTCTGAATGAAGAATCTGATTAGCAAGAATTGAAGGATCTATCCCTTTCACTAAATCAGAAATGTGTTGAGGACTGATACCATACTTTTTAAGAATGAAAGTAATCCCACCTTCATAGTCGGTATTCTTGATGATGTAAGAACCTAGATGTTCATGATCATCTGGATGACCTTTACCATTCTTATCTTTAGTGGTCTCACCATAGCGAATGTAGGCCATCTCTGTGGTATGAGAGAACATGAATGTTCCCAAATCATGAAGAAGGGCCGCCAGTCTTAAGCTTTGATGATATTTCTTAGCATCTGAATGAAAAGAATTATCAAAAAGTTCCTTATCACTCACACCACGAGAACCAAGCGTCTGAAGAATTTTATGAGCATTAAACATCACTCCAATCGAGTGACCAAAACGTGAATGCTCAGCTCCAGGGAAAGTATAAAAGGTAAAACCTAATTGCTTAATCCAGCGCAGACGTTGATAAAAAGGAGTATGAATGATTTCCCATTCAAGACTTGTAAGATGAATAAAACCGTAAAGGGGATCAAAGACGATCTTAGGCTTATCAATAACTTCCATGTGACCTAGCTTCTAAAAAAAACAAAGCCCCGAGCATTCATGCTCAGGGCCTTAAGAGTAATTTTACTGTAGAGTTTTAGCTTTTCTTGTTTTCTTCACTTTCGCAACTTTGCTGATAGCGTATTCCATCAACATGAAAGCTTCGCGACGAAGTCCATTTTCATGAATATAGCGATAAAAGTTTTCGATATCGCTGTTACTACGGAAATTCTTAATGGTTGTCCCTTCCGTAGCTTTTTCTGTATTTTCTGACTTAGTCATATATTCTCCCTAATTTGTTTATTCTACTCATTCTGGCTCAACTCTTCAAGAAACTCTTACATCTCACGAGCTTCAATTAGTCCGTATGAGTGAAGCTTGTTATAAAGAGTCTTCACTGTGATACCAAGGGCTTTCGCTGCACGAGTCTTGTTACCATTTAAATGATCAAGAGTGTCAATAATATGTTTCTTCTCAAGATCATAAAGTGTTGCTTCAGAGAACTTAATCGCAGCAGCAACAACTTCAGCTTTCTCCTCTCTTGGGAAATCAGGAAGCTCAGAAGCTTCGATATACTGACCTTCAGAAAGAATATAAGTACGCTCCATAACGTTTTTTAGCTCATGAGCGTTACCTGGCCAAAAGTAACCATTAAGTTTCTCGATAGCAGCTGAAGTAAGGATCTTAGCTTCAGATTTACCGTTATTAAGGAAAAACTCTGCCATAACTTTAATATCTTCAGAACGCTCTCTTAGAGTTGGAACAACTAGAGAGATAGTGTTCAAACGGTAGAAAAGCTCTTCTTTAAAGTTACCAGCTTCAACTTCACCACGAAGAGAAATTTTTGAAGTAGCGATAATTCTAACGTTTAGAGCAACTTTTTCTTCAGTATCAACAGTTGTCATTTCACCAGAAACGATAGCACGTAGAAGCTTCGTTTGGATTAGTGTTGAACAAGAAGCAATATCGTCAATAATAAGTGTTCCACCATTAGCTTGAACCATTAGACCTTTAGAGCTAAAAAGTTCACGATCAAGTTGAGTCTCATTAAGAACTGAACAGTTAGCAACAACACATCCACCTTTACGAGCTGACCAAGCGTGAATTTTCTTAGCTAGAATTTTCTTACCAGTTCCGTGAGCACCTTCAAGAAGTACTGGGAAATCTTGAGTAGAAACTTTCTTAGCAGCTTGAACAACATCAAGGAAATTCTTAGAAACACCAACCATTTGAGACTTATCTTCAAAGTGAGAGATTGTTTTAATTTCTACACGATTAGAAAGTTCTTTTTCTTTAGCTTCGATACGGCCAAGAAGCTCACGGTTAAGATTCTTAGTCATAAGGAAAAGGTGCATATTCTTGATTGGAGCAGCAAGCTCTACAAGGATATTATTGATAGCAGCGATATCAGATTCAGAGAATTGACGACCAACTTCAGCAGACTGAACGTTGATTGTACCAATCACCGAAGATTCAAACATTACAGGGATACAAAGTTCAGCCTCAACATTGTTAGACTTAAGGCCTGTAGAAGCAATAGGATCTCTTTTTACAGAATTTGAATAATAAGCTCTTTTCATACGAGCTACGTAACCAGAAAGACCTTGGCCTTTGTTAAGAAGCTTAGCAGTTGAAAAAGCTTTACCGTTTTCAGCGATCAGGCGAGTAGAACCATCATTAAGAACTTCAAAACCTAAAACTTGGTGAGCTGGAAAAATCTGAGCTACGAACTCAGTCATTTTCGAGAAGAATACAACTTCATCAAGATTAGCAAGTAGAACTGAAGAAAGAGTAGCAAGTTCGTTCTGGATTGAAGCAGTTTTCATAGTCTATCCCCTTTACACTTTTAAATCATAAACTGACTAAAAATTACTCAGTGCGTTATATGGGTAGATATTACATCCTGCCTGAAAAATTTACAAGACTATTTTGCTGCGGTGTTTAAACTTTCTTCGGCTTTTGCCCTTAATTCAAGATGTTAGTAAACATCGGAGAGAAGCATTTACCGAAATTCTGGGTTAATTGCCCTAAAACCTCACCCTCTCTATTCATAATGTATATTTCTTGGACGGCCTTGCGAGAATTAATGACCCTTTTACTAGTAAAAACAATGAATTCGCCATCAGGGCTGAAGATCGGATCTTCGTTAGAACCAAAGTCTTTTGTGAGTCTGACTAGGTTTTGGCCATCGGCCCCTATCTTATAGATATCAAAGCCATTATCTACCCATGAAGCAAAAACAATCTCTTTTCCATCTGGACTAAAACGAGGGGTTGCATTGAATTTCCCTACAAAAGAGATGCGCTTAACGTCTTTCTCTGTTTGTGATGGATCCATCGTATAGATATGAGCGCGACCTGGACGGTTCGATAGGAAAGTCATCATTGAGCCATCTGCGGTAATAGATGGGTCTACATCTTCACCATAGTGGCTTGTTACTTTTCTCATCGCACTGGTAGCAAGGTTCATTTCGTAGATATCAGCATTTCCACCGGCAGTTAGAGTCAGATAAATAATATTAGGATCTCTTGAGTAAGTTGCCCCCGAGTTCAAACCTGGCTTGCTTGAAACTGTAGTCATACTCTTTGTTTGCAGATCATACATCTTTAAGTTGATGTTCTTGATGAGCTTCTTTTTATTACGGCTTGAGAGTGCCTGCTTATCTTCAATTACTGAGAAAAGAAGCTTTTTATTATCAGGAGAAATAGAAGGAGATAAAACGATAGAGTTGAAAGTTGTTAGCTTCTCAACACGACGTCCATCAAAGTCCATAATATAGAGTTCTTTTTCAATATCACGGGAACGAGTTGTTCTATCTGAGATGAAAACGATCTTTGATTTAAAGATAGAAGGCTTTCCTGTCATCGCTCGGTAAAACTTATCAGAGATTTCATGACCTTTAGAGCGCAGGTCATTGCTGTTCACTGTTACTGAATCAGTGAAAACCATTTTCCCGTCATGAATATTCCAAAGCTTAAACTTAGCTTCAACTCCACCGGAAGCAGGAACAATAGAAGAAGCGATAAAGAAGTTAATTCCATCCTCTTTCCATTGAGTCAGATTTTCAGTCGTGTAAGAGTTGGCCGACTTGTTATAAAGAACAGTATTGAATTTATGCTTATAGAAAACAAAGTTGTTTCGAATAAGATCAAGTAGTTCATTGGCCAATACTTTCTGAGAGCTCGAAAGATTACTTAATTCCGAAGAATCAATGACCAGTTTATCTTTTTCCTGCTCAGCATCCCCTACTGCAATAACTGCATCTTGAGAAAAACTTGAAACAGAGAACATAACGAAGAATAGTGATAATAAAAATTTCATATCGACTCCAATTAAGATTTCAATCTTGGGGGTCTAGCTCGAATCTCTCATTTGTAAGAAAACTCATCTCTAAGAGAGCTAAGGAGCAGGTTTTATTTTCCTGCCGCCTTCTACAATTTTGAAATTCAAAAAAATTATTCTTTTCAGTTGGCCACCCCCAAGATTGACCAACAATCTCCTATAGAGGAAACCCGAGAATAATCCCATAAGTGGCCAGGCGAACTCCTACACTCTCAGATGGAGCAGGAAAAGGAGCAGCGTCTTTGACAGCTCTTAGGGCCTTGTCATCAAACTCTGCAACTCCTGAAGATTCTACCACCTCAGATTTCACCAACTGACCTTTATTATTTAAATAAACTTTAACTCTACATTTTAAATTTTTGTTCATGAGGTAACTTGGAAGTTTCCAATGCACTCTCACCTTCTCAGGCATCGACTGAACATAGGCCGAGAACTCAGAGCTTGCTTCACCCGTCACGTCCCCTACTAAAGCAGTTCCGGCAGAAACTTTGTTTCCTTCCATAATAAGGGAATCAAGAACCTTGCTGCCATTGCCAGAGATGATCGTGTTAGTAGGCTTTTTACCAGGTACTTCTTTTTTCTTTTCTACTTTTTTAGAAGAATAACCTGCTAGAAGATTATTGAAGTCGCTCTTTTTTTTCTGCTCTTCAATAACAAGATCACCTTCTTTAATCACATCTTCCTTCACTTCTTCTTTAGGAGTCTCGGCTACCGTAGGTGCTGGAGCCTCTTCCGGTTTTGCCTCGGGCTCTGCAGGAGCTGCATTCTTTTGCAATTCCTTCAATTCCTGAACTGTGAACTTAGGCATCCCCACCACATCCACACGCACCGATGAACGGATAATTTCGATTTCATTATTGCGCGAAGGGTGAAGAAGAACTTTCGTTGCAAAGAGAGCGAATAAAATGAAGAGGACGTGTGCCCCAAAGGAAATCACAAAAGATTTTTTAATATCGTCTGTAACGTTTAAACTCGTCATCTTACTTACTACTTTCCGCCTCAGTCACTAAAGCGATATTACTGATGCCGGCCTTCTTTAATGAAGCAATCAACTGGGCCACTTTTTCATACTTAAGGCCATAATCAGCTCTCAAGTAAATGACATCAGCATTCTTTGACTTCATCTCTTGCAAAATAGCATTCAAAAGATCTTTTTTATTTACTCCCACTTTACCTAAAAAATAGTCTTCGTTTCCTGTTACAGAAAGAACAACCAGTTCCGGCTTAAGCCCCAGAGTATTTACTTTCTGAGTTTTAGGAAGCTTAAGATCGATACCACTAAAAAGCATTGGTGCAGTCACCATGAAGATAACAAGAAGAACGAGCATCACGTCCACTAACGGTGTAACGTTAATGTCGGAAACAGGTCCTTTCTTACCACCACCCATTTGCATTCCCATAAAAATTAATCCTTCTTAATAAGAATTGATCTCTCCATGAGATTCAAAAAGTCTTGAGAGAAAGATTCCATCTGCGAATTAATACGCGTAATTTGATTGTTAAAATAGTTAAAGAACCAAACTGCTGGAATAGCTGCTGCAAGTCCTGCTGCTGTTGCAACAAGTGCTTCTGCAATACCAGGAGCAACAGCTTCAATACTACCGCCACCTTGAGAAAGACCGGCGAAAGCATCAATGATTCCCCACACAGTTCCAAAAAGACCTACGAATGGAGTAATTGATCCGATCGAAGCAAGTGTTGCAACTCTTAGATCCATTTTTTCATTGGCCTGATTGTAACCAGTTTTAAGAGCGCGCTCTAATGATTCAAATCCATGTTCAGCAAAATGTGAAAGCATACTGCCCTTACCAGAAGCGGCAAGACGCTCAGAGATTCTATTTAATTCCTCATACCCGCGCTTAAACATTAAGCTCATTGAAGAATCAGAATTTTCATTGGCCTCACGGCTGATTTCTGAAAGCGGATGACCATTCTTGAAAAATTGATAAAACTTTTCATTGGCCTTTGTTAAACTTTTTAATTGTTTGTACTTCTGAAGCACGATTGTCCACGACAATACAGAAGCAAGAATAAGAAGTAATAAAACAAATTTTACAACAAAGCCTGATTCCCAAAGAATCTGCCAAATATTTAAACCCTGCATTCGTTATCCCTTAACGTTTAAGTTTTTTAAATGAAAGAATGATTTGATTTCGAAATTTATAGTAGCAAAAAGAAATGACCCAAACTAGTGCCATTAATGAATTATTAAACTTATCTTGAAATCTAAAATAGGAATAATCACTTCCCCAGACGGGATCAAATCCAAAAAAGGTAGCCATCGGACATATAAAGAGAATTAAAAAGCAGACAATGTTACTCCAGTTTCTTATTTCTCTCTCGGACAAATACAATAGTGTGGCAAAACAAAAGGCACTGAAAAAGGCCATTTGATAATAGTCTGGAATACTGACACGATAACCAACGATGAAAAGAATCAAATAAGCGACTTTGGCCAGCACCTGTTTTTTTTCATCTTTGATTGGCCCAAAAACCTCATAGAGATAAGTCAGCAATAGAAATTCTACCCCGTAGAAAAGAAAGATTCCGCCATATGAAGCAAGATAGTGATACCAATAAAGATAATTGTGCTCGGAAGGGATAGTTCGTGCCAAGGCAATGAAACTAATCAGGGAGAAGACAGAAACCACTACCGCTTCTGGACGAGGCCAGCTAAGGAAGCGTTTTAAGAGTTCTTTAATCGTTGAAGCTTCATAAAGACGAATGCTAAACCATTTCATGATCAAGTAAAGGGCAAGAGACTTTGAAAGAACTAGCATCTCCCAGGTATTACTGTGAAGCCAGTTCTCTACCACACTAATTTCATGATCCAGTAGAAAGTGGAAGAAAGCCCCCAGAGAAGACATGAGCACAAAAAGTGAGACAAAGATCAGCTGAAAAATAAAATAATATCGAATATGCTGCTGCATTAAAGCACTTTTTTCTCTGGAGACAACCACTTGATTTGCATCTGTGGCGAAGGATATTGTTCAATATACTTTTTATAAAGATTATTACCCTTGGTAAAATTATCAATTTTACCTAATAACTTAAAATAAGTATTCCAAAGATCTGGATGAGCTTTAAGGTAACTGTCCATCTTTTTGGTCATTTCAAATTGTTCCTGAAAGCTAAAGCCTTTCTTTAGGCCCTCATCATAGGATTTGAGCATATCTTTGAGAAAATTTTGATTTTTTGTCTTATCAATCTGGCTGCCAACAATCTCATTAAAGTTTTTTGTCACGAGCCTTCTTCTAATAAGACCTGATTCCGATCGGAAAAAGTCTTCCAATAGAAGCATTGAGATTTCAAGCTTTGAGAGATCCATCGAGCGCATAAAAGGAAGAGAAATCAGAAAAACATCTTCTCCGTTAGCACCCGGTAGAATCCCGCGATAGATTTCAGGAGTATTAAGAACGAGAACTTTAAATTTCTTCTGATAAAACCCAAGCTTCTCCAGCAACTCCTTGAAGCTATTATCAACTCCATACTCAGGCTTGCTGAAGTCCCAGTTTAAAATCTGTGCATTTTTAACCAAATAATATTCAGTCAAAAATCCCCACATATCTTCTTCAGTCGGAGTGAGATTTCTTTGAGCACTGATTTTTGCCTGCTCTACTTTCAGCTTCTCTACTTCTTTTTTCTTATTAATGGCCCTTTGAGAAAGACCATCTTCCTGGAGCACTTTTTTAATAGAATTAAAATTCACCAGCTCCAGCTCTTTTTCTTCTGTGAGCTTGGTAGAATTAGAGAAGGCCAGTAATGGAAAGATCAGACTAGCGAACGCGAGTTTCGACTTGAATATATTGATCATATAGTCTTCCCCAATAATAGAGTTCAGAGAGATCAAGATTTAATCCATCAAAGAAATGAGGATAGCGCCCTTGAAAGCAGTCTGGTCTTTTTTCGGCCAGAAATTCCTTGCGGATAAATCCACGATAGTCTGCCACTTCAACATAGGCCCACTCAGGACTCACAACTACTTTTGATGATTCAATCACCTTTACAGGGTGTGAGCATTGGATGGCCGTCATACTTGCTGAAGTTTTTTCTGCGGACTGATGAACGTGACCAATGATTGGTTTAAAGTAAAAAAGACCTACCACCTTCTCATCAGTAGCAATATTTTGTGCGATAACACTGCTTGAAAATAAAAGAGTGAGTAGAGCAAATTTCATGCTTACACCTTCCAACGAAACTGAATCGTTTCCCAGTTATGACATTGTGGACATCTCCAGAAAATTTCATCCGAGTTATAACCACACTGTGAGCAGTAGTGACGAGTCAGTGAACTATGAAGGTTATTCAGGAGTCCTTTCGTCTGAGAAAGGGCTTCATCCACCTTGCCTACTTCAATTAGTAGCTTAATGAATTCCACTTTAAGAACTTCACTCTGACCATGTCTCTTCATCCATTTATCAAGGAGATCAAACGCTGCATCGGTGCGGTGCTGATCCTTGAGGAGACGAATTTTTGAAAGGACAACGGAAGGAGAAGTCATCAAATCAATATCGTTAAGACCTAAGAAATAAGTTTTTAACTTATCCAGACGCTCATAATACATCTCTTTATCTGCTGACTTAGGATTGAACTCATCAAGTGAGACAAAAATGAAAGTCGTGTACATCGGATGCTCTTTTAAGAGTTCAAGTAGAAGAGCATTTGCATCTTCCATCTTTCCCAACACCAGATAAAGTCTTAGACGTAGAATTTTGGCAGACACTGAAGGAGAAAAACGAAATGCATCTTCCAACTCTTCAGCACATGCTTTGTACTCACCTCGGGCAAAGAGAGAGCGGGCCTTCTCAACCAGGATATGAGAAATCGTCTCCGATTGATTCTCCTGTCCTACTTTTGAAAGCATAATACGATAACTATAGGCCTGATCCCAATCTCCAATATCTTCAAAGATTCGACATAGGGCCATAATCACATCTTGCTGATCACGATTGATTTTTAAAACATCTTTATAAGTTTCAATCGCCTTATCAATGAATCCGCCCTTATCAAAATCTTGAGCGAGTTCTTTTAAGGCAAGAAGTCTGGTACTTTCTGAAATGGAATCGCGAGCAATGAGAGAACGGTGAATACTAATGGCCTTCTCAATTTCTCCGTTCACTCGAAACAGTCCACCGAGAGCAAAATAGGTTTCAATCGTTTCACGATTTAGATCAACAGCATTCAAAAGCTCTTTAATCGCCAGATCTTTATTCCCTTTAATAAGGTATTGAGAGGCATTAAGGAAAATTTTTGACTGAGCTTCAAAAATAGAATTTCTATATTTTTTAGACAGCTTTACCGCTTTATCGCGCTCGATAACATAATGGTAAATCAATACCAAAGTAATGAGAACTGAAGCCACAGTGAGCGCATGATCCCTAACCCACTCAAAAAGCTGGATATAATCCAAAACTAACTCCTACGGTTGATACAAATAGGCCGGACTTGCCGAAGATTTTGCTTCGATCAAAGAACGAACTGAATTCATAAAAGCACCGCTTTCTTCAAGAAAATCTGAGAAATCAAATTTCTTCTTAGCAGGCTTCATAAAACGAAGAGAAAACTCTCCTTGAAGCTCAAGCTCTTTATGAATTCTTCTACCAGCTTCCCAAAGGCCTGCAATTTCATCTACAAGACCAAACTCTTTTGCTTCTTGTCCGTGAAAAATTTGTCCTTGTGCCAGCTCAGTAATTTCACCTTTAATTTTATCTTTGCGAACATTCATAATGTCAGTGATGAATTGAGCATGTGTGCCCTTCACCATCTTTTGAAGGAAATCTCTTTCCTCATCAGTCATCGCACGTCCCGGATTTCCAATATCTTTATAACGACCGGCCTTGATTGTTTCAGTTCTATATTTTAAAAATTTATAGATTTCTGAGAGATCAGACATCTGCATGATCACACCAATTGAACCAGTCAACGTACCAGCATTGGCGTAAATTTTTCTCGCCCCTGCTCCGATATAATATCCACCTGAAGCGGCAACGTTACCAAAGCTAGCATATACTGGTTTTGATTTATCAATACGTCTGACTTCCTCATAAATTTCCTGAGTCGGAGCAACTGCTCCTCCTGGAGAATCAATGCGAAGAATGATGGCCTTTACCGTCTTTGATTTTTCAGCGGCCAGAAGCATTTCTACAATTTTCTTCGACTCCATGATCGGCTCTTCGATAGGAACAACAGCAATAGGAGCACTTGCACTTTCAAGCACGCCCTCACTTGAGCCTATATCTTTGATTTGAGAAATACTGAAAAAAGCGAAAAATAAAAAAACGAAAAAGAGAGCAGTTACCACAATAAAAATGCTAACAATCCCTTTAGATCTATCTTGACTCAAGCGGAACTCCTTCCCTGTAGTTTCCTAAGATCTTGATTATAGCTATTTTTCAGTGAAAAGGAAAAGATCTAATACTGGCCTAAAGCGGAACAGTATTGCTCTCTTCTCTGAATTTCTTGAAGTAACCAAGGAGTGGCCCCCATCCAAGAATTTTGACGGAGACGCTGATACTCTTGCGAATATTGAGCTGCGATCGTGGGAGATTGAACAACAATAAGTGTTTCATCGTTTGTATAATTAGCTGAATCTGACCAGTTCTGAGAGCCGAAAACAACTGTCTTTTGGTCAACCACTGCGAATTTATGGTGTAGCATATCCCCTGCCACTAGACGAGGAACTCCCCCTTCTCTGATCGGTGTCTGCCAAGGATTGTTGTTATCCTCGTACACGCACTTCTTCTCATCAAGCATTTGAAGCCCAAGCATATCCAGAAGCTCTGAGTAACCGCGGAAAGCAAAGTTATTTTCGATTAAAACACCGATCCCAACACCACGCTCATAAGCTCTCTTCATCACGTCCCCCAGTTTCTGATCAGAGAAAACAAAGAGTGCCGCCTGAATACTGCTTTGAGAAGCACCGAGGTATTTAGCTGCAAGACCATTTACGCTGTAGTTCCAGTGCATACGACGAGAAGTCGGAGAAAATTGAATCACTACTTTTTGACCACCAACCGTTACCGTTTGCGGACCACGGTAAGTTTTGTTTTGTCCGAAGTTTCCACCCCAAAGTTGATCAAACTCTTGAGTGAAAACACGAGCGACACCTGGAGATTCAACAACCATGAGAGAGTTGGCATTCCCTCTGGTATTGGGAGCAAGGATATCACCATGGATACAGCTCATTGTGAAATTCGCTGAGCTGATAATTGTTCTTTTTCCATCAACCACCACAAACTTGTGGTGCATAAGACCTGAACCAGCAGAACCATCAGATGTATCATCGATCAGAGGAACTCTGGCCAGACGAAGCATATAAATAGCATCACGTGACTCAAGTTCACTTTGCTCTAGAATTCCATTGCGATTAACGTCCACCATGGCCGCAAGAGAAGTCATCGAAGACTCTCCTGTTTCTTCAAGAGCGTCACGTTGTTCAATGGCCGTAAAATTATATGAGTTCTCAATAACAATACGAACATCTACACCTTGGCGATGTTTCGCAATAAGGGCCTTGGCAATTTCTGGAAGTCTGATTTCTTGAACGGCGATGTAGATAGATGAGCGGGCCGTTTGGATTTGATTGATGATAGCTGCTTCTAAATTATCACCATAACGGTAAGTGCCACGAGGATCAGTGTAGGCCTGATACTGGTTGTAGTTAAAATACGACTGAATTTGGGCCCAGCTGGAAAAGCTAATTAGTATTAGAAGTAAGCTAAGCGACCAATTTTTCATAAAAACCTTTGGTGATTACCTGACTAGCATGCTCTCCATTATTGTTCATAAAGTCATCCAAAATAATCTGACATTGACTTAAATTAAACTAAATTTATGTACATTCGGGTAGAAACTTTAGTTCTTTTCGAAATCTTCCGAAGAGCCCTCTAGGAGTCCTAGAGACAAGGATAAAGAATATGATTAAGAATTTTTTTGTTTTATTAGTTTTTGCTTTTATTACTTCAGCCTATGCCAAACATCCAGTAGTACAAGAAACACTGAGTGACGCTGAAAGCTTCAAGCTTCAGAAAGCAGAGCCTGAGAAAAAAGAAGGACGTGACATTGCTGGTGATGGATACAAACCTCGCCACCGTGTACAAAGAGACCTTTCAGCCCCTGAAGCAGCACCTAGCGAGTCGTCTGATTCTGAACTACGTTATTGGCAATACTCGGAATAACAACTGGACCCTCGTCCTTATTCCAAAGATTGACCTTATCATATTCGCTTTTAAGCTGTCCGCATGCCGCGAGGATATCACTTCCCTTCGTCGTGCGGATAGTACAAGTAAATCCACGCTTAATCATCTGATCTAAAAACCACATAATTTTCTGTTCACTTGGACGCTTATACTTTGAGCCTGGAAACTCGTTGAATGGAATAAGGTTAATTTTTGATTCTTTTGAATTTAGTAGCTCTGCCAATGCAACAACATCTTCCATCGTATCATTCACACCATCGGCTAAAAGATACTCATAAGTAATACGACGGTGAGCTTTAAGAGGAATCTTCTTAATAGCAGCAAAGAGCCTATCAAGGTCATAGACCTTATTGATTGGCATCATCTCAGTACGTACATCGTTGCGTGCCGAGTGAAGAGAGATAGCAAGGTTAACTGGAGGGAAATCCAGAGCTAGTTTTTCAATAGCAGGCACAAGTCCTGAAGTAGAAAGAGTAATTCGACGCTGACCAAGACCTAAGCCTCTTTCGTGAAGGAAGATCTCAGTAGCACGCTTCATATTCTCATAGTTATGAAGTGGCTCACCTTGACCCATATAAACGATATTGGTGAGTTTTTCTTCCGGGCCAACGTTATCAAATAGCCACTGTTGAACACTCATATACTGTCCAACAACTTCGCCCGTTTTTAAATGTCTCTTTAATCCTTGAGTCGCTGTATGACAGAAAGTACACCCAACAGCGCAACCAACCTGACTTGATACACATAAAGTGAGACGATCTCTTGCAGGAATAGCTACTGCTTCCACTGTTTGACCGTCATACATTTTCACCAAAAATTTGCGGGTTCCGTCTTTAGAGAGACCATTCCAAACAATTTTATTTAACTCTGTTGAATACTGTTCTTGAATAAATTCACGAGTCTTCTTCGCAACGTTTGACCAATTTTCAGGATTAAACTCCCACTTCTTATAAAGCCAATCAAAGATTTGGGTAGCACCAAAACCTGAGACTTTATTGTCCGTAAGGATTTTTTTTAATTCATCATGAGAAAGGTCAAAAATTGAAGGTTTCATAGGGCCACAAAGTAGCCCTACACTGGGGATTTTGCAAGTTTAAAGGGGGAGAAGCCCCCTAACTCTGAAATATTTATGGAGATAGACTGATCCGCTAACCCTTAGAAAAAGCGAGAAAGAAAGTTTTTTTTCCGACTAACCCCTTCTCTCTTCAAACTTTCCCCAAAACCTAAGAAGATTTGTCGAAAACTTGAGAGATCACGGGCCCCATCGATTCCCACATTCAAATCTTGAACTGAAATCAATCTTACCTCATCCTCATCCAGGATTTCGGCCAGTTTTAATGAGAAGTTTTTTAGCTCATCCAATGTCTGAAATGTCAGATCAGTGGAAGTATTTTCACTGATGGATTGCAGAGCTTCTTTGAGCATATTTCCCGCCACAAAGCCCATCCCGGAAAAACTATAAACGACCTGATATTGAGCAGGACTAAATTCCCCCATCTCATCTTGGGAAGACTGAAAGTGATAGATAACAGCTAAATTCATCTCATCTCCTCAAAGTGACCAAAATCCAGAGAAATTCTTCCCTGAGGAAGAAGTTCAACATCAATTACCTGACCTGTTGATTTGGCCTGAGCCTTTTGAGGATCAATCAAACGCATAAATGCGAACTTCCCTTGCGTATGGATTTTTACTTGTTTTTTATAACTGGTTGGATTGAATAAACTCACTCGACGAACATCCAGATAATTGAGTTCATCATGAGCGCATTCTCTCTGTTTCCATAGGCTGAAAACATCATCACTCAGCTCAGTATGTAAGTGATCGACTTCCATCACTTCGAAAACTTTTTTCCAAAACACCTGATAATTTTCTTTGTTCAGTTCCGTACCGTCATAAATCAGAAGTTTTCCATCCCCTAGTTGAGTAAGAGTCATCTGGCTCTGAAATTTCACACTTTCGACCTTTAAATTATTTTCATAATAAAAAAGTCCAAGCCTCTTATCCAGCTCCGGATCGATGGAGTTTCTATCGATGATAATCTTTTTCCCAAGAAGAAAACTTTTCAAAACCAGCGTAAAATGAGTTTTATCTAAGTACTTCGCATGAACGATTTTCAAAGCATCTGATTCTTTAAAATCTTCATGATGGAAACGATAAAGCCAGCGGTAATTAGCACTCAAATGCTGATGCAGACCTTGTCCGAAAAAATCTTGTGGTTTTGGAGAATACAACTCAAACAGACATAAACCAGACCAGGTATTATCCTTAAGCCAAGCATCACCTTGTATGAAATGATCTTTCAGAACAGCATCCAAAAGCCCTTTCTTTTCTTCATGACGAAGAAGAGTTGAACTGATTTTACGAGCAAAAAGATAATGCTCGAAGAGATCAATAAAGTAGCCCAGCTCCGACTTTCCGGTGGTTAAAGAACGCTCAATTGTCTCTTTAGGAGAAGCTCCTAAAAAACAAACTTCCTCGTGTCCTTCCCAAAAGTTTTTTAATGCAGCTTTGGCCGTTTCTTTAAACAGTCCATGTACTTCATTAATAAATTCTTCCTGAAGTTTCACTTCTCTCGTTGGATCTTCCAGATCTTCAATACCATTCTGTTTTAAATAACGGCCAAATCCTTGCTCGAAGGCTAAAGAGCGGTCATACAAAAATGAATAAAGCACTCCGCTTTCATTGAAAAAATACTGATGTCCGATAACTGGAATATTGATATTACTTTTAATCAAAAATTCTTTAAATGATTTTAAGAATGATCCAAAGGCCATAAAAACCTTAGGCTCAAAGTAAGAATACATCTTCTGCAAATTACTCTGAGAATTAAAACTGCACAGGTGTACACCCTGCGGTCCAACACTGATGTGTCGGGCGGCATAAACAGGAGTTCCCCCATTAGGCATCAAGGGACAAGGAGTCAAAGGAAAGACCCACTTGAACTTAATGCGGTGTTGCGTAAAGATTTCCACTAAGCGTTTGAGGTCACGTTCCGCATGGTAATGCCCATAATCCCACTGATCTGGACCTTCTGCGTGAAAACCCCAGTAAACCGGAATATAGTGTACCTTACTGGTATCAAGTGTTCTGATACGACTCTCCCATAGAGAGGCTGAGGTTTTCCAATAACAAAACCACTGCTCACCAGGTAATACGGGGTCATCAGACAATAGCGCCTCTTTCAATCTTTAGCTCCTCTCAAAACTCCTTCTAGTTTAGCGCAAGAAAGTGCAACATTGGTAATTAAATAATCGACTCTAATATTTCCCAAAAACTGATTTTTCCGCTACACTTTGGGCTCTTGAAAAAGGATATAGCTATGTGGTTTTTTACGTCAGAAGAAAAAGAACTCCAAAACGTTTGCCGTGATTTTGCTCAGAATGAGCTGGCCCCGTTTGCTGAAAAGCATGACAACGAAGAAAGTTTTAATATCAACGCCTTTAAAAAGATGGGTGAACTAGGACTTCTCGGTATTACTGCTGACCCAGAATATGGTGGAGCAGGCCTAGGTGCCGTAGCCGCAACGATTGTGATGGAGGAGTTTGGCCGCGCTTGTGCTGGTTCTACCCTTTCATACCTTGCCCACACTATCCTTTGTGTTAACAACCTAAACAATAACGGCTCCCCTGAACAGAAAGCAAAATATCTTCCAAAACTTATTTCGGGAGAACACGTTGGTTGTATGGGTATGAGTGAGCCTGAATTTGGTTCTGATGCTGTTGGTATGCAATGTAAAGCTACAGCGGTTAATGGTGGTTACCAAATCACTGGTAATAAAATGTGGATTACGAATGCTCAGTACGCCGATGTTACTTACCTCTATACAAGAACTGGTCCGGGTAAAAAAGATCTGACAACTTTCATCGTAGAGAAAGGCACTCCAGGTTTCACTGTTTCAAAAGAGATTCATAAAATGGGTATGCGCTCATCCCCTACTGGAGAACTTTCTTTTGATAAGTCTTTTGTCCCTATGGCCAATCGTGTAGGTGCCGAAGGTGATTCAGTTATTCACATGATGAAAAATCTTGAGATCGAAAGAATTACCATTGCGGGAATTTCTCTTGGTATCGCACAGGCCTGTCTTGATCAGTGCGTGAAATATGCTGGTGAAAGAAAACAATTCGGCAAAACGCTTGCAAACTTCCAATTGATTCAAAAAATGATTGCTGAGATGTATGCTGAAACTGAAGCGATGAGACGTATGCTCTACACTGTTTGTTATGAGTACGATCACGGGCACCGCTCTAACATGCTAGCTTCAGCAGTGAAACTTCAGCTTCCAAAGATGGCGACAAAAATTGCACTCGATGCGATTCAACTCCACGGCGGATACGGTTACTCAAGAGAGTTCCCTGTTGAGCGCATGATGAGAGATAACAAGCTCAATGAAATTGGAGCTGGAACAAATGAAGTAATGATTCTTATCATTGCTAAAAATTTACTTAACGAAGCGCTTAAGCACTAAGGTCCGGATCAAATGAACGATTTTCAAAAAGAATTAACGTCTAGTTTAGAAAAATACTGTGAAGCGGCGATTGAACCTCATATGGAACACGATGATGCCGAAGGAACATTTCGTCTTGAAATGTTTCAAGGCTTAGGTGAATACGGCGTAACTGGAATGACTCAACCTGAAGAATATGGTGGAGCTGGCCTGTCTTATCAGGACTACTGTTACGCTCTAGAGACAATCGCAAAAACTTCTGTTCCTTATGCTGTGACCATTTCAGTTTCATCAATGACTCAAACTATTCTTAAAGAATTTGGAAATCAAAAACAGAAAGAAACTTATCTTCCGGCACTAACTAGTGGCCAGGAAATTGGAGCTTTTGCTCTTTCTGAATCTCATGCTGGTTCAGATGCAGCTAGCCTCAAGACAACGGCTAAAAAAGTTGATGGCGGTTATGTTCTTAATGGTACAAAAATGTGGATCACTTCTGGTGGAGTGGCCAAAACTTATATTGTCATGGCAAGAACTGGCGGAGCTGGAGCGAAGGGCGTATCTGCTTTCATCGTGACAGATGGGATGGCCGGATTCTCATATGGCAAAGCTGAAAAGAAAATGGGTTGGAAAACAAGTCCTACTCGTGAATTAGTATTTGAAAATTGTTTTGTTCCTGATGAGAATCTTCTTTTAGAAGAAGGCAAAGGTTTTAATGTTGCCATGGGCGGACTTGATCGTGGTCGCGTTGCCATTGCTTCAATTGCTGTTGGTTGCGCACAACGTGCCCTTGATGAAGCTATTCGCTACGCTCTTGGACGCCAACAATTCAATCAACCTATTTTTGATTTTCAAGGTCTTCAGTTCATGATTGCCGATATGGCACTTGAAGTTGAAGCAAGTCGTCTGATGGTTCAACAAGCAGCACTTTCACTTGATAACGGGAAGCCAAATTCAAAGCTTTGTTCTATGGCCAAACTTAAGGCGACAGACACAGCAATGAAGGTTACAACGGATGCAGTACAAATCCTTGGTGGGGTTGGTTACACTTCTGAATATCCTGTTGAACGCTTCATGAGAGATGCAAAAGTTCTGCAAATTGTTGAGGGAACTAACCAGATTCAAAAAGTAGTTATCGCTCGCCATCTTCGAAAGGAATACGAAGCCCATGCTTAATTGGAATATTCGATCCCAATTCAATACAGCTCTTTCTTCTGATGAATTCAGAACTATTTCGCAAGAGTATCAACAAACGATAAACTCTTCTGAGTTTGGCTTTTTCTATCTTCCTGAGAACAAAAATCTCATCAGTGAGGCTAAAAAAGCTTATCAGCAGTTTGCTCATAAAAAGTATTTCATTCATATTGGAATCGGCGGATCAGCTCTTGGAGCTGAAATGCTTATCCGCGGTCTCGGAAAAAAAACGCAGACTCAATTTATTATCATCAACAATATTGATCCTGATGATTTTCAACAAAAAATTGAAAACATTAATTTAAAAGAAGCAGTTATCTATGTTGTTTCAAAATCTGGAACAACAGCAGAAACAACCGCTGCTTTAAATATCTTCTCAAACCTTCTTAAAAAGGAAGGAGTAACAGAGAACGAATTCAAAAACTATTTTGTTTTCTGTACTGACCCGGTTGCTGGAGATCTTCGCGCACTCTCAAAAAAATGGGGTGCTTGTGCACTAGAAATTCCTTCAAACATAGGCGGAAGATTCTCTGTTCTCACGGGAGTTGGTCTATTTCCTTCTCTCTTCTTTGGTATCAACGTTGATGACCTACTCAGAGGTGCACAGGATGTCATGAAACATCTCTCGCTCCCTGAACATTCAAAAAACTTCTACCAATGCGGAGCTTTCTTTAAAGCTCTTCATGATAAAGGCTACACCCAAACAGTGATGATGCCCTACTCTTCTCTTCTAAAGGAGTACTCAGCTTGGTTTACCCAACTTTGGGCCGAGAGTCTTGGTAAGGAAGGCAAAGGCTTAACGCCTATTCCAGCATACGGGGCCACTGATCAGCATTCCCAAGTTCAGCTCTTCATGGAAGGGCCAAATGACAAGGTACTGGTCTTAATCGAAGTAGAAAAATTTCGTCATGATTTCGCCCTAAAATCGGACCTCGAAGGCTCTAGTGCTCAAAAGCTATCTGCTTTCAGTTTAGCCGAGTTAATGAAGGCCGAATTTGAAGGAACTCTGGCCGCTCTCAACGAAAATAAGCGCCCAGTGGTTCATCTAAAAATTAATCAGTTAGACGCCTATTCCATGGGTCAACTTATCTTATTTGCCGAATGTCTGACCGTTCTTGTTGGGCAACTCCTTAAAGTTAATCCATTTAACCAGCCAGGAGTAGAAGCAGGCAAAAAATATGCCTTCCAATGGTTAAAAAGCTTGAGAGATTAGCCGATAAGCTTTTAAGTACCTTGCTCAAAATGGCCGGTACACCTAAAATACTACTTTAAGCCATTGCAAGTGCATAAATAAGATATCGGAGAAATCATGGGTAGCGATAATTCCACAATTGTCATCACAGACATTAGAAAGGCCTTAGCAGCTGCTGAAGACGAAGCTAAGCAAAAGCCTGCTTGTCTTCTTGTTGTGGGCGGAGAACTGAATGGTTCAATCTACAATCTCCTACCAGGTGATACCGTTTTAGGAAGAAATCCTGACTGTGCTATCTCTCTTGATTTCCATGGTGTTTCTCGTCGCCACTTCTCTATTCACACGAGCGAAGGCGAAGTTATTCTCGCTGACCTTGGATCTGCGAATGGTACTTATTTAAATAATCAAAAAGTTGATAAAGCAGTTACTTTGAAAAAAGGTGACGTCATAAAAATTGGGGCCATTGCTCTTAAGTATCTTCCAAAGGGTGATCCTGAAAGACTTACTTATGACAAGCTGTTAGAAGAGGCCAATACTGATGGGCTTACGAAGTGCTACAACAAGAAGTACTTCAATGAATCCATTGAGCTTGAAGTAAAAAAATGTAAAGTCACTGGTAAACCAATGACTCTTATTGTTTTTGACTTAGATCATTTTAAAAAACTAAACGATACTTACGGACACGATGCCGGTGACTATGTTCTCAAAGAAAAAGCTCGCCTAATTCGTGAACAAGGTATTCGCCAAGGCGATACCTTCGCTCGTTATGGTGGTGAGGAATTCTGTATTCTTCTCCCTAATACTAATCTTAAACAAGGTTTTGAGATCGCTGAGCGTTTAAGAAACCTTGTCGCGAAACACGAGTTTATCTACGATGGTAAACGTCTTCCTGTTACGGCCTCTATCGGTATTGCCGATTACCGCCAAGGTGTAAACACTGGAACAGATCTTTTCAAAAGAGCTGACTCTGCCGTTTATGCTTCTAAAGAAGGTGGCCGAAATCAAGTGAACTTTTTTAAGGCCTAGATGCTCACGACTCCTAAGATTGACCTTCTTCCCGAGCATCTCATCGACCAGATCAAGGCCGGTGAGATTATTGAGAGACCAGGCAATCTTTTAAAGGAGATCCTTGAGAACTCTGTCGATGCAGGTTCAACCAAAATTGAGCTTATTCTCAAAAACAACGGTCTGGATTTTATCTCACTAAAAGATAATGGCCATGGAATGAACTTTGATGATCTTCCACTCGCCTTCTCTCGTCATGCTACTTCAAAGATTAGTCGCTTCGAAGATCTCTATCAGCTTCACACTTTCGGCTTTCGTGGAGAAGCACTTGCTTCAATCAGCGCCATTTCAAAACTTCAGTGTATTTCTTATACTTTGAGTGAACCTGAAGGTTCTGAAATACGTATTGAAGGCGGACAAACGGTAGGACATTCTCGTCGCATGAGCGCTAGGGAGCCTGGGACTGAATTAATTATTCAAGACCTCTTCTTCAACACTCCTGCTCGTCTTAAATTCATTCAATCACAAAACTCAGAAAAACAATTCCTCAAACGCGTGATTTACTCTTTTGTTCTTTCGCATCCTGAAATTGAATTTCATTTAAAATTCGATGAAGCAGAAAAAGAAATTTACCTCCAAGCTCCTTCAATCCTTGAAAGGATTAAAGATCTTGTTCCTAAAGTTAGCCTAACAAGTATTCTTCATAGTGAACGAAGCTATGATTCTAATGTCTTTTCAATTTATCTTGTTCCCGCTCAATACAAAACGCCGGTTAAATTCCAATACACTTTCATCAACGGCCGTCTTGTTACTGATAAACAGTATCCTCGTATTATCTCGAATGCTCTCATCTCCGCTTTTGGCCATGATGAGTTTTACTATCTTAGCTTCTTTGATATTCCAACTGACCATATTGATGTCAACGTTCATCCGACTAAGACATTAATTAAGATATTCGATCAATCCAAGGTTATTTCACTAGCAACTTCCACTATTAAAGATTTAAAAAATAATGAGAAGGTGCAAGCTCCAAGAAGTGACTTTGCTCCACATCCAGAGCAATCAATAAACCAAGAAGTTCCTCAGAATTTCTTTGGACATTTAGATTTCAAACAAGATCTAGTCAGTGGACGTCAGGAATATAATATGGAGGGAATCTTCTCTCCGCACCGTACTGCTTTAGATGAATCAGGTCTTGCTCACCTCATCTGGATCAATGGTTTCTTTATTAAGAATATTGAATCCACTTATATTGCTTTTAGTGCGCAAAAATTAATTGAACAATTTGTGCTAAAGATGATGAAGACTTCAACACCCACTCTCCCATTACTGGTCAGTGAGCCTTTTGATAAGAATGGCATTCACTTAGATTCTCTTGAAAATCTGTCACGAGCTGGGGCAGAATTCGATCTTCTTGGCGGAACAACTTATGTTCTTCGAGGTATTCCTGAATGGATGAATGGTTTTCCTCTTAAAGAAATTATCAGTACTATTATCTATAGAAAGTCTTTCAAAGATATCCTAATTAATGATCAGGATTGGTCTAGCTCTACTTGGACAGACATGATAAATCAATTCAGCATCACTGAACTTTACGAGTTAAAAGTGGCCGCTAATCTGGAAAACTTATTGAAGGAAAAACTCTGGTGAAAGTTATTGTCGTCTCAGGTCCAACTGCCTGCGGTAAAACAAAAGTGGCCATAGATCTGGCAGAAAAGTTTAATGCCGAAGTTGTTAACTTTGATTCACTTCTTCTCTATCAAGAAATCAGCATCGGTACGGCCAAACCGACTCCCCATGAAATGAGAGGAATTCCTCATCATATGGTCAGTGTGGCAAGCATTGCGCATCCGATGAATGCTTCTGAATATGCCAAGCATGCTCTTCCCATCATCTTAGAAATCTTAGCAAGAAATAAAAATGTTATTCTCACTGGTGGATCAGGTTTTTATCTGCAAGCACTTTTAAAAGGCATGTATGACTCACCTACCACTCCTGCTTATATTCTCAAAAAATCTGAAGATCTCTATGAGCAAGAAGGGATTACTCCCTTTCTTGAAATTCTAAAGATCTCTGATCTTGCGAGTTTTAAAATGTATCATGAAAATGATCATTATCGCGTTCGACGTGCAGTCGAGCATTTCTGGACTCATGGCACTCCTTTGTCCCAGGCCCGCTCTCAAAAAGATGAAGAAAATGAGGTCCTCACCCAAGGAAATATTCATGGCTGGGATCTTCTTCATATCTATTTAAACATCCCGCGAGAAGAGCATTTCCAGATCATTCAGAGTAGAACACTGCTCATGCTACAAGATGGGCTTCTTGATGAAGTGCGCTCACTTCTTAACTCTAAGTTTACTGGCCTTGAAAAACCTTTGCAGTCAATTGGTTATAAAGAAAGTCTTGAATACATTCGGGGTGAAATTACCAGTGTTGAGGATTTAATAGAACGGATCAACATCTCTACCAGACAGCTGGCAAAATCTCAGAGGACTTGGTTTAACAGAGATAAAGAGAAGTTTGAATTTCACCCACTCTCCCAAAGAGAAGAACTCTTTAAGAAAGTGAGTGAGTTTTTAGAATAATTACTCGAGATCAATTAGAGTTGTATTCGGAGTTCTTGGAAGCATTGGCATTGTTTGAACTGGGAACTCACCAGTTAGTGCATTTAAGAATGCCACGATGTCTTCAACTTGACCTTTCTTAAGATCCAAACCAAGCTGAGCTTTTGCCATTACACGAACGGCCTCATCAAGAGTTTTTACTTTACCATTGTGGAAGTACGGAGCTGTAAGAGCAATGTTTCTCCAAGTTGGAACACGCCAGTGGTTCTTATCTTCATCTTTCTTAGTCACATCATAACGACCAAGGTCTGCCATAATGTCATACTTCTTATCAAATTCAGAACCAGGAATTTGTGGGAATGGCTGATAGTGACCTTCACCCATTTTGAAACCATCACCGGCGAAATTCACACCATTGTGGCATGATGTACAGCCGATCTCTTCAACAAGTTTCATTCCTTTAATCTGCTGAGCAGTCATCGCCTTCTTGTCACCTTTCATATATTTATCAAATGGTGAGTTCGGAGTGATAAGAGTTCTCTCATATGAAGCAATTGCTTTCGCGACATTATCAATTGTGATCTTTCTATCTTTCGGGAAAACTTTTTTGAAAGCATCAACGTAACCAGGAATTTGCTGAATTCTTGAAACAACAAGCTTGTGATCTGGCATTGCCATCTCAACTGGATTTGTCATTGGCCCTTTTGATTGAGCTTCCAAGCTTGGTTCGCGTCCGTCCCAAAATTGAACAGTCATATAAGCTGAGTTCCAAACAGTTGGTGAACCACGCCCACCACGCTTACCTTGAACACCTGCTCCAAATGAGCGCATATCAGCACCATCGGCCATTACGTTATGGCATGTGTTACAAGAAATCGTTCCATCAAGAGAGATTCTTGGATCAAAATAAAGCATTTTACCAAGTTCGATTTTTTCTGGTGTTTGAGGATTATCTTTTGGAATTTCTGGTTGATCTGGTAGTGCCTTAAATTGAGCATAGGCATTAAAGCCGCCCAGCATGGCCACGATCATTAAGCTTTTTCTTAGCATTTCTACTCCCTATTAGGTTATGATGTTGTTGCTCTGGTATTTTAATACCAATTATAGCTCTAGAAAATAGCAGAAACATGATTATGATCAATGATAAGTTAAAAGTTGTGGTTATTTCTGATGGAACCGGTGAAACGGCTTCATCAATTACCCGTGCGGCGATGGCCCAATTCCCTGATAAAGAAATCTTTTTCACAAGATATAAAAATATTCGTACGAAAGAGCAGATTGATGCCATTTTCCAAGAAGCGGCTATTCACCACGATATCGTGATCTACACCATCGTTTCTGTTCAATTGCGCCAGTATATTGCTGAACTCTCTAAAAGAGATCACGTTCGCTCAGTTGACGTTATGGGTCCACTACTAACGACTTTTTCTAACTTCTTTGAAGCTGAGCCTGAATATAAACCAGGGCTTCTTCACCAAGTAAACGACAACTATTTTAATCGAGTTGCGGCCATTGAGTTCACACTAAACCATGATGATGGACGTAACATGAGTTCTTTGGATGAAGCCGATGTTATTCTTGTGGGAATCTCACGTACTTCAAAAACTCCTCTCTCAATGTATCTTTCTCTTGAGGGTATCAAAGTGGTTAACGTTCCCATTGTGATGGGCGTTGAATTGCCAGAAAAACTTTTTCAAATTGATCAAAGAAAAATTTTTGGATTAACCATTGAGCCCGAAGCTCTCTTTCAAATCAGAAAGAACCGCTTATCTCGTTTAGGACTTTCAAAAGATGAGGGTGACTATGCAGATATGAGCAAAGTTCATGAAGAGATTGAATGGGCGACTAAGATTTTCTCTGAGAACAAACGCTGGCCAGTGTTTAATGTGACTGGAAAAGCCTTGGAAGAAACTGCTGCTGAAATTTTAAAGCTTCTCAATATGAGAAAGGTAAACCGCTTCAAGCAATCGAAGCGGTTTGAAGATTAATTATTCGAGGAAATGTTTTTTAGATTCTTCGATCTTGAAGAGTACTCTCTTCTCAGTTCCAAGAATCGGGTTTACGATTCTGGCCTGATAAGTTCCCTCTTCGATATTTACGTCTGAAAATGGAAGTTGCCTCTCCACTAACTCACCAGATTCCTCATAAACGAGTTTTGACCCCGGAGTATAGTTTCCAGAAGTACTCAAAACTCCACGTCTTGATTTATCTAATTTAGGAACAGAGATTACTTTTGAGTTCTGAGCAGAAGTTAATCTCACCTTTTCAACAAAAGATTTATAACCCTGACGTTTAACTACAATCACCACTTCTTTATTCAGTGGAACAGTAATTGGACGACCAAACTCTTGTCTTTCTCCATCAATAAAGATCTGCATATTAAGGTCTAGGCCGCTAAGAATAACTCGACCTTCATCAGATTTTATCAATTCACTTCTACCTTGAGAGTGATCTTTCTGCGGTTGAGGAACAGAAGAAATAGATCGATCTGCATCACCATGGATTATTTGCTTGAGATTAAATCCAATTAAATCTCCATGAAAATAAGAAACAATGGCAAATGAAGCGGCAATGATCATAAAAATGATCGTTGGACCTGATGAACTTTTTTCTTCTTCGACCTTTTTCTTTTTAAGTGGTCTGCTCATCGTTTTATCACGAACGATGGTTTTTCGACTTAATTGAGAAGAAGTTGTCCCATGCTTCGCTGGAGTTGCAACCTGAGGCGCACTTAATTGAGATCTATTAATTTTTTTAGTCGAAGTTTTATCTTGATTTGATTTTGGTAAATCAATCTCAATACCGACGCCTGTATTCTCAGAAATATCAAGATCAATTTCTCTGACCTTAGCAGGGCCTTTAGCACCTTCAGGCTCACTTTTCGTAATTCTCCCAGTCTTATCCAGCTTTTTCATATCCTCGATATAAGGCAGGATATCGATCTTACCGTAATCAACAAATTTCTTCTGATCTTGAACGATTTCTCTTCTAAAAAGATCATCAGCAAAATCACGAAGATCTGATGGGTTGAAATCTGGATAATTAGCATAGAGAAATTTTACGAGTGCACGGTTCAGTTGATCCAGGTTCTCGTATCGGTTTGCTCTATCTTTTGAAAGTGCTTTTAAAACAATTGCATCCAGTTCTTTAGGAACTGTAGGATTAATCTCACTCGGAGGAATGATCTTACACTGCTGAATTTGTTTTAGTACGGCAAGATCATTGGCCGCTTGGAATAGTTTGCGAGAACAAAGAAGCTCCCAAAGTGTAATACCTACGGCGAACTCATCATAGCGACAATCAAGATCTAATCCTTCCAGATACTCTGGAGCAAGATAAGAGAGCTTACCTTTAATGGTTCCTGCTTGAGTGGCCTCTGAGTTGGTATTGGCCTTGGCAATACCAAAGTCAATCACCTTCACTGCTCCATCATAAGTGAGCATGATATTGTGAGGAGAAATATCTCTATGAACAATATTGTATGGCTTACCTGTCAGCTTATCCGTGAAGGTATGAGCATAATGAAGTCCTAAACAAACTTGAGAAATGATGTAACAAGAAGCTTCTACTGGAAAAGCTTTTTTCTTTTCTTTAAGACGATCAAGGTACTGCTTTAAGTTAGCTCCATGGATATACTCCATGGCCGTATATAACTGGCCATCAGTTTTACCATAGTCATAAACTTGCATGATATTAGGATGAAGCATACCGAAAGTGATATTCAACTCATCCTGAAACATACGAACGAATGTCTCATCATTTGAAAATTGTGGCTGAACCATCTTAATGGCCACCACTTTGTTTGCCTGCTCACCTAAAAAGCGCGCACGACAAATCTTGGCCATCCCTCCATCGACGAGATGATCAAGAATTAGATATTTTCCGAATCGTTGAAACTTTTTATCACTCATAAGACCTCAAAGACCTATCGGTCATTTGAGTAAAAGCTTAAGGAAAAAGCCTCACTTGGGTCAAACTTAAAGCTTTATCTCTAACTGTTTGAAACCAGGGAAGTTAATAACAAGATTTTCACTATTCATGGCAGATGGTGAACGCTTGCAATACCCCATAATCTTGTAGTTTTGTAGTTTCCAATCTGGAGCTGAAGGATGAGTTTTTAAGAACTTAGCAAAAGAGTTTACGACCACATCGTCGTACCCATTCAATTTCATTTGTTCGCGGAAATTAACATGGCTGATTTTTAGAAGATCAGCACTGTAGGCCGCACTAACGACTAAGGATTCACATTTTCCAAAAAGTTCTTTTTCTGAATCATCAAACCACAAAGCAAAAGGAGAATCTGATGTGGCTTCCCATACTAGAGCATCATAGTACAGTGTTACCCCGTGATACCAACTCATACGTTTAAAAGCGAGGTTGTCATCCCAACGTTGCAGGCGGTATGTCCCACCTCTAAATAAAATCTCTCCAGTCGTCGTTTGGTTAAAACTTTCATGACTAGCGCAAGATACTACTAAGAATAATAAAAAAATATTAAATAGATACTTCATGGCTCTCCTTAGAGTTCTTGCTTCATCCAGTTTATGATCGTCTCAAATATTTTATCTCGACCTAGTTCATTCCATAAATCGTGGTAATGCTCTGGATATTGTATGACAGTTTTAAGAGATTTATCAATTGCGCCGGCAAAGAGTTTTGTACTTTCTGGATCAACCACCTCATCTTTCTGCCCTATCAGAAAAAGCGTCTTACATTTGATGTAATAGGCTTCACGGCGCAGTTTCTGAGAAGATTCATAAATCTCGCGGGCCATTCGAGCAGTCATGTACTTTGAAACCAGAGGATCAGTATAGAACTCATTGGCCTTAACAGGATCACGGGTGAGATGTGCACCTTTGTAAAGAGTTGGCAGATGGAAAAAGGGAAAAAGCTTTTCTACGGCCCTTACTGTTTTTTCTAAAAGCGCCTCATAATGAACAACGGGCCTGATACAAGGATTACTTAGTACCATTCCTTTAAGTTCTGGATACGGATTTGTCGCAAATTGACTTGAGAGAGCAATGAGTCCTCCCATACTATGAGCAAAAATCCAGTGATGAGCGCTTGGAAACTCCTCTACTGCTCTCTTCGCAATCATTTCCATATCATCAATTAAAATACTCATACTATCAAAATAAGCACGAGCACCACCACTTCTTCCATGTCCAAGATGGTCATAGGTTGTGATATGTACGTTCCCTAAATGCTTTAATAAGAAGTCTATCAACTCATTAAAGCGGCCAGCATGCTCAATTGCACCATGAACGATAAGAATGTGATGACGGGGAATTCCGCTCGAATAGTGCTTTAAATAAAGAAGAGATTCTCCGTTCGTTGAGAGAATCTCTTCTGATTTTGTTGTATGTTTTAAGGCCATACTTTTTTAATTTTCTTCTACGTACTTTTCGATTGATGCTTTTGCTTCATCACTTAAATTCATAAAACGGAATGAAAATCCTGTAGAGCCTTCTAGAAGTCTTACCACAACACCTGAAGCAGTGAAATGGTAGTCAGTATTTTGAGGATGCACGTTAATACTGATTTTATCTCCTGCAGCACCTTCATAATGATCCGTTAGCACTTGCATACCACCGATTGAAATATCACGACAGATACCTTCAAAAACAGTTTGCTCATTATTCACGAACATTCTAGCAACGAAAGGCTTTCTGATAGCTCTTCTTCTTTCCTCTTCTTTGATCATTGGAGGAACTTCTTCAAACACTTCCTGATAATCATTAAAATCAGCAAGCAATTTCCATTCTTTCATGCCAGTCATAAAAAGAAGTGTCTTACCGTTCACTCTATTTTCTTTAAAAAGTTGCTTTAATTGATTCAGAGTAAAGGGACCATAGTCATTGGCCTTCCCTCCACGATCAACTCCGATACGAATAAAAAGAACTCTATCTGTTGGATCAATCTCAGAGAGATTCGGATCTGTGAATTCAATTTTTGAAATAGTCGGAGGAACTGGAATAGAACTTACTGCAAGCTCATCAACTTCTTTAATCTTCTTCCAATTATCAAACCCTTTCTTCCAAACAAAATCTTGATCATTTAAAGTTTTAGAGTTGATAAGAGACTGAACAGTCTCAAGTGAAACGGGCCCCTGACGGTTACCTTGCTGAACATAATACCAATTCTCACTCATATCTACCTCAAGCCATTGAAATAATTTATTTTCTTATTTTACCAGACCCTCTGCGATTGGGAGGAAAGGAAGATTTTGCCGATTCTTTCTCAACTATTTCTATCAACTACTAAAGTTTCCCCCCATTCCTTGCGATAAGTTTAATGAGAAACCATAAGGTAATATATGAAGTCTTTATTTTTATTCGCCTCTCTCCTCTTATTAGCTTCCTGCGGGAAGGAGCAGTTTGGAACTGCTGCTCAGACTGAAAGCACACAAACTGATGCTCTAAAGTCTCTTGCTGTTAGTTCATGTTCATCCCATACATTGGTCAAACCTAAAGTCGATATTCTTTATGTCGTTGATAATTCTGAATCCACTTCTCATATGAATAGCGATATCAAGAACAGCATAAAGAACACCGTTAACTCTATTTCAAGCCAATTTGATTATCGAGTTATTGGGATCCCTCTTGTAGCCGACTTGAGTAATACATCGACTTACCAAGTATTAAGTCAAGACCCTACAGGAATTCCTCATACATCAAATATAATTATTAAAACTAGTGAATTAAACTTTTTTACTCATACGGAATCAGGTATCGAGAGAGGGTTAAACCGTATCAAATCTTTTATTGATGCTCATAAGAATTCCGGTCTTTTCAGAAAAGGTGCACATCATTTAATTGTACTAATCTCTAATGGACGAGATGAGGAAATAGAGACTGCATTCAATGCCAATGGCGAAACAACTCAGAATACGGCTATTTTCAATCAAAGATTAGCTGAACTAAGAAATCTTCGCACGGCTCTTCAGTCGTCTACTCAACCAACTCAATTTCGCCTATTATCGGCGACTGCCAGTGCCGGATGTACAAAATCAGGCTGGAGAAGTTCAGAGAGGTCTTATCAAGCTATGAGTAAACAGCTTTATATAGATTCTGGAGCGACAGATAATCCTAGTTACGATATCTATAATCTTTGCTCATCAGCAGGAGTAAGCAATCTTTTTAGCTCTGTAAATAATTCCATTCAACAGGTTGTTGTGCCGCATGGATATCGTTATTGGCATATACCTTTTGCGGAAAATAATCCGTCTGTAGACCCAACCAAAGTTAAAGTTTACAAATTTGTACCTGGCTCAGCCCCAGCTCCAATGAATAACAGCGAATGGAGCTACTACGAAAACTCTGGAACACAACTGAATACCAGAGAAAATCCAACCCCAGGAGAAGCAGTGGTTGGTAAACATTTCATTCGCTTCAATAATCTATTAACTTACCCAAGTTGCGTTCAAATAAGTGCTACGACAAGAACTGAATACTTCCACTATGTCGTGCTCCCTCGTGCTCCTAAAAAAGAAAGTATCATCGTACGAGTCAATGGACAAAATATACCTAGTAGTGCCCTCACTTATCTAGGATATAAAAGTAATGAAAATATCAAAGTTGAACACAATGGGAGTACTCTTACTCCTGAAGTTAAACAAAGTGGATATTTTATCAAAATCACAAACTCGAATTATTACTATAAATCGGGAGATAATTTAGAAACATTCTACACACCAGACGCCATCTAACTCAACTCCCCTCTATGATCTGTACCCCAAAATGGGACAGATCATAGAGGGACTTTTTATTTTCTAGAATTGAATCGAATTCGCAATATCATGAAGATCAAGATAACGTAGTCCTTTATTTTTCATCTCTTGGTCAGTTTTCATTAACCGCTGTTTAAATTCTTTGGTGGCCAGAAGAAGTTGAGGATTAGTAAATCCGTAATCAACATCAATCAGCCTTGTCAGCACACTCGGTCCAAAGAATAACTTCATGGCCAACTGATACTTCATCAAATCAATGGGTGTCTGAAGTTTCCTTAAAGGTTTCAACTTTACTCCCCTGACTGGCGGCTCTTGCCGGATTCTTAAAGGAACTTTTCTAATATCCATCGTACTGTAGTTATGGTGATCAATAGTATGCCCTACCGTCACATCCCAAATATAAAAGGCCACAACTTCAGTAAAAGTTTTGTCTTTAAAGATTTCATCTCCATCGGGAAAACCTGGAATCCAATTGCTAATGTAATCGGCCCAGTTCCTAACATAAATATCATTATGAGGAATTGTTTCCACAACTTTATCCACAAACTGATAAATGGTTTCATAATACGCATTCAAAAAAGTGCCGTAACTGGAATGAATTTGCGGAGGTCTTCTTGGATAACTAAAAGGAGGATAAGATTCATTGTGTCCAATGCCCTTATACCCTTCTACTAAAAGATCTCTAATCCCATTATACGGTCCTGGAAAAGGAGCATAAGTTTTCCACCATCTATCATGGTGAAGAAGAGACATCTTAAAATTAAGAACAGCATTCTCCAAAGGCAGTGTGAAGCGCATATGAGCATGCAATAACTTAAACAAAGTATGCTTCATTGGAAGAGCTGTTTTAGTGATGGCATTAATACTATCAAGTGGAAAATGCTGAAGCGGATGAACAACCATCGTCGCACAAAGAGCTCCACCCTGAAGAACAAAGTATTTTGACAGTTCCCATGCGTCACCATCAGTAGGAGTAAAAATCTCTTTACTCTTATCCATCCAAATACAAATGACCTTAAACTGATGCTCACCTACTTCTTCCAATAGTGTTTTTGTAGGAGAAACATAGATGCCCTTGAAGGGTAAGATCACCCGCACAGGCTCAAGATCAATGACATAATATTTTTTATCTCGCTGTAAAAAATCAATGAAGATCAATCGATCAACTTCATCCAAATTGGAATTAATAAATCGTGCCATCATCGAATTTGTTAGAAGCTCATTAAATTCTTTATCGGAAACTTTTTTTACCCCTGGTCTTAGAAGCCCTTTTAACAGATACCAAGGAGTAAGCAGCGGCCAGAGAATAATAAAGCGAAGACCAATTCTTAACCACCAGTCGATCCATTCCATAAGAGGAAGATGAATAACTGCAGGTGACTCATCATAGGGATGATCGGGACAAGGTTGAGGCCAAGGACCTTTCCTACCATAGAGGAAATCTTTCGGATCCATCGAGTGACTCCTTTTAACGTCACTCAAAATTATCCACTAAGATTTGATAATACTTAACTTAAGATATGAGAAGAGAGGCAGGTATTTAGATTGCTCCCCATTTTTGAGGAGCAATCTAAAAAGAGAATTACTTAATTTTTTCGATAATCATACTTAGTGCTTCCCCACCACCGATACAAAGTGTGGCAAGTCCGTACTTAGCATTTTTCTTTTTCATAGCATTCATAAGAGTAACAACGATTCTTGTACCGCTTGCTCCAATCGGGTGACCAAGTGAAACTGCTCCACCATAAACGTTTACCTTATTATGAGGAATTTCCAGAGACTTCATAGCAGCCATTGTTACAGCAGCGAAAGCTTCATTAATTTCGAAAAGATCGATTTGATTTACGTTAAGGCCTGCCTTATCTAAGGACTTCTTCATCGCCTCAACTGGAGCAGTTGTAAACCAAGTTGGATTTTGAGCGTGACTTGCAAAACTTACAATTTTGAACTCAGCAACATTTGCGAACTCATCTCCACCAAGAACAACAGCAGCAGCACCATCATTAATAGTAGAAGCATTAGCGGCTGTGATTGTTCCATCTTTAGTAAAAGCTGGTTTTAGTGTTGGCATCTTTTCGAAGTTACCTTTTGAAGGACCTTCATCTTCAACGATCTCAACGTCCCCTTTACGTCCAGCAACTTTAACTGCAACAATTTCATCTTTAAAAACACCAGCAGCTTGAGCTGCTTGAGCACGCTTGAAAGATTCAATCGCAAATTCATCTTGCTCAACGCGTGTCATATTGAATTTTTTTGTACACTCTTCAGCACAATTCCCCATCGCCTGATTTGTGTAAACATCAGTAAGGCCATCCCACTGCATAGTATCTTTCATCTCAGTAGCGCCAAACTTAAAACCTGAGCGAGAATTAAGAAGAACGTGTGGAGCAAGAGACATATTCTCCATACCACCAGCAATCACCACTTTATTTTCGCCTGTCATAATTGAGCGAGCACCAAGAATAATTGACTGAAGGCCTGATCCACAAACCTTACCCACAGTTGTACATGGAACTGACTCAGGAAGACCTGCAAAGATCGCTGCTTGACGGGCCGGGGCTTGCCCCTCACCACTTGTAAGCACGTTACCCATGAACACTTCATCAACTTTATTTTTATCCACGCCTGACTTAAGAAGCGCGCCTTCAATTGCTGTTGCACCTAATTTAGTAGTTGGAACCGCTGAAAGTGTCCCTAGGAATGAACCAAGAGCTGTACGGGCTCCACCAAGAATATAAACGGCCATTTAATACCTTCCTTTTCATTGTCAAAAACTTTCAAATATTTTAATTAAGGGGTTAGAGTTTTACTACCATTATTCACATAGGCGAGATACTCATGTTTACAAGAAAATCAAAGACATCGACGGCCCAGAACTTTCCCGCTGACTGGATTGAAAGCTTCTCACGTCTTCTCAATAGCACTTATAAGAGCGATTGCACTAAAAACAAGCGTTACTTCGACGTATTTGGTCAAATTCACCCAGAAGAACTACTGGTTGTTGTCAGCTACCTGTCTGAAGTAGATGAATCAATTAGTCCTATGACTCTTTTCCTTTCTTGCGATTCTCATCAGATGGACTCGGTAGAAAAGGTTAAAAAGACTCAAGAAAACTACATTGAGTTAGCTGGACTCTTCTTTGATGAAATTCTCAACAAGGGCGAAGAAGCCGTTGAGTTTGAACCTGTTTGGCAGGAAGTAGATCATAATAAAGAGACTTACTTCTACAAACTGACTCGTGAGAACATCAACCTGACTTTAAAGGCCAATGAACTATTGGACGATGAGTTTCTAGACGATTAATTTAAAGACAAAAAAAAGCCCCGAATTTCGGGGCTTTTTTTTATTCATCTTCGTAGCGAATAACATTAGAGATAGTTTCAATTCCAAGATCATCATCATCTCCGTCATCATCAGCAGGAGAATCAAATTCATCTTCTTCAAAGTCAAACTCTGAAGTGATATTAAGCTCGTTAAGAACTTTATAGAACTCTTTATCATCCGAAAGATCAGAAAGAAGAGCTTCAATAAACTTAGGTGGATACTTTGAAATAAGTTCTTCAATGTATTCCTGAAGCTTACCTTCACTTAAAATTTCTCTCTTCTTCTGCACATTCTTCCAGTTGCGAAGATAGTGAAGACGGCAATAACTTTGTGTTGCACGAATGTTGTCACAACCTTTCTCAATACACTCATCGTTCTTTGGATCCATAAAGAAATCCAGAGTTCCGATTGCACCGGCAATCTCTTTCCAATTAAAGTGCTCACGAAGGTCAGCAATTTGATCAGAAATCTTACCTTCTAAATCAGTAAGATCACTATTTGAATATTTTTTAGAAGGCTTAGAGATAAAAAGATCTAAAACTTCATCTTCTTCATAAGCCTTTTTCCCCGATTTTTTCTGAGCTTTAGATTTTTTATATTCTTCTTCAAACTCATCAAAATCATCATCTTCATCTTTTTTGCGATTTGAAGCACGATTCATTTGCTCTTCAAAACTAGGTTCATCATCTTCACCTAAATCTTCATCAAGATCATCTTCATCGCCAAGATCCTCATCATCAAAATCCTCTTCGTCGTCATCAGACTTCTTCGATTTTTTCTTTGATTTTTTATCTTCTTTTTTCTTCTTATTTTTAGCAGCTTCTTTTTCTTCCTGCTTTCTTAATTTCTCTTCTTCTTTGCGAGCTTTCTCTTCTTCCTTCGCTTTCTTTTTCTCTAGCTCTTTTTCTTTTTTTGCTTTCTCTGCAGCAATTTTCTTCTCTTTTAGCTCTTTTTCTTTTTGAGCTTTTAACTGAGCTGCTGAAGGAGCTTTTTCTTTAACAGGCTTAGCTAGTTTTGCAGGAGCTTTCGCAGGAGCCTTTTTAACTTCAACTTTTTTTACAGGAGCTTTAACTGGTGTTTTTTTAGCAGGAGCAGCTGCCTTCTTTGTTGCCACTTTTTTTGCAGGAGCCGCTGGCTTCTTTGCTACTATTTTTTTTGCAGGAGCCGCTGGCTTTTTAGCAGGAGCTTTTTTAGGAGCTTCTTTTTTTGGAGTTGCTTTCTTTGCCATTTTCCCATCTTTTTTTGATGTTGGTTTAGCTGCAGCTGGTTTTTTAGCGGCAGTTTTCTTTACCGGCATTTTAGCAGTAGGCTTTTTTTTCGCCATATTTTTCTCCCCAAAAAATAACAGAAATGATGATTCTCAAGTAATAAAACAAATTTAATGGACACTCTAACAAAGAGAGTGTCCATTGACGAGTAAATTAATCAACGGCTTTGAGCTCAGCAGCTGCGATGACGATTCTCTGAACTTCAGAAGTTCCTTCATAAATCTCAGTAATCTTGGCATCTCTGAAGTAGCGCTCAACTGGATATTCCTTAGTGTAACCATTACCACCACAAAGCTGGATGGCCTTAGTTGTAATCCACATAGCAGCTTCCGAAGCCGTTAGTTTCGCTTGAGCAGATTCCTTAGAGTAAGGAAGCTTTGCGTCTTTAAGGTGAGAAGCATGGTAAATAAGAAGTCTTGATGCGGCAATTTTGTTGCTCATGTCGGCCAACATGAACTGAATTCCCTGAAGGTTTGACAGTGGAGCACCGAATTGAACACGCTCTTTCGTATAACGAATAGCATAATCAAAAGCCGCTTGAGCAATCCCTAGCGCCTGAGAAGCGATACCGATACGACCGCCATCAAGAGTAGCCATTGCAACACGGAAACCTTTTTCAAGATCACCAAGAAGAGCATCCTTAGGAACTTTTACTTTATCAAAAGCAAGCTGACATGTTGAAGATCCTCGGATACCTAACTTGTCTTCTTCTTTAATGATTGAGAAACCAGGAGTTTTAGTCTCAACGATAAATGCAGAAATCCCTTTATAGTCAGGAGTCTTTTTTGTTTTAGCAAATACGATACAAAGACCTGCTTCCTTACCGTTAGTGATCCAGTTTTTTACACCATTAATTTCCCAGTGGTCCCCTTTATCTTCAGCAAAAGTTGTAAGAGATCCTGCATCCGAACCAGCATTTGGCTCTGAAAGGCAGAAACAACCAATTAATTCCCCTGAGGCCATCTTAGGAAGATACTTTTCTTTTTGAGCTTGAGTTCCAAAATTTAAAATCGGCCATACACCTAAAGATGTGTGGGCAGAAACAAACACTCCTGTTGAAGCACAGCTACGAGAAATTTCTTCTACGATAAGAGCGTAAGACTGATAATCAAGACCAGCACCGCCGAATTCTTCCGGAATATATGAACCTAGGAAACCATTCTCAGCGAGCTTACCAATAAGTGCTGTCGGAATTTTTCCTTCGTGATCAATCGACATAGCAAGAGGTGCCACTTCAGAGTCGGCAAACTTTTTAACCATATCGCGAATTTCGTTATACTTTTCATCAAGTAACATTATTTATCCTTTAGTTAAATTGAGCTTTTCTTTTTTCTAAGAAGGCTGCAACACCTTCAATCATATGTGCTGTTTGGAATGTATCACCGAAAGCTTTTGCTTCAAGAGCAAGACCCTCTTGAAGTGGAACATCAATTCCATTCCAAAGAGTTTCCTTGGCACGAGCAATAGAGGCCGAAGAATTAGCTAAAGCAAGTTCAAACCACTTATTACAACCGGCAATGAGCGCTTCTTTTGATTCAAAAACTTCTAGAACAATTCCTAGAGCTTTTGCTTCATCGATTTTCACATTGCGTCCCGAGAACATAAGCTCCTTAGCGCGTCTCTCACCCACAATACGAGCGAGTCTTTGAGTTCCACCGAATCCAGGAATAAGACCAAGCTTTACCTCTGGAAGACCAAAAACAGCGTTAATACTGGCGAAAATAAAATCACAAGACATCGCCATTTCAAAACCACCACCAAGAGCAAAACCGTTAACTGCAGCAATGGTTGGGTATGGCAGAGATTCCATCAGAACTGTTACTTGTTGACCAAGTTCTGCAAAAGCACTCGCTTCACCGGAAGACATTGGCTGCATTTCTGCAATGTCAGCTCCAGCGATAAAAGCTTTTTCCCCTTCTCCAGTCAGAATAAGTCCTTTGAGAGACTCTTTTTGTAGAGTTGTGAGAATCGCTTTTAACTCTTGGTGAACAAGAATATTAAGTGCATTTAACTTTGTTGGACGATTGATAGTAAGAACACCAATATCACCATTTCGCTCGAAGCGAATTGTTTCAAAATTATTTGTCATAAGTATAGAATCCTTTACCGTTTTTGCGGCCATATCTTCCTGCAGCTACATATTGCTTTAGAAGAGGACATGGACGATATTTTGTATCAGCAAGTCCATCATGAAGAACATTCATGATCGCAAGACACGTATCAAGACCAATAAAATCTGCAAGCTCAAGTGGACCCATTGGCTGGTTTGTTCCTAGCTTCATTGCCGTATCGATATCCTTAACAGTTGCGACACCCTCGTAAAGAGCATAAACAGCTTCGTTAATCATCGGCATAAGAATTCTGTTCACTGCAAATCCTGGGTAATCTTGAGCGCGAACAAAAGTTTTCCCCATTTTCTCAGAAACAGCAGCGACTGTATTGAAAGTGTCATCACTTGTCTCAAGTCCACGGATTCCTTCAACTAGCTTCATCACAGGAACTGGGTTCATGAAGTGCATACCAGCAACAAGATGAGCACGCTTAGTCACAGCAGCGATTTCAGTAATTGAAATAGAAGATGTGTTTGAAGCAAGAATGGCATCTGCTTTCACCACTTCATCAAGTTTTCTAAAAATATCAAATTTAAGATCTTTGCGCTCAGTGGCCGCTTCGATCACAAGATCACAATCTTTTAAATCACTCATATTAAGAGTTGGTTTTAAAAGAGAGAAGGCCTTATCTGCATCCGCTTGAGACCACTTGGCCTTAGCAACGCCTTTGTTTAGTTGATCTTTAATAAAGTTATGTCCAAATTCCAGAGAATTCTGGAATGCATCAAAAAGAATAACCTGATAACCAGTAAGGGCGGCGACCTGAGCAATTCCTCGGCCCATTTGTCCAGCGCCAACAATTCCAATAATTTGAATGTTTTTCATGAGATATGTCCTTATCAATAAATATTTGAACCACCAAAACCTACCCCATCGCTCACTCTTTTTCAAAAATAATGCTGTGATTTCAATACAAAAAAACTATACTCACATATTCATACTTGCCATGAAGACAGGAATTGTTTATAACATCGCAGTATTTTTGATTAAAATGATACTTAGGAGAAACCACAGTGGCGAATCACAAATCATCAGAAAAAAGAGCTAAACAAGACACAAACCGTCGTATGATCAATAAAGTTAAGACAGCTAAGACTCGTACTGCTGTTAAAGCTGTAAGAGAAGCAGTTGCTAAAGGTGAACTTAAAGAAGCTCAAGAACTTCTTGTTAAAGCTCAATCTCTACTAGCTAAACTTGCTAAATCTCCTGCTATGAAAAAAGAAACAGCTTCTCGTAAGACTTCTCGTCTTGCTAAGCTTGTTGGTTCTGCTAGCAAATAATTCGCTACAAAGCCCTTGATTTATAAGAATTCAAACCCATAGTATGTACGTACTATGGGTTTTTTCTATTTTAAGGAGCTTCTATGAAATCCACTCTTTTTATTATTCTTGCCTCACTCTTTCTGACCTCTTGTGGTCTTCAATCTATTCCAACTGCGAATAACCAAGTTGAAGCCGAATGGGCAGAAGTTCAAAACCAATATAAACGCCGCTCAGATCTAATCCCTAATCTTGTTAACACTGTTAAGGGATATGCTAGTCACGAGAAAGAAACTCTGGAAGGAGTTGTTGAAGCTCGTGCGAAAGCAACTGCCGTACAAGTTGATCCAACAAAACTTGACGCTGCATCCCTGCAAAAATTCCAAGAAGCTCAAGGCGGACTATCGCAAGCACTTGGTCGCTTAATGGTAGTTGCAGAGAAGTATCCCGATCTGAAGGCCAATGAAAACTTCCAAAGTCTTCAGGCCCAACTAGAAGGGACTGAAAACAGAATTGCGATTGCACGTCGTCGCTATATTGATTCAGTAAAAGAATTTAATAACCTTGTTACTGTATTCCCTACAAGTCTCACGAACTCACTTGTTCATAAGTTTGAAAAGAAACCTCAGTTTTCTGTGAGCGAAACTGAGACAAAAAATCCTGAAGTTCAATTCTAATGAAGTTTCTCTTTGCTCTTTTGCTGCTGCTCACCACTTTGGCGAGCAGCGCAAATGACATTAAGATTCCCGCTCTTCGCAGTCCCGTGATGGATGAAGCTCACCTCATGCATCCGGCGCAGGTTCAAAAACTCCAAGAATTGATCTATCAGCTTTATCAAGCGAAAGGTCCGCAAGTGACAATTCTCACAGTCAATGACCTGCAAGGTTATCCTATTGAAGAATTCTCCATTCGAGTTGCCGAGAAATGGCAGCTTGGGTTTAAGAAACAAGGTAATGGTTTACTGGTCCTTATTTCAAAAAATGATCGAAAGGTTCGTATTGAAGTAGGACAAGGGATTGAAGGAGAGATTACTGATGCTGAATCAAACCAAATGATTCAAAAATATCTTATTCCTGCATTCCGAGAAAATGACTATTACTCGGGTCTTGGCCGAGTCATTATTTACGTCGCTCAAAAATTTGAAATTGATCTACAAACGGCCGGTGTCGTTTCTCGCTCTCGTGCTAATCACAGAGGAGACTCACCTCTCAACTTAGCATTACCTTTTATGGTAATCATTCTTGTCGTTGTTCATATTATTTTCAGTTCTAAACCTGTACTGCGTGGACTCTTTAGTGGGGCCGGTGTTGCAGGAGTCAGTTTATTTATGGCACCCGCTCTTGGAGCAGGGATTATTGCTGTATTTATTGTGGGCTTTATGGTCGGACTCATTGGACTCTCCAATCTTCTTTTCGCTATAGCAGCTAGTTCTGGTCGCGGTGGACGCGGCGGAGGTGGTGGCTTTGGAGGAGGAGGATTCGGTGGAGGCGGTGGCTGGAGTGGCGGCGGAGGCGGCTTCTCTGGTGGCGGTTCTTCGGGGAGTTGGTAATGAAAAAAATTTTAAATCAAAACGATATCGAATTAGTTGAAGCAAAAATCAAAAAATTTGAGGATGTAACTGGCAGTGATCTTCTTTTGATTATTACTGACAGCTCAGATCCCTACCCTGCTGCAGCATGGAGATTTGGCTTCATTTCAACGACTCTTTTTTCATTTGTCTTCGCTTATTATATTGAGTTCACTCATCCCCTGTTGTGGCCTCTTTTCTTCTCAGTTCTCATGATCATCATGACTCTGATAGGAAAGTGTGCATGGGCCAAACGTTTAGTCCTGGCATTTTGGGAAGTGGAACGAGAATGTAAAGAGAAGGCCATTGAACTTTTCCATACCTATGGCACTTCACGAGTAACTCATCAAGTAACAGCGATGATCATGATTTCACTTTTTGAAAAAGAGATTGAAGTTCTCGTTGATAAAAAACTTAGTGAAAAAATTTCTAATGAAGATTTAGAAAAGATTGTTAACAAGATGAGAGAAGAGTTTAAGCAAGGTAATTTCACCACAGGCCTTGTTGAATCCATGAATATTCTTGAAGAAAAAATTCTGAGCAAGTTTCACGGCAAGGTCTGTGATCAAACTGATTTAGAACTTCATAATTCCATTATTTTTCTTGATGGAAATGACTAACGGATTAATGTCCGTTAGTCATTTTTTTATGTTCGCTAATAATGCTATCAACTACTGCTGGCTCAGATAGAGTCGAAGTATCTCCGATGCCATCATACTCTGTGGCCGAAATTTTTCTCAAAATCCTTCTCATCACTTTACCAGATCTTGTTTTAGGAAGAGCGCTGGTAATATGAATCACATCAGGGCTGGCAAAACGTCCGATGCTGGCACGAACTGTATCTTTGATTTCTTCAATTAACTCATCAGACTTTTTCTTAACATCAAAGAGAATCACATAGGCGTAAATTCCAGTTCCTTTGATATCATGAGGCATTCCCACAACGGCTGCCTCGGCAACATCTTTATGTTCCATGATAGCTGATTCCACTTCTGCGGTTCCCAGACGGTGACCCGAAACATTTAAGACATCATCAATTCTTCCTGTGATCCAGTAACAACCATCCTTATCTCGACGAACACCATCACCAGTAAAATAAAGTCCCTTATACTGCGTATAGTATGTTTCAATAAAACGCTTATGATCTTTAAAAATAGTGCGAGCAAGTCCTGGCCAAGGTTTCTTCATGCACAGAGCACCTTCCACCTCATTGCCTTTTAACTCTTCGCCTGTCTCAGGAGTCACAATAACCGGCTCGACTCCAAAGAAAGGATAAGTAGCAGAACCGGCCTTCATCGGAGTAACACCTGCAATCGGTGTAATAAGAATTCCACCTGTCTCTGTTTGCCACCAAGTATCCACGATGTCACAGCGTCCTTCACCAACGACATCATAGTACCACTTCCAAATCTCTGGATTAATCGGCTCACCTACCGTTCCCAACACTCGTACACTTGAGCGATCATAACGTTTCACATAGTCGTCACCAAACTGAGCGAGCGAGCGAAGAGCAGTCGGAGCTGTATAGAAAATAGAAACTTTGAGATCCTGGATAATCCTCCAATATCTTGAAGCATCAGGAAATGTCGGGATCGATTCGAATAGTACTGTGGTAGCACCATTAGCAAGTGGTCCATAGACCACATAAGAGTGACCCGTTACCCAACCAACATCAGCGGTACAAAAATAAACATCATTTTCTCTTAAATTAAAAATCGTCTGATGTGTATAAGCGGCATAAGTAAGATATCCCGCAGTAGTATGAAGCACACCTTTCGGCTTGCCCGTTGAGCCTGAAGTATAAAGAATGAAAAGCGGATCTTCTGAATCCATCATTTCGGCAGGAGCATAAGGACGATATTTTTCAATTTCTTCCTCGTATGAGAGATCTCTTCCTTCCTGCATATTTACTTTAGTGCCAGTTCTATTAACAACAAGTACATTGCGAACAAAATCGAGTCCTTTAATGGCCTCATCAGTAATTTTCTTTAAAGCGATAGGTTTGCCACCACGAAGACCTTCATTGGCAGTAATGATGAACTCTGCACCTCCATCAATCACTCTTCCACGAAGAGCATCTGAAGAGAAGCCTGCGAACACAATCGAATGAACAGCTCCAATACGAGCACACGCAAGAACTGAATAAACAGCTTCGGGAATCATCGGAAGATAAATACAAACTCTATCCCCTTTCTTTACTCCTTGAGCTCTTAATAAATTGGTAAGACGACAAACTTCTTCAAAGACAGTTTGGTAAGAAATGTATTCATACTCTCCAGCTTCATCTTTTGCCCAGATGAGAGCTGTCTTCGATTTTCTTTTTTCTAAATGACGATCAAGACAGTTATAGCTGGCATTTAATTTCCCACCAGCAAAAGCATGATAGTTCACATTAAAGAAATCTCCGCTCAATGCTTTAGTTGGGGGGATAACCCAATCGAGAATTTTTGATTTTTCTAACCAAAATCCTTCAGGGTTTTCTATGGAAGACTGATATAATTCCTTATAGTGTTCAAAGTCCCTAATGCTGTGATGTGAGTTAGTTGCCGTATGCGGCAAGACAGTCGATTGAGTCATAATTACTCCTTAAAATTCACCTTCATTAATCTTGCCATCAAGCGCCCTACATTTCCAAGTTTTGTATGATAAAAAACTTCAGATGCAGTACTTTAACATACAGATGGCATCTCAACTTTCAGGCTTAAGATCAGCGACCATCAGAGCATGGGAGAAGAGATATCAAGTCGTCACACCAGAACGTGCAGAAAATAAACACCGACTCTATTCTGAGCTCGATATCGAAAAACTCACCTTACTTGCCGAGCTTACTGAACTAGGACAGAACATTGGGAAAATTGCCAAACTGGATTTAGAAGAATTGAAACGTGTTTATGAGACAGTAATGAAAAAGCCTTACGAACAACGGGATTTTTCTGGAGCATCGAGGGACAAACTGAACTTCGACAAGACATTAACGAACTTATCTTTAGCCATCTCAAACTTCAAATTAGACATTATTTTTCATGAACTTATAAAGATTAAAAATATCTTAACGATTGAAGAGATCGCCTTAAGTACTCTGCCCTTCATCTTTGAAATGATTGATAAAAAACTCAATAAAGGTGATATCACCCGAGGTGAAGTTAAAATTCTTGAGCATTTAATTCAACAACACTTCGCCTCACTGCTGCTTCAGACTGATCAAAAATCTTTAGAAAATGCTTTCATCATCGCGTCTTCATGCCCTACTTACTCCCAGAGAAGTCTGCTGATTGCTGAGCTATTATTTACTGCTCAGAAGCGGCCCCACCTCACTGTTGAATATCTTTCTCCAAAAGAGCTGGCCCTTACTATGACCAATCTTAAGATCACTTCTCTCTTTCTTTATGCCAATGAATACCAACTCACAATTGATCAAAATCTTGATCAATACCTAGATGAGCTCGCCCGCTTTTTAACCTTCTCTCCCCAAATAGTTATTAATGGACCAACTGCCATTCAAGAAAAAATGAATCGAAAACGTTGTCATTTTGTCACCACTCCCTCCGAACTGGATCTTTTTTTAGAGAAGAAATGAAAGAAAATGATGCTTCAGTTGTAAGTTTTTTTCAGAAACACCATAATTTTAAAATTTTTGTGAAAAAAACGAATTGAGTGCTTTTCTCTCCTACAAAAAAGTAATATCGTCATTTATCCGAAAATTTTTGGTAAGAGGTAATCATGTCCAAATCTAATGTTCTCGTTCTTCTTGTAGCAATGGGCCTAACAGGTTCCGCTGTTGCTCAAACAAAAAAAACAACTGTTAAGCCAGCTCAAGCTCCGGCCGCAACTGCTGCCCCTGCTGCGACTACTCCTGCAAAAAGCACAGAAGTAGATGAAGCTGACCAACTTATCACTAACCGTCGTTTAAGAGCCTCTTCTGGTTCACTTTCTAAGTGGTCAGCAGCTCTTTTCTTCGATTACTCAGGTGGTTCAGTGGCTGATCCTCTAAGAGCAGACAGACCAAACATTATCGCTGGTGGAGAGAACCTTCTTCTTCAAAACTTCAGCTCAAGCCTTGGTGTAAGATACCGTGCAACAACTAAAGATAGCTTCACGCTTTCTGTTGGTGCTTTCATCTCTACTCCATTCCACGACAGTGGTGCTCGAGTTGATATGGATAGAAAAACTTATAAAAAATACAACCGTGATACAACTGTAGCAGATCCTGCTATCGGTTATACTCACCTTGATAACTTTGCTGGTTGGCAGTCTGTGACTTCAGCGTCATATACTTACATCACAAACACTGAGAACTCTGCTGCTGGTCTACACTCAAGTGCATACCTTGGTCAGACATTCATGAGAGAGCTTGGTAAAACTGGTTTCTCTTACGGAGCATCAGTTTCTTGGACTCGTTATTTCCACGACAAGAAAGGTGATCAAGTTAAGAACACTGTTGGTCTATTCCCAGCTGCTGAGTACATCATCAACGATACTTTCAACGTAAGAACAGTTTTCGGATGGCAGTACTACGGTCAATCAAGAGACCAAGCTGATGATGATGTATGGGTAAAACGTAAAGTTTACCAATCTCTCGGTCTAGGAATTTCTGTAACAAGAGATATCTTCCTTTACCCGAACATCCAGTTCATCCCAAGCGATATCAGAGCTGATAGAACGAACATCGCTATTTCAGCTAACATCAACGTATTCTAATTTATTACTAGTTTAGTTTCGGATAGAAGGGCCACGCAAGTGGCCCTTTTTTTTGGCTTATCTTACGGTTCCAAAGCGAGTTGAAAGAGCTGCTGTCCATTGCTGATCAAACTTATTCTCCGCATTTCGAATTAAAGTTACACCCACATTGATTGCAAAAATATTTGAAACAGCTACCTGAAGTCCTGCTCCTCCGTATGGATTTACAAGCAATGGAGAATCTTTTGTTTCTTTGATTCCTGCTGTTGTAATTTCTGTTTCACCTTGTGAAGCACGGGCACCAGTTCTGACATAAATCCCTACAAACTTATGAAGAGGAATGGTTGAACGGATACCAAGGCTCAAGCGGTTGCTCGTATCATCCACTCTTTGGTCTTTGGACTGATAAAACTCGTTAGACTTAGTTTGAGTTAACTCTGACTCAACTGATAGGAGATTTACTCCATAAAGAAGTCGGGCCCCATAAGTTCCCCGAGTGACATACTTCCCTGGACTTGGATAGGCCACATAAGAGGTCTCCAAACCATAAAGTGGCTCAAGAGTGAACTTGGCCTCTTTGGACTGGGCAAAAGAAATAACCGGTAAAAAGATAAATAAAAAAAGTTTTTTCATCCCTTTATTTTAAGGCCCTCTACTAGGTAATTTCTAGGAGGTAGGCTTTGCCTCTCCTAAAAAGTATGCGATATAAAAATTCAATGAATTACCTTAAGCCTTTCCTCCCATTAATGCTGTTTGTGGCCCTCTTTTTGGGGATTGGCGTGTACTTTCATCTTCAGGGAGTGGAGTTTGCTTTCTATCAAATTCCCGCCCCCGTCGCGGCCATTCCTGCGATTATTCTTGCTCTCTGGCTCTCAAGTGAGCGCTCTTTTGAAAACAAACTCTCCCCGCTTATCAAAGGAATGGGCGAGAGTAATGTCATCACCATGTGCTTGATCTATCTTCTCGCTGGAGCATTTAGCTCGGTGGTGAAGGCCAGTGGAGGGGTAGAATCGGCAGTCAATCTAGGTCTTCATTTCACTCCAGATGGTTTTCTCCTGCCAGCACTATTTCTCATCTCATCCCTTCTCTCTTTAGCGATGGGAACCTCTATGGGAACAATCTCTGCTCTTGGACCCATTGCTTTAGGAATCTATGAGCAAACTGGTATCGATCAACTTGCTCTTTTCGGCTCACTTGTAGGCGGTGCGATGTTTGGAGATAACCTCTCTTTCATCTCAGACACCACTATTGCGGCCACTAGAACTCAAGGGGCACGTATGAAAGATAAGTTCCATGAGAACCTTAAGCTCGCTCTTCCTGCGGCCATATTAACCATTATCCTGCTTGTTCTTGCGCCGAAAACTGTCGGACAATTTCAAGCTGGTAGTTATAACTACCCTCAACTTCTTCCTTATGCCGTTCTTCTATTCTTGGCCCTCTTAGGTATTAACGTTTTTATCGTTCTTTTTGCAGGAATTATCTGCGCCGGCCTTACTGCCAGTGCTTACCTTGATGGTTTTACTTTTCAGTATTTCGCCAAACTCATCTTTGACGGATTCAAAGACATGCAGGAAATCTTTATTCTCTCCATGATGATGGGTGGATTGGGACAGATGATGAAAGAGGAAAAAGGAATTGAGATTCTGCAAAATGGTTTAAAGCGTTTCACAGAATTTTTTGGTGAACACTCTCGCTTTAAATCTTTTTTCACAGAATTGAGTCTCGCTATTTCTGTCACTCTCACTAACCTGGCCGTAGCAAACAATACTGTGGCCATCTTGATTTGTGGCGACTTCATTCGAGAAGCTTCTCGCAAAGAAAAAATCCCTGCTGCCCGTAGTGCAAGTATCCTTGATATTTTTTCTTGTATTACTCAAGGACTGATTCCTTATGGAGCACAAATTCTCCTTGCCAGCCAGCTTGCTAAAATCAATCCTCTCGACCTTACTCGCAATGTCACTTACTGTTACCTCTTGGCCCTTGTTGTTCTCATTAACATGGCCTTTAAGTCACTTAAGACACAAACTCATTATCCAAATCTATAGAAAATCATTCTAGATTTTCCCAGATAATACTTCTTCGTAATCTCTTATATAATGATTCAAAAAAGGAGTTGTTATGTTGAATATTAGAAAAAGTAATGAGCGAGGAAATGCAGATCATGGCTGGCTGAAAAGCAAGCATACTTTCTCTTTTGCCAACTACTACGATCCGGCCCATATGGGATTCAGAAACCTTCGAGTCATCAATGAAGACCGAATTGCTCCTGGGTCAGGATTTGGTGCACACCCGCACAGTGATATGGAAATTATCTCCTATGTCGTCAAGGGCTCGCTTGCTCATCAAGATTCTATGGGCAATAAAATAACGATTACACCCGGTGAAGTTCAAAGGATGAGTGCAGGAACAGGGGTTGTACATTCGGAATTCTCTACCTCTGACGTTGATACTCATTTCTTTCAGATCTGGATAACTCCTAACAAAGCAGGAATTAAACCGAGCTATGCTCAAAAATCTTTTGAAAAAGAAATTAATTCTCAAGAGAAGGTGCTCGTTATCTCTCATGATGGCAGGAATGGATCTTCCTCTCAAAGCTATACGTGAACAAATAGCCGGCGCTGTAAATTTAATCATTCAAATTGGACGCCTCAGTGATGGAAGTCGTAAAATAAAAAGTATTACTGAAGTTGTAGGCATGAGTGGA
>CALHBF010000016.1 GCA_937931205.1 uncultured Bacteriovoracaceae bacterium
TGCCTCGTTAACGAGTGACCCCTTAAGAGTTTTTCCCTCGAAGGTCCTCTCTAAAACATCACCCCCAATGGCCTTAAGGAGGTTAGTAAAATGGGTAAGAAAATTTACGTTGGCAATCTACCTTTCTCTACAACTAGTGATGCTCTTGCTTCTATGTTTCATCCGTTCGGTAAGGTTGATTCTTCAAAGATCATTACAGACCGTGAAACTGGAAGAAGTAAGGGATTCGGTTTTATTGAAATGAGTGATGCTAATGAGGCAGAATCTGCCATTACGAAGCTTCATGGCTCAGATATCGGGGGTCGTTTACTAACCGTTAATGAAGCAAGACCTATGGAAAAGCGTCCTAACCAATTCCGCCAAACACCGCCAGCTATCAACAATCGTTGGCAGTAACCCTTCCCCCCTCCCCCCCTCCCTACGCTGGTTGGGGGGGTCTAGTTTCAAGATCTTAGATAGTCCAAAGCAAACTTAATAAAAATTAAGAGTAAATTTCTCCCTACAGTAAAAGTTGTGCTATTCTTTCCCCTAGAATTAGTGGTATTTAATTCTTGTTTAACGGTCGCAGTATAGAGTTCTCCGAGCAAGTTGCTCCTGATCCTCTGGAAGCGCAGATTCCCTGGCCTTAGGAGGTTTTTCATGGGTAACAAAATTTATGTTGGTAATTTACCATTCTCAGCAACAAGCGAAAGCCTTAACGACATGTTCTCAGCATTCGGTAAAGTTGATTCTGCTAAAATCGTAATGGACAGAGATACTGGCCGTTCAAAAGGTTTTGGTTTCGTTGAGATGTCATCTAACGATGAAGCTCAAGCTGCAATCGAAAAACTAAATGGTCAAGATATGGGTGGTCGTTCACTAGTTGTTAACGAAGCTCGTCCAATGGAACCACGTGGTGACCGTCCTCAGCGTTCTGGTGGTGGATTCAACCGTGGTGGCGATCGTGGTGACCGTGGTGGATTCGGCGGCGGCCGTGGTGGAGACCGTGGTGACCGTGGTGGAAACCGTTGGTAATCTCTTAAATAACTTAAGTTATTCCGTGAGGCCCTCTTTTTAGAGGGCCTTTTTTTTTGTACCCTTGATTCATGAAAAGAATCGATCAATTAAAAGGCCTAGTCCGTCCCTACTACTCCTCAAGTGATCCCGCTCATAACTGGAATCACATCATGAGAGTCACAAATCTGGCTGCTCAGATCGCTCAAACAGAGAATGCTAATCCTGAACTGGCCCGCGCTGCGGCCCTTTGTCATGACCTTATAAACGTGCCAAAAAATGATCCGCGAAGGTCACTTGCTTCTACCCTCAGTGCAAAAGAAGCACTTCCACTGCTCAAGCAGGTTGGATTCAATTCTGAGGAATGTGAAGTTATTCAAGTTGCCATTGTTGCCCACAGTTTCTCCAAAGGGATCGTTCCCACTCATCCCATTGCTTGCGCCGTTCAGGATGCAGACAGGCTCGATGCCTTAGGCGCTATCGGGATTCTTCGTTGCTGTAGTGTGAGTACACACTTTGGTTCTGATTATTTTGATCCGTATGATTTTGAAGCTCAAAACCGAGAACTAGATGATAAGTCATATATGGTAGATCACTATCAGACTAAACTTTTCAAACTCAAAGATTCAATGACAACCGAGAGCGGAAGAAAGATCGCAGAAGAGCGAACACTCTTTATGAAGCAATTTCTGCAAGTTCTTCAAGCTGAGTCTCAGGCTTCGCTTTAGAGCGATCATCTTTTTTGAAAAATTTGTAATAAAGAACCGCTGAAGCAATATAGCTGATTCCTGACAGATAGAAAGTCGGGCCGAAACTATATTTCTCAATAAGGTATCCACCAAGTCGAGTGCTGTAGGTATAAACCAGATGGTAGGAAAAAAGAATCATTGCAGAGGCAAACACGCATTCTTTTTCTTTTACTCTCTCCATTTCAAACATTGAAGTGATGGGAGAGGACATATTCATCAGCATTCCTCTGGCAAAGAAACAGCTTAAGACCATTCCTAGATTTCCTAAAACTCCCATGGAAACCATGAAAGGGATGGAAACGATTGAAGTAAGAAGAATAAATCTTAACTGTGTTGTTCTCTGCATGAACCAAGGAGTAACGAAGATTCCCACAAAAATAAAGAACTGAAGTCCTGCGAAGACCAGTCCAATTTCTTCCGCACTCAGATTGAACTTATCTTTCAAATAAATATTCATAAAAGGGATTACTAATCCTGCTCCGAAAGCGAGACAAAGTTTTGGTAATGTCAGTTTGCTGATAACTCTCCAGTCTCTTTCAGTAATCGATTTGAAAAGATCACGCTTAACTTTTGGAATAGGTACTTTCGTAATTCGTAAGAAGAAAATACTCGGTATAAAAATCATAAAGACACTGACAAGAAGACTCATCTTGTAGACTTCAAGGACATCAGAAGTAACTGAGATCATTTTGATTAATGAAGGAATAAATCCACCAATCAGATAGCCGGCAAACTGAGCAAAAATCCCCAAACATGAGTTCATGGTGAAGAGATACATTCTTTGTTCAGGTGTAGAATTTCTCAGATAAAAAGGTGCAATCGAAATATTGAAAATGGCCATACACATACTGGCCAGCAATCCAAAACTGAATAGGTATTCGTGAGAATGACTGAGAACCTGAATACCATAGAAGAGACTTGAAAGAGTCATGGCAAAAATCAAGAGATGCTTAACGTGAAATCTCTCAATTAAAAAAGCAGCAGGAATAGCAGTAAGAGCAATACCGAATGATGTATTGGAAATTAATTTTCCAATCATCGCTTCTCCCAACCCCAAATTCTTTAAATACAAATTAAAAAGAAGCCCATAGATAGCAACACCCATGGAAGAAATTGCATTACCAATGAGAAAAAGTTTTACGTTGGAATTGAATGTTTTAAAAGTATTGAGATATGTTTTCATCCAACTCTCATCATGCCCTGAAACCGCGTCTCGTGGGGAGTAAGCAAAATTTTCTTCACTCTAAAAAAGTCCCCACTTGACCAATAGGATACTCTGGAGTCATTTGGGAGGACATTTCTTTTTTTAGATAGTTAACTGATAATTTTCTTGCTTATTAGGACCTTTAATCCGATCCTCAAAGCTATGGGCTTCAAAAATATCGTCATTTTAACAGGTGCTGGAATTTCTGCTGACTCAGGTTTGGCCACTTTTAGAGATTCTGGTGGCCTTTGGGATCAGTACAAACTCACAGATATTGCTACTCCCGAAGCTTTTCACAAAGACCCTATACTTGTCTGGAAATTTTATTCACTTCGAAGAATACAAGCGGCCAAGGCAAAACCTAATCTTGCTCATATAAGCCTTGTGGAATTTGCCCGTAAAAACCCAGAGAAAAGCGTAACTCTTATCACTCAAAACGTAGATGTTCTTCATTTAAGGGCAGATCTTAATGAAGCTCTTCCACCATTAACAATGCACGGAAACCTTCATGAGTCTCGTTGCAGTCAATGTGAGGAAGTCTATATTGATGATTTTAGCTACTTCAATGAAGCTGGAGATTATGCCCCTACACAGCTCAATCTTTGTCCTATCTCCTTACGTGCAGCTCCTAATTATCTCCATCACTATCATTTGAAATTTCAAAGTTTTCTTCCTCTCTCTCCTTGTTGTGGAAAGTTACTTCGTCCTAATATCGTCTGGTTTGGTGAATATCCAATGCATATGCAACGAATTCAAACTGAACTGAAAAAATGCGATCTCTTCATTTCTATTGGAACAAGTGGAAATGTCTATCCGGCCGCCGGATTTCTTCAAGAGACCCGAGCAAGGGGTGCTAAGACTGTTTGTTTAAATAAAGAAGAAATTATTCAGAGTGAATACTGTGATGAATTTATCCAAGGCAGAGCAATTGAGATTGTTCCCCGCTATCTTGCAAAACTAACCTGAAATTCCAAATTGTTTAAGCTGATTTTCGGCCATTTTTTTGGCCTTAATTCTTGTTTCTTGCAGAAAATTCACTGAATGAGCAGGTTCCTCAACTCGGATAATGTCACCTACGACCTTCTTTTTCCAAAGATTTAAAATTCTGATCTCAACAAAATAGACTTGTTTATCGGAACGATAACCGTACTCTTCCAAGGCAATAAATTGACCTTTGGCCGAAGTACCTAAGGTATCAACCTTATGGTGAACAGCACTGAAGGTAGGAAAAGACATCAATAGAAAAGCTGCTAAATAAATTCTCATTTGGACCTCTTACCTACCTATGGAGCAGATATGAGGCCAAAATGAGAACCTTAAATTCACTAGATGGCATGAGGATATTGTTCATAAAAGCGTGCAACTGTCTAAAAATTAGTCAATCGGACAAACGGCCTTCTCTAAGACAAGATCCAGTTGATAATTGCGTGCCAGCACTTCTGAGACCTGTTGAATCTGGCCATGAAGAAGACCATCTTCGCTCCATTCGAAATGAACACTTGTTTTAAAATCAGACTTTTTATAAACGTAAGGTTGATCTGTGAAATAAACTTCACCAGCAAATTCGTAGCCCCACTCCGACTCGCTCTCGAATGTCTCCCCTAATTCTTCAAAAACAAGAGGGTTACTATATGAGTACCATCCCCCATTAAAGCCAGTGAAAACCGAGATAATTTTTGTCGTAAGATTCTGATAAGAAGTATCGAAGTAGTATGAAGACTGTCTCGAATAGATTTTAGTGAGATTACTCTCCTCTTCCGGCCCTTGCATAACAGACTCACCATTGAGTGATACCGTTCTATAACATCCATCAATGATTGCCCCAAAAGTTGGAAAGCTCGCTAAGGCCAGTAAAACCGCAAACATTTTCATATATTTATCCTCCGTGATAAATTAATTGTAACTTGGGTCTGAAAGTATTCAACACACTTCTTCAACATTTGTTTCAAAATTGGTAACCTCATAACTTCTTCTAAGGAGTCTATATGCACCCATTTGAACAACATATCCGCAATGTTCCAGATTTCCCTAAGCCTGGAATCATTTTTAAAGATATTAGTCCGCTGCTTACTTATCATTTTGATGAAGTAACTCATGCTCTTTGTGAAGGAATCAACTGGGATGAAGTTGATGCAGTAGTAGGAATTGAATCTCGTGGATTCATCCTAGGTGCGGCCATGGCCCAACTCAAAGGCAAAGGTTTTATCCCAATGAGAAAGAAAGGAAAACTTCCTCCTCCGGTAATATCTGAGAGCTATGCTCTGGAATACGGCACGGATACTCTGGAACTAGTCCAAACAGATAAACCGCTCAGAGTTATTCTCGTTGATGATGTATTGGCCACTGGTGGAACGCTGAGAGCGGCCATGAAGCTTTGTGAAAAAAACCACTATCAAGTCAAGGCCTTGAGTCTTTTGATCAACCTCACTTTTTTAAATAAGTTTAAAGAAGAGGGGCACCCGGTTCATTCTGTCCTTAATTACTAAGATCTTTTAATCCTCCTAAAATGATTTACACTACTAAAGTATGTGGATCATTTTAGGACTTCTTTTAACTATTACTCAAAGCTTTGCCCTTTCACCCGGTGAGAAGGTTCCGAATACTCAGATTATCAGAATTCTCAGTGATAATATCATTCAGCTTAATCGAGGATTTGCCGACGGACTTACAGTGAAAAGTCATGTCATGATTACTCATGAGTCTGAAGGCTTTATCTCGCGTGCTCTTTGCATAAAATCTACTGCAGATACCTCTTATTGGCGTGTTTACCGAATTCCTAATGCTGAGGCTTTGAGTTCGGATCTCAACTACACTTTAGTGGGGATTGATTACCGTGAAATCCCTCATGAAGTTGAAACTAAAAAAGCTCCTGTTATTCCAGCCGCTGTTAAGAAAAAAGAAGATAGCAAAGTAAACTATGACCTTCCTGAAAGAGTCACCGAGCATGATCTGATTCGTGCCACGACTCCGCAAAGAAGAAAACTGTTCATTGAGAAGGCATTAGATAAGGATCAAATTAAAAGAGATCTCTCTAACTATCGTCTCTCTTTTTATGCTTCTCCTTTTGCCAAGCAGTCGATCAATGAAGCAGAAAGCATTCGAGTGGGAGTTCGTGGAGAGAATATTTCACGCAAATATAAGCTCATCACACAACTAGAACATCAGCAGTCAAAAATCAAAGATCCTGTTTCTAATGAATCCGTATCTACCAAAAACACTCAAGGTAGGGTTGAATTTGTTGTTAAGGATTTAACTAAAACAATTTCTTCGCTCTCGCTTCTTCAATACAATTCCATGTTCTTCTCTAAGCTAGGAACTCCTGATGCTCACTGGCTTGTAGGACCTATTGGACTGACATGGAAGCTTTATGAATCTGATACTTGGAGCAATATTGATCTGTCTTATATTCCACTTTTGGATATGAGAACTACCGATATGATTGATGCCAACCAAGTAGTGTCTCAAGAGAAGAAATCGGGTCTTCGTCATGGTTTCAGACTGAATATGAGAGCTAAAATCAATGAACGAGTCCATTTAGATAACAGTCTATGGGTGAGACCTTTCCATGATCTCACTACTTGGGAGCTTGAGGGAAGTAACCTGCTTTTAAACAATGATTTAAAGTTATCGTTCTCTCTGACTGAGAAGCTTTTCTTTGATTACAATCTCATCTACATGAAAGATGAGTTGTGGAAAAAGATCTCGGGTCTAAAAGACACCAACATCATTAATTCTATTAATGTTCGTTATGATTTGGATCTTTAGAAAATAAAGATAGGAATTCCACATTCCCATTCTTCCCTTCAATGGGAGAAAGAATACTTTGGTGGTGAATCCAGCCATTCTTTTGAGCGAAGGTGACTACTTCATCTAAGATCTCCTGGCGAACTCGCTCATCCTTAACAACTCCGTCTTTAGGAAGACGCTCAAGACCTGCCTCAAACTGAGGTTTTACCAAAGCAATCAGCTTTCCTTCTGGTTTCAGCAGCTTTCTGACGTTATCCAATACTTTAGTGATAGAGATAAACGAGAGATCCATGACGGCCAGATCTCCTAAATCATCTAGTTGATGGAGGTCTTTAATATTTGTCCCTTCTAGATTAATGACTCGCGCGTCTTCTCGAAGTTTATAGGCCAGTTGATCATGACCAACATCGATGGCATAAACTTTTCTAGCACCATTCATCAGAAGAACTTCGGTAAAGCCTCCTGTGCTGGCACCAACATCAAGGCCTATCATATCTTTGGGATTTATCTTAAACTCAGCGAGAGCCTTTTCTAGTTTAAAGGCCCCTCGACCAACGTAAAGAGGAACTTTGATTTCAATGGAAATGGCAGGGTCAATCAACTCTCCGGCCTTGGTAATGATCTTACCATTAAAGAGAACATCCCCTTTCTCGATCAGACTTTTGGCCTGAGATCTTGAACTAACAAGACCTCTATCCGTTAAAACTTTATCGGCCCTTTCTTTCACTTCTCACCTTTAAAGATAAATTTCTCTGTTCCTGAAAACATCACTCGGTCAGTTAATTCAACCAAATGTTCTCCGCCCAGATTTAAAATTTTAATGTTTCCTCTCCAACCTAAGAACGAGTGAAGCGCATGGGCCGAAGCTGTTACACCTGTTCCACATGAGAATGTCTCGTCCTCTACTCCGCGCTCAAAGGTGCGAACATAGGCCGTTTGATTTTCGCCACTCATGACTTGAATAAAGTTCACATTCGTTCCTTTCGGAAACAAAGGATGATGACGATAAAAAGGGGCCACTTGCTGGATATTAATCTTTTTCACATCTTCAACGAGAAAACAAAGATGAGGAACACCGGTATTGATGAAATAGGATTTAGGGAATTCTTTGAAAGTTGAGAGATCATAAAGTCCGACATCCTTCATGACACTCATATCAATGAAAAAACGATCATCTTTACGAGTCACCGTAAAAGCATCATTCATCGTTTTAATGCGATAGGAATCTTTTTTCTGAACGAAGTCATAGAGGTAGTGAACAAGGCTACGCAGTCCATTTCCGCACATTTCAGCTTCGCGTCCATCAGAATTAAAAATTCTCATCGTTGCATCAGCATCAGGAGATTTGCCGAAGACAATAACCCCATCTGCTCCAACTCCAAATTGGCGCTGACAGATGTCCTCAATCTCTTCCTTACTCCACTTAAAATTAGCTTCATCCACTAGAATGAAGTCATTTCCATTTGCCGTGTACTTGTAAAAAGGTGTTTCTTTCATAATATTCATCATACTTCAAAGCTAGCGAATTAGCGACCCAAACACCCTGCCCAAAAATTTACGATGAAATCTTGGCAAGAAGGCCTGAAATAAAGTACAGTATTCAAGTCAAATAGTGGGATTATAGCTCAGTTGGTTAGAGCTCCCGGCTCATAACCGGGTGGTCGCAGGTTCAAGTCCTGCTGGTCCCACCACTTCTTTTCTAAACGAACCTCACCGTATAAGCATCTGTGATCTAACTCTAAAAAATACAAAGAGTGAAAGATTCATCAATTTTGAAATGCAGTTTTCAAGCAACTATGTGAGCTACGTGAGAATAGAGACTCTTCCAAATCTTGTGGATATGTACAAAAGAAAAACCCCTTCGTAATATTCGATTCAAGAATGTTATGAGTAATAAAAAACAATACAGAGAGAATCTACAGAGGGAAAGATACTATCCTTTAGGTGTAAAACTGCTGTCGAGAGTTTACAAATTGTTAGAAGCGCCTACAACTTTTATTTAATAATAAATTCTCTAGAGATATCGAACCACACTTTGATAATATCAAAATTTCACAAAACCAGCTACTATCCAAAGCTCTTAATCTTGTTTTCTGGTGAGACATGGATCTATTTCTTTAGATAAAAAACAAAAATTAAAAATAAGCTATATTATATATAGTTGATTTCAATACTAAATTATGTTGCATTCTTCGAAGTCCAACATAGTATAATATTGCTTAAAGCATTATAAATTAAATGACTTCACGGAGATGCTGGAAAAGATATGTCTAAAGAAACTGATTTAGTTCAAATAATAAGTGTTATCGACGAAACATTATCAAATGTTCATACTCAAAGCTTAGATATCTCTTTTAATGAGCTGGTAGATATGTACGACAATTGTGAACTTGATATCTCTCCAGATTACCAAAGGTTATTCAGATGGTCAGAAGGCTCAAGGTCTCGTTTTATAGAAAGCCTCCTCCTCGAAATGCCGGTTCCGCCAATTTACGTAATAGAAGAAGAGGAAGGCAAGTATCTACTCATTGATGGGCTACAAAGAATTTCTTCATACCTCCACTTTCGAGGTAAACTTGAAGCTCCATACTTAGACCCTCCTGTTAAAAAGGGAGAATTTTTAACTTTGAGCGATTGTGACATCGTTAAAGAAATTAATGGACTTGAGTTTAATGATTTCCCAGTTGCTCTAAAAATGAAGCTTAAAAGAGCTTTTATCCGAGTTGAGGTCGTAAGGAAGGGAAGTAATCCTAAATTTAAATACTACATGTTCAAAAGACTTAATAATGGTGGCGTGGACCTTACTGCACAACAACTAAGAAACTGCACCATTAGACTGCTTGATCCTAAGTTTAATGATTTCATTATAGAACTCAGCAAAGATCCAGATTTTATTGATTGTATAAAAAGTCTAAACAACGAAAGGCTTTTAGGCGCTTTTGACCAAGAACTAGTTCTAAGATTTTTTACTTTTAAAAATAATCGTGACGATTTTAAGCATGATGTGGCTGACTTTATGACCGAATATATGGAATTAGTTTCAGACCCAGACAACAAATATGTTTTTGACTATGAGAAGGAAAGAGCTCTTTTTAAAAAAACATTCTCTTTACTTAATAAAACTCTCGGCGAATTTGTATTTGGACGTCCAAATAAAGCAAAGGATAAATTACTCAACTCTTTCAGTGCCCTTCATTACGAAGCTTTTACACTAGGATTGCAAGCTATAATTAACAAACTGGAACCTACAGATGATGAGCATATTGAAAAACTAAAACAAGCTTTTCTTGCAGTGAAATATGATGACGATTTTATAAGAGAAACCACTGGAGGCGGAAAAAACTCTCCTGGCCCGTTGAAAAATAGAATCGAATTCGTTGAAAAGGCAGTTGAGAAAGTGCTATGAACCTTGAAGAAATTAGGGGGCAACTGGAAGCCGAATTCACTTTCAGGGCTGAAGAGTTGTATTTTTTTAAGAATCAGATAGTTAACACTCGTTCAGAAAAAGAAGCCGAGAGGTTTCGCAGAGCACTGGTTCTAATTCTCTATTCACACTTTGAAGGTTTCTTTAAATTTGCCCTTGAGCTATATGTGGATGAGCTTAACAAGGCGAATCTCTCTAGGGGAGAAGTCAACTCTCGCATCGCTACAGCTGCAATGTTTGAAATATTTGAAGCCCTAAAAGACCCTAACAAAAAGTGTCAGGAGTTCAAGAAAGGACTTCCTGAGGATTCAAAACTTCACACTCATGCTAGATCAATTGAGTTTATTGAAAGCTATGACACCTTACTAAAAGCGCCTCTTAAGATACCAAGTAGTATCGTCGATGCTGAATCCAATTTAAAACCTGTGATAATAAAAAAAAATCTATACCGCTTGGGTTTTGATTATAAGCTCTATGAAGACATTCATGGACAGGTAGATTACTTATTAAAATTAAGAAATAACATTTCTCATGGCACAACGAAAGATGGAATTGATAAAAAAAGCTATGAATCATTAGAGGGCGTCGTAATGCATATTATACAAAGCATACAGGTCCATGTATTCAATGCTCTTAAAGATAGATCTTTTTTAAAAGAAGCTTGAGAGAAATCATAACTTATTTTTCAAACATAATAACATGTTCGTTGATTGAGTTATCTTTACGATAATTTCTCGATCGAGAATTAATATAAGTCATATTCTGTTTTACTGAAAATGACTTCACCATTTTCAATTTCCATCCATGAAGCTGAAAAATCTCTATAAAGATTTGAGATAAGTCGATCTTTATATCTTTGTAGTACGAATCTTGAACAACAAAAACCCCTACCCCGTTTTTTTTCACAACACGATATAGCTCCTTACTTGATAAAAAGATTCCATTCACATATTGCCAAAAAAACTTATCGTAATACCCTGTCGAAGACACACTGTGGTGTCCCCTGATTTCTTCCATCAAAGACAAGCAATAAGATGGCAGAGTAAAGCTATGACTTACCTCACTTATCATTGTAGGAGTTCCTATCGTCGCATCTCTGAGTTGTTTCACTTTTTCCGACGGAAAATTTAAAATAGCAAGCTCGATGTAAACAGAAACAACATAGTCAATTCTCGTTAAATAAGGGGGGGAACTTACTATAAAATCTACCGAGGATGCTTTTAAACCTGTCAATTTACTATCCGCAAGATAAATTCTCGCCGAAGATTCCTTGCTCTCGCTTACACTTTGCAAAGCGAGAACGACTTCACTACGAAACTTCGAGAGAAGCTCCTTCTTACGAGTAATCTTGATACGACATTCTTCTTTGGGGATTTTTATCCAAGTAGGATTAGACCCTTCAAGCTCCTTACAGTACAATTTCACAACTTTAAAAAACACTGAGAGTAAAAATGCATGGTCGACAGATAAATCACTATTCCATGCAGCTCCTTTCATCTTAAAAAATACTGCAATTCCTCTTTCGCAAGCTCTGAGAAACTGTGCAGTTTTAATTTCGAAAAATTGAAGCAAGAAATCACACTCATCTATTTCTACAACAGAGTTATGCGATAAATGTTCGAATAATTTGTTAAGTCTTTTTTCACTAATCGGCTTATTCAGCGATCCGGCTTTAGCCAATACTACAGCAACTGGATTTATATCTATCCCAATACTGCGAAGAGAGAATTCATTACAAACCTGTGTCGTGGTTCCAGCTCCGTTCCAAGGGTCTAGTATAATGGCTTTTTTATTTTTTACTAATTGATCTAAAGTGCTACGAACAAAGTCTGTAGAGTAACCTGCATAATACTTGAACAATCTATTGCTAGACTCTGAAGAACGCTTTGGAGACACGAAACTATTTTCAATATACACGATATACCTTTTATAAAGTATCTATAACATAATTGTGCATAGAATTACACCAAACATATTCTCAGAGGATAAGTCGAACCCTGTTAAGAGGAAATATTACTACAACTTAAATAAATTATATCCTCACGAATTTACGATGATTAGAACTAGCTGAAATTATTATTACCTATGGAGGAAGCATAAGCCTACTCAATAATAATGAGATATTAGGTAAAGAGAAATCACTTTTTGTGTATCACCAGATTACCCCACTGCTCTTTTTCCTCTCCAAAACTCTTTGCTCACGATTAACGCCTCATTCATTCTGTAGAGGGAATTAAGTACATTTAAGGGTCATTCATTGTTTCAATTGTCCATTCATTCTAGGGATAAGCTCCCTTAACAATGGAGGTTTTAATGAAACTACTTTTAACTTTTTTAATGGCAACCGGTCTCTCTCTTCCAGTATTTTCACAAACTGCGACTAATGAGTCGATGGACAGCGATGGTACGCAACAAAACATGGAAACACCTGGCTACGATAGCACACAACATGATAGTTCCCACCAAGGGACTCTCCCTCAGTCAGAAGAAGAAACTGATATCATCGAAAGAGATTCAGATGTAACCCGTCCGGACGGATCATCAGTTCAGGAAGAAGTTGATTCTGAGGAAACAATGAAAACTGACACTATCAACAGCCCTAGTTCAAGCGAATCAGAAACAACCACACCTTAAATCACTTGGGGGCAGTTTTCTCTGCCCCTTTTCTTGACTCTTTTTTTTTGGTCATTTAACGTATTTAGTTATGATTAACTTTAAAAGGGTCTTATAAATGAAATTTGCATTGTTTCTTTTGTTGTTTCCTGTCCTGGCATTTGCGCAGTACTCCAATGAATCTGAAGTCTCATCTGTTGTTACAGGTGGTAACTCAAAAGTTGAAACTTACCTCGTTAAAACTCTTAACAAGTATGTAAGTGGTAAGAACACTCACCAAGTTTCTGGTCACTATACTTATGGTGAAGCAAGAAACGAAGTTTCGGCCCGTGAATGGACAGCAAACTACAAATTTGACCATGTTTGGAGTGATCACTTCGGTTACTACCTAGGTGAAGTTATCGAGGGTTATCGCTTCCAAGGTATTAAGGCCCGTTACAACTCGGATGCAGGTTTAAAGTACTACTTCAAAAAATCTGAACTTAGAAACTTCTTCGCCGAAGTCGGTTATCGTTACACAATTGAAGATCGTTACTACACTGAGACTGGTTATGAGAACAAAGGTCGTGTATTCGTAGAATGGAACGATAAACCAAACCAAAATTTTTCTTATCGTCTATGGGCTGAATTCATCCCTAACTTCACAGATACTTCTGACTACCTCTTTATTCACGAAGCATCAGTTACATCAATCCTAACTTCTATGTTCTCGCTTAAACTTGCATGGAAAGGGATTTATGATGATAAACCAATCATCGCTGGTAACAAGAACTACGACTTTACATATACAACTTCTCTCGTAGCTCGCTTCTAATCGAATAATTCAAAAAATTCCGGATAAGATTTATTCACGGCTTCTTTGGGGGACACAGTTCCCCCAGAGTTATGCCTCATAAAAAGTGCCGCACTCATCACCATTCGGTGATCATCAGGCATCACTAATGAAACTGCTGATTCAAATTTCTTCGAACTTCCAAAAATAATCAGTTGATTATTCTCTACCTGATATTTTTTATCAAAAGCCTCCAAAATTCTTAGCGACTCATGCAAACGATCACTCTCTTTATGCACCAGATTTTCTACAGCACTCAAAGTATGCTTACCATCGATATGAGAGAGGAAATAAACCAGAGTTGGGACAAGATCAAGGCAATCAGAAACATCCATCGCGACATCCGTTTTGACTTCTTGAGGTTGAATGATAACCCCATCTTCAAGTTGAACGAGTAGTCCTAATTTAAGCAGAAGATCGTAGAATTTCGAATCGGCCTGGTATCTATCTTTTGTGAGATTTGGAAAAAAAGTTTTCTGATTCAGGGCCGCAAAGGCCAATGAATAACTAGCACTGCTCCAATCAACAGGAGTACTGTATTCCTCTTGAAATTGAATGTGCTTGATAATTTCTAAAGTCATCTCCCAGTAGCTCAAAGATGTTTCTAGATTAGCAGGCACGATTTTCATATCATGAGAGAAGGCCAGATACATACCAGTAGCAAATTGTGTTGTTCTAGCACAATCAATTTCTAGTTTTGCTTGTGTCTTAATTGGACCTTGAATAAAGAGTTCATTGCCTTTCAATTCACACTGAGCACCTAAATCACGGGCCATCTGAATAAATTCTGCCCAAGGACGATCTTTCAAGCGTGAACCAAGAATCAAAGTATAGGGCTGACTTCCCTTAAGAAGCATACAGGCAAGGAATCGAGCCGTCGTTCCGCCCTCTCCAACATCTACTCGAGATGGTTTTCCAGATGGAATTTCACATTGAGGGAAGGAATTCTTAAAAATTGCATCTCGACCATCTTCAATAATCTCAAGGCCAATTTCTCTTAATGCTTTTATAAGAAAAACAACATCAAGGGCCTCGGGAAGATTTTTAATTTTCATGGTGCCATTTTTAAGAGCAGCTAGGATCAGTGCTCTATTGGCATAAGATTTTGAAGTAGGAAGAATGATTGTGCTTGGGATTTCCCCGTGTTTAATATCTAAATTCATGGCTTGTTTGTATCTTCTGAATAAAGTCCTTCATTGAGACCTCTTCAATATAACAAGCTCCGATGTCTTTGACGAGAACAAGTCTAATCGAACTCTTCACCTTCTTCTTATCATTCTCTAGATAAGACAAAAAAGTCTTCATATCAAAATTATCGTAGTTAGCAATTTCAAGTTTTTCTAAAGGAAGGGCCAAAGACTTAGCTAAAAGATTCCAAGTCTCCAGAATATGGGTCTGATTCATCAAACGAAACAGATACTTCATCCCCATAGCGACTGCCAGACCATGAGGCATTTTCAAAGTAGGTTCAAAGGCATGTCCAAGAGTATGGCCGAGATTAAGAAAAATGCGCTCGCCCTTCTCCTTAAAATCGTGCTCTACCACTCTTGTTTTAAATTTAGCACTCTCAAGAATAATATCTTCGAGAGGAGCTTTTTTTTGAATCAATTCAAAGATCTCACGAGAGAGAAATCCGTATTTGAGCAATTCGCCTTTACCGCTTAGAATCTCTTTTTCAGACAATGAATTCAAAAAATCAGTGCACACCAAGACTGAACTTGGAGCATGAAAGGCCCCAATCAGATTTTTACCGGCCTCAAGATTGACCCCTACTTTTCCTCCTAACGAAGCATCTACCATCGCTAGTAATGTCGTTGGAACGGCAACCCAATCAATTCCACGCATCAGTGTAGAAGCAATAAAACCAGCAAGGTCTGTCGTAGCTCCTCCGCCAAATGCATAAATAACGCTATCTCTCTGAACACCTTGTGATATAAAGAAATCTACTGCTCTTTTGTAGGTATCAAGATTTTTTTCCTCTTCTGGATTCTTTAACCAAAGAACATGAGGAGAAAACTGAATCCACTGCGGAAGATGATTTTTAACTTTTTGATCGATGATTGCAAAGAACTTACCTTCTTGATGATCATCCAGCTCCTTGAAGAGTTCGAGCTTTTTAAGGTAAGTTATTTTTGATTTATACATTGATCAGTTTCCACTATTTAGGATTTAGTAATGAGTACAATTGATTTCTCTAAGCTTAAAGAATATGACTCCTTATCGAAAAAGGAGCAACAATTTTTAGGAGAAATTGAACAAGAAAAATTACGAACTTCCAAGATCAAGAATCTCATTGAAAACCACCTCTCACAGAGGGCAGAAATTAAGAATAAAATCTCCAGTACGAATAATTTGATTCTGGAGAAAGAGGCTCAAGTAAAAATATTACTTGAACAAAAAAACCGACTAATGGATCAAGGTTTAAGTGAAGAGAAAGTTAAGGAATATGCGCAAAAAATTGATCAACTTGAGAGTGATGCTTTTGCTTTGTTCGAAGAAGTTGATCAGTTGGAAACAGAGCTAAAAGAAACGATCACGTTTGAAAATGGCGCTCGCAAGACGCTCTCCGATATCGAGACCGAAGTCAACGAGACGATTGCCAAAAAAGAACAAGACATCACGAACATCAAAAATCACCTACTCTCCATTACTGAAGAGCTTCCCGAACATATTAAAAATCTTCTCTCTAAGATGATTGCTAAAAAGTTGACTCATGGCCCATTCACTAAGATTGCTGACGGGGCCTGCTTAATGTGCCGGTTTAAGATCTCAAAAATAGATGAAAATGAAATAGATGTGCATCGGAATCTGAAACAATGTCCCCAGTGCACTCGTATCTTCTTGCCTTACGGAAGCTAGACGCGTTATAAACATCTACCGAGATCAGGGGACTATCGCCGCCGCAAGGGGGAGGAAAGTCTGGACACCATAGAGCATCGTAGCGGGTAACGCCCGTCCACCGCGAGGTGAGGACAAGTGCAACAGAAAGTATGTATGGCCTAGGGTTCGCCTTAGGTGCGTAGTGAAACCAGGTAAACTCTACGAGGTGCAAGCCCATGTAGGTGAGCGTTGAGTCGGCTCGAGGAGCTCACGGGTAGGGTGCTTGAATTGTGGGGCAACTCATGATCTAGAGGAATGATAGTCGAAAACAGAATCCGGCTTACTCCTGATCTCGGTTTTTTATTTTTGCCAAGACCTTCATGGAGGCAGTTGAAAGATTGGCCTTATCATCAAGATTGATCCATTCAAACGAGTACGGAAAAGATAATTTCTTAAACTCAGTAAGACTCATTTCTAAAATAAAATTCGTAATTTTGTATTTTGTAATACTTGTTTTCACTTTATGAAGTTCGCTCGTATCAAAATCAATTTTCGGATATTGCTTTAACTTATTATCTGAGGTCTTCACAATAAAAGTTGGAATTTCATACTGACCTGAGAGCCACTGTCCTTCACTTTTCTGATAGGCCAAGATTTGATTTTTCTTTTTTATCACTAGTCTTAATAGATCAAGTTCATGTTCTTGGGAAACCTTCTTCTCCCCTGCCTCAACCGGATAGGATAATACTTTCTTTTCAGAAAATGCCTGACAGTTTTTTCGTAAAAAACATAACTCGCAAGAGGCACGTCTGGCCTGACAATTAGTGCGACCTAAATCCATCAGAGCTTCGTTCAAACCTCGATAGTCCCTAACACCTTTGAAGATCATTCCCTCTTGAAATTGCATCTGAATTTTTTGCTGAAGCTTAGGACCCTTCGCTTCTTTAAATCCATAAAGACGGGCAATCACTCGCTCAAGATTTGCATCAACAGCAAGCGCTTTTTTATTGGCGCCAATGCCGATCAATGCACTTGCTGTATAAGGACCAATACCGGGAATAGAGACGAGAACTTCGTAATCAAGAGGGATTTCTCCATCGAAGTGAGCAGTGAGGTATTCAGCAATTTTTTTAAGATTTTTAGCGCGACGATAATATCCTAATCCTTTCCAAGCAATCAGCATTTCTTCTTCAGTAGCCTTTGCAATGGACTTCAGAGTAGGAAACTCTTTCAAGAATCTCTCAAAATGATTAAGTACCGTACTCACTGTTGTTTGCTGAAGCATAATCTCAGAAACAAGAGTTCGGTATAACGTGCGCTGAACTCGCCAAGGTAAATGGGAGAATTCAGACTGAGACCAATCTAATAATTTATCAAAGCTCATATAGGGCGGATTTTTGCGTTATTTGCACATTTTGGCAAGATGACTTACTTCTTCTAGCAATGAGCGGGCCGAAAAGTCTCCCTTCTCTCCCCTTATTTTGGCATTTTTAAGAGCGAGAAAGTCAGCGAATTCTTTCGTGTATTCATTGATATCAGTCACAAGAATCAGATTTTTAACTTCACTGCGCTCAATCCAATCAATCATTCTTGCTGTTGAATTCAGTCCGCTATTAATACAAAGACTATCAAATGAACCAAGCTGTTTAATCGAACTATCAAAAATCATGATGTTAAGTTTTTTTCCGAAGGAGCATTCAGAATCAAGACGAGTCATAAAACTTTTACGGAAACAGCTGCCATGCTCGTCGGTAAAATCCATTTCTCTCATTGAACTTGAAGTATCGATCCAAACTTCTAAGTTCATCTTAGGAGCTGCTTCTGCGCGGGCCTTACCACAAAAGATATCGAAGGTTGTCGACTTATCACAATCGATCAGATTACGGTCAAATCCGGTCTTAGGAAGCTCTTTTCCCTCTTTTCCCGTCTGCTTTAAGGGTACAGGCTCCCATTCACTTTCAGGGCGATAAAGACCATATTGCGGGTCAAAACAATAGTCCCCCACCTTCTCACATTGGCGCTCTACCATCTTTTGCGAAAAACGAATTCGATCATCAATGAGTTCATTTAATGCGCTTTTCTTTTCTGTGGATAGGAACCACACTTCCAAATGAGCTGGAGCTGCGCTAGTCATAAGGCTAAATAAGAAAAGAAAAACTGATAACATTAAAACTCTACATTTCGTTGTCGGAAGTAACGAAAGATGCTCTCTCCCAAATCAACGATTAAATCCCTGTCATTAATATCCAAATTCAAAAAGTCATTCAGATATGCTTTTTGTCTGGGCGAAAGGGTTTCCATTTTTTCTCTAATGGTTAAGTCACTTCGACGTGATCCTGTTTCACCAAAAGGAACCTGATGTTTCCTTCCCCCAATACTTATCGTCGCAGTGGCCGAAGTTTTTGAGTCCTCAGCGGCTGCTCCTTTAATTTCATCCTTATAAAACTGGACTAATTTCTTTAGAGTCTCTGTTGAGTCTTCCTCAACTCCATCGATTACTTCATGCAATGGAATATCCAGGGCCGCAATAATTTTAGCGACCATTTGCTCGTCGATCGTGCTGGTTTTTAAATTCAAGAAACGAGACATGGTTGAGATTCCCGTTTGGGTTAACTCCGCCAAATCCTTTTGCGTTCCGACTCCTCGAAACTGCATATACTTTCTTACTACACCTAGGAACACATCTAAAAAGTCTGGGGTAAAACTAATCATACTCCCCTCCTTGTATGATGCTTATCGGTTTGCAATCCAATTCCTTGATGCAATTTTAACTCTTGACACAATTTGTCAAATGAGATAATATTGCATCATGCAACACGGGTGGAACCCTAGGAGCTATATGGATACTCAAATAACTGAAATTATTTATAAAACTAATGAAATTTCGGGCCTTATTTTAGAGGATTCTCTGCAACTAGACGTTTTCACAGCGCAAAATGTTTGCAACTCGGTCATGAGAAAGGCCACATTTGCAACGGTAATCTTTTCAGAGTGCAATTTCAATTGCTCTGAATTTCAAAGGGTTACATTTGAAAACTGTGTTTTCGAGAATTGCGTCTTCGAATTTTCACACTTTCGCAATTGCCAGTTCATTAACTGCAGTTTCATTGGTTGCCAATGGCGCGCCTCTACTATTCAGCGCTCAGTTTTTGAGGATTGCACTTTAGATATTCATGTCACGACTCAATTAACTTCCAATGAAAATTTGAGCCTGACCAAAATTGAAAACACTTTCGATAACAAAATTCTGGCCCTCGTGGCCTAAACCTTGAGAGGTGGATATGAACACTTCATTTTACATGATGACGGTGATGATGAATTTTTTTGGACTAGCACTTTTTGTCATGGCCTTTGGAATCTAGGCCATATTCTTATCCTTCTAGGAAAATCTTCCCCCGATTTTTCTAGAAGTCTTTAGTTTTCAACAGTCTTCGTATTTTTCGGAATCTCAAACTCAAATTTTTTAGCTTCCACAGGTGCGATCTTGATGGCAGTGAACTTATAACTTTGCACCTTTCCATCATTCTTTGTCAGGCTCATAGATTCGAACTCTGAAAATGATTTCGCATTGGCGGCATCACCCTTAGCGATAAAACTCACTTCTTTAATTCCCATTCTCTTACTTGTGGCCTCTTTAAAAAGAATCGTAAGTTTATTTTTTTGAAACTTATGATCGAATTCTTTTGAACCTTCTAAGCTTTTAGTTAGCGAGTCAAAAGTCTTAAGTAAAGGCCAGCTACTCTTCTTCTCTATGGTAACTTGACCTTTCTCACCCTCAATAAACGGAGGCTGGTAAATCCAAGTTTTCTTTGGTCCTACTACGACAGTAGAAGCCTCAGGCTCTAGAACTTCTAGGCGAAGTTGAGAAGGAAATTTGTAAGCGATCGTCCCATTACTTTTGATTTCTTTACCTGTTACCGATGAAGTGATCTTTTCTTCAAACTCAGCAGTAAACTCAGAAGGAATAATAGATTTAGCAAACAAAGGAGAAGTGATTAAGAGAGCGATAAAGAAATGTTTCATAATCATCCGTTGATTAAAAAAGGGGAAAGCTTCCTCTTACTGAAGTTACTTCTCCCCTGTCCACAAACCACTAATGGAGTTGTACAGAAACGGCTTTAGATACGCCTGGCTCCTGCATAGTCACCCCGTAAAGAGTGTCATTAAGTTCCATGGTTTTCTTATTATGCGTAATTAAAATAAACTGTGATTCAGAACTCATCTCACGAAGAAGTTCATTGAATCGACCAACGTTCGCATCATCTAGAGGAGCATCAACCTCATCCAGTAGACAGAACGGAGATGGTTTAACGAGGAAGATAGAGAAGATCAAGGACACTGCCGTCATAGCTTTCTCACCACCCGACATAAGTGTGATTGACTGCATCTTCTTACCAGGCGGCTTTGCAATAATATCAACTCCGCACTCGATTGAATCTAGGTCACCAGTCACTTCAAGTTTAGCTTCACCACCACCAAAGATGATTGGGAATACTTTCGAGAAGCGCTCATTTACTTCCGTAAAGGCGTCCTTAAATCTTTCTTTAGATTTTTCATCAATATGCGTAATGGCCGTTTGAAGATCTGTTAGAGATTTCTTCAGCTCTTCTTCCTGAGTTTTTAGGAACTCATAACGAAGTTTCTGACGATCGTAATCTTCAATCGCTTGCCAGTTGATTTCCCCTAAGCGGTTAAACTCAGTTTTGTATTCTTTGAACTTTTCACGGCCCTCTTTAATTTGACCAGGGAAACGCTTCTCAAATTCATACTCAACAGCTTCTACTTCTTTCTGACCATCTTCTGTTTCCATAAAGAACATAGCAGATAAATCACGAAGACCTTCAATACGATCACTTGTGATTTCCAGAGAACGCATAAGTGTTGAACGTAGATCAATTCTGTAGCGCTCGAAAATATCTTTCACCAGAAGTTCTTCTTCCTGAATGATATTTGTGACTTTCATCTCAAGCTCAACATTCTCTTTTTCGATTTTATTGATACGAGAGTTGATTTCCTTAAGCTCAGATTCTTTTTCCTGCATAGAAAGAAGAACTTGGGCAATCTGCTCTTTAAGAAGATTGAGGAAGTTTTCTTTATCAGCAAGAACTTCTGCTTGATCACGGTTTGAAGCTTCAACTTCTTCAGCTTCCGTAATAGCGCTATCAATTTCAGCCTCATACTGAGCGAGAAGTTCAGTATTCGATTGTTGTTTTTCAATATAACGGTCAATTTGAGAACGAACGTCTTCAATTTGAGAGTTGAGAGATTTTAACTGTTGAGTGTAAGACTGGGCCTTAACCTTCATCTCCATCATTTCATCACGCTCACCCTCAAAGCTCATTTTAAGCTCTTGGTGACGGTCTTCTAAATCGCCAACATCATTAGCAAGTTCAGTAACCACTAACTGGATATCGTCTTTTCTATTGAGAAGAGCTTCATCAGTTTCAAGAAGATCAAGACGAAGACGTGAAGTCTCAGACTTTCTATTCTGAAGAATAGTCAGACGGCTTGAATTTGAATTCTGGTTAGCTTCTTTTGATTCAAGAGCAGCTTTGGTAGCAGCGTAAACAGAGTTTACTTCATTGAAATTCTTCAGAGCTTCATCAAGTTCTGCTCTCTTGTTGCTAAGAGCTTCTTCTTTAGCAGCTACAGCAATCTCAAGATCATTTAGTTCAGCTTGTTTTTTAAGAAGAACTTCACCCATTTCTAGGATCTGATTGTTTCTCTGAATGATACCATCGGCCTTTGAAGCCTCATCATTTCTTTGACCGAAAACAACAGAGTTACCAACTTTTTTGATAACAAATTTTCCATCACGAGAAACTAGTCCTTTGAATTGAATCTCAGGATTAATTTTAGCAGCTAGTTCAGCATCTAGATTATCAACAACAAAAAAGCCGTTAAGGATTTTATTTAATCTGGGAGCATATGATTCATTATTAATACGAACAATATCAGTAAGAGCACGAAGACCTGAACAACCCTGAGTTTCCAGACGACCTACTGACTCAGCAGAGATCATACCGTCCATCGGCCACATAAGGTCGACTGTTGCATCAAAGTTAGCAACAAGATTTGCGTAAGCATCTTTGCCACTCGTGGCAACTACTGCATCAAGTGACTCTCCAACGAGTTCTTGAACAGCAATCGCGTATTCAGGATCACACTCAATAAGTTTTCCAAGAACTTCGATCGTAGCATCGCCAACTTTTTTAACAAGTTCAACAGCTCCAGCACGACGGCCCTCAGCAGAGTTATTGATCTCAACAAGTGAGCTTCTTTTTGAATCAAGTTGAATAACTTCCTTTGAAAGTTCGCGGTAACGGACATCAAGGTTTTTTAATTCAATAGAATATGTCTCAACATCTTTTTTAAGATTCGGAATTCCTACTTCTAATGTTTCTACCTTAGCTGCATATTCCTTAACTTTAGAACGATCACGAATAAGGTCATCAGTAAAGTTTGATGTCGACTTCTCAAGTGTTTCAATCTCGGCAGTTAAGTCCTGAAGAAGACGTGCGTATTCTTCAAGTTTTGAAGCATTTTTGAAAGCATCATTATCAAGAGTCTGGAGTTGTTCTTTTTTAGAACCAAGCTCTCTTCTCTTTTCTGTTAATTCCTCATCCAGAGTTAAAAGCTGATCTTTTAGCAGCTCCACTTTTTCTTCTAGATTTGAGAAATCCATTTGCTCATAGTTGGTAGATTCAAGATCGCTAAGCTCAGCTTCAAGGTTTGATAAACGCTCACTTCTCTTTTCAATATCAACAGCAAGTTCAGCGTTCTCTTTATTAGCACGCTCAATATTCTTTTCTTTATCAATTAATGATTTTTTAAGATGTTTTACACGCTCCTCGCTGGCCGCAAGGATTTTTGAATGATCATTATAATCATCTTGAGCAACATCAATTCTCTCCATCATATCTGTCTTCTGGATTTTTTCATCTTCCAGGAGCATATCGATTTGAGATTTACGAAGATTTAAATTTTCATGCTCTTCAACACGCGAGTTAAGCATGTCATGAGCATTTACATAATCTTGTAGGAAATCATGTTCGCGATGAGATTCAACGATAAGCTCATACTTACGTACGCGCTCTCTCAAAGTTTTAGCTTTTTCAGCTTTCTCTGCTTGTTTCTCAAGATTTTTTAGATTTTTATAAATTTCGTTCTGAAGATCTTCCAGACGAATCAGGTTTGCTTGAGTGGCTTCAATCTTTTTAAGTGATTCTTTCTTACGAAGTTTGAATTTCGTAATCCCTGCAACCTCTTCAATCATCACACGGCGCTCTTCAGGCTTAGCTTGAACGAGACGGTTGATCTCACCCTGAGCGATAATTGAGTATGATTTTGCCCCAGCACCAGTATCCATGAATACTTCGTGAATATCTTTAAGACGAGCTGGCTCGTTATTAATACGATATTCAGTTTCACCATTTCTATAAAGCTTACGAGTAAGTTGAATTTCAGAAGGTTTCGCCACTGTTCCGTTAATGTGGATATGTTTCCCGTTAACGTTATCAAGAACAAGAGTTACTTCAGCAAATGAAGCTGGAGAATACTTTGAAGATCCTGCGAAGATGAGATCCTTCATGCTGGTACCACGAAGGTGTTTCGCTGACTGCTCACCCATTACCCAAAACAGGGCATCTACGATATTTGATTTACCACAACCGTTAGGACCTACAATCCCTGTGATACCTTGGTCAAAATGAATGACAGTCTTGTCTTTAAAAGATTTAAAACCTTGAATGATGAGTCTATTCAGCCTCATGTGCGAAACCTCTCGATTTGTGTGTTTGTGTACCACCAACCATCAAACGCCATCTGCCTCTTGCATCAGTACATTCAAATTTTGTTGAGTGAGGCCATCATCTTCTCTTAAAGCTCTATGGCCTGTCTAGAGATTTTGGGCTTACTTTCCCTTGCAGGGAGCATTTTTGACTTTATGCAAAAGCATGAGATTTTAATCAGTTTGATCCTGTTTCGCGAACTTGAGAAAAGCTTGAAGCTCTCCTATTCAACAGATTTAAATTATCAAGGAGTTACAGGATTTAACTTGGTAAACAACTGCTTTTTAGTGTCCAATATGAATTCTGCTGAATCTCACGTTATAATGGACTCTATGCAAAAACTTAGCATGCAAGAACTACGCAAAGGCCTTCACGGGCGCTTCTGTTTGGTTCCTTTTACCAACATCATTCTGGAGCCTGATGGGAAAGTCGGGATTTGTCGCAATAAAGGAGACAACTTCCCCATCGGAAATATCAAAGATCAGCCTTTGGATGAGATCTGGAACATCAGAAATAGCGAGAAGGCCCAGCAATGGCGTCGTGAGTTTTTGGAAGATAAAATAAGCATCTGTGAGAATGAAGTTAATTATCGCAAATGCCATTTGGAGTATGGATTTAATACTCTTGCTCAGGATGCTGAACTTTCAATTGTTCAGCAACAAAAGATCCTTAGGCTAACTGCTAATCTCAATGGGCAATGTAATCTTCGGTGCCCTTTCTGTACCGTCTGGCAATCTCCTAACGGCAATTACAACGATGAAAACTTTTGGAATCCAGCGAAGTCTTCACTTTTCCCATTCTTAAAAGAAATCGATATGCTTGGTGGAGAACCTTTCATTCAGGCCGATACCTATCGCTTGATTCAAGAAGTGAGTCTGGTTAATCCTGACTGTCACTGGTTTTTCACAACTAATCTTGCTTGGTCGCTCTCTTTAAAAGTTTCGGAAATTTTAGATAAAATCAAAATTCAAATTTTAACGGTCTCCATCGATTCCTTAACACCAGCAATCTATGAACAGTTAAGACCGCCAGCAAAGCTCAATAAGATTTTAAATCATTTAGAAAAATTAATTGAGTACAATAAAAAACGCATTCGTCCCTTTCAAATTGCTATCAATTCATTAGTGATGAAAGAAACATGGCAAGAGTTGCCAGAGTTTTTGCGTTTTACTCAGAAGTATCAATTGGCCTTTAATCCCATTCTTTTAAGAACGCCACAAGAAAGTTCTTTAATGAGCTTTACTCATCAGCAAAAAAGAGAAGTTTTAGATTTTTATTTGAAAGAAATTCCTAAGAATCATTTTAAGCTTATCACGCCGATTCTCATTCCTCTTATTGAGAGTTTAAGCCCAATTGATCGGGCCTATTATTTTTCGGCCATCAATTCTTGAGGAAGTTTAGATTTAAGAATGATCAAGGCCTGAGCTTTATTGATGCCTTTTAGAGAATCAATCAGAGGGTTAATCACGCGCATACTGCGCAGAATTTTATAAGAACTCATGTTAAGCAGTTCAAGCACGATATCCATTCTTTTTGATTCAGGAAAATCAAGAAGAGAGTGCTCAATGGGCAAATAAGTAAAAGTGACAAATGGTGAAATCTTTTTCGATTCGATGAAATCAATGGCACTGCCAATTTCTTGGTAATTATCTTTTTGCACCAAGAAATTCAAACTCATCCTCATCTCACTTAATCCCCTCTCTACTCGAGTCTGATTGTAAGCAAGCAGATCATCAATGGTATCAAGCACAGTTGGCAAATTTCCAGGATAGCGGATCTTGTGATAAGTCTCATTATCAAAACTATCTACACTAAGAATCATATTTTTAATTTTAATTTTATCGAGCTTATCTTTTACTTTATCAGTCAGTTTCCAATGAGCGTTGGTAGTAAAACTCCAAATGCATTCAGGATTAATAGGATGAATTTCATCAATCAATCGATAAGTATCGGCCTGAATGAAGGGCTCACCCGAGAGTAAATCAATCTCTTTAATGAAGGGGAAAATTTCCACTCGGGCCGGTTTCCAGAAATTATCTTCACCATAAAGACCATTGGGCTTTTTCCAAACACTGCACATCTGGCATTGCAGATTACATTTACCATTCAGATTGGCCGTTAATTTCAAAATGGGTGAATTCTGCACTTCTGACAGTTCAATATCATCAAGTAATTCATTATTTCCAGGACACAGATTGCAATGACGATGAGCGATTTCTTGAGTACAGAAACCAGTTCCTCCCTCTAAAAATGATTTTCTCCATTCTCTTGCTTTGGGGCCATTCCAAATTTCACTGATTGAATTTTCTTGAATGTGACCAATAGGAAATTCTGTTCCTTTGTGACGACAAATGCCGACTTTACCATCTGGCTCCAGAATGATGGTGCTAAATGGAACAAGACAAAAATGCTTATCATTAAGATTCTTAGAGCGAATCTTTTGGCGTGTTTTGCTTATTTCTTTGGCAGAATCCTCAAGCTTATAGTGGGCCATATGAGTTCTCGGTTATTCCATTTATTTTACCACAGTTCATCATGATACTGGCGCTGATTATGCATGGTCTATAGAGAAAGGAGGTCACTATGGTGATTGTCAGAGTAATCGCTGCTGCACTTCTCGTTTTCTTAGGTTTTAAAGCGAAGCAAAGATATCAAATATCTCACCATGAGAAGAATCGAGATGTCTGCGCTAATTAGTTTTCTCGCCCTTGCGAAACATCTGCTCAGGAGAAAAAAGATGCTTTAAATCTAGTTCGGGTGATTTTGGATAAATATTAAAATCGGCCCGATATCCAGGTGCAATGAGACCTGTTTTCAAGAGGTTTTGAGTCATAGAGGCATGATAGGTTGCCATTTGCAAAGCTTGGTTTGCTGTCACTCCACAAGTAGTGAGAGCATTTATCATTTCAATTTGCTCTCGTCCGTAATCCCCTTGAGGAAAATCAAAATAATGATCGCTGCCAAAGGCTACTGTTACTTTCAGTTTCAAAGCTTTTTGAATATTTTGGCACGCTCGACTAAATTCGCTTGTGGGATGATCATCTCCAAGCTTCGCCCGTCTTGCATCAAGAAATAATGCTCCTGAAAGAGTCGGTACAAAAATCATCTTGAGTGAGGCCAATTTTTTAAATTGTTCTTCACTCATCTCCACTCCATGCTCCAAAGTATCCGCTCCAGATGTCAGCGCACCTTCAATTCCTTTATTGAGAATGGCATGAACTGCCACTAACTTCTTTTGGGCATGTGCTTTCTCTACCAGTTTTTTTAATAATTGAGGTGAGGCATAATTCCAATTCGGTTCTTCATCTGCATAGAGCTTAACCAAATCATCAGTAAACTGGGCCTTATCCGACATCTGCCGATATTCAACTGCAAGCTCTTTCGGAGAATTTGGTGGTAACTGACCTAAATGCGGAACCCAACCGGCTCCAGAAGAAATAACATGAACACCTTTTAGTTGGTGAACTTCTTCTGATGTTACTTCGCCTTGATTCCCTAAATCTCGAGATAAAACAAATCCGACTTTCGCTAGTGAAGTTGCTCTCTTCTGAGCTAATTCAATTTTTTTCTGCTTATTCTGATTAACCCAAGTTTTTAACCCAGCCGAAAAATCCTTTCCAAAAGTTTCATCACTAAGAAAAAGATGAGAATGAGCATCGATGAAAGCAGGAGTCATCCATTTATTGGATAAATCAACAATGGGTAATTCTTTAGGTATGTGAGCTGGATTGATTTGGAGAATCACTCCATCTTTCACCACAAGAACTTGATTTTTTCTCCATTCGCCATCTTTAGCATCAAAGAGATGCCCTACCTTAAAAACTTGAGCGGAGGCCTGGAAAGTAATGAGAGTTAAGAGAAGAGAATAAAGAACTTTCATAAATTTTTAAAATAAGAAATAGTTTGCGCAAGTCCATCTCTTAAATCTGTTGTTGGTGACCAGGAAAGAATTTTTTTGGCCTTAGTGATATCAGGACATCGTCTACTAGGATCATCTTGCGGTAATGCTTTATAGATTATGGAAGAATCTGATGGGATCAGATTTTTGATCATCAGAGCTAACTCTCTCATCGAGATCTCACTTGGATTACCTAAATTAACAGGAGAATAATCATGAGTTGAATTCATCAGAGCAACAAGACCTGTCACCAAATCTTCGATATAACAAAATGATCTGGTCTGCTCCCCATTACCATAAAGAGTAATATTTTCTCCTAGTAAGGCCTGGTTGATAAAATTACTGACGACTCTACCATCATCCCTTCTCATATGAGGCCCGTAGGTATTAAAAATGCGGGCAATTTTCACATCAAGATTAAACTGCCGGGCGTAATCGGAGCAAAGTGTCTCAGCACTTCTCTTCCCCTCATCATAGCAAGAGCGTATCCCAATCGGATTAACCCTACCAAGATAACTTTCAACTTGCGGATGAATCTCGGGATCACCATAAACTTCACTGGTTGAAGCCTGAAGAACTGTTGCTGAACAACTGTTCGCAAAGTCCAAAACATTGGCCATGCCAATAACATTGGTCTTAATAGTCGCAATAGGATTCTTCTGATAATCCTTCGGAGAAGCAGGAGACGCTAAGTTATAAACTTGATCTACTGACATCGAAGGCAGTGGATGAGTAATATCAGCTTCAATAAAAGTGAAATGAGGATGAGTTAGCAGAGGTTCAACAAGTTGATACTGCCCGGAGATCAGATTATCTAAACAAATGACTTCATGATTTTGTTTGAGCAACAGGCGAACCAGGTGAGATCCAATGAAGCCGGCCCCACCCGTGACAAGAATTTTCTTATTTTTCAGAAAGCTTCTTCTCCAGTTGGACAATTCTTTGTTCTAGTTCTTTGATTGTTTCAAGAAGAGGTACAACCATCATAGAATAATTCACATAACGGTAACCTTCGTCATCACGTGCAACCATCGTAGGAAACACTTTTTCTACCTCATCGGCCATTAATCCTAATTGAGGTGCAGAGCTAAGCTTTTTATCTTTAAACTGCTCTGTTTTATAATCAAAGTGATATGATTTTAAATTAAGAAGATTTTGCGAGATAAGAGCTGAATCAACAGGCTTCACGTTAGTTTTGAAAAGTGGGTCGCAACCAGCAAAGACATCCAAGTAAACACTGTCATTCAGTACCTCTTGTTCAATCTGTGCCAAATCGAAAACCTGAATTCCACCAAATACATATGGCTTCTTCACTTTATCATTCCCCATAAATTCTCTCTTTTTGCGAATACCCCTATTCTAAGTTCCAGTCCTCTCAAAATCAATTGTTTAATTTGAGGGATTTAACGAAATCAATCTGTTTTTCGAAGACATTAGCATCATAACTAATGGGAATCTTAAGAATAGAACTCAGATGGATTCGTTGTTCTACCATACTCATTTCAAAGAGTTTTCGCTCTCTCATTTCAGGGTAAACAAGCTCACCCCACTGCCAAAAACAATGGACAGATTTCCCATATAACGGAAGTGCTTCCAGCCCCAGTCCAAGTAACTCTCCCGTCAGCGAAGCCACATGTTTAGCACTAGGACATTTGATTAAGACTTGTGTAGATGCCTGATTAGCGTCCTCTGAAGCCCTAATCCATGGCAGATGCGGAGCCGCTTCTATCAAAGCCTGACGATGCATTCTTAGTTTGTTAACAATAGAAGGAAGTCTTTCTAACTGAACATTTAAAAGTGCTGCGGTAATTTCTGACACTCTCATTGAATACCCTAGCTCGTAGTCAACATCTGCCAGATAATCGTGATAAGTCTTACCAAATTTCACAGGAAAATCATGAAGCATCAAAGCCTTTTTGAAAGGCTCCAGATTTTTAAAGTTAACCAACCCACCTTCGCCCGCGGTAATAATTTTATCAACATTAAATGAAAAACATGAGGCATCACCAAAACTCCCCAGTTTTCTTCCTTGGTACTCCCCACCTAAGGCTTGAGCGACATCTTCAATCAAGAGCAATGAGTTCTTTTGACAAAACTCGATGTGATTTTCAATTTTAGGAAAGAGGCCATCCATATAAACTAAAATCATGGCCTTCGTTTTATTTGTTAATTTGCTTTGAGCATCCTGAAGATCCAACGATAGATTTTCATCAACATTGACAACAATCGGTTTCGCTCCAAATTTCTGAATAGCAACAATATCGGCAATAAACGCATAACTTGGGACTAAGACTTCATCACCAGCCTTAATGCCTAGAACATGCAGGCTTAGTATCAAGGCATTCGTTCCAGTATTTACCAGAAGAGAATTTCCTCTTCCTAAATAAGAGGAAAACTTTTTCTCGAGGATCTCACACTGACTTTTTTGCTTTCCTTGATAACGGAATAACTTTTTTGATGAGAAGAGATTCTTTAGAGCTTCGATTTCTTCACTGCCTATTTCATACATGCTGTTGATCCTTGATAATGAGATAATCATTAAAGACGAGATACTTGATCACTGAATTTTCCATAAATCTATGGGCATCTTCGATCGTTTCAAGAATCGGTTCTCCCATAATATTTAATGAAGTATTGAGGAGTATGGATTTGCCTGTCAGTTTCCCTACTTCTTTTAAAAGGTCGTAATAGCGAGGGTTCTGCTGACGATGTAGCGTCTGAAAACGACTGGTTTGATCAATATGGCAAACATCTTCCAAGTTATGGAAGTGTTCATCTCTGACTTTGATAGCAAATGACATGAAAGGATTTTCAAAGTTCTTATCGACTTCAAAATAGTGAGAGACTTCATCTTGAGGAAGCGTACATCCATAAGGTCTGAAAGCTTCTCTGAACTTCACATGAGCATTTAAGAAGGCCTTCACTCCACGACGAGGCTTAGATAAAATACTACGCTGTCCCAATGCACGAGGACCGACTTCACTGCGACCTTGATACCAAGCAATGCACTCATTATCATTTAATAAAGAAGCGACTTCCTCAAGTTTGAGTTCTTTGACTTGGTATTTGGAGGAAAATATTTTTTTAATTTCCGGCAGATCATACTGCCAAATTGTCCCTCTCGACGAAGTCTGCAAATGCCATGGTAGTGGTTCCCACTGGATTTGATCTTTAACAAGACTCCAAGCACATCCTAATGATATTCCTTCATCGCCAGGATTCGGTGGAACATAAATATTTTTAAAAAGTTTAGTTTTCCACAATTTCCCATTGAAAGTGCAATTGAGAGCACAGCCGCCAACTAGAATTAAATTTTCATCAGGATAGTTCTTAGCGACCTCTTCAAGGTAAGTAAAAAGATAGTCTTCAAAAGCTTCCTGCACGGTAGCAGCTAAATCTTGGTAATAACCCATATGAGGGGAACTTTCCCACTCCTCTTTAGCTTTGCCTGTGAATTTTTTTGTCTGATCCAAACTTGCTAGAAATGATGGATAAGACGAAACTTTCCCCAGGCTTTTTCCCAAAGGGGCCAACCCCATAACTTTGCCGGCCAATGTTTTGGAGTTAAAAATAAACTCAGAAATACCTTCATAAAAAAGACCGATGCTTTCGGAAAAACCTTTTTGATCAAACTGAGTACATCGCTTTTCTAGCAGAGTGAATTTCTGATTAGAGAACTGATAGAGCGAAAGAAATTCAAAACCATCTGGATACTTTGATCCTGCTCCATCAATAACAAGAATCAGACTATCTCTGAATGGTGAAAAAAGAGTCGCACTATAAGCATGAGCAAGATGATGGTTTACTGTTTGGCAATGTTCATCAAGAAAAGAATTAAACTGGCGGGCCTTAAGATGGTCACGAAATGGATAGCGGGTATCAAGATAATCCTCAAATTCCTTAATCGTTTGCACATCTCTATTTTGAGCTGCTCCGACAAGCAATTTGTTTGAGATATTCTGAGTTCTTAAGGCCTGCTCCGGCCAAGCACCGCTATTCTTCTTGCGGTCAATGCGCTCAGAGAGAACGATTTGAGCTTCATGGTAATTTTCTACCGGAATTAAACTAATCCCTGAGTTAAATATTGTCTTACCTAAACCCAAACTAAACTTCATAGTTGATCTATCTCCCAATATGCCGATAGTTTATCATCCCTCACTCCGCTCAATATTTCCAACCTTTAGATCAGATTGTTCACATTCCTTGAATTCTCAAGTTATAGTATAATGGATGAGGAGTCATTTATGGGGAAGGTGAATATATTTACGGAGTGGGCACCGCTGAAAGAAGTGGTTGTTGGTTCTGTTTTTAATCAGAGCTCTCATAATGTTGACCTCTCCTTCAAAGTTTTCTTCAATGACAATGTCAAAGATGTTCTGCTTAAAAAGTCGCTACGTTTACAACAGCTACTGATCGATGAAAGGCAGACTGATCTGGATCGGCTCGCCACCCTACTTACTCAGTTAGGTATCAAGGTTCATCGGCCCAGTGAATTAAAGGAAATCACACCTTTTAAAACGCCCTACTTTGAAGACCATACTTCTCCCTGTGATAATCCTCGCGACCAAATTCTGATTCTCGGGGATCAAATTATCGAAACGCCCTGTATTTGGCGTAAACGCTATTTTGAAAACGATCTTTTAAAACCAATTCTCTATCCTTATTTTAAAGATGGATCTCACTGGATCAGTGCTCCAAGGCCAATGATGAAAGATCAATCTTATGATTTAAGTGCAATGAGAGATAACATCAATATCACTGAAGTCCATCAAGATGGTTTGATTGAAATGATGTTTGACGGAGCTCAATGTTTAAAATTTGGTAAAGAAATTCTCATGAATGTTCATACTGAAAATCATCGTTTGGGCCTTCAATGGCTGCAAAGAGTAGTTGGAGATAAATTCAATCTTCACGCCATTGATTTATGTGACCACCATATCGACGGCATGTTGATGCCTATTGCACCCGGAAGACTCATTATTAACTCCGGCAGTATGCCTGCCCAGCTTCATAAACTTCCGGCCTTTCTTAAAGACTGGGAAAAAATTGAGCTAAAGGTTGAGCATAAGGCCAGTTATGAGTTTAATCTCTCGAGTGTGAACATCTACGCTAATGTTCTGCCTATTGCTCCTGATAAGGTCATTGTCTTTCATGAGACAGTCGAACCTGATCAGGCCATGATTAAAATTCTTGAGAAAAACAAAATTGATTACATCCATACACAGCTTCGCCATTCCAGACTCTTTGGCGGAGGGGTTCACTGCGCAACACTGGATTTAGTTCGTGATGAAAAATATGAGGATTATCTATGAGTGATGTCCTCAAAATGGTCGAAATTGAAATTAATCATCATTGTAATAAGGCATGTAGTTATTGCCCCAACTCGGTATCTGAAAGAAAAAACACCGGAGAAATGAGTGAAGAGCTTTTCTTAAAACTGATGCACGATTTAGTGGCAATGAATTATGAAGGAAGTATCTCATACGAGTTTTATAATGAGCCCATGCTGGCCAAGAAAATAATGTGGTTTGTGGCCACTACTCGCAAGTATCTTCCCAAATCATTTATTTATTTTTATTCCAATGGAACACTCTTAAATAACGAAAAATTCCACCAACTAGTTGAACTAGGGGTAGATCGTTTTGTGATTACCAAACATGAGTACACTCCTCAGCTCGTTTTTGACAAAGTTTATGAAAGTCTAAGCAGCGAACTAAAAAATAAGGTTCAGTATCAAAATTATACTGATCTCAAATTCACTAATCGTGGAGGAATAGTTAAGGCCGGTCCTGATGAGATACCTGCTTTGACTCCATGTTATTTACCAAGTTTTCTTACTGTCATTACGGTTAATGGAAGTGTGCTTCCTTGTTTTGAAGATTTTCATGAAGAACAGGTTATGGGTAACATTGAAAAAGATCAGCTCCAAGATATATGGAACAATGAGAAATTCACCCATTTTCGTACTCAACTCAAACGAGGACAAAGACATCTTCACTCTCCTTGTCAGAACTGTAACCGCCTGCAGGTTCTCTACCAAAGGCCAACATGATTAGAAAGATTCGCCCTCAAACTAAACCTCAATTTTCTTGTCATCATAGCCTGAGCTGGCTCGCCCAATACGCTCAGAAAACATTGATTGATAATGGAGTGGATGTAAAACATCTCTGGGTTGTTGATAGCAATGAGCAGTGCTTTGATGTCAAACTGCCCGACGATGTGACAATAGATATCCTTCTTACTGGCTCATTTTTTTTAAGGATGCTTGAACTTCCTTTTTGGCCGATAAAAAAAATGAGACTGTGGACACTTAGTGAAGACTCTAGGAACCTTATTTCTGAAGTCTTTAAAATTTCCCAGAAGCAAATTGGCCTTATCCCCCACCCGGAAACTCCGGCCACCAACACAAACGAATCTTTTAAAGATTTTGTTTATGCTGGAAGGTTAAGCTGGGGAAAAAATATTGAAGCTCTCCTATCTCTCGTTTCATATCTACAAAATACAACTCATCCTAGCTTAACTCTCACCATCTACGGTGAGAAATCAGATCTTCCAGAAGAGTCTTTTGGAAGAGTTATTGATGGCAATTTTGATATTCAGGAATTGATCAACTTATACCCTTGGAAATCTCGCCCTGCTTTAAAAGGCAATGATCCAGAATGGTTCGATCGTCTAAGTTCAGACTCCCACTATATTTCTCTATCAACTTCGATGTATGAGGACTTTGCCCTTTCTCCAACTGAAGCCGCTCAGCACGGCTCATCACTTATTCTTTCCCGCTGGGGAGGACATAAACACAAGAGAGGAGCAAAACTGCTCAATTCATCCCTCATCTTCAAATCCTTTGAGCCCAACTGGATTAAAGAAATAAAAACGAAACTGCTGGCACAGGAATTAACCTCGATATCTTCATCTACCCAAGGGCAGGATCTCCCTTTCTCTCTGTCAGAAAACTCTTCGCAAGAAGAGCTTACAAAACATGTAATGAACTTCATTCATAAGCAATCACCAGAGATTTTGCTTTGTTTTAGAGAGGCGATGGATGTTTATGCAGATACTTTTAAAGGAAGAAATTTCTTTTATCTTTATCAAAAGTATTTTTCATCACTAGAGACTCCATCTGAAATGGTCTTTTATGAAGAAGAGCCGCAAAAACTAAATTTAAGCGACCATCCCCTCTTCATTCCGGCCGGCGATGCTCATTTACCAGAAGTAATGAAGCTCAAAATGAGAGCGAAAGCTCTTTACGAGTTCTAAAGAAAAATGAACTTTATTGACAAGCTGAGGACACAAGCAGGAAAATAACCTCATGCTAAAAAAATTTAATGACCAACAGATTTTCTCTCTATCTTCTCAGTACATCCATCGCAAGAATCCAGATGGCTCGGTTATTTTAATGAAAGTAACAGATGAGGATGATTTTTATAAAATTACTGGGGTCGCTGCAACTATTTGGCAAAACATTGATGGAAAGAAATCTATCGGTCAAATCATGCAAGAAGTGCTTAATGACTTTGATGTGTCAGTTGAGCAACTTACTGCCGATGCTGAGCCATTCCTGCAAAAGCTTCTTGATCTCAAGATTATTGAATAATCAATGAATCACAAGGTTCTTATCCTCACTAGTCGCCAAAACTTTGTTTGGACTTCGATGGAGGAAATCATCACCTGGATTGAAAACTCTTGGGTGAAGTGGTCTGAATCTCATCATGTAAATTTTGAACTTATCAACATTGATGAAACAAGCTTCAAAGACATCGCCAAGATGGCCTTTAATGCAGATAAAATAATTATCACTTGTTTTAATCTTAAGATGGCCAATGTTCTCGCTGGACTTCGAGGCAAATTATCTCTTAATACTCCTTGGGTATTTTATCTTCATGGATTAGCAAGTTTTGGATGCTGGCCTTTATATCGCTGGGAAGTAGGAACTCTCCTCACTAACAAGGATGTCTTTGTTGCCAGCTGTAATCGCGATTTGAATCAGGTACGTGTGATATTTCCTGACATCAAGACCTTCATTGCTCCCTTCTCACTTCCTCTTCCTGAAAAAATTAAACCATTCAAAAAAAATGCTGTTAAAAAGTTTGCCTTCATTGGGAGAATTAGCTCTCAAAAGAACCTACATTCACTAATTCAAGCGAGTTCACTTCTTTCCGTTGATTTTGAACTCCATTTCTTTGGGAAAGAAGATAACTATGGCTCCCCTCTGATGGGCATGAAAGATGAAAATTACTTATCTTTCTTAAAACAACTCTCACATGATTTAGGCATTGATCAGAAAGTTCATTTTCATGGTTTTATGAATCGTCTTGATATTGAAAAGATGATGAGTAAAGAAGAATGGATTTTTATTGCACCCAGCATTCACTCCGATGAAAACTTTGGGATGGCGGCTTTTCGCAATCTTCTCAATGGCCATCGTGTAATCTTAAGTGACTGGGGAGGACATGCTGATTACCCTGATTTCTTTCCTGAACAAGTGAAACTCATTAAAGTTTATCAGTCTGTCATTGGACCATGGCTTTCAATTAACGAACTCAAACAAGCAATGGAAAACGAATTCCCTCCTTTCAAAAATAAGAAAGCCCCTGAATACTACTCTGAGCAATACATCCAAACTCTGCAGGAAAAAATCTTCAACTATCAAGGAGAGAATTCCCCAGTTAGAACCAACATCCTATTGAATGAAATTCTTAAAAGAAGAGAAGATTTTTTGAAGCGAAATGAATCAGATGGCTCGCGAATCTACTTCAATTATCAAGACACCCTTAAAGACCCATTCTTCATTGCTTATGCTGGTGGAGACTTTCAAAAGAACGAAAAAGAAAACAATCAGATCGTTTCTTGGGTAAAAATTCACAACGGACTAATTACTATCAATGATCCACATCGCGGTCACTTTCAACTCCCTGCCAACACTACTGAATTCAACACATTAGGATTAAGTTTTTTTTCTTAATTTTCCTTTAAACAAACCTTAACTGAATGCTGACATGACTCTTTAGCAGTCTATGGTAGTTATGCCTCGAACTTTCCAACTAAAGGGGAATCACATGAAACTAGTATCTATTTTATCTCTTGCAGCTCTTTCGTTTTCAGCTCTTGCTATTAACAATTCAAGCTTAGAGCCAAGACATCAAGCGGCCATTGAAGCAGCTGTAAAAAAGCAATGTGACATGAAAAAAATCGCTCTCACTGAAATTGAATCAGAAGCAACTCCTAATCGCATTGATCAAGGAATTCTTGATTATGAATATGTGACAGTACTTGAAGGTAAGAACCAGTTTGACCAAGGTCAATTTGATTACTACCGTGTAACAGTTGAAAGCTACTACAGTGATTCATACGATCACGATGCTAGAGACTGGGGTTCGTACTCAGTTTCTTCTGTAAAATGCGAACTTCTTTAATTTTCTGAGAAGAAGGTGGGAGTCACTCCCGCCTTCTTTTAACTATTTTTGAAGTAAAATCCTACGATCATACTTAATGTAATGATCATCAATACACTCAAAGCCACGATCGTCATCAATTTATCTTTTGAACGAAAAAAATCAAACAACAAAACAATCACTCTCAGAATAGGTAAAATGATAAATACTGCAATCCCTGACATTGTGATCAAATTCTGTGAACCAAGCACTCCAACTGCAATCAAAGATGTTGCAAGGACAGTTCCCCAGACAAACATTTTACCCAGGTAGAGATCAATTGATTTATCCATGAATGAATCCCTTTACCGCGCTGTAAAGCATCTGAACTGCTAGCCCTAGTAGAATGAAGACAAAAATAACTCTAATTCGTTGGGCCTTAAGTGAAATAAGAATTTTGGCACCAAATAATGAACCTAAAACTGAGCCTAGTACCACCGGCCCAGCTATCTCCGCATTAATCTCACCCTGGATAAAATACGCTCCAGCACTGGCTGCAGCAGTCACACCGATCATAAAGTTCGATGTTGCAGAAGAAACTTTAATAGGCAATTTGAGAGCTGAATCCATTGCTGGAATTTTTAAAACTCCGCTTCCGATTCCTAGCAAAGCAGAAACAAGACCAGCAAAAAACATCAGAACCATTCCCAGCGGTAAATTATCAATCGAATAATCGACTCTGCCTTTTTCCCGATCAACATAACTTCCATGAAGCTCTAGTTTGCTTACCCATGACTGGGATTTTCCGTTTCCAGCAAAACTAAGCTCATTTCTTTTGGCAAACATCTGTTGAGCAGAAAGAAAAAGAATAAAAGAAAAAAAAAGAATGAGATAAACGTCAGGTATAGAGCCGATAAAAAAGACCCCTAACAAAGCTCCCAGAGTTGTTGCAACCTCTAAAATCATCGCTAATCTAAAATGTGTCAGTTTCTCCTTGAGATAGAGACCTGCACTAGCACACGAGCAAGCAATGACTGATACGACACTGGCCTTGATCGCTGTGTGCATATCCACTCCGACGACCATCGTCAGTAATGGGACAATAAAAACACCACCTGCCATACCTAAAATTCCACCGAGGGCACTTGAGGCAAAGGAAATGGCCAGAAACAATAAGACTTGTGGATTTTCCATAGGTTTTTATATCACAAGTTGGGTAGCTCGCAAACTAGACGAAGCTCTCTTATGGGCGTAAAAAAAGTGTATGAAAAAATCTAATAATTCTTTCCAATCCTTTAAAAGACTCATGGCCTATACTAAAAATCATCGTCGTGATTTTTATCTCGGAACCTTGTTTTCTTTCCTCAATAAAACCTTTGATGTTGCTCCTGAAATCCTTATTGGTATTGCCATTGATGTGGTTGTCAGCAAAGAAGAATCTTTCCTTGCTAAGTGGGGCTTTGCTGAGCCAACTGAGCAGATCATGATCCTGGCCTTGCTCACTCTCTTGATTTGGGCCTGTGAATCTCTGTTTGAGTATCTTTTCCACCTTCGCTGGCGTGGATTAGCACAGTCACTTCAACATGAGTTTCGTGTAGATGCCTACAATCACCTACAAAAGCTTGATATGTCTTTTTTTGAAGATAAGAGCACAGGAGGTTTAGTTTCCGTTTTAAACGATGACATTAATCAATTAGAGCGTTTTCTCAATACTGGGATGAACAGTCTCGTTCAGGTTTTCACTGCTGTTCTTCTTATTGGAATTGTATTCTTCGTACTTGCTCCTCAAGTGGCCATTTTTGCTTTTGTTCCAATGCCGATTATTCTTTGGGGTGCTTTTTATTTTCAAAAGAGAGCAGCTCCACTCTATCTGAATGTTCGTGAAAAAGCGGCCGTTATCGGTTCAAGACTTTCAGGAAATATTAGTGGCATGAGCACTATTCGAAGTTTTAGTGCTCAAAAAAAAGAAATGGAAAATGTTTCTCGTGACAGCCTCAGTTACCTAAGTGCTAATAAAGAGGCCATCGCTGTATCTTCTGCTTTTAATCCACTCATTCGCATGGCCGTACTCATGGGATTTCTGGCAACGTTTGTCCTCGGTGGAAAGATGGCCATCAACGGAGAACTCAACGTAGGTTTTTACGGTGTGCTGGTATTCCTTACTCAAAGGCTCCTTTGGCCGCTTACTAGTCTAGCGGACACTATTGATCTCTTTGAGCGTGCAATGGCATCGGCTGACCGAGTGCTTGATCTGCTAAAAACTCCCATCAATATCGAAGTTGAGAAACCGTCACACACTTTTGACCATACCCAAGGAATTGAATTTAAAAATCTTCATTTTTCTTATCAAAAAGGTTTCCCTATTCTGCAAGGAGTGAATATCTCCGTTCCCGCGGGAAAAACGGTAGCAATTGTAGGTCCAACTGGTTCAGGAAAAAGTACTATCACCAAATTACTTTTAAAGTTCTATCAACAAGAATCAGGTGATGTATATTTTGGCGGGCAAAATGTCGCTGATTGTGATCCTCCTGATCTTCGTCGTGATATCGGTTTAGTTAGTCAGGATGTTTTTCTTTTCCAAGGAAGTGTTTTTGAAAATATCGCCTATGGAAAACCAGAAGCAACTCGTGAAGAAGTTATTCTTGCGGCCAAACAAGCTCATGCTTGGGAATTTATCGAACAACTTCCACTAGGCCTGGATACTCTCATCGGTGAGAGAGGACAAAAACTATCAGGTGGTCAAAGACAGAGACTTTCTCTTGCTCGAGTAATTCTTAAAAATCCTCCTGTTCTTATTCTTGATGAAGCAACTTCAGCCGTAGACAACGAAACAGAAAGTCTTATCCAAGCTTCTCTGGCCATTGCTACTAAAAACAGAACAACGATCGTCATCGCTCACCGGCTTTCGACAATTATTCATTCTGATAATATTTATGTGTTAGCAGGTGGGAAAGTAGTTGAAGAAGGAACTCACCAAGAACTTCTGAAACAGCAAAAAACTTACTATCAACTCTGGAATGCCCCTCTTATTTAGAGGGGTTTTTCTTTAAAACGATTTCAAGTAATGGCCCTGTCATAAATGTTGTCACGAGGGCCATAATCACCAGCATAGCAAAAAGCCTCGGCGATAAAATATTAAGCTCCAAACCAATATTGAGTACAATCAGTTCAACCAGACCTCGTGTATTCATCAAAATACCTAGGGCTGATGACTCCTTCCAACTTGCTCCTGTGAATTTTGCAGCAATAAGGGTCCCACCAAATTTTCCGATAATCGCCAGAAGAATAATAAGTCCGCAGATCATCCAATCTCCCCACGAATTGAGAAGACCAATTTCCGTTTTCATTCCTGTAAACGCAAAAAAAGCTGGAAGAAAAAGTACTCGAACTAATTCTTCAAGTCGATTTGAGAGATTATGAGAAAGATAACCATCATGAGGTATCACTGCGCCAAAAAGAAACGCTCCAAAAATAGCATGAATTCCTACAACCTCTGTCACAAGAGAAGAAGAAAGAACTCCAACAAAAATCAAGGCAAGTTCTACAATTGAAAGATGTTTTTTCTTTTCAACGTATGATGAGAATTTAGTGAGAAGCGGTCTCAAGATAAGAAAGATCGCTCCAATATAAATCACTGTATAAACCAATGTTGAGAGACCGCCGGAAACATCTGCCTGTGCCAAACTCACAATAATAGCAAGCAGACACCAAGCTGTTACATCATCAATGGCAGCACAAGTCAGTGCCACCTCTCCTAAGTGAGTCTTCGTTAGGTTTTTATCCGAAAGAATTCGAGCAAGTACAGGGAAGGCCGTAATCGATAAAGATACGCCTAAAAAAAGTGAGAATGTTGTAAAGCTCACTCCTGTAGCAGCTAGATCCTGGTAGATAAAAAGTGAAAGAAACGCTCCTAATAAAAAAGGAACGATGATACTTGAATGAGAAATGGCCATGGTCTTATGACCACTATTTTTAAGAACTCTTAAATCAAGCTCTAGGCCCACGATGAACATATAAAGAATAATACCCATCTGTGCAATGATATGAAGAAAGGGTGCCGTTGATGGAGGCATAATCGTATTCATGAATTCAGGAAACAATTTCCCCAAAAGTGAAGGTCCTAAAACAATTCCTCCAACCACTTCTCCAATCACTGCCGGCTGACCAATCTTTTTAAAAAGAAATCCTAAAATCTGGGCCACGATAACAATAACGACCATTGCGCTTAAGACATGAAAGATATGATTCATATGGACTGTATTAGCAGACACTCCTTGAATCACATTCATCCCACTAAACAGAGAATTTCCGTACCAATTAATAAGGTAGAAAAGGAAAACTGAAATACCCGTGATGAATAAATAGAAAAGAGAAACTCTTGCGAACGACTGGCCATCTTTCATATTAGAAACCTTGTTTCTTTTGATTCTTTCGAGAGAAAATAAAAATGGAAAGAAGAAAATTGGGTAAAAAAAAAGGTCACCGAAGTGACCTTGTTTTTTCATTCTAAAAGATGGTCGGGGTGATTGGATTCGAACCAACGACCACCTGCTCCCAAAGCAGATACGCTACCAGGCTGCGCTACACCCCGATCATTGAATAGGAGTAATTTTTAAAGCTTTTTGTGTGGTTTGTCCACGTTTTCTTTAAAGAAAGATAAAGCATTTTTCACTGCCCTTGCGCGATGCGAGAATTCATTCTTCCACTCAGGAAGGTTTGCGACACTCACTGTCTGTCCTTCCGGAATAAAGACCGGATCATAGCCAAATCCATGAGCTCCAGAAATCTCGTTGGCGATATCTCCTTTCATCCTACCCTCAAAAAAGTAAACCTCTTCATCAGATAAATAAAAACAGAGTACACAAACAAAATAGGCCCCACGTTCTTTAATCCCTTTCTCTTGATAAATATCAAGAAGCTTCTGGCACTTATCAGTGTAGCTTGGAAGCTCAGGAGCAAATCTCGCGCTTTGAACTCCTAAAAGTTCAGGCAATCCTTCAAGGACTAGTCCTGAATCATCGGCAAGTGTCGGGACTTTGAATTTTTTAAAATAACTTTGGGCCTTAAGATAGGCATTTTCCTGAAAGGTCACACCAGTCTCATCAACTTCCAGTGAACTTGGTGCAGGAAGAACTTTAAGCTTACCTTCAAACAGAAGGGAAAATTCTTCAGCTTTATGAGGATTACTCGAAGCCAGAATAAATTCCATTTAGACCCTTTTCAAGATTTCTTGTTGAGCCGCTGTCACTACCACCAGCGCCTTTTGAGCACAGCTGATCAGATCCTGAAGCTGATTTAATGAAAAGGGCTCGCCTTCCGCGGTTCCCTGAACTTCAACAAACTTTCCTGAAGTCGTCATCACTACATTCATATCTGTATGGCAGCTTGAATCTTCTTCATAATTAAGATCAGCGATCACTTCGTTTTCTTTATTAATACCAATAGAGATAGCGACAAGTCCGTCTTTAATAGGATTCACAGTCAAAAGACCATCCTTCATCAGTTTTTTCACAGCAATTTCTAAAGCAACATAAGCACCAGAGATTGAGGTAGTACGAGTTCCCCCATCTGCTACTAGTACATCACAATCAACGAGGATTGTTCTTTCACCGAGAGCTTTAAGATCTACGATTGAGCGCAGAGATCGGCCAATGAGTCGCTGAATTTCCTGCGTTCTACCAGAAGCCCCTTTTCTCTCACGATCAGAACGAGTATGAGTAGAGCCCGGAAGCATTGAGTATTCGGCCGTCAACCATCCTTGTCCCTTTCCTTTTAAAAAAGAAGGTACTGATTCTTGCACAGTCGCGGTAATATGTACTTTAGTGTTACCAAACTCAGCAATTACAGAACCATGAGCGTAAGGGTTGATGTTTGGGGAAAATTTAATAGAGCGTGGAGTTTCACGTTTGATAGACATAGGTAACCTCTATGATTAGACATATTCATTTAGATACGTGTGATTCTACACAAGATGTTCTCAAAGAACAATTAAGCCAATTCCCTGGTGAAAATATTCTCATCAGCTGTGAAGAGCAAACCAATGGTAGAGGAAGAAGTGAAAAAGTTTGGTCTCCCATGCCCGGCTCTCTCTATCTCTCTTTTACAATTGCTCCCTCAGTCATACCAAGTTTCACCGCTATTGAACTAAGTGTGCTGGTAACAAAGTTTTTTGAAGGCTCAAATTTGCAGCTTAAGTGGCCTAATGATGTTTATAACAAAGATCATAAAAAGTGTGCTGGCATTCTAGTACAGACAACTCAGCAAAAGATGTTGGCCGGGATTGGACTCAATCTTTTCTCAACTCTCGAAGACTATGGAGGTGTTTTTGATCAACCTTTTACTTGTGATAAAAAATCATGGTGTCATGAACTAGCTACGTTTATTCACGAGAATCGCTTCAGAAAAATTGAAGAGCTTAAAAAAGTCTGGATGAATAAATGTTATCACCTTAATGACACTGTTCGAATTAAAGATGGGAAAGATTCAGTCGTAGGGAAATTTATTGGTCTAGGTGAATACGGTGAAGCCCTCATCCAAAATGATGAAGGCATTCACAAAGTATTCAATGGAAGTTTGAGACTTTTTAATCCTCTTCTTGAAGAACTTTATTAGAAATTTTCTTCAATTCGGATTTAATAAGATTTTCGGCAAGATCAGGAATCATATCCCAAGCAATTTTTTCAATCTTAGAGGCAAACATTTCATCTAAGTATTGCTTCACATATCTCTTAACCATTTCTTCGATTTCTGCTTTATCAACTGATGCAGCAGGAATCGGAGTTTCTTCAAATTTTAATTCTCTGATTGAATCATTCTGATCAAGTCTTGGGAAAAGATCATCTGTGTTTTTCATAAATTCATCAGACAATTGCGGAAGCTCTTCGATTTTCTCAGAAACTTCTTTTTTAAGATCTTCAAATTCATCAATCTGCCAAAGATCTCCTTCAACTTCATCTGAGATCAGTTTCTCTAGTTCTTTAACATCGCTCTCGTCAGAAACGTAGTTTCCTTCAAGCTCAATTTCTTCAGGAAAATCTTTGAAGTTATCAAGAGAAACAAGCTTCGATGATTTTTTCTTTTCTTTTTCTGTCTCAACTTGAGGGTACTCAAGATCATCATCACTTGGAGTTGAAGCGCCTAGAGTTGGATATTCGAGATCACTTGATTCAGGGAAATAAGCTTCTTTCTTTGATTGAACAGAAGCTGAAGGGAACTGAATAACTGGTGGAAGATCAACTTGCGGCCCGGCTTCTTTCTCGTTAATCACTCCTGGAATACTCATACCCCAGTCGCTCATTTCTTTATCGAGAGCATTCATATCTGCAGCAGGAGTATTAATAATCTCTGGGAAGGACTGAGGCATCTCAGCTTTCTCTACAGTATCACTGACAGTCCACTGTGAATCGATATCATCAAAGGGAGATGTCTCTTGAGGGGGATTCGCGATACCAGGCTCTGTATACGTTAATCTCTTGCAAAGAGAGATAAATTTATTTGAATCAAAAGGCTTTACGATTTTATCAGCTGCCCCACACTTCTCCATAGTGGCATCATCAACAGAATCAAAAGTACCTAATAAAAAAAGAACTTGGGTGGAAGGAGATTTTTGTCTGATACGTTCACAAAGCTCAGGCCCTGAGAATTTATCTGATAAATTGAAATCAAGGCATACTAGCTCTGGTTTCAGCTTATCTAGCTCTTTGAAAAGGGCTTCTTCTGATAAACATTCAATGAGGTCGTAGGGTTGCTTGGCCAAGGTAATATTAATTACCTTCTGAATAGTCTGGCTGTCATCCGCGACAATAACTTTGTAACTCATCCCTGAATTCTCCTCTAGCCTAAAATTATAGAAGGCAAGAGTTCACTCTGTGAATGAAAAAGTTAAAACTCCAGAAGCATGGCCGCTTGATTGTCTATATTCCCCTTAGTGTTGGATAGTTTTAGTAAACTATTCAAGCGCTCAGCAGAATCAAGAGCAGGACGAGAAAGGTGATAAAGAATTTCATCATCTTCGATAGGGGCAAAAACTCCATCAGTGAGAAGAAGGACTTTGTCTCCTTCCACCAGACGTATTTCTTTCATTTGATAGGTCAATTCAGGATACATTCCGAGAGCAGAAAGCGGGGTCGCACGAAATTTTGAAGTGATCAAACCTTTAGAATGAAACTTCATATCGTCTTCTTGAATAATCTTGATCAGATTTCCTTCTCTGAAGTGATAAGCACAACAGTTTCCAATTCCTACCAGTACCATTAGGCTCTCAGACCTGGCAGCAACGAGAGTACTTAAACCAGCTCTTTGATTAATAGTCTTCGTATTATTGATATTTAGAAGTGACTGATGAGCATTGAGAAGAGCATTTACAAGAGCATTACCTTCTAAAATATTTCTAGGATTGTAATATAGCGGCATAGTGGCATTAGGATCATCGGCTAAGCGAGAATAATACTTCTTAAGGTCCTGTTTAAAATTCTCAGCGGCCTTATCTCCTATTCCTGAACCACCAAAAGCATCCACTACAAAGAAGAGGTTGTTTTCAAAATCAAAATCATAAGCATCTTCATTCACTTGAAGATATGGCCCTTGATCTGTCTTAGCTGCATATGATTTTAAACGCATCACCTACTCCAAATATGACTTCAGCTTATCACTGGCCTTCTTGTAATATTCACTATCCGTCGGGGAAATCTGCTGAACTTCTTGCAGCTTCTCTTTAGCATCATTAAATAGAGAAAGAGATTCTGCGATAATGGCTTCTCTATACAATCTCTTTGATCGCGTATCAATTTGATGACGAATGCTATCAATTTCATTGAGAGCTTCCGCATTGGTCGGCTCAATTTTTAAGATTTCCAGATAAGCATCGTAAGCATTCTTAAAATCCTGTCCTTCTTTCAAAGAACGGGCCTTACCTAGCAGCGGACCAATATCTTGAGATAACTGAGATCTGGCATCGGAGAGCATGTCACTTGCTTCTTTCACCAAGTCCTCATCATTACCTTTTCTATTTAAAAACTCTTCAAGTTTGAGAATCGCTTTGTACCAATCTCGCTTGAGATAGAATGTTTTTCCCGGCGCCAAAGCATCTACCATCGACTTTCTGGCGGCATCACGAGCGGCCTGCTCAAGCTTCTTTCGCTCTTCTTCTTTCTGCCAAATATCCAGTTCAAGCTTTAACTGTTGAACTTCCATATTCTCAGGATCTTTTTCAACAATCTGAGTAAAGTAGCTTTCTGCTAATTGAGCTTCCCGATTTTTCACTGCCTCGCGGGCCTTAATCAATAGCTCATCAATTACTTTTTTGAGAGCAATTCTTTCTTCTTCGGCCCTTTTCTTGGCCTCAAGTTCTTCCAATTGCTTCAATCCAAGTTTTGTCTGTTCCAGATAAGTTTGGATATTTTTATATTCAGGATCAATGGATGCCACAGTCTCAAACTCTTTGAGAGCTTCAAAGTATTTTGTCTGCTCAAAGAAACTGACTCCTAACTCGTAGGCTACGTTTCTTCTGTTCTGCAGTTCTGGACTAAGTTGAATTTTTGCCTTTTGATCGACAACCTTCTCTTCTTTAGGCTTGGCCTTCACTGGTTCAGGCTGCTCTTCTGGATCTAGAACGAGCCAAAGCAGCATTAGGCCTACAGCTCCAAAAAGAACCTTTTTTCTTTTCTGAGGATCTTTCAGAATCCTCTTGATGATACTTTTCTCTTGAGGTTCAGCGTTTCCTAATTCAAAACCTTCGCCACCTTCTTCAATATCAACTTCTTCTTCATGAAACTCTTCTGTCTCAATGACCTGGCCTGATTCGACCGGCATTAAGCGATCAGACTCAGCATCAAGAAGATCTGATTTGATTTCGAGAGTGAATGTTGTCGAACCGATCAGGAATTCATCACCTGTCATCAGATTCGCTTTATTAATCCTCTCACCATGAAGAAGTGTTCCGTTGGAAGAGTTAAGATCTTCAACAGAAATTTCATTACCTTGTTTTCTTACAACTGCATGAACTGAAGATACTTCCGGATCATTTAGAATGATCTGACATTTGTTATGGTCTCGACCAATATAAACTTCATCGCCATCAATGAGATAACGATCATAAGGAGCATACTCTCCAAAGATCACAAGCTGGTAATGAACAAATGCTTTCAGGAAACGAGTTCCCTCATCCCTTTCTTCAAAACCGCCCTCGTCATCACCACCATAAGCTTCTACAGCATTATCACCAAATGAATCAGAGTATTCGTCTTGAGCAAATGCTCCTTCTTCTGTAGAGGAGTTTTCTTCAACTGGAACAAGCTCATTACTTTCTCCACCAAAGTCGGAATCAAGGTCAGAGAAGCTATCTCCATGTGTATCACCAAGATTATCTTCCAGAGACTCATTATCATTTTGAGGAAGAATTTCTGTTGTCTCGTGGAGTTCCTCAATTCCTGTCGGGATATCCGAATCAGGAATATCGTGCATCTGAAGAGGTTGGGTAGGAAAAATACTGACTGGAGCCGGAGCTGCCTCTCCTGCCATTTTAGGCAGATCCATTACATAAAGAGTATAGGGTCCGAATTTAATCTCTTCGCCACCAAAGACTTGGTGCTTACTTACAAGAGAGCCGTTAATAATGAGAACGCCTAAATCAGACAGCTTCTCACAAAACCATTTATCGCCCTCATTCTTGAGAACAAAGTGATGTCTTGAAATCAAAGGATCATCAATGATGACATGACAGTCATCTGACCTTCCTACAAAAATTTCATAACTCCCATACGAATCAATAAAGTCTAAAACGACTTCATTAATTGGTTGGTTGTTTTTTAAGACAATGAGTTTCACCTGACTCCATTCCTAATTTTAATTCCAGATCTCTGATCTGTTTTTCCGCATTCTTGTAGCGGCCGTCATCGGGAACCGTATACAGTAATCTAATTATCGCACAATATGAGACAATCGCACTTTGATATTTAAGGGATTCCTCATCCCGCTGGGCCTTCGCTATGAAATTCTCAATAGATCGATCCAGTTCTTCTTTCGTTTTACGTAAATAATATTCTGCCTGAGCATCCCCTGGGGCAATGATCAGTGCCAAGTTAAATTCATGAATGGCCCTAAAGTAGTTACCTTCACGAAACTCCCTAAGTCCCCTTTGATAAATCGTATTCAGTCGTTCTTTGACTTGCTTATCTTCATTGGCCTGACGTTTTTGTAAAGCCTGGACATATTCATTGGTTACATCTTGGTAAGGCAGAGCTTTTTTAGCAGGACCTTCTTGTCCCGCTGGTTTTTCATCATCAAATAAGAACATTGCTAAGAAAACGACTGCCAGTATCAGAACCGGAACCATCGTCTTCTTACGATTGGATTTCTCTAATTCCTCTTCAGTCTCCTCACCTTTAACAAGTTTGGGTTTTCCCTGCACATCTTGCTTGGAGAATTTCAAGACAGTCTGACCAATGATTATTCGATCACCAAGTTTAATTTTGTGCTGAACCACTTTAACGTCGTTAACAACAACTCCGTTCTGTGATCCTAGATCCGTTACCACCCAATCATTGCCAACCTTTGTAAATTCGGCATGCTCTCGACTGGTTTTAGTATCATTAATACGAATATCGGCCTTCTCACTTCTTCCCACAACAAGTCGAGTTCCTACTAAATAGTAAGAGTCCCCCTTATTTGGGCCAGTTAAACAGACGAGCTTGAAGTAGTTACCTGCTTCTTTCGGCTGATCAAAGTTTTTAAGAACCAATACGTTTTTGGCCATTAAGTGTTCTTCACAAAAGTTATATAAAAGGCTTTGGCAAACCTATCCTTACCAACCAATGCAGCGACATTGATGGCAATATCTTTACCACCAATTTCATAATGCTCTTTTTGATTACTTCCCTCATTATTGGCAGAACGATCGCATAAATCGATCACTGTTGCCGCAAATCCCTGATCTCTGGCCGTATCTAGAATACTCTGACCGGCAGATGAGTTTTCCCGAATACCAAGGAGATCTTCACCTTCGGGATTGATATTCTGAATATGTTTCTGTGAATCAAGAATCATGGCAGCTCCTTGAGCTCCTGCAAGAAGCTCTTGCAAAGTACGCACATAAGCTCCATCTTCTTCTAATGTCTCCATATCTCCACTATCGGTATTCTGCAGCTCTTTAATCCGTCCTAAAACACTGTTAATAGTATTTCTCAGTGGATTCAATTCCCTAAAGAGAGATTTTGATTCAAGTTCTTTTTGACGACCTCGAAGAACTTTTTCAATTTGAAAACGCATCTCTTCAAGTGGTCTGGTTGTCATATAATAGAGCATCCCGAAGAAAATGATCGCCACCATCGCAGAAGTCATGAGTGACTCTAAGTAAGCTTTTGAGTTGTTCGAAGCTTCTTTGGCCAAAGAACTAGGAGAAAACTCTAGAGTAACAATGGCCACAACCACATCACGACCAAGATTTTTATCATGGGCCTTAATCGCACGGGCAATACCAATTTTATTTCCACCTAAGTCTTTGATGATCTCTCTATCTTGGTTACTTTCGACTCGATAAAGTCTTAGGGCCTCAACTGAGAACGAGTCGTTCACAATAGTATTTAATTCTGAGACAGGACGATAAACTCTCCCCTCCGTATCAAAAAGCTTATAGCGGCGTACACCTTCTGCATCTTCACCTTCCAGAAACCCGGTGTAGATTTGATCAAGGTTTTTGTCTCGAAGATAAACGTTATTAAGTCTATCCACCTCGGCCACATACTGTTTTCCACGAAGGGCGATTTCTTTAATCAAAAGAACTTTTGAATCTCTAAGAACAGGGAGAATCGTTAAAGTAATGTTACAGGCAATGAAAACAAAAAGAAGAATACCAACAAGGGCAGCCCACTCATACTGCTCATTAAAACTGTAAATAACGGGCATAACTTTGTGCTTAAATAACCAAATAGGTTTAGCAATAAGAGATTGTGGCATCGGCTCCACTTTCATCTCATCTTCGTAAGCATCATCTTCGCTGGAGGACTTCAGAACTTTTTTCTTTACGATAATCTTTTTTTCTATAACGTAAACAAACTGGAAAATCACATTGGGAAGAACGATCTTATCACCATCTTTTAGTGTGATTTTTTTAATAACCTTACTATTAACAATCGTCCCGTTAGCAGAACCTAAGTCTTCGACATAGGCCGTATCGCCATTAACGGTAATCTGAAGATGTTTTTTGGAAATACCATCAGCGGCAATGGAAATATCGCATTCCCCAGCTCGTCCAAGGATATTTTCTCCTTCATTAAGAAGGTACTCTTTTCCCCGAAGTTTTCCACCAACTGCAACTAACTTAAACAACTTCTACCTCCAGAACATCCCCTTCCTTAATTCCGATCGGAAGTTTACCTGCCGGCAATTCCAATGTTTTAGAGGCCTTAAAATAAATCCAAGTCATTCGCCACGGTTTAAGATTTCTAATCACTTTAATTACTTTGTAATTTGAGTTTAAAAAAACCACATCAAGTGAATATCTCATAAAGCAGGTATGAATCGAGTTGCATGGGTCTAAGAGTAGTCCCTCGGCCATCTTGGGCGGAGACTTTCTGAACATCAGTCCAATGATTCGAGTAACAGAATTATCTGCGACTAAAATCTTCTCCGAAATTGTTTGCCCTTCTTTTGAAACTCTCAGCATTACATTTTTCCTGTCATCATCTTCAGGGCCATCGGTGCAAAAATAGCAACGAGAACCGCTGGTAAAATAAAAAAGATCATAGGAATGAGAATTTTGGTAGCTGCTGTCGCTCCCAATTGCTCAGCTCTCGAAGATCTTTTTACACGTAATTCATTTGATAATTGTTTGAGGATCGGGCCAATGGAAGCACCCACTGAGTCCGCAGCAATAAGAGTCGCACAAAATGAGTTGATCTCAATCATATTGATTCGCCAACTAAGCTGTCGCAATCCCTCCGCACGTGATGAACCAATTTTGGTCTCACGAATTAATGTTTCAAACTCTTCTACCAGCGGGCTTGCTGGAGCTTTTTCAATCACACGCTGAATAGCTGCCATAAAATCAAGGCCTGCCTCAACTGATAAGGCCAGCATATCTACGATAAAAGGCATTGCTCTCAAGACATCTTGGTTACGGCGTTGGATCTTTCCGTTCAACCAAATATTAGGATAGAAGTATCCAATAAAGCCCATCAACGGCGTTAATGATAGCGGCCAGTCTTCTTCTAAGAATGCTCGAAGACCTAGGAAGAGGAATGGAGCCCCCAGAATCATAAACATTTTCAATGAAACAAATTCTTCAGGAGATAATTCTTTTGAGAGTCCAGCATTGGCCAGCTTTTGTTTATACTTCGTCCGAATTTTCGTTTTGTTCTTAGAGCCTTGAACGAGCGGTAAGAAATATCTCTTATAAAATGGTTTTGTAACCTTAACGAAAAAATCGACTTTCTTATTCTTATCTATTTCAACTTCTTCAAGAGCTTCACTTGCTTTGTACTTATCCTGATCTTCCATGAAGATACGGACAATAATAAAGATCGCGATAAAAACAAGAATTAGCGGAGAATAGAAAAGTAGATTATGAGCTTCACGGGCCTTAACAGTTTCTTTTGTAAAGAATCCAAGGGTTGCATCCTTAGTTAAATTAAGAACACAGCTATTCTTAGTTCTTGATAACTCCAGAGCAGACAATCCTTCTCGATCAAGAAAGATTCTATTCCGAAGCCACTGATTTCTATCTACCGCAATTGTTAGTGAAGAGTTAGGAACAAAGTTTTTTGCATCGAAAGTCACTGCTTCTAGGAAGAGAGTACACTCTTTATTATTAGAGGTGACTCCAATAACTTTTAATTTACCGACACTACCTGCTGGAGTTTTATAGAAATAAATATTTCCTTTTAACTCATCACTTAAGACAACAGGCTTATCAGAAAATTTTAATTGCGATTGCTGAATACAAGAAGCGTTGATGTGAGAGAAATCTTTGGGACAAGGACTCCCCTGTGCCAAAACTTTTGGCATCAACAAGATTTGAAGTAGCGTGATGATGATTAGTTTCAACATCCTGATCAGTATTAACTCCCAACGATTTAGTCATTTGTTCTACTATAAGAGTAACAAATTTCCCCTAACCGTTGGGAATTTCAAGAAACAGGAAAAATTAACCTATGCGAGGCGAGATATTTGATCGTTTAGCTGTGCTATTAGAACCTTGCTGTCCTGGGTATTAAAGGCACGAGCAACATCAGGAATGTAGATAGGTTTATAGTCAGAGAGGTACTCTTTTTTACATTTCTCTACGCGGTTAAGCTTTGCCTCAACATCATCTTTAAGAAGCACACGTTTTTTGATGGCCTCATTGATGGCTCCATAAGCCTTTTGAGCATCTTCCATAAAACGATAAAGAAGAATATCGGTTCCGGCCTTGAGGGCCATAACAGCGGCTTCCTCAATACTGTAGCGATCAGCTACGGCTTTCATTTCCATATCATCAGTAATGATAATTTTAGCAAACTTAGTTTCATCTCTTAAAAAGCGATAGGCCTTTTCAGATAAGCTAGTCGGAAGCTGATCATCAATAGCGTCCACCATTAAGTGGGCCATCATCATCATTTCAACTCTTGATTTAGAAGCTTTAACAAATGGTTGAAGTTCTCTTTCTCTTAACTCTTCTAAAGTTGTCTTCACATAAGGAAGGTCAAAGTGAGAATCTTTAAAAGTATTACCATGACCAGGGAAGTGTTTAGCACAAGCAATGATTCCATTTGTCTGCAATCCACGAATAGCAGCAGAGATATGCTTTTCTACTGTCTCAACGTCCTGACCGAAGGCCCTATCGCCAATAACTTTATTCTCAGGGTTTGTCAGAATATCACAACAAGGCGAGTAACAAATATTTACTCCGCAGGCGACTAGCTCTTTTGCCAATAATTGGTGAACTTCGAAAGTAAGTTTCGGAGAATCAAGTTTTGATAGAGAAAGCATTGAAGGGAATTGAGTAAACTGCGTTTTAAAACGAACAACTCTCCCGCCTTCCTGATCCACTGAAATGAAAAGTGGATAATCATCTCTTTCTTTTTGAATAGCATTTACCAGTTCTGCCAATTGCGCAGGGTCCTGATAGTTATGGGCGAAAAGAATAATTCCACCTAATTTAGAATTTCGAATAAACTCAGCTTCTTCTGGGAGAAGAGTTAGTCCTTTGATTCCCGAGATAATGAGCTGACCAACATTGTTCATAACTACTCCATTTCCTTCGAAATTTCTTGGCCTATGGGAGTTAAGGAAATTCCTTGTGACATCCAGGCCATTTTTTTTAATTCATTTGATTCATCGAAGTGATAAAGAATCAGCTGACCGGAAATATCCACAGCGACTCGATGCCCTTCCCTATCTTTTCCTTCATAGCGTGCAGTTGCAGGAGTAAACAACTCTGAACTAACACCTGAAAGCATATCTTGATGATACGGCCAATTATCCCACACAACAATAAAATCTCTCGTTTGCGGAGTACTCAACACCGTTGCCAAGATACCGTTATAGGCTAAGCATTCTGCAATTTGATTATAAAAACAAAACTGCTGATGACGAGGGAACTTAATATTCTGAGTTTTCTTCTCCACTCCTGCTCGGCTTACAGTCGCCTTCATTGATTTAGCTTTTAAATCAATTCGTAAAGATGAACGCTGGAGTTTGCCGTCTAGCCATACTTCATAATCTGAAGCAACTGGACGAAAAGTATTCGTTCTCTTTTTACCTTTGATGGCCACACTTCCTGGTTGAGAAAGCATAATACTTTTCTCAAATAACTTGGAGCGATCAGGAGAGCTCATAATTAATCTAGTAACAACTTTCTTATTAACTGTTTTTTTCTCACGAGCGATGTGAAATGAGCCAGAGACATCCTGATAGTTATACTGACGAGAATAGTCCGTAGGAATTTTATTACCGACGCTTGAACAGGAAACAATAAAAAAAAGGAGGATTAGTTTTTTCACTTAATAAAATTTTCAAAGTCTTTATTAGAATCAACTTGTCTCAAAAGCTCATTAATCTTTTTACCAATTTGATGATCTATACTCGAGCTCAAGTTAATAAACTGAACCCCTACTTTATATTTTTTTATTTTCTCAGCTATATAGGGAACAACATACACAATTTTAGCTTCTGGAATCGTAATTTTCTCATCAGGGAAAACAATATCCAAATTCTTATAAATCTGATCTTTAACAATAAACTTTTCTTCTAATTCTGTAAGATGAAGAGCAAGTCCCGTTGTAGAGATATCTTGAACTCGAATTTTCAGGATTTCTTTGCCTTCTTCTTCAGCATCAACCAGCTTTAAAAAACTTTTAAAAAGATCTCTCTGAGAAGATCTCGTACTAAGATTTATCACGCTTGAATTGGCCGCATTTTTCTCTATTTTAAAATGAGCATTCACTTCATAAATAGGAAACGTAAGAAGACGATAGCTTGATCTTCTCTCGCTCTTAAAAAGAGTTCCTTCTACTTGCAGAAGAGTATACCCTTTAGAACTTTTTGAGATCGTCATTTCACAAAAGAAGTTCATTCCGCGGATTTCAAAAGTTGCCAAGATGGCGGCACCAACAGCGAAGATAACATCTTTGTTATCAACAACCAGCTCATTAAGGTCTTTATCAAAATAGGAAGGCTTGAAGTGATGACGTTCTTTAGAACCTTTTTGCCAGATAACAATATTCTCACCGAGAGAGACAAGCTGATTGAATCGGCTTGTCTTCTCTTCAGGAGTTTGTTTGCTAAAAAAGGTTTGAGACATATTAGCTAAGAGTTGTTACCTGACGAAGAAGAGAAATTTCTTCTAAGGCCATTCCACAACCTCTAACTACACAAGTAAGTGGATCCTCAGCTAGAGCAACAGGAAGACCTGTTTTTTCTTTGATAAGGATATCAAGGTTAGAAAGAAGTGAACCACCACCAGCGAGAATGATTCCGTTATCAACGATATCAGCAGCTAGTTCAGGTGGAGTTTTTTCAAGAGAAACTTTAATTGCTTCAACAACTTCAGAGATAGGATCTGCAAGAGCTTCACGAATTTCATCACTTGTTACTTCGATAGTTTTCGGAGCACCTGCAATTAAGTCACGACCTTTTACTTCGTAAGTTTTAACTTCATCGTCGAATGGGTAAGCATTACCAATCGACATTTTAATCATCTCAGCAGTTCTCTCTCCGATAAGAAGAGAATATTTTTTCTTAATGTATGAAACGATAGCTTCATCAAATTTATCACCTGCAACTCTTACCGATTTTGAATAAACAATACCACCAAGAGAGATCACTGCTACTTCTGTTGTACCACCACCGATATCAACAATCATATTTCCAGATGGATCAGTGATTGGAAGACCAGCACCGATTGCAGCGGCCATTGGCTCTTCAATCAGATAAACTTCACGAGCACCTGCTTGCTCAGCAGATTCTTTCACCGCACGTTTTTCAACCTGTGTAATACCAAAAGGGATACAGATAATAATTCTTGGCTTAATCAGCTTCGAACCATTTAGTGATTTTGTAATAAAATATCGAAGCATCGCTTGAGTAACTTCAAAGTCAGCAATTACCCCGTCTTTCATTGGGCGAATTGCACGAATTGAACCAGGAGTTCTTCCAAGCATTTCTTTTGCTTCTTTACCAACTGCTAGAACTTTCTGCTCTCCTCTGAAGCCCTGGTGAACGGCAACAACAGAAGGCTCATTAACGATAATTCCGCGATCCTTTGCGTAAACCAAAGTATTAGCAGTACCAAGGTCAATGGCCAGATCATTTGAAAACCAGTCGAGCATTTTTTTAAACATAGAGGTATTCCCAAGAGATAAATTATTTTTTGTATAAAAATTTAACATTTCACAGTGCTACGGACAAGCAAGTTATCGAAGAAAGATTTATCCTGATTAAAACACTCGGAAATCATAGTACTTGGTGATTGTCCTGACCTCGATTAAAATAAGCTCATCAAGGGGTCCATTCATGGATGAAAGAAACAAATTTCCATCACAATTTCACACAACTCAATTTGTAAAATACTTGGATGCCGGAGAGATTGAAGCCACTGTTGAAACGCTCGCTCACAGTCTTTCTGAGAAGTATAAAGGGCAAGAATTAGTGCTGATTGGCGTACTTAAAGGCAGTATGACCTTTATGGCCGATCTGGTTCGTAGAATGAAGGGTGTTAAAGTCTACATCGATTTCGTCAAAATCAGTGCCCTTGGCCGCCATCAGGAATCACAAGGAACGATGACCATGAGTAAGGACATTACTACCAACCTTCTCGATAAGAACGTCCTGATTGTGGAAGAGATCGTAGATACCGGCCGGGCCTTGAGTTTCTTGATTCAACGACTTCACTTAAGTTCACCAAGAAGCATCAGTGTAGTAACGCTTTTTGATAAGCCTTATCAGCGCCTCATTAATGTCAAACCGGAGTTTATTGGGAAGAAAATCGAAGATCAGTTCGTAGTAGGTTACGGCCTTGATCTGGAAGATTTCGGCCGTAACTTTGAAGATTTATATTTCTTAAAATACCCTAATTAAAAAGCTTCTTTACCTGGCCTCTAGTGATGACCATTGAGTTCATTTTTTTGATCCAGATGCCGTCACTAAAGGTCCAATAAGTTGAAAGACCATTAATTTTACCCTGACTTCTTAATTTCTTATCCAGACCGTCTCGATCTGAAGAAGACATTGATACTTTCAGGATATCGTTACCTAGAATCATAGCATCAAGGGCCAGAACTTCAGTCACGCTTGGAACACGTCCGTAAAGTTCTTTGTAATTATCCAACATCTCTTTATTGGCACCCTCAGGATCATCCCCTACAAAATAAAGAACCCCAAGGTTTTTCTGTTCTTTCACCATGGTGTTGTAAACCCAAGAAGGTCCGCCAACGATCTTTAATTTCTTAGCATCAAAATAGCCCAACGTTGGAATCAGCTGAATGGCCTGATGGGGATAGCTCGCCATGAAAACCCAGTCAAAATCAATGACCGGCGGAAGAGTTTGAACTCGACGAATAGAAGTTTTTTCTACCGAATAAACATCCTGCAAGAGATCAAGTTCCTCAGAGCGCTCTCTTGGATACTGAAGGCCCAAGAAAAGCTTAGCAGCATCTCTATAGTCGTGAGTATTTTTTGGAAAAGAAGCAATACTTGAGATTTTAAGCCCCTTCTCAGCACCTTTTCTCCAGATCTCATCAACATAAGCTCGCCCGCCTTCATCATCCGGGAAGATCACACCAATTCTTTTTCCAAATGAGTTAATCATCTCATCCGAAACAAGAGCTTCAACTTGTGACTCAATAGAGCCTTGAACTTCAATTAAGTGGTGATTTTTCTCTTCCTTAGGAAGGTTAATTTGAGAAAGCGAGATATAAAGAACACCGTACTTTCTGGCCTCAAGATATTCAGCCTTGGCCGTTTCTGGGAAAAGTCCACCAACAATAAATGAAACTCTATTTTCACGAATCAGGTCTAAAATGGCCTGTGCACCCTGGGCCGGTGAGTTCATCGAGTCTTTGGTGAAAACCGTCACTCTCCCGCCTTCCTGCATTTTCTTCAAACCAGTATCAATACCTGACAGAGCTTTCTGCCCAAAAGAAGCATATTTACCGCTTAAAGGAAGAATGACTCCAATATGTGAACCCGTCATGCGTGATGAGCTTTCAAGACGAAACTCAAACTCTTTTACAAAGCGTTTTACTTCTTCGTTTGAACCAAACTCACTTGATAACCATTTAATAACATCTCTTGCCCCTGATTTATCACCGTTAATATAACGGCTCTCAGCTTCAGTTTCTGCAAGGTAGGCCAGAGCAAGATTTTCAGATTCTTCAAATTTTTCCAGAAGCTTTACTTTCTCTTTTTCAGAGAGCTTCATCCAAGCATTACTCATGCCCTCAAAAAGTTTTGAAGAACGAATTTCATCCAAACTTTTAGCATCTTCTAAGAGGATAATGGCCGCAGAAGTGGCCATAAAGTTACTTTCATTTTTATTGGCAAATGCCAGAATCAGTTGCCCGTATTTCTTTCTTTCTTCTTTTGATAAAGCTTTCAGATCAATTTTATCTAAGTAAGTTTTGAGTTTATCGAAATCACCTAAACGGAAATGGATACTGGCAAGATTGAGCTCAACTTGTGAATAAAGCTGAGTATCTTTAGGAGCATTCTTCTCCGCCACTTCAAAATTGATGAGAGCTGCTTCCAGTTCATTCTGATTAAAAAGAATCACCCCTTTCAAGTTGTACTTGAGGGCCATCTCAACTGGAGTTAAGGTTTTATCGTCTAAGCGTCCCAGTTCATCTAGGGCCTGTTTGATTTTATGAGTTCGAAAATGTGCACGTGCATTATCTAAGGCAGCTTTAGATTCTGGAGAAATCTTTGATTCATCAATGGTCTTCTTTGATGTGATTTGAGTGCAGTTAGTTAAAACCAACAACAGACTTAGGACAAGAATACGCATAGTCTTCCTTTAAAAGCATAAAAAGATAGAATTGATTTTAGCCTTTAAAGAGGTAAGGGGCCAGTATTGGCCCCTTAATGATGAGAAAAATTATTGAAATAGTTCTCTCACTCGATCAAAAAAGCCCTTACTCATTGGGTTAGAATTTTGATCAAGTTCTGCTAAACGAGTAAAAAGTTCTTTTTGCTCGCGAGAAAGTTTGGTTGGTGTTTCTACGTGGATAGTGATGATCTGGTCACCAAATCCGTAGCCACCTAGCTTTGTAATCCCTTTATTTCTTAGTTTCATCTTCTGACCACTTTGTGTCCCCTCAGGGATTTTCATGGCCACACGACCACCAAGAGTCGGAACTTCAATTTCAGCACCTAAAGCAGCTTGAGAAAAACTAATAGGAACTTCACAGTGAACATCATAATCATCACGACGGAAGAATTCATGATCCTTAAGACGAATAACTACATAAAGGTCACCTGCTGGGCCGCCATTAAGACCTGCTTCACCTTGACCTGTTAGCTTTAATCTTTGACCTTCATCAATTCCTGCCGGAACTTTTACTGAAAGCTTTTCTTGTTTTTTCGTACGTCCTGCTCCACCGCAAGTTCCACATGGATCTTTAATCATCTGGCCAGTTCCATGACATTTCGGACATGGTTGAGCGATAGTAAAGAATCCTTGCTGACGACGAACTTCTCCATGACCATGACACATATCACATGTCGTAGGTCCTGAACCCGCTTTCGCCCCTGAACCATTACAAGTTTTACAAGTTGAAGATCTATAGATTGAAATTTCTTTCTCAGCTCCGAAAGCGGCTTCTTCAAAAGTCACTTCAAGCTCAGTTTGGAGATCTTCACCCATCTGGGCACGGCTTCTTCCACCTCTGGCACCACGTCGGCGTCCTCCGCCTAACATATCTCCAAAGATATCTCCGAAGATATCTCCTAGATCCCCAAAGTCTCCACCTTGGAATCCACCGAAACCACCACCAAATCCGCCTGCTCCTCCGCCACCCATCTGAGCGCCGTCGTGACCAAACTGATCATACATCTTTCTCTTTTCATCACTTAAAAGAATATCAGCCGCATGGCTCGCCTCTTTAAAGATAGCTTCTGATTCAGCATTACCAGGATTTTTATCAGGGTGATGTTGCATAGCAATTTTTCGATAAGATTTTTTAATCTCGTCCTTCGTTGCTGTTCTGGCCACTCCCAAAACTTCATATAAATCACGTTTCGTACTCATACATTACCCATTATCTAAAAAGGCCCTTCATTAAGAAGGGCCTTCAACAATTCGACTAAATTTAAAAATTAAACTTCTTTGTAATCAGCGTCAACTACATCATCTCCATCTTTCTTCTTCTCATTTGTGTCGGCTTCTTGACCGGCACCCGCACCGGTATCAGCTCCGGCTCCCTGATACATGAACTGGGCAAGGCTATGAGCGACGTTTTGAAGTCTTTCAGTTGCTGCTTTAATTTCGTCAAGAGACTCTGAAGTGAGTTTTGTTTTTGCTTCATTAATTGCTCCTTCAAGCTCAGTCTTCTTATCAGCAGGCATTTTATCTCCTGCATCCTTCATTGCTTTTTCAGAAGCAAATACTAAGCTGTCTAAGTTGTTTCTAGCATCAACGATTTCTTTTCTCTTATGATCCGATTCACGGTTCATTTCAGCATCTTTAACCATTCTCTGGATTTCTTCTTCAGTTAAACCAGAGCTAGAAGTAATCACGATGTTCTGAGACTTACCAGTAGCTTTATCTAGAGCAGAAACGTGTACGATACCGTTTGCATCAATATCAAAAGTCACTTCTACTTGAGGAACACCACGCGGAGCTGGTGTAATACCTGTTAGGTCAAAGCGACCAAGAGTTTTGTTATCGTTTGCGAAATCACGCTCACCTTGAAGAACATGAATCGAAACTGCCGGCTGGTTATCTACCGCAGTAGAGAACACTTGAGATTTCTTAGTAGGAATTGTTGTGTTCTTTTCAATGATTTTTGTGAACACACCACCAAGAGTCTCAATACCAAGTGAAAGCGGAGTAACATCTAGTAGAAGAACGTCTTTAACGTCACCACCAAGAACACCACCTTGAATAGCCGCACCAGCTGCTACTACTTCATCAGGGTTAACACCTTTAGAAGGCTCTTTACCGAAAATTTCTTTTACTTTCGCTTGTACGATTGGAGTACGAGTAGCACCACCAACAAGGATTACATCAGAAATTTCGTTAAGTGAAAGTCCAGAATCCTTAATCGCAGTACGACAAGGCTCAGCCAGACGATCTACTAGGTCAGAGATTAAAGACTCAAACTTAGCACGAGTAAGGTTTAGGTTTAAGTGCTTAGGACCTGTCGCATCCATAGTAATGAATGGAAGGTTGATATCAGTTTGAGTTACTGAAGAAAGCTCATGTTTTGCTTTCTCTGCAGCTTCTTTAAGACGCTGAAGCGCCATTGTATCTTTCTTAAGATCGATTCCAGATTCTTTTTTGAACTCATCAGCAATCCAGTTGATGATTCTGTAATCGAAATCTTCACCACCAAGGAATGTATCCCCGTGAGTTGATTTTACTTCGAACACACCATCACTTGTGATTTCTAGAATTGAAACGTCGAATGTACCACCACCAAGGTCGAATACTGCAACGTTTTTGTCTTTCTTAGAATCAAGTCCGTAAGCAAGAGCAGCGGCGGTAGGCTCGTTGATAATACGCTTAACGTCAAGACCAGCAATACGACCAGCATCTTTTGTTGCCTGTCTTTGAGCATCGTTGAAGTAAGCTGGTACAGTGATTACTGCTTCAGTAACCGGCTGACCAAGATAGTCTTCAGCAGCTTTTTTCATTTTTTCAAGCGTCTTAGCAGACATCTCTTGTGGAGAATATTCTTTGCCATCAACTTTTACCCAAGCATCTCCGTTTTTGTTTGCGAAGATTTCAAAAGGAGCAACTGCTTTAAAGTGTGCTACTTCTGCATCAGTAAATTTACGGCCAATAAGACGTTTAATACCAAATAGTGTTTTATTCGGGTTTGTTACTGCTTGTCTTTTAGCAACTTGACCAACAAGAACTTCACCATTGTTGGCAAAACCAATTACTGAAGGAGTTGTGTTATGACCTTCAGCATTTGGAATGATTTTATATGTGCCGTTTTCCATTACAGACACACAAGAGTTAGTTGTACCTAAGTCGATTCCGATAATTTTTCCCATATATTTCTCCTTAAAACTTTTTATTGTTTATCACTAGCTACTACGACTTTCGCCGCACGAAGAAGTCTGCCGTTTAAGATATATCCCTTCTGAAACTCTTTAATCACTTCATTTGGTTTCTTCCCTTCTGAGTATTCCTGGGCCATGGCCTCATGGAAATTCGGGTCGAAATCTTTGCCGATTGCTTCTACTACTGTTAATCCGTGACGAGAAAGCTTATCAAGCATTAGCTTATTAACCATATCCAATCCGATCACCAGATTTTTAACTTTTTGATCAGCATCCGGACGAAGCATATCAATAGTGCGTTCGAAGTTATCTACCACATCAAGTAGATCAGAAAGAACCTTCTCATTACCAAACTTATGAAGATTTTCTTTCTCTCTTTCAACGCGCTTTCTGAAATTGTCATAATCAGCGGCCAAGTAGAAATACTTCTCTTTGTAATCGACTTCATCTTTCTTTCCAGCTTCAACAACTACTTCTTCAGTGGTCGTATTTTCTGTGTCAGAAGCTTGTGTCTTTTCTTTGTTTTCTTGATTTTGTTCCATAGTGATCCCTAATTCCTAATAATCTTCTTTAATACCCACAAGATGGGAGCAGTCCCGTTGATGTCAATGTTTCGACAAATAAAAAAGATAATAAGGAATTCAAAATGATCTGATTTAGGGGTGTTAAAGACCCAAGGAAAATAGCTCATCCATTAAAGAATCAAGGATAACTAGCCCTTTAGAAGTCAGCACAACGCGAGGCGCAACACTCATTACCAAACCCCGACTCTGCCAATCTTGAAGTTTTTGCTCGAGCTTGAACGTTTGCTGAGAAGTATAGGGAAGCCACCCTTTCTTTGTTCTCAACTCTAGATAAAGTTTTTCTAATTGAATTTCAGAGGGGCCAAGTTTTTCAATCTCAAACAATGCCTTGCCTGGTTTCCACTTATAGCGTTTGGCCTCTGAATCAGAAAATTTGATAAGTCCTGTACCAGTCGGGCCAAGGGCTGCCACACTTTGAGAATCCCAATATTTTTTATTATGAATTGATTCAAAACCAGTTCTGGCGAAATTGGAAACCTCGTACTGATGAAGTCCATTTTCTTCCAAGAAAGCACATACCTCAAGATACTCGGAAGCTGTGTAATCATCCTCCGGCATAAAATTAATCAGCGGGTATTTGGAGCGAGCATTAAGAATATAAAGAGAGACATGATGAGGATTAAATTTCAAAAAAGTTTCCAATTCCTTAATCACATTTCTTTTTTTGTTTTGTGAGTGAGGAACACCTAAAAGAAAATCAAAAGAATAGTTAATTCCTAAATTCTGGGCCTTCTCGAGTAAAAGATAGGACTCATCAAGCGAGTGAGCCCGATCAAGGATTTTCAAGAATTGTTCATCCAGACTTTGCGTTCCGATAGAAAGGCGATTCACGCCTAGATCAATCCAACTTTCAAACATGCCTTCTGACCATGTCCCTGGATCAACCTCCAGAGTCCATTCCTCAACCTGCTGCACGGGGAGAAGTTTTTTTAAAAACTGGGCCCCTCGCTCTCCCCATAAACTGGGAGTTCCACCACCTAGATAAATACTCTCCCAATCTTTAGCCCAAGTAATTCCCTCGTCTTTCATCCAAGCTTGATGATGAAGCCAAGATTCACTGAGATAATTTTCAAATTCAGTAAACTGAGTATCAGAGTTTTCTAGTTTCTTTTTAAAGAAATCGCAATAATTGCACAGATGGCGGCAATAAGGCACATGGAGGTAAAGACTTGAGACTTCAGTCGTCATGAGAAGAAAATCCTTCAAAAAGAATCTAGCTATGAGATAATAACCGCAAAGGCCGGTATCTGGCACTAAAGATATTCACCAAGGAAAAAAATGAAGATTGAACAAGTTCAAATGAAGAACGAATTAAATACCTTATTCATCCACTCACCAGGATCAACAGCGGCCACTGTACAAATGTGGTTTCGCGCAGGGAGTGCTTTAGAAAAAGTTGATCATCAAGGTATCGCCCATTTTCTTGAACATATGTTCTTTAAAGGAACACCTACTCGTCCAGGCCCACAACTGGCACACGACATTGAATCATATGGTGGAGAAGTAAACGCTTTCACATCATTCGATTACACTTGTTATTATATCAATACCCCAAACCCATTCTTAAATAAGTCAGTAGATATCCTGCTAGATATGGTGGCCAATCCTCTATTTGGTGAAGAAGATATTCCCGCTGAACGTCAGGTGGTACATGAAGAGTATCGCCGTGCTATGGATAATCCTTCGCAGTTTAACTTCCTTCAATTACAGAAAAACACTTTCAAGAATGGCTACTCTCACCCTATCTTAGGACGTGAGGATACTATCCTGAACTTCTCGCAAGAGCAGGTGAAAAACTTCAGACAAAAATATTACAATCTGGAGAATGCTCTACTTGTGATCGCTGGAGATTTAACGAAAAGAGAAGAAATTGAAGAAAAAATTAATTCTTTCACTCTTCCACATGGTGAGAAATCTCATTTTGATGCTTTCCTTCTGCAAGAAAAGCCTTCCATTAATATTCATGATAAAGATATCCGTCAGGCAACTCTTACACTAAGCTTTCAAGCTCCTAACTATGAAGCCGACAATGCTACAGCCCAGGATCTGGCTATCAATTGTCTTGCTCATGGTGAGACTTCTCGTTTCTATCAGGCCCTTGTTGCCAAAACAAGTCTTTGTAATGGTATTGCTGGATCGACGATGTACTTTGCAGATGGCGGAGTTCATATGATCAAGATGAGCTTTCCTCTAGAGAATCTACCTAAGATTGAAAAAGCCTTCATTCAAACATTGAAAGATGCAGTGATGAATGGTTTTAATGAAGAAGAGCTTACTAAAATTAAAAACCAGTACATTTCTTCAAAGGTATATGAAAGAGAATCAATTGAATCATTCTCATTCAGTCTTGGTCACGGTTTTGCTCAAGCTGGAAATATTTATTGTGAAGACAAGTTCATTGAAAGAATCAATAACACAACGCTGGAAGAAGTATGGACGGAATTAGTTAATATCTTAAAACTTAGTTCTCACTTTAACCTCCAAGTCCCTAAGGGTCAGGTTAAACCACAGCTTAATAAGACATTGGCGAGCTGGCAGAAGAATCTCTCTGCCCTTACTAAGACTAAAGTGAAAATTCAAAAGTCAGATCTTCTAACTTCTGAATTTGACCCTTCTGTTAAAGTTACTGAAATCAAACCAGGCATCAAGTTTATCTATCGTCAGAACAAGCTGACTCCTACTTTCGTTATGCATGCTTATCTGAAAGGCGGACAATCTGCTGAGACAGCAAAATCAGCGGGAGTTCACCACCTCATGAGCAGACTTTTCACTTACGGCTACAAAGGCTGCAAGTATGAAACTCTCAAATCTGAACTTGAGTTCGTTTCAAGTTATCTCACGGGCTTCTCAGGAAAAAATGCTTATGGTGTAACTCTCCATGGTCAGAGTAAAGATTTTAACCTTCTCTCCAACCACTTCTTTGGAACTCTTAAGCACCCAGAGTTTCCTAAAAAGTTTTTTGAACACGAAAAGAAAATTATTCTTAGAGCTATTGATAACCAAAAAGAAGACCCGATGAAACAGGCCTTCAAAAAATTCTATGGAATGGTTTTCAAAGATCACCCTTATTCTTTAGATATTGCTGGAACTCCACAGACTCTTAAGTCTTTCACGACAACGGGCTTTGCTCGACTTCACACAAGTAACTTAAAGAAATCTGAAATCGTTTTCACTTATTGTGGTGATCATGATTACAACACTGTTCTCAAATTGATGAAGGATATGACCAAAGACCTTCCTGCCAGAACTCCAGTGAAGAAAGCGAAGAAAAAGGCCACAGCTCTTTCAGGTAAACACGAGAATCTCTTCTTTGATCGCGAACAAACGCAAATTGTTATCGGACGCGGAGCTTACCCTCTTGGTTCAATGGAAGATCTGTATCTTAAAATGATCTCGGCCCACCTCTCTGGTCAGAGTTCTGATCTGTTCGTAGAAGTGCGAGATAGACAAGGACTTTGTTATGCCGTCTCCCCTATTCATATTTCTGCTCTTGAAGCAGGCTCATGGGGAATTTACATTGGGGCAGGCGCAGATAAGACTGATCAGGCGATTGCCGCCATTAAAAACATTCTTGACGGTCTGGCCGACAAAGGTATCAGCAAAGACGAGTTTGATCGTATTAAAACAATGATTGATGGGCAGACACTTCTTGGCATTCAAACCAATGAAGACTTCGCTCAACTCTACTCAATCCCTGTGCTTCATGGTTTAGGACTTGATTACGCTCATAAGAAGAATAACCTCATCCGTAATGCGAAGTACGATGAGTTTCAAAAGTTCTTGAAGAAGTTTTTTAAGACGAAGTGGAACATTATTAAAGCTGGTAAAGTTTAAAAGATAAGGGCCTCAATCGAGGCCCTTATCTTATTCATCAATGCCATTTCCAATAATTCTTGAGTTAGGATGTAGAACCCAACTTGCACTATCTACTGTCCCCACAAATACATATGAAGAATTTTCGGTGATTGACGGATGTGTCAGGTAGTAATCATTAGCATGAGCAATTGCAAACACTCCTGTCGGCCGACTATGCTGCCCAAAAGTAACTTGGATAAATTGCGCCGTCTCCGTAGGTCTAAAAAAGGTCACCTCAAACACGATGCTAGGACTTCCTGCGATTCCAGAAGTCGTATTATTTCCTTCATAACGAATTCGAAAATAATTTGTCCCACTCTTAGTATAAAGACGCTGGTAGGAATTATCAGCAGCACCCAACATGATTCGTGGAATGTTAGGGTTGTTACCAGTAAAACCACTCCATGCCGTTGCTGGATTGGTACCAGTAATATAGCTATTAGAAACCATGTACCAAGTACTATGACTTCCACCCAAGTTGAAACTAAAAGGCAAAACAAATGGAGTTGCATGATCATCTTGAACTGCTGGAGCGATAAATGTTGAATCAGTAATTCCTGCTAAAGTAGCATTCGTCGCTTCCACCATAGGAAAATAGGCCGGCATATCTTTTATGTACTCAACACTAGCCGAACATTCAGAAATATTCCCGACAGCTCCAGTTGCGTTTGCTGAAAATTGATAAATACCATTTACTAGTGGACTATCAACTCGAACTTGTACATTTTCACCTTGGCTTATTTCCTCTCCCGCTAATGTACTACACTGATCATCGCTATAAATTTTAATCACATCATCTTTCTTCACACCACTCACCAAAAATGTTGGCCTTCCTTCAACCCCCGGAGATGTTGCTGGAGTATGAAGTGCAAGCATAGGGGTACTAGGAACAGGATTGGTATGAAAACTCACATCAACAGTATTCGTATCTACTAAACCTTGGTTATGAATCATACGAAGTCTATAGGCATAATCAGCATCAGGAGTTAATCCTGAAACTAAAAATGAATTCGCATTAGGATCAACGATCAATCCTCTATAAACCTGTGTTCCACTTGAGACATCATAGAGATGGTAATTAGCAGCATCAGGTGAACTGGACCAGTTAAGAGTCGCTGTAGAATCAGTTACACCCGTTACAGACTCAAGTCCTGCAAAAACGGGAGGAGGAGCCGGTGCGGGAGGCGGCGGCACTACTACAATAGGAGTCTCTCCTTCTGTATTGGCACCTCGAGCAACAGAATCGAACTCTGCTGTTCCTACGCCATTACATGAAGAAATAAACAAGATAGCTAAAAGAGTTGAAGAACTTCTTAAGATTGCGCCTGCAGAATTTCCCATAATCATCCTTGATTGGGTTTCCGTTAATAATATCTTAAAGAAGTTAAGACAGAAATGATGGTAAAAAATTCCCTCAGGAAATGATTAGCTGATTAAAACTCTAGCTTACTTTTCGATTGAACAATTCAGATAAATCAAACAGACTTTGTTCTTTGGTATTAAAACTTTGCACTGAGAATTTTTTCAAAAGTAAGCCAACACGATCAAAACTGGTGGCGAGCATATGATAAAAACTTGGGATATCGAGATAGTGGGGAGAGACATTATTCAATCTCTCGTAAGCGTTTTTGCCAATATTTGAGTAGTAGCTCGCATCCACCACTTTCTTTCTTAGAGAATCACTAAAATAACTAGAAACCAATAGAGACGTATCGGCCACATCACGAAGAACTCTTACTTGTTCAACGGAGGAAAGATTGGTTGATTCTAAGAGCTTCATCCCTAGTATTTTCTCTCTGACCTTTCCCTCCTGAATTTCAAAATAGTCCTCCGTTAGACAAAATCTTTCTAACAGATCAGAGGAGTAATAGATAAGTGATTCAGGCATAGGGCAAATTGATTCAGCATTAATACTGGATAAACTTTCAAAAAAATAGGTTCGAAGATTTGTTTGAAGAATGAGTTTGGAGTCAGTCTGTGGCATTGAATTGTCCCCCTCACACTCAAGCGTATCATAAGCTTATAGGGGCAGATGAGGAGGCATTTTTTTCCATTGCCGACAAAAAATCAGGGATATTAATGATTTACAATAGAATAATAAATAATGAAGCGATTAAAAATTCTGTTTGCCTCTCTCTTATTCCTAAGTGCTCTGCCTCTTTGGCGATACCTTGATATGCTTGCTTGGTTTAATTTGAATGGCCTGTTCACTGTTGTCAGTTTTTTTATCTGGAGTTCGATTTTTCTGATTCTTCCGATTTCGCTCATCTACCGACGAGTGTTCATTCCAGGGATTATTCTCAATATTTGTTTCTCATTTCTTATTTATTTTTTTGCGAATCCTTTCTCATCTCATTCAGTTGATTATCCTGAAGAGAGGCACTGCTCACTTTTAAATTTCGCTGGTTTTTTTTATAACTTCAAAAGCATTCTTCCTAGTGCACACGAAGATGATCTTTTAATTCGAAATCAAATTTGTTGGGCACGAAAACTCTCTCTATCTATCCCAGACGAGTTAAGCAAGCATGAATCAAGTGTGTATTTAAAACTCGTTGAAGAGAAACTGGCGCTTCCTGAATTAAAATGGAAAACAACTCTCCCATTCTTGGTTCCTATCTATCTTAAAATAAGTAAAGTTGACCCTATTGTTGATACTGTTGAAGCACAGAAATTTTGGAACAATCACTACACTGCTGAGATTCAAATTCGAGATTATAACTTTATGAGTTATCCACATTCTGATTATATTAAATGGGAATATCGACTCTTAGAGAAATACTGGTCTGAGTTTCTGGATAATGTTGAGATTACCAGAAACCCAGAAGAATAAACTATCTTACGCACATAAAAGTAAGATAAACAGCTCCAAGCTCTTCACCAGGAATGCCTGCCGGATACTGATATCTGCCTTTTAGGTTCTCAGTTGAAAAGAAAGTTACCATCGGGTGCAATGGAGTAATCTCTAGCTCAAGTGGAGCATCTGATTCGTGAGTTGTCACTTCAACCTTAAATGAATCCTTCAGATCATCCACATACACTCGAAAAAAATCATCCTTCACATAGCTGCCAAACTCTAACACTTCTTGATTAGCATAAAGAGGAGCAACTCCTGAAAAAACGTCTTCCAGTTTTGAAGCATAATAACCAGCACATCCCTGCACTTCTGCTTGGGCCACATTTAACAACAGGGTACTCATGAGAATGAAGAGAAACTTCATGGGGGGCCTCCTAATTTTATAGATTCAACTATCATTTTCAGGGGCAGTGGGAAAAAAAGAAAGAGGGGGAAAAACTCCCCCCTCTCATTGTACTACTCTTCGATTTCAACCATCAAAAAGCCAGCCTCTAGCGCCTGACCTTCATTAACGTTGACGGATTTAACAACTCCATCAGCACCTGATTTAATTTCGTTTTCCATCTTCATGGCCTCAAGGATCAACACTGTTTCCCCCTTGACCACAGTGTCGCCTACTTTCTTAAACACTTTAACAACCTTACCAGGCATTTGAGTGATAAGAACTCCAGCTCCACCTTTATTAAGACCTGATGGCTTGAAGCCACGGTAAACTTTATAAACTTCTCCATTCGAAACCAGAGCTTCATTCATTCCTAAGCTTGCTAATTTCTTCCAAGAAATACCATCAAAAGAATAAAAGTTTTTACCGGCCAGCTTCTTCGTAAAGATCTGCTTTTTCTGATTTTCATGAGTGAACTCAAAAACACCATTGTGTCCTAGTTCAACATCAAAACGAATTTCTTCCATATCTTGGTTAATGAAGTAATATCTCATTTCTCACCTCCAAGAGCATTCATTTCAATGGCAGCAATTTTCACCATAAATTCTTCGCTCTCTTCTCTGACCGCCACTTTTTCCTGTGGCTTAATTGTTCCAATGTAATTGGTTGAATAATGACCTTTCACAAAATTCTCTTCTTCAAGGATAACCTTATGAAGAGGAATATTTGTTTTAAGCCCATCGATTACCAATCCATGAAGAGCTGCTTTTACTTTTCTTAAAGCGACTTCGCGATTAAGACCTTTAGAAATAAGCTTTCCAATCATCGGATCGAAGTCTGGAGTAATTGTGAATTTTGGATAAATACAGTGATCAAAACGAATACCTGTGGGGAAAGTTGTCTCAAATCCAGCAACTGTTCCTGGAGCAGGAAGCATTGAAATAGGATCTTCCGCACAAATTCTTAGCTCAATTGAATGGCCTTGAATTTTAATATCTTCTTGTTTTTTGAAATCCAGTGGTGCACCGAAAGCTGCCTTCACCATATTTGCCACAAGATCAACTCCTGTGATTTCCTCAGTGATCGGGTGCTCTACCTGAATACGAGTATTCATTTCCAGAAAGTAGAATTTCTTATCTTCACCCATGATGAACTCCACTGTTCCAGCAGAATCATAGTTTACTGCTTTTGCCAGTTTAACAGCAGTTTCACAGATGTCGCGGCGTACGGCTTCATCACTACCAATGAATGGAGATGGAGCTTCTTCAATAATTTTTTGGTGACGACGCTGAACGGAACACTCTCGCTCAAATACGTGGAATACGTTACCTTTTTTATCAGCAAGGATCTGTACTTCAATGTGATGAGGGTTAAGAACGTACTTTTCAACAAGAAGACCAGGATAATTAAATGAGCTCTGAGCTTCACGTCTTACGGCTTCAAAATTCGTTTTAACTTCAGCCTCTGAATAACAGGGTCTCATCCCTTTACCACCACCACCTGCAACAGCTTTAAGAAGAATTGGATACCCAATTTCATTACCGATTTTGATCGCTTCTTCTACTGTATCAACCTCTCCAGTTGAACCAGGAACAACAGGAACACCTGCTGCTTTTGCAATCTGCTTAGAAATATCTTTGGCACCCATCTTATAAACAGCTTCAGGGTTAGGACCAATGAAGATGATTCCTTTATCAGCAAGAGCTTGAGAGAATTCTCTATTCTCAGATAGAAATCCATATCCAGGGTGAACACCATCAATTTTATAATCATCGATGATCTTCATAATTTTAGGAATTGAGAGATATGTTTCCTGGTTAGTTGAACCTTGAAGGTGCACCCATTCCTGACAATATTCTAGATGAGGCGGTTCAGTTTCGTTATCTGTCCATACACCTACAGAGACAAGACCTAGCTCATTCAATGCTTTGGCAACACGAATGGCAATCTCTCCGCGGTTAATGATTAATACGCGTTTATTCTTCATAGTGGAATGTTCCCATGTTTACGAACTGGTCTAGTTACAGACTTGTTCTCAAGAGCTTTTAGGTATGAATAAAGACGATGACGAGTCACTTCTGGAGTGATGATTTCATCAAGGTATCCAAGTTCTGCTGCTCTATAAGGGTTAGCAAAGTTGTTCTCATAGTTCTCAACAAGTTCAGCTTTCTTCTTATTGAAAGCATCTCCAGTTAGACCTTTAAGCTCATTTCTGAAAATAATGTTAACCGCACCATCCGCGCCCATAACGGCAATCTCTGCTGTCGGATAAGCAAGGTTGATATCAGCACGGATATGCTTTGAGGCCATAACGTCATAAGCACCACCGTAAGCCTTACGAGTAATAAGTGTAATCAGAGGAACAGTCGCTTCTGAGTAAGCATAAAGAAGCTTAGCTCCGTGACGGATAATTCCACCGTACTCTTGAACTGTTCCTGGTAGGAATCCCGGAACATCAACTAGTGTAACGATAGGAATATTGAAAGCATCACAGAAACGAACAAAGCGAGCTGCTTTAATTGATGAATCAATATCAAGACATCCAGCTAGGAAGTTTGGCTGGTTAGCAACGATACCGATTTTAATTCCACCGATTGAAGCAAAACCAGTCATGATGTTTTTAGCAAAATCAGCATGAACTTCCAGGAAGTGCTGATCATCAATCACCTCAAGAACAAGTTCGCGCATATCATAAGGCTTCTTTGAGTTATCAGGAACGAAGTCTTTTAATTTGTTGTTTGCTCTCTTGATTGAATCTGTTGTCGGCTTTTCAGAGTGCTTGATCATGTTGTTAGCTGGAATAAAGGCAAATAGCTCTCTTACTCTTTCAAAACAATCATCTTCATCATCACATCTAAAGTGAGCTACCCCAGATTTCTCATTGTGCGTGTGAGCGCCACCAAGATCATCTTTAGTTACTTCTTCGTGAGTAACAGTCTTAATAACATCAGGGCCTGTCACAAACATATATGATGTCTTATCAACCATGAAAATAAAGTCAGTCATCGCTGGAGAATAAACCGCACCACCTGCACATGGTCCCATAATAAGAGAGATCTGAGGGATTACGCCTGAAGCTTGAACGTTGCGGTAGAAGATTTCTGCATAACCTGCAAGAGCATCAACACCCTCTTGAATACGAGCACCACCAGAATCGTTAATACCGATCACAGGGATTTTATTCTCAAGAGCAAAATCCATAACCTTACAGATTTTTTTAGCAAAGGCTGCACCTAGAGCTCCACCCCAACAAGTAAAGTCTTGTGAGAAGAGGGCCACTTGCTGGCCATTAATTCTTGCAATACCCGTAATAACACCATCACCGAGGTATTTTGTTTTCTCCATACCAAACGAGTTACATCTGTGTGTTACAAACTTATCAAATTCAATAAATGAATCAGGATCTACTAATTTGTTAATTCTCTCACGAGCAGAAAACTTTCCTTGCTCATGTTGTTTATTGATTCTCTCCTGGCCTCCACCGAGTTCAGCTTCACGGCTCAACTGGGCCAATTGCTCACGTCTTTGGTCATTTGATAACATCAGACCCTCCTCAAAAATTTTATTCAATATACAAAACGGAATAGTTATTTGGCAAAATTATAGCATTTTGGACGATTTATGGCATCAACTGATGAGGAATATTTGAAAAGTAGGTAAAAAAAAAGGGGGGATTTAATCCCCCCTTTTGCGAGTTGAAAACTAGTTTTGAGCAGAAAAAGAAGCCTTCGCTATTGTTCCAGTTTTTACTGAGAACGAAGCGCCTTGCCACTGTTCAACACCTGCAGCATTTACACGGTATGAAAGTGTAAGTTTAAGCTCTTCCTTTGAAGTAAGGCTTAAAACACCATTTTTAGGGTAAAAACGGCCTGTGAAGTTAATAACAATCGAACCATTGTTTGATACGAAAGTTGCAGAGTAAACGTTATCACGGAAAGATTTTACTTTCAGGGTTCCAGCAACGCCTGCTAGCTCACCTTTAAGAGTTCCAAGGATATCTTCTTTAACAAGAACTTTTGGAGCTGCACCAGCGAATACAGAGCGAGTTGAGAATGCTTGAGAACCAGAGAATTCGATTCTGTCGTGAACAGTTGTAAATACAGTACCTACAACATCACCACTTGCACGATCAACTTCTAGCTCAAAAGAAGTGTTCATACCGTTAGCTGTTGATCCTGAACCTTTAATTTTGCTCCCGCTGATTTCAGCATGATTGAATGTGAAAACAATCGTCTTAAGCTTAGAGTTAATGAAAGAAACAATTAGGTTTTTATCAGAAGAAGAATCTAGAACTGCAACTCTATCAAAAGGAAGGATTCCTAGAGCTTGAGAAGCATCTGAAAGAGCTACCTTATAAAGACCTTCGTGAACCGGATCAAGGCTTGTAAGCTTGATTGTGATTGCAGAAATAAGAGAAGTTGCAGCACGAGGGATCCAATCTTCATCAGCGACTGCGTAAGAGTGATCACGAGCACCTTCAGCGAAGATTACTAGCTCATTAAGAGTTTTAACGTCTTCAATGTTTGCTAGTTCAGTTTGCCAGTGAGCAATAAGATTGTATCTGAAAGTTGCTGTTGCGAACTCTTTATAGAAACCAACAAGTTTTTCACCATTAACTTCAGAGTATTTAGCAAGGTTAATGATAGCAGCATTCTTAAGATCATTTGAAGCTCTTAGAACCCAATCATCATCTTTAAGCTCTGTGCTCAATGCATGTAATTCAACAGCTAGATCATAAAGATTCTGAAGGACTGCTGAGTCTGTTGAATTTTTATACTGGTTTGTAAGATTGATCGCAAACATCCCACGCTGATCTCCGTTCATGTTACGAAGTTCAAGGATTTGTGCTTCAACATCACAAGTAGGAACACCACAAGTGGCTGCACGAGAAACGTTAGCTACAGCAATGCTCGAAACGATACAAACTGCAACGAAAGAACTGAGGAACTTTTTCATAGAAAACCCCTTATTTATTAAAATCAAAGTTTTGAGTTAATACTTCGCCATTCTTAAGAGTCACATTCACGTGACCTTTAAGGGCATTTGTCAGACGGTTAGCATAAACAACTGCAAAGTTTGTTTTCGCATTTTTTACCTTCTCAGGTACCCATCCTTTAGCATCGAAAACGTATTCAACACTTTCAATATCTTCATCCGACTCTACTGTCAGAGAGAATTTAAAGAATTTAAGGCTTGTATGTTTAACAGCGAATACGTCTTTAGCTTCTCTTTTCTCTTCTGTTTGAACTTTAACTTCATCAAGAAGCTTGCCGTTCACAGCACGTTCAAAATCACTTAATTTGCTTAAGGCATTGTAGTGAGCAGCAACCATTTGAGCGAAATCTTTTACATAAAGGATTCCACTTTCAGCTAGGCGACCAAGGTTGATTTCTTGTGCATGGAATCTTGCAAGTTCACCCTCGTAATAGATCTCAGAATCAGCTGTTACGGCCTGTTCATTTTCAAAGAAATTCACAGTTCTCTGGAATTCTGTATTAAGCACGTAAACCTGATTTGAAATATTCTGTTCAATCATTGTTTTGTTATGAAGTGCCGCTTTTACTTGAGAACCAGCGACATTCATATTTGCCCAGTAACCAAAACCAATCCCTCTGAAAGAAAGGAATGACCATTTGAATGATGAGCGGTTTTTATCAGCAGCTGTAATAACGTAACTAGCAGCTACAAGCTCAGGAGCACGAGCAATTGCCTGCGCTCTTAGTTCACTCACATCAAGATTGAAGTCCTCAGAGCTCAAGAAACCAGCCATTGGCTGAAGATCAAGAGTATCTGTCGGATCATTTCCGATAAGAATGTTGAAAGCTGATTTTTCTTCAATCAGGTATGACTGAAACTTTAAGATAATGTCGCGAGCATCTAGAATTCTTAGCTCAAGTTTATTTAGATCAACTTCACTCTCAAGCCCTAGAGCAACGTTATCCATCTTTGCAGAATAAACAGTTTCCAAAAGATTCAATTCAAGTTCAGCAAGTCTTAGAGATGCCTCTTCTTTTAGAATTGTGAAGTAAAGATTATCGATCTGGTTTTTGATGTTGAGAGCGAGGGCCTTGTTTGAATAAACAGTGGCCATCTGTAAGTTCTTTTCTTTTTGAACGTTATAAATCTTTGTTGGAAGACTTGTTACTAGTTCAACAAGAATAAGAGGATTCCAGCTGTTTAAATAATAAAGAATCCCTACTGTCCCAAGACCGTAAGGAAAATACTGAGCACGGGCCTGAGCGATTTTGTTCTGAGCTTGAATAAGGTTTTGGTAAGCGATCTGAAGATCCGCCTGCTCACCAATAGTCTTTTCATGAATCTCAGGTAATGTATAAGCACCTGACTTAGGCGCCAGGACTTCATTAGAAACTTCGGGTAGTCTTAAGTGAACATCAGAACTCATTCCCTTTAACGGAAGAGTCGTTGCCACTAAAACTAAAAAAAGATTTTTTAGCATATTACTCTCCAGTTATTAGCGCACAACTACTGTTTGTTCTTTCAGAATGATCTGACCGTTTAAAAGCATGATCTTAGCTAGAACTTTATACTCTCCAGCAGCATTTGCTCTGAAGTAGAAAGTTAGGTCACCGTTGGCTGCGTATATTTTCTTTGGAGCAACAACACCATCAACCGAGTAATTTACAGAATGAACTTCTGAACTATCAATGCCAGAAAGTTTAACCCAAACATGTTTTCCACGACGAGCATTCTCGCTCTCAGCATAGATCTCGATATCTTCTACATTAATCTCTAGAGAGTTAAGTGAAGCATCTAAACCAAGAAGACGCTTAAGCTGAGCAATTTTAACTCTTCTTTCCATCACTAGACGGATAAGAGCATTCTTCTCGCTGGCCATTTCTGATTTGAAGTTAATGTAATCTTTTGCTGAAAGAGCATTTCCTAGGTAAAGCTCAGTATTTCTTTCATCGATCGGTTTTAATGATTCAAGAACAGATTCCTGAAGTTGGATTCTTCTATCAAGTACATCAATCGTTTTATAAGCAGCATATACTTGGTTTCTGATCTTATTTACTAGTTGCTCACTTTGAAGTTCGATTACACGAGCTTTTGATTGCTCGATTGAAACGTTGGCGAAGTAATCAAAACCAATTCCATTGAAACTAACAAATGACCATTTAGCAGCTTTTTTCATGAAGTGAGCAGCATCTGCCTGGTAAGCATTACTAAGAAGCTCAGTTGAGTTCTTAACAGCCAGAGCAGCGCCATCTTCCATCGCAGCAGGGATATCAGAAAGATCGTCAGCAGGAAGTTCTGCTAGATCAAGTTCTTCAGATGGAGACTTTGCAAGACCGATAAGAAGAGCTTGTTTTTGAGTAATTAGATTTGTTTCAAGTTGGTAGATATCTTGGCGGTGCTGGAAAAGAGCTCTCTTCGTAGCGTAAACTTCGCTGCTATCGCCAATCCCTAACTCTTCTTTCTTAACTGCATCATTATATGCTTCTTCAAGAACTGAATCTTGAGCAACTAGACCAGCGTGAATTTCTTCAAGGAATTTGATGTTGATGTAGTTAACAGTTAAACCTTCAAGGATGTTAAGACGAATTGATTCAGACGAAAACTTTTCAGCTTGAGCTAACTCTTTGCTTGCTTGGTACTTGAACCATGCAGATGGAGTTGGAACAACCGACTGAAGAATTGCAAGAGTCGTGTTTACATAAATGTAGTTAACATTCAGATTAGGAAGAAATTGTCCAAAGGCTGCAGAAACATTACGTTGAGATTGGTAGTAATTCTCATACTGAATCTTCAGTTCTACGTTCTCACTAAGAACTTCCTCTCTCATGCCATTTAAATCTATTTGAACGGCCGATAAAGAATCAAAACTTACGAGCATAACGAACAGACCAAGAAGCTGCTTCATACTATGAACTTTCATATATCTCTCCATATTATGCCGACTTAAATATCTTATATTTCAATGCGGCGCTAATTAATTATGTGAAAACGTTAAAATCGAGTAAAACCTACAGGATACTTTTCAATTAAAGACTTGCTTCAAGAGGCATCGAAACTGGTTGATAGATCTCATTTAAGATCTCCCACTTCCCTTTAAATTCAGCCTTATCCTGCAACCACATGAAGTCTGGTCCATTTTTAGTGATCCATTCTCCACCGATGATGTTGTCCTCATCATCCAGTTCCAGGTAGTACTCATAAAGACGATGTACGTAGTAGGCATCCTCTGTAAAAAGTACAGGGTTAAACTTTGGGGCAATATCAGCTGCGTAAGTTACAGTTGTTTCAACAAGGATTCTTCTCGCTGTACCAGCAGCAGATGTGCTTTTAGGCTCATCTGAAGAAAGAAAGCGTGATGAAAAAGCTGTCGCTACAAAATTCCAAACTTCAAACCCCGGATCGATATCCAGAATTAAGGATTCACCACGAAGTCCAAGAGTATTATTCAGAGCTACGTGAAGTGATCCTGCATTTAGAGTTTCGCATGAACCTTTGTTCCAAACTCTTACGCCACGACTTGATTTACAACGACGACCAACAAACTGAACCGAAGTTTTGGCGTATTCTGCGTAATAAAGTGACATAAGAGCAGCAACATCACTTGAATAAAACTTTACCTTCACTCCATCAGGATTTGTGAGAGTCAAAGTTTGTGGTTCAGGATGATTGATCGCCGCTGGAGCATATCCGTGACAAATACCATGCCACTTACTTTCTCTTGGAGAAACACGAGCAAGCTCAGTTCTTGTCGTAGAGTAATTATAGTCCCCTCTGAAAATATCAAACTTTTCAGCAGGAGAGAGTTCAGCGATTTGATGGAATTCAAAGCTTTTTAAAGCTTCAAGGCTATTTAACTTATAAGTAAAGTTCTGAGGATTACTAGAACTCCATCTATAGGCAATTCCACCTAGCCAATTCGACCAATGATTTCCTGGCCAAGCGATTCTTGGATCAGCAATTTTTCCCTCTACTAGGGTCTCGTCAAATTTAACTGAGAAATCTTTGTTGAGAATTTTGGGATTACTGTTGCCGTCCCAAGCGTCAGCAAAGGATTCTACCGAAAAAAATGTCAGCGATACTAAAAAGAGAAATTTCATTGAGCGCTAATTAGCGAAATAAAATTCATCTGACCATTAAAATAGATTTAAAAATGACTTAATATTACTTTAGGTTCTCGAGGGAGTGATTGAGTTCGCTATGAAATCGTTCAAAATCAAACTCTTTGCTTGGCGTCAGAATGGATTGGCGATCAGAAAAACTTCCTTGCTCTATTCTCTGTAAAAACTTCCTACTCGGATTGCCAGTTTGCTTAGCAGTTAGTTCTTGAAGCAGTTGAATTTTTCTAAATACCTGAATTCCCTGACGGGCCTTGATAAATTTCATTGTCGGATAAAGTGTCTTATTAGGAGCCGCCATAAACAGCTCTATATCGCTCTCTCGCCCGTCTAGATCGTAATAAGGAAAGTTATGGATAGCAGAGCTGTGCCACTCTAAATAATGAGTTAGTCCCCTTTTACGAGCGTAATAAAGACCTGCACTAAGGGAGAAGCGTGGGTCGTCCAAAGTCCCAGGAGCAGCATTATAAGCTCCCCAGCCTTTAACCGGTACAACACCTTTCATATGCGAATAAAAAGGATAATCAAAATAGCTATTCAACTCACCCAATGACTTATCATTGAGATTGGTGAATCCACCTCTCAAAAGAATAGGTGTTTCCTTTTTTAACTGCTTGGCCTTCTCAAGATCTTCAGCAATTTTATTACTATAGCCTCCCGGCTCATCACTGAAGGTATAAACAAGTTTTGCATTTATTTTATCTAAGACCGAATACAAATAGGCTTCCCCTTTCTCCAAAAGATCTCCAGGAAAATCTCCACCATATGAGAAATAAGTTCCGCTCATGCCTTTTGAATTAGCGAAATGAACCAAGCGAGTAAGAGAAGAGATATCACTCGGCAAACCTGTAAAAGTAGTAAAGCCAGCGTCTGCTAATTTTTTTATCGCGAGAAAGCGATAATCCTCTTTGGCTTTCTCCACCCCTTCTGAATTTGCGTAATTAAGCTGCAAAGGTTGTGGACCAAAAAAGCCAACAGGAAAATCAATGCGAGGAAGATCGAATGGGAGAGCTTTAAGTTCCATTGGGAAAATGGATATTTGTTTACCCACCTTAACTTCAAAAGTAGAAATAAACTTCGCAGCGACTGAAGAGCTATGCTCTATTTCAACCATGATAAACTTGGCCCTTCCCTTCTTTAAGGAAAGTTTCGTGAAAGGCTTAAGAAATTTACCAGCATAAAAGTAAGTCTCATGATTAAGATCGAGAGAAATAATTTGAGGAACGACTTCAAAAATTTTCAAGTTATCCTGAAAGAACTTTTCATCTCTTCCAGTTACTTTTAAGGAGACGTCTCCCTCTCCCCGTACCTCAATTATCTGGTAAAGAGTTTCCCCTTTCACTCCTAGCCATGAAATCGATTTAGCTGACTCTTGATAGGTTTGATCTTCACGCAAAGCTTGTTTTAAAGAAATTAACTTTGTTTGAGCTTCTCCTGTGAAGGCAGGGGGAGAAACTTTTCGTGAGATCCGATTGAATTCCTTTTTACGGACGCTGCGGAGTGAAGCTAAGTATTCCTGCGCTTTTCCTTTTTTATCCAAGCTGGCAATAACCAGATGATTTAAAGAGATACCTGTTGCATCTGCAATGAAGCCGATATCAAGCTCTCCATTCTTAACCTCTACATCAAAGTTTAGATACTTGAAGACCTTAGAGAGATAAAGGTCGTAAGGATTATCTTCACCTTCCGGAGCAACATTGGAGAAAAGTAAGTAGTCATCTAGAAAGTCCTGCGTTTTACTACGGGCCTCCTTGAAAACAATTTTCTGATTGAGATAAATTTCTCGGTTACTCCAGAATGAAACATCCCAGTACCCTAGACGTTCGACATTGAGGAACAAAGTATACTTCCCATTTGGAAGACGAACACGGAAACTTCCCTTCGTGATACCGATTGTGTAACGCAAATCACTTGGCGCATAGACGGCATCCTCAACTCGCCAAAATTCAGGATTTACAAAACCAAAACCGCGAGAAGGAGTATAGAGATCATGAGAAAGAACTCTTATCGAATTAGAAGGGACATCATTATTTTGAGAGGTAAAATCATAAGACCACACCCCTACAGGGCGATTCAAAATTTCTCTCTTCTCTAATGAGATATTGTCTAACCAAAACTCTTTTAAATTCGATTTAGTCTCATTAGGATCAAGGATGAGAAACCATTTTTTGATGGATTTTAAATCTAAATACCTGCTATATCGATGTGAACCTCTCTCGCCGATAAACTGTCTGAGTGGGAAACTTAGTTTGTTCAATCCAGGGGCCAGAGATGATTTGTGATTTAACTGAGTCCAATAATCAGTGCTGCGATAATCACCCAGTGCCATGGTGAAAAGAACAGCCTCATCATTCGGGTTATAAATTTCTAGATTAATATAATCGAAATTCTCCCAATTACCCTGCTCATAATTTAAGGGCTCAAGATTATAAAACTCATGGAGCTTCATTTTCCCCATCTTAGAGTTATTCACAAGATTTATGACGAAAGGATGTGGAGAAGCTAGCTTTTCAAAATCCAAAAGCATCTTTTTTTGGCCAATGCTTGAAACCCCTTGAAGCACAGGAGTTGGTGTCTTTAGAGGGATAGCTTTAGCAATACTTAGAGGAGTTTCTCTGCTTGTTTTCTCAATTCTTAAATCATCAATCCAAACTTTCCCAGTGGATTTCAATCGAAACCAGATGAGTAGTTTGTGATCATTGACGGTAACTGTATATTCTACTTTTCTCCATTCATAGGAACCGAAGAGATTGGTGAAGATATTTTCAGTTCCTTGTCCCTTATCTAAAAAATGCCAAAAGCTAAAATTCCTTTCGTCTGAAAGAATATTTTCTGCCCTGACATAAAATGAGATATGATAGGTTCCTGTCAGCTTCTCAGTTTCAAAGTGAATCGTTTGTGTATTGCTATAGTCGGTTGAAAGCCTGATGCTTCCCTTTTCTCGAAAACCTTGAGTACTATCAATAAACGCCAGTCCGTCTCCCCATGAACCCCACCCCTGCAAACTATCATTGAAGTTGAATGACCAAGGGTTGGCCATCGCAGTGGATGAGATAAGAAGAAGCCAGACTATAAGATAGTTCATAGTGTTTTTTTAATTGCCACCAGTAATTCTTCACTTTCAATAAACTCACTATGACGAGCTTTAACGAAATTAATGTGAATTTTACCGTCAATAGAACTCTTCCAGCCAAGTTCCGGATCGGAGTACCATCCCTTCTCTTTCATTTCATTTCTAAAAAGGTAAACATCCCCTGCATATTTCTTTGGTCGATATCTCCAGAGTGACTGATAGTTTTTTACTTCAAGATCAAACAGCTTCATTTCAAGCGTTTGCTCTGCACCTAAGAAATTAAAAATAAACTGCTTAATTCTATTACGAGTTCGCTTCAAATAATAATCAAGCATCGTAAGGAAGTTCTCGATTTTATTTCTTTCTTCATTTTCATATTTTGAAATATCAAAATTAGGACCGAAGGTATCAAAAAGCATCAGGTGAGATACCGTATCTCCTGTCTTTTTTAATTGCTGGGCCATTTCATAGGCAAGCATTCCTCCCATTGAGCCACCGGCAAGAAGATATGGGCCTTTAGGTTGGATCAATTTCATCTCAGCGATATACAGAGAGGCGAGTCCTTCAATCGTACCAGGATGATCATCCTCTTGAACTAGTCCTGCTGATTGAATTCCATAAACTGGACGATTCTCAATGGCCGGCAGGAGCTGAGTATAATTCAGAACGTTTCCTCCCACTTGGTGGATACAAAACAGAGGAGACTGCTGGCCTTGCTTTCTAATGGGCACCAGATACTTCGTTTGAGATAGGCCAGTAAGGCTTTGACTGAACTGCTTTAAGTAGTTTTCAGTAAACTCCAAGAAGTTTGGATTTTCTAAAAGAGATCTCAGCTGAAAACTTGTTCCAAAATGTTTTGCAACACGATTTGAAAGATCAACTGCTAAGAGGGAATTACCTCCGATATCAAAAAAGTTATCATCATCTTTCAGAGAATTAACTCCGATTACTTTTTTCCAAAGAGTTCTCATCTCCTCGACTTGTGGTGAATGTTGTTGAATTTCTACAGACTCATTCTCTGTATTTTGAAACATTCCACCGAGAGTTTTCTTATCGATCTTACCGTTTAGTGTTTGCGGCATCTTTTCAATAAAAACAAAGTGCGATGGGATCATGTATTTAGGGAGAGCAGATGACAAATGTTCTCTCAGGACTTCTTCTTCAATCTTCGTATTCCCTTGGCATTCAATGAAGGCGATAATACGAGCATCTCCAGGACTCACTTCTTTTGTGATGGCCGCAGAAACGTTGATTCCCGCATACATATTTAACTGGGCTTCAATTTCCCCTAATTCAATTCGATAGCCTCGCACCTTAACCTGGCCATCCAGACGCCCCAGAACTTCTAACTCACCAAACTGATTGATACGAGCAAGGTCACCTGTAGCATAGATCAGTTCTGAGTTTTGTGGGTGTGTGATAAATCGCTCTTGAGTCAGATCAGGTCTATTATAATATCCCTTAGCAACCCCTAAACCTCCGATGTACAACTCACCTTCAAGGCCTTGATCAAGAATATTCTTGGATTCATCAAGGATATAAAGAGTCGTGTTAGCAATCGCATCGCCAACGGTAATATTAGTATCCGTTAAGCTTAATCTTTTACAGGTAGACCAAATTGTCGTCTCGGTTGGCCCGTACATGTTCCAGACGGAATCAACCATCGGAATAAGTTTATAAGCAAGATCCTTCGGAAAAGCTTCTCCACCACAGAGAATTTTAAAAGACTGATCTCCCGTCCAGCCTGCGGCCAGTAGTAGTCTCCAAGTAGAAGGAGTGGCCTGCATATAATTAATCGAATGCTTAGAAATAATCTCTTTTAGAGCTTGTCCATCCATCACATCAAACTGACTTGCCAGATAGATACTTGCTCCATTCACTAAAGGTAGGAATAGTTCTAGACCTACGATATCAAAGCTTAACGTCGTCACAGCAAGTATACGATCAGAAGCTTTCATTCCCGGTGTCTGTGACATCGACAAGAGGAAGTTAATTAAGCTTCGATGACTAATTTCTACTCCTTTAGGCTTACCTGTACTCCCCGAAGTGTAGATCACATAAGCACTGCTATCTAGATCAAATGAAACTTTGGGATTCTCATTTGAAGCAGAAGTAACATTTTCAATCAGAATAGATTGTACCTGTGAGAATCGTTGAGAATGTTTTGATTCAGTAATTAAGAATTTAATCTGTGAATTCTCAATCATATAATCAAGACGATCTTGCGGGAATGCAGGGTCTAGCGGCACATAGGCAGCACCTGTTTTAAGAATTCCCAATAGGGCCGGTAGAAGTTCAATATGACGAGAAAGTGCAATACCCACATATGAACCAGTTCCAATACCCTGCTTAAGTAGAGCATGAGCATAAATATTGGCGCGGGAATTTAACTCTTCATAACTCAAACGAGATGAATCACTCTTAATGGCCAATTTATTGCCATATAGATCAACATTCTTCTCAAAAAAAGCAACAACACTATCCCACTCAAACTGAGTCGACTGCAGCTTAGGTAAAGCAGCATTCTGTGTGCGAGGAAGAACTCCTTGCAGGATTTCAGCAAAAGACTGATAGAAAGAACTTATCCAAGCTTCATCAAAGAGATCGGCCCTATACTCAAACGCACCCTCTACTTTGCTTTTACTCGCTTTGATCCAAAGGTCTAGATCAGTATGAGTTGAGTTCTTATCAATATTAATCTGTTGATAAGAATTTCCTGCAAGTTCAGGTTTTCTATTAGAAACATCCTGATAGGAAAAGAAAGTCTGGTAAATAGGAGTTCGGCTTGGATCGCGTGGAAACTTCACCAGCTTCATCACTTCCTGGTAAGGAAGTTGAGAATGGTCAAAAGCTTCAATTGATGTCTTGATGACGGCCTTAAGATTTTCTGCAAAACGCTTCTGAGGTTCAACATGTGTTCTCAAGGCAACGGTATTAACAAAATAACCGATAACATTAAGAAGTTCTGGGAAGTTTCGACATCTCACCGGCGTACCAACGATGACATCATTCGTTCCGCTTTTAGAGGCAAGGGCCATTTTAAAGGCCGTGAGAATTACATTATAAAGTGATACACCCTGATCTTGGCAGAATCCCTCAAGACTACTTGCTAGATCTTTATCCAGAGTGAATGAAAAAGTTTTTCCAACATGATTCATCTCAACTGGGCGAGGTTTTAGCGTTAAGTCGATTAATGGCAGAGGAAGTTTCAGTTTTTCAGACCAAAAGTTTTTTTCACCTGCTAGTCTATTTTCACTAATCTGTTTATTAATCCAAGTTGCATAGTCCTTATAATTGATAAGCACTTCCGATTTAAACTGCGGAAGTGTTCGATTGCTTAGAGCTGTATAAACAACGTTTAGTTCCTCAAAGAAAATATCGAAGCTCCATCCATCCCAGATCATATGATGAGGCATGAAGAAGAATACATAATGCTCAGGTGAGATACAGATAAGTTTTGCACGGAATAAGAACAAGGATTCTTTAGCAATAACTTCAGAGGCCAATCCCCCTAAAACTTTTTGCAATTGATCTTTATCAGCTCTCACTTCTTCAAGAATAAATCTCTGAGGAACATCCACAACCTGAGATACAGGAAGTCCATCTTTCACTTTTATGACCGATCTTAATGACTCATGTCGCTTGATTAAAAGATTGATCGCCTCTTCAAGCTGGGCACGATCAACTTTAAAATGAAGTTCAATGCTTGATGGAAGGTTGTGCATTGGAGTGGATTTAAATATTTCTTCCAAATACCAAACTTGAAGCTGAGCAGGAGTTACGGGGTAATTATCCTGTTTTTTAACAGGGATAATCTTCTCAACTTTTTCAACTTTATGCTTTGCTAAAACACTTGCTAATTCTTTTACTGTGGGATGTTCAAAGACTTCACGAACAGAAATCTTTTTATTAAAAATGATTTCGATTTTCTGAATCATTTCTACCACAAGCAGAGAGTGCCCCCCCTTACTGAAGAAATTATCTTCGATCCCGATATCTTTCTTAAGCAACTCTTTCCAGATAAGAGTCAACCTTCTCTCTGTCTCTTCATCACGAACAATACTTTTTTCAACAACCTCACCTACGGAAATAGGCTTTTTAGGAACAAGTAGATGCGCAAGCTTTACATCTCCCACTCTTAGATCAGAGCTAATGATAATATCTAGCAAGCTAAAGTAATTCTCTAGCCAGTTTTTAATGGTCTCGGTTTTAAAGAGGTTCTTGTTATACTGACATTCAATTGTTAAATGCTGATCACGGCTTACAGCATTGATGAAAATCTCAAAATTCTCTTTAATACGTGGAACAGACTGGTAGTTGGCCTTAAGTTGGGAAAATTCAAGTCCCTGATTACTCAGTTGTTGATCAATATTGAAAACAACATTAATGAGAGGGATTTCACTTGGATTTCTTGGGATGTTAAGATCCTGCAGGAGACTACCAAAGGTATAGCATTGATGATCAATACCATCCATCATATGTCTCTTCAAATTTTGCAGATAATCCGTAATTCTTTCCTGCTCCTTAAACTCTGAACGAATAGGAAGCATATTTACTAAATGTCCAACGACTTCTTCATTACCAGGTATTGATTGAGCCGCCGTGGCCATTCCCACTACTACGTCACTTTTCCCAGAGAGCTGCTTAAGTAAAAGGCTAAAGCCACCCATTAGTAGTGTATAAAAACTGATTCTATTTTTAGCACTAAATTTTTTAAGACGTGCCACCTGCTCACTAGAAACATCCAGATCAAGACGATCACTCTCGTAGGTTCGATACTTCGGTCTGGGGTAATCAAGTGGAAGCTGATTTCCTGCGAATGGCTTGGTGAATAAACTTAGCCAATATTGGCGATCCTTCTCACTGATTCCTACTCGATTTTCTTTCAGAGCAAATTCTACAAAGCTAGAAGTAGCACCAAGACTGGTGTTTTCATAAGCTCTTGTTAGTTCCGTAAGGATAATGGCCAATGACCATCCATCACATACGATATGGTGGGCACTAAAAATTAAATAGTGCCGATCCTCACTTTCTTTGAAAACTTTAAATCTTGCGAGTGGTCCATTCACTAAATCAAATGGTCTTGAAATAGCTTCATGCTGATGTTTACTCAATTCTTTTGACTGAATTGTTTCAATAGCTACTTTTTGAAATTGATATTGATGAACAACAAAATACTTTCCGTCTTGCGAGAATGTCGCTCTAAGAGCTTCGTGACGTTTTAGAACTTCCTGAAAAGCAGCTTCAAGTTTTTGAATATTGAGCTTCCCAGAAACTTCCATGCAAATAACTTCGTTATAGCAAATATTGGCCTCAGGTTCGAGGACAAGAGTCGACCACATCTCTCGCTGAGATAGCGTAGCAGGGATGGCCCTTTCAACAGGGCCTGAACGAAATGGGTCGTACTTAACTTTTAGTTGTTTTGCGTCCTTAATCATTCATTTCCTCATACAAGTAAAAAGATCCAGGGGTCGATTCATCTTCCATGAACCAAGCAGGATTACCTTTCTCATCTTTGCCCAGTTTAGCCTTAGGATGAGGTGGGAAATTTGCATTAAAAACGCTCTTACTGTTATTAATCCTCACAGAGTTCTCAAGCAGTCCCATTTCCTGCATTTTGATAAAACTCTTTCTGAATATATTCAACACTCTCTTTAACTCATCATCAGTATGGGCCAGATTTACAAACCATGGGAAACCATCATAAGTATGAACGCCATTGTAACGAAGAAGAGCGAAGAGAAGTTCTCCCCCATTCACATCTTGCTTCCATTTAGGCTTCATCAAAGAACCAAAGTTATTCATTTTAAGTGGGATCTGATGCTCTTTACAGAAGAGGTTCAGCTCTTTGGCAAAGGCAGTCGCCCTGTCATTTGTATCTCTTAGTAATTTTTCTCCGCCTTCTTTTAAGATAAGAAGAGAGCCCTTCGCAGCGGCCAATGCAAGTGGATGACGAACGAATGTTCCGGCAAAGTAAGTAACCCCTACTGTTGGAGTTGAATCATCTCCAAATTGCCAGAATCCACCATCAAGAGCATCCATATATTCTGATTTCCCGGAGATCACACCGATTGGCATTCCTCCTCCGACAATTTTTCCGTATGTACAAAGATCGGCCCTGATTCCAAAGTATCCTTGAGCTCCTGCCGGGTGAACACGGAAGCCAGTAATCACCTCATCAAAGATCAGACAGGTTTGAGACTTTTCAGTAATTTTTCTTACTTCTTTTAAAAAATCAGTCGGATGAAAATCACAGCGACGGCTTTGAACTGGTTCAATAAGAACAGCAGCAAGATCATCGGCCAGAGAGCGAATCACTTCAAGCGCCTCATCTGTTCCATAATCCAGAACGATCATATTAGAAACTGAGTTATTGTTAATTCCTGGAGCTGCAGGGAACGGCTTTTGCTTTGCTCCGCGGATAATTACTTCGTCATTAATTCCGTGATATGAACCACTGAAGACCACAATTTTCTCACGGCCAGTCACTGTTCGAGCAAGCCTCATGGCCCCTAAGACAGCTTCAGAACCGGTATTACAAAATGCTGCTCGATCATTTCCTGTTAGTTCACAAATAAGATCACTCACTTCACCGACTAAAGGGTGCTGTGGTCCAATCTCAATCCCTTCTTCTAGTTGCTCAAGAACAAGCTTTTTAATTCTCTCGTTCCCGTTACCAAAGAAGTTTGAACCGAATCCGCAAAGCATATCAATATAAGTATTACCATCTAGATCCCAGAGAGTTTGGTTCTTAGATTGCTTGACGACTACCGGATAGATGATCTCTTTATTCTCTGGTTTGAAACCTGTTACCACACGTGGATCAGCATGACGTTGACGATGTTTCTGAGTGAATTCTTTCGATTTCTTTGTCTTCGCAATATATTCAGCAAAAAAGGCATCTACATTGGCCTGCTGAGTAGGATTAAATTTTGCTGTTTTCTCTACGTTAATTTTAGCGGCAGCTCCAAAAGAATCTTTGGCCGTTTTAATATCAGCACCACGAGAACGAATCACCTTCTCTTCAACTTTAGCTGAGCTTTGAGAAGGAGCTGGATTGGCAGCAACTTGTACCTGAGGGACCTGAGAAATGATTTCACGGGGAGTATTTGTCACTGGTCTGCCTTGTAGCAGTTCGATCTGTGATCGCATTAGCTCTAGCTGACTTTGAATAATTTGCTCTAAATCAGAAGCATTCACATTCACTTGGGACTGATAAGACCTTTGCTGCATTTGAATTTGAGCAGGCGCGGCCTGAACTTGTACCGGTGAAGGCAGCGGCATAGATGCTGGAGCAGACGCAACTGCAGTATTTTGAGGGCTTGCTGGAACATCAAGCTGAACTTGATCTACGAAATTCTCAGCGAGAGCATTGATCGAGTTAAAATTCTCTACCAGTTGTCTGAAATTGATTTGAATTTTGAATTCTTTCTTCAATTGCATGGCCATCTGAGTAAGAAATAATGAATCCATCCCCATTTCAATAAAACAAGCATCATTGCCATACTCAGAAATTTCAATTCCTGAACTTTCTTCGAAAAGCTCAACTAACTTCTGAGCAAAGACATCTTTTTTCTGAGTAGGCATAACAACCTCATTTTTTGAAGGAGCAACATTTGTATGTATCGATTGTGCTGTATGTTTTTTAATTCTTGATTCCAGCCACAGCTCCTTTTTTTCAAAAGGATAAACTGGAGCAGGAAGTCTGCGCTGATCATGCGATTCAAAAAGAAGGCGTGAATCAGCTAGTTGATGATTTAGTGACCAAAGCTTTCCAAAACAGGCCAACAAGGCCGTTTCTTCGGACTCAACATTAATTGAGCATGTCGAAGTAAATGATCTCTTCACCTTTTTATCGGCCGCAATTTTTTGAGTTAATTTGGTAAGAACTTGGCCAGGGCCCACTTCTAGAAAGTTGCTATCAAATTCATTGATGACCTTCTCCATCACTGGAGAAAAATTAACGGTATTGGCAATATGAGCAGCCCAATACTCCTTGTTCGTAATTTCAAGCTGGGTATTGGCCGTTGGAATAATTTTAATTGTTGGCCCTTTGATCTCAATTGTAGCAACGAAATCATTAAACTCGGCTAGAACGGTATTCATCATTCTTGAATGGAAAGCATGAGAAGTTTTTAAAACGACGCTAGCGATACCTTTGGCCTCAAGATAATTTTTGAACTTATCCACAATTTCAATTGGTCCCGCAACGACTACTGACTTAAGGCCATTCACTGCAGCGATATCAAGTTCAAAGGATTTTATTTCTGTGGAGACTTCTTCTAAGGTCGCGGCAACAGAAAGCATTGCACCTTTGGGAACCTTATTCATTAACTCAGCACGCTTGCTGATAATTCGAATTCCATCACGCAGACTAAACATCTCAGCTAGAGTTGCTGCGACATACTCTCCAACACTATGACCGATGAGCATATCAGGTCTGATACCAAGATCAATTAAAGTTCTTCCTAGTGCATACTGCATAATAAAGAGTGCTGGCTGTGTATAAAAAGTCTGATTCACTAGATTGGAATCTTGATGATTGAGAATTTCCTGCAGCTTCACTCCTGAAACTTCTTGATAGATACCACAAGCTTCATCAAAGTGAGTTTTGAACAGGAGAGACTTTTGACTTAGAATTTGTCCCATCCGGTGATACTGAGAACCTTGGCCAGGGAACATCATGATAAGCGGTTTATCATTTTTAAACTCTGAATGACCGCTGAATGCAAACTGTCCTAACGAATCACTAACCAAGTAAGAGCGGAATGGATAATTCTTTCTTCCTTGATCAAGAGTAAAAGCAATTGCTCCCCAATCATTAATATCGGTAACAGCAAGTTGCTCTTTGAGACTCTCTTCAAGGGCTTTAACCTGATCAAGGGATCTGGCAGATATTTTAAATAGATGAGAAGATTGATTCTTATGAGTAGGCTTCGCAGAAGAATACTCTTCAAGAATAATGTGGGCATTTGTTCCCCCCACACCAAAAGAAGAAACTCCAGCACGCAGTGGATGATTCTGTTCTGTGAGAACTACATTCTCTTTATTGATAATGAAAGGAGACGATTCAATATTTAAGAGCGGGTTTGCTTTTTTAAAGTGGGTCAGAGCTGGAATAGTTTTATTTTTTAGGATGAGTACAGACTTGATAACTCCTGCAACTCCTGCTGCTGAGGTAAGGTGACCAACGTTGGCCTTTACCGATCCTAAATAACAAAAGTTCTTAGTTTGCGTTGATAGAGAGAAAACCTTGTTTAAGGCTTCAACCTCGATCGGATCACCAACAGGTGTTGCTGTACCGTGGGCCTCAATATAGCTCAGAGTTGAAGCATCAATTTTAGCATCTTGCTGGGCCATGAATATAGCTTCGGCCTGCCCCTTAACACTTGGAGCAGTGAAACTCATTTTATCTGCGCCGTCGTTGTTAAGACCTACGCCTTTAATCACCGCGAGGATATTATCCCCGTCCGCTTCCGCCTTATCTAGGCGCTTAAGAACTAAAACTCCAGCTCCTTCAGTGAAAACCGTACCTGTTGCTGATTCATCGAAAGGAGTACAACGACCATCACGAGAAAGAATGCCACCCTCTTGAAAGAGATGCCCTGTATTGGGAGCTCCTGAAATAGAAACTCCTCCAGCAAGGGCCATCGTACAATGACCGCTTCGGATACTCTTAACTGCTTCAATAATAGCGACTAGAGAGGTTGAACATCCCGTATGAATGCTCAGGGCCGGACCAGTGAGGTTGAGTTTATGAGCAACTCGAGTAGCGATATAATCTTTCTCAAGACCAAGCATCACATTGAAATCACCGACGCTTGAAACTTTCTCAGGATGCTGATCCACTAGACGGGTATATTTGCTATTTCCCATCCCAGCGAAAACTCCGATAACTTCATTGTGCTTTCCAAAATATCCTGCTGACTCCATAGCATGCACAGAATGTTCTAAGAACTTTCTTTGCTGTGGGTCCATTAACTCCGCTTCACGTGGAGTCATTCCAAAAAATCTTGCATCAAATTCTTTTTGCCCAGGAAGAACTCCATGAACAAATTTGTAATTGCTATCTTCAGTAAGGACTTCCGCAACGGCCGGATCAACTTCCATCTTTGAAAATGTTGATATGGAGTTTTTACCAGAGAGTAAATTCCCCCAGAACTCCTCAATATTCTTGGCCTCGGGAAAAGCTCCAGACATACCTACAATGGCAATAGGAGCTGATAACTGACCAGACTCCATTTTTCTAAACTGTTGAGTTTCTTCTTTACCGCTATAAATTTTTGCGAGTTGCTCGATAGTAGGAGCACTGAAGAAGCTCACAACACTCAAGTTTTTTTGAAACTTAGCATTGAGTTCAATCACTGTTTTAATGGCCAAGAGAGAACTTCCACCAAGATTGAAGAAACTATCAAGAACTCCAATACCACTCAGTCCTAAAATCTTTTCCCAAGTTTGAGTAATCTTTTTTTCAAAGTCATCACGAGGGGCCACGAATTCATTAATTAAATCAGGACGCTTTGTACTTGGAAGAGGAAGGTCCTTATAATTTACTTTGCCGGAAGGAGTAAGTGGCAAAGTTGTCATTCTAACGAAATGAGTTGGCACCATATACTCAGGGAGTACTGATTTTAGATATTGTCTAACTTCTACTTCTCTTAATTGGCCAACATAGTAAGCGCAAAGAACATGATCACCATTGAGTTCAATGACTTTAACCGCGGCATCAGGAATTTGTTTATTTCGAGTTAAAACAACTTCTACTTCACCAGTTTCAATACGATATCCACGCACTTTAACCTGGCCGTCTTTGCGACCAAGAAATTGAAATTCGCCATTCTTTTTTTGGATGGCCAAATCACCTGTGCGATAAAGTCTTCCCCACTTCTTATGATCAATGAAGCGCTCAAGAGTCATCTCAGGGTTATGAAGGTAGCCATCAGCGAGGCAGACTCCCCCTAAAAATAACTCTCCTTCCTCTCCAGAAGAAACATCCTGACCAGCTTCATCCAGAAGGTAAAGCCCACAATTGGCAATGGGAAAACCGATACTCGGTAAAGCATCCCAATTTTGAGATGGAGCACGAAGAGTTAAACTTGAAACCACGTGAGTTTCACTTGGCCCATAATGGTTATGAAGAACGGCCCTTTCGTTTTTAGTAAAGAAGTTTCTGATCGCAGTTGTTACTTTGAGTTGTTCCCCCGCTGTTGTGATATGTCGGAGACTTGCAGGAATATGATTTAGAGTTAATGCAGTATCTGCCAATTGATTGAAGGCCACAAAAGGAAGAAAAATTCTTTCTACTTTCTGACTATCAAGTAACTTGATGAGTTCTACGGGATTAAGTCTAATTTCTTCATCAACCAGAACTAACTCTCCTCCCGAAGTCAAAGTAGAGAAGATCTCTTGAAAATGAACGTCAAAGCTAATGGGAGTAAACTGCAAAGTTTTTAAACCGCCATTCTCTTTGTTCTGCCATTCAATAAGGTTAACTAGAGCGTGATGTCCAAGACTAACACCTTTTGGCTTGCCCGTTGAACCGCTGGTATAAATGACATAAGCTAAATTGATTTTTTCTTGGTCAACATGAACTCTCTGATCTGAGAATCCATTTAAATCAATCTGTTCAAATGCTTTAATGGGAAAATGATTAAAACTTTGCTGAAAGTTTTCTGAAATAAGCGCATGCTTTATTTTGGCATGCTCACTCATATATTTAAGTCGATCTATCGGATAGCTTGAATCAAGTGGCAGATAAGCAGCGCCTGTTTTGAGAATGGCGATCATTCCTGCGATCAAGTCCATTGACCTCGGCAGTGACAGCCCTACAATATCTCCAGGCTTCACTCCTTCTTGAATTAGGTAATGTGCAATCTTATTTGCTCTCTTATCAAGCTCCAGATAAGTAAGTGCTTCACCTTCAAAACGAAGTGAAATTTTATCAGAATAAGTATCTACGGCCTGCTCAAACCATTTATGAATCAACATGTTCTCCCCTATGCTTAATCGTAATAAGGGTAACAACAGTGTTATCAATTATCTGAAAGCTTCCTTGAAATTGATTTAAACCAAGCTTTAAAAGATTTTCTGATCTGGCATTGATCTCAAAAGTATTTTTTGAAAAATTAATGGCAGTCATCTCAACTTCTTTAAAATCAACGAAGCTTTTTACAATGGGATAGATCGCTTTATAGAGAGCTTCTTTGGCGGAGAAAAGAACGGTTAAACCTAGATTATTCTTAACAAGTGCTAACTCATTAGCATTGGCCACTTGTTCACTAATATCAATATGGTCATCCAGTATTTCTTCAGCATCTATTCCTAACGAAAAATAATGATCTGCTGAACTCACACAACTAACGGCAAGTTTTTTACTATGACTGATGCTTCCACATAAGTTCTGTGGCCAAATGGGTGTTCGATCAGAATGGGTAGGAAGTTTTGAAAGAGAAAGACCTAATAGAGCTGAAGCTTTGAAAGCACACAAGCGACCGGCAACATAATCTTCTTTTCTAACTTGCGCGGCACTGGCGAGAGATTCGGGGAGATGATTCTGGTACTCTTCAAAGACACGGCTACTGAGCGGGAGCTGAACTCCCGCTACACTAACTCCAGCAATGTCGAAAACCAGAACCATCTCATCCTCATAAGGCTATAATAAAGATTGCGATTGTGGCCAAGTACCCACTAATCTGGCTCGCACGTTCCCAAACCTTATCGATGACCGTTCTGCGATCAGCTGTTAGGAATAGGGTATCGCCAGGTTTAATTACTGGGATTTGATCCATTTCTGTTAAATCAAATCGGATACGTTCGAGACCTTTATCACCCTTTCGGATTAAAAACACCTCTTCATAACCTAAATTTGGAAGAGTTCCACCTCTCTTCGCTAAGTAATGGAAAATATTGTAATCTTCTTGATAAAGAGTTTTTCCTGGATTCGCAACTCCACCTAGGACCTCAACTGTAGATTCTGAATCAGAAACATCGGTAGAAGTGTTAAAAAAGAGAACATCTCCTCCGGTCCAAGTAAAAGAAGGGCCGAGGGCATTCTCTTCATAATACTGGTTAAGGCTAACAGAGTAAGAGATCTTCAATTGCTTTAAAGTCAAAGTATAAAGGTCTTGTTTGATCGATCCGATAAGACCACCGGCCAGATCAATCACTTTATCTAATGATTCTTTTCTTCCTACTAAATAACGGCCTGGCTTTTTCACCAGTCCACGAACCTCGATCCAATATTCACGAAGTTCTAATTTAAAGTTTACGTTCTCAGCACCACGCTGGAAGAAAGATGCGTATGATTTCTGAACTTGTGATTTCAATTCTGAGAAGGTCAAACCAGTCACATTCAATCTTACTCCGTAAGGAAGGACAAGTAGGCCTTCAGTATTAGCACGGAAACGACCCTGCAATTTTGAATCGGTAGGATGACTTAATGAGAATAAAAAACCTGGCGCCATTAAGGCTTTTTGCTCTTCAAATTGAGGAATGGCCTTCACAGAACGTGTGCGACTCGTATCCATTTTACGCTTAATACGAGTTTCAATTTGATTTAACTTTTCATACTCAGGGTTTTTACTTTTAGAAGCACAACCAACAGTTAGCAAGAGACAAAGTAACGAGAGATATGGAACTATTCCCTTCATATACACTTCCTTAAATCTATGATGATTTGTTTAGATATAACCCAAATACCTATCTGTGTGTAACACACTGTAAATTAAACAGGGTATAGATCACTTTCTTTCTAAATTTGGTAGATAACCATCCTTAAATGAAACTTAAAATCACCCATATTACCCAGTTTTTAGGAGTTGGAGGCCTGGAGAAGGTCTTAGAACTTCTTATTGAAGAACAGATTCGTGCTGGCCACGAGGTAAAACTCATTGTCTACGACTATGAACAGAGCTGGGTTGATAGCTTTAGAAGTAAAGGTGTGATCGTTGAGACTGATTATAAAAAGAAAGATGGTTACGACTTCGGACTTCTAAAATACTTGGCGAATCAAATTGAGGGTTCGGATATCGTGCATACTCACGACATTAATCCTGCACTCTATATTGCACCATTAAGAATAGTTTTCCGTTTAAGTGATCGAAAATTCCCACGTTTTATTCATACCGCACATGGCATGGATCATATTCATAAAAGACCTATTACGAAGTGCTACGAAGCATTTGCTTCTCATATGACTGATCTCACAGTAGGTGTTGGCAAAGCTGTTTGTGATGTTTATCGCACTCTGGGCCTTCCAGCTCACAAAATAGCTCTTATTGAAAATGGAACTCGTCTGACTTCTCCCTTAGAGAAGGACAGTAACAAAATAAAGATTTGCCAGGAATTCGGCATTGATCCCAAGCTAAAACTTTGGGGAGCAGTTGCTCGTATCGTTCCCTTAAAAAATCAGAAGATGATTTTAAGTTTTGCCAAGATAAGACCGGACATTCACTTTCTACTCGTCGGCCCTTCAGGAGATGAAGCCTATTGGTCTGAATTAGAAAAACTCAAACCCGAGAATGTCACGATGATGGGGTCACGCAGTGACATCCCTCAAATTCTGGCGGCCCTTGATGTCTTCATCTCCGCCTCGACTCATGAAGGGATTCCTCTCTCGGTACTTGAGGCAGGAGCGCAATCTGTCCCTTGTGTTCTCTCTGATATCCCTGGACATCGTACTCTGCAAGATCAGGCGACTGCTCCTATCGCTCTCTTTTTTAACAGCGATAACCTTGAAGATTTATATCTTCAAACAAAAACCTTGAATGAGAATCAAGCAAAGGCTTTAGGGCAACAGCTGCATGCTCATGTTGAAAAAAATTATTCGGCCAAGGCCATGTACCAAAAATACTTGGATGCTTATAAAGGGTGAAATGTTTAAGAAATTAAAGAATGGGCATTGGCCGGTTTTTTTAATGAGCAGTCTCAGTTCATTAGGCAACCTATTCCTTCCAATCATCCTTGTACGTATTCTCACGCCTGAAGATGTAGGATTCTATAAAATATTTTTCCTTCACTATGGGGCACTTCCCTATCTCTTCATGGCAGGTGGGGCACTCCATTCTGTTTATTATTGGGTGGGACGTCCAGAATCAGAACGTCAGCGTTATCTGAATGCCACTTGGGTGGTAACGATCCTTTTTTCTTCCCTCATCTTTTTGATTGGCTATCCCTTAAAGCCCTTTGTCTCAAGCTATCTTGATATCCCTCGGGAATATATTTTCATTCTCCTACTCTCTGGTTCGATGACTTGTATGGCAGGACATTTTGCGGAAACCAGCATTGCCCTTGGAAAAAACAAGGGGATGTTTATCGAGACCATCATTGAGTTTATCAGAGTGTTGGGATTCATTCTCATTGCCTGGTATTTCAAAGATATCTACATGATCTTCTTGTTCTTCTTAGCTCATATGGTCTTTAGACTCTCACTTGTTGTTGGGCTTAACAGAAGAATGAACCATATTGGGATAACGACGGGAAAAGAAGAGATTGTTAAAGTTATTAAATATGCTCTTCCCATGTCTTTTACCAGTCTCTTAGGATTCTTTGTTGAAAAGCTTGATCTTCTCATTCTCTCTTCACATCTGAGCGCACATGATTTTGCTTTTTACTCTATGGGCTGCTTGGTTGTTCCTCCACTGTTCTTACTGGAAATGAGTGTGCAGAAAACGCTTATTCCTGCTCTTTCTAAATCCTATGTTGAAAAAGACAGTCTGCTTGGATCAAAAAGTTTTAGAAAAGCGATCAAAGATATTAGTTTCCTCATGATTCCGGCCATCTTTGGTTTACTGACATTCGCTGAACCTATTGTCGAATTCCTTTATACTGCTGAGTATATGGAATCAGTTATTTTCTTAAAAATCTTTGCCTTTAGTTATATTCTTCTGATGCTCCCTCATGATTCAGTGGCAAGGGCCGCAGGAAAAACAGATTGGATCTTAAAAATTTATCTAATTATCACTCCTCTACTACTCATTGGTGGCTACTTTGCCTCTCAACACTATGGAGCCGAGGGTGTTCTAATTCTTACACTCATTTTAAGACTTATTCCAAAGTACTGGGGTCTAAAACTCTCTAAGAAGATTATGAACTGGCAGTGGTCTGAAATGTTTCCAACCAAACACCTTTTGCTATTTATCGCGATCTGTAGTTTGTTAACCTGCTTCTCGATAATGCTAAGTTACTGCTTTGAAACTGCTTATAATTGGTTCTTAGTTTGCGGACCTATTTACGGTATCGTGTACCTGGTTCTCGCCTATAAATTAGGTAAAAAAGGTCGTTATGCTTCAATCTAGCGGAAAGACAATTATGCTCTTTTTCCCTGGACCACTTGGTGGAGCAGAGATGATCGTCGCTCTCGGCTTTAAAAAGCTTCTCGAATTAAACACCAATGTTGAACTCTGGATTGTCGGTGAAACAAGAGCTCCAGAAGCGATTGAGCAGTTCTCACAATTAATAGATGGCCTTCCGGTTAAGAAATTCTTTTGTCGCTCGATCATTGATTTAAAACTTATCAAAGAACTTTCTCAAGAATTGAAGAATAACAACATTACAACGATCCATGCTCATGGATTTAAAGCGGCCGTTTATGGCAAACTCGCGGCCAAGAGACAAAAACTTATTGTCACTCATCATGGGAAGACCGCTCACACTCTAAAAGTTCGAGTCTATGAATTTATTGAAGACCTTATTTTAAAGAGAGCTGATAAGGTAATCGCTGTTTCAAGTCCGATGCAAAAAAATCTGCAAGAGCAGAACATCAACTCTATTCTAATTGAGAATTTTCTCACTATCTCTCAGGCTCCTGCTGAAAAACTTCCCGAATCTCCTCTAAAACTGATTTTTATCGGAAGACTCTCCCCTGAGAAGGGTTGCTCTTTTCTTATTGAAGCGCTGAATATGCTGAATAAGGAAGACTTCTCTCTAACTATAGTTGGAGATGGGGTTCAGAGAGCAGAACTTGAACTCATGGCAAATAAAGAGAACACTTCATTCCTCGGTTTTAGAAAGGACATCCCAAAACTTCTGGGCCTTCATCATGTGCTCATTATGCCTTCATTAAGAGAAGGCCTTCCTCTCACTTTAATAGAGGCAACATGTAATAACCTGCCTGTTATCGCTTCCCATGTAGGAGGAATTCCCAATCTCGTTGAAGATAAAAAAAATGGAATACTCGTCTCTCCTGAAAGTTCAGAAGAACTACGTCATGCCATCATGGAAATGAAAAATAATTTCTTGAGATTTAAACAGGAAGCCCAGCTACTTGCACCGATCTACCGAGAGCGCTTCTCAGATACCGAGTGGGCCAAAAAAACAATTGAGATTTATAAACTCTGCAACCAATGATAAAAGCGCTCACCAATCAAAACCTCATCAAACTCTTGGGCAATTCGCTTTCTTGAAACTAAGAGTTTATCAAAATCATTAGCATCAAAACGAATTTGAGAGAGCGTATTAATCCAGTCCTCACGAGATTCTGTCTTAATATAATCCAGTGAAGTAAGATTCGCTCCTTGGACACCCATTTCTGTACTGATGAGACGTCTTCCATAAGAAAAAGATTCAACCACTTTAATTCGAGTTCCTGAACCATAGAAAACAGGAACTAAAGTAAAGTGAGCATCTTTATAGGCATCAGCAATCGAGGGAACAAAGCCCTTAATTTCAACATTTGGCAAACTTTTATAAGGAGTGAGCCACTGACGATCACCTGATCCATAAATAGTCAGGCGCACATCCCGTCTTTGTTTAATAACTTCCGGCCAAACTTCGTCCAACAACCATTTGAGCCCATCTTTATTAGGTGGCCAATCAAGCCTTCCGACAAAAATAAACTCAGTCTGATCTGAACTCTTGGGAGGAGTAACTTCTTTAAACTTTAAACCGAGTGGAACAAGTGTGAGAGAAGAATTTATCTTCTTAATGACATCGTAATCTTCTTGAGAGATTGCAGCAATTCCTCTTACTTTTTTTAATAGGCCAGTTTCAAAATTCTCTACTAACTTTAACTGACTCCAGAAGAGAGTTTTTAAAATTGGATTCTTTGCCGTTTCACAGGACTTCTTCCATAGATCAGCTTCTATATTATGAGCGCGGTAAATAACCTTACTCAGAATATCAGCAGGAAATTTCTCGAGCAGTACACCTAAGTGTAGTCCATCCAAAACAATGAAGTCATACTTCTGATTTTGAAGTTTTGCTTTTAAATCAAGGACAAATTTTTTGTCCGTGAAAGATGAGAAAGTAAGAGGACGGGCCGGAGATGTTATGAGTTTTTTTAAATAATAGAGTTTTTTATCTAGTGCTTGAGTCGGGAGTGATCTCTGCGAATAAGTTGCTTCCTGAACTCCCCAATGGTCCACCATAAAAGCAGGATCAGGTTGGTCTTCTTGGTTACTTAAGGCCCAGTAATCAACCAGAGCACCCATGCGGATAATATTTCTGATTAAGCTATCAGTCGCAACTCTTGCTCCATCAGTAACTGGTAAAGTCCACTTAGGAGTAATCCACAGAATACGCATATTAGTCTTTTTTCAAGATTAGCATGACAACACCACCTAGATTCTTAAGAGGTGGGAAGACTTTAAATAGCAGAGCATCTAATTGCTCCAACACCGAGGGTGAAGCATCACTGCCTTTGCGATAAAAACGATCAAAGCGTGCGAGGAAAAAATAGCGCTTCATAACGATATTAGGGAAGACCTTGGCGATTGTCTCAAGATCCATATTATTGAGCTTTCTTTCATCTTCAGTAATATGGTGCTCAAAAGATTTCTCCTTCGGAGCGATCATTTTCACAAGAGATGTGTTTCTCACTTTATCAACAAGATCTACTTCCAGAGGCTCTCTAAAATAAGCGACTCCGCCTTTTTTGAGAACTCTACGGCATTCAATAAGTGATTTCTCAATATCAACATGATGAAGAATATCTACACCAGCAATCACATCAAAGCTCTCATCAGGAAAAGGAAGTTTTTCAGCCGAAGAAACTTGGAAATTCCCTTTCATCTGATATTTATTAAAAAGTCTCTTCGCAATCGAGACATTTCCCTCACTAATATCGAAACCTTCAACCTCATAACCGATTTTTGCAAAACGAAGAGCATTATCTCCCGGACCAGAGCCAAAATCGAGCAGACGCTTTCCTGCTTGGAATTTCTCTTGAACAAGTTGATAGATGGCCCAATAAGAATTCCATGGGCGAGACTCACCGGAAATGATGGGAGAAAAGTCGACCTCTCGCTCAACATCAAAAGATTGAGAATACTGTTCGTAATACTCTTTTTCTCTTTTCTGACGTTCAGTTAAGTCTTCTGAATAAATCTTATCCGTCACGCTGAGGCTCCCATGTTGCTTCTAGTGTATGATTCAACATTTTAAACATTGCTACTAGAGCAGCTAAGTTTACCACGACAAAGTAAAATGGGATGGCAGTAATTTTAAGGTGAATACCTTTTTTCTCTAATAGAAAGGCCAGAGCTGCACTTCCGTAGAAAAGGAGCTGAATGATTAAAAGTACTTGAGCAACCAAATACTCAGAATCGGCCAGTACTGCCTGCAAGGTAACAGTTGCAAAGAAGATCATGAAAAGAGGAACCATCCAACGAAGGATCTTGTGGCTGATAAGCTGAAAAGATGCCAATGGATATTGGAAGGGATTTAAAATTTTCTTAGCAAATAGCAGTCCAGTCATTCCACCACGGATTACGCGAACTCTCATCGACCATTCTTTACTGCTCTTAGTAGTTGTTTCTTCGAAGCAAATTGCCTCTTCCTCATAAACAACACGAAATCCCTTCATAACCATCATTAAAGGGCCTGTAAAGTCTTCAATGATATTATCTGGCAGTGGAGTATAAAGGCCTGTTCTGAAGGCAGTGACACATCCAACTGACCCAGTAAGAGTGCCCATTTCTGTTTGCGATTTTTTAATAAGAGATTCATATTGCCAGTAAAGCTTCTGGCCAAGACCCATTTGAGTATCATCACCGTCTTGGTAGATCAGGTGACCTGTAACCATACCAACAGTCTTATCAGCAAAGTTACGAACTAGTTTTCTTACGATATCCGTTTTGTACTTGGTAGTAGCATCAGAGAAAATAATAATCTCTTCTCTAACTGATCTTACGGCCACGTTACGTGCTTCTGTTTTACCCACACGCCCTTCAACTCTGATCAGTTCTACACCCCTATCTGCATAAGATTTTACAATCTCATCGGTGCGATCAGTTGAACCATCACTTACAACAATAATTTTGAACTTGTCTTGTGGGTAATCAAGAGAAAGAGAATTCTCAATTTTTTTAGCGATAGAACTTTCTTCGTTATAAGCGGCAATCATCAAGGCAACCGACGGCTCGATGTTTGCCTTCTTAACCTTTTTCTGCATTACTTTTCCAAGAAAAATCACAAGCAGGAAGTAGCCAAGATAAATATATAGGGCCAACATAATCAGGTTAAAAAATAACAAGTTCATGTAACACTTCCTTTTACATCTGAGGTGTAGTGAGGGCCGGATCTTTGGAGTGACTTCTTAACGAACTTCCCTTCGAAAAGAAAGTAAAAAAGGAATAGAGAGTTACTAATTCAGAGGAGCTTAATTGATTCAGGTAATACTTTCAGAGCGCCAAGATTAATTATTCTTAATCTTACAAACTACGCTCTTGGGCATTGATATAAAATGCATGACCTAGCTCATCTTTTCAGAGTAAAAATCAAAAATCTTACATTAAGAAAGCATTAGTTCTTCTGTGGAAGGTTTGTGCTTAGCGAGTAGAATTTGGGCGTGCGTAATGGACAGTGCCAATAAAATATATGGATAAAGTAAGTAGGTATGCGAGAGAAAAGTAATGGTCATTCCATATCCGGCAATGGCCAGAAAGTATTCCGGTTGAACTGATCTAATTCTCCAAGCGCAGTAGGCAGCATATCCCCACAGTCCAACGAATAAAAAGAGGGCCATAAAACCATTTTCACCGAGAGCTAGTACCCAAGTAGAGTGCGCCGTCATATGCTCTTTTTCAGAGCCTGTATTACCGTCTGGAGCATAGGCCGGAAGATTCTGTGGGAACCCCCAAAAACCAACCCCAAATATTGGATTCTTAACGGCCATATTTACACCGGCCTTCCAAAAAATAATACGGTTTGATGTTGAACCTTCTACATCTTCACTGTCTCGATTCATTAATTTGAATGAACCAAGTGTTGCCACCAGACCGAAAGCAATCATCAACGCTAGTAGCTTCGTATTCTTAATCCTCACGAGCGCATATGCTCCAAAGATCGCAAACAAACCAAGCAAGGCCCCTCTAGACTGAGATTCCCAAACAAGAAAGCTCATTACTAATAAGGCAAGAAAAGAACCAAACCAGTTAAAAGGCTTTAAATTACTTTTCAGAATAAAATAAATGGTAAAAGGAATCGCTAATACGAAAATAGCAGCGATATCGTTTGAGTTAGAGAGAATACCAATACTCTCCAAACGCTCATTTGCCTCTTCTAGAGGGTTCGTCGCGATAAAATGCGACTTATAAAAACTCACGAAACATTTTTCCAGAATGGCCAAGACGAATACCGCCTTCACAGGCAATAGATCCTTATCTTTTTCCAGACTATTCTGAATGAGAATAAAGAGAATCACACCCTTTGAGAAAATTTCATTATACTGGATCATCGCTTCGGTGACGTGATGGGAGAAAAATCCTGAAAGGAAAACCCAGATTGCAAAGCCAATAAGAAAGAAAGTTCCAAGATTAAAACGAAAATAGAGCTGCTTCTTAATTATTTTATGAGCAATCACACTTAAAAGAGTCAGGATCGATCCGTCTCTGGCCATTGATGACATCATCTGATCATCAATACTCTCCCAAGGTCGGGAAAGAAGAAGGTAAATTAAAAAACTCACGGCAAATTTAGGATGGATTAACGAGAAAACAACTAAGAGCGAGAACTCAACGGCAAAGAAAAAGCCATCATTCCCCCAAGTCGTGTAGAGAATAAAAAAAACTCCACACAAAATTGTTAGAAAGATTGAGATAACAAAACCTCTCATACCTTGAGAGGTTGATTCTTTTAACTCATCGAGATCAAAGTACAGGATCGAAGCAAAAGCAAAAACGACCAGGGCAAAGAAGACTTGATGAGAATGAATAACTAGTTGTTCAAACTCCGACACTTTCCCTCTGTTCAACGACTTTTTTATTCTGCTGCTTTAATGTTTTGGCAGATATTTTAGGCATTGATCCTAAAAGCATTGATTCTAATAATTTTGCTTCTGCTCTCAGTTTTTCATCACGAGAAGGAAGGAGAACCTCTCCCATAAACACAACGACAAACGAAAGAACAAGACCCATGATAAGACCTAAGCTCGCGAACAATCTCTTCTTGGGCCAGATCGGAGCAGTCGGAAGCTGAGGCATTTTAATCAGACCGATATAGCTCTCAAGTGACTTCTTTTCAATATCAAGAGCGATGTTAAAATCATGATATTTTGTATAAAACTTACTGCTCAGCTGCTCATTAATCAGTCGATCAGGAGTCATACCAAAAGTAATTTCCAGATTCTCTCCATCATTCTTAACTGTAAATTCCTGAAGCCAAGAAGTAACAGTTTCTTTACGCTGAACAAGATTTAAAATCACTGGGTGATTTTCACTATATTGCTTTGAGAGAGCAGCGAGATTGTTTTCAATTTTTTGAAGTTCTTCGCGAAGTGCTTCAGGTGATTTTGAAGCAAGAACTTTCTCACCACCTTGCTGGTTAAGTTTTTGAGTAGCACTAAAACTATTCAATCTTTTCACCATCACTTCTTTAATCATCTCAATCGTCTTAATTCGCTTATCAATGATATGTGACTTTACTGTAACTAATGTTTTTTCAACAATCGCCTTGGCGATATAAGGATCCTTGTAAGAAAAAGAGATCTGATAGCTCTGACCACCTGTTGAGAAGGCCGAGAAACGATCACGCAACAACTGACGCTCTTTACTTAATTCTCTTTCATCATCAGTTCCCGAATAGATATTGAAGTCACGGCCAATACCATCAATGAAATCATCATTCATTGCTTCTTTTACCATTGAATCAATGGCAAAACGCATTTCTGGAATATTATAAACGTCAGGAATAACTTCAGAGATGAGTGGGTTTTGGAAATACTTAGAATAAACGTTAATTTCAAACGTAGAAGTATATTGCTTCTCAATCCAATTTGTTAGCTGAACACTGAAAGCAACGGCCAAACCACAAATAAGTACAATCTTGTACTTATTCTTCATGATTACTTTAAAGAGATCACGGATGAATACTTTATCTGAATTCATATTATGTCCCCTTATTCCAGACAAGTCCTAGAATAGGAATCTCTCTGTCTTGCAGTTCATTGGTAATAGGCTTAATTGATTCATTAATCGACTTCGGGCTTCTCATAATAATGGCACCATCAATCGGCAACCCTGGTAGCTTGGTTTTAGCAAATCTCTTCATCGTTTTCATATTGATGAAAACAACATCATAGTCCTTAGAAATTTCTGCAAAATGAGTATTGGCCAAAGTCACTTTATCTTCTGGGCTGGCCATTTTTAAAAAACTCAAATCATCCTGATGGATATAATCGACACCAGGGTACTTAGTTTTTTTAATAAATTGATCATCACTTTCAGATGAAGTCATTCCCGTCAGTTGTTCATCACTCTGACAGTCATAGATAAGAACTTGTCTGGAATAAAGTTTGGCAAGAAGAGGAAGACAGGTAGCAAGGAAAGTAGATTTCCCTTCTCCCATTCTATCGGATGCAAGCAATACGTACTTGGCGCTATTAAGGCGTATCGAATAATCAATATTCTTTACGAGATTATGCATTTCCTGCTTCGCCAGATTGTTTGACATATATTTCCTTAATTGATTCAGACTTAATAACTCAACTAGATTTTCATTTCCTTAACACTGGTAATACTTTCATTGTTTTTATTGATAATTTTTTATTGATTGTAATAATTACCCGCTCTTAGATTGAGTTAGAGTCATTTGGCATTTTTTTCCCGCCTCAGAAACTATTCTAGTTCTCTTCATAATCAAGGGATGAAGACATTTTTATTTCACACCCTTGCCCTAACTCTCCTTTTAACGGCCTGTACACCGGCCGAGACACCTCTTCCGGAAGGCCCTGGAGACTCAACTCCTCCGCCAACTAATCCTGAAGTACCAACAGATCCGGACACACCAACTCCCCCTATTCCAAATCCTAACCCTACGGCCTACAGGCCAATTGGTGTGGGTGGCGGCGGAGCTTTTAGCGGAGTAGCGATCAGCCCTTACAACAACCTGTGGTTTGTGGGAACTGATATGGGAACCCTCTTTCGCTCAACTGACCTAGGCCTTAGCTGGTCTCCAGTAAATCACTTAGAAGCAGTGTTTGATTCAGATCTGGCACGCTCTACCTCTCCTGGCTTCTCAAGCGATGGGACAACGGTATTCCACGCTTCTCGAGGCATTAATCCTAAAAGAAGTACTGATGCTGGACTTACCTTTAAGTCTATTGCTCTCGGCCTTCGCGCCAATGAGTACATCAAGTATTGGCATTCAGATACTTTTGCTAATCAAAATATTTACGCTGCTACCAATCTCGGCCTTTATTGGAGTCACGATAAAGGGGTAAGTTGGAGTCGATCGACCGGCTTTGCCGAAGAAGCGATGGGGTCATTCATTGATTCAGCAACCAATACCTTTTATCAAGCAGGACCGACTGGAATTTGGTCTTCAACGAATCAAGGTACTAGTTTCACTAAGGTTTATACTCCATCTGGTAGTCTCAAAATTCGTCAGTTTGCCGGTGGCCGTGACAGTAATGGCCTAACTCTTGGCTTTGGTGACAACAATGGCGCAAGTGCTTGCTCTTGGATTAATCAAAATACGGACTGGGGTCAAACTGCAGTGAACAACACTATCGCTAACTGTGGTTTTTTGTGGGTTTCTAAAAATAATGGTGCCTATAGCAAAACAACTCAGGCCATCGGAGATCATTTGCGTATGGCCGAAAATGATTCGCAAACGATTTATGTCACAGGAAGCCGCAAGTGGATTAAAAACTACGGAACAAAAATTCATGTCTCTACCAATGCCGGACAAAGCTTTACCTTGAAGTTAAATCAACTGGATTGGGATGTTGTTCTTTATGCTCCTTGGCCTTCTAATAAGATTGAATACTCTGCTGTTGCCCTAGATGTAGGCTGGTGGGATGACGGTTACACTAGTTTTGAAGTCAATCGTCGTAACTCTAAAGTAGCAATGGGCTCAGGTTATTTCTTTGTTCACTCAACACTTAACACTGGTGACAATTGGCTTTCACCAATTACTGAGTACAAAGATGCAGGAAACAAGACGGCCGGAAAAAAATGGCAAACTCGAGGGCTTGAAGTTATTTCAGTCTATCGTATGAAGTATCACCCAACTAATCCTCAGCTTCTTTATGCTGCTTCTGCTGATATTGGCGGACTCATCTCAGAAGACGGTGGGGCATCGTTTAGAATTGCCAAAGCTCAGTACAACAGCAACTACGACTATGCCTTTGATCCTCGTGATGATCGCAAAGTTTACGCTGCTTCAGGAAACACCCATGACTGGCCCAATGAGTGGTACTCACAGGCCATGCAAAGTGCGGGGGGAATCTATTTCTCAAACGACCGAGGTCGCAACTGGACACGCTTAACGCCTGCAACTGGAGATTATAATCGTCAGTTCCTTTCCGTGGGATTTGATCCAGTCAATGAGTACATCTATGGTGGAACTCATGAAACAGGAATCATGAGATCAACTGATCAGGGAAAAACTTGGAATTACCTTAATAGTGGATTGCCTGCTGGAAATAAAATCATCCCTCAAATTGAAATTGATCCGGCGACTGGTGATGCTTATGCTCTTCTCACTGGAAATGCTCCTACTTTTAGTAACTATCAATCAACTGGTATCTATTACCTCAAGGCGGGCACTTCTTCATGGACGCTACTTCGTGGAAATGTTGTTTATCCACCTGAAGCAGATAAAGGATACAATACTTGGTATTATCCAACTTCATTTGCCATTGATTTCAACAACCCGAATACACTTTGGCTGACCGATTATGAAAACAAGCAAAACTGGCTCATGACAGGGGTTTGGAAAACAAATGATCGCGGGCAAACGTGGAACCGTATGAAGCAATTAACACATGCAACAAGTGTCGTGATTGATCCAGTTGATTCTAATAAAGTCTATGCTTCTGGTTATTACACTTTAGATGGCAGTTGGGGGAATGGAGGTCAATATCATTCGACAGATGGTGGAGAAACTTGGGTTAAAAACCCATCACCTACTCTTCAACAAAATTCTCGAAGTGTTGTTATTCATCCGACAAACCCAGCGAAGTTAATTTACTCATACTTTGGTGGAGGAATGCTGCAAGGACCGAATCCCGCTTATCAGTAAAAAAAGACAAAAAAAAGGAGCCCTAGAGCTCCTTTTTTTTGGAATTATTCGCCCGCGGCTTTCTTGGCCTGCGCTCTCTTATCAAGTCCATACTTATCAACTTTCATGATAAGACCTGCACGAGAGATACCAAGTTCTTTTGCCAGACGGCTCTTATTAAATCCTGTTCTTTTTAATCCTTCGCGGATCATAAGAATCTCTAGTTCTTCCATTGCATCTTTCAGCGACCCTTGAGTATTTACACCACGAAGACCACCACCTGTTGCTGATGAACCTGGACGAGCAACTTCGCTTGACTCAAGGATACGTGACGAAAGGATTTCCGGAGTGATCATTTTTTCATCACCAGCAAGTACCACTAGGCGCTCTACTTCGTTTTGCAGCTCACGCACGTTACCTGGCCAAGTATGATCCAACATCTTCTCCATACATTTTTTAGAGAATGTTTTTATTGGAAGACCTGCTTCTTCACAACGCTTCTGTAGAAAGAAATCCATAAGAACTGGAATATCTTCTTGTCTTTCACGAAGTGGTGGAAGAGCAACGTTAATTACGTTTAAGCGGTAATAAAGATCTTCTCTGAACTCACCACGAGCAATCATCTCTTTAAGATTTTTATTGGTGGCCGCAATCACGCGCACATTCACTTTCTTAGGTACTGTCGCACCAACTGGCATGAATGTTCCTTCTTGCAGGATACGAAGAAGTTTTACCTGCATTGAAGGTGAAGTATCCCCAATTTCATCAAGGAAAAGGGTTCCACCATTAGCAGCTTCAAATACACCTTTTTTATCTTTGATCGCACCAGTAAAGGCACCTTTCACGTGACCAAAAAGTTCCGAATCAAGAAGGTTATCGTTAAAAGCTGAACAGTTCACGGCCATGAAAAGAGCATCTTTTCTTGGTGAGTTGTAGTGAATCGCTTTTGCTACCATTTCTTTACCTGTACCGTTCTCACCTTGAATCATAATCGTTGATTCAGAAGGAGATACCTTTGAAAGAAGGTGGTACACCTGCTGCATCTTCTTCGATTTACCGATGAGATTGTGATAGCGATATTTGTTACCGATCTCAGAATTTAAATCCATGATACGATCTTCACGTTTTGAAATCTCATGATGGAATGTGGCCACTTCATCTGACACAATTCCTACTAGCTCTTTCATTTCCGTATAGAATCGACCAGCGAATCTCTTCATTTTTGAGACGGCCACTTTAGCATCTTCAACTGCTATTCCACACTCAACCATCTTTGAAATCACATGCTCAACTTCTTCAGTTGTTGATGTATCTTTGAAGTATGGATAAGCGATAACTGTCCCGCAGAACTCTCCATCCACCATTACTTTATGGGCATAACCATATGTACCAGGGAAGAAAGCACCGAACTCATAAGAAGATTCCTGTGAGCTTGAGAAAAAATCGTATACTTTTTCGACATCACTTTCGATCCAGTCATGGCCAAAAGAATGAGAAATTTGCAGTTTTAAGAAGGGAGATTTAAAGCCGTAGCTTGGATCTTGAATAAATTGTACACGCCCTTGAGTGTCTACATACAGAACATCTAGTCCGTACCAGTTACCGATAATTTTCTCTAAGCTTTTTGTAGTATGTAAGTCTTTAATGGCCTTCCAATCAATCATAGACGCTCCTTAACTCAAATGGTGAGTTCAGGGTCAGTTCATTGACCCTGGTAATTGTAATCGTCTAACTTATCGGCAGATTGTCGGATTTCTTGACAGGTATAACTGTATAAAGTTTAAAATTTTTACAGCTTAGAATTGGAAATTTGAATAAATTCGTCAAATGTGCGGAAAAACAGCGGTTTGTTCCATTCTTGCGGACCCAGATATTTCTTTAAAGTCTTCTTATCTTTCCCAAAAACGAAGGTCTCAGGAACACGAGTCGTTCCAAAAACGCTGCGGTAAACATTATCATTATCCATCAACCAAGTAATATCGGCCTTAGGTAGGGCCACCGCCCTAATATGCTTTTGTACCTTAGGAAGTTCGTCAGCTACTGCGACCAATAAGAATTTCACATCCTGACGGTTCTCAAAAGTTTTCATAAAGGCCAGCAGTTCAGGGAGTTCAGCCTCACAAGGAGCGCACCAGGTGCCCCAGAAGTGAACAACTAACAAAGATGTAGACCCATCCTTAAAAACGTCATGTAGGGCAAATTTAGCGTTATCTAGTGTATAGAAGGATGTATCGGGAAGGGCTGCAAGGATTGCTTCCTGCTTAGAAGCTCCCGTCAAAGTAGTTTCGAGGGATTTTTTTTGATAGAGGCCATAGCCCACTGTTGCAGCAATAATCAAAACGATAATGAGAATTCTATTAAGCATGACGTTCCAAAATGAAAAAACCTTCTCAAAGGATTTAAACTCTTTGAGAAGGTTCTATACTATTGAAAGTAAATTTTCAATTACTCAACAAAAGCGATGATTGCTTCTTTAGCACCATCTCCAAGTCTTCTGTCAGCGATTTTTAGGATACGAGTGTATCCACCTGGACGCTTCGTGAATTTTGGAGCTACGTTAGCGAAAAGAGCTGCTACAGCTTCTTTGTTATCAAGCTTAGTGAAAGCAAGACGACGATTAGCAATAGAGTCAACTTTAGCTAGCGTAACAAGCTTTTCAATGAAAGGCTTAAGAGCTTTAGCTTTTGTTTCAGTCGTTCTAATTTGACCGTGAGTGATTAGCTCAGCAGAAAGGTTACGTACTAGTGCCTTTCTATGTTGAGGCTTAACACCTAATTTGTATTTGTGATTACCGTGTCTCATAATTTCTCCCTAGAACGCTTCTAAATTAATCAGCGTGCTGAATCTGCTTCATAACATTATCAACTTTCATGCCGAGACCAAGTCCCATTCCAGATAGGATCTCTTTAATCTCGTTAAGAGACTTACGGCCGAAGTTTTTAGTACGAAGCATCTCGCCTTCTGTTTTAGAAACGAGCTCGTAAATATATTTAATGTTTGCATTCTGTAAACAGTTAGCTGAACGAACTGAAAGCTCAAGCTCAGAAACTGGCTTAAGAAGAGCTTCGTTAGCAACGTTACCTGTGCTACCAGAAGTAGCAGCTGGCTTAACTTCTGTTGGAGTATCCTTATCTTCAAAGTTAAGGAACACTGCTAGCTGATCACGTAGAATTTTTGCAGAAATTGCAACAGCATCTACTGGATCAATTCCAGCGTTTGTCCAAACTTCAAGAGTAAGCTTATCGAAATCTGTTCTCTTACCAACACGGCTGTTAGTTACAGTGTAATTAACGCGGTTAACTGGAGAGAAAAGAGTATCAACGTAGATCCAACCAACTGGAAGATCGAATGACTCTTTGTTATCAAGAGCAGTTACATACCCTTTACCACGAGCAACTTTTAGCTCCATGCGGATAGATCCACCTGAAGAAACGTTTGCAATTGTGTGATCAGGATTAAGAACAGTTACGTTTGCATTTTCTTGGATATCAGAAGCTTTAAGAGGGCCTTCTGAATTCTTTTCAATAACAAGAGTAACGTCTTCCTTATCTTGAATTTTGAAACGAATTTCTTTCAAGTTAAGGATGATCTCAGAAACTTCTTCCTTGATGTTATTGATTGTGCCGAACTCATGATCAACACCATCGATTTTAACAGCAACGATACCTGCACCTTGAAGTGAAGATAGAAGCACTCTTCTAAGAGAGTTACCGAGAGTAAGTCCGTAACCGCGCTCAAGAGGCTTTGCTACGAATTTACCATAATTAGGCTTTAAGCCTTCTGTATCAACTTCTAGAGCAGTAGGACGAATCATACTTGCCCAGTTTTTACTCATATACGAATTCATCAATAACTCCTAAATGCTAGGTAGGTCTTATTATACTCTTCTTCTTTTTGGTGCACGACAACCATTATGAGGCATCGGGCTCATATCAGCAACAGAAGTTACTCTTAGACCAGCAGCAAGAAGGGCACGGATAGCGTTTTCACGACCAGCACCTGGACCTTTAACTTTTACATCAACAGAGTTAAGGCCATGTTCAGAAGCTTTTTTAGCAGCTTCTTGAGAAGCAACCTGAGCAGCGAACGGAGTTGATTTCTTAGAACCACGGAAACCTAGACCACCAGCAGATGCCCAAGCAACAGCGTTACCGTCAGCGTCTGAGATAGTTACGATTGTGTTGTTAAAAGAAGCATGGATGTGACATACACCATGGCTAATATTCTTTTTAACTTTTTTCTTATTAGAAGTTTTAGCGTTATTTTGAGCCATATAATCCTACCTTAATTATTTTTTAGCAATCTTCTTACCAGCGATAGCAACCGCAGGACCCTTACGAGTTCTAGCGTTTGTATGAGTACGCTGACCGCGAACAGGAAGACCTTTACGGTGACGGATACCGCGGTAACAACCAAGATCTTTAAGACGCTTGATGTTTAGAGCGATTTCACGACGAAGATCACCTTCTACAGTGTATTCATCAAGAGCAGAACGAATTGCCTGAACTTCTTCTTCAGTAATCTCGTTTGAGCTCTTTTCTTCGCTAACGCCAACTTTTGCAAGTACGTCAGCTGCTACTTTAGGACCAACACCATAGATTGCTCTAAGCGCGATGATCATTTTCTTGTTTCTTGGTAAGTCTACACCTAATAAACGTGCCATATATTTCCCCTACTAACCTTGTTTTTGCTTATGTTTAGGATTTGCTTTACAAATTACACGCAAAACACCTTGGCGTTTAACGACTTTACAGTCTTTACAAATTGGTTTTACCGATGATCTAACTTTCATAATTTTTAACCCTTACTTCTAAAAATAATTCGACCTTTATCTAAATCGTATTTTGAGATCTCAATAACGACTTTATCGCCAGGTAAGATCTTAATAAAATTCATTCTCATCTTCCCACTGATATGTGCTAGCACCACATGCCCATTGGGTAGTTTAACTCTAAAACGTGTATTAGGTAAAAGTTCAAGGACTTCCCCTTCTACTTCGATTGTATCAGTAGACTCTGCCATTTCCTTCCTATAAAAAAGTAAGTGACCTTATATAAAAATAAAAACTATAAGACAATAACTTTAATTCTGAAAATGTCACACTTTTGACGAAATCTGATTAAAGATTTCATCAACAGACTTTTCAGCATCAACTCGCATCAAACGACCTAGATCTTGGTAGTATGACAAAACCGGAGAGATGGTACTTTCAAAAACAGAAAGTCTATTTTTGATTACCTCTTCCTTATCATCATCTCTTTGTACAAGATTCTTACCACCGCACTGATCGCAAACACCCATTATCTTAGGCTTTTTTGATACAAGGTTATAAATTGAACCGCAGTCTTTACAAGTTCTGCGGTTCGTCAATCTTTCAACTAATTTACCTGTATTAATTTCAAAATAAACAGCTAGAGAAGGAGCTCCTTTCAGAACGTTCTCATCTAGAGTTTTTGCCTGAGCAAGATTTCTTGGGTATCCATCAAAAATATAGCTCGAAGAAGCTAAATTAATGTTGGCCTGAAGAAGTCTAATCACAAGATCATCTGATACAAGTTGACCTGCATCAATAACTTGCTTTACTTCCTTACCAAGATCACTTCCCTTGGCAATCTCACTTCTAAGTAGGTCGCCAGTAGAAATGTGCTTGAACGACGCCTCTTGTACGAGCTTAGTCGCTTGAGTACCTTTTCCTGAACCTGGAGCCCCAATAAAAATAAGATGCTTATTAGACATTAAAACCTCTTAACTCCAGAGTATTTACCTCTAGACTTATACGCTGTATCCAGCCTTTGAGAGATCATGAAGCTTTCGGCTTGTGCCATTGTATCAATTGCAACACCAACTAAGATCAATAAAGACGTTCCACCAAAATGGAATGGGACTTTAGCATAGTTAAACAAAATAGCAGGCATAATACAAATTGCTGAAACGTAGATCGCACCAACAAGAGTAAGTCTGCTAACAATGTTGTTTAAAAACTCAGCTGTTTGCTCACCAGGACGAATCCCGGGAATGAAACCACCGTTTTTCTTTAAAGATTCAGACACATCATCAGTTTTGAACTGAATAGTTGAATAGAAGTAAGCAAAGAAAACGATAAGCGCAACAAACACTAAGTTATAAAGAGTCTTTCCAGGGAAGAAAAGTTGCTCAACACTTGTGAAGTAATTCTTTAATGGACTTTCCTGCGGGATGAACTGAGAGATCGTCGTAGGAAAACCAAGAAGAGCACTTGCAAAAATAGGAGGCATCACACCAGAGATATTAATCTTAATAGGTAGGTGTGAAGACTGTCCGCCGAAAACACGGTTATTAACAACACGTTTTGCGTACTGAACAGGAACTTTCCTGAAAGCTCTTTCAACAAAAATAATGATCCAGAATGATACAAGCATAATACCTAATACCACTGCTAGATTTACGATATTCATTTCACCATTCTGAAGTAGGTTGAATGTATCACGAATACCGCTTGGGATTCCTGCTGCAATACCTGCAAAGATGATTAGTGAAATACCGTTACCGATACCACGCTCAGTGATTTGCTCACCTAGCCACATTACAAACATTGTACCGGCCGTAAGTGTGATAACAGTAAGAAGTCTGAAAGCCATTCCTGGGTCAATTACAACCGGAAGACCATTTGGACTTCTAATATTTTCAAGACCTACTGCTAATCCATACCCCTGGAAGAAACACAGAAGAACAGTCGCATATCTTGTATACTGCTGAATCTTTTTGTGTCCATCAGCCTCTTTCTGAAGTTCAGTCAGAGCCGGGATGGAATAAGAGAGTAAGCTGAAAATAATTGATGAAGTAATGTAAGGCATAATCCCAAGTGCCAACACCGAAAAGCGCTCTAGTGCACCACCGGAAAAGGTGTTGAACACACTAAAGAGAGATCCCTGCATCCCATCGAAAAAGGATGATAGGGCGCCACCATCGACTCCTGGAGTAGGAACCTGAGTAGCAACCCTATAAACACCTAACATCAATATAGTAAAGAAAACTCGTTTTTTTAGCTCTTCAAGCTTAGAAACACTCGACATCCTTGTATCCTTCTTTTTTAAGCGTCTTGAACAGATCCGCCAGCTTTTTGAACTAATTCTAAAGCTTTAGCAGAGAACTTTTCAATACCTTTGAAGGTAAGAGCTTTATTAAAATCACCTTTTGCAAGGATTTTAATCGGAAGGTGCTTCTGAGCTCCGCTTAAGAAGCCTTTTTCGATAAGAGTTTCGCGAGAAACTGCTTCTTTATCGAACTTCTCAGCAAGCTTTTCAAGGTTTACGATAGCGTAAACTGTTTTGAAAGCAGCATTCGAGAAACCAACTTTTGGTAATCTTCTATAAAGTGGAGTTTGTCCACCCTCGTAACCAATACGGATACCGCCACCGTTACGAGCTTTTTGCCCTTTGTGCCCTTTACCAGCTTGCGTACCTTGACCAGAACCTTGTCCACGGCCGATACGCTTGATGTTTTTATGAGCGCCCTTTGGGCTTTTAAGATTTTTAAGAGTTAACATGTAAAACCTCTAAATTATTTAACGATCTCGATCCACTGGATCATAGCTTTAATCATTCCACGAACTGCAGGAGTATTCTCAAGAGTTTTAGTGTGGTTAATTTTTCTAAGACCAAGACCTCTGATTGTTGCTTTTTGCTTATCAGTACAGCCAATAACGCTTCTTGTAAGTTTAATTGTAATTGTCTTGTTGCTCATAATATTACCTATTTAACCTTCGCCTTAAGACGTAGACCTTTAGTCTCTACACCACGCGCACGAGCAACTTCTTCAACTGAACGAAGACCTTCAAGAGCCTTGAAAGTAGCTTTTACGATGTTGTGTGGGTTAGATCCACGTACTGATTTAGTAAGAACGTTCTTAACACCAGCAAGCTCAAGGATTGAACGGCAAGCACCAGCTGCTTTAATCCCTGTACCTTCGCCGGCAGGCTTAAGAAGAACTTCTCCAGCTCCGAATAGTCCTAGAACTTCGTGAGGAATTGTTCCGTTCTCAATTGTTACGCTGATCATTTTCTTAGAAGCTTTCATACCAGCTTTGCGAATTGCATCTGGTACTTCTTTTGCTTTACCAAGGCCATAACCTACGCGACCGTTTTTATCTCCAACCACGATTAGAGCAGCGAAAGAGAAACGACGTCCACCCTTCACAACTTTAGCAACACGGTTAACAGCTACAACTCTTTCTTCTAATTCAGGTCCAATTGATTCCTGAGCCGGCTTTTTTTCAGCTTTCGGAGCGCGTGGAGCTCTCTTTCCGCCTTTCTTATCGGCCTTCTCTTCAGTAACTTCTGTTGATTCAATATTTTCGCTCATAAAATCCCCTGATTAGATTTGGATACCGTTTTCACGGATTGAGTCAGCAAGTGCTTTAATCACACCTGTATATTGCTTACCACTTCTGTCGAAAACTGCTTTCGCAACTTTATTTGACTTTAGTGAGTTAGCAACTGCTGCACCAACAAGTTTAGCACCTTCAGCATTTGCATGCTCAGCCACTTTACCTTTTCCGTATGTTTGTACAGAGAAGAGAGTTACTGACTTCGCATCATCAATTGCTTGAACACGAAGGTGTTTATTAGTTTTAGTTACACAAAGGCGTGGCTGTTCGCTTGTACCGATAACTTTTTTACGGATTGAAAGCTTACGGCGATATTCTTTTGCCTTTGATTCATTTTTAATTTTTGCGGCATTTTTTCTCATAATTCACCTATTACTTTTTCCCACCAGTTTTACCGGCTTTTCTGATGATTGTCTCATCAGTGTACTTAAGACCCTTACCTTTGTACGGCTCAGGCTCTCTGTAAGAGCGAACTTGAGCTGCAACAAACCCTACTAATTCTTTATCGCAACCAGTAAACTCGATAACGTTCTTGTTTACTTTAGCTTCGATACCTTTCGGTAGAGCGTATTCGATTGGGTGCGAGTATCCAAGGTTTAGAGTTAGTGTGCTACCTGCAACAGCAGCTTTGTAACCTACACCGTTGAACTCTAATGATTTAGTGAAACCTGAAGTTACACCAGTAATCATGTTATTCAAAAGAGTACGAGAAAGACCCCACATAGCACGAGCTTCAGTAGACTCGTTAACAGGAGTTACGTTAATTGACTTACCTTCTTGAGCGATCTTAACTTCATTTCTGAATGTATAAGAAAGCTGGCCTTTTGGACCTTTCACATCAACAGTTAGACCATTGATTTTCACTTCTACTTTATCAGGAATGCCTACAGGCATTTTTCCAATACGTGACATAGTTCACCCCATTACCAAACGTTACAAATAATTTCGCCACCAAGTTTTAGAGAGGCTGCTTTACGAGAAGAAATAATTCCCGCAGAAGTGGAAACAACTGAAACACCTAGTCCTGAAAGAACACGTGGCATTTCGCGGTAGCCTTTATAAATTCTAAGTCCTGGAGTTGAAACTCTTTTTAGACCAACAATAGCACCCTCTTTAAGACCAACACGGATTGTGATCTCAGATGGTGATTTCGCTGCGATTTTAAATGATTTAATGTAGCCTTCTTCTTTAAGAATACGGCAAATGTTAGCTTTCATTTTGCTAGCAGGGATATCAACTTTATCAAGCCCAGCTTTATTAGCATTACGAATTCTAGTTAGCATATCTGCGATAGGATCTGTCATCATAAATTATTTCCCTTTCCTTACCAGCTGGCCTTAGTTACACCAGGAATAAGACCATTATTCGCTAGTTCACGGAATTTGTTACGACATAGTTTGAAATCACGATAAACACCACGAGATCTTCCAGTTAATTCACAACGGTTGCGAACGCGGTTAGGGTTACCGTTACGAGGAAGTTTTTGAAGCTTTGCGCGAGCTGCTTCTCTATCTTCTTCGCTTAGTTTCGGATCAATTGCTGCTGCTCTTAGAGCTGCTGCTTTTGGACCATATTTTGAAGCTAATTTTTCTCTATTCTTGTTTTTTACAACAGCGCTTAGACGTGCCATATGTTCCTCTCTTATTTTTCTCTGAAAGGCATACCGAACTGTCTTAGTAGTTCGCGGCCTTCTTCGTTGTTGGTAGCAGTAGTAACAAAGCTAATCCCCATACCACGAATCTTATCGATTTTATCGTAGTTGATTTCTGGGAAAATAATTTGCTCTTTAAGCCCCATTGTATAGTTACCTTTACCGTCAAAACCTTTTGGTGAAAGACCACGGAAGTCTTTTACGCGAGGAAGAGAGAGGTTAATTAAACGATCAAGGAATTCATACATTTGATCGCCACGAAGAGTAACGAAAGCACCAAGAGCTTGTCCTTGACGAAGCTTGAATGATGCAATTGATTTCTTAGCGCGAGAAACAACTGGTTTTTGACCAGTTACTGCAGCTAGATCTTCAACGATTGAATCTACAATTTTACCGTTAGAAACAGCATCACGTGTAACACTGTTAACAATAATTTTTTCAAGCTTAGGGATTTGGTGAACGTTGGCGTAACCAAATTTATCTTGCATTTTTTTCTTTATCTCTGATTGATACAGAGCTTTTAAACGTGCCATATAACTTTACCTCAGATTATTTGATTTCTGTGTTAGACTTAACAGCAAATCTGGTGTTCTTATCACCTGTCTTTACAATTTTAACTCTTGTTGGCTTACCACTCTTCGGATCTAGAAGAGAGACGTTAGAGATATGGACTGCTTTCTCCATATCAACGATTCCACCTTGAGCATTTGCTTGGTTTGGACGGATTGCTTTTTTAACAATGTTTACGCCTTCAACTACAACACGATTTGTTTTGAAATTGATAGACTTGATCTTTCCTTGCTTGCCTTTATCTTTACCGGCAAGAACTTGTACCAGATCGTTTACTTTAAGCTTTTGCATATTCTCCTCACTTTACACGCTGATTAGAGCACTTCAGGAGCAAGAGAACAGATTTTAGAGAAATTTTTGTTTCTCAACTCTCTTGCTACTGGCCCGAAAATACGTGTACCTACTGGCTCATTATTGTTGTTGATAATAACAACACTGTTTGTATCGAAATTAATGTAAGAACCGTCTTCGCGACGAACTGGATATACAGTACGAACGATTACAGCTTTCTTAACATCACCTTTTTTAACTTTACCGCCAGAAATTGCAGTTTGTACTGCTACAACGATAACGTCACCAAGGTTCGCACTCATATGCTTAGATCCACCTAGAACCTTGATACATTGTACTGTCTTGGCTCCAGAGTTATCAGCAACATCTAAAATAGTTTGTTGTTGGATCATAAATTACTCCATTACTTCTGAATAGAAACAAGTTCCCATCTCTTAAGAGCAGAGTGAGGTCTTGATTCGATAATAGTAACAACGTCACCTTCAGATGCTTGCTCATTTTCATCATGAGCGTGATACTTCTTCGACTTTGTTACGAACTTGTTATACTTAGGGTGCATCATTTTACGCTCAACACGAACAACAATTGTCTTGTTTGTTTTGTCGCTTACTACTACACCTGAAAGTGTTCTTTTAAAATTTGTACTCATACTTCACCCATTATTTTCTAGCGTTTAAAGAAGTTAGAAGACGAGCAATGTCTTTCTTAATCTCTTTCACAAGGTGTGGTTTATCACTACCTGTTGTGAACTTGTTGAACTTTGAATTAAAAAGTTCAGATTTAAGAGTTGCCACTTTCTCGACAATTTCTTTTTCGCTTAGCTTGGAAATTTCGCTGGTTTTTAACATAACTACCTCTACTAATCCAGTTTATTATTCAGCTGTTTCTACAGCTGCAGAAGAATCTAGACCGTCTTTACGTACGATTTTCGTTCTAACTGGAAGTTTATATTTAGCTAATCTAAGAGCTGCTTCAGCAGTTGCTTTATCCACTCCGCCTACTTCAAATAGGATACGGCCTGGTTTTACTACAGCAACCCACTCCTCTGGAGATCCTTTACCTTTACCCATACGAACCTCTGCTGGTTTTTTAGAGAGAGTCTTATCAGGGAAGATTTTGATCCACATGTTACCGCCTCTCTTCGTCTCACGAGAGATAGCAATACGAGCAGCTTCAATCTGACGGTTAGTGATGTAACCACAAGAAAGAGCTTGTAGTCCAAATTCACCAAACGTAAGTGTATTTCCTGTGTGTGCAGCACCAGTCATACGACCTTTCTGCATCTTTCTATGTTTTACACGTTTAGGACTTAACATTTAATACCTCTAAGTATTTATTATTTATAAATTTCGCCTTTATATACCCATACTTTCACGCCAATGATACCGTAAGTAGTCTTGGCAGTTGCTGTATTGTAATCAATATCAGCACGAAGTGTGTGTAGAGGTACTTTCTTTTCAGCGTAACCTTCTGTACGAGCGATCTCAGCTCCGCCTAAACGGCCTGAACACTTAACTTTGATCCCTTTAACACCAGATCTGAAAGCTGAAGTCATCACTTTTTTCATTGCTCTACGGAAAGCTACACGCTTCTCAAGTTGTTGAGCGATGTTTTCAGCAATTAGTTTTGCTTCTGCATCTGGACGCTTTACCTCAGCGATATTAAAAAATAAAGGGCAGTTAGTAATTTTTTTAAGGTCATTACGAATTTTTTCGATTCCTGTACCTTTTTTACCAATCGCTACACCTGGCTTTGCCGAGTAAACAGTAACTTTTACTTGGTCAGCAGTTCTTGTGATTTCAGTCTTAGCGATAGCTGCTTGTGAAAGCTCAGTATCGATATAGTTTCTGATCGCAAGATCTTGTTGGAAAATATTTGCGTAATTATTCTTTACGTACCAGTTAGAGTGCCATCCTTTGATGTAACCTAATCTAAAGCCGTATGGATTAACCTTTTGTCCCATTAGTCGTTCCCCTGATTAAGCTTCTTTAAGCGCTAAAGTGATATAACTAGTTCTCTTGTTGATACGGTACGCACGGCCTTGAGCTCTCGGCATAATGCGCTTTAAAGTTGGACCTTCGTCTACTTTAACCATTTCGATTACAAGATTATCTAGATCATACTTCTTTGACTCTGAAGCAATCGCTAGACCACTGTTAATTAGTTTCGTAACTAGAACTGCTGTTTCTTTCTTTTCGCAGTAACGAAGAATGCGAAGAGCTTCTTCAACTTTCTTTCTGCGAATTAGATCAACAACTTGTCTAACCTTACGTGCTGATGTTCCTACGTTATTATTTTTAACGACGATCATACCTTACCTCTTACTTCTTCTTGTCAGAGTGGCCAGTGAATGTGCGAGTAATTGAAAACTCACCAAACTTATGCCCGACCATGTTATCAGTCACGTATACTGGAATAAACTTTTTACCGTTGTGAACAGCAAAAGTTAAACCGATAAAGTCAGGAACGATCGTTGAACGTCTTGACCATGTTTTAATGACTGTATTGCCTTTAGTATTTTTCTTGGCCTCTTCTGCTTTTTTGTAGAGATAGTTATCTACAAAAGGACCTTTTTTAATTGAGCGTGCCATTGTTACTTACCTCTTCTCTTAACGATGAACTTGGTAGTTCTCTTGTTCTTACGTGTCTTATATCCACGAGTTGGTTTACCCCAAGGAGATACCGGGTGACGTCCACCAGAAGTACGACCTTCACCACCACCATGCGGGTGATCAACCGGGTTCATAACAACACCGCGAACAGTTGGACGGATACCACGATGACGATTAAGACCGGCTTTACCGATGTTCTCAAGCTCGTGCTCGATCTTACCAACTTGACCGATTGTCGCGCGACAGTTTGACTTAACTTTTCTTAGCTCGCCAGATGGAAGACGAAGAAGAGCGTACTCACCTTCTTTAGCCATAAGCTGAGCGTAAGCACCTGCTGAACGGGCCATTTGACCACCAGCATTTGGGCTAAGTTCAACGTTGTGTACAAGAGTACCAATTGGAATATCTTTTAGAAGCTTAGTGTTACCAGCTTTGATATCTGCTGAATCTGAAGAGATAACAACATCACCAACTTTAAGACCAACTGGAGCTAAAATATAAGATTTTAGTCCGTCAGCATAAACAACTAGAGCAATGTGACATGTTCTGTTTGGATCATGCTCAATTGATTTAACTGTTGCTGGAATATCTAGTTTATTTCTTTTGAAATCTACTAGACGGTATTTTTGCTTAGCTCCGCCACCGATATGTCTTGTAGTGATCTTACCGTGTGTGTTACGTCCACCATGCTTCTTAAGAGGAGCAAGAAGTGACTTCTCAGGAGCTACACCTTTCGTAATATCTCCAACAGCAACTACTTTTTCACGTTGAGATGGAGTAATGGGTCTGAATTTTTTTAAATTTGCCATATCTTTAGCCCTTTACCTTATATGCCCTTGAAGAATTCAATCTTCTGGCCTTCTTGAAGCTCGACATATGCTTTTTTCTGAGCAGAAGTTTTTTTGAAACTCTTGCCAGCGCGCTTCTTTTTACCAGGAAGAACTGAAGTGTGAACGCCAACAACTTTTACGTCGAAGTACTTTTCAACAGCATTCTTAATTTGGTTTTTATTAGCTTTAACGTTAACAACAAAAGCGTAACGATTGAAAGCTTCAGTAAATTGTGATGTTTTTTCCGTTAATAACGGCTTAATCAATACATTTTCTAGACCTAACATCTTACACCAGCCTGCTTAATAATTTTTCGAAAGCACCTTTCTCGATGATTAGGTTTTCGAACTTAATAGCTTCGTAAACGCTAAATCCATCTACTGGAGCAACTTTTGCTCTTTCAAGGTTTCTTACGGCACGGTTAACAACTTCATTGTTCTCAGCAGTAATTACAAGAGCCGGTAGAAGGTTTCTTGCAGTTAGAGTTGCGAACATATCTTTTGTTTTACCGTTAGATTCGATTTTTTCTACAATGTGAAGTTTTCCAGCTTGGTGCTTATCTGCAAGAACAGATTTAATAGCATTAAGCATAACTTTTTTATTCACTTTTTGAGTGTAGTCTCTTGGAGTTGGACCGAAAACAGTACCACCACCAGGCATTAGAGGAGAACGCTTAGAACCTTGACGAGCGTTACCTGTACCTTTTTGTTTGAAAGGCTTCTTACCACCACCAGAAACAAGAGCCTTGTTCTTAGTAGCTGCTGTACCTTGACGGCGACCAGCAAGAGTAGCTTTAACAACTTGGTGAACTACTGCTCCGTTGATTGTTTCAACAGAGAAATCAGCGTTAACTTTAAGAGAGTTTGATTTTTCAAATTTTGAGTTTAATACATTTAATTCAGTCATAAATTACTCCCCCCTTACGCTTTCTTCACAGATTTCGCGATTTTTACGAAATCGTTCTTAGCGCCAGGGATTGAACCTTTAAGTAGCATGTATCCTGCTTCAAGGTTTACTTCTACAACTTGAACGTTTTGAACAGTTGTAGTTTCTTGACCTAGGTGACCAGGCATTTTCTTTTCTTTCCAAACGCGAGCTGGAGTAGCACGACATCCGATAGAACCCACACGACGGTGGAAGTGTGAACCGTGAGAAGCTGGACCACCTTGGAAATTGTAACGCTTCATAACACCAGCGAAACCTTTACCTTTTGATTGGCCAGTTACATCAACGTAAGATGCTACTGCGAATTGATCAACAGAAGTCTCTTTTCCAAGAGCTGCTGAATCAACATCTGAAACCTTAATTTCAGCATACTCAGAGAAAGTTTTCTCGATGTTTGCTTTTTTAAGGTGACCCTTAACAGGAGACGTAACAAGTGACTCTCTCTTTTCATTGAAAGCAACTTGGTAAGCTGAATAGCCGTCCTTGTCTTGGGTTTTAACTTGAGAAACAACGTTCGGAATTAGTTTTACTACAGTGACAGGAACGTGGTTACCGTTCTGATCAAAGATTCTGGTCATGCCAGCTTTAACTCCGTAAAAAGCAGGCAGACTTAACTTAGCGTCTGACATTCGCCCTCCACAGCATCACCCTCTCACAGGGATGCATTCATGGTTAATAAAAAAAACTATATAACAAATAAAAAGCGTTGAAGCTTTATACTAGTACTTGATCTCTACGTCAACACCAGCAGATAGATCTAGCTTCATAAGGCTATCAACAGTCTGTTGAGTTGGCTCAACGATATCGATTAGACGCTTATGAGTTCTCATTTCGAACTGCTCACGCGATTTTTTATCGATGTGCGGTGAACGAAGAACTGTATAACGGTTGATTTCAGTTGGAAGAGGAACTGGTCCAGCTACTCTCGCACCTGTATTTTTAGCAGTTTGTACAATTTCTTGAACAGAAGCATCAAGAATATTGTAGTCATAAGCACGTAGCTTAATTCTAAGTTTGTTGGCCTTCATGAAATCTCCAAAAAAATATTTTTGTCAAATTAGAAAAAGAATGGGCCTTTGTAAAGCCCATTCTGTAAGAATTTTGACGTTTTTCTTAATTAAGCAATAATATCAGATACTGTACCAGCACCAATCGTACGTCCACCTTCACGAATCGCGAAACGAAGACCTTTCTCCATAGCTACTGGAGCAATAAGCTCAACAGCAAATGAAGTGTTGTCACCTGGCATAATCATCTCAACGCCATCG
>CALHBF010000017.1 GCA_937931205.1 uncultured Bacteriovoracaceae bacterium
AGCGTAAAGAGATGTTACCTGAGGATGTTTTTCTAAAAATTCACACAGCTTACTTGAGATGAGTAAGAAATTTTTCTCTGGGCGGTGAGACTTGGGAACATAAAGATAATCTGGATTATTTTTAAGCTTTTCATCATGAGTGATAATAACGAAATAATTATTCGTATGCAGTGGAGCGGTTTGATAATAGAGATTCAGCTTCATCGACTTAAACCTTGAGTCATTCGATAGAGGTCAAAGCTTTCTTTTGCAAAACGATCCTGTAGAGTGATGAGACTATTCTCCACTGTTCGCAGAGAGCTTAAGATGTTGACCTCTTTTTTTAGAAAAAAATCTGGAGGGCTTATTTTAAATAATTCTGCTTCCTCTCCTGAAATGTTCTTAAGAAGTGCCTTGTTAAGATAGGCCCCTTCATTGAGAGTTAGAAAAGAGTTGTATAGGTAAAGGCTGATATCTTGATTTTTATGAGAAGGCAGCGAAGAATGGGCCGCTGTAGAAAAGATCACCGCATCAGTATCGCTAAATGTGGTAAATGTTCTTTCTTCGTTCTGATTATTAACAAACACTTTCTCCACAAGAGTTTGAGTTGAGACTTGATAAAAGGCAAGCTCCATAAAGGAGAAAGAGCTAGGTTGCTTAGGAACTCTTTGCCAAAAATCTTCAGCGTGATCAAGATAAAGAGGCATCTGATCAGGGGTATTGCCATTTTTTAAAAATGTAGGATGAGCAAGTTGCGGAACATGAACGTTTTGATTTTCTTGTAAATGATCAAAAAGCGTCCATGCCGGCAGTAGTTTAAATCCCAGATAGATAAGCTCTTTTTGATTGGACGAAATATCTATAATCTTTCTGGCCATTTGCTCGTAAGAGGTAAGCACAGTATTCGGATCAAAAACAATTTTTTTGGTGTAGTGATTGGGGACCTGAACATTCTGCCCATGAATAATGAGTGGATTAAGTTTCTTTAAAACATCATCAATCTCTTTTAAAGAAACGCTCCACTGCTGCGAAAGATAAAAAAGAAAATCAAACTCAACGACGAGCATTCTGCAGTTCTTTGATCTTAGTCAGTACGCGCTCACTATCAAGAACCGGATCAACGTCTTCTCCGATATCAACAATCTTATTTTCAGGACTAAGAACAAAAGTCCAGCGTTTAGCAATATCAATCAAAGGACGTTTTACTTCAAACATCTTTGCCACTTTAGCATCTTCATCGGCCAACAGAGGAAAAGATAATTTATATTTTTCGGCAAACTTCTTTTGATCTTCTACAGAGTTGACACTAATCCCGTAAATATTAACACCCATCTCTTTAAATTTTTTGGTGTTGTCACGAAAGGCACATGCCTGTTTGGTACATCCGGGAGTATCGGCCTTGGGGTAAAAGAAAAGCACTGTCCATTGATTTTTAAAATCTGCACTATTCACCTTTTGTCCTGCTTGGTCGGCAAGTGTAAAGCTTGGGGCAGTGTCTCCAACTTTAAGGGCAAAGGCATTGATGCAAAAAAGAAGCGAGCAAAGGAGAGTGATCAATTTCATAAAATTCCTTTAGATAAGAGTCACTCTATTGTTCTTGATATGGGGATGTTTCGGCAACTTGAAAAAAATGAGGCCCGCTGCTGTGGCGGGCCAGATTGCAAGATTATGTTTGATTAGAAACGATAACCAATACCCACTCCGACGAGTAATGGGTCGATATTCACATCGGCCTTCACTCGCGTAGCTCCAGCTCTTACTTTTGTAGTAGTTTCGAGATAGAGCTTTTTAATATCAAGGTTGAGATAAACTTTTTCAGTAATCTTGTAATCAAGGCCAACCTGCAGGGCATAACCGAAACAGTTATCATATTTAACAGAGTTAACAGCACCAGATTGCGCATTGTAGAACATGGTGTAGTTTAATCCTGCCCCCACGTAGGGCTTAAAGTTGCCCCATTCATGGTGATACTGAGCAAGAAGAGTTGGTGGAAGTAGGGACACACTTCCCAGATCCACATTATCAAGAGCAGAGTTTTTAACCCCTACCTGATGTGTGGTAGTGGCAAGAATCAATTCCATCGCAAAATTCTTTTTGAAGAAATAAGTGAAATCCAGTTCAGGGACTGATTGAGTATTGATTCTCACATCTCCACCAATAACTGATGGTGAGCCTGAAACATCGGGCATAACAGCAAGGGCTCGAGTACGAACCATCCAGTTATTCTCAGCGAAGACGCTAAGACTGGAAGCAAGAGCGATGGAAGTGATAAGTGTTTTCTTAAGGCATAATTTCATAAGAACTCCTCTCTATGAATGAATATGACTTAAGTATAAAAACTCTGAATCTTTTGATGATGATATGGATCACCAAGCTAAATGATTGTTTTCAGCTTTGCTGACTACTCAGATAATGGGGGATTTAAAAAATTATGATAATGAACAGTATGTTTTCAGGCAGTAATAAGTTATTTTAAGGGGGAGAAAAATTTGGTAGCAACGGGCAGAATTGAACTGCCGACCCCAGCGTTATGAATGCTGTGCTCTCACCAACTGAGCTACGTTGCCCCACAAGAAAAGTATTGAGATACTAATGAACCTAATAATGTATGTCAATAATATTTTCCATATATTAACTAGTAATTATGATGAAAAAATTAAGTCCAGTTCTTTACCGACAATTATTTTTTAAGCACCTATGGAGATTTTTGGGCAACGTGGCAACGCCCCATGAACTTAAGGGAGCTCATCTCGTTGCCGTCAGTGGTGGCATGGATTCGATGGCGCTTCTCTGGGTAGCAAGCTTCCTTCATAAGGAGGGGTTGATCGGTCCAGTGCGAGCTTTTTTTGTTCACCATAATACCCGTGAAGGTCAGCAAGGAGACGCTCAGTTAATTGAGAAGTTTTGCCGAGATGAAGGGATTCCTTTTTATATGGTGGAGCTGCAAGGCCTAAAGCTGGGAAACAATTTTGAGGCCCGTGCTAGAAAGCTTCGTCGTAAGGCATGTCTGGATGAGCTACGAGAAAATGAACTGCTGTGGGTAGGCCATCATATTGATGACTCCTACGAGTGGAATTTTATGCAGAGGCATCGCTCCTATAATCCACGTGCCTCAATCGGTATTCCTGTGAGAAATGGCAGGCTTATTCGTCCCTTCCACTGTGTCAGCCGTGCTCAGATTAAGCGCTTAATCAAATTTGAAGGTATTCCTTTTAGAGATGACCCGACCAATTGGGATCTGAGCTTTGATCGCAACTACATCCGTCATGTGATTATTCCCAAAATTAGAAAAAAATATCCTCGTTATCTGAAGTTCTATACACACTTTGCTAATTTTCAGGCCATGAGTCTGAAAGCATCTTATTTTAATCGCAGTGTGGGACAGGCGGAGATGTTTGCTTTTGAAAAAGGGGCCCTCTTGGTAGGAGCTCATTTCTCAGAATTTCAGATTCAGGAAATTATCCATTTCTATTCCTCTGCGGATCGAGGAGAAATCATTACTCCTATCCAGCGAATGCTTAAGGCCATCGATAACAGCAAGAAGGGCCCTTTTCATTTTAGCGGTGGTATTGAAGCGTATTACACTTACAAGCAATTGATCCTCTATCAGAAAAGCCTTATTAATCATGATGAGGATATTGCGAAGGTGCTTTCCACGGTTTCTAATCAAGAGTTAATGACTTTGCCAACTTTTACGCCGCTTGAATTAAAAAATGCTTGGCAAAATTTGTTAAAATCCAGTGATGCTCTTCAAAACTTGCCTGGACTAGTGTTGATTTTAGAATCTGATTCTATTTGTCGAACTTTAAATACCTCTAACTTTGATTCTCTCTTTCCGCGTGTCTCTGACATTTGTCGAGAGCGGGGTCTGCGCTTTATGCCAATGCTTAAGTGCGTTGAAGAGTGGGAAAGAAAAAAAGAAAGGTTGCCAAAAACGCTCAGGCTTTTACCCTTAGTTAACCTTTCCAATCTCTTTTCTTTTCAAGAATAGATCGTTTGCCTATAATCTAAGGAATCCAAAAGAAGGATTGAAATTTTTAGTGATTTAAAAAGGGCCTCTTCATGAGAAAACAACAAAAAACTTTAATGCTATGGATAGTCGTTATCCTCATTATGGCCTTCGTAATGAAAGTGTTTGAACAAAAAAATACTCAAGCTAAGGGAATTGATTTTTCAAGTTTCATCACGGCCGTAGAAAGTGGAAATGTTAAAGAAGTAACTTTCCAGGGCGATAATACGATTCAAGGTCGCTTTAATGATGGCTATGAGAATGGTACGTACTTTGAGTTAGTTGGTAATACTGGGGATGAAACTTTCCGTATTCTAAAAAACCACGGAATTATTCCTAATTACAAAAAAGAAGAAAAGCAGGGGATGTTGGCAACACTTCTCATCAACTGGCTTCCGATGATTCTTCTTTTCGTTTTCTTCTTCTTCTTCCTTCGCCAACTTCAAGCTGGTGGCGGCAAGGCCATGAGCTTTGGTAAAGCTCGCGCCAAGATGCTTACTGAGAATGATAAGCGTGTGACATTCACTGATGTCGCAGGTGTTGAGGAAGCTAAAGAAGAGCTGGTTGAAATCGTAGATTTCTTAAAAGATCCAAAAAAATATACTGCCCTAGGCGGTAAAATTCCTAAGGGATGTCTTCTTGTCGGACCTCCAGGAACAGGTAAAACTCTTCTTGCCCGAGCTGTCGCTGGTGAAGCCGGTGTGCCATTCTTCTCAATTTCAGGTTCTGACTTCGTTGAGATGTTTGTGGGTGTAGGGGCAAGTCGTGTTCGTGACCTTTTTGAACAAGGTAAAAAGAATGCTCCATGTATCATCTTTATTGATGAGATCGATGCCGTAGGTCGCCACAGAGGTGCCGGTATGGGTGGTGGACATGATGAGCGTGAGCAAACTCTCAACCAACTTCTTGTAGAGATGGATGGTTTTGAATCAAATGAAGGTGTGATCATCATGGCGGCCACTAACCGTATTGATGTTCTTGATCCGGCCCTACTTCGTCCAGGTCGTTTTGACCGTCGTGTAATGGTAGGCCGTCCGGACGTTCGTGGACGTCTGCAAATCCTTAAAGTTCACGCTAAGAAAACTCCACTATCAACTGATGTGGATCTAGAAATTATTGCTAAAGGGACTCCAGGTTTTACAGGGGCAGATCTTGCGAACCTTGTTAACGAAGCGGCCCTACTCGCAGCTCGTGGCGGTAAAAAACAGCTTGGTATGATTGATTTTGACAACGCTAAAGACAAAGTTCTTATGGGTGTTGCTCGTAAATCGATGATGATTTCTGAAAAAGAAAAGCGTCTAACTGCTTACCACGAAATCGGTCACACTCTGGTAGGTCTTAACCTTCCACACACTGACCCTATTCATAAAGTATCAATCATTCCTCGTGGACAGGCCCTGGGTGTAACTCAGACTCTTCCAAATGAAGACATGTTGAATCTTTCAAAAGAAAAGGGTGAGAATTTCATCGCTTTCCTTATGGGTGGACGTGTTGCTGAAGAAATCGTTTATGGAGAAATGACTAACGGTGCTTCAAACGATATTGAGCGCGCCACTGAGCTTTCTCGTAATATGGTTTGTAACTGGGGTATGTCTGAGAAACTTGGACCTATCAACTATGCTAAGCAAAATGGTGGAATGGTTTATGGCGGAGAATCGGTGAGTTTCTCAGATGAGACAAGTCGTAAAATCGATATGGAAATTGCAAACTTCGTTCAAACAAACTACGAAGTAGCGAAAAAAATTCTTAACGATAATATCGATGCTCTTCACCGCTTAACTGAAGCTCTGGTAGTTTGGGAGACACTTGACGCTGATCAGATCAGACGTCTAGTGGCCGGCGAAGAAATTGGTCAGCCTGTGATCAATGTAAAGCCATCAAATCCTGCTAATCCTGAAGGTGGAGCAACTGCAAGTGCAGCTCCTATTGGTTCAAAACCTCAACCTGTTTAATGGCTAATTTAAAAATGATGGGGGTGATTAATATCACCCCCAATTCTTTCTCCGGCGATTCTGCTTCTTTAACTCCTGACATCCTTGCTTCAAAGCTCCTAACCTTTAAAGAAGTTCCTATTTTAGACTTTGGTGCTGAATCAACGGCCCCTATGAATGCGCCCATTTCTTATGATGAGGAGCTGTCGAGGTTTGCTCCTTATCTGGATCAGATACTTTCCTGGGATAAGGGGGTTGTTAGCATCGACACCTATCATCCTGAGACCATCTCCTTTTTCCAAAAAGAATGGATGAAGAGATCAAAGAGAAATCCCTTGGTTTGGAATGATGTTTCGGGCAAGTGGGATGATGAGGTAGAGCGCTTTTTGAGCATCTCTGGCCCCTACTCCTATGTGTTTTCTCATAATCTTGCTCCTACTAGGAGCGAGAGTGGTACTCATATGAAATTCACCGCAGATCAGCTTACTAAAGAGGAGTTCTTTCAAGGTCTGGTTGAGTATTTTAGGCCCTATGCCCGTCCAAGAGTTATCCTTGATCCTTGTTTTGGATTTTCAAAAACCTATGAGCAGAACTGGGAGGCCATCGAACGCTTTGGAGAGTTACAAAAGACTCTTAATCATGATCGTTGGCTATTTGGAATTTCCCGTAAATCCTTTCTGCGCCAGAAGTACGGCTTAACAAACAGTATGGAAGATCGCGATCTTCTAGATCAGCATCATATGGCCGAAGTGCAAAGACTTTCTCCTCACTGGATGGGAGAGGTTTGGATCAGAACACACAGGCCTCTTCTTTAGTCTTCAAGAGTAGTATTTACACATCAAATGAATTCCTTCATCATTTATCCATGATGTTTGGTGGATTAGTTTTTTATACTCAAAGTTATGAAGAGTACCTGTCATTTTTGACGGAGGTACTGGAATTAGAGGTTGATGAGATTTCTGATTCTCAGATGAGGCTAGCACTTGCGGGCCAGTTTTTAGAGATAAGAAAAGACCATCAGGCACAAAATCAACAAGGCACTGCTTTAGTTTTTAATCTTGCGGAGGAGAAATTTTTTGACCTCGTCGCAAGACTCAGCTTCTTCTATTATCGACATGACTCCAGCCGTTTTCTACTCTCAGAAAAGTCTGCCAATTACATCGAAATTAAGGACCCAGAGGGGAGAGTTTGGCACTTTGAAAAAGTGATTAATCTTGCGCGCGGATTAAGTTCCCAACTTTAAGTGTAAGAATCTTTTAGTTTACGGAATGTGATAATTTCGAAAAAATTTAAAACGACTCTGAATTGGTTTAACTTTTGGAAAAGGATTTCCACATGAAAATGACTTCAACTTTATTAACAATTGCGTTCCTATTTGCTTCAAGCCAACTCATCGCAGGAACAAATAAGAGAAACAAAGTTATCTATGGTGAGGATAACCGCGTTGACGTAGTTAACTCTACAAACTCTCTTTTCGTAGAACTTTCTCGCTCTACAGCAGCTATGATCAGTTCATCTAATCTTCGTCCTGAAGACAATGGAACAACAAAGATTACAGCAAGAACTCTAAAGTCTAGCGGCATCTGTGCTTCAGAGCGTTTCTCTGCACAAATCTCTGCTGCGAACTGTTCTGGTTTCTTAGTTGGTGAAGATCTTCTTGTTACTGCTGGTCACTGTATCCGTAGCAACTCTGATTGTAAGAGCTATAAGTGGGTATTCGACTATAAAGTAGATCACGAAGAGCAAGGCGCAATCACTGTTGATAATTCTTCTGTTTACTCATGTTCAAAAATTGTTAACCGTTCTCTTAACGGTTCAACGATGGATGACTGGGCACTTATTCAACTTGACCGCAAAGTTACTGATAGAGCTCCGCTTACATACAGAACTTCAGGTAAAATTGCTAAGAATGATGCTATCGTAGTTATCGGTCACCCGACTGGTATCCCTACAAAAATCGCTGATGGTGCAAACGTTCGTAGCCTAGAAAATACTTTCTTTGTTGCTAACCTTGATACATACGGTGGTAACTCTGGTTCAGCAGTATTTAACGCTGAGACAGGTATGGTTGAAGGTATTCTTGTTCGCGGAACAACAGACTACGTTTATGACTCTGCTCAAAAGTGTCAAGTTTCTAACGTATGCGCCAACTCTGCTTGTCGCGGTGAAGACGTGACTTACATCACAAACATTCCTGAACTACAGAAATAATCTTACATGTTCTTACGGCCCTCTTCGGAGGGCCTTTTTTATTTGACGAATTTACTCCGCTCTTGAGAAGCTCCCTTGATGATTAAGGAGAGCACTATGAAATGGATGTCTTTTTTACTTACTCTTGGAGTAATGACTTCTGCTAACGCTGCTACAATTGCAGTAATTGATTCAGGTCTTGATTACAAGCACCAGATGATTGCCAAAAATCTTTGGACTAACCCGAATGAAGTTTTTGATAACCGTGACAACGATGGTAACGGCTACCAGGACGATGTTCATGGTTGGAACTTTGCTGAACAGAATGCTGAGATTATTGATTACAAATATCTTGGAACATTCTCAAATGACCCTTACAAGTTTTTTGAAATTCAAGCTAAGCAGTTCATGGGAACTCTTACTGAAGATGACAAGAAATGGGCAAAAGAAAAGTTCGCTGATCCTAATTTCGTAAAAGAAGTTGGTAAGTTCGGTAACTTTGTTCACGGAACACACGTTGCTGGTATTGCTATCAGAGGAACAACTTCAGAAGCTATGGGGATTAAATTAATTCCTACAGAAGTGAAGCCTTTCCTTGATGCTCTAAAAGGTAACAAGTCTCTTAACGATAAATCTCTTCGTTGGAAGGCCCTAGAAGCAACTTTCAAAAAGCTTGCTGAAGCTCAAATGGGACAAATGGCGCTTATTGGTCAGTTCATCAATGGCCACAAGGCCCCTATTGCTAACGGTTCTTTCGGAACGAGCGTTGCTCAAGTGAAAGTGATCACTGATAACGCTTTCAGATTAGCTTTCTTCAGAAAACCTAATGAGGAAGAGTCACTTCGTGCAGCTTCTTTATTTGTTAACTCTGTATTGAAAGAAGGTACAAAATTCGTTGGCTCAGCTCCAAACACGCTTTTCGTTTTTGCTGCTGGTAACGATGGTACAAACAATGATGAGCTTCCAGTTTCTCCAGCAAACCTTCGTGTTGATAATGCGATCACTGTTGCAGCAACTTACCAAGATCAATTCATTGCTCCTTTCTCTTGCTACGGAGTAAAGCACGTTGATGTAGCTGCCCCAGGTATGCTTATCAATTCTGCTATTCCAGGAGATGAGTACCTAATGGTTTCTGGTACATCTCAGGCCGCTCCTTATGTTGCCAATGTTGCAGCACAAGTGAAAGATGCTAACCCATCTCTTCGTCCAGTTGAAATCAAGAAGATCCTTATGGAAACTGTTGATAAGAAGAGCTGGCTAGCTGACAAAGTTCTTTCTGGTGGACTTGTGAATATGAAGAGAGCTGTTGAGGCTGCAAAACTTTCAAACAGAATGAATGTTGATGGTGCAATTGCTCAATCAAAGATTACTGTTCGTGCAGCAGTTCTTAAATCGATCGTAAAAACTCCTGTAATGGATGTTACTCCGATCCCTCTTGCTCCAATGTTTAAGTAGTTTTTAACAAAAGGCCCCCTCTTTGAGGGGGCTTTTTTTATGTTATTCTAGTCGCTTACCCCCTAAATTCTTTTGCTAACCTGTCTTTTTTACACCTTTCCCAATGCTTGATTGAATAATCTCAGACCCTTCGACATAATGCGTCCCGATTGGACAAAGCTATCCTGAGGAGTTGAAATGAAATTTACTCTGGCCCTTCTGGCCCTTATCTCTACCGCTCAAGCTGCCACCATCGCAGTTATTGATTCAGGGGTTGATTATCGCCACAAAGAAATTGCTCCTAAGATGTGGAGCCATCCTAACAGAGGTGTTTCGCAAGTTGTGAATGGATGGAACTTTGTTGAAAATAACTCGCAAATTTTTGATTACTCGTTGTTGTCTCGCTATAGCAGCGATGTTTTTAAATATTATGAGATTGAGTCTCGCTTTAACCGCAATGCTATGACTGCAGATGATGAATTGTTCATTAAGACAAAATTGACCGAAGAGCTGAAGGGACGATTAAAAGAGTATGGAGTTTATGCCCATGGAACTCACGTCGCTGGAATTGCTGCAGCTGGTTCTAATCATAAAATCATGGGGATTAAGTATATCCAGACACCAGTTTCCTCGTTAATGAAGTTAATTAAAGGCGATAAAAGTACTGAAAAGGATTATCACCTTTACCTCTACAAAGTGGCCGAGATGCTCGCTGGTAAGCTAACGCCAGTTGTTTCATTTGTTGGTGAGAACAAAGCTGACGTGGCCAATGGATCTTTTGGGGCTCCATTTAGTTCTGCCCGTGATATCGCAACGCTAGTTTTCCGTGAGATTTTTAAGAAGGAACCTACAGAGACAGAAATCTTTAAGGGATCATTCATTTTCCAAACTTTTATGAATAGAAGTTATGCTAAGAGCTTTGGAGCAACACCGAATACACTTTATGTATTTGCTGCCGGAAATGAAGGACGCAATAACGATATCTTTCCATTCTCTCCAGCGGGAGCAGATGCTCAGAACTCGATTACAGTTGCGGCCAGCTTAGGAAATACTGATATTGCGAAATTTTCTAACTATGGTGTTAAGTCAGTTGATGTGGCCGCTCCTGGTGTGAATATTCCATCTGCTGCTCCTGGGACAACAAGAATTGCAATGTCTGGAACAAGTCAAGCCGCTCCATTTGTGAGTAATCTTGCCGGTAAATTAAAAGATATTAATCCATCATTAACTCCGTCCCAGTTAAAGAAAATTCTGATGGAAACAGTAGATAAGAAGAGCTTTCTTGCTGGTAAAGTTAAGACTGGCGGAATTGTGAATAGTGCGCGAGCTCAGAGAGCTGCTACTTACTCAGTTAACTATGATTTGGATCGTGCGATTGTTATGTCTTACTCAGATATTGCAAGTACAAAGAGCATGATGGAATTAGAGTTTTTTAATGAAGAGCAAAAGTTTGTACCGATGCCTTCCATCTTCGCTGAATAATTTTTTTACCTATAAGGCCTAGGAGACTAGGCCTTATATTTTTTCAGGGCATCTTTAATTTTTGGAAGTAAAATATAGCAGGCAATTAGGTTAGGAAAGGCCAGCATCCCATAGAAGGCATCAGATAAATTCAGCACAATCCCTAACTGCGAAATAGAACCAATAAAAATCATCACTAGAAAAACAAATCGATAAGTTGGAATAAACTTCTTTCCAAAAATAAATGTAATCCCTTGCTCTCCATAGTATGACCAAGAAATCATTGTCGAAAAAGCAAAGAGGGCCACAGTAACAGTAACAATGTAGCGGCCAGCAGGACCGAGAACTGATTCGAAGGCCACGGCAGTCATATCTGAGCCCTGAATCCCTGGCATACTCCAGGTATTAGTGAGGAGAATGGCAAAGGCAGTGATGCTGCAAACAATAATGGTATCAATAAAAGGTTCAATGAGAGCAACGATACCTTCTTGTACAGGAGTTGATTTGGCCGCGGAGTGGGCCATGGCCGAAGAACCAAGACCTGCTTCGTTAGAGAAACTAGCTCTCTTAATCCCATTGATAATGACTTCTTTAATGGCCACACCAGTGAAGGCCCCTGTGGCCGCAGTTCCGGAGAAAGCACCAGTGATGATTTGTGAGAAGACTTCTGGAATAAGATTGAAATGAGTATAAATAATATAAAGAGCACCACCCATGTAGATGAAAATCATAAGAGGTACAAGCTTCTCAGTCACTTTACCAATTCTTTTAATACCACCGATTAGAATAAGACCTGCAAGAGTGCAAAAGATAAGGCCCGAGGCCCATTTAGGTAATCCGGTTGTTGAAAGAACGACACTGGCCATTTGATTGGCCTGAAACATATTTCCTGCACCTAAGGAAGAGAGAATAGTGAAGAGAGCATAGATCCAGGCAAGTGGGAGAAACTTTTTAGAGAGTCCGTTTTTAATAACGAACATCGGCCCACCGTTTACAGTTCCATCGCTGTTAACTTCTCGATGCATCAGAGAGAGTGTTACCTCAGTAAATTTAGTACACATGCCGATGAAGCCTGCCACCCATAACCAGAAGACAGCACCTGGGCCACCCATAGTAACAGCAACGGCCACACCAGCAATATTACCGAGACCAACTGTTGCAGAAAGAGCGGCGGTTAATGCCTGAAAGTGAGAAATTTCACCTTTGTTGGCAGGATCATCATAGTGACCTAGAATGATTTTAATGGCGTGTTTAAAGAATCTAATTTGTGGAAAGCCGAAATAGATGGTGAAGAAAATTCCAGAAGAGACCAGCATGATGACAAGGGGAAGACCCCAAACTAAATTGGCAAAGGCGGCCGTCCATTGTTCGATCAAGGCCATGACTCACTCCTCTTAAATTCATTCAAGAATAAATTAGAACAAATAAAGAGGAGTGAGGCAAATTAATTTATTAATAGATGAGAATCGATTTTCTCAGCTCTTGGAATTCTGTTTGATTCTCTTTCATGATTGCTTGATATGCTTCTTCATCTTGGTATTTCTCAACCCAGTGACGAAGTTTATCTGTACCATTGATCAGATCAACAGGTTCTTTGTGATACTCATACTCATAAGGTGGTACTTTCCACTTAAAATCACTTCCTAGTTCTTTATAGAATTCGCGAAGAAGGTATTGGCAAAGTCTCCAAGGCTCAAATGATTTTCTATCAGTGACATGAATCTGATAACCGCCGCAAGGAACTCCTGCGTGTTTTTGAAACGTCGGAAGAAAGACCAGAGGTCTTAGAACAAATCCTTTCAGATTTGCTTTAGCAAGAATTGGTTTTAATTTTTCATGGAAACCAAAGGCTTCAATTCCTGGGTGGCCGATAGTTTCAAGTGACCTTGTTGTTCCTCTTCCTTCAGAGATGTTACATCCCTCATAAAGAACTGTTCCTACGAAAGTGTAGGCCGCTTCAATGGTCGGAAGATTTGGTGAAGGCATCACCCATGGAAGTTTTGTATCTTCAAAACTCATCTCACGCTTCCAGCCTTTCATCTCGATCACTGTTAATTTGCAATCTTTTCCGCCCCAGTATTTCTGGTGCATACGTGCCACTTCACCCATGGTCAGAGCATGACGAACTGGAATAGGATGACGTCCTACGAAGCTTGCGAAATTAAGATCAAGAATATTTCCTTCAAGAGTGAGTCCATCAATAGGATTTGGTCTATCAAGAACCACGACTTCAATTCCTTTTTTCTGGCAGGCCTCCATAAGAAGTGTCATGGTGTAGATGTAAGTATAAATACGAGTACCAACATCTTGCAGATCAACAAAGATATGATCAATCCCTTCGAGCATCTCATCTGTTGGAATACGAGTTTCCGAATATAGAGAATAAACAGGAAGTTGAAAGAAAGGGTGTTTGTAGTGGGTTGTCTCCACCATATTATCTTGAACATCAGTCACAAATCCGTGCTGAGGCCCGAAAACTTTGATAAGTCGATTGCCAAAAACACGTTTCATAGCAATGAGACCGTGTTCAAGTTGATTAGTTACAGAAGCACTGTGACAAAGGTAAGCGACTTTTCCTTTGAACTTTTCCTGTAAACTAGGTTCAGCAAGAAGGCGATCAAGTCCCGTTAAAACAAGAGATGTCATAAATTTTCCTTTGAAATTTTAAGCTTAAATATCCTAGCCCAAACTTGCCAAGATAAGTAATAATAAAATGATGAAAAAGATCTTTTGTTTTTTCTTTTTAGTTTCCACTCCTCTCATAGGGGCAACGTGGAATTGGGAGAGTATTTCAGAGCGAGCAAAGACTGAGAATATGGCCTTGAAAACGGCCAGAGAACAGCTTATTTCAACTGAATATTCTCAAAAAGCGGCCTTAAAAGGTTTCCTTCCCACCCTGCGCGGAAATATTTCGGCCATGCGTACTGGATCTGAGCGACCAAGTGCTATTGTTACCAATGGTCAGATTGTGAATTCTACTTCGTCTGTTCTCAATGATACGGTAGTTACTTCACTTAATTTCAGTCAAAACCTTTTTTCAGGACTTAAAGACTGGTCTCGTTATTCTCAGGCCAAGTGGCAAACTCAGAATAAATATTGGTCACTGGTTAAAACCAAAAGTGAAGTGAGTTATTCTTTGAAAGAAGCCTTTTCAAGTCTTCTTTATGCTCAGGAATATGCAGAACTGACCAAAGAAATTATTTCTCGTCGAGAAAGTAACTATCAAATTGTAAAAGTGCGCTTTGAGAGCGGGAGAGAGAATAAAGGTTCAGTTCTTCTGGCCCAGGCCTATTTAGATCAAGCAAGACTTGATGCCATCATTGCTGCTGATAATCTCTCGGTTGCTAGAAAACAACTTTTCTCATTGATTAACAAAGATGCTTTTGAAGAGTATCGGGTTGAAGGGGAGCCGCCACTTCTGACGATGAACTTAACTGACGAGGATTTAAAAGAAGTGGCCCTCAATACTCCTGATTACCATCAGGCCTTCTCTATGGAGAAATCCAGTGAAGAAGAAGTACGGGCCCTTCGTTCTGCTTTTATTCCAAGTCTTGATTTCTCTGCTTCTATTTCTCGCAACAGTCAGTTCTTTTTCCCTGATGAAAATAATCAGCGCTGGACCCTCGGACTGAATTTATCCATTCCTATTTTTGATGGTCTGAGTGATTACTCAACATTGAAGGGTGCAGTTTCTAACAAATATGCGGCAGAAGCGATTAAAAGAAACACTTACCTGACACTGATTCCAAGTATTCGTCAGGCAGTGAATCTCGCACGTCAAAGTGATGTTAAGTTGAGAGTGGATGCTCGTTTTAGAGAGGCCAGTCAGACCCGTGCAGAGATCGCACGCGCTAAGTACAATAATGGTCTTCTGACTTTTGAAGATTGGGATATTATTGAAAGTGAATTGATTAATCGTCAGATTAATTATCTTCAGAGTAAGAGGGATCGCATTGTGAAGTATGCGGCCTTTGAAAAATCTATCGGAAAAGGTTCTATTGAATGAAGAAAATAATTATAGGTGCCGTGGTTGTCATTGTTCTCATCATTGGTGCTTGGTCATACTTAACTTTGCGTAAAGAAGAAGTGAGTTACAGTTATACTCCTTATGAAGTGAGCATCGGCACACTTTCGATGAGTATTGACGCCACCGGAACTGTTAGTCCAAAAAATCGTTTGGAAATTAAATCACCTATTGCCGGTCGAATTGAAGAAATTCTTGTTAAAGAAGGTGAGGATGTGAAGAAGGGCGCTATTCTGGCATGGACTTCTTCGACTGAGAGAGCGGCCCTGCTTGATGCTGTGAGAACAAAAGGAAAGGAAGAACTGGATCGTTGGGAGGATTTATACAGGCCCACTCCAGTGATTGCTCCGATCAATGGGACATTGATTTTGAAGGGAATGGAGACAGGACAAAGTTTTTCCAGCACAGATGTGCTTTTTACCATGGCCGATTATCTGATTGTGAAGGCCAATGTTGATGAAACAGATATTGCTCAAGTGGCCAACAAACAAAAGGCCGTTATTCTGCTGGATGCTTATCCTCAAAATGAAATTCGCGGAAGTGTTACTCATGTGGCCTTCGATTCAACAACGACTAACAATGTAACGAGCTACTCGGTCGATGTCCTTCCAGATGAAGTTCCAAGTTTCATGCGCTCAGGTATGACTGCTAACATTACGATCGTGGTTCAAGCAACAGAGAGTGTAATCACTGTACCTCAGAGTGCAGTGATCGATGATGAAGGATCACCGGCCGTTCTTATTAAAGTGAAAGATTCGTATATTCCAAAAAGAGTTACTCTTGGAAACAGCAACGGTAGGGAGATTGAAGTCAAAGAGGGTTTGAATTCAGGAGATGTGATTTACATTCGTAGTCTCGCTCTTCAAGGAAAACAACAGGGATCAAATCCTTTCATGCCGAGCGGGGGAAGAGGTAGAAGACGTTAATGAGTATGATTGAATTAAAGAATATTTTTAAGATTTATCAGATGGGGGACAATAAACTGACTGTCCTTAATGATATTAATCTTAAAATTGCAGAAGGGGATTTCGTGGCCATTATGGGCCCTTCTGGTTCTGGTAAATCAACATTAATGAATCTCATTGGCTGTCTTGATACATCTACTTCCGGTGATTATTTGCTGGAAGGAAAAAATGTTTCTACACTCCCCGAAGATGAAGTTGCCCTTATTCGTCTTCATAAATTAGGATTTATTTTTCAACAGTTTAATCTGCTTTCTTATTTTGATGCCGCTGAAAATGTGGCCTTACCACTTCTGTATTCACAAGGTGAAATTGATAGAGAAAAGGCCATGCCTTTTCTAAAACAAGTAGGACTCTTAGAGCGCGCTGATCACCTTCCTCGTGAGATGTCGGGAGGTCAACAGCAGCGTGTGGCCATTGCCCGTTCACTGGTGAATCGTCCTCGTCTCATTCTTGCCGACGAGCCAACAGGAAATCTTGATTCCCACTCAGAAGAACAAGTTTTAAAGATTTTAGAAGAACTCAATGAGCAGGGCATGACGATTGTCATGGTGACTCACGAAGATGATATTGGAAAACGGGCCCATCGAACCATTCGCATGCGTGATGGAAAAGTTGTTTCTGATGTAAGAAATAAACCCCTGAGATCGGAAACACTTGTTACCTCAGCAGTGGAGACAAAGGCAGGTGTTCTTACTGTTGAAGAGCACTTTAAACAAGGCCTCAAACAATTACTTTCTAACAAGGTCAGAACTTTTCTCTCAATCCTTGGTGTGATGATTGGTGTGGCCAGTGTGGTCACTATGATGGCCATCGGTCTTGGGGCGCAGAAGTCGATTGAATCTCAGCTCTCAAGTCTCGGAGGAGATCTTCTAACGGTCAGGTCGGGGATCAGAAGAAGTGCCGGAGTTGCCGCCCAATCAGGGGCGACGGCGATGCTCTATTATGAGGATGCCGAGGCCATCGCCAATAAGTTCCCTACCATCCTTGGAGTTGCTCCAAGTCTTGAGGGGAGAGCGCAGGTGAGTTTTAAAAATAAAAACTGGAACACTTCCATCATGGGAGTAGATCAGAGTTATTATGACCTTAGATCGTGGAAAGTAGTAGAAGGACGAAATTTTACCACGGATGAGAATACCAAGAGAAGCCGCGTGGCCCTGATTGGGGCAACGGTGTATAAGGAACTCTTTGGTGGGAAAAATGCCATTGGTGAAAATATTAAAATCAATAAGACTAACTTTTTAGTGGTGGGATTATTGAACGAAAAAGGATCATCTGGTTTTCGTGATCAGGATGATGTGATTTTTGTTCCGATTGAAACTGCAAAACGCCGTCTCTTTGGCCGCAATACTGTTGATACCATTGATGTGCAAATCCCTAACGATATTGATAGCAATGCTCTCGTTGATCAGATCAAGGCCTTCTTAAATAATCGCCATAAGATTCCACTTTCTAGTCAGGAAGATGCATTTATGGTGTGGAATATGGCCGATATGAAAAACGCCATCATGCAATCCAATCAAACGATGACGCTTCTTCTGACTGTGATAGCTGCTATTTCTTTAGTGGTAGGTGGAATTGGTATCATGAATATCATGTTGGTATCAGTAAAAGAGCGGACTCGTGAAATTGGTCTTCGTAAGGCCATCGGTGCCAGACCTCGTGATATTCTTTCTCAATTTCTGGTAGAGTCAGTGGTGGTGGGGATCTTGGGTGGAGTTTTCGGGATCGCTTTTGGAGTGACATTGGCACTGGTGCTTAACTACTTCTCTGGCTGGACCACTTCTATTTCAGTGATGAGTATTGTGATTTCTTTTGGGTTCTCTCTATTAATCGGACTTATTTTCGGGGTGTATCCTGCTAAAATTGCGTCAGATTTTCATCCTATTGAGGCCCTTCGACATGATTAATAGGAACTGTCTAAGTTTTATTCAGCGCTGGTAAACTTTCCAGCGCAGGCTTAATCTTGCCTAATGTTTGTTATGATCATTGGCATGAAAAAACTATTCTTATCGCTCTTAGTGATCTCTACTTCCTATGCTTTTGCCAATAACAAGGCCATTTATGGTGCCGATAGCCGCATCGAAGTGATTCAATCTAAAAATCCACTTCATCACAAACTCGCCAATTCAGTAGCGGCGATGGTTAAGAAAACAAAAATTAAATCAGCAGGCAATGGAGTGAGTTTTCTTGCTCAGGAAACTTTGGAAGATACCCTTGATATATGTTCCAATGCCCGCTTTGCTAAACAACAAGCGGCCGGTGACTGTACTGGATTTCTTGTGGCCCCAAATCTTCTTGCAACTGCTGGACATTGTATTGCCAAAGATCAGTGCAAAACCTTTAGTTGGGTTTTTGATTATAAGCTGAGCGATGCTAAACAAACTCAAGTGGGGTCTGTTAAAAACTCGAATATCTATTCTTGTAAACGTGTTGTTGATTATGAGTTCACTCGTTTCAGTATGGGCTCTCCTGACTGGGCAGTGATCGAGCTTGATCGTCCGGTCACAAATCGTGCTCCTCTTAAATTGAGTTCTGCTATTCCTGATGTTTCTTCTTCTGTTTTTGTCATTGGCACTCCTGGGGGGATTCCACTGAAAGTAGCGAATGGTAAGGTGAGAAACAATTTCGGAGATTATTTTAGTACAAACTTGGATACTTTCGGCGGTAACTCAGGCTCTCCGGTTTTTGATACAAGAACAGGAAATGTTGCCGGGATCTTAGTCAGAGGAGATGTGGACTATAAGTACACTTGGCTAGGACTTGGTTGTGGGAAAGTGAGTGTATATGGTGAAAATGACGGTGGCGGTGAACAAGTGACGGCCATTGATCTCGTTAAAGATAGTCTGAGAAGGTAATCTTTTTATAGTCGCAACTTTTGCTCTCTCAATTTTGTTAATATTCCAAAAGTTATTTTACGACAGAGGTATAAATGAAAAAGTTAGTCTTTGCTATGCTTGCTTGTTACTCCCTTACTACTCTTGCCAATAATAAGGCCATTTATGGAGTCGACAGCAGAATCGATATTAATGATTCTAAAAATCCGATGCACCAAGAGCTCGCTTCTTCTGTGGCAGCACTTGTTCCTCATTATGTGACAAGACAAGAGACTCAAGAATCTGTTTCTTTTATGAATCTTACTCTTGGAGATTCGTCAAATGTTTGTTCTGGTGAGAGATTTAGTCATCAGCAAACGGTTTCTACTTGTACTGGTTTTCTTGTGGCCCCTAATAAACTAGTGACGGCAGGTCACTGTATTCGCACTGAAAGTGATTGCGAAGACGCTCAATGGGTTTTTGATTATAAATTAGGAACTGAGAAAGATAATTTCATAGAAAGCATTCCTAATTCTTCAGTCTATAGTTGTAAAAGAGTGGTGAAAAGTTCTCTTGGAGTTTTCATCAAAAAAGATTGGGCCTTGATTGAGTTAGATCGAAATGTCGTTGGTAGAAGGCCACTTAAGCTTAATACGAATAAGCCATCTAAAAATGATAAGGTGTTTACTATTGGAACTCCAAGCGGACTCCCACTAAAAGTCGCCACAGGTTCTGTTCGTTCACTGAAAATCAGCAATTATTTTAGAACGACTCTTGATACATTTGCCGGAAACTCTGGCTCACCGGTATTTAATGCTAATAATGAAGTGATCGGTATTCTCGTACGTGGTGATAATGATTATGAAGAAGGGCTTTATTGCAACAGAGCTACCGTATTTTCTGAAAACGGCGGCCGTGGTGAAGATGTTTCTTATATTAAAGAAGCAGCAGCGGCTCTCGGTCTATAAAATTCTCTACACTTACAGGGCCCATATTCTTTGGGCCTTGTAAATTTTTTACTTTTCCCATATCCCGCGCCTTGATCTGTTATAACTAACCTCATGAAGACACAGACAATTTTTTTTCTTTTAGTTCTTTTATGCTCTTTTAATCTCCATGCCAGACAGAAAGTTATCTACGGATCTGATAGTCGGATTGATGTCAGCGATTCTAAAAACGGAATTCATAGATTGAAGGCCAAATCAGTAGCAGCACTTGTCCCTAATAATGCGATTTTTAAATCAGGGGAATTTTCTCATCTGGCGAGCGCAACTCTCTATGATAAAAATATCTGCTCAAATCAGCGTTTCTCTCATCAGCAGGCGGTTTCAACTTGTACAGGCTTTCTTATTGGTAAAAACCGGCTTGTAACAGCAGGACACTGTATTAATGAAGGTGAATGTAAAACTCATAAATGGGTTTTTGATTATCAGTTGGACTCCGGTAAAGATAGTTTTGTAGGACAGATTGAGAATAAGCATATCTATGGCTGCAAGAGAGTCGTTGAGTGGAAGCAGACAATCTTTTTTAAACAAGACTGGGCCGTGATTGAACTAGATCGTCCTGTGCTTGATAGGGCACCACTGAATCTAAGCAATAAGATCCCTCGTCCAGGGACATCTTTATTTACTATTGGAACGCCTTCAGGTCTGCCCCTGAAGATTGCGACTGGTAATGTGAAAAAGATTAATGTGGCCTATTTAACGGCCAATCTGGATACCTTCGGCGGTAACTCTGGATCTCCTGTCTTTAATGCTCAGACAGGACTGGTTGAAGGGATTCTTGTTCGTGGTCAAAAAGATTATCGAAAAACCGCTTCAGGTTGTTCAGTGGTAAATCAATATCCAGAAAATGGCGGCCGTGGTGAGGATGTGACTTTTATTGATGTTGTGAAAAATAAATAAAAAAAGGGCCAGATGATCTGGCCCTTTTTTTAAAGACTATCTTTGAATGACGATGATCTGTCCTGACTTTAATTGAATATCAATGAATTCTAATCCCATTTGAAGAGCTTTCTCTATTTCTGCTCCTCTGACGATTTTGCCATTAGCAAGCATCGCAGATTCAATATCAGAAATTTTGTATCTCTTAGTAGGGGAAACTTGAATTTCTCTTTTACCTACAACTGGGCCATTGCCGTTACCACCGCCAACTCCACCCGGACCTGCAAAAGCCGCGGTTGAAATTAATAAGAATATTGCGAAGAGTTTCATTTTGAACCTTCTTTCAGTGGAGTGCTGAAGTATGAGAACGTATAAATAATATTTTTTCTTTCATTCATGGCCGTTTTAAGTCCACGCGCATGAATCTGACAAATCTTTTTCTGAAAGTCGCCAAAGACTCGAGCGAGATCTTGCAGTTCTTTTTCAGGAACAACAATATTTCCTAGGGAAAGTGTTGTGTTCTCATCAAAAAGATTATCTTCAAGTTTCTTCCAAGGCATTAGCTCATAAAAGTTTTTAAAACTTTGGCGATAATAGTTAAGATCCTGACTAGAGCGAACCGATCCGGCCATGATCGTTTCACCGTCAACAGCGTGAAGGATATCTTCCAAAAGCATTTCATTGAGTGCTTCTTCACCGCGAAGACCATAGAGTCTAAGAACTTCAGATTTTCTGATCGACTGGCCATCTTCCGTATGGAGATAGATTTCATAGTGGATAGATGTTTTACAAATAATGTGAGTGATATCTTTTTTTGATGCTCCTAAGTCGTAGCCATTGTTCGCAAGAAACTGGCGAACCTTCGCATCGAGATTTGTAATCACTTCGTTAAGATCGGTTGTTTTAAATTTCCATTTGTAAAAGTTCACCACCGTTTGTGGGTAAGGACTGCGGTTGTTCGTCAAAAAACCTTTCAGAGTTTTTCGATTTAGTCCTGAGTACTTTTCAAAGGAAGCCCAAGCGGCACTTTCATTTTGGAATGATTTGAGATGCTCGGCGAGATCTTCTCGCATTAACATCAACAGATCAGACTCAATCTGAGAAGTTGGTTCTATGATAGTGTTTTCTTTCATGGCAAATTTATGGCCTAAATCAATAAACTCGGTCAATTGAAGTAAGAAAGAATTGGCCAAAAGCACTGAGAAACACATCAAAATTTCATAGTCAGAGGATTGACTTAGGCTTTATTTGGAAAAGTATCTTCAAAAAATTTCTTACATTTCCACCGAGAATTACCTAACTCATTAATTTCTTATTATTCCTTAGAGCATAGACTTGACTTAGACTCAGAGCGTTTTCCAGACAATTCCAGTGGTTATCTTGATAGTTGAGGAAAATAGATTTAAAAATCTTTCATTCGAACTTTGGATGAGAGGATTTAAACACATGAAAAAGATGTTGGGGATTAGCCTATTCTTAGCTTTCACATTCATGATTGTTTTTCACCAGTCTTTTCAGAACTCTTCTGACGATATGGCCACAATCAGCCATCGCGGAGAGGCCAATTTGGATTATTTACTAAGAAACACACCTCTACACAAAATTGGCCTGCACGAACAAGTAAGTTCTCAAGGCGAATAATAACGGGGTCACTTGACTAAAAGCTATACTGTATTGTCCATTTTTTTCATTTGACCCCTTCTGCAATCTTTTAATTCAAAACTATCAGGGCGGTTGCCCAAGGCCTCTCCTTCTTGTTACTATCTAAGTACACACACAAGACTGGGAGGCCATGCAATGAAGCAATATCATGACCTAATGAAAAGGGTCCTTGATGAAGGGACTAAAAAAGAAGACAGAACTGGGACTGGAACTCTTTCTGTTTTTGGACATCAAATGCGTTTTAACCTTGCTGAAGGTTTTCCGTTAGTCACTACTAAAAAATGCCACTTAAAATCTATTGTTCACGAACTTCTTTGGTTTCTCCAAGGGGATTCAAATATTAAGTATCTTAAAGAGAATGGCGTCTCTATTTGGGATGAATGGGCAGACGAAAATGGAAATCTCGGGCCTGTTTATGGGGTTCAGTGGAGAAGCTGGAAAACTCATGACGGTAGAACTGTTGATCAGATCAAAAACTTAATTGAGATGATTAAGAAGAACCCTGATTCACGTCGCCTGATCGTCTCCGCTTGGAACGTGAGTGACGTTGATAAGATGGCACTGCCGCCTTGTCATACAATGTTTCAGTTCTATGTGGCCGATGGAAAACTTTCTTGCCAGCTTTATCAGCGTTCGGCAGATATTTTCTTAGGTGTGCCTTTTAACATTGCCAGCTATGCACTTCTGACAATGATGATTGCACAAGTTTGTAATCTGGGACTTGGTGATTTTGTTCATACTTTTGGTGATGCTCATTTATATCTGAATCATCTGGAGCAAACTCAGTTACAATTAACGAGAGAACCTTATCCTCTTCCAACTATGAAGATTAACCCAAATGTGAAAGATATCTTTGATTTTAAATTTGAAGACTTTGAGCTTCAAAACTATCAAGCACATCCTCACATAAAAGGAGCGGTGGCCATCTAATGAGAGTTTCATTAATTGTTGCAAAATCTAAGAATAACGTGATTGGAGTTAACAACACTCTTCCTTGGCGTCTTAAAAGTGATCTTGCTCAATTTAAGGCGCTCACAACTGGACACCACATTTTGATGGGAAGAAAGACTTTTGAGTCTATTGGAAAACCTCTTCCAAATAGAGTCAGCCTGGTGATCTCTTCCTCTCCTCGTGAAGTGAGTGAGAGTGTTTATTGGTTTAATTCAATTTTTCGCGCGATTAAGTTTGCCGAGCGCTCAGGAGAGTCGGAGCTTTTCATCATTGGAGGGGAGAAGATTTATCGTTATGCCCTCTCACTGGTTGATCGCATCTATTTAACTGAAGTTGATTGTGAGATTCAAGGAGATGCTTTTTTTCCTTCGCTCTCAACAAAAAACTATAAGCTTGTCAGTGAAATGAAATATTCTAAAGACGCGGATAACGATTTCGATTTTACTGTAAAAGTTCTTGATCGAAAGTAAGAGGCGCCTTTTAAGGCGCACTTACTTCCGGTGTTTCAGTTTCTGTTTCAGTATTTTCTTCCTCAGGCTGTGGCACTACTTCTGGTTGGGGAGCAGGTGTCACACTCGGGGCAGCTTTAAGCAGAGATGATAATCCTGCAAGTTTGCCCGTGAAGCCTGTGGACATCTGTGGAATCCATAAAAAATCAGGTCTATCAAAAGAAACCCATTGGCTTCCAATAATTTGTCCATTTCCATTAAGGTGTAACTGATAAGAATAAACTCTGTTGGTTTTTACTTGATTCCAAGTGTTCTTTACTGGATTCCAAGCATGATTGTATGAGCGGTCTAAGTAAGTCACTTTCGTTTTGATCGCAATAGTTTTCTTCGCTTCTTTAGGTGCTTCAGGTGTTGGATCACCATCTTGAAGAATCGTTGATTCGTAAGCGAGGATAGGGTGATTCCAGACCTGCTCATAGCGATCAAGATCCATGATCAATGTTCTCTTTCCAATACCCACAACTTTTGCCAGTGCTACATGAAATTGAGCAGCTGTCAGATCGTTATTGCAGTTCTTATCTTCTTCGGCCGTTTCTTGTGGGGAATTACAGCGAAGGCCTATCTGCTCTTTGGCACTCGCATGAAAATGTGAGTAGTAATAACTCAAGAGTGCTTTGACATCACTGGAAGCAAAGCTCACGGTGATGTTGTCTTTATTTGTCAGAGTTACTGGAGCTGGTTCTCCATGAAAAGCAGTGGCCGCGGCCCATCCATCACCGACTCCCTCCCAAGCGAGTGCAACAAGATTAATTTTTTCTTGCACACTCTTTTTGAAGGGGTAGTCATAGTTACCCATAAAAATATCATACTTCTCACTTGGTGAGAGGAGAGCGATATCTTCTTCACTTAAAGCACTCAGTTCTTCAAAGGTTGGCGAATGATAAGCAAGTGAGTTCGCTTCACCGGTTTGCCAGCGCAAGCTCACTGAACTTTTGTTAACAGGCCAGTGATCACCTGACCAAAAATTATTGGTTTCAGCAACTTTGCCAGATAAAGGAAGTGGTTTGAATGGTTCTCTTCCTTCTCGTGAAATTTCTTGCAGAACGGAGCCTGATTTCTTTTTATCGGACTCTGTATTCCCACAGCTAATAATAAAGCTGAGCATTGAAAGTAGAATCATTTGAATTTTCACGTTTACCTCCGCCACACAAATGGTGGATTAGGTTTAACGAAGACTCGAAGTATTAAGCCAGAGATGCTTTGGAAATTAGGCCAGAATTTTGCTAGATTAATTCTTCGGAAAAGATCTTTTCAGTTATTTTCCAGAACTTATCTTGTTTGCGAGCAATGATAAATGAGGGGAGTCTTAATAGTTTTTGAATTTTGATCACTTCATCAATGCTCTGAGGCCTGATGTTTCTCTCGGGGCGTCGAAGATGGCTGCGTAAAAAATTGATCTGAAATTTTTTAAACCCTGTTTGACTATTAAAGAAGTAGGCCTCACTTAAAAATTGTGAGTCGTGATCATAATAACGGATCTCTAAGTAGGGATTGGAGTTTTTATCAAGACGCTCAGTAAAGCTCATCTCTTGGGGCTGCATGATGTGAGCATTCTTGGAGAGCTTGGCCTGCTTAAGCTTGGTATCAGCATCAATGAGAGTGAGTTTACACTTCTCACACTCACGTGCCGTGACATCATTTTCGGTTTCACAGCTTGGGCAGATTTTAAAACGAAAGCGATAACCGCATGGTGTGATCTGATAGGTTTGTGGATTCATCACTCCGCCTCGGCATTTGCGGCCGTAGTGCTCGATGATGTCGCCTTCATAATCGACTAGTCCCCAGAAAGAATTGGGGAATTCACATTGTGGACAAGGAACTTCTACCTGTACGGTATTTTTACTTGGCCTCTTATCACTAATCTCAGGAGCGTAAATATCGTGTCCCATTCCGGTGTAATCAAGAACAAAACAATCAGACTTACCAGGACTGAGTCTGAGTCCACGACCAACGATCTGCTGGTATAGAGAGTTCGATTCTGTTGGACGAAGAATGGCAATGAGATCTACATGAGGAGCATCAAAGCCAGTTGTTAGGACGGATACGTTAACCAAATAGCGATATTTTTTATCTTTAAAGTCATTAACGATTTGTTCACGTTCAGTGATCTCAGTATCTCCCAGCACAATCGAGGCCTCGCCTGCTGGAAGGTAGCTCAAAACTTCTTTGGCATGAGTGACTGAGGCAGTGAAGATCATCACTCCCTGACGATCAAATTCTTCCGTAATATCGATAATGTTTTTTACGATTAGCGGAGTCAGTCGTTTTTGATTTTTTATCAATTCTTCCACTTCGCTTTGTGTGTACATTCTTCCCTTGCTGGTGAGTTCTGAGAAATCATAGCAAGTGACGGGAATATCAATTTTTACTGGAACAGTGAGAAATTTATTTTTAATCATGTAGGACAGGGGCAGCTCATAGAGACAGTGCTTAAAAAAGCGAGGAACATTAGATTTCGTTTCCCCATTACAGTGCTGCTCATAGATCCATCCCATACCTAAGCGATAAGGAGTCGCCGTAAGTCCCAAGATACAAAGATTGGGATTGTTTTTTCGAAGCTTCTCGATCACTTCCTGATACTGAGTAGAGCCTTCTTCGCTGACTCGGTGACATTCATCAATAATGAGGAGTGAGAAGTTTTTGAAAAAGTCATCACCGGCACGGGCCACAGATTGAATGCTTCCGAAAATAACTTTTTCTTCATCATCTTTTCGACCAAGGCTCGCTGAGAAGATTCCCGCCTTTAATTTTAAGGATTCATATTTTTCGTGGTTTTGTTCAACCAGTTCTTTAACGTGACTCAGGTTTAGCACTCGGCCTTTCGCAATGCGTGCTAGTTCCGCAATAACAAGACTTTTCCCGGCACCAGTCGGTAACACAATAAGAGCAGGGTCTCTTTTCTTTTGAAAATATTTGATGACGGACTGGGCCGCCTCTTGTTGGTAAGGTCTTAGTTGGTACATGCGATCAAAATAATCAAATTCTTATTGCGAACTGGCAACAAATTCTCATATATTTTTGTACATATGTTTTAAACAACTGTTTAAATGGTGGAAATATGCACAAATTGTTAAATCTGGGTGCTTTGTTGCTTCTCTGCAATTGCCCATCTGCTTTTAGTTCCGAAGTCCTTATTACTGAAGATTTTCTAGAATCTGTTGCCAAGCAAGGCTCTCCTAACTTGGATCAAATTGAGGCCGCCTTCCAATCGGCCCTTATTACACGCGGTGAGGAGAATGAAAAGTTTGCTGCTGAACTCTTTGGTAAAGGTTCTTATGCTGAGACAAATGAGAGAGCTCTCATTGAATTTGCTCCGGTTTTTAGTCCGGTAAAGCAAATGCAAATGGGTATTCGCAAGAATATGGTTTCGGGGTTTGATACCAGCGCGACAGTGACTACTGATCAGCGTACCGCCTCTTCACCTTTCATTGGAAAACTAAAAAATGCGACTACAACGACTCTGGCCTTCACGGTTCAGATGGATCTGTGGAAAAACCTTTTTGGCCGTATGTCTAAGGCCAAGATTGAAAGTGTGCAATTAGAAGTTGAGAAAGCAAAAATTGAAAAAGAGATTCAAGAAAAAACATTTCATATCTCTCTTCGTCGTCTCTACTGGTCATTAGTCGCCAATGAATTGTCTCTGAAAACTTCAGAGGAGCTTCTTAAAACGGCCAAGCAGCAGGCCAATGAGACTGCTGCTCGTTTCAGAAACTCGGTTGCAGAAGCTGACGAGGTTGCTCGTTATAATGCTCAAGTGGCGTCTCGAGAAGGAACGGTCACTTTTTTAAAGTATCAGCGCGAACTGTATCTGACTCAGTTAAAAAATCTTCTTCCTGAACTTTCAGCTTCTGATTTAAAGCTTGGGGCCTATGATATCGAAAAAACGATTTACGAGGTTTTAAGCTGTACCGTGCAGGTTTCGGGTCAGGAAAAGACTCCTTACGACTACACAAAATATGATGAATTGGTTTCAATGCTGAGTAAGCTTCGCAATCACTCGCAAATTGTGAATGATCGCTATGCCGATATTGATGTAAAGCTTTATGGGACTGTTCGCTCGACAGGGGTAAGTCTTAAAGATACTGAGCCGGGCAAAACACCGGCATTTTATCGCGGAACTTATGGTGGAACTTTTGATGATATGAGTAATACTAACCGTACAGGTTATGAAGTCGGTGTTCAGTTCAACATGCCTCTAGGAGACGTGAAGAAGAATACCCAGAAATCAAAAGAGCTTTATGATGATAAACGTCTTCTTTCTGCCATTAATGCAACGACCGCCAAAGTAGAAAATACTCATCGTGAATTCGTGAAAACAATCAAGCTTCTTAACGAAGTGATTGCCAGTCAGAAGGTGAGTTCTCGTGAGCTAGAGAAGCGCTTGAAAGGCATGCAGAAAAAATATGAGCAGGCCCGTGTTTCAGTAAACGAAATGGTCCTCGATCAAGATGCTCTTCTTCAGTCAGAGCTAACAACTATTGATACTCAACTGCAAATTCTTAACACTATTTTTGACTACCTGGTTGTATTCCCTGATACACCTTGTGGGTTCAACAGGATTTAATTGATATGAGAAATCTTGCTAAATTTTTTATTGAAAACCCAAAACTGACGATGGTTATTTCTGTCTTTCTTATTCTTTTCGGATGGATGGGACTGACAACGATGAATGCCGAGTCTTATCCTTCGGTTGATTTTGCTACAGCAGTGATTGAGACGGAATACTTTGGTGCAACTCCAGAGGACATTGAAGTAAAAATCACTAAACCCATTGAAGATGAACTTCGTGGAGTGAGCGGGATTAAAGATGTTCGCTCGGTGTCCCAATCTGGTCGCAGTAAGATTGTTATCCGTGTTGATATGGATAATCCGAAAGTTATTGTAAAAGATGTGATGGGAGATATTCAACGTGCGATGGATCGCGCGAAGAACCTTCCGACAGACCTTCTTGATAAACCTAAATTTACTGAACTCAAATCAGAAGAGTTTGCTGCCATTGAAGTTGCAGTAATAGGTGGCAATGGCAATCGTCAAAGAGACTTGATCGCTTATGCTCTGAAAGAAGACATCGAAGACGATAAGAACGTGAAAGCGGCCAATCTGGATGGATACCGCGAGAGAGAATTTGAAATTCGTCTATCGCGCAAAAAACTGGACTCGTTTCACATCAGTGTAAATGAAGTCCTTCTTAAAATTGGTGGAAGAAACGTTAATATTCCTGGTGGTGAAATCGAAACCACAACAACTCAACAGATTGTAAAAGTTGACGCTAAAATTCACTCTGCTAAAGAACTGGCCGATATTCCGATTCGTTCGACTTTCTCAGGTCAGATGATTTACTTAAGAGATATTGCTGAGGTTCGTGATGGCGAGGAAGATGCCAATACCTTGGCCCGTTTTATGGGAGAGCCGGCAACCCTTGTTTCTGTTCTTAAAAAGGGCGGAGCGGACACTCTTAAATTAGTGGGGCAAGTTGAGCCAGTTCTTGAGAGATATCGCGAGAAGCACAAAGATTACAAATTTGTTGTTGTTTGGAATGAGGCGAACATCGTTACTGACAAGCTGGATACTCTTTCAAGTAATGCCATCTCAGGTCTTGTGGTTGTAGTTGCTGTACTTCTATTCTTTATGCCAGGTCGCCTAGGAGTGACTGTCGCGATCTCGCTTCCAGTGATTCTTTTATCGGCCATTGGAATCATGCCATATTTTGATTTGACTCTTAACTCGATTTCTATTCTTGCCCTCATCATTGCGATGGGGATGTTGGTAGATAACGCCATTGTTATTACTGAGGAATATATTCGACGACGTGAACTAGGATCTAGTTCATTGGATGCGGCGGTTGATACGGTTCACAATATGTGGGTTCCTATTTCTGCCACGGCCTTTACAACGATTGCGGCGTTCTTGCCGATGATGGTAATGACGGGGATTATGGGACGTTTTATTACGCCTATTCCAATGATTGTTACCGCCGCTCTTTTATTCTGTTTGATGGAGTGTTTCTTACTTCTTCCGATGCGTGTTCACTTAGTGGCGAAAAATCTTGTTTTCAATAAGAGCGAAGTTACTAAAAAGCACTGGTTTGATAAAGTTGCTGCTCGTTTTGAGAAATTCATCGAATGGACAATCGATCATCGTTATTGGACAGCATTAGGTATCACAGGAGTCATTGTTGTTTCTTTCTTGATCTTAGCTGTTGGAAACAAGTTCATTCTTTTCCCGGCCGACCAAACAGAGATTTATATTGCTCGTATTGAAATGCCGGAGAACACTCGAATTGAAAAAACTTTTGAAGTAACAAGAAGAGTGGAAGAGAAGATCATCAAGGTCCTAGGACCTGATTTGCTTAAGCATTCTGTTTCAGTGGCAGGGAACTCTGCAACTGATGCCTTCGATCCACGCGGAAAATTTGGTGATAATATGGGAGTGGTTCGTATGATGGCCACCGATTATGCTAAATTTAATGTTCCTTATACTGTATTCCTTGAGAAGCTTAGAACAATCACTGATGAAGAAGTAACGACTCTTACCTTCGAAGAAATGCTCAATGGTCCTCCAGTAGGAGCTCCGGTTGAAGTGACTTTCCGTTCAAGTAACGGGGAGCAGCTCCAAAGTATGGTTGAGAAGATCATGGATAAACTCAAAAACACCAAGGGTGTATTTGATGTTCGTGTTGATGATGTTTTCGGTCCACCTGAAGTAAAAGTGAATTTAAACTTTGAGAAAATCGATCGACTTGGTCTGACTCCTGGCCAGGTTGGAGACACTATCAGAACTGCCCTTACGGGAACATTTATCTCTGATGTGACTCTTAATAACAAAAAAGCTTATCTGAAAGTTGAATTCGGAGATATTTCTAAAACAAGTATCGAAGATCTTGGAAACGTGAAGATCACTGATAGCAGAGGAAATCTTATTCCTCTCTCTCTTCTGGCCACATTTGAAAGTGTGCGTGGAACTGCTCAGGTAAAACGCTACGATTTTAAACGTGCTAAAACGGTAACTGCCAACGTTCGTCCAGATGAGATCACTTCAGTTGTTGCCAACCAGATGGTGTTTGATACTTATCATGTGCTTTCTAAAGAGCTTCCAGATGTGAATTATGTCGTAGGTGGTGAGCAAGAGAGTACCAATGAATCAATGGAGTCTCTTGCTAATGCAATGGTGCTGGCCCTGGTAGGGATTTATGCCATCATGGTTTACATTTTCCGTTCATACTTGGCCCCTGGTCTCATCATGACAACGATTCCTCTTGGTCTTTTGGGGATGTCAATTTCTTTCTGGGCCCATGATAAACCGGTGAGCTTCCTAGCGATGATCGGTGTGATTGGTCTTGCGGGGATTATCGTGAACAACGGAATTATCCTTATCGATTTTATTAACCAGATGAGGGATGAAGGGAAACTTGCTCTACGTGAAATTCTGATTAAAGCGCCAACGATTCGTTTAAAACCGGTAATGGCCACTTCACTGACAACCATGGGGGGACTATTCCCGACAGCTTATGGAGTTGGTGGAGAAGATGCAATGCTTGTTCCATTAACGATGGCCATGGCATGGGGTCTGACTACAGGGACGATTCTGACTCTTGTTTGGATTCCTTCTGGGTATGCCATCATTGAAGATATGATGAATCAAGTTCGTAAGCTTATTGCTAGGTTTAAACGATCATGAGTGAGCTGCTAGATACAAAACAAAAAATCCTTGATGCCGCGAGAGTTCTTTTCGCGGCCCATGGGTTTGATGGAACTTCGGTAAGAGATATTGCGAATACAGCAGAGGTCAATGTGGCCTCGGTGAATTACCATTTTCATAGTAAAGAGAAGTTATTCTTTTCTGTGATTGATGATTGTTATGCTCAGAGTGAAGCAGAGATTGAATTACTCGCTTCGAAATATGTTAAGCTCGAAGAATTATCCGTGGCGATCTTTCGTTACTTTATTTTAAACGAAGATCTGGTTTTAAATCACTTTAAGATGCTCACCTCTACTCATGGAGATCTTTATTTCTCTAAGCTCGTTGGAGTTGATAAGCACAGTGGCCCTCCGGGACATCAGGCCATCGTTCGCGCCATTCAGAAAGAGGTTGCTGGAAATTTAAGTCAGGAAGATCTTCATTGGGCAGTAACAACTATTTATTCACATATCGGCCATACTTCGATCATTAATAGTTGTTTCCTTAAGCACAGGCCTGAAGTTCCTTTCTCTAAAATGGAAGACCTTGAGAAGTTCTTAAGAAGACTCGTTAATGCGATTTTAATAGAATTGAAGTCAAAAGCTTAAAAGAGAATAGGTTGTTATGAAGCTGCATTTATTCTTTGGTCTCATTCTTTTCTCCTCCATCTGCTTTGATGCCTACGGGCAGCTGGTTGATTCTGTGGAGAGAAAGAGGAAGGAGTATGAGAATATCAGATCAAGCTCTTTTGGACTGCTTCCTCATCGCCAGATGTATTTGATGCCTTATTCTTACAACTGGATGCCTCATAACGATCTTTATGAAAGTCTTAGTCAGAATACCCAAGAAAATAAAGGGGACATGTATCGCAATGCTGAAGCCGAATTTCAAATCAGTTTTGCCATCTCGATCATTAAAGATATTGCCAAGAAAGATTGGGACATTATGGGGGCCTATACTCATAATTCTTATTGGCAGGTTTACAACGCTGGTTGGTCGAGGCCGTTTCGCGAAACAAACTATATGCCGGAGCTTTTTTCTCGCTATATGTATAAGCACCCTAAAGAGTTTTTCGGCATTAATTTACATGGAATAGATGCGGGTTATGTTCATCAATCTAATGGACAGGTTCATGAAATTTCTCGCAGCTGGGATCGCTTTTTTGTGCGCGGACTTTTTGAGTTTAAAGGATTGTACGCACAAGTCTCTCTCTGGAATCGTATCCCTGAAGAAAGAGAGCTGGATGATAATCGTGATATCTTGGACTACATGGGATATGGCGAGATCGAGTTAACCAAGAAATTTGAGAAGCATACTTTCCATCTTAGAACTCCGCTATTGGTTAAATACCTAGGTTATGACATCAAATACTCTCACCCTCTTAACGAAGGCATTCGCTGGTTCATTAACTTTCGCTCAGGGTATGGGCATTCACTAATTGAATACAATAGACAAACCCAGCGCCTAGGAGCTGGGGTGATGCTGGATAATGTTCTTTATTAAATTTCTATTTTATTTTCGTTAACAGCAGCTTCAACCATGAAGTTGTCATGTGCTCTTTTTTGTAATCAGTAAAAGGCACATTGAGGATGATCTCCGCGTGGTCTACGTCTTTCATGATCACGTAATCCATTCCAGGGATAAATGAACTCTTAAAAGGAATAAGCCCGTCACTCTTATCATAAGGGCCATTGAAGAATACTTCGGTAATACATTTTGTTTTAGCTCGAATACAACCCGCTTCCATAATATCCATCACAGGCTTGAAAACGCTTTTATTGGCCTCGGCCACACCGGTGAAGGTGTACGAAGGGATCTTCTTAACAATCTCGTTAATGGCCTGCTGGTGCTGTTTCATAAAGTCTTTGCGACTAGTCTCGCCCACGTAATAAACAGTTTCTTGGCTTATGTTTAAAAGAGGAAGAATCGGGTGAAGATACTTCTCTAGTTCATAAGGAGGATTGAGGAGGAGATCACTTAAGGCCGTTCCATAAAATGGTGACTGTAAAAAAGCAATTCCCGCA
>CALHBF010000018.1 GCA_937931205.1 uncultured Bacteriovoracaceae bacterium
ACGTAATAAACAGTTTCTTGGCTTATGTTTAAAAGAGGAAGAATCGGGTGAAGATACTTCTCTAGTTCATAAGGAGGATTGAGGAGGAGATCACTTAAGGCCGTTCCATAAAATGGTGACTGTAAAAAAGCAATTCCCGCAATATTACTGTGAAGTCTTGGATTAAGAACCAGCTCTTCAATAAGGGCAAGGCCTCCTAGAGAATGAGAAAGCAGAATAACTTTGCGTCCCTGTTGGCGTGAAGCTTCGATGGCGTTGTTGATGGCCATTTGTGTTTCACGAACATTGTTGGAAGAAGTCTTTAAGCGCTTGGCCGAAAGTTTATATTTCTTCGTGAGGACATCAACTGATTTTCCAAAATAGTCACGAGTAATCAGAGAGACATCAAGAATTGAGCGATCATCACCGGCAATAAGGCTTTCTGCCAAAATACCAGGGATTAAATAAATATCGAATTTTTTGAGTTTAGCGATCTCGCCAGGAGTGAAGGCCGCTTCTGCATTAATCATTGATTGAAACTTCGCACTTAAATCAGTGCGGGCCATGCTGTTGGCAGAAAACAAAAGGCCCATCGTCAGAATGAATAAGTTTAAAAGTCCCATGTGCAGGCTTCCCAGTGCTGATCTCTTCATTGAGATTATTTTACTCGTAATAGAGTAAATTCACTGAGTACTATTTGGCAAAGGGGGAACATTTACAAATGTTGTTTAAATTCTAGTCACTCGCAGTAATTTTGCTGCGTTAAGAGCGCGAATGTAAGAATTCGTTAGCATTACTTCTGACAGCGAGAGCAGTAGTAAGTCCCTCGACCTGCCAGGGTGATCTTGGTGACGGGGTTCTTGCCACAGAGCTGACAGGTTTTTTGATAGAAGACTACTAAGTGGGAGACTCCTAGGCCCTTCTCACCTTTGCTGTCTCGATAGCCACCTTGGAAGGTTGTTCCACCGCTGGAGATGGCAGGATTCAAGACATCAGCGATCGCTTGATGAATTTTGGCGAATTCATTTTTCTTTATATCAGCGCAGAGGCGTGTAGGCATGATGCCAGCGCGAGCGCAGATTTCGTTGGCGATGTAGTTGCCACTTCCTGCGAAGAGTTTTTGATCAAGGAGAGTGACCTTGAGGGCGCGGTCGGGGTAGCGCTTGATACTTTGAGTGACGTAGTCCAGAGTCAGATCCGGGGAGGCGATATCAACTCCCAACTCATTGAGTTTTTCTTCTGCTTCAAGAGCTTCGTAGTGGTACATGTGACCGAAGCGGCGAGGGTCATCGTAGACGAGAGTTTTGTTTTTGGCATTTAAGATTAAGTGAGAGTGCTTTCCCGTTGAAACAGTTTCACCAATCAGCCAAGTTCCTGTCATGCCCAGATGAGAGAGGAGATGTGAGCCATCATCGAGAACGAAGTCGAGCATCTTTCCTTTGCGATTAATTTTAATAATTGTTCTGCCCACCAATTTGAGTTCGGTGTGGGCCACGTTCTGAAAAAGTTCAGGAGTAGTGGTTACCTTCTCGATTTTGAAGGGGAGGTATTCGGAGAGTTGGTTTTGGATGGTTTTTACTTCGGGGAGTTCGGGCATTTATTAATAATAGTTGGCAAATCTTAAGATTGAAATTCAAAAATATGGACTAAAATTTTTGATACAAGATTTTTCAACAGGGGGACTGCTATTGTCAGGATTGAGTTCTCGTACGAGGGAAAGGACATTGATGAACAGACTTCTAATCTTAATGCTATTCTTTGCTTTTGGATGCGCTTCTAAAAAACCAAGCGTTGAGATGATCAAAGCACCCGGTCCTTTATGTTTTAAAGTCGCTACTTTAAGTGCCGATGGCTTTAGCATATTTCCTTATCTTGGTAGAAGCCTGGCAAAATCTATGCTTCAAAATAAAGCATCTGAATTTAAGGCCGATACAATCAGTATCACAAGTGAAGAGGGAATATTTCATCATACAGTGAAGGCTGATGGCTATAGATGTAAAATCGCGGAAGTAAAAAATAAGAAGAAAATATAGATAGGGATAGAAATATATTCTTGAGTACTGATTAGTATGCAGTGTTTACGTAAAAGTGTGTTGGAATCACACTTTAGACTCCATTCAATTATTGGGGTTTGATTTTTTAATTGAGTCGAGAAAATTTTCCGCTATAGTTTTGTTGCTTCTTTTTCTCAGTTTCATTTTTTTACTTACTTCGGGCCTATACTTTAGAATAAGCTCTTTCTTTATATCCTTCAAATTCTTTTGAAGCTCGTTTTGAAAGTGTTCCTCCAAATAGAGAAATGATTTTGAATCATTGTTCATAACAGCATCTTTAAGAAATTCAAGCTCTGTTGAGTTGATTCCAATATTTATATTTTGAGCATCTTTTAAGTAAGCTACAGTAATTCCTTGTATCTTTCCATCGGCTGAGAAAATGGGAGATCCAGAGCTACCTTTTGAGATCGGAGTTGTCATTGTAAATGCATGAAACAATCCAGCTTGGCCATCTATTGTTTCTGTATCCATCCAGTGAGTTTCAGAACTCGCAATCCCAGTGCTTATAACTGGCTTCGTTAGACCAACAGGATGGCCAATTACAATTAAATCCTCACCAGGTCTCACTTTACGATTGCTCATTATTAGTTTGTTTTTGATTGGTAGTTTCTTTCTGAGTTTTATGATACATAAATCAGCTCGCTTGGAGCAGAACATACTTTCGTATGAATCAATCGGCGGAGCGAGTTGTGTTGAAAAACGTTTCGGGTAATTGATTGTTTCTTGATCAATATCTACACCAAGAACAACGTGCCTATTTGTTATTACAATATCTTCTTTTACTAAGAAACCCGTTCCAATATAATTAAAAGAATTTTCTATTTGAACAATATTTTCAACAAAACTTTCATAGGTTTTTGTTGATATGTTTTGGATAGAGGTACTGTTTGCTGCTTGTGTTGTTAGTATTGTGAGTAATATAACAAGTGTTTTGTTTCTGCTCATATAAGCCTCTTTTTCTTGCTATACAGGCATTATTGATGCCAAAAAAACTATTTTTTTTATTTATCTAGTTTCAGATGCTTGGGTCAGGGATCTTAATTGCAAGTATTAAAATTTTTTTCATTTGTAAAAAAGATCAACAGTGATTTTATTAGGTAATTCAATACCGTTAGCCCATACAAGACTCCATAATTTATTTTGAATATCTTAGGGATGTACGGTCTAACCGGATTGTTATCCTTCGGGAATCTAAAACATAAAGAACCGTAGGAACGGCACAATTTTTATACACTCTATCCCTGGTAAATTAAGTTTTGTCCTCTCCAACTTCATATAAAATAAAACGATATTGATATTTCAACCCAAGGGGAATATATGCAAGGTAATAAGTATTCAGTAAAGCTTATATCAAGCTCTCAGTTTAGTGAAGAACTCTTAAAAAGTGGTGATATCTATCTTATCAGTGATCAAGATGACTGGAATGATTTTGGATATAGATCTCGAGGCACATTTCAATTATTGAAAAACGACAGGGTCGTGAAAATTGAAGTTCTTGTTGGACTTATTTTACTTAAGCCACTTGAAGAAAATGAACTGTCCGGATTGGGGATCGGGAATTATTTCGAGGAGACATTAAAGAAATTTGAATCATTAAAAAAGATCCCAATCGAAAAATTTGAATATTTCACTATGTTTCCAAATATTAGTTCTTATCGAATTTTAATTTCAGAATTTGGAATTAGTGATAGTGATGAAATTTTAAAATCTTTACATGATGTTGTTAGATTAAGAAAAAGGTCACGGCGAAGTAAAATTTATCAATATTTCCTTAGTTCTTCTTTGTTTGGCCTTTCGTTCATGAGAGATTCAGAATCATTTTTTGCTTATCATAATGCTGGCAGTATATTAGATGGACTCCAATTTGAATCTCTCGCAGCTGTGTCTAATAGCTTAGATCTCGAATTTAAGTTAGAAAGCTTTCCAAATCAACATAGAGTACATTTTCGATTTAATCATAAAGGGCCTATCCCTAGAAGAGTGAACTTCCTAATCGGCAAAAATGGACTTGGAAAAAGCCAAACTTTAAATAAATTGGTTCTTGCTGCTTTGGGTAAAAAAAATGAGTTGCTTAGTTTTACAGATCCAACCAATGAGGATCAAAAATTTCCAATGATCAGTAGAATTCTCGCATTTGGTACGCCCGGCGAAACAACAAATACTTTTCCTTCAGATAAATCAAAGAAGAAAAAAATTTTTTATAAGAAACTTGATTTTGGAAGATCAGGAAGAGAAAAAACTTACGAAAATATTGGAAGTTTAATACTTCAACTTCTCAAACCAGGCGGAATGATTGGCGAATTCTCAAGGTATGAAATATTTTTAAACTCTCTTTCTGGAGTTTTACCTCTGGAGAAAATTGTACTTTTCTCCAATGATGTGCCTGGAAATGAAGTTTTTGCAAAGATATCTAACCTCGGAGTAGTTCTCAGTGAAGAAAAATACCTTAAGAAACATCATGGTATTATGGTTTCTTCAAGTATTGGTATGCTTTCTGAGGATAAAATTTTACCACTAAGTAGCGGTCAGGTTGCCTTCTTCAATGCTGCATTGATGATGTGCTTATATATAGAAAATGGTAGTCTTGTGTTGTTTGATGAGCCTGAGACACATTTACATCCAAATTTAATAAGCGATTTTTACGACCTTCTCAATAAACTTTTGTCATATACGGGTTCGATTGCCATCGTTGCTACTCACTCTCCCTTTTTTATTCGTGAGGTTTTTAGCGATCAAGTTCTCGTATATCAACTTAATCGAAATGGAGGAATTGTAGTTGGACAGCCTAGGATCAAAACCTTTGGGGCTGAAGTAGGAGCTATTTCAAAATATGTTTTTGAAGATGATGTTCACTCACGTTTAGTTCAAAGACTTTTACTTAGTTTTCCAGATAGAAGAAAACTAATTAGTATGATTCAAGAAGATGCCGCAGATGAGATCATAATAAAATTGAACAGCAATATTTCAGAAGGACGATTATGAAAAGTTTAGCACCTCCTTTGGTAAATGATCTGCAATTGCTGCACGGTATGGCAAGAAATACAAGACTTGGTCATTTTCAGATAATTGGAAATTTTCTTAATCAGCTGACGGATCAATACCAACTATTCATTCGGCATAATGGGAGTCCAGCTCTGTGTATGGCTTTGCAGACCGGTACAAATTTAGAGGAAGCACTTCGATACTATTACGATAACCCGCCATTAGCTCTTCACCACATTCAGACTATTCGAGAATCTTCTCCGCGAGTTTGTCCAATGTGTGGAAGCCTAAAATCATGGAATATCGATCACTACCTTCCTCAAAGTACTCATCCAGACTGGAGCCTATTCTCCTTAAACCTGATCCCTTCGTGTGACTGTAATTTAAAGCGTGGTAATAGGCTTATTGGCCCAGGTAATGAAAGAATTTTACATCCATACTTTGACTTAATACTGAACCAGAGATTACTCTCATGGAACTCAGTAGGTATTTATCCTAATATAAATTTAACCTTGGTGAATTTAGTTAGAAATCCTGATGTGCAATTTCACATCGACGAAATAATCATGAATACAAATATTTTGGGTTGGTTAGCCGATAAGATTGGTTCATTCGTTAGATGCCCCAGTGACGAAATTATTACATTGAATCCAAATCAAACAATAACAGCTCGAGATTTGGAGAATGCTATCAATGATCTTCGAATGAGGAAAGATCATTCATTGGGTTCGTTAAATAATTGGGAATCTGTATTTTGTACCGGACTATTGGGTGATGCTCAGCTTCTGAATATAGGTCTAGCTAGACATAATTTTATTCAAGCAAATGGTTACCCTTAAAACTTTTTTTAGATTAATGCTTTTGAATAAAGTGAGTCAGTAGAGTAATGATCACGCCTACATATTATATGTTTTAATCACAAACAGCGGTATACTTCTCCATTGTTGACGTGATTAAACAAAGGTGGTTTTGGGCAAAATAAAGTTTGAAATTATAAATGAGTCGCTTGATTCATATGTCTACTGTTTTGTTTGAGAGTTTAACAAAGAGTGGTTGGTTCCAGCACACTTATCAGTAAGCACCGCTTACGTAAAAGTGTGTTGGCTGGCCTCTCGTTTCTAAAGTCTCTTTATACGTCTGAACGCCATCGGGTATTTCGGGCTTTTTTTTATATTTCCTTTATAAATATTAATCAATTCTATCATTTTCTTCAATTCTAAGGAATATCTGTAATGAAACTTAATTTTTGTCATAACAATGAGTAAATAATTCAAAGATAGGGAGAGCTGAGACATTTCAGGTTATGAGTATAATAATTTCAAAGGACTCATTATGAAAAAAATAACAGCAATCATTTCGCTAATGGTAAGTGTTTCGGCCTTTTCAGCTTCTTCGAGCAAGTGTCCTGGAGAAGACGGATATTTTTATACAAACTATCGAACGACCAATAATCCTCAAGAAGGTGGCTTTGTTTCATACACAGCTACGATAGATGATAACCATGAAATTGTTATAGGGAAAATGGCTGCAGTATGTGAAAATGCGATTATCCTCGACCAAGCAAAAATTAATGGAAGTGCAATAATTAGAGGCGATGCTCAGATTAGTGGAAAGGCCATAATTAGTGGAGATGTTATTATTGAAGGGGATGTCACTGTAAGCGGTTCTAGTGTTATTCGTGGAAAAGGTATACTGTCCAAAGGTGACTATCATGACATTAGGAAAACGGTTGATAATCAAAGTAGTCAACCCAGCAGTGTATCTGCAGAAGATCTTGCTGTTAAAGTACAGCAGTTTGTAAAAAGGTACAGTTCTCTTAAACCAGAGGATGGAAGCTTTTACGAAGGAAAGACTACTCTCTCTCAGTCTATTTCATTTAGTGGTGCGTGCAGTGTAACTATTAAGAAGAGTCGTACCAACCCTTTAAAGGATTCAAGCTTTTTAGGAGACTCTGAAGTAAGCTTCAATTTGAAGGACGTGAGTAATTTTCTCATTGAATTTTATAGCCCTGGTTTGAGCACTGTTAACATTCAAATGGATAACAAGGAGTCAAAGGCTCATCGTAAATACAAGTACTCTAAAACGTCGGTCTGGGTAGAAGGTGGCAGATCTGTTTGGTATAATCAGCATGTCACATACAACCAGAGAACAGTAGAAAGTCTTGAGCTTAATACTAAGAAAGAAGCAGAGTCATTGATGGTCCTTCTTGATAATTTGAGAAAGGCCTGTTCAAAATAGTGCCAATTATTTTAGCATCCAGTAGGTAATTCTAATTTAGTTTTACCTCTGGATGGCAATCTGTTCAGAAATCCAATAAAAATAATTAGCCTTTTTCTCCTATCTCTAGAACATTACATACTGATGGTTAATATAAAGTTAATCTGCCACTTTTAGTTTGAGTTAAATAAATTGGTAAGAGGGAACAAATATTGCAGTAATTTTGAAGTCACCTATTAAAACAGGAGAACCTCATGACTCAGTATTTGCTCTATTATTGGGATGTCCCATTTCGCGGAGTTTTCCCTCAACTTTTTCTTGAAGAAATTGGGGCCGATTACCAATGGCATGATGCCTCAGAAATCTATCCTGATAAAAGTTTAAAAATTCACAATCCAGGAATGGCCCCGCCTTATCTCTTTGATGTTAAGACAGAGATATATTTGGCGCAAATGCCTGCGATCCTGATGCATCTGGCCCGTGAATATGATTATCTTCCCAAACGCACTGAAACCTTGGATCTCGCTCTAAAGACTATTCTTGATTGTAATGATGTCTTAATGGAGGTCACCAATTATTTTGGGCAGCGTATGTGGAATAAAAAAGATTGGAATGAGTTTCGAACTGCGCGCCTGAGCAAATGGATGAAGATATTTGAACAAACCGGATTGGATCATGGCCTTAAATCCGAAAATGGTTATCTGTTAGGTTCAAAGATCAGTGTGGCAGATATTGCTACCACGGCCCTTTTTGGAACTCTTGTTCATTCATTTCCTGAGCTTGAAGTTGATCTTCTCGATCACGCTCCACACGTATTAAAACTCTGTCAAAGAATCGAAGAAAGGCCTGCTCTTCGAGAATTTTTGAGAAAACAAAGAGAAAAGTTTGGACAGATATATTGTGGAGGGGAGATTGAAAAATCACTTCGTGAAATGATGTTCTAAGTTATCCTTCAGTTGCTTCAAAATTTAAGAAAAATTGAGTCAGTATTTGTTTCATATCTAACGGATCTCTGCGGGGTAAAATCCCTGATTCTTTTAGGCATTTCTCCATAATGATCACCATTTACATTTCTTAAATTGAAAAAAATGACGGCATTAAGTTTTTGAAATCCCAGTCAAATTTGAAGAAAAACCTTTACTCGACTGCCAGTGCGGGTTGCTTGTTAATTTTGAATGTTGAAAGATAACTCATTAAGCAAAACGCAAGTTCACTAGGACTGTGAGCGAGTATTCCAGGAGGGAATTAATGAATAAGTTATCTATTTTGCTTACGACTACGATGTTGTTAAGTTTTATTTCATGCGGGAATTCCAAATCAAACAATAGTGATGAATCACATACCCCAGCTAATGGTTCGACTATTAAGGATTCGATATCTAGTTCAGAGATTAAAACTGAAGATGATGACTCTGTTAATGGAGCTGTTACGCCGGAAAATGATTTGCAGGAAGAGACTGCTACTACTATTTCATCAACGTCGAAACTTCCGGCCTTGGCGCTCAGTTTTAAGACGAATATCACTATGATGAATCTAACAGCTGCCCAAAAAACGAAATACAATAAAGCAATTGCCATGGTTAAAAAAGTTGTTGCAACTGAGGCCTTTAGAAAAAAAGTTCTTGCCCATACCTATGCGGGTAAAACTCAGTTCGCCAATAATAATGGCAAGACAAATTCGCAGATTTATCAATCAATTCTTGATGCGGCCGAATCTTTAAAACCTCTCAAAAATAACACGATGGATTTAGGGGTGAAAATGTATTATGCGGCCAATAGTGTTGTTGGATACACTTCAACCTCTATCACTTACATCAATGTGAATACCAAGTTTTTTAATAGTTATGCTACAAACCAAGTCGCTGGTAACTTGTTCCACGAATGGCTACATAAAATAGGCTATTCACACGACTCATATTCAACCACTAGAAGACCATACTCTGTTCCGTATGCTATCGGATATATGGTGAGAGATATTGGTAAGAGTTTTCTTTAACATTTGACGAGATTCCAGGGGGAGTTATGAAACATTTATTACTTATGGCCAGTTTGTTTTTCATCTTTAATGTATATGCTGAAACAGTTGATAACGAAGAAGGAAGAAAATATGTACCACCAACTGATAGTGAGATAAGCGCCAATCGATCTTGCTTTCAAGAACTGGAGCGACAGGGATGCAGAAGCCTAGAGGAAGATCCTGAACAGTTTCGATCTTGTCTTAGTAATACCCATCTAGTTTTGGATGAACACTGTAAAAAAATGATGCTTGAGTTGTACGGAACGAAAGAATAGTTTTTAGGTGTAGAAGACAGGACTCTTCTACACCTAATGTCTTAATCCTGAATTCGTGCACTAAGAGTATAGGGCTGTCTCACCTCACTATAACAAAGCTCCACCGGTATAGTCGTATCTGCCCAAGTATGGACTAAGTACTCTTTCTCAGCTTCAAGTAAAATGCCCTTAAACTGTTTTCTGGCGAGTGTTAGAGACGGTGCTTTATGTCCTGCTGGTAACAGTTCAGGGAATAGAATGAGAGATTCTGCAATTTCATTTAAGGTTAGAGTTTGAGCTTGAGCAAGTCGAACTCTCAACTCTTCAGATTTTGCAATTTTTAGTTTGATCTTGGTAAGTCTCTCATTAAAAACATTATTTTTGCGATTGTTTGCTCTTGTCTTGGCGGCCTGTCTTTCCTTCGCCTCATACTCTTTTTGCTCACGCTTACCTTCTGGAGATTCGCAGTAGGCGATATATTCTGCTTTTTCTTCTTCAGAAAGACCTTCGAGGTAGGCTTCTAGCTTCTTAGGTGAATATCTATATCTTAAGTTTGCATAGATTGATTCAGTAGGAGTGAAGTCTAGGTTGCTGGCGGCAACGAGGTCGCTGAGGTTTCTTTTCTCTGTCTTCATCGGGATCCTTTTTACAGGAATAATAATACAGGTATTAAGAATGAAAAGTCATAGATGAAATGGTTTTTTTGAGATTTTATTTAAAAATATGGCCATCAACTAGAAAAACTCAACGCGTGGATATCCACGCGTTTTCAATAGGTCGCTGAAAAGTTCTAGAGAGTCGAAAAAGTTTCGTTAGTCTTGGGATGAATAAGCTCGTTTGAATTCTTATAAATTCTCGGTGTCTGATAAAGATATTTGAGCGCCTTCCACTTTGGCATATGCTTATATTTAGTCGGATAGTGCTCTTTTAAAAGTGCATGAATCTTTTTTGAATGAGCGCATGAGACTCTTGGAAAGAGATGGTGCTCAACATGATAACCAAAATTTAAATGAAACATTTCTTGCAGAGGATTTGTTGTCACTGTCAGCGAGTTCTCAAGAGGGTCATTTATTTTTGTTAGAGGCGAAATATTGTGATTCGTTGAGATGTAGCTCAAAATCGAATAGTTCTGTACTAAGAATGGAATAAGAACTAGCCAAAGAAAGTTCTGGGCCCCTACGAAATACACATAGCTTCCAAGTGCAGCAAGAATAAAGATAAATTCTTTTGTTACTCTGGAGTGATCCATCTTGTCCCACATCTTGCTCTTAAAACGCATGTAAACAGTGTTGATGATTGACTGAAATGAGAACCAGTAGAAGAAGTATAAATAGCTGATAGGGTTTTTAGATCCTGGAGATAGATCAAAAACAAAGCGCATGTACTTACTTCGCTTGTATACAGATAAGGTCGGGAAAGCATCTGGATCTTTATAGATCAACTGAGTGTTTCCATGGTGTAGAGTATTGTGCCAAAAGCGCCAGTATGTTGGAGAAACAAAAAATGGTGCCAAGGCAATCATTCCAATCATATCTTGTAAAAAACGAGATTTAACAATTGAGCCATGAAGAGTTTCGTGAGCAAAAAATCCAAGAGCAGTATTTAGCTGCCCAATGGCAAATGCTATAATGAGTTTCACATACCAAGCAGGGTCTAACGTCATCACAATGGCGATTAATGAAATATTGATCGTTAGAAATGTGAAGAAATAGCCAAGTCGAGCTGGATTTCTAAGGAAGACTTCCTCGGGGAGAAATTTCTTAAGTTCTTGCTGATAAAAAGAAAGAGTTTTTAGGTTTGATTCAGGTTTATTTTCTGATTTTGTGACTTCTTGTTCTTCTAAATTGGGAACAAGATTTTTCGATTCAGATACAGTATCTAAGTTCAAGTAGAATCCTCGTTAGAGTTGTTGCAGCGGGCCAGAAAGGCTTTTTTATTCTTTTTCTAGTCCAAGCTTCATATTTTGGGATTCTGCTCTTAAGGGATCAAAAAGGATAGACAAAATTTTGTCTGTCTAAAAAAAATCAAAGTAGATTGTTGAAATGATTAAAACCGAGAATTACGGTTTTAAGATATGATTAACATGAAAGTAGTTATTTTCATCAAAATCTTGGAGTCTTATAATAGAGAGATGAACAAACTAATCGATCTCTCCTGTGACCTCGTCAAGCGTGGTGACGAATTCATATCTACCCACGGGCCATTGAAGTTCTTTAATACGGCTTCAGCTCTTTTAGCAGAGGCCAAACTCCATGAAGCCTTTCAACTAGAAGACTTAATCAAGGCCAGCTTCTCAGACAATTTTAATCAAAATCAAAACTACGGCTCTTTCCAGTTTAGCGACTTGCCAGTGACCATTGCTATGGGGGAGCACTGTTTTCTTGATTTGTATTTTTGGCGTCGACGCCCCACCACTATTCATAATCATCACTTCACTGGTGCCTTTCAGTGTCTTGAAGGTATTAATGTCGATTTAGAGTTTGAATACGTTAAAGAAAAGAGTCTGGGTCTCTATCATGATCTAGGGCAATTGAGGCTTCGTCATTCTCGCACATTGGTTAAAGGGGATATTGCTCCAATTGATCTTCTAGATAAGTTTATTCACCAAAACCATCATCAAGCAGAACTCACGATCAATGCTTGTTTTAGAACCCCTGATATCGGAGAAATAAATCTTTCTAATTACACCTATTCGGGCCTTCGCAATGAACAGCATCCTTACGTTTTGGATCGAATCAGTCGTTTATTGAGTTTCATTAATGTCGGAGATTTTGATGTTAAGTCTTTAAATCTGACCTCGGATGATGCGATCAATTTTTTGATACGCACTTATAAGTTAGATTCTAAAAATAAGAAGATGTTGGAAGTTCGCAGTTATATGAAAAGCTTAGTTGAGCAGGATATTGATCACCTGCTCGATGCGCATGAACAGAAAATGCATGAGCTTGAGGAGCAGTATTATTAAGAAGGACGATAGCCATTACAGCTACCGCCTCATTGAATTTGATTATCTAACTTCACGACAATTAAGACTGAATCCTGAAACATTTCCTTCTTTCTTAGCGGCCTTCGTTGGAAGGTCTAAGGTAAAGTATGTTGAACGGCTGTTTTCAGCAGTCGTTGTCTGGAAACGAGTTTCATTGCCGTCTACCAGTGAAGTCATTTTTGCTGTTGTATATGAAGGGCTAACCCAAACTTCGATAACAACTTCTTTATTGTAAGCTCTTTTGTGGCCATAAAACTCAGGTCCATTAGAGTCTGTTTCAAAAGTCACTTCAAGAGATTTAGAACCAACAGGTCTTAACTCATAACCATAAACTTCTTCACGTCTACAGTTCTCAGCATGTCTTTCCACACAATGAGTAAGGGGAGTATTACGCAGAGTTTGTTTCGTTACTTCGCAGTGAAGTTGGGCTTGAGCAAAAGCAAAACTTGGTAAAAGTGCTAACATTGAAATAATTGTTTTTTTCATACTGCCTCCTGATTATTAATGGCACCTGTTTACTAAAATTAGGGGGCAGATGAAAGTTAAAGTTCTGTTAAGGAGAGTGGATTATCTTCCGCTAAACCAAATCCATTTTATTCGAGAAGGGGTCTGAATCGTTTTGTTAATCACTAGGTTTCGGGCAATAGTGAAGCGGAAATTCCCTCTCACATAATTTCGACCTTTGCCGTATTGGTATTCAAGTCCACTCTTTGTTGAACTGATTACAGTAGCTTGATTGCCATCAACATAGAGACAGCGGTCTAAAGGATTATATCTCCAGATTTCATTTTCAAGTTCTTGGCATTGGTCACCGGGATTTGGGCCACAAGAAACACCTGTAATCGTGATGACATTTCCTGATCTTCTGAATGTGTGCTCTCCACGAAGTGGCTCAACAACAGGAGAAGTGTCACCGGTCATGGTAATTTCTACACGCCTTCCTGCAAAATCTCTTTCGGCCGCGAGACGATTGAAAAAGAAACGCAAGTTTGCTGAATTGTCAGGGCAAATTGCTAAGGCCGAGCTTGAAAAAAATGCTGCGAGTAAAAAACTAATAGTTAATTTCATAAAGCCTCCGTTTGCTCGATCGTGATTTGTTAAAATGCTTTATTCAATGGGCATAGCATTTGACATAGGGCCTTACGCAGAAAGAAAATAGTTAAAAGAATTTTTGACGGGATGAGCTTTAGAAAAATGACAAACTTGATGCCTAAGTACCTTTCAAATACTCTCTCCCTATATGATAAATGCGGACTAAAATACTCGAGCCTTGAAGCGGAATCAGAGAGTGCCGAATATGCCGCATATAACTTTGTATTAGATGGCCTGGCCGTAAAGTTTCGAGCCGCTAAGATCACTCCTACCAAGACAGGACAATTTGTCACTTTGTGGAAGAGAGATGGCAATGGACCTATCAGGCCTCTTGATTCTACTGACCCTATAGATCTCGTCGTCATATCTGTTAGTAAAGAAAATCATTTTGGACAATTTGTTTTTCCTAAATCAGTTCTTATTAAACACAAAGTTTTTTCTCATCAAGGCACTGAAGGCAAGAGGGCCATACGTGTTTATCCGTCATGGGATGAGACAACGAGTTCACAGGCGAAGAAAACTCAAAAATGGCAATTAGAGTTCTTCCTGGAGATTTCGGATGATGGTCAGTTTGATCGAGATCGTATGAAGAAACTTTATTCTGCTCGTCTAGGGAGTCAGTGACTTTGGAATTCTCTCTTTATCATCTCTCTTGAAAATTCTTTGAATCTTCTCGGGGATTTTAACGGGAGTAATTTCTTTAATCATCTTCCACATTTTCATAAAACGATTTTGAAAATAGAGGCTTGAGACAGTTGGTATTTTTTGAAGACTTGCTTTATGTCCCTCAAGAACCAAGCGATCAAAGTCTCGGCTAGAAGTCCGTGAAAACTCGGTAAGGTCAATCGAGATAGCGGCATCAGCTTCTTTGAGCTGTTTTTTAGTTCTTACATCAATCGCGATATCCATCGCATTGGATACTACATCAAGAATGCCATTGGGTTTTGTATAAGCTGTGTTTCCATTTAAGTTGACACCGATCAGAAGATTGGCGCCATGAAACTTTAGGCCTGAAAGGGGAACATTTTCTGTGAGACCTCCATCGACAAGAATCATATTGTTCATTTCCAGAGGAAGATAAAAGCCTGGCACGCAGGAGCTTGCCATAACGGCCCCAATAACATCTCCATGTGAGAGGAGAACCCCTTCACCGGTAATAAGATCTGTGGCCTTAATGGTTAGTGGAGTCAATGCATTTTCGATTTGTGCGTTTGGAGGAAGAAGACGCTTGAGCATCTCCATCATTTCAGTATTTTCAAAAAGACCAAGTTTCCCAATTTTGATTGAAGCAAAAGGAGTTGGGTTTACTTGCTTCAACTCTCGTTTCATCGTTTCAAAATCAACGCCGAAGGCATACATGGTAGCAATGATCGCACCTGCACTTGTGCCGGAGATACAATGAATATCGAGACCGATACTCGTTAAATGCTCCAGCACTCCAATATGGGCAGCACCTCTAGCACCACCCCCACCAAGGGCAATTCCGATTTTGCGTCTAAACATTTAGCTCACCTTAAAAATTACAAAAATTTGATCAATATCAAAGAGACTGCAATCGCAATAAACCAAAGTATAACAGCAAACAGAATAGATTTGGCGCCCACTTCTTTTAATTTTTGATAATTAAAACTTGAACCAATCAGAAACAAGGCCAGCGAAAAACCGTTCTTGGCGACAGAGCCAAGCATGGGACGAACAGGTGCCAGCGACGGAATAAAACTAAAGATGAGAGACATCGAGATAAATCCCACAATAAACCAAGGAATACTTTGTTTCTGCGATCTATCTTTTGAAAGCATGAGAAAGAAATAGGTGACTGGAATAATCCACAGTGCGCGAATGAGTTTTAAAGTTGTGGCGGTTGTTAGTGCCTCTTCTCCATAAATGGCGGCAGCGGCGACTACAGAACTGGTATCGTGAATGGCCAAGGCCGCAAACTGTCCAAATTCAAGCTGACTTAACCCAAGATAGTGACCTAATGGAGGGAAGATAAAGACAGCAACCGTATTAAGAAGAAAAACAACAGAAATGGCGATCGTAATGTTGTTGGCATTGGCCTTTATCGCACTTGAAAGGGCCCCAATGGCACTCCCTCCACAAATGGCCGTTCCGCTGGTAATGAGTTGTCCCACCTCACGATCAAGTTTAAACAATTTCATTCCTAAAAGACCTGAAGCAATAATGGTACTGATACTTAAGGCCGTCATAAGAATGTTCTTCATTCCTTGATTTAAAACATCCTGAAAAAGCAGGGAAGAACCAAGTATGACAACACTCAATTGCAGAATGTGAGAACTCCATTTCTTTATTTTTGCCTGAATGGGTCTTTCTTTAATAAAAAGAGAAAGGATGAGACCTATAATAAGAGCGAGCTGAGGTGATACGATCATTTTTAACTCTTTGAAATATTGGTAGTATTAAATCTATTCAAGTATCAGCTTGAATAGATGTTGAGTCAAGGTAGATTCTTTGATACAACAGTTTCATGAATATAGAACAAACCCGTGAAATGTTTTTTGAAGATTATGCCAAAGTGTTCAAGGTCTTGAGTTCTCCCATCAGGCTAAAACTCTTCAATTTCCTCTCATTTTCTCCTCGAACAGTGGAAGATTGTGCTCAGAAATTTAATCAATCGATTCAAAATATCAGTTTGCACCTCATGACACTTAGGAATGCAGGAATTCTTGAAGTGGATCAGGTTAAGAATTTTCGGTTTTACTCTTTGGCCAGCTCCGAATTAACTAAGCAGATTAGTAAGATGCTCTCTGTAACTAACGATAGAATCACACCTGTTGATTGGGAAACAACTGTTGACTTTAAGCAAATTGCTTTTGCAACAAAGAAAGGAAAGGTGACGCTGCTGGATTTGCGAGACTTCAATGAAAGGTCTTACTTGCCCGTTCCTCATTCATTACATTTTGAGGGAAGTCTAAAAAATATCGACAATTACCTTGATGAAAATTCATTGGGTGATAAGGAAATTATTCTCTTTTGTAAGGGGAAGATGTGTGAGCGCCTTGCTCACTTTGCTAATTATCTTAAGCCTCACTATAACGTCAAAACGCTTAGTCTCTCTTCTTTTGAACTAAAAGAATTGATAGCGCAATTTAAGGGGAATTGATGAAATCTCTAGTTATCTGGGCAGTGATTCTTATTTCTGTTCTTGCTTATTTAAACTTGAAAAATACACGTAAAGTGAGCCTTGTTTACTTTGCCGATCTTCATGGCCATTTCGAAGAACATCCAGAATTATTCTGGAGTGATAAAGATTCTTCAAAAACGGAACTAGAGGTGGCAGGAGGGGTGGCCCGTTTAAAGCATGTTTTAAATGATCTGCGTCTTAATGAATCAGTACTGTTTATGGATGCAGGTGATACCATCCAAGGTTCTGCCGAAGTGGCCCTTACTTCAGGTGAAGTGGCCATTCCTATTTTAAATGCACTCAATATTGATCTTGCTATTCCCGGTAATTGGGAAGTTGTTTATGGAACAAAGAAATTTAAAGAAATAGCCTCGGCAGTAAATTTCCCTTTCATTGCCAGTAACATCAAAGAAGAATCAACAGGAGAACTTCTTTTTCCTCCATATATGATTAAAGAAGTAAATGGTATCAGGCTCGGAATTTTGGGGTTCACTGATCCTGATGTACCTGTAAGACAACCTCCTAGTTTTAGCTACGGTTTCAAGTATCTAGGGGATGAAGTTCTACAAGGGTATATCGATGAATTAAAAAAGATTAAGAAAGTGGATGTCGTGGTTCTTCTCACTCATATCGGTCTTCCTAAGGCAGTGCATTTGGCCGGAAAACTAAAAGATGTAGATGTACTCTTATCATCAGATACCCATGAGCGAACCTATGAGCCGGTTATCATTAATAACACATGGGTGGTTGAGCCAGGTGCCTTTGGTTCATTTTTAGGAAAACTTGATTTAGAAATCAATCATTGGGGAGAGTTAAAAAAGAAATGGTCTCTGATTGAACTTAGGTCGTCTCTTTATCTTGAAGAGACGAAGATGAAAGAGCTAGTGGCAAAAGTAATCGCTCCATTAAAAGAAGCACTTGAAAAACCTATCGGGGAAACAGCTGTTGATCTTGTTCGCTATAACGTGATTGAGACAAGTCTAGATGCTGTCCTCGCCGATGCCCTAAAAGACGCAACAAAAACGGAGATTGCTCTTTCGAATGGTTTTCGTTTTGCTTACCCATTAGTTAAAGGGCAAATTATTGAAAAGGATCTGTGGAGTATCTATCCAATTAATACTCACATTAAAACAGGGCAGATTACAGGAAAGCAGCTTAAGGATTTCTATGAGAAAGAGATTGAAAATGTATTCTCAGAGAATCCGGAGAAGCTTTTCGGGGGCTGGCTTCCAAGACCTTCAGGAATTTCATTTGATTTTAAAGTGAATAATCCACCATTAAATCGAATTGTAAAAATGGAAATTAATGGCAAACCGATTCAGCTTGAAAAGCTCTATACCTTAACGACCTGTCAAAGAGAGGGAGATCCCGATTCTACGATGTGTAGAATTCCCAATGCGATCAATACTAAGATTCTTGATTTTGATGCCCATGAGGCGGTTAGACGATATCTTAAAAAAAATTGGCCCTTGAAGAGCCCAGACCTTGAGCGTATTCGTGCTCTCGATTTACCAGATACAGTTCGCTCACAGTATTATAGGAAATAATAATGCATAAATTAATGGGTGTTTTGATTCTTCTTTTTACTTCTTTCTCTAGCTTTTCTGAGAGTCACTTCAAAGTTCTTTTTGATCTTTCCAGTGACTCACGCGAAAACTGGAATACTCTTTTGAATAATGTCGAGAATGTCCGAGCTGAATTAGGTCCAAAGACAGAGCTGCGAGTTGTTCTTCATGGCGGAGGAATTCATCTTGTTGAGAAAAAGACCGCCTTTCAAGTGGATCGCATAAATCAGCTCATCTCTGATGGTGTGCAGTTTGTTGGTTGTGAGAATACCATGAAAAGAAAGAAGATACAGAAATCAGAGTTACTACCCAACATCGGGACTGTGCCAGCAGGACTGGCCGAACTAATTCGTAAGCAGTCCCAAGGTTGGTCGTATTTAAAGATTGGCCATTAAGGCTTCATTGTTGGAAGTTTATTCTGAAGGTCTAGAAAACCGCCAATGTTTGTTGATTTGATACCATTCTTTTCAAGAATATCTTTTACTTTTCCTGAGCGAGCACCGCTACGGCAATAAAGGTAGATATCTTTGTTTTGAACCAGTTTATTAAAATCACTTGCCCAGTTTTTGTCTTCTGATATTTTTGATAATGGAAACCATTTGGCCCCTTTAACCATCCCATCCTTGATTTCATTTTCTTCCCTCACATCAATAATCATTACTTCATTATTTATTGCTCTTTGATGAATTTGATTTAAGTCAACATTAGCACTCGCACCGAAGGTGAATACAGAAGCGATGAGGCAGAATAGTTTTTTCATAAATGTTCCTTTCATTAAATGACGTGCAAGATAATTTTAGTTACAGCACCGGCAGTTAATAATGTAAAAGTGGTTTTTCTTAATAGATTAATTTGAACTTCGTTGAGAGATTTCACAAGTTTTTCAAGTACAAAGAAAGCAATAATGGCCCCAATTGAGAGCATCAGAATTTCTGTCGTTGTAATATTTTGCGATAGCGATTTTATTTGAAAGAGTAGTGAGCTTAGCGAAATAAAAAAAATACTAGCTAGGCTTAGCGGCATCGCTTGCTGATAGCTTTTACCATAAAAACTCATGAGTAGAGGCATTAAAAGAACTCCTCCACCTAGTCCTGTAAGAGTTGTTGTCAACCCGACAATAAGACCGATGAGAATTCCTTTAAGGAGTTCATGTCCCTTTTTTGATTCTTCTGGAATTGAACTCTTGTTTTTCCAAACATTGATGATGCTAAAGATCCCAATTAATCCAAGCAAAACGGCGATAGTGATATCGGACGTAAAGGCCTTAATGGGAGTGGAGAGGTAGTTCGTTACCACCCCTGAAGCACTAATAAGCAGAGCTGTTGGCCAGTGAACTTTTTTTAATCCTTTAATAAGATTTGGAGCAGTTCCAACGAGCACCGCCACTAAAGAAAGCACTGTTGCTTCTTTGAGTGGCAGTAAGAGGAGAGTCGTAAAGAGTGGAATAGAGATCATTGCTCCACCGGCCCCTGTGAGACCCATAATAAGTCCGACAATGCTTCCGATGACAAGAAACTCCATACAATAATTCCTTCTAGTTTTTCTTACACATTTTGAAGAAATACATTCCGGCCACCATTGAACCTACAAAAACAAAGATTTCCATTTTACCTGAGGCAAGAGAAACAATTCCTGGACCAGGACAAATTCCTGCCCAACCCCAACCAAGTCCGAAGATAGCGGCCCCAAGAAGAAGATTCTTATCAATATGGTTATTTGCTGGAAGATAAAATTTCTTATCGAAAAGAGGATGATCTTTCTTTTTAATAATCTGGTAAACAATGGCATTGATGGCAATGGCACCAATCATGACTCCCATCAGACTAATATTCCATGACCCGAAGAAATCAAGAAACCCTTTCACCACATGAGTTTGAGTCATCCCGCTGATTCCAAGACCAAGAGCAAATAGTACTCCTGAGATTAGGGCAATTAATTGTTTCATACTTCACCTCTCATGAGTTTAAAGATCACAACACTGATAACGCCAAAGAGAATAAAAGTCATGGTCGCTACCATTGAGCGCACTGAGAGACGTGAGTTACCACAGACTCCGTGTCCAGATGTGCAGCCATTACCGAGTAGTGTACCAAATCCAACAAGAAAACCTGCAATAGCATAGTCAGCGATACCCATATTAAGAGATAAGGATTCGAAAGACTCTGGGCGTACTATTTTGAGGATGAAGCCACCGATCAAAAGTCCCAAAAGAAAAAGAGAACGCCAAAGAGTATCACCTTTAATTGGACGAAGTACTCCAGCAACGATGCCACTGATGCCGGTGACTCTTCCATTTAAAACCAACATTAAGCTGGCCGCGATACCAATGATGGCGCCACCAATAAGTGCGTAAGTCATAAGTCTCCTAAATATTATTTTTTAATGAATACCAAGATTCATTAAGTCGATAGGCCTTATAGCCATTTTTTCTTAGTTCACTTACCACATAGGCCGACAATGCACAGAGCCTTCCACGACAAAAAACAACAACCGGCTTCTTTTTGTTGAGGAGTGTAAGGTTCTCGTCAAGTTCACTCGAAGGAATATTAAGAACATGAACTTTTAGTAGTTCTTCACTCACTTCTTCTTTAGGACGAGCATCAAGGAGAGTGATCTCTTTGTTTTTTGCGAGTTTGATGGTTGACGCAATATCTTGAGTCCAATCCATTTCTTCAAATACTTCTTCAACCCTAAGAGTTGCTCCAGCATCTACATCTTGAGCAAAATCCTGACATGCTTCCCAGAAAAGAAAGGCCGCAGGGTGCAGTGAATATAGTCGATGTTTACCGGCCGTTGATACGGTTACGATCTTAAGCGCGAGCATTTTACGCAAATGCATAGAAGTATTGGCAACAGTTTGATCAATCTTCTTCGCTAAAATCTCTACTGTAAGTGGTCCTTGAGAAAGAAAGTGAATAAGCTGGATTCGAGTTGGTGAAGAAATACCCCCTAAGATATCAGCAATGGCAGTGAAGACTTCATTTTGTTTTTCTCTTAATTTTTCAAGCTTCTTATTTTCTTTCATGATTTCATTGTATCACAAACATTCAATTAATCAATTGAATGTTTTCTTAAAGTAAGATATGGTAGGGATGAATACTTGATATTCAAGGAGTTGGGCCAATGGAAATTATTCATTTTTTTGACGAAGATACATTTACTCTGACATATCTGGTAATTGATCCAAGTACTTTGGATACAGTGATCATTGATCCCGTTCTGGATTTTGATCCGCCATCTGGGTCTGTCAGCAAAAAAAGTCTGAGAAAGTTAGAGAGCTACATTCATGAGCGTAAGCTCAATGTGCAGGGGATTCTGGAAACTCATGCACATGCTGATCACCTTTCCAGCTCTCAGCTCCTAAAAGAACTTTATCCTCAAGCGAAAATTGCGATAGGTGAGAAGATTAAAGTGGTGCAAGAGGTTTTTAAATCTCATTTTAATATCAATTATCTCAAAACAAATGGATCTCAGTTTGATCACCTTTTTACCGAGTTTGAAGAGGTAAGTTTTGGAAGTTTGAAGATGAAGGCGATACCGACTCCAGGGCATACTCCGGCATGTATGAGTTACCTTTTTGGAGATGCACTCTTTTCTGGTGACGCGCTTTTTATGCCTGATTACGGAACTGGCCGCTGTGATTTCCCAAAAGGAAGCGCAAAAGACCTCTATCATTCTGTTAGTCACAATCTCTATTCACTTCCAGATGAGACACGTGTCTTTGTTGGACACGATTATCAACCTCATGGACGCGAACTCCAGTTCATGACAACGATTGGAATGAGTAAGAAGAACAATATTCAATTGAAGGGCACGACAAGTGAGAAGGAATTCGTAGAGTTTCGAGAAAGTAGAGATAAGACCTTGAAGGCACCAAGACTTCTTTTACCAAGTATTCAAGTCAATATTGATGCTGGAAAATTACCACCGGCCGAAGATAATGGTGTTTCTTATTTGAAGCTTCCGTTAAGAGTGAGTAATTAACTGCTTCCCATAATTGGCCAATCCATTAACCACAGACTCAAAAATATTATGTTCGGTGATCTTACTTTCACCGAACATTGTTTTTAATTCTTGGCGAATAGGTAAGAACTGTGAAGTTCCCCCTGTCAGACACACTTGATCGACTTTATCTGGGGAGAGTCCGGATTGCTTAAAGACTTCAGACATTGTCTCCATTAGTTTTTCAACAGTTGGAGCAACACTTTGATTATAATCTTGGGCGCTCACGTTCTGCTGAATATCCATATCAAGATAATGGAAGTTGAATTTTTCAATATCAGTTTTTCCTAAAGATACTTTGACTCGCTCAATCTCTTGGAACAGTGGGAAACCTAACTGAGACTCTACCAGCGTGAAGAGATTATTCATTTGCTGTTCATCATCACTACTTAATGCAAACTTTTTAATATGCTGAAGAAATTCCCAAGTGTCTCGCTCCCTTAAATGGGTGATGTGAGCAGGAGAGCAGATCTTTTCTAAAAGCTGTCTCGGGAATTTGAGAACATTGCTGCCGCCAGGAATTTTATATTCGAAATTGGCCCCAAAATGAGGAGAGATGAAGTTTTTCATCATCACTCCATCAAGAGCATCACCTGCAATAAAAACACCTGAAAGACCTAAGATGTTCTTTTGTGAGTAGCCGTTTTGGTCAAATCTCATGAGTGTGAAATCGGAAGTACCTCCTCCATAATCGGCAACAAGGACGATACGTTCACTCTGAGAGTCATGCTGATAATCAAGGCCCGCGGCAATTGGTTCTGGACAGAAAATCACTTCTTTAAAACCCGCCTGTATAGCACCTTTTCTCATACGATCTTCGGCCAATTCATCATTGGCCTTATCCAGTGAATAAAGAGCTGGACGGCCGAGAATAATGCGTTCGACATTTAGCCCGATATGCATGTCTGCGCGCTTTTTCATCTCTCCCAAGAAAACGGCCACAAGGTCAACAATCGATAAATTTCGGTTATGGACAATCGTTCCATTATAGCTTGGTTCAGGTAAAAACTTTTTTATTGATCGAAAAAATCTTCCGCTTCCCTCATTCTCAACATAATGTTTGATGGCATTTGAGCCAAAGTACCATTGATTTTTGTCTGGGGTATAGAAAAGGGAGCGTAGAACAAGTCCACCCACAGGGTCCAAAGGAATAGGAGTAATGACTCCTGAATCTGAGACAAAAGAGAGTAGGGAGTTACTTGTACCAAAATCAACTGCGTAATAAGACATGGCCTTATTATAACGATTTTTTATAATAATTAATATGTATTACTATCAGGCAATCGTTCAATATGATGGAACAGGTTTTTGTGGCTTCCAGTGGCAGCAGGGAATTCCGACTATTCAGAACAGTTTTAATGAGGTCCTGAAAAGCTTGATTGGCGCTAAGGTCACTACCATGGGTGCATCTCGAACCGATAGTGGTGTTCATGCTCTCCAACAAGTCGTGAAAATTTCCTCGGAGATTGGCATTGAGTGCTCAGATTTTCCACAAAGAATGAACGTCATCCTGACTCCTCAGATCCGCTGTTTGAGTATTCGCCCTTGCACTGGAGACTTCAGACCTTCAAGTGATCATCTTTCCAAAGAATATCGTTATTTTTTTACCAATCAGCGGCAAAGGCCTGCGAGCACTTTAAGGTTCATTCCCAATATTGCAAATCAGCTAGATATGAATGTCATGGATCAATGTGTGAAAAAATTGAAAGGAGTTCATGACTTTAGGAATTTCTATTCTCAGGGTAGTAATGTGAAGAGTACGGTGAGAGAGATTTACTCCTGTGAGCTGGTCACTATAAATCCCCATACTATTTTCCCTACGGATAGTCTTTTTCAGATGCCTCAAGATCTAGAAATGTGTTTTCAACTTAAAATTATAGGCAATGGATTCCTCAAACAGATGATTCGTCATATTGTCAGTGCTTTATGGATGGTCGGAAGCGGGAAATTAACCGTTGAGGAATTTTCAGAGCTCTTAGAGGGTAAAGCAGGGGAACTAAAAAAGAGAAAGGTAGCACCGCCGAATGGCCTTTTTCTTTTTGATATAAAATATCAATTGCCTTAAAAAGAACGAGTGCTATTCTCTCTTTATGGTCCGCCTCTTCTTTGTTCTATTTCTTCTTTTTTCTCTGCTTTCGAGTATTGTTTCGAACTCATTTCAGTATCTTTCAGTTCTGAATCATGTGGCCGTCCAGCATAGCGAGATTTCTCACCATGAGCATTCACACCATGATGAATCAACTGAAGAGCATGATGTTGAACATAAGTTTGAGCTCTCGATGCTAATCCTGACCTTAAGTAATCAGCAAAATAGAATATCTTTTTCAGCTCCGCTCATGCATTCCTATATTATTACAGATTCTCATTTATCGTTGGCCCTATCTCATTTCTATCACTCTTTATTCAGGCCACCGATAGCATAGAACTTTTCTTCTTCTAGATATGATTTGAAAACTGCTCTGTTGAGGTTCTATGAATACTGAAAATAAAATATTGCTGAGTCGCTTTCTGACTCGCTCGGGAGATCAAGCGTGGGATTTCGCTGTTCCATTGATACTAATCGCCTTGTTCCCAGAAAATTTAAAGTTAGCTTTTATTTATTTCTTTCTCCTAAGGTTGAGTTCAACCTTACTGATGCCCTATATCGGTCGCTTCATTGATGAGATGAAACGTATAAAGATTATTACCCTTGGTTTAACCATTCAGGGCCTGTCAGTTCTTTTTACAGGGGTTTTCCTCTGGTATAGAGAAGTCTTAGGATTTAACCTTTTTTATACTTTCCTTGTTGTATTTGGAATATTTTCTAATCTCGCGATTAACGTTATGGACATCGCAGTGGCCAATGATCTCGTTCCTTCTGTGATCAAAACAGAAAGGCTTGTTTATTTTAATAGTCGTCTAAGACAACTTGATCTTCTCACTGAAGTATTTGCGCCGATCGCAGCAGGTTTTTTGTTATCTCTTTCTGCCGTCACAAATTCTTTGCTTGGGGTTGGGATTATTATTCTCTGGAATCTCCTTTCTTTTATTCCAGAACTATTTATTTTAAGAGGAATCGTTCAGGCCCATCCTCATCTTGATGAGTTAAAGGCAGCAGCACTCCCATCTCCACAAGGTCTGCTGACTAAACTAACTCAAGGCTGGAGTACATTCGTTCAAAGCTCTGTCTTTTGGATCGTCATTGCGAATGCATGTCTTTGGTTAACAGTTTTAAGTCCACATGGTGTTTTATTAACAGCCTTTTTAAAAGCTGGATGGAACATTCCTGAATATATCATCGGTTTATTTCGGGCTTCGGGGGCCATCTTCGGCCTTATTGCCACTGTGGTCTATCCTTACTTCCACAAAAGGATGGGGCTTATTTTATCAGGGAAGTACTTCATTGCTTTCCAGGCCTTCTTTGTAGTGATGAGTTTTGTTTTAGCTTTTAGTGTTGAGCTAAGTTTTCAGTATCTATTCATGATCGCGGTACTAGTTTCTCGCATTGGGCTCTATGGTTTTGGTCTGGCCGAAACTGAGTTGAGACAAACCCTCATTCAGCCTCGTGAACGCGGTAAAGTGAACGGAGTATCAAACTCCCTCACTAGTTTTGCCACAGTGATTATTTATGGATTAGGTGTCGTATTTTCTAAACCTGACCAGTTTATTGTTTTAGTAGGCGTTTCTGCACTTAGTGTTTTCTTAGGTGCACTGATACTAAACACAAAAGTAAGAGGCCCTGAACTTGCAACTACTTCCAACTCAAAATGAACTTTTACAAGGAGTTTTGTATGAAAGAAGTAAGTGAATTAATTCGTGGTGAAATGTCAGCGGTAAAAAGTTTTGATACCGTTATCGGCAAAATGAGAGAGTCGCAAGATAGAGAAACACTGAAATCTATTCGAGATGATCATGTTCGTGCTATTGATACTTTGAAAAAATACGCCGGCAGTGATGATAGTGTTGTCAGAGATGCAAGTTCTTCTGGCCCTTGGGGAAATTTCGCATCGGCGTTTGCAGGTGGAGCTTCTTTCTTTGGTGATAAGGTGGCCATTAAGGCCCTTAAACTAGGTGAAGAGCATGGTGTTAGTGAATATCGTGAATTGCTTAAGAATAGCAGCATCAGCAGTGATGTACGTCGAGTGATCGAGACTGAATTACTTCCACAGCAAGAAAAGCATCTGTCTACAATTAGCAAGTATTTACAATAAATGTTTGTGCGGGGAAAACTTCCCCGCATATTTTCTTATCTTTTGCTTTTTTTTAGGCCAGTATAGCAATCATGAAATTGCTAGTTCTGGCTTCTTTAATGATTGTTCTATCTTGCGGTAGTTCTGATTCAAGTGATCAAGTAGATCAAACTCAAACAAATATTCAGGATTTGGAAGGGGAGAAGGATAGTTTTAAGCCCTATTCTTACCATGATCGTGCGTTCCCTGATGATAATATTTGGAATCGTGATATTTCACATGATCCTATAGATCCTCAGTCAGATGTTTTTATCAATTCTTTAGGAAGAAGCGGGACACTTCATGCTGACTTCGGAACTATCTGGGCAGGTCAAAAACTTGGTATGCCGGTGAATGTTGTCTATGGAAATCAGACAAAGGTTCCTATCACTCTTACCTACGCTTCACATAGCGACTCTGGGCCCTACCCGATTCCTCCGGAAGCTCTTGTTCAACATGGACAAAACTCTGATGGTGACAGGCATTTAATCGTGGTGGATGTAGATAACGGACTTCTCTATGAGATGTATCGAGCATTCCCAGATGGGCGTGGTGGATGGAAGGCCGACTCCGGTGCCATTTTTGATTTAAAGACAAATAAACAGCGCCCAGATCATTTTACTTCTGCTGATGCTGCTGGACTTCCTATCTTCCCTGCTTTGGTGAGATATGATGAAGTTGTTGGAAAGGGTGAAATTCGCCACGCACTTCGAGTAACGGCCAATAAAACAAGAAAGGCTTATGTCTTTCCTGCCACTCATCAAGCAAGCAATCTGACAAACCTATCTCTGCCTCCTATGGGAGCAAGACTTCGTCTAAAAAAGTCATTCGATATCTCAAAATATCCAGCCTCTGTTCAGGTGATTCTTCGAGCTTTGAAAAAATATGGAATGTTTATCGCCGATAATGGTGTGAGTTGGCAGATTACCGGTGATCATAATATGAATTGGAATGATCAAGAATTGTCGGCACTCCGAAGTGTTCCAGGAAGTGCCTTCGAAGTGATTAAACTACCACCACTAAAATACACTCCTTGGTAAATTAAAGCTCAATACCTTTCTTACTCATCGGATAGGTATTGAATGTTCCTTGTCCAATAGCAATCATCTCATCACCTCTCTTAATCTCTGCTGTCGCAATGATTAAAGACTTTCTATGATACTGAACAGTACCAATTCCTGTGAGCTTATCACCTAGATGGGCAGGCTTAATATAGTTGATTTTAAATTCAACAGTTGAAGTGAGTTGCGAGCGAGGAACACTGATAGAAAGCGCACTTAACCCAAGGACACAGTCCATGAAACCTGCAATGGCCGCCCCGTGTGAAGTGTGGGGTGAGCTTAAATGCTTCTCAGTAATCGTCATGTGATAGGTGATGTGGCCCGGTGAATGAACTTCAAAGGTCATTCCGTTTTCACGGTCAAAATGATTTACTTTTTTTAGTAGCTCGAAAAAATCTTCCATAGGAAAATAGTAACATGAAAAATAGGTTCTGGGGTCTAGGACCTTAAAGAAGACTGAATTGGACAGGAGTATGTATGAAATTAGAATTTAAAGCGATTAATATTACAGAACATCGTGATCTGGTTGTTAAGTTTCGGGCTGATTCTTTTTTCACTTCATTTGGACATGATCGAGACTTCTGGGGTGAGGATGGGCAAGGGGATAAAAGGTATTTGGACATTTTGGCCAAAAAACTTACTCCCGAGAATTTATTAGCATTCCATGTTTGGCAAAATAATCAAATCATTGGGCAGATGGAATTAGATTTTTATTTCGGAGATAAAAACATTGGGTACATTAATCTTTTCTATCTAATACCTGAAGTAAGAGGAAGTGGGGTATCCCACCAGCTCGATCAATTTGCCACGGACTTCTTTAAAAAATTAAAAGTTCCTAAAATGCTGCTTTCTGTTTCTCCAACTAATCCTCGCGCTATTGCCTACTATAAGAAGAATGGCTGGACTGATCTTGGCCCTCGATTCAGTCAAGAAGAGCTGGAAAAGAATAAGTTTCCGCAGGTGCATTTGATGGAGAAATTAATCTCTTAACATTTATTGGGAAATCTTGAGTTTGGCCTGTTTTGATTCATAGTAAAATGTTTATTTAACTATGAAAAAGTAGGTTTCATGAATGTGGTTGAGGTCAAAAACCTTTCCAAGTCATTTCAGAATGTAAAAGTTTTGAATGATATTAATTTCCAAATTCAAGAAGGTCGTTTTTTAGCACTTCTTGGAAAGAACGGATCAGGTAAATCCACTATCCTTAATATTCTTATTGGGAATGAAAAATTGGATCAAGGTGAAGTGTTTCTCTTTGGTAAAGACATAAAAAAAGATCCTTACGAGATTAAAAATCTCATTGGTTATGTATCAGAGAAAATCCAATTTAGTTATCCGATGGTTGTTGGCAAATTTCTTGAGAATTATGGCAAATTCTTTGATTCTTTTGATCTCGATTTCGTTGAAAAAGCGGCCCATGATTTAGGTATTTCTTTAAATAAACAGTTTGATGGGTATTCGCGTGGACAAAAAATGCAGATTGTTTTGTTAGCAGCACTGGCACATAAGCCTAAGTTGTTACTTATTGATGAAATCACCTCCGTTTTAGACGCTTCATCTCGTAAGTATTTTATCTCGCTGTTAAAAGATTTTACTCTCAAAGGCGGAACAGTTCTTATTACTACCAATATTGTGAATGAAGTTCAGTACTTTTGTGACGAAGTTATTTTTATTGAGAACTCCAGTATTAAATTTCAAACGGCCTTGAAAGATATTCCAAATAATTTTATTAAAATTAGAGTCCACGATGCTGATCATCCCATTTTAAATGAACAAGGAGTTGTATGGGTTGGTATTAATAGTGATGGAACACAAAGCTATATCGCTCCTGAGGACTCATTTAAGATCTTTCCAGATATAGTTCGCGATTTAAGGGCCGTTACACTGGAAGATTTGTATATTTATCATTCTCAGCAAGGTCAAAAATGAAAAGAATATTATCTTTTTTTATTCCGCAGGTGATTCTAACAGTTTTAGCTTTTTTTATATCAATTCTTTTAATTTTCTTGTTAGTAATTGCATTAGGAGTTGATCTGGCATGGCAAGCACCTCTCGGTGGGGTTCTTATTTGGATTTTATTTCCCTTTGCTGCTTATTTTAATCGTCGAGTTTATTTACCAACACATCTTGAATGGATAGAGCTTGTTCCTGTGAAAAAGAGTTCTCTGATCTTATCAAATGTTATTATTAATATTCTAAAATTAATCTGCATCATATTAGCTAGTAATATTTTGTGGGCGCTCTTCTTTTCGACTGAGTCATTCCGTGAATATTTTTCTTTTTCATCTACAGACGCTTTACGGGATTCCGACTCTTTTCTCCCAGATGCATTACGGTTTTTCCTATTTACTTTAAGTATGACGATCTGTCTTGTTACTTGTTTTATCACAGGTAAAGAATGGCAACAGGCGGGGGAGCGCAGAGAAGTATTGGCACGTTTTCGAGAAAGGAAATTTATTCTAATCTTTTTGGCCCTGTGTACTCTTTTGGGATGTTTAATTTTTTATTATGAAAGCATTGTAACTTTTTTACCTCTGAGTCTTAAGATGGCATTCTTTTGCTCATTATTTATAACTGCTTTTGTCAGGACGGGATTTACTGCTAATAAAATTTATTACAATAAAATGACCTCATTGCTCATGTTTTCTGTCACATTTTTAATGTTCTCAGGAATACTCTTGTTTAATACGCATAAGTTTTTAACCTCAGACATAGAGAACACTGAAAAGAAGCTACAGGAGTTTACTAAGCTTGGTTTTATGACACGTTATTATCAAGATGATATCAAGAAAAATCTAATGTCATCTTCAATTAAAAACACGCAACTGACAGTCTCTGAACTGAAGAACATTTTTCAGTCAGGCGATTACAGTTCTCTTTATTTGGAAGTTTTCGCTAATTGGAATAAGCGCTGTGATGAAGGAGATGCCACGGCTTGTAGACTTATATCAAATCTTATTTTTGCGAGAGAAGGATTTCGTCCTATTCAGAAATTAAGGATGGCATGTCCTCAAGATTTACGTGGATGTTATGATTTAATAACTCATCATTCAGCGACGGAGAGAGATATCGCTTTAGGTGAAGATTCTTTGTTAAAAAGCTGTGGAGCATCTTCAAACCTGAAAAAGTCTGAAATAAATAAGGATACGTGCTGCAGCTGTTTTCATTCATATTGGAAGAACAAAAAAGCAAGATGAAGCCAAAAAACAGAATAAAAATCAAACAATGGCTTAAAAAGAAAATTTCATTTCGTTTTCACATGTCAGTGATTATGATGCTTACTTTTCTTTTGGGGTTTTATTGTAATTTGATTCTCCTTAATTCATTAAGCATTCCTCACCCAGCGATCAGGTATCCTGTTATCGTTTTGTTCTCTTATGGCACATTTTTGCTGCTGATCAGGCTGTATTTAAAACAGTTTTTTAAGAACGAGAGTTATATTGATGCTCCTGATATCATTGATCCCCCTTCAAATTTTCCGGCTCGCACGGAAGTAGAGGATAGGATTCCTTGGGAAGGAGGTGGCGGTCAGTTTAGTGGTGGTGGCGCAAGTGGTGAATGGGGAGAGGCAATACCTACTAGGGAGCCGGACTCATTTGAGATTGGTGACCTTGTTACAGACGATGGAGAAGCCTTTATATTTTTTGCAATAATCCTAGGGGGTATTTCGATTTTATTTGGCTCTAGTGTTTATTTAATTTGGCACTCACCTGAAATTATCTCAGAGATCTTTTTGCAAATTATCTTAACTTCCGGAATGCAGAGAAAGTTTAAAAAAGTTCAAGTAAAGGATTGGGTTGGACATCTTTTTAAAATGAGTAAATATCCTTTACTGCTTGCTTTAGGACTAAGTATTTTATTCGGCTTAGGTCTTCGTAAATTTTGTCCAGAGGCCAATAGTTTAAAAGATTACAAAGCTCAGTGCTGGAGAGATTCTAAGTATTAATTCGTCGCCACCATCTCGGCCTTCATCGTACAGGCAATGCGTCCATCTTTGAGTTTTATTACTGATTCGATTTGAATTTTGCCTTTGCCTTTGCGTGCAAAAGTCTGCAGAAAATTCTTTTTGAGCTCTTCATGGGGAGCAAAACCTATTGCTTGAATATCCTCTTCAACAGGGAGAATAAAATCCGTTTGTGAAGATTTAATCAGCACATGTCCCTTGCCATCTATCAGGTAATAAAGCTGGCAGTAGGCCGCAAAAATCATCATCGTCGATAGCGAGCCTCCAAAGGCAGTTCCAAGATGATTATGGTTTGGTTTTAGCGGAGAGATGAGCGTAATTTCATTTGCACTGATTCGGTCAATGCTTACTTCCATAAATTGACTGATAGGGATTTGTGTTGTGAGTAAAGCTAACAAGTCGTTGCTGTTCATGTAAACAATTAGAAGGGCAAAATCCAGAGATGTCTAACTACTTTTCATGCAAAGTTGCAGGCCTTGGTTCTTGATGTGCTGTATTTCATAAGACCAACGCTCAAATTTTCCGCGTAAATTGGAGACGTGGGTATTAAGCGTGTTATCTTGAACTTTAAGACCTGGCCAGATTGCTTCAGTAATTTCTTTGCGTGTTAAATTCTTGGGGTGATTAATCAGGAGTTCTTTGAGGATTTTTAGTTCGGTAAGAGTTAATTCGACGACTGTTTCATTCTCATAGGCCTTTAATGATTTCATATCAATTTTTACTTCGGCCAATTTGAAAACACTCCGATTAGTTTTGAAGTATTCGATGAGATTACGAGTGCGATAAGCAATTTCTTGTTGCCCCATTGCGCGGCTTAAAAAATCTTGTCCTCCCTCGGCCAGAGTTTTGAGGAGAGTTTCATCGGAGGATGAAGCAGAGATAAATATAATGGGGCAACCGTTGTAATGATGATGTTTGATTATTTTTTGATAGAGCTCAGGGCCACTTAGCAAAGGCATGTTCACATCAAGTATGATCATTTCGGGATTGAGATCGAGTGCTTTTTCAAAATCAAAAGGGTTCATGAACGTTATACATTCGTAGTCGGACAAGTAGCCTTTATAGAGATTCAGGTTCGCAATATCGTCATCAAATAGAATTACCTTATCTTTCATTCCGCTCCTAAAGCTAACATCGTATAATTACATTATAGCGAATGGCGTTGGGATTAGATGAATCAAGATTTCTTGATGTTGCAGTAGCTTTAATTTGTTTAGTAATGAGGAGGAACATCGTCCTTAAGTGTTCGATTCCCTTGAACATCGCTCTTGGTGTAGAGCTCATTTAAGCTAATGATCTCACGGGCCATCTTTTCAATGATCAATTGCTGCTTGGCCACTATTTGATTCAGCTCCTGCAAGAGCTCATCTTGATGAGTGAACTTAATTTCTAAATCAATCAATCTTTTATCTAGTTCTTCCATTCTCAATTCCATTGTTTTCTGTTGGAAAGTTTATATCAAATTCTGTCTGACCATTCTGAGAGAAAATTTGAATTCTGCCATTATGAGCTGACACAATATCTTTAACGAGTGCTAGCCCAAGACCTCTAATACCACCTTCTTTCTTTGTTGTGAAATTGTGTTTGAAGGCCTGTCGAATGGCCTGCGGTGACATATAGCTGTTAGAATTTGTGATCTGTATGTTTACCTCTTTGCTGTTGTTGAATCCTGTAAACTTGATCCAAGGCCGTGAATTACTTTGGTATCCTATGGCCTCAATCGCATTGAGTGTAATGTTTTTATAAAGGTGATAAACAAGGTTTTTTTCTCCATAGAAAATTGTTTCCTCACCCTCAAAGAGCAAAGTGATATTTAAGGATTGGGTGTAGTCCCAAAATTCTTCATGGATTTGATGGTATATCTCTTTAAGATTAAAACTTGAAAATTTTCTGCTTAAGGAATCAGGTTTAAAAATAAGGATTTCGATACTTTCTATGAGGCCAAGAGATCGGGCCATATCGTGATGAATGCTGACTGTTGTTGGATTTTTTACATCAAGAGTTCGACTAAAAGAGCGCATGAGTGGAGCTTTTAATTCGTGAATAAGAAAAGAGCTTTGTTTACCAATAAGAGCATATTTTTCATTTAATTCATTAATCGTATCGCGGTATCTGGTAACGAACAGGTAGATAAAGGCTGAAATAAATTGAAACATGAAGGCCAGAGAGGCAAAGACCAGTTTAAATGGATGCCCAGTGATGAGTACCTTAGGCTGCTGGGTCAGGTAGTGCCCTAACATACAAAGAATAAAACCAATTATCTGAATGATAAAATATCTCTTGATAGTCGTGCGTGAAACAATACTGACCACAATAAATGACTGCATAAAGGCAAAAGAGTAGGAAGGTCCGATAGAAATCATTCCATAGAAAGAATGGAGGAAGAGGGTAAGGGAGAGCAAGTCATAGAATATAGGACTGAAGCGCATATTCTTAAAAGCCTGATGACCCAAGTAGATTAAAATGAAGATAGTAATTGGCCTGAAGATGAAATAGTGCCAGGCTATTTGAAAATGCTGAATATAGAGATCAAAAATACATGCCAATGCAATGGCGGTGGCCAAGACATAGGTGGCATTTCGATAGAGTCTGATTTCCATGTGGATTCCCTTCAAAAGCATTTAAATAATCATATTTAAGTGTTATTGAATAATAATGAAGGAAAAAAAGCATTTAAAAAATAAATCAGTCGTTCTCCCTAAAAAAGTAGCGATTGATCCAGATGAAACCCCGGCCTTTAACTGGTTCCCTGGCCACATGATGAAGGCCTTAAGGGATATTAAGGCCAAAGTGGGGATGGTGGATCTGGTGGTGGAGATTCGCGATGCGCGTGTTCCGCTGACTTCGGGAAATGCCACCTTGGATGCTGCTATCGGTGGGAAAAGCCGTCTCACTCTTCTTAATAAGGCCAATCTGGCCGATCCTGAGCTTAATGAACAATGGGCCAAGTGGTTTGAGGCCAGAGGTGAACATTTTCTCTTTATCAATTGCCTAGAGAGATCATCTTTAAAGCAAGTTCTCACCAAATCTAAAAGCATTATTGAGGCCAAGAGAAAACAAACTGGCGGAGCTGATCTTGCTGACAAAGAGAAATACCGCTTTATGGTGATAGGTTTACCAAATACTGGTAAATCAACATTCATTAACTCCGTTGCCAATAGAAATGCTGCTAAAGTGGCCAATAAGCCTGGACAGACTCAAGTGCAGCAATGGGTAAAAGTTGATGAGGAAATGGACTTATTGGATACTCCAGGAGTCATGCCCGCTCAACTGGAAAAAGAGGATTATAAGATTTGGCTTAGTATTGTGAATGCTATTCCTGACCATGTGGTGGGAGAAGAGATGCCGGCCTGTTATCTTATCAATGCCCTTTTGAAGAAAAAAGTTCCTGAGTTTGCCGAACGTTTTAAATTTGAGTCTTGGGATCACGATATCGAAAGTGCTATTGCTCAAATTGCCAAAGTGAGGGGCTGCATCAAGCAAAAAGGTCTCCCTGATTACGAGCGAGTCTTCAAACTTGTGCTGATGGATTTCAGAGAGGGGCTTCTTGGGCGTTTGACGCTGGAGAGTCCTCCAAATATTTAAGCACACTGATCATTGACCTCAAGCATGGCTTTAGCGAAAATTAAAGCTCTTTAAATTTAGCTGGAGGTCAGTGATGAAATTCCATAGTCTCTTCTTTATCCTCGCTCTAACACATTCAACTCATTCATTTGCTAAAGACAAAAATTATACCTCCGAAAATCAGAACTTCTTTCACGAGATTTTTGTGACTCGCTCAGATGTCATTTGGGGCTTTGATTTCCTGCCTGATAATCGAATCATTTTCACTGAGCGTGGTGGGAAAATGGCCATTTTTGATCCGGCCACCAAGAAGGTGACTGAGTTGTCTGGAGTTCCTAAGGTTCATGCTCATGGACAAGGAGGGCTACTGGATGTGCGAGTTCATCCTACCAATGGATTGATTTATTTTACGTATTCAGAACCGATAAAAGGGGATGTTTCAACTACCGCCTGGGCAAGTGCCACTTTAACTGGTGATAAGCTCACCTCTGTAAAAAAACTTTTTTCTGCTCATCAGCCTAATGACAATGAAATCCATTATGGTTCTCGTATTGAGTTTGATGGTAAGGGGCACATCTTTATCACAGTGGGTGACCGTAACGAGCGTCATCATGCTCAAGACTTAAAGTTCCATCAAGGTAAGGTTCTCCGTTTTAAAGAAGATGGTTCCGTTCCTAGTGATAATCCCTTTGTTGGAGTTAAAGATGCTAAGCCTGAAATCTGGAGCTATGGACATCGAAATCCGCAAGGACTTGTGATTCATTCAGAGTCAGGTGAGCTATGGGAAGCCGAATTTGGTCCACGCGGTGGTGATGAAGTGAATTTCATTGTTCCTGGAAAAAATTATGGCTGGCCAGTTGTGACTTTTGGAAAAGAATACTGGGGACCTAAAATTGGAGAAGGAGTAAAGAAAGCGGGAATGGTAGATCCTATCGCTCATTGGGTTCCTTCAATTTCTCCTTCGGCGATGGCCTTTTATCAGGGTGAAACATTTCCTAAGTGGAAGGGAAATCTCTTTCTTGCCACTTTGAGTTCGACTCATATTCACCGAATTGTTCTTGATGGTAAAAAGGTTGTCAAAGAAGAAGAACTTCTTAAAGATCTAGATTATCGATTTAGAAATATTCGCTCTAATAAAGATGGATTCCTTTATTATTCTACTGATGAAGGAAAATTAGGACGAATTGTTCCGGTGAAATCTCTTTAAAATAAAAAAGGCCCCTTTAAGGGGCCTTCGCTTTGGAAAATTACATAGCTTGAATAGTACCGTCACCACCAACGAAGATAGTGATGTTGTTTCTTTCTTCTTTAACCATTGTTGAAACGATATAGCTAAGTTCAAGAGTTGCGCCAGCAACTGGCTCTTCATCGCTTCCTAGGTTCGTAAGGCCTACGAGTTTAACTTTCGCATCAAAATTATATCCCCAAGCAACACTAACTTTCTCTGGAACAATCTGAGTGTTGGCAAGATATGAGCCCTTGCCTTGGAATTGTCCGCCGTAACTTGTATTTACGTTGTAGATGAAGTTCACCACTTCTGCGCCATAGCCGTTCTTATATGAGACCTGGAACTTAACTGATTTGGGGATTTTCCAGTTAGCAAGTTTTGTAGCTGTAATTCTGTCGCCAAACTCTGTTTCCAGAGGAAGAACAGAAATCGGTGCATACTGAGTGTTGATGACTGGTTTTCCGGCCTTAACGATCTCGTAAATATCCTTACCAAAAGCGATGAGGTCTTTAATCACAGAAATAACTTCACCCACTTCTGTGCGAGTTGGAAATTCTATGTTTGTTTTCGTAGGGGCATCGCTCTCATCAAGAACTTGAATAGAGACTTCAGAAATTTGGTAGTACGGGTCAATGCTTTGAGCTTTAACTGGTAGTGTAGTTATTGCGAAAGCAAATAATAGAGCTAATTTTCCCATCAAACACTCCCTGTTAATCGAGGAAATAAGTAATATTTTCTCTAAGGGCTTCCAGATGGGCCAGAAAAAAATATCCCAAATTGTCAGTTATTCTTCTTCAATGGCATCTATGACATCACCGGCCTGCCAATAGGGTGCGTCTTGGATGAGTCCATTAAGCAGCAGTTCAAGTTTCTTCTCTGCTTCAAAACGACGCTCAAAATCACTAACTCCATTGGCCGTTTCACGCCAATGAGGATCGGTATGCAGTCTTGAACGAAGTGCGCTCAAGAATAAATCGGTCCATGTCGGTGGGCTAAAGGTGAAGTTAAGGGCAAGAGCGTCACCCTCCGCTTCGGTCTGATGCCACACTCCCCTTGGGACAAAAAGCAGTGACCCAGGTTTCAATTCAAAAGAAACCGTTTCATCCGGCATTTCTGTGGGCATTTCGTCTTCAAGGTAGCCCATGAGTTCAGGATCGATGGGCTGGCCAATCGTGTGCCTTACTGTAGGGTTTATGACTGATCTATTAGGGGCCAGAGTCCATTTTTTCGTTCCGTGAATCTGGAGAACCAAGTTGATGTTTTGATCAAAGTGAGGCGCAGTCCCTTTTCCATCAGGAGTTGCATAAATAATGCTTCTGGCATGAGTTAAGCGAGAAAGGCCTAGTTCTTTTCTAAGAGCATCTACCCAGCTTTGGAGTTTGGGAGAGTGAAGATTGGCATTATTAAAAAGAAGACCCATACCATTCTTGAAAAGCTTTAGTGCATCCTTGGAGGTGGTTTCTACTGAGCTTATCTCATCACGAACGTCTGGAAGATGTGCAGAAATAACCGCAGGCCAGGATTTTAAGAGAGAATCAAGGGATTCAAGCATTGGAAGATTTCTTAACTCCGAGAGCTCATCTGGCCCATGATGGATGACAAAGGGCTGATTGATTTCATAGAGAGAAAGAAATTCAGTGATATCTAAAGGATGAAGAATTTTTGTTAAATAATGACCCATGGTCTATTTTAACAATAAGTGCCCAAACTTGTCTAATTGAGAACTCATGCCCAAACTTTGAAGTTTGAGCATGAAGGCTTTCGCTATTAACGAAATTTAGAAAATCTGTTGTTCTCTTTCGGCTCCATTGGCTTCGCCTCATTAACCGTTAGAGTACGACCTTCGAATTCAGTGCCGTGCAAAGATGAAATGGCATCTTTCGCGTCTTGTGAAGAAGACATTTCAACAAAAGCAAAACCTTTGCTGCGACCAGTGTCGCGGTCTGTGATGATTTTGGCAGAGCTTACATCACCATATTTTTCAAACTTGGCCTGAAGATCATTGTTAGTAACTGAGAAACTAAGGTTCCCTACATAAATTTTTTGGCTCAAAAATAGCCTCCTAAAAAAGAATCACATTGATGTGATTCTGGATAAATTATTTTTTTTTTAATCTGAAATGGTAACTAGCGGGCGGGGATAGCTAAGAACAGATAGTGCGACTATACAGTAAACTTTTATAAATGATATAGTTAATTTGATTTTCTTTTTATCCATGTATAACTTCAGCAAGTTGCCTTCCATTTCGGTCTCAAGTTTGCACATTCACCTTACTCTCATAAATGGCATATGTTCATGAGGGACTAGGAGTGATTATGACATCAAATTCAATCTGGATTGATAAAGAACCGGTGCCCCGCTTTCCTCAGCTTACTGAAGATAAAGAGTTTGATGTAGTCATTATAGGTGGAGGTATCACGGGTATAACTGCTGCTCAGCTTTTATCTGCTTACGGATTTAAAGTGGCCGTTTTAGAAGCAGGGCTCATCGCTCAGAGCAATACAGGAAGAAGTACAGGTAACCTTTATGTCATGGTTGATTCCCTTCTTTCGGATTTGCTCAACAAATATTCTTATGATGAACTTCGAAAAGTTTTTGATTCGCGATTAAAGGCAAAAAATCTCATCGAAGAAAATATAAAAAAATTTGATATTCAATGTGATTATCGCGAGGTCGACTGGGTTCGTTTTTCCATGTCTGCTGAAATGGATCATTTGATCTATGATGAATTTGAAACTTTCAAAGAACTTGGGTTCTTCCCTGAGGTAATGCGAAGTACAGATGAGCGGATTTCAAGTCTAGGGGGAAGAGTTGGAGTTAAAGTTGCTGGGCAAGCACAATTTAATCCTTATCTATATGTTACTCAGTTAGCAGAAAAGATTTCTTCAAAATGTTCAATTTTTGAAAACAGTCGTGTGACTGATTTTCACAAAGAAGACAATCAGTGGATTGTTAAAACAAATCAGGCCAGAATTTATGCCAAACATCTTATTGAAGGGACCCATACTCCGATTGGCTTTTCTCTCCTTCAAACCTTACTAGGTCCTTATCGTGAATATGCCTTTGCTTCATCCTATGAAGGGCAATTTGATCCAGGGATATATTGGGGGCATTTAAAGAAAGATGAAGTCATTTCATTCAGAAATTATTTTAAGGATGATAAGCAGTTTGTTCTTTTTGTAGGCGGGGACTACAAAGTGGGACAAGGAGACGGCATTGATAGTCTTAAAAAAATTAAAGCATTGGCCAGTGAGTTGGATTTAAAGATCGATGAGCGCTATCAATGGGGAGGGCAGCACTATCGTTCTGCTGATCTGCTTCCTTATATCGGCCAAAAAGATGGGCAGGATACGTATGTTGCTACAGGCTTCTCTACCAACGGACTTATTTATGGAACTTTGGCGGCCCAGATTATCAGTGATCAGATTGCTGGTATGGAAAATAAATTTTCTCAATTATTCTCGCCTAAAAGAATAACCCCCGTTAAGTCGATGAAGAGTTTTATCTCCGAGAATGTGAATGTGGTTAAGCAGTATGTGGTTGATTATCTCAGCAGTAGTCATGATGAGAATTTAAGGCCCGGTGAAGGAAAGATTATTGATATAAAAGGTCATAAAATTGCTGCCTGTAAAAACTCAAATGACGAACTATTTGTCTGCTCTGCTGTATGCCCTCATTTAGGCTGTGTTGTTCACTGGAATAAAGCGGAGAGTTCATGGGATTGCCCTTGCCATGGAAGCCGATTTAATTTCGAGGGCGAGGTTATAGAAGGGCCAAGTTTACATCCTTTGGACAGACTTGAAGGAGATTAGGAGGAGGATCTTTATGTGGGACTTAAAGCTTCCTTGGTATGAAGTAGTTTTCCGAGCATTTCTCATTTTTAGTTTTCTTTTTATTATTTTAAGAGTTCTAGGGAAGAAGCATTTTAGTGAAATGACTCCTTTCGATTTCATCGTCTTTTTATTCATCAGTGAAGCCGTTCAAAATGCGATGATTGAGGATGACAAGGGAATTCCTGCTGCCCTTATTTCCGTATCAACCCTTGTGATTCTGAATGCCATGTTGAGCAAACTTAGTTTTCGTTCCAAGAAGGCAGAAAAAATGATTGAAGGTAATCCGAAGGAACTTATAAAAAATGGGAAAGTGAATAAATCAATACTTAAAGAAGAGGCCATTACAGATCGAGAACTTTATCAGGCCCTTCGTATGCAAGGGGTTTTGAGTGTGGAAGAAGTTAAGCTTGCGATGCTTGAGACTAATGGCTCCATATCAGTCATCAAGAAGGATGAGAGCTTTCATTAGCAGTTACGATTTCATAACCGATGGGTTTGAACGATCCGTTATTAGATTGAAGTGCCGAGCAGGCCGTAAGCCCTACAAGCAAATCACCCAATGCTTCTATAACAATATAGTCTCCTGCTCGGGATTTAGGTGGCGCAACAGTGAGATGTCCCTTTTGGTCAATAACAACATTCATAAAGATATTGAAGGTTGAAGGTAGAGCATTCAGTTCAATTCCTAAGTCTTTTAGATTCTGCAGAAGATTTCCTTCACAGCCATGATGAGGATTGTGATCTTGATAAATGATTTTGAAAGTATCTTTTGAGCATGGAGTAAGAAGAAAATCATGACGCCCGACTTTATCTTCAATGATTTTTACCATTGGCCTGCTTTTGCTTGAGTAGAGAGTATCGCCATTCGCTACAAAGATCTTCGAAAGATAATCCAATGTTCTTCCACTGCTTAAATAGTCTTCAATATCGTCTTTAAAAAAACAAAAAAAGTCTGAAACTTGTTCTCCATGGATATCTGTAATTTTGAGGCGCTCACCTTTCTTTAATTCAAAACTTGCACCATGGCGAGGAGGAATGATTTTCATAAGAACCTCTGTGAAAATAGGGGTAAATCTTCTGCAAAAGTATGTGCCCTTCCTGTGTATTGATATACTTCTGATTTATCGCCAAAGTCACTGAGCATAGGGTTAGTAAATCCCTGAAGCAATTGATCTTTCTTGCGAATAATGTCGCGAATCTTAATAAATAGACCATTGGTGCGAAGATTTTCAAACTGCTGATGAGGGTTAAAAACAATGGCCGGAAATGAGAACTGCCTGCTCCAGCGAGGACTTCTTGGGTGAAGTGCAAGGATAAAGAAAGCTTCCTCCATTAGACTAAAACTAAAGTTGTCAGATTGTGGATCAGCATCGACTCGATCATCGTGAAGATGAAGAACCTTATCAAGGTGATTAATCGTTATCAGAAAGTTCCAGAATTTCTCTTCAAATCGCTCAAAGGAGTAATACTCAGCATTTTCAATAATAAGAACAAAACTGTGAAGAGTATCAGGACAAGAATGATAATGATCGATAAACTGATAAATGTTCTTTTGAAACTGAATGATATTTTTTTCGCTTTCTATATCCTGGAGAGTTAAGGTTTTCAGATAACCTATCCGTGATACTGTTTTGGCCATGATACAGGGAAAATTTGTTTGATTGATAAATTTTATCAATTCAGACTTCATCCTACCTCCCGTTTATGGAAAGTCCTTATAGATAGAACTTTACGAGGGTGGATCAGCTTCGTGGATTAAATTAAAACTGAAGATGAGAATGCACTTATTCTCATCTTCAGTTATTTACTTTGGTTTTTTGCGTTCCATTGATGATTCGATGATCGGCTTCATACGTTTAAGAATAACATTCGTATCATGATCTCTGAGTGTTTGAACAAATGACTGAGCAATCATCATGGATTGATTCTTATTTGAGCGAGGCAAATACCTTAAATCATCCAGTGCAAGCTGAAAGTCTCTTGTCTGCATCACATAATCTGAACGAATAGGATAGAGCAGAGAAGATTGAATATGATTGAGAGCAATCCTTGTATCATGTTCCGGATGAGTCGAGAGAATTGATTCTAAGAAATTTCCCCCGCGTCCAGTTTCGGCCTTGAATACTTCAAAAATATCGCCAATACCTCTAGGATGAAATCCCGCTCTAAGAGCATATTGAGAGCCCAGTCTGTCTGCCTCAAGTTCCTGCTCTCTGCCTCTGTGAAGGACATAAAGTTGAGCCCCTGCAAGTGCGCCATATCCAATAAGAGGAAGAATCATTTTTTTGACTGAATCATCAGTGACTTCAGACCACACTTGCAAAGCAATCATTGTTGCAACAGCAGCAGTGATGGTGGTGATAGAACGAGACATTCCACGTGTTCCATGACGAGCAGTTACGTGTGCCCATTCATGCCCAAGGATACCCATAAGTGCTGCTTCATTGGGAGACTTCTCCAAAAGACCGCGGAAAACAAAAATGAATCCACCTGGCAAGGCGAAGGCATTAAGTACATCCGCATTGATCACCCATACTTTGGGTTTAAGAAAAGGCATATCGGAATCTTCTGCAATTCTCTGCATCTGCTCCTGGAGGTAAACTGTCATAGGGTGATGTTCAGGAAGTATCTGGCTTCTATTATCACGAATAAACTGCATAGCAGCTTCGCGGCCCATTTCAACATCATCGTTAAGACTAAAATAATTGATTCCTCCACTGCTCACATTTCGTGGAGAAGTAAAACTTGCTAAGTGAATTTCAAGATCCTTACCAACGCACGAACTCAAATTAGTGAAATTTGAAAAATCAAGAGTAAGGGTTGTGCCATTTAGTTGGTGAGATAAAAGATTTGGACAGTGAGCTTTTACGGTAAGGTCATTATGGATCTTAATTTTATCAAGTTTAAGTTGATTTTCCTTAAAGTTGAACTCACCTTTAAGACGAACGGTATGACTGCTTTTGTCTTTAAGGTTAGCAGCACTAGTTAATGCTAAGTCAAAGTCGATTTTGCTCAGATCAACTGATTTAAAAGAAAGTGATTGGTTTCTTTGGTCGCTGGAGATAAGAGCGGAAGCTACTTTAGCACCAAAAAGACCTGCCTTTTTAATCTCAAGGCTACCTTGTAAAAGCATTTGGGGATAAGAATTCATCTTAATATGAACTTGATCTACTTTAGCTGCAAAGACTTGACTGCTAAGAAGAAAGACTAAAATGAAAAGCTTGTTCATACAATTCTCACCTGTCAAAAGACTAGACACTTTCAGGTGTCTAGTTTGGGTATTTTAAGGCCTATAGGGAGTTATTGAGCAAAAGGGATGCCAATATGACGTAGGTCATATTCACAAAGATGTTTTTTTGCTTTATTTTGAGAATGATCAACATTTTAAATGGGGTATGGGCATGAAGGTTTTAGTTTACGATTCTCATCACTACGAAAAGGACAATTTCCTTGCGTCCAATGCTAACTTTAATCATGAGCTATCTTTTTATGAAGGTAAGTTGAATGTTAGTTCGGCATCAATGGCAAAAGGCCATGAATGCATCTGTGCTTTTGTTAATGATAATCTCAAAGCGGATGTTCTTAAAGTGTTGTCTGAAATGGGAGTCAAACTAATTGCTTTACGATCGGCCGGGTTTAATCATGTCGATCTTGAAATGGCCAAAGAACTTAATCTCAAAGTAGTGCGAGTTCCTGAATATTCTCCGTACTCAGTGGCCGAGCATGCTTTTGCTCTTATTCTAACTTTAAATAGAAAGATTCATCGTGCCTATAATCGCGTCCGTGAAGGGAACTTCTCTTTAGATGGATTGGTTGGTTTTGATCTTCATGGAAAGACTATCGGTGTTCTTGGTACGGGAAAAATTGGCCGTGTATTTATTCAAATCGCAAAAGGATTTGGCTGCGAGGTTTTGGCCTTTGATGCAAATCCAGTGGCCGATTATGCAGTAAAACTAGGCTTCAAATACGTAGAGCTTGATGAAGTTTTAACCAAGTCTGATGTGATTAGTCTGCACATTCCGCTGAATACTCAAACTCATCATCTCATTAACAAAGCTGCCATTGATAAAATGAAAGATGGCGTAATGTTAATTAACACTGGTCGAGGTGGCCTGGTTGATACGAAGGCCCTCATCGATGCCCTCAAAACAGGACATATAGGGGCAGCGGGACTTGATGTTTATGAAGAGGAAGAAAAATACTTTTTTCAGGATCACTCAGGATCTGCTTTAAGTGATGATGTGCTTGCGCGCCTTATGACTTTTTCTAATGTGCTACTCACCGGCCATCAGGGCTTTCTTACAAAAGAAGCTTTAGGGAATATTGCCTGCACCACTCTGGAGAATATATCTGCTTTTGAAAAGGGGCGGAAACTTGTGAATGAAGTCACTATCAACTAAGAAAAACGGGCCTTAATTAGGCCCGTTTTCTTTCTTTAAATATTCATCAAACATAATGGGAACAAGTCCAAAACTTACTGAAGCTACCAAGGGAGCTAAGAATAGTCCTGGAAGTCCAAAAATAATAACCCCACCGATAACTGTAATAAAGCCGATAAAGGGAGGAACTTCGACCTCTCCCAAAGAAGCAAGGAATGGACGGATAATGTTATCCGATACTCCTGCCACAGCGGCAACGACAAACATGACAATGGCCGCGTAGATGTTATTGATAGCTAATGAATAAACCGCTATCACAATGGCCACTGGCCCTGCTCCGATGATCGGAACAAATGAGAAGATGAACGTTGTACAAAAAACGAGAAAGAAATCACCGACTCCAGCAATTAAACTACCGAAAGAGACAACGATCGATTGAATAGTCCCTGTCAGGATGTTGGAGAAGAAAACTTCTCTACATGATGATTTAAGAAGCTTAATGAAACGATTGCCGTTTTCCTCTTGGAAGAAAAAGTATTCATCAAACAGTTTTCTAATTCTTTCTTCATTACTGATAAAAAAATAAAAAGAAAGCAGAGTGATAATACTAATAAGAATCAGATCAGGGATCTGGCTCAAAATGTCTCCGAAAGTAGACATGATGAAACTGGATACTTTGCTGATAAGTTTATCGATTTGATTATGAAGCTTACTTTCTGGAATCCCATAAATTTTAGAAAACTTATCAATGAGTCCATCCAGCTTATGATTAATGGCCTGAGCACTAAAGGGAGAGTTAACCATTGATGCCATTTCACTGATTACGCGTGCACCTCTAAAGAAAAAAGCTCCCGTCGGAATGATGCCAATAAAGAACATCAATAAACTGAGAATTCTTAAACTCGCAACTCTGGTAAATCCTCGTGCCATAATGATTTTTACAAATGGACTAAAGGCCATAGCAAGAATTCCACCAAAAAGGATAGGAATACAAAAAGGCGTCAGAATATAAACAAACGAAATAAAGGCGGTTACTGCAAAGGAAACTTTTAAAAAGTTTTGCAGAAAGATTTGCTGAAGATTATAGCTTTTCACGCACTTCCTCGACTCGTTTTGATTCTCTTTCTTTAACAAAATCAAAAATAAGAGCAGCTACCGCTGACTCAATTGGAGAACCAGAAGTTTTTACGCGTGTTTCTTCTTTCTGGTGAGTCTGGGGCTTCTCATTGATCTTTTGTAACGACCAAAAAATGAGGGCCAGATCAACAACAATCAGAACAATTAGAAGAATGATTGAATTTGAAAGGTGAAGATTTTGGTTATCAAGAAGATTTAGAGTTCTATCGATGAGATATCCTAAGAGAATGCATAATAGAACCGAGCAAATAAGAAGAATAATAAGAGATTGCAGAATCTTTTTTAATCCAATGAATAACTGATCCACAATGGCCTCAGGGGAAAAAGTAGATTTCTTTTTACCCATGAGAAGGCCTAAAACAACATCTAACAGAAACATGAATTAGTCCTTTGAGTTGAAAACTTTTGAAATAAGATAACCTAGAAAAAATGCCACCACGACACTAGTGGTAGGATGTTCTGTGACCAGTTTCTCTAACTTCGTTTTACCTTCTTTAAGGCGTGCTTCGATATCTTTGAGATCTTTTTCGCTTAATTCGAACTTTTCCATAGATACTCCTAATAGTTGATCGGTTTATTGTAGAATTGGAGTGTTGATTCTGGATAGCAGGGAGTTAAAAAATAATTATTTACTGCGACGAGTCTTTTACCCCAATTTCCGATAAAATTTGGGCATTATTTTCCATCATCTCGAAAGTTTGGCCTATTGCTATCATAAGATATGAGTTTTCTTTTCCATAAAATCATTTTTCTTATTCTTATTACCCTGAACATCTCAAGTGCTGTTGCCCAAGATTGGCCAAAACAATTGGGAGAAGGCTGGATTAAAGGTGATGAGAGTAATGTGAGTGATCATTCCCTTTTTAATCATCAGAAGAATCAGTCTATCGTACTTAAAACTTCAAAAATACCGATGGGTGGAATTGTTTTAGCAGACATGGCAGATGAGTTGTTGCTTGAGCAGGCATTTAGAGGCAAAGAGTTTTCGGACAAGGTTTATGGGCATCATCAGATAGAGAAAGTTTCTGAACTCATCGAGCGCAGTTCTGGGGCGATTTATCTCAAGAGAAAAGAAAGTTTTAAAAATGACAAGAATATAGAATTTTTTCGAATCAACCGAGTCATTATTCAAAACGATAATTATTATAATGTAGAGCTTATCTGGCCGAAAGATCAGAATGAGTTAGTTGAGAAATCTGCGATTGAGCAGTTTGAGAAACTAAATGTCTTATAAAGGACTGGCCTTAGCTTTTTTTCTTTTCTTCCTGCAACTAACAGCAGTTTTTGGGAAGGAAGAGCAATGTAGTCCATATGATCTTCCTTATCAGTCATTTGCCCTTCCTTTAAAAAATGCTTCATTGTCTCTTGCTTGTTGTGGGAAAAGCAAAAATGAGCCAGGCTTTTATCTCAGTTCCCAAGACAAAAAATATTCATATGAATCATGCTTGGCCCGTTATAAAAATGGAATGCCTGCTTCGTCGAGTTCAAATAAATTCGGCTTCCTTGAATGTATAGGTGCTGGAATGACTCAAGCGTATGAGTCTATTAAAGATAATATTACCAGCATTTGGGGAATGGTCACAGAACCGCTCGCTTTTTTATCTGACCTCTCTGAATTAGGGAAAATGCTCATTGATAAAGAAGGTCGAACTAAGCTTTATCAATTCATAAAGAAGAGTGTTCAAGACAAAATGGGCAATGTTAAGCAATGTCTTAACAAGAGCGAGATTGAAGAAGAAAGCTGTAAAATCGCTGGTCAATTTATCGCTAATTTCGTTCCTCCTGTCATCATGGTTAAGGCCATCGTTAAGTCGGTTAAGTTAGGAAAAGCGACTAAAGAACTCTCTGCTGCTATTGATAACACCATAAAGAAGAAAAAAACGACTGTTGTTGTTCCCAAAAATACGGGGATTAGAGTTTTCAGTCAGGCCGAGATCAAAAAGAATGCACTTCTTGCTCCACGTGATCGGGTAAGCGCTTTTGAAAAATTGGCAGGAGTTAAGGCCGGCGCTTTTAGTGGAAATCGCGCAAAGTTTGATGCCATCATTGCTGCTCATAATCTCGGTGGTACTGTAGGTAAGCTAACCTTCGGGCAAATTCGTGATCGCGTAAGGCTACTTCGCTCAAAAGGTTTTACAGATAAAGAAATCAGACTTGGCCTTGATGCAGGAATATTTGGACATTTGGATGCCAATCCAATGGATAAGGGAATCGTCTTAGCAGCTCTACCCAAGCCAGATACAGCATTGCAGTCAGCGAAGGTCGTATCACGCATTCCAGATACTAAATATGGGTCTGGGCAGTCATTGTTTAAGGGTGACAATAATGACGGGATTGATATCCTTTCAATTGGCAATCAAAAAGTTTTCTCTAAAACAAAATATGACCCAGCTGTGAGAAGGTTTTCTTCACAGCAAGTACGTATGGTGCAAGATAGTTTTGTTAATGAAAGTAAATTTGCCAAGAAGTTGAGTGATTTGGGTCTTGGGCCTAAATACTATGGTTCAAAAATTTCTTCTGATGGAAAATACTCTATCGCGACCGAATTTGTTGACGGGTTTGAAGTTCACTTAGGAGACACTGTTTCCAATATTAAGGAACTCAAACTTGGGACAATTCATGAAATGAAGCAGAAGGCCCTGAAGGCCGTTGAGCACGGAATTGATCCGTTTGATCTGCAGTTCAGAGTCGATAAAAACGGAACTCCTTTTATTGTGGACCCTGAGCACTTTTCAGTTCTTGATCCTAAAAGAAAAGGTGAAGTTCTTAAAGAGATTGAAAGTGATTTTGCTGATCTTCTCAATCAGAAGCGTTTGCAGAATGTTCCCAAACGCTAACTGATGAATGATTTTTTTAAGCATTCAAAGATAAGTTTGCCTTCCTTGGTTTTAATCATTTCCGGATAACACACTAGCGATAGATGGTCTTTAAAAGTTGGTGTGTTGCTGATCAGTTTTAGATCTAAGTTCTGTGCCTTTACGACCTGTGCCGGCAAAATACCAATCCCTGCACCGGAATCAGTAAGGTGAGCAATCAATTCTAAATTAGGCACTTCAATGGTTTCTTTTGGGGCCAGTTTCCAGCGAGAAAGTATCGAGTGGGCCTGAAGCATCTGCGGATTAAAAATCAGTTTATCCTGATACCTTTTTTTCGATTCCCAAGCATGAACTGTATCTGTTCCAATTGTTTTGATAATGAGTCCTTGTAGTGAGAGCGGATTCATCACAATACCGAAGTCAATTTCACCACTGGCGACCATTTTGTTGATTTGTGCAGAAGTATTAGTCACTACTTCAAAATCGATCTTACTGTTTTCTTCAAACATTAATTTCAGAAAACGTCCCAATACAAACATCCCAACTGAGGGATGGCAGCCAATTTTAAACTTCAGATTACTTCGGTGTCCCTTAATATACTCTAGCCTTTTAAGAGCTTCCTGAGCTTCTGGTAATAGGTCTTTACCTTGAGGTGTAAGTTTTATCCCTTCACGACTTCTTATAAACAGAGGGTATCCCAATTCTGTTTCTAATTTCTTTATGCCTAAAGAAAGAGAAGGCTGGGCCATTCCTAATTTTTCAGATGCTTCAGAGAGAGTAAGGGATTCTGCCGTAACTAGAAAGTTTTCAAGATCTTTGAAGGTGATGCTCATATTGGTAATTACCTATGATTAGTATTGATACCATTGTATTTCACAATAGATTTCTTTTGTCTATAACTTGATAGACCAAAGGGGCAAGATATGAACATTCAAGAGGTTACTAAGATACTTTCTCAAAGAGCGATCGAAAAAGATTTCACAGGATTTGATTCTTCGCCAGTTTTTAATGCTATTGCTAAGACAATGCTTGAGGGCGGCCCGCTTGTTTTTCTTCTTCCGGCCTTCCCTGCTAAAAGTCCGAGCCAGAAAAAGGCCTTTGGGAAAAATCCCGATTTGGGTGAAGTCCTGGCACTGCAGAATCTTCAAAAAATGTGTCAGGAGATTTCAGAAATCTATCCCGCGGGGGCTCAGGTCATGATTTGCTCGGATGGTAGAGTTTTTAGTGATGTGGTGGGTGTGAGTGATGAAGACATTGATCTTTACCAGAAGGGTGTTCATGCCATTATTCAAGATTATGAGCTGGACCATCTTAAACTCCTTTCTATGGACGATCTTTTCCCTGGAAATAATCCTGAAGAGCTGAGAAGTCTTTTGGAAGAAATCTATTGCGAGGATCTGGGAGTGATCAGACATAACGTCATTAATGATGAAAAAACCAGTAACCTTTTTAATGGCCTTCATCGTTTTCTTAAAGAAGACCAGCGAGAGCTTTTTCATGATATGGGGCAAAATGCTTTCAATCGTCTGATGAAAGAGCGCGCTTTCGAGCTTCTACGTCGCTCGGATGGTTGGTCAAAGCTTATTGAAGAGCATTTTAGAGATGGTATCAGGTTATCTATTCATCCTCATCCGATTACCCATTCAAAACTTGGTATCCGCTTAGTGAATGCTAATTCGAAATGGGCAACTCCTTGGCATAACGTATTAGTGAAATTTCCTGACCGCATGGAGTTGATGCCCCATAAAGAGGCCCTTGATTTAGGAGCACAGATTAATTTTGAGCGAGGTCGTTATGCTTTTTTTGAAGCACCAAAATCTTAGTGATCAGGATTTACTAAATTTGGCCCAAAAACTCTCAGATAAGGAAGGACCTCTTGAGGATAAAGTTCTTCATTGGGATTTTGGACCGATTATGAATATGAAGTTTGATCCAGATGCTAAGAATTATCTGTTTTCAAGTCAGAGAGTTCCCCTTCATTGGGATGGAGCTTTTTATAAAACTCCTAAGAAACTGCTTTTCTATTGCACAGAAACTTCAGGAAGTGGCGGAGAGACTTTTTTTGTCGATACGACCTTAGTTTGGGAATCGCTCTCGGAGAGCGAGAAAGATATTTGTCGAAAAGTAAAACTTCGTTATGAGACTGAGAAGTTATCTCATTACGGAGGAGTCTTTGAAACAAATCTGGTTACGACTCATCCTGATACAGGGCAAACGATTCTTCGCTTGGCCGAAAGAGTGGAAACAGAACTGAATCCAGTAAAGCTGACCATCACAGGAGTAACAAATCCGTGGGGATTTTATGAGTGGTTAGTGAATAAGTTTTATTCGGCCCCATTTCTTTATGAGCACCACTGGCAAACAGGTGATGTACTAGTTATCGATAATTTTCGTTATCTGCATGGAAGACGGGAACTACTAACAAATAAAAACAGATCTTTTAAGAGGATACAAATTTTATGAATACAGACATGAGAATAACAAAATCAGGAGAGTCATTTCACGAGTTTAAAAAAAGAAGTGACGTCGGGCAATTTCCACAGGCCTTTAGTGATTATGTCAAAAGTCACGGGGATATTTATTTTTGGGAGAAGGGGAATTTTCATGTCATTACCAAAAGTGATCATGCCAAGGAAATTCTTTTATCAGATGCTTTTAGCGCTGATCGAGGGAGTTTTTTTATTTCTCGTATGCCAAATATGGATCTCTCCTTAATTCAGGACTTTTTCTCAGTTGTTCGTAAAATGATGGTGATGAGCGATGATGAGGATCATCTGAAGAAAAGAAAACTGTCTTTAAAAGGATTTGATGATCAGGTACTTTTGCGTTTTAAAAGTGTTATGAGTAAAACGATTGATGATCTGGTATCTAGTATTAAAGATCAAGACACATTTGAATTTGTTTCGGCTATTTCAAGCAAGCTGCCTTCAACTGTTCTGGCCGATCTCTTTTGTATTCCTAATGAAGATCGTCATCTCTTCCTTGAACATTCAAACACCATGACCGGTTTCTTTGGTGGAGCAAGCAAGTATCAGAATGAGGATGGAGTTAAGGTAAATAACTCGGCCAGTTTTTTGAAAAAATACTTCGAACGATTAATTGATGAGAGAACAAAATCCCCCGGAGAAGACTATGTATCACAAGTTTTAGTGATGCAAAAAGAATTGGATCTCACTCGTGATGAAGTCATCTCTCAATTAATTATGATGTTAGTGGCCGGGATGGCGACTACCACTGACCAGATTAATAATTGTCTTTTTTTGATGGTGAATCATCCTGAGGTTCAAGAAGAGGTAAGAGCGAAGAGAGGTCTTCTTATTCCGATGCTTGAAGAATTTAAAAGACTTGATCCCGCAGTGACTTTTATCTTTCGTGTGGCCCGTAAAGAAACAATGATTGGCCCTCAGAAGATACTACCAGGTGATGTGATCTTTATTTCAACTCATGCAATCAATAGAGATATGCCGGTTGAAGACGCTCCTAATGAAATCAGATTAAATCGAATACAAAACCATTTTGCTTACGGATTCGGTTCTCATTTCTGCATTGGTGCCAAACTTGCTCGTATGGAGATCAATACCTTATTCGAAAAATTATTGGACTTAGGAATAAGCTGGAAACTCGATGAAGAGAAGCTTTCTCTGAGAGATCATTACTCACTTTCTTTTTCGGGTTTTTCAGAAATTCATCTCAAACAGAATAAATCTTGCCCTAGTCATTCGTCATAAGTGGAGTTAAGATAGTCCGATTTGATACAAAGGAAATTATTGTGCAGAAAGGACTGTCTCGTTTTCAAGTGATTTTCATGATGCTCACCTGTGCTTTTGTGGTGGGGAATCTTTACTATAATCAACCGCTTCTCGGTATTCTTGCTCGTGATTTCGGTGTTTCAGAGAAAGAAATTTCGATTATTCCGGCATTCACTCTTATCGGTTATGCTCTGGGAATTCTTTTTTTAGTTCCTCTTGGTGATATGCTTGAACGCAAAAAGCTCTTACAGGTATCGATGTCGATTGCTGGTCTCCTGGCCATCGCTCTGACTTGGAGTCCAAGTGTTAGTGTCCTTGCTACTCTTAGTTTTTTGATGGGTTTTTGTAATATTTCAGGAACTGTGTTGATTCCTTTTTCTGCAAATCTTGCACACCCTTCTGAGCGAGGCAAAGTAGTAGGGGTTGTATTGTCTGGAATTTTACTTGGATCTTTAATGGCCAGAACAGTTGCAGGATTTATGGCCGATAATTTCGGCTGGAGATCAGTTTTTCTCTTAGCTGGAGCTGTGAATTTTATTTTGGCGATCATGACCCAATGGGCACTTCCTAGTTCGGAAGCTTCTTTTAAAGGAAGTTATAAAAATCTTCTCATCTCCTCATGGCATCTGGTGCGTGATTATGGAATTGTTCGTGAAGCGGCCATTATGGGAGCAATTCTTTTTGGTTCATTCTCAGCTTTCTGGACCACTTTAACTTTTCTACTAGAAGGTGAGCCTTTCCATTACTCAGCTCAAACCATTGGTCTTTTCGGAATTTTAGGAATGATTGGTGCTTTGGCCGCTCCTCTGGCCGGTCGTTACTCTGATAAAAAAGGAGCAGCGGCAACTATTCGTTTAGGGCTCTACTTTTCGATGGGAGCTTTTGCGCTACTAGCAGCTTCTTCTCACCATATTTGGGGTGTCATTATCGGAGTGCTGTTACTTGATTTAGGAATTCAGGTAGCTCATATTTCCAATCAAGCTCGACTATTTTCTTTATCTGAGGATGCTCGCTCACGTTTGAGTTCTATTTATATTTTTGCTTATTTTGTAGGTGGAAGTTTAGGCTCAATTATTGGCTCTCAATTATGGGCCTGGGGCAAATGGCCGGCAGTGAGTATGGGCGGCCTTGTTTTCTGTCTGATTTCAGCAGTCATCTTCTATCGTGGACAGAAAATCAGAAGACTTTTGCCAGCATAGTAAATCAAAGAAGTTAGGTAGCTTTTAGAAGCTATAAAAACTACCTAACTTTTCACTTCCAGCTACCCACTCTTTGTTGTTTAGTGCTATAGAACTCCCATGCAAATCAATGTCCGTTTTTTAGAAAATCTTCGCTTAGAAGCTAGTTTCGATGATTTTACTATCATCGCAGATCAACCTATTCGCTATAAGGGAGATGGTACGGCCCCTGGCCCTTACGATTACTTTTTAGCGTCTTCGGCACTGTGTGCGGCCTATTTCGTAAAGGTCTACTGCGTGGCCCGAGATATTCCGACGGAAGATATTCGTGTTACTCAAAATAACATTGTTGATCCTGACAATCGCTATAATCAAACTCTCAATATTGAGATTGAACTTCCTGAATCCATTTCTGAGCACGATCGCGAAGGCATTCTGAAGGCCATGGATCGCTGTACTGTTAAGCGAGTGATTCAGAATAACCCTGGCTTCAAAATCACCACCAAAGATGTTTTGGGCAGTGATAACTCTGTTTTTGAACAGTTCCTGGGAATTGAGACAAAAACTATGATTCCAGGTAAGGATGCAAGTCTTGAAGAGACCATTGCTAAGCTCACAGGACTCTTGGAGAAGTTAGGAATCAAGATTGAAATTGCCTCTTGGAGAAATCCTGTTCCTCATGTGTGGTCGGTACACATTCGAGATGCTGACTCTCCGATGTGTTTTACCAATGGTAAAGGGGCTACAAAAAATGCGGCCCTTTGTTCGGCCCTTGGCGAATATTTAGAGCGTATCAGTACGAACTATTTCTATAGTGATTTCTTCTTAGGTGAAGAAATTGCGGCCGGTGATTTTGTTCATTACCCTAATGAGTCTTGGTTCAAAGCAGGCCCGAAAGATTCTCTTCCTAAAGAATTGATGGATGAGCATCTGCTTGATGTTTATGGTAATGATGGTGAGTTGAAATTCTCACACCTCATTGATACGAACTCTGGAAATGCTGCACGCGGTGTGTGTGCTGTTCCGTATGTTCGTCAGTCTGATAATAAAACGGTTTATATTCCGGTTAACCTGATTGCTAATATTTTTGTTAGTAATGGAATGAGTGCGGGAAATACTATTTATGAGGCCCGTGTACAGGCCCTTTCAGAAATCTTTGAGCGTGCTGTAAAAAATGAAATCATCGCCAATGAACTGACTCTTCCAGATGTTCCTCGCGAAGTTTTAGAGCGATACCCACAAATTTTAGAAGGGATTGCTAAGCTGGAAGAACAAGGATTCCCAGTACTGGTAAAGGATGCTTCTCTTGGTGGGAAATTCCCTGTAATGAGTGTCACATTGATGAATCCACGAAACGGCGGAGTTTTTGCTTCTTTCGGTGCTCACCCTAATTTTGAAGTGGCGCTAGAGAGAACTTTAACTGAACTCCTTCAAGGAAGAAGCTTTGAAGGAATGAATGATATTGCTCCTCCAACGTTTAATGAATTTGCCGTGAAAGAACATAACAATATGGTGGATCACTTCATCGATTCAACAGGCGTGATCTCTTGGAAGTTCTTTAGTTCAACTCCTGATTTTGAATTCTGTGATTGGAACTTCTCTGGCTCAACAGAGGAAGAATTTAATCATCTGATGGGTATATTAAAAGAAATGGAGAAAGAAGTTTACATTGCTGATTACCAGGAACTAGGGGCATGTGCGACACGTATCATTGTGCCGAATTATTCAGAAATTTATCTTCCAGAAGAATTGATTTGGGATAACCACAACCGAGCGCTTAACTTTAGAGAAGATATCCTAAACCTTCATCAGCTTGATAATAAGAAGCTAACTAATCTTGTGAAGAAATTAGAGGAAAGCGAAATTGATAATTACACGACGATTGCTGAACTTATCGGCATCGCCTTTGATGAAAACTCCATCTGGGGTCAATTGACCATTGGTGAAGTGAAGGCCTTGAGTTATCTGGCCCTTAAAAAATTCGAAGAGGCACGTGATGTGGTTGAGATGCTTTCAACATTCAGTAACTCACTTCCTGAACGTAAAAAATTCTATCAGGCCTTGAATGTGGCCCTCGAAATTACCATCAGAGATGATCTTGATCTTGCAGACTACGTTTTCAATTTAAACCGCATGTATGGCGAGAAGCTGATGGACGCGGTTATCAAGAGTATTTCTGGTGAGATTCGTTTTTATGGAGTTAATCCAACGAATATGAAGCTAGAAGGAATTGATAAACATTTGAAGTTTGTGGAGAGTTACCAGAAGCTACAGAGAGCAAAAAGAGAATTTCACAAAAGATAGAGATTAGTTGAGCTCGTTTTCACACTCAAGTTGAGCGAGCTCACAAATTTCACCATAACTACTGATACTCGTCGCCTCAAATCCAGAAATCAATTCAACAATCTTGGCCTCTTTACTGGCCGCAACCACATCACCAATAGAGTAATTGATTTTCTTTGTGATTTTTCCACCCGCACATTCTGCAATGTAATTGGCCATAGAGCCGCAGTTATTCTTTAAGAAGTGATAATCAAAAATAGGGAGCCATTGGCGATCAATGGATTCCATTTTTGTATTAACTGCCAATTTAGTGGCGATACAATGAAGTCTTTTGGCAAATGATCTTTCAGTTTCAGTCACAGAGTGATGAGTCGGAAAACACTTTTCTCCTTCGGCGTGAAATTGTTCAAAGAACAAATCTTCTGTGTAGAGATAGGCATCTCCACCGAAGTAGCTGCCTTTGGCAGTAAAAGGGGTTCCAAAGGTTCTACCTTCTACTTTCAAGTACACATGCTTGGTATTGAAAATCATGCGATTAATTTCAATATGACTCGTTACCGGCAAGGGGATGGTGCAAACTTCAACTTCTTGAGTGGGCAGATGCCCAATGAACTCTACTTCTTGAGCGTTCGCTTTCCCGATCCCTATCAGTAAGGTCACAATCAGCGGCCAGATTTCTCTTAGTTTCATAAAAAATCCCGTTCTTAGGCCCAATGTAAGACTTTTTCACTATCTAGAGGGTCTTTCTTTTTATTTAATAGTTTACCAAAAAAGAATGACATTAGTTTCATGGATGTGAAAAGGGGTCTTGATGAAATTGTTCAAATTTATTGCCACGGTGGCCTTTCTAGTAAGTGCGGGGATGCTATACGCTTTTCCCGAAGCTCCGGTGCACAGTTTAAAATTTAGACCAGATGTATATGCGTTTGATAACGGGTATGAGTTTGAAGGTATTGTTAAGCTTTCTAACTGTTCAGGTAGTCTTGTGATCCTTGAAGGCCAGAATATGAACGCCAAAGGACTTGTACTTACTAACGGTCATTGCGTTCCTAAGGGGATTTTTGGCGGACTTATTGGGCCAAATGAGATCATTATCAACAAAAGTGTGAAGAGACAGTTTAAGCTTTTCAAAGATATTAAAACTCTTTTCACTATCAACTCGACTCGCATTGTTTATGCGGCCATGAATCAAACAGATATGGCCCTTTATGAGCTTGATGAGTCTTACCAGCAGATTCTTAATCGCACAGGTGTTTCTCCTATGATTCTTTCTTCGCAAAGACCAATGGAAGGGACTCAAATCGAAATCATTTCTGGTTATTGGGAAAGAGGCTACTCTTGTCGAATTGATCAGTTTGTTTTCAGAATGCAGGAAGGGGACTACTTCTTTAAAGATTCAGTTCGCTACTTCCCAGGATGTAATACGATTGGTGGAACTTCAGGCTCCCCTGTAATTGATGCTCAGACTCGTCAAGTGATTGCTGTTAACAATACTGGAAATGAAGGCGGCAGAAAATGTTCAATGAATAATCCATGCGAGATTAACGAGAGCGGAGAAATCTTTGCTCAAAAAGGTCTCTCATATGGCCAGCAAACTTACCAAGTTTATAGCTGTCTTAATGAGGCCCGTGAATTTGTTTTCAATAAAAGAGGCTGTCAGTTAGCAGCTTACTAAAAATAAAAAAGGGGAAGTAAACTTCCCCTTTTTTTTTGTCTTTTTTAATTACAAGCTTGGAAGACCATGAGGCGGGCCACTCTTCCTAAGAGAGCATCATTCTCATCAAAGGCCTCAATGAGTTGTGAGCCACCAAACATATCATCGTTATTTTCTTGAAGGTCATAAACCTTCACTGAACGAACATCCTTAAGATTGAAGTTAATCCCAGTAGAAAAAGACATCGATTCTTCTCCCTCAATGTGAATTCCACTTTCTTGTGATGCGATTGCTAGAAGATAAAACTCTCCTTGATTGACTGGAATAGCCTCATCTTTATAAATATTAAGAGTGAGATCTAAGTCAGATCGAATCTCATATGTGTTAGTACCAACGTTTTCATTAAGAACTTCTCCATTGAGTTTAGAGCGAATTCCTTTTGATCCTTCGGATAATTCCACTGTGATGGCCTCCATCCCTACGAGAGCATAATCAGCAACACAGCTTACCTTTGTCGTGTTAGCAAAAGCAGTGAATGAGCCAAGTAATACCATCGTTGAAATAAGAGATTTCATAGAATTCCTTTTTTAGTTTTTTCGTATTAGACACGGATATGAGGGCAATAAATAGGGAGTGGGAAAAAAGAAGTGGGGGGTGTCTAATTTTAAGACAGTTTTCTTAAATTGATAGATTCATAAAAATTAAGCAAAATATGATGTAAATCATCTTTTTTGCTTATGCTTTGAGCGAGAATGACAAAAAACACGGAGTTTTTATGAAATTTTTAACTTTTTTCCTGATGTTCTTGTTCTCCAAAGGGGCCAGTGCCCACGTTAAATGGTTTAGCGATTACAGCTTCCAACAACCACCACTTGATTTAAGTGCGCTCAATACCCCTTACTTCTGGGGTCTGCTACTTTTATCAGTCGTCTCACTTCCTCTTTTCACTTGGATTGACCGTTGGGGTGAAAAGTCGGCCGTGTATCAGCGCTTTGATGGTTTCCTAGATCAGTACTCAGTTAATGGTCCTCTTATTATGAGAGTGGCAATGGGAGCTGTTCTTCTTATGAGCTGGCAGGGGGATTCTTACGTTGCTCCTGAAATCATGATTCCACACCCTTTTTGGGGATGGTTTCAGTTCTTGTTGGCCCTCTTCCTTCTTTTCCCAAAAACAACTCCCATCACTGGTGCAGGAGTTGTGTTCCTATGGATCTTAGGTGTTGCCAATAATGGCCTATTCCACATGCTTGACTACATTGTGTATCCGGCAGTTGGTCTTTATATGATCTTCACTTATATGAAGAATCCAAGAATTAAGAACCTTGATCTTCCTGTTCTTTACTCAGGTCTAGGTTTCTCACTTTGTTGGGTTGCTTTCGAGAAAATGATTTATCCTTATTGGGGTCTTGAAGTTCTTGCCTCCGCTCCGGCCCTTACTATGGGACTGCCGCATGACTTCTTTTTGATCTCATGTGCTTTTATCGAGTTTACTCTGGGTTACCTTTTGATCATCTGTCTTCTACAAAGACCATTGGCAGCGATCATTACTCTGGTGTTCTTTATCACTACTTCGTTTTTCGGTAAGACTGAGGTGGTAGGACATACTATTCTTCACGGTGCACTGTTAGTGTTTATCGTAACTGGCCCTGGTCACCACTATTTAGCACCAATCAGACTTCATAAAAGTCTTTGGATGAGAAATGCTTTTGCGATTATCAACTTCTTGATCCTTTTTGCAGTGATGATTTTCCCATACTCTAAAATGGCAAACAAAGTTCATGCAGAAGCGATGGCAAAACACTCACTTCATATGCATGAGAAATTCGAAGTTCCTCTTGAGAATCCAAGACCGGAAATTGTTATTCACGCTATGGCAGATGAGAAAGGCGGTTACAACTTCCATCTGGCAGTGAAGAACTTTAAGTTCAAGCCCGAGGATGTGAATTCAACTGATGTTGCAGGTGAAGGACATGGGCATATTTACCTGAATGGTAAAAAGATTGGCCGAGTATACGGTGAATGGGTGCATTTAACTCTTCCTTCGGGAAAAAATGAAGTGAAAGTGTCTCTTAATACAAACACTCACAAGGATCTTTATTTTGATGGGAAACCAGTGGAAGCTGTGATTACTATTGAAGAAGGTCGTGATGTGGTAATGAAGCACGCACACTAAAGATATAAAGAGGGCCTCGTATCGAGGCCCTCTTCTTTTTACTTAGAACATTTTTTTACAGCAACTGTCTCAACACTAATATTCACGTCAGACCAAGTTTTACCTTCGTGAAGTGCTTTACATGCCTGGTGAAGGGCCGCAAGACTTGAGTTTAATCCTACTTCAACCATATCAATTGTTGCACTAAGAGTAATTTTCCCATCTGCAATTGTATTATTCATCGTAACTTCTTTTTTTGTTCCATTGAAATCAAAAAGAACTTTTGTTTCTTTCTCATTAACAGAAACAACCTGACCAGCAAGAGTGATCGGCTTTTTGTTTAATTGGAAGAAAGAATTAAAAATAGTTTTATCACGACCTGGGTTTCCAGTGTTTACAGAAGTGGTATCAATCGTGAAAGTTGCACCTTTGATCAGGTCTAGTTCTGATTGAGCCGTTTTTGTATTGATTTGGAATTTTGTAAACTTCCCATCAACACCAACTTTTTTCGGAGTTTTGAATGCAGTCCATTTAACTTGTGACTGAGTGTTGTCAACAGAGTAGGTACAGTTTGCAAATGAATTAAGAGAGAACATCATCAGAGGAACAAGAAGCATTTTCATATTTCACCTTTAGGTTAATTAACGGGAGTTAATAAAACTATTAACTTGTTCGGCACTCATCGCGCCACTTTGTCTTTTTATTTCTTTGGTATTTTGAAACAGAATCGTACAAGGAATTCCACGAATCCCTAACTGGGCAGAAAGCTGCTGTTCTGTTTCGGTATTAATTTTTAAGAATACAACATCAGTGTTCTGCACAGATGCTTTTTGGAATTCTGGCCCATACATTTTGCAAGGACCGCACCAGCTTGCCCAGAAGTCGACAACAACAGGGCCATCATGGTTTCTGAGAACTTTATGGAAGTTTTCAGTTCCGACATCAGCAACTAGTCCATGCATCGGAATCTCGGCCGAGCATTTACCACAAACGGGTTTGCTCGTTTGGGCCTTTTCTGGATTGATTTTGTTGAGCGTTTTACACTGGAAGCACTCGGCAAAAGTTGATTTCATAGAATGATCCTTATCATCTCTTTTTATGACGAATACTGGCCTATTATCACCGAGTTTTAGATAAAAATCAAAATTTATTACCCTCTATCGTTAGGATGTTGCTCTCCGTCGCGAATGAAATACTCTTGATTATCGAAGTATTGTTACCTTTTTTCGTCCCTTCTAGACTGAAGCAACCTAAGAAGGAGGAATTCTTATGAAATATCTATTAATCGCAGCTTTAACAGTATTTTCGGTAAATTCATTTGCTAACTGGTTCAGCAAAGATTCTGAGGAAAAGAAAGTTGAGCGCCAGGAAGAGCAAGTAAAAGACGATGCTAAATTTCAGGAAAAGAAATTAGAGCGTGATGAAAAACAAGCAGAAGACGATATGAAGCTTAAAAAACAAGAAATGGAAGATCGTTTTGATGCGAAAAAAGATTCTATCGAATCTCAAAAAGAAGAGAAGATGGATACGCTTAAAAACAGCGGTGAAAAAATGGAAGGTGAGAGAGTTGAGTAATTTCTCCCTTTAATTGAGAAGGATTCTCTAAGATGTTATTTGAGAGGGCCCTCGTGGCCCTCTTCACAAAATGTGAAGGTCAACATGGAAATCGCAGAATGCTCTACCTTGCGATAATTTAATTTAAGAATATCCTCTTTTGAACTCGCTCCTAAAATATAAAGAAGCGGTAAGTAGTGATCCAGTGTTGGAACACTTAAGGCAGCGGCCGGATGCTTCTTCATTTCAAAGATAAGAGGAGAAAATTGTTTCTTATTTAAGTGCTCAACCACCCAGTTCTCAAATTCATTGGCCCAAGGATGAGGGTGCGCCTCTTCCTTCCAATCCATTTTTTCTAAATTATGAACAATATTTCCACTTCCAACGATGAGAACTCCTTGTTCGCGCAAGAATTTAAGGGCCTCACCCATCTTAAAATGAAATTCAGGTGATTGATCAATATTGATACTCAGTTGCAGAATAGGAATATTGGCTTCAGGATACATATGTCTGAGAGGGATCCAGGCCCCATGATCAAGTCCCCAGTCCTGAGTAAGTCTTATGAGGATATTATTGAGTGCTAAATTTTCAGCTATTTTTAGGGCCAGTTCAGGTAGTCCTGGGGCCGGGTAATAGAGTTGATAGAGTTCTTCAGGGAATCCAAAAAAATCATGAATTGTTTTTGGAGATGCATGAGAAGTGATTTTCGTTTCAGTTGTTAGCCAATGAGCAGAAATGGCAAGAATAGCACGAGGGCGAGGGATTGATTGCCCCATTTCCTCAAGTGCCATAGTAAAATCATTCTTAGACAATGCATTGAGGGGCGAACCATGTCCAATAAAAATAGCCGGCATTTTAAAATCAGTTTTTCCACCCATATTAATCAATTTTTCCACAGATATTAGCAGTAGGCTAGCGACTTCAAGTTCAAGAATTATTTAGTGAGATAGATCATATTAATTTGATACCCTCTATGGAATTGTTAACAAGAGTCATACTTTTGTTAAGAAGGAGTTCTCAAGATGGATATCACCGAATTAAAAGTAGAAGAATTCACAAGTCCTTACGTTATTTCAATTTCGTCCGAAGATACCCTCGATACCGCATTAAATTTAATGCAGGAAAATGGAATCAGGCATCTTCCAGTTATTAAGGACGGCGATGTCCTTGGTATGGTTTCTGAACGGGATGTCCTCACCCATATGGGAAAGGTTTGGGACAAAGTAATGCATGTCGAAGACATCATGAACTCGGATATCCTCTCGGTTAATGCCAATGATAATCTGGGGGATGTTGCCTTTGCTCTTTCTAGTCAGAAAAAAGGCTCAGCAGTGGTCTTAGACGATGAGGGCAAAGTATATGGTATTTTTACGACCACTGATGCCCTCAACGCCCTTGTTGAAATTTTTCTTCCGCAGGAACTTTAAATCGTAACGATTTCACCTCTGGCAGGGATATGAACTTTAACAGTTCCTGTCTCTTCCAGCTTCTTTTTCAAAGTGCTCTTTGCCAATGGCTCACCATGAAGAAGAAAAATCTTCTGAGCATGAGCATTTTGCGCCCAAGTAAGTAGCTCACCCTGATCTGCGTGGGATGAGAATGCATCAGAATGCCATACTTCACCTTCCCAACGGAAAAACTCCTCATCCGGTCCTCTTAGTTCTCGATGTCCTTCCAGGAGAGCTCGTCCGGGAGTTCCTGCCCCTTGATAGCCTGCTAAGAAAAGAATGGCCTTAGGATCATTGTGCCAGTTAAGAAGATGACGGCCGATACGTCCTCCAGTGAGCATGCCACTTGAGGCGACGATGACCAGTGGACCTTCTTTCTTGCGAAGTGAATCCCATTCTTTTTGATATTCGATAGCGTCAATATCATCAAGGGCCTCAAATACATCTTCACTATGAAGAGTCAGGTCTTTATATTTTTTGTAAACATGGTTGGCCGCCTTCATCATCGGGCTATCCATAACGAGTCTGACTTTAAACTCAGGATGCTCTTCATAGAACTGATGAATAAGAGTGAGAAGGGTCTGTCCGCGGGCAACAGCGAAGCTTGCGATAATGCCAATACGACCTTCCTTCGCCACCTTCTTTAAAAAATTGGCCAGATCTTCTTGGATGGAGGCCAGTCTTTGTTTGTTTCCGTAAGTTGATTCCATGATCACGACATCGGCCAGAGGGCAAAGAGGATGAGGGGGAAGAATGGGATCTTCGAATCGTCCTAGGTCGCCTGAGAAGACAATTGTTTTATCTTCATTTTTGATGACTAGTGATGAAGCGCCTAAAATATGCCCTGCAGGGATAAAATGACATTTAACTCCTGCAACTTCAAAATCTTGATTCCACTCGATCATCTGAATGAGTGGGAGCGTGAGTGAGACATCTTTTTCTTCATATAACTGGGAATCTGTATTTAATTTTGCACTATCCATCAGAATAATCTGCATCAGCTTTGAGGTCGCAGGTGTGCAATAGATTTTTCCTTTAAATCCTTTTTTAACGAGACGAGGAATAAAACCAGTGTGATCAAGGTGGGCATGGGTGATAATGATGGCGGATATCTCTTTGGGATTTGTCGGAGGCATTAATTCGTTAATTTCTTCTGCCTGATTTGTTCCTTGGGCCATACCACAATCCACAGCAAAGATACCTTCCTTTGCATGGACAAAAGTCATTGATCCTGTCACATCATCTGTTGAACCCCAAAATTGAATCTTCATACAATCTTCCTCGTTAATATTTCAATTTCCATTACCACCGCTTCAATTTCTTTCTCACTCATCCCAAATTTTTCAAGAAGAGGAATTTCACCAATAACTTCTTCAGCAAGAATAATATCTTTGCTTAAGAGATACATCTTAAGATGTTTAGGTAGTCGCTTGAGACTTGTTATTGGATAAAGATGAAGATCTTTAATTTCTTCAATAAACGGCTTTTGAGCAGGGGCATTAACCCCTAGAAGCTTGAGACCTGTTCCTTCTGAATAAACGAGAGCATCTTTAGTAAAATTGGTGTTCGTTGCGAGACAGAAACCTGTTAAGTTTTTTCCCTCCGGACCTTTCTTAAGATCATCCCAGCGAGATTTTACATAGAGAGCAGTTTTGATATCGTTTTTAATACCGGTCTTATTATGAAATTTACACTCAACATAAAACATCTCTTGATCTTTAGTGGCCTTGACGTCCACCTCATGTCTGACCCATTGGCCTTGAATAATGAGTCCTGTCTGCGTATAAAAACCGATAGCGTTAAAATAACGGGCCACGTATTTTTCAAAGTTATGTCCAGCTGGACCAAGATCAAAGATGGCCTTCTTTAAAGAGTATTGAACTGCTGCAAAATGGGATTCTTGATCAACTAGTTTTAAGGCCTTGCGATAAATACTCTTGGTGTCATCGCCCTGTTTAATATCACAGCTGACTTTGTTCGTGATGTTGTGACAGGTTTGATAGGGAAGCCCCGATCTTCTCAACGAATTAAAAAGTTTTTTTCGTGAGAAAGGTTCAGTTGATCCAGTTGATTTATAGATATAAAATTTATTGCTCATGACTTCTCATGATAAGTTCTTAGGGATTAGAGATCAACAACCTAGGTCATAAAACTTCGACAAAAAGATGATCTATATCACTAAATTGCTTAATTTGATGTGTTAGTCTGCATTGATAAAAAGGAATGTGAATGAATCCATGGTCAGAATCAGTAGAAGAAGTTTTAGCGAGGCTGGAAGTAAATAGTGATCAAGGTTTGACGGATCAAGAAGCCTTAAGACGATTAGATAAGTTTGGGCCTAATTCTATTCAAGTAAAGAAAAAGACTTCTCCCGCTGTTATTCTTCTGCGCCAATTTAAAAGTCCTGTCATTTATATTTTGATTGGTGCTGCTTTGATTGCCCTAAGTCTTGGCGAAGCTTTGGATGCATCTGCTATTATTGCGATCGTTATTATAAATACCATCATTGGATTTGTTCAGGAGTTAAAAGCAGAATCTTCTATTGATGCTCTTGAAAGTATTTCATCTCCCAAGTCAAAGGTGCTTCGTGAGGGAAAGCTCCTAACCATTGATTCTAAAGATTTATGTCCAGGAGATATCCTCTCCATTGAGGCGGGAGACTATATTGGAGCAGATGCAAGACTTTTGAGGACTCGTCAATTAACCAGTGATGAATCGATTTTAACAGGAGAGTCTTTACCTGTAGAAAAGAATACGGAAGTCTTGAGCAAGGAAACCATTTTAGCTGAAAGAATCAATATGGTTTTTGCCGGAACGGCCATTACGAATGGTACGGCAAGTGCTGTCGTGACAGGAACAGGAAGAAGCTCAGAGTTGGGTAAAATCGCAACTCTGATGGATTCAACAGAAGTTCAATCCACTCCTCTGCAAAAAAAATTAGAAAGAGTGAGTACATTGCTCTTATTAATTGGACTTGCAGTTATTGTTGCCATCATTTTGATCGGTTTCATGCGGGGATGGGGTTGGACTGATATTATCATGACTGCTCTTTCTATTTCCATTGCCGCCATTCCTGAAGGTCTTCCGACCGTTGTCACGATTGCTTTAGTGATGGCCGTTCGTCGTATGTCTCATAAAAAAGCTCTTGTGCGAAAAATGCACTCGGTAGAAACGCTGGGGACAACAGATGTTATCTGTACTGATAAAACGGGCACACTTACAACAGGTAAGATGAGTGTGAGGGAAGTTTATCCAACTGTCAGTGAAGATATTGTTGAGAGCATTATGCTTCTTTGTAATAATGCCTCTTTGCAAGGAGAAGGAACAGGGGATACAACCGAAATTGCTCTTCTTAAATATCTAGCGGAAGGGAATAAAAAATCCGAAATTAAAGAAGAAAGAGTTTGGGAATGGAGTTTTGAGAGTAACCGCAAAAGAATGAGTGTTGCTTCTCAAAAAGACGGAGATTTTTATATTTATACCAAGGGAGCACCGGAAGCGATTCTTGCTGTTTCTTCAATGACAGATGATCAAAAAGAAGTCATTGCCAATAAGGCCAACGAGTATTCTGAAAAAGGAATGCGAGTTTTAGGTCTGGCCTTTAAAAAGTTTGATACTAATGATTTTGAAAATATGAGTACAGAAGTCGCGGAGAGTGGGCTTACTTTCGCAGGGCTAGTTGCTATTACCGATCCTCCACGTGTTGAGAGTATTGAAGCGGTAAAAAAATGTCAGGAAGCTGGAATCAGAGTCATTATGATTACTGGAGATCATCCCAAAACGGCCAGTGCTATTGCTTTTGAATTAGGAATTGTGAAGAGTCCAAAGGATCGAGTTTTAACCGGCCAGCAAATGGATCAACTATCTGCTGAAGAAATCAGCGAACAGGTATCCCTTGTAAGTGTTTACGCCAGAGTTTCACCAGAGAACAAGTTACAGCTCATTGATGCCCTCAAAAATCAGGATTTAGTTGTGGCTATGACGGGTGATGGAGTTAACGATGCTTTGGCACTTAAAGCTTCGGCGATTGGTGTGGCGATGGGTAAAGGTGGAACAGAAGTGGCCCGTCAGGCCTCCAGTATGGTTTTAACGGATGATAACTTTGCCACCATTGTAGATGCCGTCGAAGAAGGAAGAGCGGTTAATGGAAATATTAAGCGCACGTTACAGTACTTACTTTCAACAAATCTTGCCGAGTTAATGTTTATTCTTTCAGCTACCATTGTCGGTTGGCCAATTCCGCTTCTTCCTATAAACTTACTCTGGATTAACCTGGTGACCGATGGACTTCCTTCTCTGGCCTTAGCGGCTGAAAAAGTTCCTCCTCATTACCTTGAACACAGTCACCGACCGAGTGCTAAAACTTTCTTTGATAGTTCTTTTTATGCAGAGATGACGATTACTGGTCTGATGATTACCATCTTAGGTCTTGCGGTTTATCGGGTAGGTCTGCAGGAAACCGATCTGTTATCGGCCAGAAGTTATGCTTTTTCATTTTTTGTCTATGCGGCCCTTTTTAGATCTTTTGCCAGCCGAAGTGAACATTATATTTTTCTGGAGATGAGACCTAACTTCTATCATCTTCTCTCTTGTGTCATCCCATTGGCCCTACAGCTAGGTATGCAATTCTCTGAATTCTTTTTGGAGATATTTAAGATGAAAAAATTAACTTTTACTGAGAATATCATATTACTAATGGTCAGTTTAATTCCTCTTTTTGCCTTAGAGCTCTATAAGCTCATAAGTCGCATCAAGAAACATTAAGGAGAGGTGTCTATGTCGTTTGCTAAAAAAGTTATTGTTGCGATCGATTTTACTAATGAGATTAAAAATCTCTATAGCGATATGAAGGAGATGAGTTTTCTTGGCAACAGTGAAATCCATTTCGTTCATGTGGCCAATACGGTGACGTACTCTTTTGTCTTCAGTGATATGCCTCTGGTTTATCCGGTTGAAGATGATCGTCGTGAAATTGAAAAGAATACCATTGAAAATCTACAGAAATTGGCCAGCAAAGTTCTTCCGACTGGATTCTCTGGCAAGGCTTCTCATCACTGTTTTTTCAGTGAAAACCCTAAACAAACTTTTGTGGATTACGCTAATGAGAAGAATGCAGATCTGGTTATTATCGCGGCCAGAGAGCGCCGTGGTATTTTTGAGAGTTCATTCGCTCATTATGTAGAAAAACACACTAAATCAAACGTACTTCTTGTTAAACATCATTAATAAGAACAAGCTGTGAGGGATAACTCTCTCACAGCTTAATATCTCTGCATGGATTTGGTTGGGTTCTCTTCTCGACGGCGATGTTGTTATAGACATTCGGGTATGCTTTCTGAAATTCTTCGGAAATGCCTTTTGAAAGTCTTCTTGTTTTATCTTTTATATTAAGATCTTTAAACGTTACGGTGGTATTGGCCAGCTGTGGATAATCTTTAAAAAATTTTATCCGCGATTGTTCCATTTGTTTTAGCAGATCAAGCTGACCCTGTATGTCTATTGTTGTCGGTGGCCTGCTCATTTTAAGTTGAGATTGCAGGAAGTAAGATGATTTGCTGAAATCCATAGCAGCGATATTACTCATCGAATGAGTCACACACTGTTTCTTATTAAAGATAGTCGTACAGAAAGTTTGTTTCTGGGTAAGAGCGGGTGCTTTTTGAGTCTTCAGAGAGTTTCTCAGACCCTTCTGTAGATCATAATACTCATCAATCATACTTCTCAATTGATTGAAGTCCTGATACTTCACAATGGTATCCATTTCATCTACAAAGCTCATCAGTTTATCATAATTTTTATCAATGATCAGGCACTGATTCTTAGCATATTCCTGTTCAAAGTAGCTTTTCATTTTGGCAGTTGTAATCTCACTGCGAGTATCAAAAAGAAAAGGTGAAATCTCTTTATAAATTTTAGTTTGAATGGCCTTTCCAGCGGGTGAAGAAATCATGGGGAATGAAACGTCAGACTTAACTTTATTAGCGCTGATAAAAACATCTTCTAAACTCTGGCCCTTTTTCATATTCCTTGAAAACTGGGCGGCAAAAGTTGTAGGGGTTCCTCCCCAAGCAAAGTGATTAGGGCCAGTACTTGAAATAACACAGGTATTGCTATTGGCCAGGACCTGAGTTGAACCAGAGTGGCAACTCATGTCGATGATGCCGAGTTTGATTCCCTTTGATTGTGCCAGTTGAGAGAGGTTTTTGAGACGATCCAGGCTCACTAATTTACTTCCTGTCAGGTGAATAAGGTCTTGTGCCTTTTCTCCTGACGTGGAGATTTTATGAGTGGTATCTTTGCCCGCATTAATAGCACCATGGCTTGCGATATAAAGAACAACTTGATCGCCTCGAGTGATCTGACCAGATTTTATTTTCTGCTCATACTCACTTATGATTTTCTCATAGTTGTTGGCAGTAAAGCGAGTAATAGGTGAGCTCATCTTTGACTGAAGAGGCTTGAGAATTCCTTCAGTGTTTTTATGACCGCCGTTGTAAGAAACAGTAGGGGACCAGTTATTATTTTTTAGGAAAAAACTGACGCCTTTAATTTCATCGTCAAAGATCGTTTTATCACCTGTAGGCTCACCACCGCCACCCATCAGGGCCATATAGTTTTTGGCATATGTGGCCTGGCCGATCATTAAGGCCAAGAGAGTGAGAGGGAGTTTTAAGGACATGGAACCTCTCCTTTCAATCTTCTCGTTTCCTGAGGCACCTCGTTTAAGGGATCACGGGCGGCCAGTTCGATACTTTGAATTTTAATAATTTCGGTGTTCCCAGCTAGAGAGCTCTCTTCGACTATGATATAGGCCCTTGTCCATTCATCTATCAGTGGCAGAGCTTTAAGCTGCTCATTGACCGGTATGGCAAGTTTTAGATCTGATAATGTCTCTTCACCTGAACGGATAATAAGTTTGTTGTTATCTGACTGTACTTCGCCCTTGACCTCAAAGAGGTGACAATCGGCTTGAGCCGCTGAAATACCAATAAATAGAATAAGGAGAGCGAAGAACTTCATTTCTAGTTTATCGGTAGATTGTTCTTTTATTTAAGCTTAAAAGTAATCCGACTAAAACAGTCCGCCAGTTCTATTTCATGAATTGATTAAGGTACTTCGTAATTAATTCGATTTCTGAAGCCACTAACTTTTCACCTTTCTTAGGCATTTTACCTTCGATAACTGACTGAAGAAGACGGGACTTCATTGGCTCTTGGTGATTGACCCATTTCTGCAAGCTTTCCTCATTATCCATTTTTTTATGGCAACTCAGGCAATGAGGAACAAGGATCTCATTTTTAAGGGTTTCAAAATCAATCTTCTCTAATCTTCGAATTTTTGGAAGATCCACAATGTACTGTCTTATGAGCTCAACATCGGCCAGAGGAAGTGGGTTTGCCTTTTTAGGCATACGGCCTTCTTTAACGCTATTAAAGAGCTTTGATTGCTCTGGCTCACCTGGGACCACCCATTTAGCAACACCTTCCTCTGTTCCACTTTTTTTATGGCAGCTGATACAGTGAGGAGTAATGATATGTTGATTGAGGACGTCGAAGGTAACAAGTTCTTCCTTCTGGATTCGAACAGGAACGGATGAGCGATCGATAAAAATCAGATCAGATTTTTTGCCGCAAGAAATGAGGATCGTTCCAGAAATAATCAGAAGGACAAGATTTTTCATGGCCCTGATCTATCACAGGGAAAACTCGATGGGAACAAAGGAGAAGGAACTTTCCCCCATAAAATTTACAGGGAAAGCAGCTTCTTTAACGCAACTCGACTCTCTTTCGGTGACTTAGACTCCAATTTCTTGAAGAAGCGAGCAAAGTAGTTCTGATCAACAAATCCCAAGTGATCAGCAATGAGTCCAATAGAGAGGTCAGTGTAGGCAAGCAGGCGCTTAGACTCTAAATGCAGTCTTTCTTGAATCAGCTGGCGCGGTGCTCGCCCAAGGCTTCGAGTTATTTGCATGCTCAAATTCTTGGGAGTCATGTGAAGTTGAGAGGCATAGAAATCGACATCATGATGAGTGCGATAGTTCTCTTCAAGAAGTATGCTGAACTGTTGAGTGACAGAGCTCATCTTGCTATTTTTGGAGACGAGATTTTTTAGCTGCAAAATTTTGCCTAAGATAATCATCAGATAGGCTTCAAGAGTTTGTTCTTGAAATTGGTTTTGGTAAGAAAACTCTGCAACACCTTCTTCTAAGAGAGTTTTCAATCTCTCATATTCCGATGGTTCTAAAAGTGAAGAATCAAGAGTGTGATCAAGCAGGTTGAGTATATTTGACTCCTTAAAAAAACTAAGAGACTCTCGATTAAATTCCATCAGAATGCCCTTGGTATTTTCCTGTAATTTCCAAGAATGCATTTGACCCGGCTTCATGAGATAAAGTTTTTTTTGTTGAACTGTGTGCTCCTGAAAATCAATCGTGTGACTACCTTTGCCTTGAGTGATAAGCAGGAACTGATAGAAGCTATGCTTATGAGGAAAAGGGATATTGGGAACAACTCGATTCTCAAGCCGCTCAAATCTAATCTGAGCATGGCTGACTTCTTTGGCCCCAAAGGAATTCATGGAATGTTGGATCTTTGTTAGTTTACTCATTTAATCATAATAGCTGAAAATGTGGAATTTGTGCTAGTTTATGTGGTCTTGATATATGGCCTTGAAAGCTCCCGCAGGGCATAATAACAGTGTCTTTAAGTTGAGAGGTAAGTCTATGAAATTTGTGTTAGTTACATTCTTGTTTTTGTCTCAAGGGCTTTACGCAGCAGCTTGGCAATCTAATATCGATCATTCTGAAATTCTTTTCAAGATCCCTTACATGAAGGTTTCGGAAGTGTCAGGTCGCTTTAAGGACTTTAAGGCATCGGCCGATCTTAATAATGACTCTCTAGAGTCTGTCGCTATTGCTATTGATTCTGCTTCAGTAGATACAGGACATAAGATGAGAGATAATCATCTTAAAGGTCATGATTTTTTCAAATCAAAAGATTTTGAGAAGATCAATTTCACTTCTTCTAAAATTTCCAAGGTGGCACCTGGAAAATTTAAAGTAGAAGGTAAGCTTTCGATCAAAGATATTACTCGCCCCGTAGTATTTGAGGCCGAGTTGTCTGGAAATATGAAAGATACTTGGGGCTACGACAATCGCTTTGCGAAGTTTAGCGGTCAGATCAATCGTAAAGATTTTGATATGAACTGGAATAAAACTTTGGATCAACAAGAGTTTCTTGTCGGTGAAGTGATTAACATCTCCGGTGTTTTCCAACTTCAGCCATCAAGCTCTATTACACCAAATTCAAAACACATGATTCCTGACACTGAGACAATTCGCCAAAAAGATTTGAATCGTCAGGCACCAAAAGAAGAATCAGGTTTTGTAAAAAAAGTTAGGGATCTTATTAATGGAAAATAAATCTAACCCCGTTGATTTCACTCCTCCTAGTTCAATTGCTGCCATCTGGAGTATGATGCTTCCAGGTCTGGGGCAATTGCTTAAAGGGCGAGTGATGGCCGGTATTATTTGGGCCATTATGTGTGCTTGTGGATACTTCACATTCTTCTGGCCAGGCCTCATTATTCACTTACTGTGTATTCTTGATGCAGGATTTGTTCAAGGGAACAATTCAATGCTTCAGCTTGATACATGGCCTAAGCGTATTGGATTTGCGGCCCTTATTATCTGTCTTCTGGCCTACACGATTATCAGAAACGATCTTCTAGGGTAATTTCTTCAGCTTTCTTTGAAGGCTCTGGCGATGAAGTCCCAGGGCCTTCGCCGTCTTTGAAATATTGTTATTATTCTGTAGCATCACATACTCAATGTACTCATGCTCTATTTGGGAGAGTGTTCTATTCTCCGTTTCACTCTCCATTACTGCTTTCCCGAGAAAAGCATCTTCTATTTTTTCAATACTCGCGGGTTTAATGAGGTAATTACGAGCACCTCTTTTCATGGCCTCAACAGTCGTGGCAATTGAGCCATGGCCAGTTAGAATCACAATACCGATGTCTTTGTTCTGATTCTTTAATAGATCAATAATTTCAATTCCTGAATCATTACCCACTCGCAAATCAACAATAGCATAATCAAAAGAAGCTTCTGGCAAATCGCCTATAGCACTGATCCAGAGCGTTTCATAACCTTTCTCGTGAAACTCAATTTCAAGAATTTTACCTAATCGTTTATCGTCTTCAACAATGATGAGTTTTTTCATAGAAAGTATAGCTCCACACTGGCCCCTTGAGTATTGTTGTTAATTTTCAATTCACCACCTACAGAACTCATAAAGAGCTCAGAACTGTAGAGACCTAAACCTGTGCCCATTTGTTTGGAAGTATTAAAGGGCTGTCCTAGGCGTGAGAGAATAGAGGGCATGAATCCCGGGCCATTATCACTTATTGATAAAATTTTATTTTGCTCACCTTGAAAAAAATGAACTTCGATGAGTCCTTCTGAAGAACAGGCCTCTAATGCATTATTTAAAAGATTGATAAGTGTTTGGGTAAAACTGATGAGCGGGGCCTTGATCTCAATTTCTTCGAGATTTAAATTGATCTCAACTTCTGAATGGTTGTTATGCCACTGCTCAATAATGGAAGAAATTCTTTTATGATCAATTCTCTCAAAGATGGCACTGTCTAAATCTCGATGAACTTTTCCGATTAAGTGAATCGTTTCAGTGCAATCACTTAGGGCCTCAGAACATTCCAGCACATCCTCATCAAGAGGCCATTTCTTTTTAAGTCTTTCTACCCGCAGTTTGGCCGCATTGAGAGGAGAAGCAAATTCATGAGAGAGGCCTGCCGTCATTGCCCCAAGGGCCTGGAGTCTTGAGAAGTTGTCTTCTTTTCGCTGAACTTGATCTAATAAATGATTGGCCTCGTCGAGCTTGAGTCCCAGAGAGCGAGAAATAAAGAAAGTAATAAGAGGCAAAGAAAAATAAATAATGAGATAAGGGATTGTTTGTCCCGTCAGTAGTCCCTCAAGTCCCATTTGTCGATAAGGAAGAACTTGCAGAATAAAAGTAGTGAGAAGAACCACCATTACCTTAGACCAAGGTTTATTCTGAGAACTAAAAAGACCTTGCAGAAAAATAAGAATAAAGAAGAAGGGATAAAAAGGATTTTGGGTTCCACCACTGAAACTCAAAAATAAAACGAAAAGGAGGATGTCTCCATCGAGCTGGTATCTGCTCCAGAAAGAATCAGTGAGTCCAGAGATAAGATTTTTCCGGATGTAGAAATTAATGAGAATCAGAGCGATATTAAAGCCCAGAACGATAGTGAGGCTATCAAAAGAAAGGTATCCATAAATCTCTGCAATCAAAATAAGAAAAATTTGAATAAAAAGCCAAAAATAACGAAGCTTCGTCATCCAAATATATTTAGTTATTTGTAGCTGGGGCCGTGAATTCATAGGCTGAAGTTATGCGAGTTTAAGCGTTAGAGCAACATTTTGTTGCATTCTAAAAATGGACTCTTCGAAGTAAGCTCTACGAGAATTCAAGGAGTTTTATGAAGGTTATGGTTTTTGTTGTACTGGGAGTTTTTCTGTCTGAGGCCTTTGCGGAAGATCTTAAAACAGTGGATGTGGAAGGGCTAAAACCAATTTCTTCGACCATTTCACCAGAAGCAACCTCGACTCTGATTGAAGACACATCAGGAATTTCTAATAGGAAGTCAGGAGGGATTGCAGATAATCCTAGTATCCATGGACTCTCCAATGACCGAGTTAATATTAAAGTTGATGGCACTATCATGACTAATTCGTGTCCCAATCACATGAACCCCACACTCTCTTTTGTTCACCCTGATCAAGTGATGGGTGTACAGACTTTTGCGGGCCTTGATCCTGTCTCTAATGGCGGTGATAACATAGCAGGAAGTATTCTTGTCACCACTAAAAAATTACGATTCAGTGATGGAGGAGTTGATTCTTCTCTTCGTTTAAGATCCTTTTATAAGAGCAATAATTTTAACTCCGGTCTTGCCCTTAATACCCATATCGCTAATGAGAAATATTACTTCTCTTACGAAGGGATTGCTGAAAAAGCAGGCAGATATTTGGACGGGAATGGTAATCGTCTTAAGGGCACTCTTTATGAGCAGAATAATCAAGCGCTAACAGTTGCTCGAAAAATTAATAACGGCGATGTTTCCCTTAAACTTTCAAGATCTAATATTCCCTACCAAGGTTTTGTGAATCAATATATGGATCTGTTAAGCAATCAAACAGATAAAGCTCAGCTGGCGATTAATCAGCAATGGGATAAATTAAAATTTGAATTTCTGACTAGCTTCACCCATACGGATCACTTCATGAATAAAATGAAGTCTGAGCGTAAGGGCAGCATGCCGATGGATACTAAGAGTGATGAGTTTAATGCTTCAACGAAATTCACTTATAACGATCATTTAAAATTTGGTTTTGAATACTTTCAATACCGTTTAGAAGATTGGTGGGATCCAGTGACGACTACTGTCAGCGGAATGGGACCAAATGCTTATCAGAACGTTCATCTAGGAAAGCGTGATCGCTTGGGAGTATATGCTGAGAATACTTTTAATAAAGGTGAGCGCATTGAGTACTTAACAGGTCTTCGTACTGATATTGTGGTGATGGATACAGGACGTGTGGAGGGCTATAACAATGTTTCAAATTCTCCCGTAGATGCGGCCTTCTTTAATGAACAAAAACGAGCGAGAACGGATGTGAATTTTGATGCTCTTCTTGCTGTTCGTTTTCATAAAAATGAGAGAGAAATCATTGAGACCGGCTATGCTAGAAAAACACGTTCTCCCAATATGTATGAAAGGTATTCTTGGGGTGGATTAAAAACGCATAACATGCCGACTCGTATGGATATGCGAATGATTAACTGGTTTGGCGATGGAAATGGTTATGTGGGAGATGTTGATCTGAAGCCTGAGGTCGCTCATAAATTTTCGGCTAAATATACTTATAACGATAAAAAAAGATTTAAAGTTGAGCTTGCCCCTTTCTTTAACTATGTTGAAAATTTTATTGATGCCAATGTGGTTGATACTGATGGGGTGAGAAACTATCTACAGTTTACCAATGAAGATGCCGTCCTTTATGGTTTTGATTTTAATGCTGATGTAGGAATTGTTTCATCAGAGAAACTTGGAGAATTGAGCTTAAGAACTCTAGGCTCTTATACCAGAGGTTATCGTGTGGATAAGAAGGCCGATCTTTATCACTTGATGCCACTCAACATGAACATCACTCTCAGACATCAGCTCTCTTTCTGGGAGAATGATTTAACTGTTCGTATGGTTGCCCAGAAAAAAACAGTCAACAAATTAAGATTGGAAGCTCAGACTGCCGGTTATGCACTTCTCGATTTCGCAACACGCTTAAAGTGGAGCAAATTTACTTTGGAGCTCGGTGTGAGTAACATGCTAGACAAGGACTACCAGATGCCTCTGGCCGGTATTGATTTAGTGAACTACTCGTTTGCCAATCGTGTGGCCCAGTTTGGTATGGGGAGATCCTACAACACTAGCTTCATTATGGAGTTTTGAAATGCAGGAGATGATTGATGTCGATGTTTACTCCTATTACTTTTGGAAAAATCGAACTTAAAAATAAAATAGTCATGGCCCCTTTGACTCGTTCACGAGCACCAGGGCATCTGCCGAATAAACTGATGAGAGAGTATTATGCTCAACGAGCGTCAGCAGGCTTGATTTTAACTGAAGCAACAGTTATCTCTGAAGATGCTATCGGGTATGCTGATACTCCAGGAATCTGGAGCGAAGATCAGGTCCAGGAATGGAAGACAATTACTGAAAGTGTTCACGCTCAAGGTGGAAAAATTGTTATTCAACTATGGCACGTAGGACGGGTTTCTCATTCATCTCTTTTGAACGGAAAACGACCAGTGGCCCCTTCTGCAGTTGCCATGTCTGGAAATATCAGAAGGCTAGGGGGAGGAAGTGTTCCTTATGAAACACCCCATGAGCTTTCTTTTAAAGAAATTAAAAGCATCATAGATCAGTATAAGCTTGCAGCTCAGAACGCTTTGAGAGCTGGATTTGATGGGGTAGAACTCCACGGTGCGAATGGGTATTTGGTAGATCAATTTCTTCATGATGGAACAAATAAAAGAAATGATGAATACGGCGGCAGTGTCGAGAAGCGTTCTCGTTTTTTGCTAGAGGTGCTAGAAGCACTTATCAGTGTCTGGGGCAGCGAGCGGGTAGGGCTTCATCTCTCCCCCTATTCAAATACTCATGAAGTCAGCGACAGTGATCCTGATAAATTGTTCGAGTATGTTTTTAAAATGCTTAACAAGCTCAACTTGAGCTTTGTTTTCATCAGGAATACGACAGGCTCCCTTGAAGTGTATAAAAAAATTCGTTCATGGTTCAAGGGTCATCTGATTGGAAATCAGAACTATAGTTTTGATACGGCGAGTATGGAGTTAAAAAGTGGTCTGGTGGATGCAGTTAGCTTTGGACGATGGTATATCTCAAATCCCGATCTCGTTGAGAAATTTCAAACTGGCAAAGCTTTGACTCCATGGAATGAATCTACATTCTATGGGGGCAGCGAAATAGGATATACAGACTACTAGTTGCGTATATTACAAAGAGCTAAAAGCTCTTAAAAAAGAACGTCTGGATAATCAAGCGAAAGACTTTTTTTAAGGGCTTCTAGGAAGGTGCTAACATTAATGTTTTTGCTGACCTTGTAAGGCGTGACTGCCCAGATGTCGGTTTTTCCTTCACTAAAACTCTCTAAAATCGGAACAAGTTTTTTACTGGTGATATGTTCAAAGACATAGCTTCCCGGCAAACGAACAATTCCCACACCAGACAGGGCCGCTTGTAGTAGCACTCGCGGATTATTGGTTTTGATATTTCCAGTAACAGGCCAGTCTTTAAGCTTCTTGTCGATTCGAAATTTCCAGTGACTTCCTAAACAGTTATGAGGTTTTAAATCTTTGGGATGCTTGGGAATGCCAAAATTTTTAAGATAATCAGCACTGGCACAGACAAATTCCCTTCTGGAAGCAATTTTTTGCGCATAAAGAGATGAAGGCTTTAACTCGCCGATTCGAATTCCGATATCAAATTTTTCTTCAATGAGATCAATTACCTTCGCATCAAAATGAATTTCAATTTTAAGTTCAGGATACTTTTGCGCCATCTCGATCAATACCGGAGCAATAAAGTTTTCTCCAAAGATTCCTGCAGTGGTTACTCGCAACAGGCCTCGCGGTGTTTGACCTTGGTGATTTAGCTGATTTTTGACATCTTGCAGTTTCTCCAGCGAACTCTTGCATTCGGTAAGAAACGTTTCACCGAAACTAGTCAGTTTAATGGAGCGAGTTGAACGCAAAAAAAGGGCCTGCCCAATCTCATCCTCTAAGGACTTAATCGTTTTTGAGACCTGAGATTTTGAGATACTTAAGTTCTTGGCCGCTTGTGAGAAGCTCTCTGTTTCGGCCACTGCTACAAAATGCACTAAGCATTCAATCCATTTGATTGTTTCCATATGGAAACAGTGTTTCTCTTGCGTAGTAGATAGTCAAGTTTTCAGAGGAGATTTATGATATACTTTTAAGTTTTAAACCTAAGGAGTGAACAATGAAAGTTAAGGCCGCTGTTGCATGGGGACCAAACCAGCCATTAAGTATTGAAGAAGTAGATCTTGAGGGACCACGTGCCGGTGAAGTTCTTGTTCGCATTGTTGCCAGTGGTGTATGTCACACTGATGCTTATACTCTCTCAGGTGTTGATCCAGAAGGAATCTTTCCTGTGATCCTTGGTCACGAAGGTGCGGGGATTGTTGAAGAAGTGGGTGAAGGAGTAACCAGTTTAAAGAAGGGTGATCATGTTATCCCACTTTATACTCCAGAGTGCCGTGAGTGTAAGTTCTGTAAGTCTGGTAAGACTAACCTTTGTCAAAAAATTCGTCTTACTCAAGGAAAGGGGTTGATGCCGGACGGGACGACTCGTTTTTCAAAAGACGGAAAACCGATTTTTCATTATATGGGGACTTCTACTTTTGCTGAGTACACAGTTGTAGCTGAAATCTCTCTTGCTAAAATTGACCCCAAAGCTCCTCTCGATAAAGTTTGTCTTCTCGGGTGTGGAGTAACCACAGGGATTGGAGCTGTTCTTAACACTGCTAAAGTAGAGAAAGGCGCTAACGTTGCGGTTTTTGGAATGGGAGGCATTGGATTAAGCGTAATTCAAGGTGCGAAAATGGCAGGAGCTGGTAAAATTATTGCTATTGATATTAACGATGCAAAATTTGAAATGGCCCAAAGTTTTGGTGCTACTGACTTCATCAACCCGAAGAAAATCTCAGGATCTGTAACTGATGAAGTGATTAAGTTAACTGACGGTGGGGCCGACTATTCCTTTGAATGCGTCGGAAATGTCAATCTTATGAGACAAGCACTTGAGTGCTGTCACAAGGGATGGGGAGAGTCCATCATTATCGGTGTTGCCGCTGCAGGAGAGGAAATTTCAACACGTCCTTTCCAATTAGTAACTGGACGCGTGTGGAAAGGTTCTGCATTCGGTGGAGTGAAAGGCAGAACAGAGTTACCAGGATATGTTGATCGTTATATGAAAGGAGAAATTAAGCTTGATGAGCTAGTCACTTTCACTATGCCGATTGAAGAGATTAACAAAGCTTTTGATTATATGCATGAAGGTAAGGCCATTAGAAGTGTCGTAACCTTCTAAGAGGGAATTATGAATTTACTAAAAAGTCATAAAACTTTTAACGGACAGACTCAGTTTTGGTCTCATGAATCGGAAACGACTAAAACATTGATGAAGTTCTCTACATTCATTCCTGAGAATCCTATGGGGGCCATTATTTGGCTCTCAGGATTAACTTGTAACGAAGAGAATTTTATTACCAAGGCCGGTGTTCAAAGATTTTTAAGTGATCATCAAATTATGGTGATTTGTCCTGATACATCTCCGCGTGGCCTTAATCTGCCCGGTGAGCATGATTCCTATGATTTTGGTTCAGGTGCTGGCTTCTATGTGAATGCCACGACTGACGGTTATCGAGATCATTACAAGATGGAAGACTACATCGTTAAAGATATTGTCTCTATTCTTAAAAATGAGTTTAAGATGAGCAAAATCTCCATTATGGGTCACTCAATGGGAGGTCATGGGGCCTTAGTCTTAGGTTTAAGGCATCCTCATCTCTTTACTTCCATTTCGGCATTCTCTCCCATTGTCCACCCTAGTGTGTGCCCTTGGGGAGAAAAAGCATTTACGGGGTATTTGGGCGAAGATAAGAACACTTGGTATAAGTATGATGCTACAGAACTAATCAATCGAGGTTTTAAGCATGCCAATAAAATCTTAATTCACCAGGGGACACATGATGAATTTTTAACTCGTGAACTGATGACTACTGACTTTATTGATGCTTGTGCCGCCAGTGAGCAATCCGAGCAAGTTGTGTTCTGTGATGAGTATGATCATAGCTATTACTTTATTTCTACTTTTATTGAAGATCACATTCTTCATCATAAAAAATATCTTTTAAAAAAATAGGAGATTCACAGGTGAGCAAGGCCATTTTAGAGCAATATTATAAAGCGTTTAATGAAAAGAATTTTGAAGGGATGCTTTCATTGTTGGCCAATGATGTGGTTCATGACATCAATGAAGGTGAAAGTCAGATTGGTGTAGAGACGTTTCGTACTTTCTTAAAAGGTATGGACACGTATTATGATGAGACTGCGATTAATCTGGTATTCATGACAAATGAAGATAACAGCAGAGGAAGTGCTGAATTCCGTATTCAGGGAACCTATAAAGTTACTTGTCAGGGACTACCTCCTGCTCGTGGACAGAAATATGATCTGCCGGTTGGTGCTTTTTTCGAATTTAAGAATGGAAAAATCACTCGTGTCACCAATTATTACAACCTCAATCTCTGGCTGAAACTAGTCAAGTAATCCTTCTTCGCTATTATTTCCCTGGTCTTGATCAGAAAACATGATCTGGATCAGGGAATTACCCTGTTAAAATCACCTCTTAAATCTTAAGAACATTTTAAGAATTCACCGACAATATTAATAGAAATTCTGATGGGTATAAAACCTGTGAATTACAGCGTTTTCACTCTGAAAAAATGGGAATTTTTAGACCTCCTAGACCTAAACGGACGTTTGTACTTAAAATGATTTAGTAGGTTTATATTTTATTGCCGAGGATGGAACGTGAATTTGATGGATTTTTACTTAAGCTCTAATACTGTCAGGGAATTTGTTCTTAGCCTTTGCAAATTGTCGAATCAGGTTTTTGAAATTTCACTTAACTCATCATTGGTCACAGATGAACTATCCAGTTTAGGGAATGAGCTGAAAAGCTACGCCGTTTACTCTGAAAAAATGAATTTAATTTCCAATTCTTTAGGAAGCACCGCTCGCAATATGCTTCGTTATTCAACACGAGTGATGGAATTATCGCTGGAGAAAACAACTCTAAACGCGAATATTGTTAAGCTTCAAGAAGGGCGTGATCTGATTGAAGATGAGAACAATAGAGGGATTATTAACAACTCTATTGAGTTGATCGAAAAGAAGATTATCCCTCTTGAAAACGATGCCAGAGACATCATGCACTCTCTGGAGTCAGAACTCAAGACCTTCTCACTTGAAATCAAAAAGCTTTGGCTTTTGTCCACCAATCTCAAAACGCAAGTTGAGTATGATGAGATTACGTATCTGGCCAATATTAACAGCAAAATTGAATCTGCCCTTATTAATATCGATGAAAGCATGAGTAAACTCGGTGCCCAGCTCATCAAATTGGAAAAGAAAATATGAATACGAAAGTGCTTTTTGACAATGGAACAGTGAAATGGATCGTTTTTGGAAGAGATAACTCACGTCCAGATGCTGTTATTGATACTAACGAATATGCGGTTATCAGCGGTGATGAAGCTATTCTGCTTGATCCAGGCGGTACGGAGATTTTCCCTTATGTTCTCTCATCAGTTTCAGAGCATCTGGACCTCTCAAAACTCACAAAATTTCTTGCCTCACACCAAGATCCGGATATTTTTTCCTCTCTACCTTTGTGGATGGCGATTTGTCCGAATGCTGAGATTTATATGCCTTGGGTATGGAGTGATTTTATTGCCCACTTTGGTAAAGAATCCGTTAAGAACTTCGTTAAAGTTCCCGATAGAGGAATGGGGATCAAAGTAGGAAAAGCAGATCTACAAATTGTGCCTGCTCACTACCTGCATTCATCTGGAAACCTCAATGTGTTTTGCCCCGTCTCTGGAATTTTATTCTCAGGTGATATTGGTTCTGCATTAATTCCGGAAGAGTACCCATTTTGGGTTGAGGACTTTGAAGTCCATACAAGATACATGCAAAAATTCCATGAAAGATGGATGCCTTCAAATACCGCAAAAGATGCTTGGATTAGAAGAGTAAGGGCCCTTAACCCTTCAATGATTTGTCCTCAGCACGGAGCGATTTTTAAAGGTGAGAATGTGAAGAAGTTTCTTGATTGGTTAGAGAATTTAGAAGTGGGACGTTTAGACTTATAAGGATCTCGAGAGGAGAATAGAACATGAGCGCAGTTATGAAATTAAATCCGGAAGCAAGACAAAGCGAAGGTGAGGCCATCGAAAAATCTCTGAAGAATTCAGAAGAGACTCTGGCCGAGATTATTCAACACCTGAAAGTGATTGAAGATATTGCCTCTAAAACAGATCTTCTGGCACTCAATGCTTCTATTGAGGCGGCACGTGTAGGAAAAAATGGTAAAGGTTTTACGGTGGTAGCTGATGAAGTTAGTAAGCTATCAGAGAAAACTCAAAAAGCACTGTCATCCATTTCTGTGACAATTGAGCGTTTAGAGCGTGAGCTTAAGAACGTGAGCACAATTATTAGAAAGCAGAAGTAAGAAGGATCTTCCAATGCATGACGAGCTGTTAAATGATTTTTTAGAAGAAAGTATTGATCTCATTGAAAAGGTGAAATCAGCACTGGCCTCTTGGAATACAACTTCTGATAAATCAGAGACAATTGATAATGTCTATCGCTGGGTACATACTATCAAAGGTGGATGTTCAATTTTCGAATACAAAGAAACAGCTCACATTGCTCACGAACTGGAGTCATTCTTAGGAACTCTTCGCAGTAAAGTGAATGATGTATCAATGCAGGAACTAAAAAAAGTTGAAGACGGCATTCTCAAGATTGAGTCTACATTTCATGCCAATGGGCATGTCGCCGAATCAACTTTATCAGAATCATTTTTAGAAACCCCATCGGTAACAGAAGCATCTTCTTCATCTTTTGAGTCTTCTTATTTCCAAGACTGGATGAGAGATTCAGATGCGATAGTCAAAGATCTTTATAAAGACGGTTTTCGTTTTTTTGAAATCGCTCTTCCAATGGGCATTTCAGAAAAAATTATCGGGAAACTTCAGGAATTTGAAGTTTTCACTCTTGATACATATGAGAAGGATGCTTCTCTTTATTGCTTATGCTCTATTAATCTGAAGGCCAGCCCGGAGTTTGAGAAGAAGGCAAGTGTCATTATCAGTCACTACAATGGCCAATGGTGCCATCTGCTTGAGACAAAACCAAAAGCAGAAGCAACTCATCCTGAAAGATTGGCCCAGGCTTCAACAGGCCAGGAAGTTCTTCGTGTACCTCTTGCTACAGTGAATTCTATTCTTGATCACATTTGGGAGCTTTTCTTGGTGAGAAACCAGATGGCGCATCTGTTTAAAGAAAATAAACATATCTTCAAAGAACATTTAAGCTTTATTCAGCAATTCGAATCTCTTGATAACGCGATTGAGAGAAACGTTCATGAGCTTGAGTCTAAGACAATGAGCCTACGTCTGAGCCCTGTCAAAAAAGTCTTTGATCGCATGAGCAAAGTGGTTAAAGAATACTGTCATCAGAATAACAAAGAAATTGAGCTTGTGACGAAGGGTGAAGGTATTGATCTTGATAAAAAAGTTCTTGATCAGTTAAATGAGCCGCTGATTCATCTTATCCGCAATGCTATTGATCATGGGGTAGAGAAACCTAGTGATCGTGTCCTTGTTGGTAAACCAAGTGTTGGTCGTGTTGAGCTCTTTGCCCAGCTTCAAGGTAATGAAGTCGCAATCACCATTAGCGATGATGGTAAGGGAATTGATGCTGCTAAAATTCTAGAAAGTGCTCGTAAAAAAGATCTTGATGTCTCTCATATTCATAATGAGCAGGATGCTGTGAATCTTATTTTTGCTCCTGGTTTTTCTACTGCTGAACAAGTTACAGATGTATCTGGTCGAGGCGTTGGTATGGATGCTGTAAGAAAAAGCATTCAAGAACTTGGCGGTAATATTCATATTGATACAGTGGTGGGAAAAGGAACTAAATTTAAAATTCTTCTGCCGCTTACCATGTCTGTTTCCAAATGCCTTATTGTCAACGTTCAAGGCCTGGAATATGCCTTCTCAACCAAGTCGGTGGTGTTTGTTGAAAAGATCAATGCCAACAGTCTGCAAAAAAATGGTGAAGACCAATACTATGAGTTTAATGGCAAACTGATTCCTTGTTTTACTTTGGGGGATATTCTTCCAGATTACAGTGAAGAGCCAGATCTTCCAAAAATCAACACTCACATTTGTGTGACTTCACTTAATGGTCAAGATGTGGCCTTTAGAGTGGATGAAATCATTCAAACACTTAATGTGGTGATGAAGCCTATTCCTAAAGGGGTGGAGCGCCATAAGTTTATTGCGGGAGTTTCGATTCTTCCGGCAGGTAACCCAATATTCCTCCTTAATATTCAGGAATGTATTACTGGTTTAATGAAACACAAAAGAGGGGAATTCAATGTCAAGCGAATCGCTTAAAGATCTTTTTGTTCAGTCAGACTCCCTTCTAGATCAGTATGATGAGGTTGAAGAAAATACCATCTGTCTTCATTTTAGATATGGTAAAAAAAATTACTGCACTTCTATCAACGAGGTTAAAGAGATCATTGATTTTCCTCGAGTGATTCCTTTTCCGGTGTATCATCCAAAGGCCCTTGGAGTATTTAATCTAAGAGGTAATATCGTACCGGTTCTTGATCCTGAATCACATCTGGTCAAGATTCAAGATCTTCACCGTTTTAAGTCTCCGGCAGTATTTGCGAAGATGAAGCTTAGACTTATTGTCTTTGAAATTTCCAACGGAGTAACAGTGGCCTTTCCAGCTTATGAAGTAGGAAAGTGCGAAGTAAGCAGTGATGAAGTTAATTCTGAACAGAGCTTTATTCGCGTCAACGGCATCCCGTATGAGAAATTTGATATAAAAACAATTGTTGAAGGTAATTTATGAGTTTAGCAGCTGCCAAAGCACCACATCTTTTCAGTGATGGCTCTTCAGTTCGTGTGCTTTCTTTTGATGTGAAAGTATCTAATGAGGTCACTATTGAGATGGCCATCAATATTCAGAAAATTAAAGAAATTGTTGAGACAGATGACTTTAGGATTCAACCGCTTACTTCTAAGTTTTATCCTATCGTTGGTTTAATTAATCTCAGATCAAAATCAATTCCAGTTCTGGATTTAAACCATTTCTTAACGGGGGCAAATTCGGAGTCTTTTGATCATAACAAAAATCTAAGGATCATCGTCTGTGAATTCCAAAAGCTGCAACTTGGGATCATTGTTGAGAAAACCCACAAGATTAAACAGTTTGATAACTCTCGCGTCCATAAGCTTCCTGATGTTGTTGCAGGCCTGAATAACAATATCTTCAACGGAATTCTTGAAATGGAAGGGCGATTCATTAAGCTTTTGGATATTGAATATATTCTCACGATGCTCAATGTTGATATTGCGCCTGAGCCTCAAAATTCTATTGATCTGACATTGAATAAGAAAAAAATCCTGATTGTAGAGGATTCAAGATTATTCCAAAAGAAACTTGTTAATTTCTTCTCGGGCAAAGGTGCGGAAGTTATGGTTGCCGAAGATGGTGTCCAAGGTCTTGAATATCTTGAGCAAGGTGTTTTCAAACCTGATTTGATCTTTACTGATATCGAGATGCCACGCTTAAACGGGATCGGAATGATCAGAAAAATCAAATCGAATAATTCTTTGAAGAATATCCCTGTGATCTTTAATACGAGTATTTCTAACCAAGGGTTGATTGAGGATATCGTCTCAGAAGGACTGGGAGAATATATCGTTAAATTCGATGAATTTGAAATCTCCCGTGCCCTTAAAAAGCTTCTGATTTAAGTCCATTACTTCCCTGAGAAATCAGGGAAGTCCCTCTAGCTTTCGTCCTCAGCTTCTGCTAAGTTTCACTCATGAATATAATAGTACTTCTTCTTGGACTTCTCTCAGCTTTTGGACCTCTTTCCATTGATATGTATCTTCCAGCTTTCCCATTAATTGCTAAAGAGTTTGGCGTTAATATGAACGAGGTACAGCTATCGCTTTCGGCCTATCTTATCGGTATTGCCATCGGCCAGATTTTCTATGGGCCTTTGACGGATCGTTACGGAAGAAAGAAGCCTCTCTATATCGGTCTTTTCATTTATTGTATTTCAAGCTTACTGTGTGCCACATCCACTGATGTCAATCACCTCATTACCTATCGTTTCTTTCAGGCAGTCGGCTCTTGTGCCGGTATGGTTATTTCACGAGCCGTTGTACGGGATCTCTACAAGCCGCAAGATGCTGCTCGTGTCTTCTCGCTTCTTATGCTTATTATGGGTGTCGCTCCCATTCTTGCTCCCGTTTTAGGTGGTTTTTTAAGTGATACCACCGGATGGCGCTCTATCTTCTGGGTTCTATGCTCTATCAGCGCCCTAACTTTCCTTTTGATGTTTTTCTTACTCAAAGAAACCCATCAGGAAGTGATTCCATTAAGTCCAAAAAGTATGATGAGAAACTATTCTCAGATTATTCGTAATCGTTCTTTTCTATCTAATGCTCTTGGACTGGCCTTTACTAATGCCGGAATGTTCAGTTATATTACTGGTTCTTCGTTTGTTTTCGTAAAACATTTTGGAGTAAGTCCTACTACTTATGGTTGGATTTTTGGGATGAACGCCTTTGGTATCATTGGCTGCTCTCAACTCAATGGCATTCTCCTTTCAAAATTTAATGCAGACAAAATCCTTAAGTCAGTTCTTCTCTATGGTGTTATTGCTGGCGGACTCTTGTCTCTTTTCAGTGTCATCAATCCTCCCATGATTCTCATTTGCCTGGGGCTATTTCTTTATCTTCCTATTATGGGAATTGTTGGACCGAATGCTTCGGCAATGGCGTTAAGTGATCAAAAGAAACTTGCGGGCTCAGCATCCGCTTTGTTAGGAACAATTCAGTTTAGTATTTCAGGATTGATGTCGGCCCTAGTAAGTACATTTCATGATGGAACCATCAGACCAATGTGCTTTATTATCTTTATTTGTGCTTTCATGGCCTATGCTACTCACTATTTTATTGGGCACAAAGCTTCAACCAAAACACTTTCAACAGCTTCCTAAAGAAGCTTTTCAGTTTATTTTTATCCAACACTCTCCAGAGTATCCTCTTCGCTGAGTAATCAGCGTAAAGGAGGATACTTATGGACACGCACAAAGATCATAAAAAACATTCTGTTACTCCTCATCGAGAACACAACTCCTGGTCTCAGTGGCAACACGAGGTAGGACAGTTCTTTGATCGTTTTAACCGAAATCTCGGGCCCGGCAGCGAAGGTGATTTTTATCCCAAAATCGAAATTCAAAATAATGAAAAGAATTTAGTGGTTAGTGCAGAGATCCCCGGCATGAGTGAGAAAGATGTGCAGGTGAGTTTGAAAGATAATCAACTCATCATCGAAGGTGAACGTAAATCAGAAAAAGAAAGTGAAGAGAATGGTACCTATCGCTCTGAATTCAGCTACGGCAGCTTCTATCGAACTATCCCGCTTAGAGAGGAAGTGAAAGCAGATTCCGTGAAAGCAACTTACAAAGATGGATTACTGCGCATCAAGCTTGAGAAGACTCATGCGAGTCCAGAGAGTACTAAGAAAATTCCCATTACTCGCTCGTAGATCTTGCTGTAAATAATTTATATTGTTTACAGCGGTCGATTTAAATAATAAAACCGATCTAGTTTTTCTTCCAAAACTAGATCGATTTTAATACAATTCTTTTATCCCCCATAATGGGAATTATGCGACAGAACTGTGCGTATAAAAATAAAAGGATTGATATCGTCATGGGTCACCAGGTCGTTCTTGATAAATTACTCGCCAATAAGAAGAAAGACTCAGCTCTGGTCACCAGTAAGGTTAGTCCTGAAGAGCTGGTGGAGAAGCTTTTTAAACCGGCAAATCTCAAAGCTGTTGGGCGACCACCAGTTGAGACCAAAAAGAAGGCCCGTAATTTCACGATCTGTATGGCCCAAGGCTACATTCAATTTCTGGATAGCTTTAAACCGCCTATAAAAAAGATTCAAGGACGAGGTCGCAAACTCCGCTTCATCATTGATGAGTTCATCAAAATGAGTAAGAGGCAACGTGGGCAGCTTAAATTTCTACAGGAGTCACTGGAGAATCTGGATACAGTTCTTAAAAGTTTTTCTGGTAGTGTAAAAAAAGGCGAGAAACTCGCACTGACACCCAAGGAGAAATCATTGATTGATACTCATGTCAGCAGAGTGAATCTTTTAGCGAAGATCCTTTGTTTTACTCCCAAAGAGTTGCAGAAAATCCTTCCTGCTCATCACTGGAGCCTGTACTCTTTTTGCCTTAATTGGAAAAGGTAAGTCGGGATGAACTTAGAAAAAGTAAAAGTCTATTCAGTCAGTAAATACCAGAAGGTTGATAAGAATAAGCTCTATTACGGCTTTATCTACAATTTCTCCTCAGTTCACACCCAAGAAGCCTATAAAAGAGATTTGTCTAAGTTTCTACAATTCATACAGTCAGCATTTCCCCGTCAGGATGAAATCAAGAGCGAGCATGCTCATATCGTGGCCTATAAGGACTATCTTATTAAAGACGGGCAGTCAGTGCGAACGATAAATAGGACACTTTCTTGTCTGTTTTCTTTCTTTGAATACTTGATTGATCAGGATCTGATTGAGAAAAATCCGGTTCATCGTGTGAAAAGATTTCGAGTTGAGAAGAACGTTCAAACGCAAGACCTTGCGGATCAGCAAGTAGAAGATCTGCTTCATGTGATTCCCCAAACTCCTGCAGGTCTGCTCCATCGAGCGATTCTGACTCTTTATTTTACCACCGGGATGAGACATCGTGAGGTGAGCCATCTAAAATTTTCTAATCTCTCGGAAGAATCGGGAGTCAATGTCATTAAGTATAAGGCCAAGGGTGGCAAAGAAATGATGATGCCACTTAATGAGAAGGCCTTTCAGGCACTCTCGGATTATCTTTGCTGGTGCAGTGAAGCCGATTATCCCATGAGTGGTGATCATTATCTTTTTCGAGCGACAAAAGATCTAAAAGGGATCCATTACAATCGCCCACTTGATCCCAAATCAATTAACTATATGATTAAAAAATATGCCAAACTCATTGGTGTGAAGAGCAATATTACGATTCACTCCGCACGTGCCACAGTGATTGGAAAGCTGCTGGATCAGGGTCATGCGATAGAAAGAGTGGCCGACTTTGTTGGACACAAAGACATCTCTATGACAAAGGCCTATAACAAAAGAAGGCTTGCCCTCAAAGACAGTTTAAGCTTTTCTCTTTAAAGCTTGTCGTGCTCCTTGATGCGTTCTTCTTTTATCTGTTCTTCTTGTCGCAGCGATTTTATTTTAGGAGTCGATTGATAATTTTCCTGCTGGTTGCGAACGGCCCGCTCAGTTCGTTTTCGTACCAGACCCTTTGAAGGATCTTCTTCTTCCTTTTGAATCGTGTTGTTACATGCCACACTCACAAGCAATAGAAGTGACAACGCAAAAAATCGTTTCATGATTCCCTCCTTATCAATTTCTATTGAAACAGGAAAAACCATGATGAAAATTTAAATCAAACTAAATGATAGGCTACTAAAAAGATCGGCAACGCCACTCATCGGCGATTTTGATACATCTTTTCCTGAGTTGGGAATTGATGATAAGTTCGAATTGATTTTTATGAAAAAATTTATCTTTCTCACTCCAAGCAAACTCTGCTTTGAATTCCTCAAGATTCTTAAAGTAATGCTTCCATTCAAATTCCTGGAAGGTGATGCCAGTTTCTATTTTAATAATCTTTCCATCAAAGCTTCTCCATACCGGCAGAGCAGAAGAAATATGACTGAATGGCATTCCTTCAAACTGCATACGGCCCATCTCCGTCTTAGGAATGTAGCTTGAGAAGATCACCGCATCGTTGATACGGTAATAATCGATAATAGGAATTTGAGTATGCTCAAGTAGGGTAACTGCTTTTAGAGCAGGATTATATCTTAATACAACCAGCTGATCAGGATAGGGACGAGCATCTTTGGCAAACAAGAGATTGATTTCTTCAGAATTATAGGGAACAGATAGGGTTTTGGTGCACTCTTTTTCTTTAGCGTAGATGAAACGGTAACGCCCAATATTTTGAGTGTTAAAGTTCACTTTATAACTTAGTCCCTGTTGGTTTAGAAAAGGGTATTCGCCGTAGTCTCTATCATTAGATTCAGAGTATCGATCAATTGATCTAATCTGAAGTTCAAAGTTATATTTATTATAGTGGCAAAAAGAGTTATCACGAGAGAAGGTTGAATCATATAGATCCTTCAACTCGTCTAACTGTGAAGCAGACGAGCTGAAAGATAGACAGAGGAGGAGAATAGATAAAAGTTTAACCTTCATTATGTGTGAGACTTCTATCAACAGGAGATTTATTTGCTGTTGTGGCCTTTTTCAGTTTAGTTTTCCATTTCTTGCCATAACTTTGGATTTTCTCCAAATCATGGATAACCAAGTGCTCTTGATTGGTCAGATCCTCCTCTAGATGAGAGGATTCGGCCATAGCAAAAGTGGTGAATAGAAAAAGAACGACTAAAACTTTCATTGCTTTTATTAATATATAATAAAGTTGAACTTTTCAAGCATTTGTTTGAAAATTGTTAACAAATGTTTACCTAAAGTATAAATTACAAAGAACCAAGGTTTGTGTTAAAATAATTCTATGGATACAAAGACTCAGATTATTGAAATTGCGAGAAAACTATTTGCGGAGCAGGGCTTCGATGGGGTGAGCGTGCGCACCATTTGCAGTCAGGCCAATTGTAACGTGAGTGCTATTTCCTATTATTTCGGCAGCAAAGAAGAACTCTTCAATGCCACGATGGTGGCCGGTGCCGAAAGAAGGATTAAGTCTATTCAAAGTGTTCTTACGCCCCCAGAGAATATTGAAGACTTCAAAGCAAAGCTTAGAATCTTCTTACACCAGTTCTTTGAGAACTCTTGTGAAAACTCATGCACCATTCAAATCATTGCTCGTGATCATAAAATCATTGCAGAAAATGAAAGTGTGCGCACTTATTTTCAAATTATTCCATCTATTGTGGCGAAGTTTTTTCGTGAGGCCCAGGAAAAAGGAATTCTAAAAAAAGAATTTGATCCTGAAATTCTGGTTGATCTGACATTCTCTCCCTACTTTATGAAGATTCTTTTTTCTGATACTCGTCTGGGAACTCATACCCTTGATCAAGAAACAAGGCATCGTATGGTTGAGCAGCATATTGAAATCTTCTGTAACGGCTATTTGGTCTAATTCCTGCATAGACCTTCTTTATGAAGAAGGTCTATCTTGCTTTAAGCATCACCCTTATTTCTTCTCTGAATATCTCTTCAATGAAAAACAATGAAGTCAGTATTCGTATGGATTACGAATGTGAAATCGTTGAGAAAAATTTCTTTTATAAAGACTGCAAGATTGTTCGCGATTTAAATACTGATTATCAAAAAATGATTGCAATGAAAGAGGGCCAAAGAATTTACTCTGGCCCGAAATCTCATTACTGATTGTGATGTATACTCTGATCGACTTCTGATTTTGATCTCCAACCCGGAGGATCGGAAGCAGGGAAAGATTCGTCACTGGCCTCATCTACCATATTATCCTCTTCACGAGACACACTTTTCTTCTTCTCACGAAGTTGCTCTTCTTTCTTTTGATCAATGTTCTCTTTTTTTGGCTTTGGCGTTGAGTACTTACTCATACATACCCCCTTATTAAGAGAGTAGTATGGCAACTTCGATGGGAACTTTAAATTGAAGTCTGGCCTAAACTTATTTGAGGAAAAAAGCCCAGCTCACCCTCCTCAATATGAGGTCGCACACCTGTGGCAATAATCCAGTCAAGAAATGTTGGGGCAAGAATATTTCCCCTCTGCCATTTAAGACGATTCTCAATATATGAGTGTGTTAGTTCTGAGAATGAAACTTCTCGTCCTAGATGAAGATTAAGAAGTTTAATCATATCAGGATCTTGGACATAAAGCTTAATATGGCGTCCATCTACCATCGATGGGCGGATAACAAAGCTGTGGCCATCGGCCAATTCATCCGCTGGATCATGACGAGGAGCTTTGGCAGATGAGAGAAGAGGATTAATAATAAAATCAGATGATTCCCAGAGTACAGAGAGCTTGTATTTATTTAACCAAGCGTTGAAGGCACGGCCATCACTTCTGCGCTCAATTTGCAGTCCTGATGTTTTCCATCCGCGAAAGGCCCTGACATAGGAAACTTTCTTTTCAGTATTCTTTTGAAGAATAAGAAGTGCTGAAAGATCATCTGGCTCGAATGAGTGAAAACGCCCTTCATGCCACACTTCTTTGAACTGAATCAAGGGGGTGAGGTGATATGGATCAAAGTGAATGTGGAGTTTTTGTGCAACACTCATATGAGGGGCATTATCACCCTAATCATTAACAAAAGTTAATAAATCGACAAAAGTTTATATTTCAATAGGTTAGTAAGTAACTTGGTAATCACTGTTCCGAGACTTTAAGGCCTATTGACCTACAATAGTGCCAATGAATATTTGCACTGAGAAAGAAAATGTTTGGTGTATTGAGAGGATAGCCCATTTGGGCTTCTTGCAGGATGCTGATCAATATTACCAGGCCTTCTTTGAAGCTCTTCCTCAGGCCAGAAAAAATGTTTTCATCAGTGCCTGGGAGTTAGAGAGCAAGGTGAACCTAGCAAAGATTTCAAGCGATCTCCCTTCGGATCTGCGTCGCTATTTTTCATTTCTGGCCCGTGATAATCGCAATCTTCATATTAAAATTTTTTGCTGGAAGCCTGGACTATACTTAAAGTTCTCAAGAGAGAGACTTGCTGAATATAAATGGCGAAAAGTTTCTGATGAGGGAGTGGTCTATAAAAGTGAGCGCTCACCTTATGCTTTTGGCTCCTTTCATGAAAAGCTTGTTCTTGTTGATAATGCCTGTGGCTTCTTAGGAGGAATGGATGTTTCCACCAATCGTTGGGATACTTCTTCTCATGAAATAGGAACTGATTTTAAAAAGAAAACGGAAGGCTTTTATTTACCAGTTCACGATGTTCAGTTTATTTTTACAGGCCCTCTTTTAAGAAGAACACGACAAATGCTCGATCAGCGAGGTAGCTGGAACACTAAAAAGAAAGAGTATCCGCAAACAAAGATCAGGCTGAATCTCTCTTACCCTCATCTCAATAATACATTCGGCTCTTTATCTAGAACTGATCCAGAGGTCGGAGCTTATGAAATTGAGAAGCTTTATATCCAGGCCATTCGCTTGGCCAAAAAGTATATTTATATCGAAAATCAGTACTTCACTTGTATGCCTATTGCTGATGAATTGGCCAAGAGACTACAGGAGGAAAATGGCCCTGAAGTAGTCATCATCCTTCCTTACAACTATCTGGGAGGATTTGAGAGAGCGGTTTATATCAATGGCAGAAATAAAATCCAAAAGGCTCTTCAAGAAGCTGATAAGTTTAAAAGATTAGGAATCTTTTATCCGGCGATTCCTAATGAGCAAAATAAGCAGTTTTTAAAAGTTCACTCCAAAGTAATGATCGTCGATGGGAGATTTATCACACTGGGGTCGGCCAATCTTAATTATCGCTCCATGAGGCTTGATAGGGAGATCAATCTCAATATTGAAGCTAGGAGAGTTAAAGAAAGAACATTTATCAGAAGAATTTTAAGCGCTCTCGTCTGTGAACATCTCGGTATTCAGGAAACAGAATTCATGCCAAACCGCACTTTGTTAGAGAATATTCAATTTTTCCAAAATCTTTATCCCCGGACTTTAAAAAATTTGGAGCAAGGCTCTCTAAGTTTTAATGAACGCCTGATGTTATTTGTAGGTCCATTCGTTGATATGAAAAAGGCGATACCAAAGGCCATCTTTTGGAGTATAGTTACTCTTGTTATGCTGTTGTTAATCGTTTCTATGAAGATGACTTATGAGATTATCTAAAATTGTCCTCTCATTTCTGGCCCTAATCTTTATCACGATCCTCATCGTGCTTCTATATCGCAATCTCTCTCAAATAGACTGGGAGCTTGTGACAGAATCGTTCGGACTGCTAAGAACTCAGACCGTATTGATGGCGATCGTGGCGGTATTGCTTAATATTTGTATTTTGATTTCTTTTGATGTTTTAAGTTCTCAAATCCTACAACTTGGACTCAGGTTCTGGCAGGTCAGTAAGAGCGCATTTTTAAGTTATGTGATGAATATGAACTTTGGTGCGATCTTAGGAGGGGTAGGTGTTCGCTTCAGGCTTTATAAGAAGCTCAATGTTCAGCCTCTTAAAATACCTTTAATTGTCATTCTTTCTTCGCTTTCTAACTGGATTGGATATCTTCTAATTCTTGGATTGATTCTCTTATTTAACCCGCCATCATTTGCTGTTAAATACCTCTCATCATTTACATCTATTCTAGGCTTCTTAAGTCTAGTTATCAGTTTTTTATACTTGATAGCATGTTTTAGAGGATTATCTTTTTCCATAAAAAAAACTTTATTTCAGTTTCCTAAATTCAAGTGGTCCTTACTCCAGCTATTATTAGGGAGTCTTCAATGGATGACACAATCTCTGGTCATCTTCATATTCTTAAACAGTTTCAATGTTCCCATTACTTTTTATGATGTGCTGACAACTTTATTGATTGCCGCCATCATCGGTCTGCTCACTCATATTCCATCAGGTATTGGTGTTCTTGAAGGAGTTTTTTTTACTCTCACTCCAATAACTTACCATCCTCAGGTGCTTGCGGGACTGCTATGCTATCGAGTCGTCTACAACTTAGTGCCGCTCGTATTCGCATTTCCTTCTTATCTAGTGACTGAGGCCAAAGGAATACACCGTTCAATAAAGCAGTATTAATCAAGAGATGCGGACTATATCTTAGTTTTTTTGAAGTGCTAGGACTGGTTGTAATAATTACTTATCAAAGACCTTATTCAAAAATTGAACATAGGGTTCATGGGAATGAACACCATAGCCCCCCCCCATAAGATAAAGGGCAGGAATACCTTCTTTGGCCAAAAACTCGGCAACAAGTTGATCTCTTTGAAGCATTTGTGGAAGGGTGAGATTTAGTTTTGAGCTACTAGGAAGTTCATCAAGCTCATAAGGATCTGCTCCTAGGACAATAATGGCCATGTCGGGCTTAGCAGTGGCCGCTTTTAGCTGCTCAAGACCTCTTTGCAAGCGATGCATGTATTGAGCTTCTTGCCCCATTTCCATCTCAATATCAATGGTGCTTGGGATGTACCACGGATAAAGTTTTTTATCTGAATCCAAAGGCCCAGTAACCAGTGGCCAGCCATTTTTCATATGAATACTTAAAGTCGAGATATAGGGATTATTTGCTGTTAGCTCTGCACTCCCATCACCTTTGTGAGCATCGACATCGATAATCCATGCGTTCTTTATTTTATTCAGGCTTCTTAACTTTTCTAAAACAATAACTCCGTCATTAAGTAAACAAAAGCCACGTCCTCCAAAGCTCATCGCATGATGAAACCCACCGCCTAATAAAAAGGCATTTTCACCTTTTAAGCAGTATTGAGAAGCATAGTAGGCCGTCTCTATCTTCTGAATGACACATTCATAGAGTTCAGTGATAGGAGCGGTTGCACGAGAGGGATCATACCGATTATAGCTTCCATCAGGATTAATCAGCTCAAAGCAAGTCATGATTTCTTCAATCAAACTGCTTTCTGATTGCAGGCGCTCGATAAACGAAGATTGATGAACACGAGTTAAATCATCCAAAGAGAGTTGATTCAGTTTTTGCTTGATGACTTCTACCGGAATTTCTTTACTACTCATCGCCTTGGCAATTAATTCATCTCGAAAGTCCGTAACAGGAATCTGAATTCCATATTGCAGTAATTTGAGGTTTGAGCTTGGGTTGTAGATGATTTTCATGGTGGTGATCATAAATTAAACTTTGCGAAAAATCTTGATGAAAAATTAATTCTTTAAAATTCTTCTCATCAGTTTCCCTATTCAAGATCCTTAATTTATTCAACTGGATCAGCGGGCCAACGCTCCTTGTATGAAGGACTTTTGCGCAATCAGGTCTTGGACGAGTCGACTCGATTTGATCTAAAACTCTGCCAGGACATTAACTTCGTAAAAGGATCTGGAAAATGAGCAAAAAAAACACAATGGCAATTTTTAGTATGTTTACTCTTTTACTTGCAGTTGCTTGTGGAGGAAACGACTCATCATCTTCATCACCTAAAAAGCGTATTGAGAGTAATACGGTATGTGATAAATTGGCCTGCTTAAGCAGTGTTGATTGGAACCTTAAGCTTTTGGGTCAAAGTTTTCCAGAAAGAACAAAACTGGTCATCAATGATGAAACAGTTTTGGATGAATGCTGGGATAAACAACAATATTCAGTCAGTAGAGACACAGCTCCGATGTCTATCCGTCTAGATAGTTACAAGGTGCCGACAGGTCCAATTAACATCAAGATCATTGATCGCAATTGGGATTGTCAGGGGACAGCTGTATTTCTTGAGAAAAAAGACGCTTCTTATACTCTGGAAAAAACGAATTTCGGTGGCCAACAGTTAGTTATCGAACTTTAGTTATCCAAGATTTAAGAAGTTCTGACCTCAAGGCCCGCATCAGCGGGCCTTTTTTTATTCAAGATCAAAGACATTAATTTTTTCAATTTCAATGGCGTCGTATTCTGATTCTTGATCATAGGAAATTTCAATAATCCCTTCTAGTACCGGTAAGGCCATCGTTTGATCATCAGGAGTCGTCTCACGGTAATCTTGTTCGATGACATTAAAGTATCTGGCCCCGCGTTTTCTAACAGCAGCTGAAGCCTTTTGAAGCCAAATAAGATCAATGATCTCAGCTTCATCCTCATTCTTTGCCTGATAGGAGATATCAATGAGCTCTTCGGCCACTTCTTCTTGGCGCACAGAAGCGGATCTATTTTGAAGATATGAAGTGTTGAGGTATTGATATGTCACTCCAAGAACGACTAGAAAACAAAGTGAAAGAAATATTCCTTTATTCACAAACCCTCCTAATCTCACATGAGAGAGCAAAGAAGAAATTTGTTTCACATCACTTCGTTTAATTCAACTAAACCAATACCTAATTTTATCAAATACAAAAAGTATAGAGTGACTTAATTTAACGCATCCAATTCGAGGTGTTAGGCTAAATAGTGAGGAAGGAGGAAGTATGAAAATTTTTGTAATAGTAAACCTATTAATCATCCTCGTCGCCAGCTGTAGTTCACACATGACAAGACAGGAAGAGCAAGTCGGGCAAGACACCTTCGACAGACCGATAGGGGTTGAATCACCTAAGACTAATCCTTATATGGTTCCCAATAGTAATCAGCCGCGATAAAGGAGATACATCCCGTCACGGATTGGTAAAAGGACTTTGGTGAACCCTTCAAGGTTTTTGGCAAGTGTGTTGTGCTCTTGAATAAAAGGGGTTTGTGTATCTTCTGCTGGATGCACAACCTTACCTTTCCATAAGGTATTATCACTGACAATGATTCCACGCTCACTAAGATGCTCTGTGGCCCATTGTAAATACTGAGGGTAATTGCGCTTATCAGCGTCGATAAAAATCAGGTCGTACTTGCCATTAAGTTCACTGAGAGCTTCAAGGCCAGGTTTTAAGATTTGAGTAATTTTGTGACCAACATCAGTGCGGTCCCAATAGCTTCTAGCAAGTTTAGTGGTATCAGGGTTGATATCGACAGTATAAAGCTTGCCGTCCTGAGGAAGCGCTTCTGCCATAACTAGTGCTGAATAACCGGTAAAGGTTCCAAATTCAACTACCGTTTTGGCCTGGTTGATTTTAAGAAGAAATTTTAAAACAGCTCCTTCCATTTCCCCAATCAGCATATTCGAGCCATGAACTTCTTGGCGAGTGTGAGCTTCCAGTTCCTGGGCCACTAGTCCTGGTCGTGTTGAATGGTCAATGCAATAATTTTCAATTTCTTCTGGAATCCACATAGAAGTCTCCTCACAATTTGGAAATAAACTAACAAAAAATCATCAGGTAAGCAAAACTAGACGAGTAATTGAATGAGTGTTTAAATAAATCTACACTTTTTTGAGGTTTTTATGAGTGCTCCCTATATTGATATTCATACCCATGGCCAGTTTACCTATGAGGAAAATGAGGTCATCTGTGTGAAATCCCTTGGGGCAGCTGAAGTTGCAGAAGGGAATGCTCAAGGTTTTTTCAGTGCGGGTATTCATCCCTGGTGGACTCTGGATTACACAAAACCTGAGTTAACCAATTTTCAGGAAAGCATCGTGAAAATGAGTCTGCATCAATCTCTTTTTGCTGTAGGTGAAACAGGGCTTGACCGTGTTTACAAAGAAACACTAGAAGAGCAGAAAGAGCTATTTTCCTGGCACATTGATTTCTCTGAGAAAAATAGACTTCCTTTGATTATTCATTCTGTGCGGGCCGGCTCTGATATTTTAGAATTTTTAAAAGAGAGAAAACCAACTGTTCCTTGGATTTTTCATGACTTTCGTGGAAACAAAGAATTGGTTGATGCCATCCTAAAGCTTCACTTAAATGTCTATTTCTCCTTTGGTATTTCACTGGATAACTCTCAGCAGACTCGAGAACTTATCCGAGAAATTCCTATGGAGCACATTTTCCTAGAGACTGATGCTCAAAAACATTTAGATATTAAAGATATTTATTTAAGAGCGAGTGAGCAGCTTGGAATAGATGAGGCCCTTTTAAAATCAATCATTGCTCAAAACTTTAAACGTGTATGTCTGAAGAATTAATTCCTATCTTTAAACAGTATCAAGAGGGAAGTGAAGATGCTTTTGTTAAGCTCTATCACCTTACTTTACCCAATATCTGGGGCTTTATTCGTAAAAGAGTTCACAAACAGAAGCAGGATGATTGTTTTCAACAGTTTTGGCTTCACCTTCATACGAAAAAACATCTCTACCAAGGGCAACCAGTTCTTGCCTGGATGTTTGTTATTTTACGCAATCTCATTATTGATGAATATCGCTCCCAGAAAAATGTGAAAGAAACAAGCTATGAGCCCTACATGGATCGAGGCGTTGAGGAATCAACTATCATTCAAGACATCATTTCAGAGCTTCCTCCTCAGGAAAAAGAACTGGTGGAACGTGTCTATTTACAAGGGTTTAACTACGAAGATCTAGAAAAAGAATGGGGGCTGTCACAAACCTCCCTTCGTAAACGTCTATCTAGAAGTATTACTCAGCTTTCCAAAAAAATTGGAGGAGCAAAATGAAAGAAATGGAGAATTTAATGCCGCCAAGTGCACTTACTGAGAGCACTTTAAAAGTTGCTCGTTGTGAGTTTCATAAAAAAGAAATTTTTATGAAGGCCTTTTGCGCTCTTTTTGCGGGATTTTCATTATCGCTGATTGTTTGTCCTCAGTTTGGTTTTGGTCTGCCACAAGGTCATGGTATCTCCCATTTCTTTTGGATGATTGGACCTTGGGCCTGCGCTCTTTTCTGTGGATTGTTTTTATTCTTATGTTCAACTTTAAGTGTCGCGCTCATCTTGAATAAGTTTGAGAGACACTATTTCTATCAGAAAACACAAAGTTTTTTCTTAGGGATTCCTGCTATCCTTTGGATGTTCTTCATGGTGATGCCCGAAACTTCTTACGTGTCAGTTTCGTATTCACTCTCATGGCTTCTAGGAGTGATGCTCATGTGGTTCGCGGCCAAAACTGTCTCAAAGAAAATGGTTTTCGCTAATCCTTAAAAACTTGCAAGTACACAAATTTAAGATAACGCATTTCTGGTAGAGCTAATGGATAAGGGTGATCTTCGGGTTGCCCTTTCACCAAAAGAACTTTTCCGCGTCGACGTGCTCGACTTAAAGCTTCGCTTACGATTTCCATGAAAGGTTCTAACCCAATATGCCCTGAACAAGATGAAGCAATGAAATGGCCTTCGTCTTTCACCAGTTTAATCGAATCAGCAAAAATTTTGGTATAGGCTTCTTTAGCATTTTCCACGGCCTTCTGATTGGGAGCAAAGCTTGGTGGGTCAGTAATCACAATATCAAAAAGTCGTTTCTGATCAATGGCCGTCTTTACCCAAGTAAAAGCATCTTCGCAAACAGCTTCATGAAGTGAAGGCTTGAGTTTGTTGAGTTCCCAGTTCTTCTGGCTGGCAAGAATAGCATGAGGAGCAATATCAACTGTACTCACTAAGCTCGCACCTCCAAGGCCTGCAAAAATAGAAAAACCTCCCGTGTAACCAAAAAGATTTAAGAGAGTTTTGTTTTTAGCAATATCTTGAATGAATCTTCTATTTTCTCTTTGATCCAAAAAGAAGCCTGTTTTGGCAGCATCAATGATGTTGGTTTCAAACAAGGCCCCATGCTCTAAGAATTGAACTGTCGTTAGATCAGGATGTGAGCCTTTAAGGATTTCGCCCTTATCTTCATATTTATTTTTACGTTTAAAATACACACAGCTTACTTTAAGAAGTGAGTGGTTATAGAAATACTCAGCAATAGCATCCTTATTCCAGAATGCCTCACAGGCCTCTCCATCAAGTTTTAGAACAAGAACACCCTGATAATAATCGGCCACAATCCCTGGTAGATCATCACCTTCGCCATTAAGAACTCGAAAACACTGATTAGTTTCATTTAAGAGGTGAATCTTATTTTTAATAGCATTATCAATTCGATGCTCAACATCACGAGGGCCGAATTTTTTATCACCAATGCTTAAAACCCTAAAAGTGAGGTTAATGTTATTAGCAAAAATCCCATGAGCGATAACTTCTTTTTTATGGTTAGTAAGAATGGCATAAGTTCCATCCTCACCCTTAACTTTTTCAATAGCATCTGCGAAGACCCAAGGGTTTCCACGCTTGATGTGTTTAGTGACATCACGAATGAGTTTTAAGCGAATAGTCTTTTCTTTACTAAAGTAACTCACTTTGAAACCCCTTTATAGAACCACGTCACTTCGTGCTTATTGTGATGAAGGTGTACAATTTGAGATCCTGGGATCTCTAAAAACTTTAAAGTATTTTCCCAGTCAGTTTGCGACTGGTACTTGATAGTGCAGACAAAGTTGCGAACCTTGCCACTTTCCATAAATCTCTTCACGAGATTTAATAATCTTTCCGGATAACAGATAATATCGGAACAAAACCATTCAATCTCGGGAAACTCATCAGGATTTAATCCAAATGCAGACTCTTGTCTGAATTCAATTTTTCCTAGATCTGAAATTCTCTTCTCAATCGGTGCTTTATCAACCGATATCACTTTATCAAAATTCATAGTGCGAAGAACCCAGGTCCAACCGCCGGGACATGAGCCTACATCGATCGCCACACCTTGGGCCGGAGTATTAGGAGCATAGACAGTGAAGAACTCCCACAGCTTCAGATAAGCACGTGAGGGAGGCATTACCTTATCTTCATTAAAATCCATCTCACCAAGCGGAAATGGTGAAGAGGTATGAGGGGTAAAAAGTATTTTATTCTGCTCCCATAGGGTCCAGAACCCCATAGGAAGAGTCGGCAGAGCTTCTTGAAAATCGATATTCTTCTTTTTGATCTTAGGAAGGTTATCTTGAATAAGCTGGGCACGACGATGGAAGTCTACAGTAAATAGGCCCCAGTTTCGGCCATGTTCCTTGAGCTTCTTGGAGCCATCGTTGATGCTTTCGATATCGGCAAACTGCGCACGAAAACCTGTCGTCTGGGCCCAAATCATTGGTGGATGATCACCTTCAACCAAGAACAAACGGTCCTTCTTGTCGGCGATTTTTATGCCTTTGAGCTTAAGTTCGTTCATGAGCTCATGCTCAAACTGGTGAATAGCAAGATAAACTGTGTAAGAAGTCATAGGCCCCTCTATACACCAAAAAAGGGGCATGGTAAAAGGCGATTATGAAAGCTAAGAAAAAAAACCTCGAGACAAAATTATACGGTCGTCATGCCTGCTTAACCCTCTTTAAACATCGTCCAGATGACCTCATTCGCGTTTATATCACCGAAGCCGGCGTCTTTGACTTTAGACCCTTGGTTCGTCATTGTGTTGATAACAAGCTTGCCTACCACATTGTGAGCGCCCAAGAGCTGGAAACAATCACTAAGGCCACTCACCATGAGGGAATTGCTATCGTCGCCAAGAGACGTGAGCAGCCAGAATTAAAAGAAATCCTCAAGTCTGATGGGATGATCATTGCTCTGGAAGGGGTAGAAAACCCTCACAACCTAGGCGCTATTATGCGTTCGGCGGCCCACTTTGGCGTCAAGGCCATTGTTTATGAGGCGAAAGTTCCTGTTGCTCAATCGGCGGCAGCTCAAAGAACAGCAGAAGGGGGAGCGGAAGGTCCCTACACTTACCACATTGATAACTGGAATGATTTTCTTGATCAGGCCACTCGCACAGGTTTTAGTGTCTTTGCCACTTCTTCACATAAGGGCGAGAGTCTTTATCAGACAAAGTTTGCTCAAAAATCAATTCTCTTTTTTGGAGCTGAGGGCGAAGGCCTGAGTCCGAAGATGAGTCAGAAAATTAAAAACTTCCTGCAAATTCCAGGCACAGGCATGGTTGAGAGCTTAAACGTCTCAAATGCCACGGCCGTGATTTTAGGAGAATGGTTCAGACAAACGAATTAGCGCGAATAACTTTTGGCCGCAGCAAAAATTCCAGCTGGGAGAACACGAGGATCATTCTGGTGTTTTACTCCCAGCTCGCCACCTTCCACTGACTTCCAACGACGATCAAATACGATATTCTTGAGGGCCTCTACCTGCACACCATGAGTGTGGCTTGATAAAAACAGAAACGAGTTTTCCTTATTTAAAACCGACAGAAGCATATCCACCAGAAGATGAATGTGCTTTTCAAAATCCCACACTTCTTTCTTTACTCCGTGACCCCAACTTGGCGGATCTGCAAGGATGCCATCGTAGAAGAAGCCTTTATTAAAAGAGTGTTTTAAAAAGTTCTGAGCATCTTCATGAACCCAACGAATGCTTTGATTAGGAATTTTTGAGAGGTCTTGGGATTCTTTACCCCAAGAGAGAACGCCTTTAGCAGAATCTACGTGAAAAACTTCAGCACCTGCTGCGGCCATTACTAATGAGGCACAGCCAGTATATCCAAAAAGGTTAATCACTCGTGGAGCACGTCCAAGCTTCTGCTTTAGGAATTTAACTTCCTCATAAAGCCACTCCCAGACAGGGATTTGCTCAAAGAAGACACCACAGTGTCCAAATGAAGTGAACTTCAATTTAAACTTCAGCTCTTTGTTATCAATTTTAAAAGGAAGATAAAGATCACTGGCCGGATCTTTTTTGTGAACCCACTGTCCACCACCATCTTTGGCGCGTACACACTCACTAGTGATATCTTTCCACTTAGCTTCGCTTAAAGTTGGTTTCCAAATAGCTTGAGGAGAGGGGCGTGCAACTTTAACTCCGGCAATGATCTCAAGTTTGCGACCAAGGCCAGAGTCAAGTAGTTCATATTGAGGTAAGTTCTGTGTAATCAATTATTCAATTCCAAGATTATAAAGGTCTTCAGGTTCAACTGAAGCATTCTTATCATCAATTTCGATGAAATAGAAGATACCTTTAATCTTGGTTTCATTGGCATAAACAGGTTTATTCCCCTGGGCCACCATAATACGGTCTAGAATCTTTCTTTGATCTTGCCAATCATAGCCATCATGAACGTTTTCTCTTTGAGTAATACACCCTGATGTTTGACGGAAAGGGTAGAAAGTCGATTTTGGATCAGGATTTGTTTTACCAGTTCCGTGAATCCTGAAAAGGTTTCTTCCCATATCACGAGCAACAATTGTTGGTTTCCACCAGTTAAGATCATGAGAACTTTCTGGAAGAAGCGACTTTAAGCGTGATTCATTATTTGATTTTGGAATGAAGTTGATGATCATACGACGGAAACGGCCAAAAGAAATTGTCTGATCTGCCGCCGGCATAACGCTATCAATTGTCCATACACCAGTAGGAGTTGCACCATTGCGGATATTGTAAGGAAGTTTTCTTGCTGATTGAGCAAGTGATTTTTGTGTCCAGATTGTACCATCTTCGTTGCGAACGATTTCATCGTTGGCATCTCTCATCGCAAACAAACAAGGATAGTTTCTGTTTGGACGACAGAACATATAAAGCTTAATCCCACCGCTATACTTGCCGCCTTGGTATTCTGACGCTGCAGGAGCGTGATAGAAAAGATCAATGGCCGTACGAGCGATCTCATCGCTATTTCTTACAACTTGAGTCGCATCAACGTTGTTGAACTCAGGAAACTGAGACGCCAAACCTACGAGATTGTCATAACCAAGATTGATAAGTAACTGCTGATAAGAAGCAATCATATAAATAATGTTTGTATCAGGTTCGGGCAGAAGAAGGTGATTAGATAAATCATCAATTAATGACTCTGAAAGACCATTTTTAACTTTCGCCTGGATTTGAAGAATAGCAACACGCAATTTTTGAGCAAGGTCATAATTAACGACGTTTACATCTGATAATAACTCGAGAGCTCTCGGTTCATCTTCTTCTACCAGATCCCATAGAGCATCGATGTAGAGAGATTGCTCAAAAGGAGTTATTGCTGCAAATTGAATGGCCTTAGCGCTGTGGTTAAGAATCTTTTCTTGGTATTTGTAATAAAGAGTTTCCTCCAACACATCCTGTTTTCCCGCCCAAGCGAGCGACTGGAATAATAGAGAGAAGATAAGTAGTTTCCATATTTTCATCTGTTTTCCTTTGCAAATTCTTTAAAGGTTATAAATTATCAATTTTGCGCCTTACCGACAATCGATGATTGAATTTGTAAGAAAAGGCAGCAAGAATTACATAGCCCCTATTCCGATTCAATTAATTTTGCTGTTTTTTTGCAATACCGACTGCACCAGCAACCTTGACATGACAAAAAGAAGCATTACCTTTTAAGATGTGTTCAATTAAAGGAAATTATTATGTTTAAGAGAATTTTTTTATTCGTCCTAACTAACATTTTAGTGATGGTTTCTGTTTCCATCGTGCTTTCGATTCTGGGCGTTAATCATTATTTAACAGCCTCAGGAATTGATTATAACGCTCTCATGATTTTTTGTTTGGTCTGGGGTTTTGTTGGTTCTGGGATATCTTTATTGATGTCAAAGTTCATGGCCAAGAAAATGATGGGTGTGGAAATTATTGATGAGCGTGGTCAATACGGAGAACTTGTTCGTAAGGTTCACACACTTGCTCGTCAGGCCGGACTCTCTAAGATGCCTGAGGTCGGAGTTTATCGCTCACCTGAAGTGAATGCTTTTGCAACTGGTCCTTCTAAAAACAACTCACTCGTAGCTGTATCTAGTGGTCTATTAAATCAAATGGATGCTGATGAGGTTGAGGGAGTTTTGGCCCATGAAGTGGCCCATATTGCAAATGGTGACATGGTGACGATGGCACTTATTCAAGGTGTAGTAAACGCCTTCGTTATGTTCTTTGCTCGTGTTGCCGCTTTTGCCCTTTCTCAAGCGATGCAAGGAGATAGAGATGATGATCGCCCGGTTCAAGCTGGCTTCATGTATCATATCATTGTGATGGTTTGCGAAATTATCTTCTCATTCCTTGGCATGTTTGTTGTGGCCTACTTTAGCCGTGTTAGAGAATACAGAGCAGACAAAGGCGGAGCTCAGTATGCTGGTAAACAGAAAATGGTATCTGCTTTAAAGCGTCTTCAACAGAAATTTGAAATGGTGGATGACTCTCAAGAGAACTTCAATGCCATGAAAATTTCATCTAAGAAAGGTCTGATGAGCTTTCTTTCAACTCACCCAAGTCTTGAAGACAGGATTGCTCGTCTTGAACAGAGCTACTAATTTACCAACCTATTTATAAGTAAAGGGGCCTCTAACAGGCCCCTCTTTTTTTATGTCTCAAGAACTCAAAGAACTTCTCAACAAAGAAATTTATCGCCGCTCTAATTCAGGGCTATGGTCTCACTTACTTGTTTTGTCTGTGACTTATTTTGTTCTGAATGAATTTTATCAGACAACGATTTATAGTCCGACACCAGTCATCGGGATTCTTGTTGCGATTGTCTTGCGCTATTTATGTTCATTTTCTTTTAAGAATAACGAAACAGTCAGAAGGGGTTTTTTCCTCGCTTCAACGTTAGTTCTTGGTCTTTCTTGGGGACAAATGACTTTGCAGATTGTTCGCTTCTACGGGGTAGAAAGCGTTCAAACGATGATTGCACTTGGACTTCTCTCAACGATGGTGGCCATCGCCGTTTCCTCACTTTCTGCCTATCCACCGGCCCTTATTGTTTTCTTAGTCAGCTGTACCACTGTTCCTTCTTACATCCTTTTCTCTCAAGCTTCTGTAGCATGGAGATATGTAGGAGTATTCTTTGTTTTAAATCTTATTTACCAAATTTTTGCCGGCCACAGGATCTATCGCTCGATTGTGAAGCAGCTCAAAGAGCTAGTAAAAGAAAAGCAAGAAAAGCAGAGACTACAAGAATTAATCGATTCTATTCCTGTTCTGGTTATTATGATTGGCTATGACCAGACCTATAAGATGGTAAACAACTTTCAAGATGGATATTTCCAACGTCTCTTCCTTGGTAGGGAATTGGGTGTTTTTAACTATTCACCTGTTGAAAATGCTATTAAGAACTTTCTCGAATCAGATCTCAATTATCAGAGTCTTGAAATTCAATCTTTTGATTTTGGACTTGAGGAATGGTTTCTTCTGACGATGAATCGTTTGAGCTATGAGCAAGGAATCATTTGTAGTGTGAATCCAATTACTGAGTTTGTGAAAACTCGCAATGAACTACAGATTCAAAAAGCAAGAAATGATTATTCTTCCAAACTGATGACTCTCGGAGAGGTCGCTGCCAATATCACTCATGAACTAGGTAATCCGCTGGCCATTATTAAGGGCAGTGTGCAGGTGCTAGAATCAGAACTTGCCGATACTCCTTTGTCTGATATTGCTAAGAAGAAGCTGGTCGATATTGATGCAACGGCCAATCGTATGGGGGCTATCATCAGTGGCCTAAAATCCATTTCTCAGAGTCAGGGATTAAACCTAAAAAATGTGCGTTTTCTAGATCTGGTAGAGCCAGTTAAAGAAATCACCGCGCAGAAAATGAAAGAGAAAAAGATCTCTCTTATTATTAATGGAGAAGATTCCAACGTGGATCTATTCTGTGATGAAGTTCAGATGTCTCAGGTCCTGTTAAATCTTGTTGATAATGCAGTAGATGCAATCAGCAGTAATGAGCTTAAGTGGATTTGTGTTACTTATCGTCCAGGTTTTGAATGGTGTGAGATTACTGTTCAGGACTCGGGCCTTGCTCCTTGTAAAGAAGTGAAGACAAAGATGATGGTTCCATTCTTTACGACAAAAAGAGAACAGAAAGGAACAGGTCTAGGACTTTCTTTGTCTGAGAAAATAGTCAGAGAGCATAACGGCGTTCTCTCGATTAGTGATAATGAAGAAAGAACAACCTTTGTGATCAGACTGCCTAGAATGACTTAAGATTTTTGAAGGCCTTGTTGTAGTCAGTAACAAGATCTGCAACAAGCTCTGCCACTGTCGGAATGTCCTCAATCAATCCTGCAATTTGACCAATCTCCAATTCTCCTTCGTCCAAATCTCCTTCAAGCATTCCCGCACGGGCCCTTCCATGCCCAAGATGCTCTTCCAGTTTTTCAGAAGAAGCACAGACTTCTTCAAGTTTAGCTACCTCATCATAGAACTTGTTTTTATAAAGTCTGACCGGTACTAATTTTTTCATCATCAGCATGGTCGAATTGAAAGTTGATTCAGTAATAAGTTTCTTGAAATTGTCATGAGCACTTGATTCACGAGTGGCCACAAAACGTGTCCCGATCTGAACACCAGCTGCTCCTAGGCCCATCATGGAAAGCCATGCTTCTCCTGTAGCAATACCACCAGCGGCAATCACCGGAATATTCACTCGCTTAAGAACCTGGGGAATCAAGCAGAGAGTGGTGATTTCATCTCTGCCGTTGTGTCCACCGGCCTCAAAGCCCTCAGCAATGACTGCATCACAGCCGGCTTCCTGACATTTGAAGGCAAGTTCAGGAGTCGAAATCACATGAATAACAATGCAGCCTTGCTCTTTTAACCAGCTGGTATATTTTTTAGGACTGCCTGCGGAGGTAATAAAAATTTTAATACCTTCTTCCAATGAAACCTGTAATTGTTCTTGAGTGAGTTTATAAAGGAGGGGAACATTCACAGCTAATCTTTCAGGATGAGTTGTTAATGTTTTGGCCTTTTGGATATGAGTACGAAGAAGTTCTGGTTTCATCGAACCAGCACCGATTACTCCTAAGATACCTGCTTGCGCACTGGCAGCCGCTAATTTTCCACCAGAAACCCAGACCATTCCTGCTTGAATAATAGGGTACTTGATAGGAAGAAGCTCAGTGATCATGACTCGCCTTTAGATTTTAAAATAAACTCACCTACATTTTTATCATAGATGGCCGTCACAGGCGAGCGTTCAAGATGGGTGAGGATATCTTCGTCATTTGTTCCTGTTAAGCGCGCTCGGGTACTTGATCTCTTAGGGCCAAATTTATGGCCTTTCGTTATTTTCCAACCTGATTCCAATAATGATTTTCTGATTGAAGAAGAGGCAGAGTAGGTCGAAAGGATACACTCCGCATGAGAGTGCTGGCGTAAAAGTTCAAACCATTCTACTGTCCAGAGATGCGGATTTCTTTTTGGCGAAAAAGCATCTTGAAAGATCGCATGAAAGTGAAAGTTTTTTTGTGCCAAGAAGGGCGCAACTTCAACTCTTGCATCTCCCACAATGATCGAAAGTTTTACGTTCTGATATTGGCCTTCAACAAGCTTTGGTGTGATCCATTTTGCATCAGCAATAATCGGCAGAGACTTGTATTCATCCAAAAACCATTTCACTAAATCTGGATCAATCTCCATAGAAACAAAATGCCAAGAACGCTCAGTCCCTAAAACTTCAAGAGTGGTTAAAAAGCCTAATCCTAAACCAAAGCCGACCTCTAGAATTTCAAAAGGAGAGAAGCGCTCAATTCGAGTAGTCACCTCGCAGCCCTCAAGGTAATGCAAAAGAGTTTCAGTTTTCGCTCCCGAGGTAGAGTGGCAGGCCTCTCCATAAAGGTCAGAATGGAGGGTCTGGGAGCCATCCTCGGTGGTTACCCATTGGTAATTATTTGAAGGTGTTTTCATGCATTTGCCTTGTTTATTGGGCAGTCAACATACCCAAAGTATAACCGACATTCAATAACTTAAGTGCTTTTTATTTAAACCCATCTTAAATCAAAGTGATTAAGCGATACTTAACTTAAGTGACAGGGACAGAGACCCGATAAGTAGTTGAGAAGATCTTTCAAGGATTAGTTATGAAGAAGCGTTTAAACTTATTAATCTTAATCACAGCTGGGCTTATTCCCTGGCAATCGACGCATGCTAATTCTGGCTATGTTATAAAAGACTTTGTCTGCGAGACTGATAAAACGATGTCATGTTTCAGCATTAATAATTCAGGTAACGATATTGAAGACATGCAAAAAGATTTTGAGGTTTGTAATTGCCTTGAAGATAAGTTTGGTCTGAAAATTAAAAATTCGCTAACCCCTTCAGAGGTAAAAGAGCGTGATCAAAAGCTATTTGAAGGAAAAATTCTAGCATCTCTAGATGAAACTGCTAAAAATATAGAAAAAAAAGCGGAACCTTATTTATTGGAGTCTCTGCTTATTAATCCGGATAACCCTACCGAGGCTGTTCAACAAGTTTTCGACACCCTTCAAGCTGAGGAGCTAAGCAAATGGGTCGTTAATGATCTAGAAAAATATCGCAACAAGGTTAGTCCTCAATTTTACCAAGGTATTATTGCGCAAATTGATAAATACACAAAATCTCAAAACAATAACCTTGTTAATAAACTTAAAGAGAGTAAGGACAAACTTCAAGAAAGAGGATTTTGCCTTTCATATGAAGGATTTTTAAGCACCAAAATGATTCCAGACAATCCCTTATTCTGGCAGGCACTTAATGAAAGTACTGAATTCTTTCCAGTCGAGTGGGATGTTAATTATCTGGAAAAAGAAATTAGAGAAGGAAAAAATATTGAAACAAACAAGGCCAAACTAACATTTTTAGAAATGAATCCGACTATAAAAACCGTCTTCAGAAGTGAGGATAGGGAGCTTAAACAAGCACTCTTAACTACTTTGAAACAAGTTTTAATTCCTGACCCAGGTTGTATAAGAAAAAATGATTGTCAGGGAGTTTTTTTTAGCCAAGGAGTTAATCTACCTCAGCTCCTGAAGGAATTTTACGAAAAAGCTCATTTAAGAGCAGGAATTTCGGCCAGTCTTTTCCACGAGGTGCGAAAAGAAGCTCATATCCTTAACGATATCGACTCACAACCATTAAACCTTTCAGCAATACGTTTCGCAAGCGATAATAAAACGGCGAGCTATCGTCAGTGCGGTGGTGGAATTGACCCTCAAAAGACAGGGCAATGTGCGGACGTTCTTCAAAATTACTGTACCGACTTAAGAACAAGTGGCGATTCAATTCTACAAGTTCAAGATGGTGAGCTTGTTAATAGAACTCGTTTTCGTCTTGATGACTCAATCTTTTCTGAGGCCGACAAAAACCAGGAATATTACGATAAGAACGATTTTGCTTGTAACAAGATGAAGCGAAAAGACAATAATACAAAAAAAGAAATTACCTACAAAGAATTTAAAACTGTAGAATGTAGTCGCCGTAGCTGTTCAAATTTGACAGATGTCGATTTATTCAAACAGTTTATGAACAGTTCAAAATCTCTTGATAAGGGTTTTATCTTTGATACACAAAGTAATAATGAAAGATTGATCGCAGGTATTGCAAATTCAAGTAGAGTTAATCTCAGTGAGAAAGTCTTATCGATCGCATCTAGAGATCATACTCTGCCAGAAGAAAGGAACAAGAGCTCTGGGGACAACTCTATTAATGATGTTATTGCGAACATTGAAAAATCAAGAATGAACACATCGCCCCAAGCTGATACCTCAGTTACAACAACGACAACTGAAGGCATCTTTTCCACTCCAGAAATTATTGCTGATGGAGAGTCGCTCGACGGTAGCATGCCCGGACAGGACATTTCATTACAAAACCTTGGTACATTTGGAAATCAGGCCTACTTAAATGCTCCTAACCAGTTCCTTGCAAAAGTTGAGGAAGAGACTGGTGATAAAAAAGAAGCAGACATTAGCATAAAAGAAACAAACTCTTTTGCGACGATGTCATCAGAGAACTCTATAAAAGATAGCATCGAAAGCAAGGATATGTCTTTAGAAGAGAGAATCAAAGGTCTGGAGAAACTTTTGGCCGAGAAGGACTCAAGCACCAAGAGTTATCAGAAAATGATAACTCAACTTTTAGAGAACAAGGGTAACATCCAAGCTGCACAGGCCTCAAAATCGGCCAACTCGCCGGAGGCATCTGAGACTTTGGTCGATAGAAGGATTTCATCGATTAAGAGTAATGTTCAAAATGCGCCTAAAACACTCAAAGATCAGCAGGCATCTCATACGATGGAAGCTGAGAGAAATACCGCCCTGGAAAGCTTTCCAAGAGATGTCGCTCGTGCACCTGCTTCTTTAGGCTCATCCTCTACTGGACAATCATTTGCAGCAACAACCAGTAAACGTGTCAACAATGCTCTTCTTACGAAATATGGTATTGTCGTTAAAGATGGGCCAACGGGATCAACATCTTCTGTTAGCGTTGCTGAAGATGCTGATGGCAGCAAATTTAGTGGGGTTAAATCTATTGCGGAAGCGGCCGATGTTCCATTGCAAGTATCAGTTAGGGATTTTGAGCAAATTAAAACAAATAATCTGGGAGCACTTGAAGCTCTTTACACGAAAGAACTCAAGGGGATCAATGATCAAGTAGTGAAAGTTCTTGTCTCAACGAACTCCAGTGAAGAGGTTCTTGAATTCTATGCCATCAAAGAAGAAGGGCGCGTTGTCTTTCAGCCTATCAGAAAAAATAAACTGATTGATCTTCAGAACGTACTTCATCGCTAATTCAAATATTTAGACTGCCTTTATTTAAAGGCAGTCTAAATCTCTTATCCTCTTGAAAATGTATTGGCATTTCGATCTCAATAATAATCCATTTATACTGTTCAAGTATTTTGAAACCCGTTCCGAAGAGAAGTCATGAGATACTTTTTAAGCTTGCTCATTTTTATTCCATTTCATTTAGTGCACGCCAATGATCTGGGCGTGCAGGAGCTAAGTCCTACCACGATAGGGGTAAATCCCTCCAAAAGTTTTTATGGACTAAAACACGAACTTTACTCAACAGCTCCTGCTGCTAAAGATGGTCTGGATTGTGAAGAACCTGAGAATTCATTTTCAGGCTATTTTATGAATACACCATTCATATTAAATACACAGAATTGTTTTGATCTAGGTTATGAAGCAGAAGATCCTTTTGAAAAGCAAATCAAGGTTTGTGAATGTCTTTCCAATGGTTCTCAGATCGCTCCTTTGACTTTAAGTGAAGATGATCTTTTAACTCCTAAGGGACTTGTCAATTCTAACGAGTTCAGTCTTGATCACTTAAAATCAATTATGAATGATTTGGATATCAAATCAAATGCAAGAAACAATGCCCTTATTCTTCAGACTCATGTTCTTGGAGAGAAAATTTCAAATTCATACGGACATACTGCTGAAGCGGTGAAAGACAAGTCTTTCATTGATACTTATAAGAAGAGCTTAGTCTCTTCACTACAGCAACAGATTGCTCCTTCGCCTGAACAAAAGCAGGAATTTGAAAAGAATGTTCACAATATCATGAACAGTATGGAAGAAAAGCCGAGTGTTTTAAATATTCTCGCTAAAAGTAATATTGAAGGAGAGGGTTGTCTTCCATTTAAAAACTACCTGAAACTAGCATCATATCCCCAGGAAAATAATTTTTGGCAGGCGATGAAGAAAGGTTTTAAGGGAAGTGAATGGAATATAGAACAGCTTGAAAAAGATTTTTTAAGTAATCAAAGCTCTCCAGAAAATAAAGAACTCATTAGAGAGAAAATTCGTTTTCTTGAAATGAATCCACTTGTAAAATATGTCTTTATGTCAGGAGATGAAGGTTCGGCCAAAGAAATCCACCAGGTCATGCAGAAGCATATGACAAAAATCTCACCTAATTGTGGAAATGAAATGGGTGCTTGCTACAAACAGTTTCTGGATAAAGGACTTGATGACTACATGAAGGAAATTGCTACAGCACTAGACAACGAGAAAATGAAGTCGGCTGTTATGCGAGGTAAAGAAAAAGAATCTGAAAAATACCTTGCTTCACTGATTGAAAAGAGTCAAAAGAGAAATAGCATAGCTTCATTAAATCAATGGAGTTCAAGTAAACTGGGCATTGACCTTGATAGTTGTATCTCATTTGCAGGTAACAATAGGCACTCTTTCGCAGTTCCTTACACCATGGGTTTTGGAGCTAAAACAAGAGAACATTTAGTTAATACATGCACGGAACTGATGCCGAAATATTGCAGTAAAGTTCACAAAAATCGTAACGATTCAGAATTAGAAAAGGGAAGACTTAGCAACCAAATTAGTGGCAAAGAAGATGAATCACTTCTATCGCAAATCTATCAAGACATTTCCAATGAAATGATTCCAGATTTAAGCCAAAATACTCGCTATGAGTCTGATAGAGCGCTATATTGTGAAAAGCACTTCCGATATGTGAACGGAAAATCTCTAAATCTTGATAGTTTTACAAAAAAACTTTGTCAGGCAAAGTCTCCTGATCCTGCATGCTCTAGTAAAACAGAACTCATGGCAAAATTCATGGCCAATCCTGAGGACCATAAAAAAAATAGCGAGGAGTACTCTAGCTCAAGTGCTGGCTTCATCAGTATGAGTGCTATTGCTAAATCAGGCACAATCCGCGAGATGAACCAAGAAGAAGTTAAAAGATATAGTTCGATAACTTCTGTGACTTCTTGGTTAAATGATCGCAAGGAAAGTCGTCTTGGGGATCAAAATAAATCCTCAGTATCAAGCTGGCTTGCTAGCAATACAGAAGTCGCCCCGGCCAATGCAGGTGCAGCTAGTAGCAGTAGTTCCCACAACTCAATGATAAATATGGGAAGCAATTCTCAGAATAGTATGAATTCTTATCAATATACGGCCTCCCAGCTTAAAGAGCAGAAAGACGATCTTGATAAAGAAATTAAAGATACGAAAGCTGCTCTTGATTATAACCAAGAGCGTGCATCTCGTCCGAATGTCACTTCCGAGTTTAAAAATGAAGTAGATGTTCGTGTTGCTTCGCTTGAAAAAATTCTTGCAGAAAAAGAACGTACTTCTAAAGAGTATCAAGATATTATTGATAAGCTGATGAATCAGGGCAAACAAGCTGAAACTCAATTAGCGCAGTCAAAATCTTTACCTCACATCGAAAATATCGCTCAGGCCGATATGACAACAGGAACAAGACAAACAGCAAAATCAAATGCTGTCACAAGTTCAAAGCCGGAAATAACTGACGATGCACATCGTGCACCTGCCAGTGTTTCTGAAAACTTCTCAACTTCAGGCGGTGTGAGTGGTGGTTCATTCTCTTCTTCTGCTGGTGCAGGCGCAGTTGCTGCTGGCCCTTTAGGGGCAGTAAGTAGTGCGCAGGCGAGAATTAACACGGCCCTTCTTTCTAAGTATGGGATCACTGTTCAGGATAATAATGCCAACGTACAGGTTGCTGCTGATAGAGAACAAAATCAGATTTCAACTCTATTAAGTGATGCCAAACAACAGGATTTAGGTCTTGAAGTAACCAGAAGTGAATTTGAAAAGTTTAAAAAGCACGATATTTCGGCCCTCACGGATCTTTATTCTAAAAAGATTGAGATGGTTAATAGTGATGTCGTGAGATTAACGATTCATACGGAAGGTGTTAAGACGCCGCTCGAGTTTTATGCGATCAAAGAACAAGGGAAAGTTGTTTTCCAACCAGTAAGAAAAAATAAACTCACAGATCTACAAAACGCTCTTATCCAATAAAAGATTTTATCTCGGTGATGACCCACTCTGGGTCATCATCACTTAATTCATGGCCACCCCATGAGTGAATTTTTATCGGCCATCCTAATTCTGCGGCAAGCTTTTGCGAGCATCTGTAGCTCACGAGTTCATCTCCATAGCTTGAAATAACCATCCCTTTAATTTTTAAATTTTTACTCAGTCTAAATTGAGAGGCTGAATAGATCTGACGAATGGCATTTGTCAGACTCACTGGAGATGTTGCATGAATTTCTTTCCAAAGCGCTATGGTCTTTGTTCGGTTATTTTGATTCTGACAAACTTTTCTAAAAATCATTTCATGCTGTTTTGATTTAAGAATTCCAGCGAGTAGTATGTAAGGATAAGCTCCAGGGCGAAGGCGATACCAGAAAGGAATAAGTTTTGAGGCACTGCTGTTAATAATAATCGTTGATGATAAGTCTTCTGGATATCTTTTTGACCACTCAAGGGCAACCATTCCACCTAAACTCATTCCAATAAAATGAAATTCACCTTTACCAAGAAATTCCTGAGGCAGCTGTCTTCTTAAAATGTCGACCATGGACTTCACATTTAACGGACAAACATCTTTATGCATCTTACCCGCACCGGGTAAATCCAAAAAAAAGATCTGTGCATCTGGAAACTGAGTCTTAAAATGAGCAGTAAAATCTCCCCAGTGCCGGCTTTCACGGGTAAGACCTCTTAGGAAGATGAATTTTTTTTGATTACTCATAGGAAACATCTTACACTAACTCTATGACTCTCAGTGAATATTACAATGAATCTTATAAATCACTCATGCTCCTGTCGACCGATAAGCTATCCGCTCAAGTATTGCCAATGTCGAAGGGACAGTTGCAATTCGTACAAGAGGCGAAAAACAAGTTTCTAGCAAATAAAGACTGGAGTGATTTACGAATCCTAGAATTAGGATCAGGAGTAGGTGGAGTGAGTCTTGAGCTGGCCCGACTTGGGGCCCAGGTTACTATCTGTGATTTTTCAAATCTTGCCATTGATCTTGCTCAGAAACTTTTTTCTTTTCATGGATTAGAAGTGAATGCTTTTGTCAGTGATCTGACTCTTCCTGAGCCGGGTTTTTCTGGGAAATTTGATATCATTATTGATGGACATCTTCTGCACTGTTTGACGGAAGATTATCAACGGGCCAGCTTTTTTAAGCTCATCAAAGAATACCTGAGTGAAGACGGCGTCTTTACTTGTGAAACGATGGTGCATAAGAAAAAAATATTCATTCCAGATAATTTTAAATTTGATGATGACACTTACACGCTTTGGCAGTTTTTAGGCTCTTGGCAGCCTGTTCGCAAGATATCAGACAGCCTTGATCTGGAAAATGAAATAAAACAACATCAACTCTCCATCAGATCTTTTTTTTATTACTCACAAATGGGAATGGTTCCACATCAAAGCTTCATGGATCTTCCAGTGGAAATCCTGCCAGCAGCAGTGAGGATGGTCCTCTCTCATTAGGCAAGTTTATCTATTTTCCTTTATAAACATTCCAACTATAATAGTTGTAACGTTTTAAGGAGAAGAATATATGAACATTACAATCAGTTTCCGTAATCTTGAACACACTCAAGCTCTTGATGAACTTATCAAAAGTAAGTCACAAAAATTTAGCAAATGGTTCAGTACAGGTGCTGATGTTAAATGGATTTGTTGGGTAGAAGGCCATAACCAAATTTCAGAAGTTAAGGTGATGGATCACAACAAAGAATTCTTTGCGAAGGCCGAATCAGACGATCTCTACAAATCAATCGATCAAGTTATTCATAAAATTCAAAACCAAATCAACTAGGAGGCCATATGACCTACCCTTGGCAATCAGGCTACGATCAAGGTGTACCAAAGGAAATTAATCCAAACGAGTACAGCTCAATTAACGACCTATTGGAAATGAGTTTCTCAAAGTTTGCTGCGAAACCAGCTTTTCACAACATGGGAACAACTCTCAGTTACGGCGATATTGATCGCTTAAGTAAGAAGTTTGCCTCTTTTTTACAGAACGAACTTAATCTTAAAAAAGGTGAACGTGTTGCGATCATGATGCCGAATATTCTTCAGTATCCAGTAGCACTTTTTGGAGTTCTAAGAGCAGGACTTATTGCGGTTAACGTAAACCCTCTTTACACGGCAAGAGAACTTGAGCATCAACTCAAGGATGCAGAAGTTTCAACCATCATTCTTTTTGCCAACTCAGCTCATACCCTTGAAAAAGCGATGAAGGGCTGTCGAGTTAAGCATATTATCCTTACTCAGGTAGGAGATATGTTGAAGTTTCCAAAAAACCACATTGTAAATTTTGTCTTGAAGAAAGTTAAGAAGATGGTCCCTGACTATAATCTTCCAGTGACAATGGATTTCCTGGATTGTTTGGGCAAAGGTGATGAAACAAAATTCGCCAGACCAACAGTCACTCACTCAGATATTGCGTTCCTTCAATACACAGGAGGAACAACTGGTGTGGCCAAAGGAGCAATCCTTACTCACAAGAACATCGTTTCTAATATGATTCAAGCTCGTGCTTGGATTAAAAATCTCATTAGCGAAGGCGAAGAAATTATTATTACTCCGCTTCCTCTCTATCACATTTTCTCTCTGACAGCGAATTGCTTTGTCTTCAATAGTGTCGGGGCCCTGAACGTACTGATTACTAACCCGAGAGATATTCCTGGTTTTGTCAAAGAACTTAAAAAATGGAAATTCACTTCTATTACAGGTGTGAATACACTTTTCAATGCTCTTTTAAATAACCAAGACTTTGTTCGTCTTGATTTCTCTCATTTAAAAGTAGCTCTTGGCGGTGGAATGGCCGTTCAGAAAAGTGTTGCTGATAAGTGGAAGCTAGTCACACGCAGACCGCTTATCGAAGCTTACGGACTGACAGAAACAAGTCCTGCTGCCTGTATTAACCCGATGACTCTTGAAAACTACAATGGCTACATTGGACTTCCGATTCCTTCAACAATTGTAGAAATTCGTGATGAAGAAGGAAAAGTAGTTGGGACAGATGAGATCGGAGAGGTTTGTATCAAAGGCCCACAAGTCACACAAGGCTATTGGAATCGTCCTGATGAAACGGCCAAGGCCATCACAACTGACGGCTTCTTTAAAACGGGTGATCTAGGATTTATGACGGCCCAAGGATTTGTAAAAATCGTTGATCGAAAAAAAGATATGATTCTTGTTTCTGGTTTCAACGTTTATCCGAATGAAATTGAAGAAATCATTTCAGGTCATCCTAAAGTTCTAGAATGTGCTGCCATCGGTATGCCTGATGAGAAATCAGGTGAAGTGGTAAAACTTTTTGTTGTGAAAAAAGATGCAAGTCTTACGGAAGCAGAGGTCATTGCTTATGCTCGTGAGAATATGACTTCTTATAAAGTTCCTAAAAAAGTAGAATTCAGAGCTGAGCTTCCAAAATCTAACGTCGGTAAGATTTTAAGGAAGGACCTCAGAGGTCAATAGAATTTCAATAAGTTAGCGCCTAACTGCCCATGAGATTCAGGGTAATTAGGCGCTTAATCTTAAAGAGACAGTAAAAGTAAGAAATTACTTATTTTCCCTTTCAAATTGAATTCGTAACATATCCTTAAGCTAAAATTAAGAAATCAAGGATGATGCATATCAAGACCAGAGACGGACTTCTGGCCTTATTATTTTTCAGCTGAATGGGGCCTATGCAGGGGCCCCTTTTTTTTTGTAAATTTTTCACTTAACACAAACCTAACTACTCAATCTGTCCCTTGCTTTATAAAAGAGAATAACTCTTACACTAAGGAGATAGATGATGAAATTTTTAGCAGCACTTGTTTTAGCACTACCAATGAGCTCTTTTGCAGCAGGATTCGCAGCATGCGATCTTTATGCTTTCAACTACAGCTCGACTAACAATGTTGATTACAAACCAACGAAAGCTGAACGTATCAGCAATACTTGGAAAAAACTTGAGGGTGAGAAAGTCACTCTTCAAGACCGTGTTTATCCTGTTTCTTATCTGGTAGAGTTCAATTCAAATGGTTTCATTACTGGAAGCCTAGGAATTAAAATTGATCAGCCAGGTCCAAGAGTTTCTGGTAAGTCTGCTCTTAATAACGGACTACAGTTAGAAGTAGAAGATACTTTTAATGGCGGAAAAGTTATTTATAAACTTGATTGCGCACTTGATTCATAAATTGAAGTGATGAGGCCCACGAAAGTGGGCCTCACTTTTTTAGCGAAGAATACTTTCAAGTTCCAAAGAAGCAGAAGTCTTGGCGTCCTTATACTTAATAATAAGCGCACAACGCATCTGTAGACCCAATTCATTGGCCCAGTTTAAATTTTTTGAAGCAGGTCTTGATCCACTGACTACCACTGCATTAGCAGGAATAGGTTCCCCGACCTCAAGAATTCTCTCATTCACACAATCATAAACAGGTACACCGCGAGATAAGATCACTCCCGGAGCAATCACTGCACCCGCGCCCACTTGAACGCCCTCAACAATGATGGAACCAGCACCTATAAAGGCGTTATCTTCAATCACCACAGGAGCAAGTCCAATTGGCTCTAAAACACCGCCAATTTGCACGCCTGCTGACAAATGCACATTTTTACCAATCTGAGCGCATGAGCCCACTAAGGCGTGAGAATCAACCATTGTGCCACTATCAACATAAGCACCTACGTTAATGTAGGCAGGAGGCATGATAATCACACCTGATGCCACAAAAGACCCACGACGAACACTTGATCCGCCTGGAACCATGCGTACCTTATCTGCGACTTTAAACTCGCGAGCAGGAAGATTGTGCTTATCAACGAAGCCACCAGCAAATTCTTTTAACTCACCGGCCTTAAAGGCTTCAAGGATTCCTTGTTTTACTTCAGTATTAGCAACCCATTTGCCATTTACTTTATTGGCTGAACGAAGCTCACCTGTTTCAAGTTTATTTAAAATATCCATCCAATTCATTTGTACTCTCCATGCCAATTTTTAACTTGTTGATCTGCTGTAAGCAATTTGTCGTTATCCTGCAGATCACGATCACTCAAAGGTGGAACCATCTTGGCCGTCGTAATATCTCCACGAAGATGAAGAAGACGCTTCACCGGCACTGGGTTAGAAGCAATAAAGAGTGTATTGCTAGCATCTGCCCACATTTGTTTTTCTTTTAAACTATTATCAAGACACTTTTTCACATAGAGGTGAGTCTCTTTGGGCCAGGCATTGGAAGCGACACTTACGAGTCCTACTGCTCCAGCGGCAGCAAACTCACTCATTAAGGCATCATCACCACAGTAAACTTTCTTGCCACCAGCTGCGGCCAGATACTCTTTCATTTTTTCCACACTTCCACTGGCCTCTTTAATGGCCCAGAAGTTTTTGTGAGTATTTAAATTCTTCACGGCCTCTGTACTCATCGCCACTGCTGTACGTCCCGGAACATTGTAAAGCATTACAGGACGAGTTACTTTATCCATCAGAGCTTTAAACCACTCGGTTTGCCCATGAGTACCAGGTTTCGCGTAAAGGGGAGTCACCATCAAGTAAGCATGAATAGGGAGAGTTTCTAGGTATTTTAGCCAATCAAGACATTCCTCTAATTGATGACCACCAACTCCTACCATAATAGGCGAGGCAGGTTTCATGGAGATCACTTTCTCCAGAATGGCCTTTTTATCGCTCAGCTTCAGATTAAGAGCTTCTGCAGTTGATCCTAAAATGAGTAGTCCATTTCTGGCCTCAACCTGCTGCTTAACTAGTTTCTCTAAACTAGCAAAGTCCACATTTCCATTATCGCTAATGGGTGTAACAAGAGCAGTCCAAAGTGGGTATTGGTTTAAATCCATACTTACTCCTTATCCTGAATATTCTTCTGCATGACTTCTTGAAAGTTATGCAGACCAAACGGTAATTTTTTCTGATTTAGCAGCTCACTGGCACGAAGTGCCCCTTCTGCAAAAAGGGATCGATCAAGGGCCTCATGAGCAATTGTTATTTCTTCTCGCGGTGTTCTTAAAGTAAGTGCGTGATGACCAACAACATCTCCTGTGCGCTCAGAAGTGATTTGAACATTGTCATCTACCCAACTGGCCATCGACAGAGCTGTCCCACTAGGAGCATCTAACTTTTTAGTATGGTGGATTTCATGAAGCGAAAAACTTCGCTCATTAAAAAGTCCAAGATAGTCATTCATCTTCTCAATCAGAATTTTGGTGAGAACAACTCCTAAGGAAAAGTTGGACCCATAGATCCAAGCCATTTTTCGCTCTTTTAATTGGGTATCCAGCTCCACCGGGAATTCAACGCCAGTGGAGCCTATAACCATAGGGAGTTTTGAGTCTAAAAGGAGAGGGATATACTCTAGAAAGGCATGTCCTGGGAGAAATGAAATCGCGACGTCGCAATTTTTTAGTTTCTCTAGAGTGGGCCGATTTTGAGAATCAAAAACAGTGATATCACTTTTCTTGAGCTCTAAAATTTTTGACCCTGTCTTCCCTTTACCTAATAGCGCGATTCTCATAGGCCCTCAATTAGAGTTTTGTGAAGTTTATTAATAACTGAGACTGAGTCACTCTCCTTAACTAAGAAGTTAAAGTTATGGGCCGAAGCACCTAGGGACATCATTCTGATATTTGTGTCCTCAATGGCACTGAAAATTTTCTTAGCAATTTTTGGACGAATATGAAGATCATTTCCAATAAGACTGATCAGTTCGTAGTCTGCATCAATCTCAACTCGAGCGACTTCTTTTAATTCATCAATGAGTTTTTTATGATCAAGAGTGGCCAGATCAACAGTGATGGCCACAGCAATTTCTGAAGTCGTCACACAATCAACAGAAATACGGTGTTTAGCAAAAATCCCGAAGATCTCGCTCATAAAACCAAAAGCATTAAACATCTTAGGAGTGGTAATTGTTACCAGCGCCTGCTTATTTCTTTTAGTGATCGCGCGTACAGTTGGTTGTTCTTTAACCACTTTACGAATCCATGTTCCACCAAGTGAGTCATGAAATGATGAACTGACAAACACGGGAATTTCACAACGAACGGCCGGAGCAATCGTTGCGGGGTGAAGAATCTTGGCCCCGTATTGGGCCATCTCTGCTGCTTCTTCATAACTGAGTTCAGGAATAATTTTGGCAGTGGGAACAATTCGCGGGTCAGTGGTGGCCACTCCTGCAACATCGGTCCAAATTTGCAGAACATTCGCCCTAATTCCTTCAGCAAACAAAGCAGCAGAGTAATCACTGCCACCACGGCCTAGAACAGTGGTGTTTCCTTCACGATCTGCACCAATGAAACCTTGAGAGACATAAACAATATTGTCATGTCGATCCAGCTTTTCCGCGGAATTCTTGCCGATGTCTTCAATGAGAGGGATAGCTCGTCCATAATGAGAATCAGTTCTAATAATACTTCGGGCATCAAGGAGTCTGACCTCTTTATCGGGAAGTGTTTTAGTCATGATATCTTTAAAGATCACAGAACTCATACGCTCACCAAGAGAGAGAATGTGGTCGTTGGCCCTTGGGGTAAGCTCTCTTAAAAGAGCAATATTTTGCACGAGAAGATCTAGTTCCGTAAAAAAGCCTTCCAAGATCTGGACAGTATCAGTACTTGATCTAGCTTCTTCTGTGATTTTTCTATGTTTGTTTTGAATCTCAGTCATTAAAGCTTTCGATTCATCCATTTGCCCTTTAGAGGCCATCTTTGCCAAGGCAATGAGTTGATCAGTAGTTCCTGAAGTAGCAGAGACAATGACCAGATAAGAATCAAACTTCTTAGCAATCTGAGCAGAGCGCTTCATCGCCTCACAGGATCCCATGGAGGTTCCACCAAATTTTGAAACAATAATTTGTCTACTCATAAGCCTCTCCTTTCGAGAAGTTTGAAATGAATTGAAGCATAAAGAAAAAATAGGAATGAATAAGAATGGTAGAACTATCAGTTCTTCCGCCTTTAAGCACTCCACAATTTTATTGTGACAGTCATGGGGATTCAGCCCCACTAACCAATGAATCAAGAATTAAGTCGTGAATCATTTCGGCCTTTTTTCCTCTGAAATCCAATCAAATGACTCTTAATTTAGTCTTTTGAATTTCTTCCTAAAAAAGGCGCCTCTTTAGGCAACTTAAAAATCATAGAAGATTAAACAAGAAAAACCAAGTTTACTTTGCTAAATTTTTTAGGGTAGCTTCAAAAACAAGGTTAAACAAAGACAGGAGTTTCATGATGAAAAAGGTCGGGTTTATTGGATGGCGCGGAATGGTCGGCTCAGTCTTAATGGAGCGGATGAAGACCGAGAATGATTTTGGCCCATTTGAATCTTATTTCTTTACGACATCGCAAAAGGGACTCGCTGCTCCTAAATACAAAAACACTCATAGCACTCTTCTTGATGCCTTCAATCTGGATGAACTCAAAGGAATGGACATTATCCTCACTTGCCAAGGTGGAGACTACACCAAGGAAGTTTATCAAAATTTAAGAAGCTCAGGATGGAATGGCCATTGGATTGATGCAGCTAGTGCACTTCGCATGAAAGATAACTCGATCATTGTCCTAGACCCAGTCAACCGTCCGCTGATTGAACAATATATTGATCGTGGTGGAAAAGATTTTATCGGTGGTAACTGCACTGTGAGTCTTCTGCTGATTGCTCTACAGGGTCTCTTTCGTGAAAACCTTGTGGAATGGATTAGCTCTATGACTTATCAGGCCGCATCTGGGGCGGGAGCTAAAAATATGATTGAACTCCTAGGCCAGATGAATGCGGTAGGAGAGTGCTTGAATCAAAACCCTGGCACAGATGCACTTTTACTTGATCGTAAAATGACTTCACTCATGCATTCGCAAGATTTCCCGAAAGAAAATTTCGGTCATCCACTGGCACTGAATGTCCTTCCCTGGATCGATGTGGAACTGCCAAGTGGACAGTCCAAAGAAGAATGGAAAGCACAGGTTGAGGCCAATAAAATTCTAGGTAATGCCAGTGAGGATATTAAAATCGACGGAACGTGTGTGCGCGTGGGAGCGCTCAGAAGTCACTCTCAAGGGCTGACGATCAAATTGAAAAAATCAGCTGATATTAAAACTGTTGAAGAACTGATTCAAGGTGCGAATCCTTGGGTGAAGTTTGTTGCTAATAATAAGGCAGAATCCCTCAAGAGTCTTACGCCTGCTGCAGTCTCAGGAACAATGAATGTGGCCATCGGTCGTGTTCGTAAGATGAGTATGGGCGAAGATTTCATCAATGCTTTCACTGTTGGTGATCAACTCCTATGGGGAGCTGCCGAACCTCTCCGCTGTGTTCTTAAAATGCTTATCTAGAAAATAGGGGAGCGAGCTCCCCTATTTTTTTATAGCCGCCCACATTGAACAGTAGGCTTCCTTATCAACTAAAACGACATCGGCCTTCATCTGCTTTTTCATAAGAGGGAGATTACATTCTCCTAAATCTTTTCCTGCACGTTCTTTATAGTGAGCACAATTCAAACAATTCTTGTTAGGGAAACTACTTTTTTCTTTGTACTTTAATTTCCCAACTTCAGCATTAAGTACAACAGCCGCAAAACTGTTCGCCACTTGAGCAACATTGGCCATCATCAGCGCCGCTAATCCGAAAAGACCCTTTTTGAGAAAACGTCTGCGCTCCATAAGGCCTCCTTATTTGGTTGTGCCTTGAAAATATTTTAATCAACTATTTGCTCCAACTCCAATCACTTGTCTCGATAGAGGGATCGAGAATACCTATTAAGATAAATTAACCTTTATTTTTGCCAAGTTTGATTCGGTAAGTATCCTAAATTTAATAGATCCACCCTTCATATCCATTTCCACTCCGTTAAGACGAACGAGTCTTTTTTCCGAAATACTCCATATGAAAATACTCATTTTGCTGCTTTTGATTTACTCTTGTTCAAACGATAAACAAAAGTTTCATTTCAATCAAATAACCTCTACACCCGCAACAGATAACTCAACCCCAAATCTACCCACGACTAATCCTTTTATTATGAGCTGGGAAATCCCTCTTGGTAATTTAACTCTGACTCTTCCTGTTCATGGGCTATACACCTATGACTTCACCGTTGACTGGGGCGATGGTACGCCAGCTGAAACCTTTACCAATACTGATTTAAATATCACTCACATTTACACAACTGCTGGCCGCTACGATGTCAGTATAAGTGGAGACTTTCCTTATATGGGTGGCTGGAATAGCTGTGCGGGAGATAACAGACTAGTGGATGTCAAACAATGGGGAAGCATTCAGTGGCTTAACATGAGAAGAATGTTTTGTGAGGCTGGGAGAGTTAACTTTTCAGCAACCGATGCTCCCGATCTTTCACAAGTCGATGACATGCATGAGTTTCTTAAAGGTGCTCTTCTCTTTAATTCCAGTATTAATCACTGGAATGTCTCCAATGTACAAGACTTCTCCGGTTTTTTTCATGAAGCAACAATCTTTAATCAACCTCTAAACAACTGGAATATGAGTAACGCCCGTTACCTTGATCGTATGTTTCGTACTGCTGAGATGTTTAATCAAAATATCAATAACTGGAACATCCCACAGGCGACCTCCATGAATGAAATGTTTCGTTCAGCCTTCAGTTTCGATCAACCAATAGGGAACTGGAATGTTTCTCAAGTCACATCGATGAGTGGTACTTTTTATAGTGCCTACAAATTTAAGCAAGATATCAGCAGCTGGAATGTCGGCAATGTCGTGAGTATGTTTCAGATGTTTAAAAATGCCTACCGTTTCAATTCACCCTTGAACAACTGGGATGTCTCTTCTGTCCAAGACTTTAGCGAAATGTTCTCTCGAGCGATCTCTTTTGATCGCCCCTTAAATAACTGGGTTTTGTCTTCCGCAAATAATTTAACTTTGATGTTTGAAAAAGCGTGGAGCATGACCCAAGATCTTAGTTGCTGGAATCTTCCTCTTCCTTACACTTATTCAAACTTTGCAGATGATAAAAATCCTGCTTTTACGCTTCCTAATTTTGGAGGAGTAGCGAGTGGAAGTTGTGTGGTTCTAGGAGTTGTTCCCGCTCCCGTTATCACTGACCCCAATGCTTTTGTGAGTACCTGGAAAACCACAGGATCAAATCAGACAATCGATATCCCTCTTTCTTCCTGGTATGACGATTATCAATTTGAAATTGACTGGGGAGACGGAATAAGTGAGAGCATCAATATCTCAACTCATGCTCCTTTGACTCACACGTATACGAACCCTGGTTATTATCATGTTACTATTTCCAACATTGTGGATTTTCCTGGCCTTTCTTACTCTAGCTGTAGCAGAAACAATTTCCCTGAAAATGATTCTCGAGCACAATTGGTTGCTTTAAATCAATGGGGAAGTAATCAATGGCAAATCCTTGATCGCGCCTTTTGTGGTGCAAGCAACTTAGAAACCATGCCAACTATTGCTCCTAATCTGTCTTCTGTAACAAGTCTCGACTGGCTCTTTGAAGCAGCAATTAAAATGAATGGAAATTTCAATAACTGGGACGTAAGTAATATCTATTCAATGGCAGGGACATTTTCTTATACCCATAGCTTTAATAGTCCTTTGAATAATTGGAACACTTCAAATGTTTATTCTATGTCTAGCATCTTTCAGCATGCTCATGTATTCAATCAAGACCTCAGCTCATGGGATACCTCTAATGTTCAAAGTATGGATTATAGTTTCTACTACTCGATCGACTTTAACCAATCGCTAAACAACTGGGATACCTCAAGCCTTAATAATGCTGAGTCAATGTTTTATCATGCCATTACTTTTAATCAACCTCTAAGCAACTGGGTCACTACTTCCATGAGCAATATCACCGCCATGTTTTATAATGCTCACAATTTTAACCAGAATCTGTCGTGTTGGAATGTGCTTCAATTTGCTACAGAACCTTATGATAGTTTTTATGACGAATATACCTTCGGAAATAATAGACCTGAATTGGTGAAACCAATCTGGGGTACTGATGGATCAGGTGGAACTTGTAGTATTTAAGAACTAAAAGGGGAGAGTAAACGAAAGGGGGCTTAAGTATAATTGCCCCATTTTATCTCCTTTCACGTAACGAGAGACGAGCATCACAGAAGGTGTCCAATACTCAAAAATTCTTAGACCAGCAATAAACTGATGTCGATTATCACGAAGATCCCACCACATACTGCGTTTTTGATCAATGAATTGGTACTTGGCCGAAAAGGCAAAGGATTTGTTCGCACTAAAAATGAGTCCTGCCTCATAAGCATATTCATAAAAGGCCTGTGAGTTATAGCTGGAAATTCCTGTTTGGAAATTTAAAAAGGTGGCCAAGGGTAAGATGAAATGAATTCCGGAAGAAAAGTAACGAAAATTTCCATGAATTTTTGGCCCAAATTTATCATCTTGAATAGGTGAACCAACAGCATTGTGAATTTGTCGGTATAAGTTAACAATTCCGTGATTTCCTAAATCCACATATCCGCCACCGATCGTAAATTTAATGGCAGGAGAGTTGCTACGCAGATTTTTATAGTGGGTATAAGAAAGAAATAATGAGGTATTTAATTCTTCACCGTGAATACCAAGTATATTGTCTAAAGGAAGTTGGTCATTTCGTGTCTTCAGTATGGGCTGAATATAGGCGCCCTTAAAGCTAAGCTTGGCACTGAAATGTCTCGTGACCCAAAGAAGATTGGCCTTAGCACCACCTGTGATCAACTTGTCTGTTTTGCCAAAATAATCATTAAACTCATGAAATTGAAGTCCAGGCAGGGCCAGTGATGTGGCATCAGAATCACCAGGAAGTGCATGCGGAGTAACAGCAATGCTTTCACCCAGAATACGGGCGTAAAGATCAGGAGAAAATGTTAACAAAAACCAAAATATTAAGCTCACTCATTAACAAGCTATCAGATTTAAGTCATTTCTCTAATAAGGGAAAATAAGTCACAATTAAGAGGGGAAATATCCATTAAAACCTGAGGTATTTATGAGGTTATTTGTTGCTATTGGTGCTCAAAACTTGAATTTTTCACCGGCAGATCAATTAAAAAAGCTCAAAATCAATCTTGCTAAAAAAGAACTCGATTTTAAGTTTGTTCCCGAGACAAATCTCCATATAACTCTGAACTTTTTGGGTGAAATCATACCAGAGAAAATGCCACTCATTATCAGTGAGCTTGAAGACTTGGTTCATCATCATGAACCGTTTGAATTGAAACTTTCTGAGCTTTCAGCATTTCCTGAAAAGCATCATGGCCGGGTTATGTGGATTGGTGTGCAGAATTCCATAAAACTCAGGGGTCTTCAGGCCGAATGCGAAGAAAAGTTAAGAGGTCTGGGTTTGGAGATCGAGGCCCGAGATTTTAGACCTCATCTGACGGTGGCACGGATTAGAAGCCCCAGAAACCTGAGCGATGCTTTATCCCCATATCAGGGCCACAAATTTGGGGTTTTAAAGGTCGGAAGTGTGGAAGTCTATGAAAGTGTCTTAGGTGGGGCTTTTCCAGTGTATAAGAAGCTTTGGACTGGCGCCTTGAGTCATATTGCACGATAATCTTTCTTATCGTGCACCGCATTACGACAACATCTAACGTTTCCACCAGTTAGAACAAGTCCCCTTAATAGGCAAATAAATGACCTGTACTGGGTACTGGAGTTAATTATTGATGAATTTGATGGATGTGGAAATATGCGGAGAAAAAGAATAATTTGTACGCCCTCGTCTAGGCGTACAAATTAAAAGATAAAAATTAAGCGGCTTCTGAGATTTGAGGCGGCAATACTTCATTGATAAGCTGGTCAATAACAGCTTCATCAAGGCCATCATACTTGGCTGAACTATAGATCATCCTAAGCTTTGAATTCAAAGTCCCTAGGTTAACCGTAGTCTTGTGATTTTCCTCTGACTCTAGCAAAGCTTCGTGAATAAGATCACGGTACTGAGCTACAAGTGAATCATGAAATTTCTCTAGATTTTTAGCATTCAAGTGGGCCTCCCTTATACGTGCTACGTGAATTGCGTGCCTATCCTGAAAATACTTGTCGGAAGCAGTCTGGTAATTCTTTAGAAAAAACAGAATTATTCTCAAGATCAATAAATAATACTTAGTAGGAGGGTACCTAAGTTCATGTTAACATTTAGGAATGATTAAAATAAATGACTTCATAAAAACGGCCAATGATTTCCTTCCTGCTAATGAGTCTAACTTTAAGTTAGGCCTTATATCTATCCTTCTTAATCGAAGTCTTTTGATTGAAGATGTCCCTGGTATGGGGAAAACCACTTTTGTGAAATTCTTTGCCAAGACTTGTGGGTTAAGCTTTCAGCGTGTGCAGTTCACCAGCGATTTACTGCCGTCTGATATTTTGGGAGTCAGTATCTTTCAAAAAGAAAGCTCCGAATTTATCTTTAAAAAAGGACCGATATTTTCAGAGCTTATTTTGGCGGATGAACTTAATAGGGGGACTCCTAAAGTGCAAAGTGCCTTGCTTGAAGCTCTTGAGGAGAAACAGGTGAGTATTGATGGAAAGTCCTATCCCCTACCTGAAAGATTTTGTCTGATGGCCACTCAGAACCCAAGAGGGCAGTTCGGTACCTATCCCCTGCCAGAATCTCAGCTTGATCGTTTTCTTTTTAAAATTTCGATGGGAAAACTCACTCGTGAAAATGAGATGCAGATGCTGCTTGAAGAAGGCCGCAGTGAAAAGCTGCTTGCGCTAGAAAAGCTGGTCACTCATGAGCATTTAAATGAGTGGTCCCAAGGAATAAAAAAGATTCAAACTTCTCAGAATATTCTGGAATATATTTTGGATTTAGTTGAAAAAACGAGAAGCACTTCTGACGTTAGTGCTTTAAGTCCCAGAGCAACCAGAGATCTTTTAGACGCCTCTCGTGCGCACGCTTTTATCGTCGGCCGAACATTCCTTATTCCTGATGATGTTCAGTTTGTTTTTCCATACCTGGCAGGTCACCGACTTTTTAATACTCAGTCTTATGCTCAGGCCTTTGAATTCGCTCGTGCTCGTGAGATTTTACAAGAAGTGCCTGTGAGACCCAAATAATCATGAGAAAACTGTTCTTAAGTCCCACCAGACTTGGCCGGTACTTGTTAGGATTAAACTTTCTTATTTTTATTTTGGCGATCAGCTATTCCAATAATCTACTGCTGCTTTTCTCGCTTTTTCTCATAGGGCAGACGATCTACTGGTATATTGAGACAGTTCGTTTTCATCATCAGTCTCTAGGACGACTGGAAATTCCTCCTGTCTATTCTGGAGAAACAACTTATCTCAAACTCCAAACGGGGCAGAAAAAAATTGAATCCATCAGAGTCATCATTGATAATAAAAAATACTCTTTGCAAATAAACTCGGCCCTGGAAAATGAAGGGCTGTTTCCTGTAGTGCTCAAACAAAGAGGCAAGCATCTTTTACAAAGAATCTCCTTCTATGATTCGGCCCCCTTTGGACTTTTTGCTAAAAAACAAAATCAGGAATATCAGCAATCCTTTTTTATCTACCCTCGAATTTGGCCAGGACAATCACTCATTGGCCCTTATCAGAAAGAACATCAGACTGGGGCGATAGAGGCCCAAACAATAGGAAATGAGGATTTCTATTCGCTGGATAAGTATCAATCTGAGGACTTCAAAAAAATTAGCTGGAAACATTTCGCCCGCATGGAAGAGTTGTATGTCAAAAAAGGAAGTTCACAGGAATCACGCTATCTCGATTTATTTCTCAAAGAAAATATGAGTGAAGACGATATCTCCCTGGTAGCAACTCAAGTGTATCTGGCCCATAAGTACCAAATTCTCACAAGCCTTAAAGCACCCGAGGAGTTCATTTCATACGGTCAAGGAGATGCACATTTTAGAATATTGATGGAGAAGGTGGCCCAGTGGTAAGACTTCCCTATTATCTCATCATCATTGTTTTCACCATGCTTTTGCGGGAATTTATGAGTTCTGCCAGTGTTGTGCTGGTAGTGCTTGCAGCGGTGACGCTTTTTTATCGAGAGCCTCTGCAAAAGTGGATCATCAATACTCTTTGTCTTCTCATTTTTGCTTTTTATTTTATTTCCTATGGAAAAATCATTACTCCTGAAATAGGAATTAACTTCTTACTCAATGTTGTCATTCTCAAAGCTTTGGAAATTAGAAAATATCGAGATGAAGTGATGCTCATCTTCGGGCTTATTCTTCTCACGGCCGCAGGAGCACTTTTTGATAAAACCTTAATCTATCTTTTATTCTTTATTGCGAGCTTCATAACCCTTATTCATTATGTATTTAAATTAAATGACAGGCCCTTATTTAAAAAGCAGAACATCGGAACTTATCTATCCATCAGTATTTTTATGGGGACTTTGTTCTTCATTCTGCCGCGAGTACAAAACCCCATCCCCTTCTCACTTTCAGGGGCCAATGAGGGAGAGATCGGCTATCGTCCGGATGCTGATATTTCACAAATTGAGAAATTAAGTGAAAATGATGCCAAAGTTTTTTGGGTTAAAATCAATCAGGTTCTTCCTAGAGAAGAGCTGTACTGGCGAGGCAATGTCATTTCATCGACCGACGGCTGGAACTGGAAGCAGGGAAACACTGATCAAGGTCTGATTCGTATTGAAAATATCGTTCTACCTCAAAAAGATGAATACCGACTTTTCATCAAATCTCCTTATCTTTTTTATCTCGATAGCCCATCCCTGCTGGAAGTGAATAAAATTACTTATTCATCAGATGACTCCTATAGTTTTCCCTCTCATTTTGTCCGCAGTGCCAATCGATACTTCATCCAGAAAGTTTCAAACGAAATGAAGGCAGAAGGCCTGCAAGAACTGGAAACTAATCTTCCTCCTGCAACTATTGCTTTTATCAAACAAACTTTTCAAAACAATAGTCCCCAAGCAGTTATTCGAGACTATGAATTATTCGTTAAGAATGAAAAATTTAGTTATTCATGGAATCCAGGAAAGGTCAGAAACTTAGAAGAATTCTTTGAAAAGAAGCGAGGGTTTTGCACTCACTATGCTTCAAGTCTTGCTCTTATTTTAAGAGTTAAGGGCATCCCTGCACGGCTTATTTCAGGCTTTCAAGGGGGGCGTTTTAATTCCTACGGAGAGTTTTATGAAATCTCTCAAAACGATGCCCATGCATGGGTCGAATATTTTGAAGATGGTTTATGGAAACGAGTAGATCCGACTTCCTTCATTGCACCCGAGCGTATTCAATTAGACTATCAGGAAGTGGCCAAAAATAATTTTGTGATTCCCACATTAGCGGCCCAAACAGGAAGTGGCTTTTTGAGCAACTTCAAAATGTTTTTAGGTCAGTGGGATTTTGAGTTTTATCAATTTATGGATCAGTGGGATGCCACTGAACAAAATGGCCTTCTCTCACTCCTTAAAATTAAAAAAATCTACCTTTATCTTTTTAGCTTTCTTAGTTTGATCACTTTTACCGCCTTATTGTTCTTAAGAACAACATCCAATCGGCGCCAGCTTCTGTGGGAATCATACTTAAAGTTTTTACAAAAACAGGGAATTCAATATCAGGGAAACTTTACTGAATTAGAAAAACAAATTTTTAGGAGTACGTGGGAGCGAAAAGAAGAAGCAAAAAAGATCGCTGATCATTTTCAAGAGCTATTTTATGGCAATCAAAATAAAGAAAAAGAGATCCGACAGCTACTTAAGAAGATTAATCGATAACCTTATATTCGGCATTAATTGATTGCTCATTCTGGGCATTGCTATTTGCCTGTTTGTTGAACTGTTCTTTTAAATTTTGAATTTCCTGATTTTGAACTTTCACGAATTTATAAAGCTGAAACATACGACGAATAAAATAAATAGCAAAAGCAATCAGAATAATTTTAAGTAAATTCATAGGGAGAATTTAACTTAAATAAAAATGAATTGGCAATTAGTCCTCTGTTTTAAGCTTGGAATTCTTGAGAATATTCATAAGTCTTGAATTCTCTTCAACTATTTCTTTTTTATCAACAACCTTAACTTCAGACTCTTGGAACAGCGAAGAATTAATATAGCGACGGATAGAGTTCTTTTCTAACTCATTATGACTATGCAGTATTCCTTGATAACTAAAAATACCATTCTGCTCTTTCACCGCCACCAGATAAACCAGTGTCTGGATAGGGTTTCTGATAACTAGATTGGTATGTAATGGTAGTTCGCGAGAAGAACTAAACTGAAGGTCAGACTCCGTTAAATAATGAACTTCGATACTGACTTCAACTTCACAGTTAGACTCTTCTTTCACTTTGGAGATATAGAGTTTTTTTGTTTTATCATCATCATCAGTGATCTGAACTTTCGATTCAAAAATCTTGGCCATTTTAATGAGAACATCAGTACTCATTTCCCCAGAAGAAGAAAGAATATTTTCATAATCAAGAAGCGATTGCCAGTCTTGAGTCGATGTTGATGAATTAAAAATAATCAGATAAGGGCGATCTCCATTGGGGTTTTGTTTCAACCAGTTCTTAACAAGAGTCACCGTTTTATCATTGATATTATCATCCAAAGAGAAAACGATAATATGGGGTTTAAGTCGAGCGATCTCTTTGATAACGTTCTTCTCATTACCGACACATCTCAAAATGTACGGGAAGCGATCACTTCTTTTTTGGGACTGATAAAGAATGTATTGAGAATCTACAATTAAAACTTTTGCTATTTTCTGTGTTGAGCTACCAAGATTTTTGAAGAAAAATTTTGAATAACGATATTTCACGTCTTCAATTTGTGAAATTCTTTTCACTTCATCTTCAGGGGTTTTATCCCCGATAATAGGATCAATAAATTCAAACTCTGTATTAATGGCATGATCAAAATGATAAATCAGGTTATCGTTTTGAATGTTTTTCACTGTCATGCACTTACTTGGAACAAGATATTTATTCTGCCAGAAGTGCCTCACTCGAATTAATTCACCGAGGCTTAATGAAAGGTTCGTCTCAAAATGAAGTCCTTTCTCAGTGATATATCCAATTTTTGAAAGAACCCCTACGATCCATTCTTCTTTGAGTTTTGCTTTGGCAAAGTTGTTGGCAGTGAAGTTTTTTGGATAAGTAATTCGAAAAATATTTTGAACGGTATCATTGATATCATCGGACTTAATGAAGCTTAAAGAAACACCGGTCGTCTGTACTTCCACCAGCATTTCCTGCGGACTCTGATGGTCGAGGATTCCAATAACCTTCACTTCTTTTTCAAAAGAAGCGCGGCTAAGAATTCGGGCCAAATGAATGTAGTCTTGAAAATGTAATGAGAAGTCGATGACGACCACATCAGGTTGCATTCTTGAAACTTCCAGAAAGAGCGATTGAATTGTCCCTTCTTGAGTAGCAAAAAACTTCATCACCTCAATATCGAGGTGTCTAGATGCATAGGCTTCAATCGTCGTCTTTAAGTTGTTAAAGAAGACCTTATCGTCACCAAAGTAGTAGAGTAAACCATCACTCATACTTCAATTATAACATAGATCTGGAGCCGATAAATGAAATCTATCTGGCCTTTAAAAAATTAAGGTAACGTAATGATTCTTCATCACGATGACGGGAAAGCTTTTCCAGCAAGTGCTCTCTGTAGCCTCTCCCACTTTCCCCCTCAAAAATCTGATCACCATACTGGGAAATAACTCTCCCACCATGACCTAAATGAAAATAAGGGTACCAAATTCCACCCTCGCTCAGCACACCCTCATTTAATAACAACGGGGCCAACTCTCCCAGATAACTTCTAACATCAAGTACTTTATTGTGAGGAGAGATTAGCAGCTCATCACCTAAGCGAAGTTGTGGAAGAACACGACGAAGAATATCAATAATCTCAAGCCCCCCCATACCAGCAATAAAGATGAAGTGTGATGACTCAGGATTGAGTTTTATTTCCTGCCCTTCTTGATGAAAAATTTGGATCATTGGAATATACGAATGATTAATCTTCTCTTTTAGTTTTTTGATCACAGGAGCTGCCGGATCTACCAGATGAATCTCAGGCGAAGACTCTCCTTTAAAAAAAGAAAGGCCCAAATGACCGTGGTCACAGCCAATATCCCAAATAATATCCTGATTACGATAAAAAGAAGCAAAGGTTGCAAGGCGCTCGGAGAGTTTAACTTTAAAAGAATTCATCATAGGACTGACCATACTTCAAATCAAAGTCCTCAGTGAAGAATTTTCTGACAAAGTACTGCCCCACTCGCACTGTTTGGATCAACCCATGCTTCTCAAGGGAGTGAATCGAGTCAATAACGTCTCTCTGATCTAACAGAAGATACTGAGACATTTCCTTAAAAGAATTGATTGGGCCGATACCAAACTTTTTATTCAGATTGGTCTTAGTCCAAATCTGGCGATACAGGTACATCAGCACCAAAATCTCAATACGAGAAAGTTTGAACTTCAGGAGAATTTCATCAAAGAAAAGATCAGGGATAGAACTGAGAGTTGGTGGCCTGCCACCTGAATTCTGGGCCCCATCCTTCGTAAATTTCCCTTTGAACTGGGAGAGAACTGAGCGAACGTCTTCCATAACACACCTCTATCAAATGATTTTACTTTAAATCTAGGTCATTTCAATATAAATAATTGAGTTCCTTAGTTGAACATATATCTCAAGTATTTTAACTTATCTTCCGATAGAGAGCTGGAATCAGGTTCTCTTAAATGTAAAAAGGATCCCCATATGAAAAAAGCTATCCTACTCCTTTCAGGAACAGTCCTCCTTTCATGTTCATCAGTTACTGAACATCACCATAGATCAATTGCCTCTATCTCTACCCAGCAATTGATGATGGAATCTCCTGAAAACCTATCTAACCTTGTTGATGAAAAGCTTGGGGCCCTTCATATCTACTACACCATCGGGCAAAAACACCTTCAGGCCTTTGATCGCGCCCTAGTAGACCTATCTACTGAAGAAGCTTACCAGACTAATGAATATGCCCTACTGATGGCCGTACGAATTGAAGCGGAAAAGATTGAGCATGAGCTAACTGATATCAATGATGATCTCAAAGCGAGAAAATCAACTGCTTTTAGTAAAATCCTACAAGAAAAGGTTGCTCAATTTGCTGCTAAATCAGTGATGAGCTCCCTATCAATGGAAAATATTTCATTCCAGTTGGGAATGAAGTTAAAGCAAAACAAAAGTTTTTATAAACTAAGCGAAGAGCTTTCAAAAGAAATGGCAATTCTTGAACCACAAAAAGAATTCCTTATTTATGAAAAGAATCTTGAGCATATCGCTCACTCACTTACAGTAAAAAATCAAAGCGCTAAACGCTTTGCTCCGAGCACTACAAAATCAGGAAATATCACTGGCCTTGAGTTCCCAGAAAAAGTCTGGTCTCTCACTTTTGATGATGGCCCGGGAGTTAAAACAACCAGACAAATTTTAGCGAACCTTCAAAAAAGAAAGATGAAGGCCAGCTTCTTCCAACTTACTTCAAAGGCCCGTGAAAATAAAACAGTGGCCAAAGAACTACGTGATGCTGGAATGGAAATCGCTTCCCACTCATATACACACAAGCAATTAACTAAGGTAAGTGCAGCGGAACTGGAAAGAGAGATCACTACTGCTGTTAAAGACCTGCAGGCCGTTCACGAAGGAGCTAAAATTCGTTTCTTCAGACTTCCTTATGGAGCGGGTGTTGGAACAACAAGTGTTAGACAAAAAATTGCCGATAATAATTTAATTCACGTTTTCTGGAGTATTGATACACTTGACTGGATGGCACAACCAGCGAGTGATGTGGTGAAAAGAACTCTGGAAATGATGAAGAAGTCAAAATCAGATGCAGGTGTTATTCTTTTCCATGACATTCACCAAAGAACTGCCGATGCTACTCCTCAAGTGATGGATTACCTTCAAAAGGATGGCAGACGTACATGCACACTAGCAAAAATTGTGGATGATATGAATAATAACCCAGAGAAAGTATGTTCAAACTAATTTCCCTACTCGTACTCATGGCCTGCTCAACAGGCCAGAACTTAAATCAGTCCAAGAGTGTCGTCGATCGAGAGGCACTCAAAGACTTCTCCCCTCGTGAACTTATCACGACCACCCAAATGCTGACAAAAATCTATGATGGCGACATGAAACACCTTTCATGTGTGCCTGATCAGCCCGAAGCCGAGCTTCTTTTAAGAACTCTGCGTCCTCGTATGGAAGTGGTTATTGATGATATTGAAGCTCTCTTTGATCAAGATCAAGAGATCAATTCACTAGTAAATAACTGTAAAACAGACTGCACTTGTGAATTTATTGATGAGCTATTTCGCGAACATCAAATTGCTCTCACTAAAGCTCAGTCGAAAAGTATCACTCAAGGGATAGCTGAAAACAAGAAAAGCTGTCTGTCTCAAAGAGCAAAGACATTTTGTTCAAGCACATTAAAAAAAGAATTAGATAAAGAGAAGAGTGACTTTAGCTTTGAATAAGCTTTAGTCACTCTTCGTGATTTTTAGTTAAGTTCTAACGGGGCACCATGTCTCATGGTGTTTACCGCAATACTTCTCGTCCAGACAAACTGATCAAGAACCGAACTCGGGTAAGCAAGGTCAATGCCGTCGACTTCTGAAAGAAGTGTTCTCATGTACTCATTTAAAGCATTACCTTCTAGTACTTTGCTATAAACTTCTGCGCTAAGCTGCTGCAGACCTCCGGCATAGAGATATGAGAATTCTTTGTGATTAAACATTTTCTCTAAAGACTCACGGCCCATCAGAGAAATATCTAAGTTATTCTTCGAGAAACCTGCTTTCCAAGCAAGGTCTACGATCTTCACCCAAACTCCATAACTTTCTTCTGTAATGCTTGCCACACTTACGCCACTTCCAAGTGCAAGAGCACTAAGCATATAACAAACTCCTTTAAGAGTCGGACGTCCAGAAACAGTGACAAATAGACCTGATTCACGGATAAGAGAAAGATCGTTGTAAGAGAGCTGTCCAGGGATGACATGGTTTAAATGACGGCCCTGAAGATAGTCTTCCAAGTTCTCATTAATCCAGCTCACAAATTCTTCCAGACTTGCTTTTTCTTTCTCGTTCACTGAGCCCATGAGGTGCTCATACTGATTAATCACCTGAGCTGAGAAAGCATTAAATCTCTTCAGACGGCCTGATACAGAAATAAGTGAAGGACGAGATACATGCAGTTCATAGCCTGAATCTTTGCCCCAATTAAAGTTCATCTCACTAGCTTGATCAGCATCACGAAGGAAGTGAAACTCTCCTACATAACTTGTTCCGCCTGCTTTAGGGCCTGTTCCAGAGAGTTTAAATCCTCCGAATGGCTCAATAGCAACACGTGCACCAGTATTTGGTCTATTCACATAAAGGTTACCAGCTCTCACAAATTTCATGAGGAAATCAATATCATCCTGAGACTGTGAGTAGATACCACCAGTAAGGGCATATTCAGTTGAATTGAAAAGCTCTACCGCTTCAATGAGTGAGTGATAAGTCACAAGGTGAATAACTGGACCGAAAACTTCTTTCTGTGCCCAAGAATCAACTTTTTTGGCCTGATGGAATGGAAGTTCAATCAGCACTGGCCCTACACAGTAACCTGCATTCTTTTCAAACGAGCGATCAATGTGAATTTTACCTTTCACTCGAATCGCCTCATCTTTAGCAGCTTCTACTGCACTTCTGACACGAGACTGATCAAACTCTGAAATAAGCGGGTTGATATAAGTTGATGGGTCCATGGCCTCACCAACCTTAATATCTCTCATAGCTCCTACTAGACGTGCTACCAGAGCATCTTTAACTTCATGGTGAACGATCACTCGGCTAGCAGCAGAACATTTCTGTCCAGCATGAGCGAAAGACGCATAAAGAATACCTGAAACGGTTTCATCTAATTCGCAGTTGTTTGTTACGATGATGGCATTTTTACCACCCATCTCCGTAATCACTTTTTTCTGCATCACGAGATCATGCTTAGGGTGCTTCACTAGTTTTGAAGCGTTCGCACGATAGAGTAACTGGCCTACGGCCTTTGAACCCGTGAAGACAATTCCTGCCACCTCAGGGTGATTAACCACACCTGATGCCATCTTTGCTCCATCTCCTTGAATGAGATAAAGGACTTCACTTGGAACACCAGCTTCAATCAATAATTCATAAAGCTTTTGTCCGATAAGCGGAGTCTGTTCAGCTGGCTTTAAGATCACAGCATTCCCGGCCACAAGTGGGGCCACGGTCATTCCACAAGGGATGGCCAGCGGGAAGTTCCATGGAGCAATCACTGAGATTACCCCTCTATTTGTTACTTTCGTATTTTTTAACTGGATTCCAATTTCTTGGCGACAATAGAAATTGATAAAATCAATGGCCTCATCCACATCGGCCAGAGCTTCTGTGCGAGTTTTCCCAGCTTCAAAGATCATCAGACTTGATAGCTCATTACGACGAAGAAGCATGAGGTCGGCAGCTTTTAGCAGCACGGCCACACGGCGAAGAGCACCTAGATCACTGCACCACCAAGAAGAAAGACCAGCGCGGGCGGCCTCCACCACTTTGAGTGCACCTTCAGGAGTTGTTTCTTCATAAGTACCAACCACCAGTTCAGGTCGAGAACTTGAATGAACTTTTGTGGCGCTTGAGTTTTTCCAATCATCTTGTGAGAAAAGAATGGTCGACTCATCTTGAGCAATCGCTTTCTCAAGCTTCTCTCTTTCATCATCTAAGTGAAGACGCAGAGGTCTTACAGGGGCAAAGTGAGAATTGGTCTGCGTAATATACGAATCAAAAACGAGAGCATTGTTTTTCTTCTTCTGCTCTAAAAGATCAATGGCGCCTTTAAGAGTCGACTTCTTGTGAGAACGCATGATGGAAAGAACTCCCACCTGACTTGAATTCTCCATAATACGACGAACAAGATAGGCCATTCCTACAAGCAGGTTCCCAATAGGGATATAGTTTCTTGTTGGCCAGTTCATCTTCGCTAGACCATGAGAGAGGGCCTCATAAGTCATGTGAAGACACTGGTGCTCAATCACTGGAGCTTGTGGGAAGCGAAGCTCACGAACCGCCTCTACAAATGAGTGGTCAGCAAGGTTATGAGAACCAATAGCAAGGTGAATATGTTCATGGTTCTGTAGGGCCTTATAGGCCAGCTGTCTGAAATGAATATCACTCTCTTCTTTGTTTAAGAATTGAGGAGGTGTGAACTGGTGAGCTTCCCCTTCGATAGTCTCAGCATCCCAATAGGCCCCTTTCACAAGACGAATTGGCATACGAAGCTTTCTCTTACGGGCAACAGCGATCACATCTTCTAAGTGTTCTGCTCCATCACGAAGATAGGCCTGAACAACGATACCAGTCTGGTCGTAATCAGCAAGTTCAGGAGTTTCAACTAGAACTTTCTCATAAATGCGTAGAACGATATTTCTGTAGTGATAGTGTTCTGCATCGATGTTGATGAAAACCTGTTCACGTTTTGCTTCAAGAAGAATTCTCTTTAAACGAGGAGAAACTTTTTCATAAGTAGCATCAAAGGCCTGAGGTCTAAAATCCTCACAAAGAGCAGATACTTTAATCGAGACGTGGGCACAAAGAATCCCCGCCTTATTTTTCTCCCCTCTTTGAATATGCTCTTTTAGACCGTTAATGAGCTGAAGAACTTTTTCAAAGTACTCATCGGCTTCACGATTAGAAACAACTAGCTCTCCTAGCTGATCCAGTGTTGCTTCACGGCCTGAGAACTTCAACTCACGAAGAGTTCTATGAGAAGTATTGATCGACTCTCCGGCAATAAAACGTTTTGCCATTTTTTTCACAGCAAACCGCACACAGGCAGCAAGAATTCCCGCCGGCATGAATGAAGCAATCGAGTTAGTCGCTTTAAAAACGTAGTTAAGATAAAGCGGTAACGGACGAGCTGTTGCTTTTGTTAGATTATTTTTTAGAGCTTCTGAATCCTCAAGTAGACGACGAAGCGATTCAAGAAGGTTTCTTTTTACTTCTTTCCCTGAACGGTCATGATCAAGTGAAGGAAGAAGGGCCAAGAATTTAAGAAGGTGAACACGAATAAGGTCAAACTGAGCAGTAAGATTGAGGCCGTAGTCAGATACCTTTTCAAAAAGTGTTGAGCGATAAGCTGAAACATTTTTAACTAGATCGCCATAGATTTCTTTTGATCTATCTTCAACATCATCCCAGCTTTTTTTGTTCCAGAATTCAGGAAGATTATTTTGGTAAGCCGTCCATTCAATCTCTGAAGGAAAGTCTGAAACACTTACTGATGACATTTTCTCTACGTGAGTTTTAAGCTTAAGCAGCTCACCTTTGATTTCTTCAGTGGCAAACTCAGCATCATGTTCAAAAAGCTTAAGAATAGCGAGTTCACGGCCTAATCTTCTTGTTCCGATGTAAACAGTTCTTTCATGGGGAAAGAACGTACAAAGAAGCGGAAAAGCATTAAGGACAACTTCTCTACGAAAGCCATTTTTATTTTCAAAGCTGCTTGCAAAAGAAAAGGCACTTTGAATTTCCTGGCAAATTGAATCTTGTTTGAAAATCAATGATTCAAACTCCTGGTAGTAGTAAACCTTCCAAGAATTTTGAACGCTTTTATTTAATATAACAGGTATACCCGTAGTCACTTGATCCTCCATCATTTTATGGCCCAACTTTATCACCGCTCCAGTGACCCTAGCAACGAGTTATTTGACGCCTTCTGCATAGCCTCCTAAAATAATCCGTATATGTTGAGATCTCTACTTTCCATTCTCCTTCTCGGTACTTGCTCTCAGAGCATCGCTGCAGCTTATAACCTTGAAGATCTCAAGGCCCTGGCCCGTGATGGTGCTTATACCGAATTTCTGGCCCATGCTATGGATGTGCGCCCGTCCTTGCGCCTTGAAGAGTGGAAGAAAATGGTGATTGAAATGGGTGGCCTTTATACCAATCATCTCACCAAACAAAAGAATCTGGATCAGCAGGATTTTCAAAAAATAGAAACTATTTATGCCTGGCCCGTTTTAAGGCAAGACGACGTGTTTCGGGCCAGAAGGCATGAACTAGGTGTCAAATACCTCACTACCTGCTTGGATGAAAATCCACCATGCTGGGAAACATTCCGCACTTTCTGGGAAGCAGATAAAACCAATCCGGAGACGGCCTATAAATTGGCCGAACTCATTGATAAAAATAAAAAAGCACCATTCTCTAAATGGGAGTTTCTCACCTATGCAGTAAAGAGCAATCTAAGTGAGTTCTACTGCAAGAAGCCCTTTGTTCAAAAAGAGATCTGGGAAGAGATTGAGAAGATTTATATCAATTTAGATCGCAGATCAGATTTCTTGAAAAAAATTGATGAACTTCTTCACCCTGACTGCTTACCCTCGCTCAACGAGCTGGCCCGCGGTAAGATGCTTTCACCTGATAAGACCAATGATAGAGAACTTGCTTTTCAAGTTTTGAAGGCCCAGTTTAAGGCAACAACCGCTGTGGAAGACCTCTTCTATACCATCTACCTCTTAGAGAAACCTTCTCAGGGAGAGCTGTTTAACTATTCATGGAATCGAGTTAAGCTTCTGCGAAGTCTGCCTCAAAGAAGAGACGCTGTGATCGAAGCCTTTAAAAAGCTGGATCCTCTTCCTGATGAAATTCTGGGTTCCTTGGATGAGACCAAAGTGCGGGCCATTTTTAATCTCTTCAAAGAAAATTTTCCTGAATTAATTGATTACTACTTTAATCAATGTAAGGCCTACTATTCTGGGAAAACCACTTTTACCAATGGAAACCCTACTCTTCAATGCAAGAAGTTTGTAGAATCCCCTCGTGGTGAAACTCTATTAGACGATAGTACGCTTCGCGAATTTAAGGCCATTTTTAAATTCTAAAACCCTACTGGAGTGAGGTTAAGAAAAGTCACAAAAAAAGGCAGCAAGATGATTAGTCTTTGCTGCCTTTCTGATGTTTTATAAAAATCTAGGTCAAATCGTCACTTTACCAAAGACGTGTAAAATCGGAGTTTAGAATTTTAGAACATTTTTTTACATCGTTTTCTAATGTTAAAGAGACCACCACATCACCATCAACTTCGGCACCCCCAAGGCATCGATAAGTTGCACAGTAAGCTCTTTCATCATCACCAACATCACGACAAAAACTTGTTTTATAAAAGACACTGAATGCGTATTTATTACCAATCATTCCATTGAACTTTAGGGCCTCAAGCTCTTCGATCTGGTAATAATTTGCATACTGCTCAATCTCTGTACGCACCAGCCTTTCAGCAAATTTGCTATTAGCAGAAGCCTGAACACTAAAAACAAGTGCAATGGTAAAAATCAATGATTTCATCTTTCCCCCGATTTGATGATTGTGCCTGCCTTACGGTGACACTGTTCTTTTGACAGGAGCGAAGATATCGTAAACAAAAAGTAAAGCGCAAGAAGCCCTATAAAGATGTAATGCATCTAAAAAAGTCCTTCTGACGCTTATCAATAAAACAAAACTATCAGAACAAGGGATCCTGATTAAGTGACTCCGCTTCTAGCAAAATGTCATAAGTCTCATTATCAAGAGAAGACTTTATTGATAGGAGCTTCTTGTAAAGATAAGAGGCTTCACTATCTCCATGCAGAACGACTAACTCCCGATGATTCGTTGATAGATAAAGATCCACATGAAAGTGATTCTCTACATTCTCTCCTAAAAGATCACTGAGGAAAGCAAGTCCTGAGTCCCTGAAAAGATGGTTCTTGCGCAGAAAAGTTAAAGACTCAAAACGCTCGCTCATGGAAAGCTTTGGATTGAGAACCTTGGCCACTTCCAAGGAAAATTTGTGAATGGCCCCTGTAAGAATCTCTTCTGCACTTGGAGCTCCTGTCGGATCATCAATAAAGTAATCACGGGCCACCAAATTCTTTCTGCTCATAAATTCTCTGAATGCAGTTTTAATCTGCCCCACAGATAATTCTGGAAGATAGTCAAAAATGGCAGGAGAAAGAACAATCTGTAACTTCATCCCAAAGTTCTTATGTTTTTCTTCTCTCCAAGGACTTAAATCCATTTTTTCCCAGGCCCCGGTTGGAAGCATTTTTAAAAGTCTTCGCTCAAGGAGCCTAAACTCATTTACAGAAAGTGAATTATCCTTTTGCTGGATATTTCTCACAATATTTACTGGTAAAAGATTTTTAAAATTTTTATCTGTACTAAAAAGTGCTTGAGTGCGATTAACATTGCGACTCTGCCAAGTATAGAAGAGGTTCAATTTCGACTCCTCCCCCCATGACCTGAAGATGTAATATTCCCACTCATTACCTGCTTGCTGTAACTGCATAAAGGCCGTGGAAATGTCTTTTTGCGAGCTGTATTTAAAGAACAGGTTCTCAATACGTGCCCTAATAGTCTGAGTTTCCTGTCGTGAATGAGTTCTTAGATTTCTTTTAATACGAGAAAGCTGACCACCTGCCAGATCCCTCTGATAAAGCTCTTCTAAGCGAGTAAGATCGAGCACAATATTTGAGTCGATATCAAGCCCACGATTCCTGAATACTTGACTCAGCCCTCTTACGCTCTTCGCTTCGATAAACATGGTATCAAAAACCTGGGCCACTTCTTCATCACTAAGGTCTAAAATATAATCAGAGAGAATAATTTGCGAGTAACTCTTAGATAAATCAAACTTGAGAGGAGTTTTGATAAGGTATTTTTCTAAAGCTTCATTGAGCTTATCAATACTAAAGATATTGAGAATACCTGTGTAACCAATATCCAGAGTCGCTCCATGCCCCCTACCTAAACGGGTGGTGACTTTAAGTCGAACTCTCCTGTTATCCAGCTTAATAATCTGGGTCTGAAAACCTGCTTCAGCAAAGAAATTAGCACCGATGGTCGCACCAAAATTGGGATTTAAAACTTTTAGCATTTCAAGGGATACGATCGTACCGAAAGTTGATTTGAGCTGAAAATATTCACCCACTTCAAAACGATTACTCAGGGTATTTTTGGCCGTCAGTGGCAGATTTCTGAACGTATAAGGCAGGGTTAGATAAGCATCCTTATACTTATTAAAAAAACGATAAAAAGTGAGCTCCGTCTGATTATAAACTCCCCCACTTAATTTATAGTCAATACCCTCAGTAATATCATTCAAGGTACTCGCACCAGCTTTTAAACTTACCTGCCAAGTATCTCGTCTGCTATAAAGCCCTTTGGTAAAAGCGGGCTCAACTTCAAACTCATAACCAGCAGCAAAACTGCCACCCGGAAATATTTCAAAATCCACTAAATCAAGTTCAGCTTTCGTCGAAAGTTCAAGGAGTCTTTCGGGGAGTGATAAATGCTCTTGGGTGTCTCGTGCGTAGAGAGATAGAGAAATGAAAAAGGCCAGAAAGAGAAAATATTTTTTCATCCTTCTAGCCTAATAAAATAAAACACTTAAAGCAAATTGATAGTTCAGCTCTAAAATTTTTAGAGCTGAACAAACAGATTAAAACTTATTCGCGAATTCTTTTTTCTTCTCAAGATTCACACCCAGATACTGGAATTGAGAGTGAGTGAATTCCATGTATGAGAAGTTCTCAAGCCAAGCGTGTGTTAAGAAGAAACGAGTACGATGGAAACCAAACATCCATGGAGACTCTTCAGCAACAAATGCGTTCATTTCAGCATAAAGTTTGCTTCTCTCAGGGCCATCTTGCATGATCGTTGCTTTTTCAAACATCTTATCGAACTTAGGATTACAGTAGTTCGATCCATTTGAACCTGGAGCAGCGTTTGGACAGTAAAGAAGTGCTAGGAAGTTCTCAGCATCTGTATAGTCCGCACCCCATGCCATTGTGTACATTTGGTGTTGTTTCTTAGTTACTTTGTTAACAAGCTCAGGCCATGAGTTTGTACCAACTTTAATTTTGATACCGATATCACTCATACACTTTGCGAAAAACTCAAGCATCTGACGAGAAATTGTCTCAGCAGTTGTTTGAACAGTAATTTCCGGAAGACCTTTACCTTCAGGGTAACCAGCTTCAGCAAGAAGCTTCTTTGCCTTCTCTACATCATATTGAACATATGGGTTTTTGAAATCAGGGTCATAACCGCCAAGACCTGGTGGGATTACACCTTGGGCAACACGAGACATACCGTTATAGAAAAGTTTATTTGATTCTTCACGGTTGTAAGCAAGTGACATGGCCTGACGAAGTTTCTTGTTATTTTTGAAAAGAGGATCTTCGTTGTTGAAAGCATAGAAAGTCACATCAAGCATCGTAGCAGATACAAGATCAATTCCTTTCTCTTTTAGTTCTGGAGCAAGACCTCCAGAAACAACGGCCTGATCAAAGTTATCCTTTGGAATCTCAAGCATATCAACGCGAGCTTTCTGGAAAGATAACCACTTCGGCTGAGACTCAGGGATAATTTCTACGTAGATTTTATCAACAAGAGGTACGCGAAGGTCTTTCTTAGCAGGATCGTCTGACGGGAAAGGCTTTACACGGAAAGTTGGGTTTTTTGTATAAACAATTGTATTCGTCTGCTCAAAGCGTGGAAGAATGAAAGGTCCTGTTCCTACTGGGTGGTTCAAGAACTCTTTTCCAAAGTGCTCTACCACTTCTTTAGCAACAACAAATGTATATGGCATAGCTGTGGCATAAAGGAATTGAGGGTAAGGCTTAACAAGAGTTACTTGTAGTGTGAAGTCATCAACAGCTTTAACACCTGCTACTTCATCACTGTAGTTAACAGTTTCTGCACTTGCATACTTTTCACGCCATTCATTGAGGCCTTTGATTTTTCCATCAAATACCCACCAACCCTTGGCCATATGCTTTGGATCTGCCAGACGCTTCCAAGAGTATACAAAGTCATGGGCCGTCATCTGACGTCCTTTACCTTCTGGGAAAGCAGGAGAATCTTGGAACATTACACCTGGTTTAATTTTGATTGTATAAGTAAGGCCATCCTTACTAACTGAAGGCATGGCCTCAGCAAGGTTAGGCATTAGCTCATACGGACGTTTAAACGGATGGAACTCATAGAGCCCTTCGTAAACTTTACCAATCTCATTGTTTGAATACATGTCAGAAGCTTGAATAGGATCAAAGCCTGCAACTTTTTGTGGAGAAATAAGACGAAGTGCTAATTCATCCATATCTCTTTTCTTTGTACAGCCAACAAGGCCAAGCGCCAATACGGCCAACGTGAACAATAGTTTCTTCATTAATACTCCCTTGAATTACAAGATGAGCTATCATCGCTAATTTGTAGGGAAAACTCAAGGAAAGGAGTCAAAAAAGAGAAATAAAAAAGGGCCACTAAAAGTGGCCCTCTTCGTCAGAAATAATCTGATTAAAGATTACTTAAGGTGGTTAGAAACAAGTTTTGTTAGTTCAAACATAGTAACTTGTTTTTTTCCGCCGAATACAGCTTTAAGCTTCTCGTCAGCATTGATTGCACGACGGTTTTTAGCATCTTGAAGGTCGTGCTTCTTGATGTATGCCCATACTTTCTTCATAACTTCTGTACGAGGAATCGCGCTTGATCCAACGATTTCAGAAAGCTCTTTAGAAGGGTTAAGCGGCTTCATGAAAGCAGCATTTGGCTTACGAGCTGTTTTTGCTTTTTTAGGAGCAGCAGCTTTCTTAGCAGTTGCTTTTGGAGCAGCAGCTTTTTTAGCTGTAGCTTTTGGAGCAGCAACTTTCTTAGCTGTAGCTTTTGGAGCAGCAGCTTTTTTAGCTGTAGCTTTCTTAGCTGTAGCTTTTGGAGCAGCAGCTTTCTTAGCTGTAGCTTTCTTAGGAGCAGCAGCTTTCTTAGCTGTAGCTTTCTTAGGAGCAGCAGCTTTCTTAGCTGTAGCTTTCTTAGGAGCAGCAGCTTTCTTTGTTGTTTTCTTTGCCATAATTTCTTCCTCCGTCTAATTAGGAACCTTTTGGTTCCTATGGTTTATATTGGCATTTTATAATGTTTTTTCCCATTCAATAATATTACTACTAACTCCAAACGCTTTGCCAGTCTTATGGTAGCCATGACTTTCATTAAGACCGATCATACGAAAATTATCATTCGGACAATAATTGATAACTTTCTTTATATTAAGCCTTTTCGCTTCTTCTTCGTAAAACTGTTTAATTAGATGAGAGAATCCATTCCCTTGAAATGCCAATTTGATCGGAGTGTTTTTTGTAAGAAGTGTAGGTCCATCCTGCTTTACCAGAACGGCAGCTACGATCTCTGCTTCTGCCATAACTGAATATAGCTTCCAACCCGTCTGAACTTCCTTTTTCATATTTTCAAGACCCCAAGAAAAGTCTTGAGTATCAGTGAAGGCCTGCATGTTAAAATTTGAGAGATTAACAACATCTTCTTCTTTCTTAATTTCTTTAAATTCTAGCACCGGCTTTGTTCCTTCAAATTTTCGTAAATGTCCTATCAACACTATTGTAGTAGGAAAAATTTCATTAAATCAAACACATTTTTTCATATACCTCTCTAGAATTTTAACCTTCGGGGATAAAATTGAGCTCTTCTTCTCTAAAAATCTTCGCTCCCAGCATGTGTAGCTTCTCGAAAATGCTCCTTTCCTCCTCTGAAGAATAGGGACAATCGATATAAATGGTGAGTTCCTCCACGTCAACTAATTCAGGTAACTTTAGGCCTCGGTAGAGCTCAATCACTTCTGCAGATGATAAGAATTTCTTCAATTCATTTACTTTTTCTGCCAACTTTAGGTTGCGGAAAGGTCCATGTGTGGGCAAAAAAGTATAAGAAGCTGTTCCGAACTGAGGATTATAGTTCTTCGCCCAACCGATAATTGAGCCAAAAAGAATCTCTTCATCACGGCCCAAACCTTCAATAGCGTATTCTGAATTTCGATCACGAAGATAAGCTTCAGTCTCTTTTAAGGTGATCTGATCTACTTTAGCGAGGGGTCGATTGAGAATGATCTCCCCCCAACCTTCAAGACAGGCAAGAAGCCATGGTTCTAGACTTCCTTGAATTGACAAATTTTTGACAATACCGTTTTCAACTACTAATCCCAGATGAAGATCAAGAGGGCCATTAAAAGTTCTCATGTTGTCATTATGCGTTCCAAAAAAAGCAGGTTCGGCCTGTTTCTTCTGTGCCCTAGTAGACTTAATTGTTATCATGGCCCAACTCCCTATACCAATTTGGACTTTATAGTTACACTTATAAGAAAAGATAAAAGAATATGAAACTTCCTACTTCTCTTCAAGATAAACCTCAGTGGAACATCATCGGACCTGTTTCCCCTGAACTTCCCTCCATCAGTCGTCCAACTCTCGCTGTCGATGGTGGGGCAAGCTTTGTGCCAAACTTTGATGTGTGGATCGGAGATAATGATTCATATCTTGAGAAGATAGATTCAAAGAACGCGTTTTTTTTCCCTACTGATAAGAGTGTATCTGATCTGGCCCTTGGTCTTTCACTCTTTGAAACTACTCAGAACTACACGCTTCACCTCTATGGATTCCTCGGAGAACGCCGTGATCATGAGCTTTTTAACATTGGAGAAATCTCACTTCATTTGAAAAGAAAGAAAGAAAATAAGGTCATTCTCTACCGAGGTCAGACACCTCTTTTTATCTTTTTCGGAGCTGGAACTCATCAATTAACAAATGCAGGAACAGTTTCTATTGGGACATTATACCCCCAAAATATCACCTTATCTGGCAAATTGGACTATACAGGAACCTTCTCTTACGCGCCTCTTTCAAGCTTAGGACTCTCCAATATTGCTTCTGGGCCTTATCAAATACAAGCAGAAGCCCCCTTCTTTATCTATGGTGAGGACATCGGATGAAACGCTTTCCTTTTCTAGATCAATTAAGAGGTCTGGCCGTTGTTTGGATGGTTATTTTTCACTTTACCTACGATTTAAAAACTCTGGGATTTATCAAATTAGATATGTCTCATGGCTTCTGGTATGCCTTTCCACGAGTTATTGCCTTTACTTTCCTCTTCTGTGTAGGAGTTTCCAGCTACTTTATTCATAAAGAAAAGGTCAGATGGGATTTTGTGAAGAAGCGCTCACTCATTTTAGGGGGTGCTGCACTAACGATCTCGCTTATCACCTATATCATCTTCCCTAGTCAGTGGATCTTTCTAGGAACTCTCCATTGCATTTTCTTGGGCTCAATTTTGGTGGCCCCGCTAGTAAGATTCCCCAAGATCTCTTGGAGTCTCATGATTCTGATCATGATTGCTCAATATGCGCTAGAATTTGATATTAAGTGGGTCTCATCTTTCTTTAACCGACCTAGTATGGATTTTATCCCGATATATCCTTGGTTCTGGGCCATTCTATTGGGACTGAATTTAGCACCATACTTGGTAAGAATAGAGATGCTTAACCATTTTCAGCTACCCGGTCTTAAACTTTTAGGGACTCATTCCCTCAAAATCTATTTACTCCATCAGCCCTTAATTTTTGGGGTGTTAACCCTCATTAAAACAGTCGTAAACTAATGACTTTTGCTGGCGCGTATGAGAAATTAGCGCCACTATGAATACACTTATGCACTACTACCGAAAAGTAGAACTCTTTTTCGGTAATATGAAGTTCGCCGTTGTTATTATTACTCTTTTTGCGATCTATCTTGGGTACGGGACGTTTATGGAATCCTACCATGGAACAGAGTACGCCAACCGTCTGGTTTATAAGTCGCTTCCGTTCATGTTAGTCCAATTTGGAATGTTTCTCTCGATTCTTTTTGCCACACTCATCCGTCTCCCTCCAAAAAAACATCTTTATGGTTTCTATGTCATCCACGCCGGCCTGATTATTTTATTTCTGGGCTCATGGATCACATACCAGTCAGGAGTGGATGGGAACATTACTCTGGCCCCAAATCTTGCGACCCGTGACATTATGATCAACCAAGATGAGCTGAGCATCCAATTCCCTTCATTGGGCAAGGAAGTAACTGTTGATCTGCCTTATGTCGCCAAACCTAAAAATATGGATCTTGAATATGAAGGAATTAAATTAAAAACATTCCTTCCTTTTGCTGAGGATAAGCTTACTTGGATTCCAAGTACTGAGAGCGATGAATATCAGAGTTCATCTCAATATAATCTCTATACTCCCAATTTTGGTGAGATCATCAATCTGACACTTCACCCACTATCTGATTTTAATAATACCCTTACTCTCGGTCCATTGAGTGTGCACTATATGCCACTAAGCCTTGCTCCTTGTTTTACTGAGAATACGAAGGAAGGACTGATTGTTTGGAATGCTGAAATACAAAAGTGCATTGCTCCGACGACGGTCAAAAAAGTAAAAGGTGCTGGTGGAGAGAAGGTTCAAATTGATTTTGACGGAAGAATTCTGTCTTTTGTTCCTGGCATGAGCCCACTTCCACTTGATGAGAAGATGGATCTTGATGAGAAATCTCCTTATCGCATTTTTAGCAAAAAGCTCTTTGAAAATAAGCCTCATCTCTTCCTTTTCGGCACATACCTGGCCTTCTTCGATCGCGACAAGAATGCTTGGCAGGGAAGCCCAATTGCTCTTAAAGAAGATGTTGATCTTCCTTGGATGGGTTTCAAAATCAGACTACTTGAGCACCGAATTGATGCTTACCCGTCACAGACACCTCATTACCTCACACCTGTTCAAGAAAATAGCCAGGTCGTTCGGGGAGACATGAAGGCCCTGGAAGTAACCATTGATGATCAAACATTTTGGGTGAAATCAAATGACCCCGTTGCCTTCAATAAAAATGGAGACAAAATCGTTTTCCGCTTAGGCAGAAAATCAGTAAAACTTCCTTATGAACTTATTTTAGATGAGTTCAAAATGGATACCGATCCCGGGACGAATAACCCTGCCAGTTATGAAAGTTATGTGAGTGTTTTCCATGGTAACCAGGGACAAAGCAAACACCACATTTATATGAATAATCCATTAAAGATGGATAACTTCACTTTCTATCAGGCCTCATATTTTCAAACTCAGGCAGGACCTTTCGGCTCAGTTCTGAGTGTGAACTTTGATCCAGGCCGAGCTTGGAAATATTTAGGTTCGCTACTTCTCGTTTTAGGCTCTATTTGGCATTATTTTTTACGCCGTAAACATATTAAAAAACCGGGAGACGCCCGTGCATAAACTTCTCTTATTATTTGTTCTTCTTTTTAATTCAGTTGCCTTCGCGCAAGTCAACTTCTGTACCGATGAACTTAATTCGGTGCCTGTACAGGCCGGAGGCCGCGAAAAGCCTCTTTATGTACTGGCCCATGAAACAATTAAGTTTATGACTGGGAAAGACAAGCTTGAAGGTATGAGTTCAACAGTTGCTTTCTGTAAACTCACACTATCGGCATTCGGAATGCCTCTTTCTTTTGAAGTTCCTATTAAAGTAGAGCACATTGATGCTAAAAAGCTTCTGGGTCTTAATGAGAATGACGATCATATCGGGGTAAACACCCTCAATAGCAAGATCAATGATCTGGAAAGTGAACTCTCAACTCTTAAAGAAAATAACTCTTACAAAAAAGAGCTGACAAAAATTCGCTCACGTCTCATGACTTACCGAGCGATCGTAGAAGCTCGTGCTTGGAGTGTGCCAGTAGAAAAAGATGGGAAAATCGACTTCGTTGATCTTGCCCAATACCTGACAGAAACTCGAGTAAAAGAAGCCTCAGAGAAAACCGACACACCAGTAAATTACCTCATCCACCAAGCTCAACAAAAATACCAAGAGCTAAAAGGTACGGCATACCTTTTGGAACTTAAGTACTATAAGTGGAATCTTTTTACTTGGGCGATGATCATTTCTATTCTGGCGATGGGACTGCTAATTGGTCTCAAAAATAAGATCCCAGGCCTTGTTCTCACCATCATTTCCATTGCAATGCAAATCACTTCTATGGCCATGAGAGTAATGATTTCTGGCCGAGCTCCAGTAACAAATATGTATGAGACGGTTATGTTCTCAGGTCTTGGTGCCTTAGTACTCGCTCTCATCATTACGACCTACCGTAAGGAATTTGCTTTTGTTATTGCTGGTCTTGCTTACAACGTTTTATCTCTTATGATGATGCGTTTTGCAGAAGGGATGCTTGATGAAGGTATCTCGCCTCTAGTACCAGTGCTTCGTGATAACTTCTGGCTATCAACTCACGTAACGACCATTATCCTCTCTTACGCGGCCCTTGCCCTTTCATGGATATTGGCCAATGCCATTCTTATTCGTTCTTCCTTTTTTAATGTTTCAAAAGAAGAATACCGCTATCAGGTTGACCTGATTTATTCGGCCATTAAGTATGGGATCATCCTTCTTGCTGCCGGAATTATTCTTGGTGGTGTTTGGGCCGATTACTCTTGGGGACGCTTCTGGGGATGGGATCCAAAAGAGACATGGTCACTCATTGTTCTTCTCGTTTATATGGCCATCCTTCACGGGAAATATACTAATTGGGTTTCACCCAAAATTTTCGTTCTTACCACTGCCGGAGCATTTATGAGTGTGATGATGGCATGGTTTGGAGTGAACTATATTCTCGCTTCAGGCCTTCACTCTTATGGTTTCTCCGAAGGTGGGGCGATCTTCTTAGGAACGTTCTTCCTGATTCAGACAGTGCTTCTCATCATCTGTGGAATCAAAAAACAAAAAGCTTAACAACAGGGGCCCTTTAAAGGGCCCTTTTTTTAATGACTCATACTGCGACAGCTTTGGGCACATCTGGCACAAGCATCTGCACATCTCTCCATCATTCGATCTGTATCATCAATTGAGCGGCAAGATTCTTCACAAACATCACAAACCTTGGCACACATCTGACAAAGCTCATTTGCGAAAGCACTATTCATTCGCATCATAGTGGCACTGGTATTACAAATAAGTGAGCACTCCATCATTGCTTGAATATGTTCGACAGATGCATGTTTTCCACCCAAAGCAAGACAATGAGAAATGCAGCTCAGACAGGTCTCATAACAACTCAAACAATCTTTAATACATTGATCAATGAGTCCTGTTGTTTGAAGACCACTTCCTTCAACTGTTGTTTCCATTATTAACCTCCATGATTTTAGGATATGTAATTCTCTTGCCCTCTACTTTGGCAAAAGAAGTCAGAAAATGAGGAGTCACTGTCACCAAGTTAAAAATATCAAAGACATCAATTCCTCGAACTAACAGAGCATCGCTTACTAAACTGCGATGACACCTCCAAGGAAGAACTTCGGCACACATAATGACGGTGACTTTTTCATGGGCCAAGGCCATTAATTCTTTGATGCCTTTTTTAAATTCTTGGGTCTGCATATAGTCTGCATAGTTTCGAAAAGAAGGACTATGCCAGGCCAGATTGACTGAATTTTTTTTGTCCCCTTTTTTTCTGCCACCTAATTCTGGAAGATGGATATATTCAATCCCATTCTGAGGTAGATACTCTTCCATTTCTTCCTGATTAAACTGTGGGCAGTATTTGGAGCCGGGTAAACTTCTGATATCCACCAGTCTTTCCACATCAAAGGCCTGAAGGATCTCAATGAAGTCCTCTTGGGAGTGAGTTGAATGACCGATGGTAAAGATAAACTTCTCTTTCATAAGAGAATTGTATTGTTCATCTTTTAAACAAGCACTGCCCTCTTAGCTAATACAGCTTTGCAGTGGTATCATGTGAAGAATGGAACTCATTGAAGAAATTAAATCGTGTAAATTGTGCGAAGACGTACTTCCCAAAACTCCGCATCCTGTCTTTATCCTCAATCCCCAATCTCCTTGTCTTATTGTGGGACAGGCACCGGGACTGAAAGTTCATGAATCAGGCATTCCTTGGAATGACGCCAGCGGTGAAAGACTACGTCACTGGCTGGGAATCCCAGCACCTTCATTCTATAACTCAAGCTTGTTCTCTATAGTCCCAATCGGACTTTGTTATCCGGGTAGAGGCAAATCAGGGGATCTTCCTCCCCGCAAAGAGTGCGCAGCTCGATGGATGGATACCATTCTGTGTGAGTTTGAAAATCTCAAAAGAGTGATTCTTGTTGGTAGTTATGCAAGTCAGTACTTTTTAGGAGCGGGAGAAATTACTGATAAAATTCGAGAACACGCTGTAAGTGACTCTCCCTTTGTTGTTCTTCCTCATCCTTCCCCCAGAAATAATATCTGGCTCAAAAGAAATGAGTGGTTTGAGAATGAAAGTATTCCTTTGATTCGCCAGAAACTCTCACGACCTTGAACACTTAAGAAGACTTCCTAACACTTTCTTTTTAGTTCCATTAACAATCAACTCATCAATGACGTAAGCATTGCTTCCTTGTGCGGCCGCAAACATCCTGATTTCTTCATGAAACTTTATTTCTGAAAGATTATCTTTTTCAAATTTTAAATCATCCACGAAGAGACAGAGATGCATATCCTCTTTAGCAATTTGGCGGACTTTATTGGGATTCAATGTTTTTTTATGAGAACAAGAGAGCGAAAAGAGCAGAACGATAAAGATCCATTTCATAGTCACTCCAAGGTTAGAATGTCTAAAAAAAGAGGCCAGGAATAACCTGGCCTCTTACATATCACTTATCGAGAGATGTAGAAATTGGCACGCTGATCATAAATCTGATCAATCATTGCTTGGTTATTTTGAGATTCAAAGAAACCAACAAGAGCACCTTCAGTTCTTACTTGTTCAACATAGAAAGAGTTAATAAATCCTTCTACGTTTCCTTTCAACCAACCAGGCATTGGAACAAATCCAAGAGCAAGGCTTCCAAGAGTCATAAGAGCTCTTTGGTTTTTAATTTTCTTCGGACTTGTATAATCAAAAGCTAATGCCGGCTTAGCACTGAACTGGTGAACGTTATTGTGTAGGTGATAAATTTTATCCCCTGCATTGTCACGGATATGAGCAAAAGCAAAGTTTAGTCTCTTTGCTGTATTCTTCTCCCATGTCCCCATGCGAACCATTCCTGCGCGAACTTGAGCGTAGAAATTATTGATTCCAAATTTCGTCCAATTTTGAGCAGCACGGTTTGATTCAAAAATATTTGTTAGGCCAATGCGGTACTCATAGATTGAAGAGATAGCAAGATCAACTTCACCTTTAGTCATTCCAAGTTCTGCTTCATTAATTGTTTCAAAGTAATGAAGAAGCATGTTGTGGTGGAATGCACGCTGCTCTTGCATCATTTCGTGAACTTTATAGATCACAAATGTGGCGATATTAAGGGCAGGAACAGTTGAGAACCTTTTCTTAGCTTGCTCTAGGGCCCAGTTAACAACAGCGTAAGTGGCCTGGCGCTTATAGAAGAAGCGAGCATCGTTTAGATGACACATAACTGCTGGATCAGCAAAGTTCCAAGCATCATGCATTTTTTTCTCAAACTCTTCCCAGAAAGATTTGTTCTTAGACTGAACTTCAGCGAATGTCGTATTGATATCAGCTGCACCAATAGAAAGAAGTGCGTCTCTCAATGCTCCTGCTTCCTGAGCACCTTGACCAGACTTTGTGTATGGATCAAGACCTAGCTCATAAAGAAAATCATTGATCTGCTCTTCCTTCTCATAGTTTGAGAAAGAGTGAAAGCTTGCTTGCTCGCGAAGAAGATCAGCTTTAACTTGAGCAATAAGGGGGGCAACAGAGAACTTTGGGGTAATCGTTTTAAGTTTGATTGTCTCAAGCTTACCTTGACCGTCACGAACCAGCTTAAAGCGAGCATTAAAGCCCTTAAGATCTAGGTTCTGGGCAAAGGCATGAGAACTTAAAAGAATGGCCATAACAAGACCAAGCTTCAATCCAGACATATATCCTCCTAGTGATATAAAAACCTTCCAATTTGGTTAACTAATAATCTAGGAATAATGCTAGCGAAATTTGTAAGCTATCGACAATGCATGAAGGGCCATTTTATCTAAATGAATTCTGTTATTTTCTTACAAGTTCTTGGGCCAAGAGCGAGACTAAAACCTTGTCCCAAAGTTTTTTTCGCAGCTCCAACGATTCAATGGCACGCAGATTGGCCTCTACTTTCTGCTCAGGAGTCGTTGTTAAAAATTGCAGACAATGATTGGCCTTAGGCCCGTGATCTCCGCCATCCACTTCGATGTGGCGCTTTAGATAATAGATAAAGGTAGGTGCATCAATAGCTTCTTTCTCAAGAACATCCACCATGGTGATAAACATTTCTGGAACTAGTTTTTCACGGCCATGGAAAAAGCTGGCCGCCACTTCATGAACTTTACCATTCATGGCCAGATCAATATTTTTTTCTACAAATTCTCGACACTCAAGAGGAATGAATTCAGGATTCAGAGTTTGAATATAATCAGTAATTCTGGCAGTATTGGCCCCCACCTCATTCATAGCTCGCAGATACAATTCAAAGTGTGAGCAAGGAACTCCATTTTGATCGACGTCGCTTTCTTCCCCCACCACAATCTCATTAATCAGACGGACGATCTCAGAAGGATACCCGGAAGGTCGCCAAGGAAGAGTTGTACAGGTGAGTTTAATCTGCAATGATTTGAGAAGGCTCATAAAATCCCAAACAGCAAACACATGGTTTTCCATAAAGAAACGGATATTTTCGATGTTCGTTAACTTTGAATAAAGCGGGTGATATGAGAGTTCGTTTGAGAGTTTTTTTATCTGTTCCATAGGCCACTAAAATAGCCTAATTTGTGCCATCGGGCCACTTTTCTTGCTGGGGACGCTGATCAAAAGGTAGACCTGTATCATGGTCCATATTCCAGCGATCACTCATCAACTCCTGACGTTCAACTCGGTAAAAACGCAAGGATTCATCCAGTTCCGTAAGCTTTTTCATCAGCTCATTCTGCAGGACCAGTCTTTCTTGCTTAAGAGTAATCATATCATCCAGGGCCTTTCTTTTTTCCCTTTGCAGACGATTAATCTCTTCATCATATTTGGCGGCCGTTTTTACTTTTTGTTGATCAAAGGTCCATAAAAAATGATTAATATCATTTAACTGGCCCAGAAAATCTTCTTTTCTCACAGTTAACTGGTTTCGGTACTGAGAGGCCTCAAAAACCCGTTGAGCAAGAACGGGGGAATAGAAGTTAAGAACTGTCCCTCTTCTGAAATATTCCTCGGTAGAATAACAAGGACCCAACGACTCCACGTAAATAGAAAAGTAGAAGTTTTCGACTGTTCTCACAAATCCAGTGCAGTAATCCTTGCGATCCTTCAGATTCACCTTGAATTGAACCTTATCTCCAGCACGGAAAAACTTGGCATTATTATTTTCGACCTGAACTTTAAAAATACGGGAACTATCATCCTTATCAGTCACTCTGCCACTAAAGCGCTCATAATCAATCTCTGGATCAATTTGGTTATTGATATCACGGCTAAGCACTCCTTTATCAGGAAGTGGATCTGAGATCACCACGCCGAAAGCGGCGAAGGATGTAAAAAAAATGAGAGACCAGAGATGGCCAAATGTCTTCATGCTTTCTATTATCAATCAGGTTCAATTTTAGACAAAGATTTTTATATCTGACTATTTAAGGAGAATATATGGAATTTTTCATCGACACTGGTGATCTTAACGAAATCAAAACTGCATACTCTTGGGGTTTTGTTGATGGTGTAACAACTAACCCAAGCCTTGTTGCTAAAACAGGCAAAAATCAAAAAGAACTGATTAAAGAAATTTCTCAGATCGTTGATGGCCCTATTTCTGCTGAAGTGATTGCTCTTGATGCTAAAGGGATGATTGCAGAAGGTGAAGACCTAGCAACAATTCACAAGAACGTAGTGATCAAACTTCCTATGACCAAAGATGGAATGATCGCTTGTAAGCACTTTTCTGGAAAGGGAATTAAAACAAACGTAACTCTTGTTTTCTCTGCTAACCAGGCCCTTCTTGCTGCTAAAAATGGTGCTACATACGTTTCTCCATTCGTTGGCCGTCTTGATGATGTTGGACAAACTGGTATGGACTTAATTGGTGAGATTCGTCAGATTTTTAACAACTACGGATTTGAAACAAAAATTCTTGCGGCTTCTCTACGTCATTCTCAACACATAAAAGAATGTGCCATGGTAGGTGCAGATACAGCAACGATTCCCTTCAAAGTGATTGAAGGTCTGTTTAATCACCCACTTACGAAGTCTGGCCTTGATCAATTCATGGCAGATCACGCAAAATCTCAAAAATAAGTAAAAAGAGATAAAAACCCTTCCTCATTGAGCCGATAGGTCCAATAAGGAAGGGTTCTCATGAAGTCCATTTTCACCTGTTGTCTTTTGTTGTTTGTTACCGCTTGTTTTAAAGTGGACGAAAAAATTTCTGATTCTCATATTTCAGCTCCAACATCCTATCTCTGGAAGGCCAATTTCCCACAAGTAATGTACCTGGCCGATGGATATGATGACCCTGTATGTGGTACGACCAGATACCATTACGATTTCTGTGAAGAGGCCGATCCTCAATCCTTAGTAACGTCCACCATGGCCTCTAAATGGAATGAAGTTTTTCCCCAGACCAGCTTTCTGGCCATAAGAGATACTTCGCTGCCATCAGGCTTTAAAAGAACTTACAGCTCTATTAAAGAGATCAATAATGATGGATATAACGGTCTCTACACGCTAGACCAAGACCAATGGAAAAAATCAAACCTTGGGGATAGTATTTTAGGAGCGGCCATTCTTTTAGGAAGAACTAATGAATTTGGCCAGTACATCATTCATGAAGGCGACATCCTTATCAATGATGCTCAGGCCATCAGATTCAACCTAGGAACAATTCTCTTACACGAACTTGGTCACTTTATTGGCCTTCAACATATGGTGACTGATGATAAATTAGATACAGTCATGTACCCAAGCATCGGTACTCTTGATATCAAACAAAAACCTACAGATATTGATAAACGAACTCTTGCAAAACTTTATCAGTTGAGTGGATCAACCTCTCAAAATTCTCGTCGCAGAGAAGTTGCAGATGGCCGTGGAAGTGAAATTAGAATTATTTTTGAATTAGGTGCCGACAAAACCTGCCGACACCTGATTGACGGGGAACTTGTTCATTCCCACACGATAGATTTATAACATTTCAATTAAACGTTTTTCAGAGATCGGAGCGTGAATAGGGTTTACGCTCTCCCCTTCTTTGAAGCGGCCACGACGCTGATTAGGAATCACATCGTGAGTGTGCATGATGTACTGTTTGAATTCACCAGAGAATGATTTCCCATAAAAAGCTTCCATCTTCGCCATGAACTCTTCTGTGAAAAGAGGTTTGAACTTATCATTGGCAAGAAGATCAGCAAGGAATGGCTTAATATCACCTAGTTTATAATTCATATGCCCGATAAAGCGGCTACCGTAATCGTAAGCATTCACGTTGGTCCAACGAGTGTAATAAGACTGGTTCCCCATTCTTGTCTGGAAATCCAGAACAGGGAAGTTCGGGTAACCTCTATCACGCCAAGTTGCAATGGCCTCATCAATCCAACCAGCATTACCATTGGCAGGCATTACCCCACGGCCAAAGAATGAGTGAATAAGCTCATGTCCTAGAGCACCAATGCTCGTTACTGCAGCACCAGCATACTCCATTCCACCGCCACCATTCGGGCTTTGAGCATAGATCACAAGATTAGGATGAGGGTATTTACCATAATCATTTTCAAGCTCGTTAATGATACGTGTTGTAGCAGTTTTAAACTGGGCCAGCTCTGCATCAGCGTTGGCAGAATTAAGAGTGTAAACAGTTGTAGGGATTTTGTTACCAAACTTAGAGTTGATATCAAAATTAAGAGTCTTCACACCAGCTGTCGGAGTGATGTGGAAATAAATAGAAGATGAAGTAAAGTAGTTCGGGAACTCGATCTCATAAACATTGGGAGAGATTTCTTTTTGAGTTCCGTTAGTGAAAATTGAATGAGGAACTTTTGCTCCCACCAGATTCACAATAAACTTCATCTTGATTCTATCAAACTCAAAGTTTGTTGGCAGGTATCTTTCAAGAAGACCACGGTTATCAATATCAGAATTCCAGAAAGCAGAACGAACTCCGCCGCCGCCGAACTGAGCAGGCACACCGCCACCGCCATAGTTCTTAGATCCAAGTGGAACTTCAACAGTTAGCTTATGATCTCCAACTGCCACTTGCTCACTTGGAATTCTCATTTGAGTTTCGCCCTGAGGAGCTTTTACTTCCATTTCACGAACTGCTTTTCCGTTAAGAGCAATGCTTGTTGGACGTACCATCGAATCAAAAACTGGGTATCCAGCTTCTGTAGCAGTAAAATTCATATCGGCCAGAGCATGAGCTCGACCACGATTAATGTCGTAAGTGATTTGATAGGTAACTTCTTTGTAATTTACAAAGACAATCTTTTTACCAGAAGCCGTGAATGACTTCGGCTTATGGGCCTCATCATGAGAATTTGCCATAGCTAGACCTGAAGCAAGTAGCATACAACCTAGTAGTATTTTCATAGTAGACCTCCAAAAATTCGGGCCATCTAAACATGAATCCGGGTCAAATGCTACTTGTGTGATCCTAAAGAAAGGGGAAATTGTAAAAAAGAAAGGGCCCCGATAGGGGCCCTGTGTAATTATTGCCTTGTGCGAGAAGGGGCCTTTGTTTGTTTTGTTTGGGCCTTCTTCTTATCTTTTTCCTTATCATCCATAATGGCGGCCAGTTTTTTACTGACTTCAGTAAGCTCTTCAACCAGCTTGTCTTTAATAAGCTGAGGAGATTTAAGGATCTTTTTAAACTCGTTTAATGATTTAGTATCTTCTTTAATTAACAGAAGACGCTTCTCTACTTCTTCCTTCGTCATGCGATAGATCGCCATGTCAGCAAGGTATTCAGCATAGATAAACTTCTGCTTAACAAGGTAATCAACATAATCTTTACGGTTCGCTTTCTTTTCAGCAATGGCGTAATGCTTCTCTTTAATGAAGCGAATAATCTCGTTATTCTTATCCAGACGCTCTTGGTATTCCTGAATTAATAATTCATAGCGACGCTTTGTTACAGCAATTCGCTGAGTCGTGAAGACTTCAAGAATTTCCTCGGCCGTATGGAAAACTTTTACACCTTTCTCAGTGATAAGTGTGTAGTTTGGAACAATAGAAGAACTTACTCCCATTGTTTGCACAACTTCTTTGAGAGTCGGGTTTTGCCCTCTTTTGAAGATAAGCTCAATATTGATAGTGTTATCAACAGATGAGTCGATATAGTCCTTAATAAAGTCATTATCCATGAACTTATTTAAGTGACGATAGATCTTAGAAGAGTCATACCCTTTCGGCACTTCAGTAATAAAGATTTTATCACCGACTTGCTTGAACTCCATACGAGTAATGATTCTTCCTTTCTCATCAACCTCAACTTCACCTGAGTAATATCTGAAATAAGGCTTAATCTTTTTGATCTTACCAGTCTCAACAAACGAGATCATCGACTTAGCAATATCTGCATGATTAAAACTTGGAATCACAGATGAGAAACCTGTTCCAATTCCTTCTGCCCCGTTAAGAAGCATGATCGGAAGTTTTGGAAGAAGACCTACTGGCTCCATTACTTTTTCATCATAGTTAGGAACCATCTGCACTTGGTTCATATCATCAAAGAGAAGAAGTTCTGCAACTTTACCAAGTTTAGCTTCGATGTAACGGGCAGCAGCTGCCTGAGTTTCCATTCTCTCTCCAAAATACCCTTTCTTATCAATAAGTGGATAGTTATTAGAGAAAGCATAGTCCTGAGCAAGGTTAACAATGGACTGCTCAACTGAAGCAGGGCCATGAGGGTGAAGTGTTAAAACAAGTCCTGTAAGAGAACTCACTTTTACTAACCCTTTATTTGAATTCTTCCAAAGAGTGAAAAGAATACGGCGCTGAGAAGGCTTAAGGCCATCTTGCAGATAAGGAATCGCTCGATCCATCAGAGTATAAATCTGATATGTTCTATATTCCTCTTTCACTAAATCGTGTAGAGGAATGGCCGCCATCGAGTGGAGTGATTGATTTTCTTTAGTCATTACGCCCTTGCCTCTTTTGCTTTATTCTTCTTATTTCCAGCAATGATGTTGTCCAGATCAACTTCCACATCCTCTGAATCAATCAGAAGATCTTTACGAAGTTGAGACTCTTTACCAAAACAAGTTTCAAGCATTGCTTTTGAAGCTTTAAGATCCTTCACCGAAATTTTAGTAAAATCACGACGAGAAAGAACATGTTTAAAGGCTTCCTGGCTCATCTCACCAAGTCCCTTGTTTCTCATAATCTCGCGAATCTTAACATCTTTTCTGTTCTTTAATTTTTCAAGCTCATCATTTGATTCACAATAAACAGTTCCTTTATCTGTGATCACCTCAAAGAGAGGAGCTTTAGCAATCTGGATCATGCCCATATCAAACATTTCAGGCCAGAAAGTGAAGAAGAAGTTTGTTAATAGTGTGTTGATGTGACCACCGTCCACATCGGAATCCGCTAAGAATACAATCTTAGAAAATCTCAATTCTTTTGGATCAGCTTTTTGACCGATAGCAAGTCCTACTGAACTCATGATGTCAGCAAACTCTTGGTTCTCGATCACTTCTTTAATAGAGGCCTGACTTACGTTCATTGGTTTACCCTTAAGAGCAATACCACCCTGATACAATTTATCGCGGGCCGAACGAAGACCACCGATCGCTGAATCTCCCTCACAAATGAAGAGCATACATTTTGAACGGTCACGGCGCTCGTTAGCATCAAGAAGCTTCTCAATGCGAACTTTTTTAGATTTTTTTGCGAGCTTTGAAGCATCTTTAAGATCACTGGCGCGTTGACGAGACTTCGCTCTCTCCATGATCAAATCAAGAAGCTCTTTATTCTTTCTCATGAATTTTTCAACACCATCATTCATGAAGCCTTCAATGGCCTTCTCTAAATGAGTGTCACGTACAAGCTTTCTCTTCGTCTGAGATTCAAAACGCGGATTAGGCATAACAACGCCGATAATCATCGTCATCCCTGCAAGAATATCGTTATCAACAAGTGTTAACTTATCCTTTTTAGCAGTTCTCTCAAGTTTCTCTTTAATCGCATTGATATAAAGACGCTTAATACGGTCATGGTGGAATCCACCATCGTATGTCGGAGTTGAGTTTACGAAAGAAATAATTCTTTCTTTCTCATCTGAGTTTTTATCAAATGTCATAGAAACGTGAAGATCAATTTTACCTTTCACTTTCTTATTCTTAACGTTCATCGCCTCAAAAATATACTCGCTCTCTCCAAGTAATTGAGCTGATTGAGCATCAATTCTTTGTGCGAGTTCAAAGAGACCTTTCTTATAGAGATACTTCTCATCATTAAAATAAAAAGTTAGCCCTGGATTGTTATAAGCAAGATCGATGATACGCTTTCTTAAAAGCTCGCGATCAACGACTTGTGACTTATAAACTTCCTTGGCCAGAGTTAGTTCAATTTTAACTCCAGAAGGACCTTTGAACGGCTTCTCTTTACCTTTTTTAATCTGAAGAGCACCATCGATGAACTCATAAGTCTGCTCTTTCTTCGAGTTGTAATGGCGAACAGTAGCGCGATAAAGATCACTTGTTAAACAAGTGGCACTCGCCCCTAGTCCATTCTGACCAAGAGTACGGTACAAGAAGCCTTTTTCATCAACTTCTTCATCTTTAAACTTTGAACCTGTTCTAAACTCTGTATAGACGTCTTTGATTTTATTTAATGGAAAACCAATTCCGTTATCAGTAACAGTAACCAGTTTATCATCATCAGATAACGTCACACGAATTTCAGTAACGTGTCCGCGATAGAATTCATCAATACTGTTATCGAGAATCTCTTCAATGGCCTTAGATTTCGCCTGATGAAAATTAACTTTTTTAAAATCAATAGTGTCCCCAGTATAGAGGTAAGTATCGAGCTCCTCGATATCATTACTTCCGAAAACCAGTGTCACACGGTTTCGACAATGCCAGCGCTGGTCTTTGCTCTCAATAAGAGCTTCCTTGACCTTTGCGCCACGGCGCTTCACTTCTTCAATGGCCATGGTCGTCGCTCCTTTAATGTTGCTTGCAAGAAAATCAATAGGATAAGATTAAGATTATCTAGAACACTAGGTCAATAAATGAGATCATACTTTTTTTATCTTATCTGCATCTTTTCCCTTACTTCATCTGCAAATTCATGGAGTTCCCCTCCTTTTGCCCCTCTCACCGAAGGCAACAAACAAAAAATATCCAGTGACAGAAAACTGACAGATGGCCAAATCAAGGACCTTTGGGAAGGTGATGTGCTCTCTCAAGTAAGCGTGAAAACCGAAAAAGAAACTCAAAAACTGGATCTCTGGGTCTCAGGTCTGCATCCGCAAAACTGCAAAAAGGCTTTGAGAAAAATTTCTCACTACGAGGGTTACCCTGAATTCCTAACCTTCATCAAAAAATCAGAATATGAGGAAGCCACTAAGCGCTGGCGCTTAAAACTCGATCACGCCCTGATGCCATTTCCGATGTATCTGGACTTCAAAATGGAGCGCGTGACAAAGGAAGGAAGTTTTCCTTTTACCTTTGAGAAAGGATTCCTTTCAGGATTAGTAGGACAAGTGAAAACGCAAGAGATAGAGAAAAGATGTCAACTCACCCTTACCTCGCAATGGCAGGGTGTTAAAACAAAAATTCCTGATATTGTCTTCTCAACCTTTGTGCAGACACTCTCGGAAATGGGCCTGAAACACCTAATACGCTCAAGTATGCTTTAATTTCTTTGCAATTCCTTAAGATTTCTCTATTATCGCCAACGTGCAAGTATTAAGAATTAAAGCTATCGATACACATCCGATCCGTCACAAGATCCTTAGACCTCATGGAACCATTGAGGATTGTCGCTTTCGCGGTGATGACGATGAGCTGACATTTCATTTAGGTGCCTTCGTCGACAATAAGCTCGTGAGTGTCGCCTCGTTCTATTTCGAAAGAAATGAAATCTTCACTGAACACCCTTACCAATTCAAATTAAGAGGCATGGCAACTCTACCGGAGTACCAGCGCCTGGGATTGAGCCAGGCACTTCTACGGACGGCATTCCCCGTCATTAAACAAAATCAATGTACTCTTCTGTGGTGTAATGCCAGAGTCTCAGCAATGGGATTTTATACAAAAGTTGGTTTCAAACCAACGGGTGAACCTTTCGATGTTCCTCAGATCGGAAAACATATCTTGATGTCTATAACAATTGATTAGATAATTTTTGTATTTGGATTCAACAAGGAAATATTTGTGTTCTTAAACCATGATCAATTTCGCAAAGAATTGGCGCTAGCAATTTCAGAAACTATTCAAAAAGCTTTCTCGCTCTCTTTTGCTAGTGAAAAAATATATTCCCTCTTTGGGCCAACTCCCTCAAAAGAAGCTGGGGATCTTTCCTTCCCGCTTTTCATTCTTGCTAAAGAGGCAAAACTCAATCCGGCCGCTGCCGCTAAAACTCTTGCAGAAACTCAAACCTCTTGGCCTGCCTTTGTTGCAAGAGTTCAGGCCCAAGGTCCTTATTTAAACTTCTTCTTAGATTTTAATACTATTGCTTCTACTCTCCTGCCGCAAATTAACTCAGGCGAATTTTTTAAAAAGCAGCTGACTCAAAATACTCCGAAAACGATGATCGAGTTCAGCCAGCCTAATACGCATAAAGAACTGCACGTAGGACATATGAGAAACCTTTGTTTAGGTGACTCACTTATCCGTCTTCACCGCTATGCTGGTTTTGATATCGTTTCGACCACTTTCCCAGGGGATGTGGGTACTCATGTGGCCAAATGCCTGTGGTTTTTAAAATACCACTACAAAGGTGAAATCCCTCAAACTCGTAAAGGGGCGTGGCTTGGAACTCTCTATACTGCCGGTAACAATCTTTTAGAAGAGCAGCGTGGAACTCCTCAGGAAGAAAAAAACCGTGAGCAGCTAACCCTCATTCTAAAGCAGCTTGAGCAAAAATCAGGCGAATACTATGACCTATGGAAAACAACTCGTGAGTGGTCAATTGAACTCATGAACGAAGTGTACAAATGGGCCAATGTAAAATTTGATGTCTGGTACTGGGAATCTGAAGTGGACTCTGCTTCAGTAAAGCTTGCTCGTGAGTATTTTGCCAAAGGTCTTTTCATTGAAGATCAAGGCTGTGTGGGAATTGATTTATCCGAGTACAAATTAGGTTTTTGTATGCTTCTAAAGACTGATGGTAATGGTCTTTATGCAACTAAAGATATCGAACTAGCTCGAAGAAAATTTCAAGATTTTAAAATTGAGAAGAACATCTACATCGTCGATAAGAGACAGGAACATCACTTCAAGCAAGTTTTTAAGACTCTTGAACTGATGGGCTTTGAGCAAGCGAAGGATTGCTATCATCTTCAATATGACTTCGTAGAACTTCCAGATGGGGCGATGAGCTCTCGTAAAGGAAACATCGTTCCTCTTCAGGCGCTGATTGATAACATGGTTGCCATGATTAAAGAGCAGTATCTGTCTCGCTATACTAATGAATGGTCTAGTGAAGAAATCGAAGCCACTGCTCAAATAGTTGCCAAAGGTGCCATTAAATACGGAATGACTCGTATTGATCCATCTAAGAAAATCGTTTTTGATATGCAGGAATGGTTAAAACTTGATGGGGAATCTGGACCATATGCTCAGTATGTTTGTGCCCGCATTAATTCTATGTTGAATAAACTGGGTACTCCGCAGAGCAGTCAAATCATCATCGAAGCCCCTCAGGAAAAAGAAATCGTGGGCCTACTGATGAACTTTAATCAGGTAGTGGAGCAGTCAACAACTCAGTATAAGCCTTCAATCCTGACTGCCTATATTTTTGAGCTAGCTCGTGCCTTCAACAGCTTCTATGCCGAGTGTCCGGTGGGACCTTCAGCTGAACCGGTGAAATCAAGCCGTATGATTCTTTCAAATGCCGTCTTGAAAACTCTCAAAACGGGATTAGAATTATTAGGAATACAGGCACCGGAGAAAATGTAGGATGCGCTTATCCGTTCAAATTGAATTTGATAAAATTTTGGATCTCAGTACGGCCAAAACCTCGGTCATAGTCGGACGCGCAAGTGATGTGGCGGATCTGGTGATTAATCACCCTTCCATTTCTCGACGCCACTGCAAGATTGAATTTATCGACAAAGAATTTCACGTCACGGATCTTAAAAGCTCCAATGGGGTTTATATTAATGGGGTTAAAATCCCGCCAATGGTAAAAACAAAAATCGCTGCAAAATCTACTCTGAAAATTGCCAAACTCGAATGTGAAATCAGTGAAAAAATAACTGAAACTGTTGCTCAAAAAATTGAATCTCAGCAAAGTAGCGGAGACTTCACTTCAACGATTCGCCTAGCACGCATCGACGTTGAAAAAAATATTCTTGAAACTCGTGAAGTGACCAAATCTCCCCCTAAGGTGAAAGGGCCAAGAAATCCAATCACTCATATGGAGCCTATTGAGAAGAAGAATCCCAAATCACGCTCTTTCTTCAGAAAGCTGGTGTTTATGGCACTTATTGGTCTGGGATATTATCTTTATTCAAAGATGTGATGATCTTCTGAAGTTCGTTTAAGACGATCTCGTGAGCTTCTTCTTAAATTAATCTCATGCTGTTTCCATGAATCGAGAACACAAAGTTTTTCGCTATCAACATTGGTGAGCAGTCTTAGTTGTTCCTGAAAACACGCAAACTTCACAGCATGCTCACTAATAGGAGCACAACGAGCATAAGTTTTCTGATTATTCTCGTCTTCTTCCCGTTTTTTCCCACACTCAGTGAAATGCTCTTTTAAGACACAGATCCAACTTTTTTTAGTGCAGTCATAGATCAAATAACGGCCGGCCTGCAGATCATCACTGATAATATCAGTTCTAGGGTCAAATCCCTTCACTACTTTTGTGCGCGGTAGCTGGTCCGAAGCCCAAAGCGAACTGCTTAGTAAAAAAATGCTGCAAAACACCAATGCTTTCATAAATTCCTCATCGACCAAATGAGTTAAAAGCCTGAAATTTTTATTAATGAAGGGGCAAAAATAGGTGCTTTTTCACCTTATTTACGATAGGATCCCCAAAAAAGCTAAATAAGTTAAAACTTGGCGTATTTATGATCAAAATATCACGAAAAGTTGAGTATGCCTTAATGGTATTAAATCTCATGAAGGACAAAAAACCGGGGGAACTCACCACGGCCCGCGAAGTGTGTGACAGCTTCAACACTCCTTTTGATACCACCGCTAAGGTTATGCAGCAGATGAACAACCAAGGAATGCTCAGATCCATCAAAGGGGTTAAGGGCGGCTATGTTCTTGATTGTGATCTGTCGCAGATTAGTTATTTTGAACTCTCAGAGCTGATTGAAGGCAAGAGCTTCATCATGGACTGCCATGAGGGCCCATGTGATCTTTTCCATAAATGTAATATTGGTCAGCCTATTAGACGATTGAACGATTATCTGATCACCATTTTTAGTGCGCTCTCATTAAGTGAGCTGCTTGCCACAGATAATCTTCTTGCCCTTAAAAGAACACCAGAAAAAAAAGTAGAGCATTGCCCGCTCGTAGATCAAGGTAAAATATGAAGATTGAAGACAAATTAAAGAATGACTACAAGTACGGATTTGTCACCGATATTGAGGTGGAGGAATTCCCCAAGGGTCTTAATGAAGACATCGTTCGTCTCTTATCTGCTAAGAAGAAAGAGCCGGAGTGGCTTCTTGAATATCGCCTTAAAGCTTTTCGTCATTGGCTGACACTCTCTCACCCTAATTGGCAATATTCTAAAATTCCTGAAATTGATTTTCAGGATCTTTACTATTACGCCAAACCTAAAACAGCGAAAGAAACATACGCTTCATTAGATGAAGTTGATCCTGAACTTCTTGAGACATTTGAGAAACTAGGGATTCCGCTTATTGAGCAAAAGCGTCTCACCGGTGTGGCCGTTGATGCTGTGTTTGATTCAATTTCAGTGGGAACAACTCACCAGGAAGATCTGGAAAAAGTAGGGGTTATTTTCTGCTCCATCTCTGAAGCAGTTGAAAAACATCCTGAGCTGGTTAAGAAATATCTCGGAACTGTTGTTCCTTACACGGATAACTTCTATGCAGCTTTAAACTCGGCTGTTTTTTCTGATGGCTCATTTGTCTACATCCCTAAGGGTGTGACTTGTCCATTGGATCTATCTACTTACTTTAGAATCAACGCCAAAGAGACCGGACAGTTTGAGCGAACACTTATCGTTGCTGATGAAGGCTCATTCGTAAACTATCTGGAAGGCTGTACAGCTCCTCAGCGCGATGAGAATCAGCTTCATGCCGCTATTGTTGAACTTGTCACTTTAGATGATGCTGAAATTAAGTATTCAACAGTTCAGAACTGGTATGCGGGAGATAAAGAAGGTAAAGGCGGGATTTACAATTTTGTAACGAAGCGCGGACTTTGTAAGGGTAAAAACTCAAAAATCTCTTGGACACAAGTAGAAGCTGGATCAGCAATTACTTGGAAATACCCTTCTTGTATTCTTCTGGGAGATAACTCTCAAGGCTCATTCTATTCAGTGGCCCTGACTAATAACTATATGCAGGCCGATACTGGAACAAAAATGATCCATATTGGTAAGAACACCAAATCAACAATTGTCTCGAAAGGTATTTCTGCTGATAAATCGGAAAACGTTTATCGAGGTCTTGTGAAAATCATGCCAAGTGCTACCAATGCTCGAAACTACTCACAGTGTGATTCGATGCTTATTGGAGATCAGTGTGGGGCCAACACTTTCCCATACATTGATGTGAAAAATAATACGGCCATGGTTGAGCATGAAGCAACGACTTCAAAAATCAGTGCTGATCAAATCTTCTATCTTCAGTCTCGCGGCTTTAGCGCGGAGAAAGCAGTTTCACTTATCGTGAACGGTTTCTGTAAGGATGTTTTCAAAACCCTTCCGCTTGAGTTCTCAGTAGAAGCAGTAAAGTTAATCGAAATGAAATTAGAAAACAGCGTAGGATAACAACATGATTGAAATTAAAAATTTAACAGCAGAAGTTGACGGTAAACCAATCCTTAAAGGAATTAACCTTACGATTAAAAAAGGTGAAATTCACGCCATCATGGGGCCAAACGGTTCTGGTAAATCAACTCTATCAAAAGTCATCGCAGGTCACCCAAGTTATGAAGTAACAGGTGGGGAAATTAACTATGAAATCAACGGCAAGATGAAAAATCTTTTTGATCTTGAGCCTGATGAGAGAAGCAAGGAAGGAATTTTCCTGGGCTTCCAATACCCTATTGAAGTTCCAGGTGTTTCAAACTTTACATTCTTAAAAGAGTCATTCAACGAAATCTGTTCTCACCAAGGACTTGATAAAATGAATGATGAAGAATTCATGAAATTCTTAAAACCTAAACTTGATATCCTTGAAATGAACCCGTCGTTCTTAGAGCGTTCAGTGAATGAAGGATTCTCAGGTGGAGAAAAGAAGAAGAACGAAATTCTTCAAATGCATGTGCTTAATCCTCGCCTCTCACTTTTAGATGAGACAGATTCAGGACTTGATATTGATGCTCTTAAAATTGTGGCCAAAGGTGTGAACTCTCTGAAGTCTCGCTTTAATGCGACAGTTCTAGTTACTCACTATCAGCGCCTTCTGGATTATATCGTTCCTGATTATGTTCACGTTCTTTATAAAGGTAAAATTATTAAATCAGGTGATAAGTCACTCGCTCTTGAACTTGAAGAGAAAGGATATGACTGGCTTATTGCTGGAGTAGAATAAAATGGAAGCCTCAGTAATTTTAAACAAAACGCTTGAGAATTTAAAACTTGATCCAGAATATTATCTGTACACCAAGTTTGATAAATCACTCAAGAGTCTAAGCTTTGAAGCGAGTCCTCGTGAGGTTAAACTCATGGACGCTCAAATCACCATCGAAAATGGCATGGTTAAATCACTGCCAGTCATTGATGGTGTCAAAATTGTGAAGTTCACTTCTCAGGAATTAAAAGAGATTTCGCTTAAAACTGATTCGGGGATGAACTCACTTCATCATACATTTGCTCGTGAAGCGGTACTTATTGAAGTGGCCAAGAATACGGAGATCGACTCTCCCCTCATTATCAATCACGTTGCAACCAGTGCTGGAGTTAGTGCTCCGCTTGTTTTCATCAAACTACACCCTTTTGCAAAAATATCGGTGACTGAAAACTACACTGGAAAAATCAGCGAGTATGCCTCTATCGCTGAGACTTATGTCTCAGTTCTTTCAGGGGCAAAACTTGAGCATATTCAAACTGACATCGCTCAAGATCATGCTCTTCATCATGGAAGTGTTTATGCTGACGTCTCTCGCGATGCCACTTATTCACACCTGGCCTTCCACTTAGAAGGTAAGGTGATTCGCAAAAATACAACGACAAACCTTCTGGAAGCTGGTTCACACACAGATAGCTATTCACTCTTCTTAACTGATAAAGAAGAGCATTCAGATATCTCAACTGTGATCCACCATTTAAGTGCAGATACGACTTCTGACCAAATCTCAAAGGGGATCTTGAGCGGAAACAGCAAAGGTGTTTTCACCGGAAAGATTCATATTCATCCACAGGCACAGCGAGTGAACTCAGGCCAAATCAACAGAAACCTTCTGTTGAGCCCTAAGGCACAAATCCACTCACAGCCGCAGCTTGAGATTTTTGCCGATGATGTGAAGTGCTCACACGGCTCAACCACAGGTCAGATGTCAGATGAAGAACTTTTCTACTTCGAGGCACGTGGTATTCGCCCTGAAAAGGCCCGTACACTTCTTGCTCACGGATTTGCCTTAGAAGTTGTTAATAAAATTAAAAACAAAGAACTTAAAAATAAGATCTCTGAACTAGTTCTCAAGGAACTTACTCTTAAGTTTAATATCGGTGGTTAATATGAGTCTGATTGAAAACAATCCTTATCGTCATGAATTTCCTGTTTTAGGACAACTCATTAACGGAAAAAAGGTTGTTTACCTCGACAGTGGTGCAACAACTCTAAAGCCTCAAGAAGTTATTAACGAGATTACTCGTTATTATCAGCTAGAGACAAGTAACGTGCATAGAGGTCTCTACTGGCTATCTGAGAACGCTACCACAAAATTTGAGAAGACTCGCGATAAGGTAGCAGCTCTGATTAATGCCAGTGATAGAAAAGAAATTATCTTCACTAAGGGAACAACTGACGCCGTAAACCTAGTAGCACAAAGCTACGTCCGCTCATTCTTAAAGAAGGGCGACGTTATTCTTTTAAGCCAATTAGAGCATCACTCGAATATTGTTCCTTGGCAGCTTGCAGCTGAACAAATCGGTGCGACGATCAAAGTTATTCCTATTAACGAGGCAGGAGAAATTCTCCTTACAGAATATAAGAATCTTCTTGCTCTGGGGGATGTGAAGTTCGTTAGTGTTAACCACATTTCAAATGCTCTCGGGACAATTAACCCTATTCGTGAGATGGCCCAACTTGCTCACGCCCACGGCGCTCTTATTTTCGTCGATGGGGCCCAAGGGATTGCTCATGAAAAAGTGAACGTTCAGAACTTAGATTGTGACTTCTATGCTTTCTCAGGCCACAAGATGTTTGGCCCTACAGGAGTAGGAGTTCTTTACGGGAAGATGGATTTGTTAAATAAGATGCCTCCTTATCAGGGTGGCGGGGATATGATTGATGTGGTGACTTTTGAGAAGACCACCTATAACGATCTTCCTCATAAGTTTGAAGCAGGTACTCCGGCCATTGCTGAAGTGATTGCTCTGGGCAGTGCCGTTGACTTCATTAACCGCATTGGTTTTGAGAATATCCATAAGATCGAAACTGAACTTCTTGAGTATGCGACCAACAAACTCTTAAGCATTCCAGGCCTTCGTATTTATGGAACGGCCAAAAATAAAACGAGTGTTATCTCGTTTGGTTTTGATGGCATTCACCCCCATGACATTGCTACCCTTATTGATAAAGAAGGAATTTCCATCAGGACTGGACACCACTGTGCTCAGCCTTTAATGAAGTTCTTGAATGTCCCGGCAACTTGTCGTGCTTCACTTTCTATTTATAACAACAAAGAAGATATTGATCTTCTTTATAAAGCTCTGATAAAAGTTAAATCATTTTTTGAGTGAGAACACATATATGTCTAATTTAGATATTACAATTCAACCGACCCCAAACCCTAATGCTCTTAAATTCATTCTTGACCGCGATGTTAAGACTGATGGAAAAGCATCATTTAAAACTCCTCTTGATTGTCGAGATATTCCGCTTGCGGCAGCTCTCTTTGATCTTCGTGGTGTGGATCAAATTCACTTTTTCCAAAACGTAGTGACTATTTCAAAGTTTAGTTTTGAAGATTGGGAAAATCTTGAACCAGCTGTTCAGACGTGTCTAGAAAACTTTATTGATGACCATGATCCGGCCTTTAAAGTGTTTGACCCTGAAACTGAAAGAAGGGCCCACCTTTCTCCGGAACTGCAAAAGATTGAATCAATCCTAGACCAAAAAATCCGTCCAGGCCTTCAAGGTGATGGTGGAGATATGAGTGTTGTTGATTTTAAAGATAACGTTCTTATCGTTAAGTACCAAGGTGCTTGTGGAACTTGCCCTAGTTCAACCAGTGGTACTCTAGAGGCCATTCGTTCAATTCTTCGTGATGAATTTCACCAAGATGTTGAAGTTTACCTCGCTCCAGAAGTTTAAATCATTATACCAGGCCATCTCTTTAGAGGTGGCCTTTTTCATTATTGTCTTTTTGCACCCGTACCCGATGATTTCTGAGAACCACCTTTCTGCTGAACATCTTTCCCGCTGCTACGATCACCATCTTTTACATTTTTATCGTCACAATTGTGATCCATAACCTCACGCTTAAGATACCCGCCATAAGAGAGATCATCCATTTCTATACACTTTGGTTCCTCACCCCAGAAGAGTGTCTTCACAGTGTATGAACTTCCACGCTTAAAGATTGTCCCGTAAACTTTATTGGCCTTCTTACAAAGCTCCATCGGAACTTTCCAGGCCTTTCCATATTCACCATCAATCACTTCAAAACAAGTGTTAAAGCCATCAATGAGATAAAACTTAGCGGCCACAGGTTTTCCACCTGACTTCTGGGGACTGCTACTTCCTGCACAATCTAGACACTCTTGAGAGTAAATAGGCATATCATTTTCACGGCCCACAGGCTTACATTTATAATAGCACTGCTGTCCCTTATAGAGAGTAATCCCCTTACCTAGAAGCTCATATTTATCACTGTCCCGTGGCTGTTTAATCAGACATTCCAAGCAGGCCGGACTTTCAATTGCGGACACAGTCTTATGAGAGAAAAGTACTTTCTGCTGCTGGGGTTTACAACTCTCAAAGCAAGCATCGGGTTTAAAAAGTTCTACTGTACCTAAGAGTGTCCCTCGAGACCCGGAAGCTCCCGGTTTAGAATAATGATCTTGTTGAGTAAGAGTAAATTTATAGGGATTAAGCTCTTCATCTTTAGCAGTGGGTTGCGAAACACAAACCTCACGATCCACCTGCTCTTTAGCACTATTACAAACAACCTGCATACACCACTTAGTCTTGCCTACTTTCTCCAAGGGCTTAGCAATCCTGTTCCCCTCCATCTTATCTTTACAGACGTCATCAAGTGCCAACCCTGAAGCTTGGACATTCAACGCGAAGAGAGAAGCAATAATCATCAAAACCATTTTCCGTATCCCTGATTTAAATGGGGTCATTATGCCAAATGGCTTATCGGAAACAAACCTAGACACTTTAGCTCAAGATAGACTGAAATTTTTCCTAACTGACTCAAACTAAAGTCCTGACTAAAATGTTCCGATAAATAAGCTATGAGAATTAAAGTTTTATCTGATCTAGAAACCTATGTTTTTGAAGCTCTCCAATCCCCTTTTATTATCGGGAGATCGTCTGAGGCCGACTTTACTATTGATAATGCCGAACTCTCTCGCAAACACTGCAAAATTTATGTTCATCAGCACCGAGTTTTCATTGAAGATCTTGGCAGCAAGAATGGAATTAGCGTTGATGGTAAAAAGATCAAAGCGAATGAAAGAGTTGAAGTTTTCCCTGAAGACTCCATCATGCTTACTAAAGATCTGGAACTCAGTCTTTTTGGTGGAGAAACTCGAACAGGGTTGAAGCTTGAAGCTTTTATTGCGCCTAAACCTCTAGTGAAATATAAAAAAGCGCGTCCTGAAGACCCTAATAAAAAATCTTAAGTGAGCTTGGCGTAATTGTCTTCCAGCCATTCTGCAAGACCAATCACACGCCTGGCCACTTCCATACCTTGTTTAGTCAACTGATACTCAACCACTGGCGGCACTACCGGATAAGAATGACGATTTAGGAAACCATCCAACTCAAGAGTCTTTAAAGTCTGACCGAGCATTTTCTCACTGATTCCATGTATCTTTCTTCTCAGATCACTAAATCTTAAAATTTCGCCGTCACTTAAAGCGAGAAAAATGAGCACACCCCATTTGCTAGTGACATGATTCAACAGTTCACGAGATGGGCATCTGTCTGAAAAGACATTACCTTTTTCAAATTGCTGTTTGCTTCTGCTTTTTTTATTCATTTTTCTCACACTTACTTTTTTGTACGTACTTACTTTTAGTTCGTACATGCACTATCTTAACATAAAACCACTTCCTAAAGGAGGAAAAAATGATTGCAGTAACAGGTGCATCAGGACATTTTGGAAAACTCGCTATTCAAGAACTTTTGAAAGAAGGTGTTAAACCTCAGGATATTGTGGCCTTCATCAGAGATACTAAAAAAGGCGAAGAATTTGCCAAAGAAGGGATTCAATTGAGAATGGCAGACTATAATAATCCTGCAACATTAGAGACAGCACTAAAGGGAATAGATAAACTTCTTTTTATCTCAGGCAGTGAAGTTGGACAAAGATATCGTCAACATAAAGCGGTCATTGAAGCTGCTAAAAAAAATCATGTGAAATTTATTGCTTATACCAGCATTCTCACTGCGGATCGCTCACCTCTCTCTCTAGCAGAAGAGCATTCAAAAACGGAAGAAGAGTTAAAGAATTCTGGAATCGACTATGCCATTTTAAGAAATGGTTGGTATACGGAGAATTACCTGATGGGAATTTCCCATGCCCTTGAGAGCGGAAAAATCTATGGATGTGCAGGAGAGGCCCGAATTTCAGCAGCAACAAGAGCAGACTATGCACAAGCAGCGGTGAAAATCTTGCTAACCAAAGCAAGCGGTAAAAATATTTATGAACTCGCAGGAGATAAATCTTTCACTCTTACTGAATTTGCTCAGACTCTTACTCGCCTCTCTGGAAAACCTGTCAATTATGTCAATCTCAAGGAGGAAGAGTATGCTCACCTTCTTAATCAGGCAGGACTTCCGGTGGGATTTGCCAACATGTTAGCAGAAACGGAATCTAAGGCGCAGAAAGGCTGGCTTGAATTTAAAGAGCCTACTATCTCAAAAATCATTGGCCATCAAACGACACCGCTCGATGAGGCCATCAGATCATCTCTTTAAAAATAAAAAACCTCACGAAAGTGAGGTTTTTTTTATTACCAAGCTTTGGGGAAATAATAGCTCATCATTTTTTCATGCACACTTCCAATGGGTGGGGCGTACTTATAGGTGAACTTCGTTCTCTTTGGCAGAGAAATAAGAATTGAATCAGTTCTTCCATTGGTCTTTAAACCAAAGTGAGTACCACGATCGTGAAGAAGGTTAAACTCAACATAGCGGCCATGACGATGGAGCATAAAGTCCTCATCTTCCGGAGTCCAAGCTTCTTTCAAGCGCTTCTCTACAATAGGGAAATAGCATTCAATAAAATGATTCGAGAGATGCTTTACCATTTCAAAATCACTAGGAGTATCCCCTGTATTGAAATGATCAAAAAAGATACCGCCAATTCCTCTCATTTCACCCGCGCGGTGGAAGTTTACAAAGTATTCGTCACATTGCTTCTTCATATCATCGTAGCAGCTGAAAGGAGCACAGGCCTTTTTCCAGACATTATGAAAATATTGAAAATCTTCTTCATGAGGGTAATACGGAGTCAGATCTGCTCCACCACCAAACCAAAATTTATCACCCTGCTGAATCATGCGAAAATTGGCATGAACAGTAGGAACGCGAGGATTAATAGGATGAATAATGAGTGAAATGCCAGCGGCCCACATCTCATCACCTGAGCCTTTGAGAACTTTCGCAAATTGCGGATCAATCTTTCCAAATACACAGCTAGTATTTACCCCTGCGTTTTCAAAAACACTTCCTTCAAATGCTCGAGTAATCCCGCCGCCCCCTGGATTTCCGAGATGATCATTTCTCACCCACTGATCTTCAATGAGTTTTAAATCTTTATCTAAAGTCTGCATACGATGAGTGATCTGATTTTGCAGATCTTTCACATGCTCATGAAATTGTTGTTTTAAATCTTCTAAATTCATATCATCCTCTACTTCTTATCGCTCTTCTCATCCTTACCATAACACCAATGAGTCCAGGTTCCTTTTTTTACAATGCCACCACGCTCATTATTAGGAAGATTCAGCTGGCTAAAAACATTGATTTCCATCTTCTTTAATTTTTTATTCGGCACAAATCCTTGATGAAGATTGTTCCACTTACGACAAAGATAGCTGGCGTAATAGCGGCCATAGTCAAGTCGATCCGTGATATTGAGATAAAACTTTCTCCAGTGCTCAGATGGGATACTTTTCACAAAATCCATATTTTTGATGGAGTAAATATCCTGACTTTGCGTCAAAAGCTCCCACTCAGAACCATCCTCAAGTTCAATCGGAATTTCCAGCCATACCGTATCAGTTTTTGGATGAGGAGAAAACATATTCCACTCTTGATAAAGATGTAGCCAGCGTGTGACATGAGAAAAGAAAGGGGATTTAACATGAAATTTTTTGATAGTTGTTAAATTCCACATCACTAAAGTGACACAAATAAAAGTTCCAAGGGTAAAGCTTGCGACTTTAAATGTCATAACAGGTTTTTTGCTAGGAAGAAGAATGAGAAATTGACTCATTTTCCCCATCAAGCTGCGGTGATGACTAACCCAGATATAAAGGCGAGTTCCCAAATATTGAATCGGAGCGCAGGCAAAAAATCTATAAGACAATGAGAACAAAGGGGAGTTTTTGATTACTTCCAAAATGGCCTGGTAGCGAGTGAAACGCTCCCCTTCTTCATTAATCACAACCCAGCTATTCTCTTTCTTCATCAGCTCTAAAACTGACGAGTCAGATTGAGTCGTTCTAATTTCCGTCGACTCCGGCAACATGAATGTGCGCATAAGTCGAACCATCTTAAAACAAAAAGTACAGCTCTCATCATAAAAGAGAGTCACTTTCTTTTTTTGTAGTTTGGCCTCCAGAAAATCCCAAAACTGGCCTGGAAGGAAAAGACACCACATCACCAGACAAGTGTATGGGAACACTCCAATAAACATGGTTGAGATAATTCCCATGTGAAGTCCCCAAAAAAGGACCACTATCATAAGACGTGCTACCCACCAGTATTTTAAAAAGATGAAGCTGAAAATAAGAATAATTGGCCCTAACCACTCTAGAAAAATCGTAAAGATCGTAGTCCCTTTCAGGAACCAATTCCAATCACGAACCATAAATCCGATAGGATTAACCAATGGGTCAACTCGAAGGGCATAATAAACAGCATCGTACTGTCCCCTCCAAATCGGATGATCTTTTAAGATATAGCTCACAAAATAAATGGCAAAAACTTGAACGAAGAAGGCCATCGTCCAAGGGGAGATGTAGGATTTTGAAGTAAGGGATTCATCAGGAGAGCGGGCCTTATCCACACTGAAATATTTATCCAACGGCAAAAAAATCGAAAGAAATAAAATCACTCGAAGAACATCGTCACCGCCATTATTAATAAGCCAATTTCGATTATGAACGGAAACATTTAGGATGTAAGAAAACAAAAGGGCCCAACGAGTATGAAACCCCAGCATCACACATAGACCTAAAAGAATCTGAATGACAAAAAAACCAAACATCACAGCATAAGAGCCGTTAGCAATATGAAGGGTGAAAGACCAAGGAAGTGCTAATTCACTGATAAAAATGGATCTGGGAATAACTCCCACATCAGTATAAAAGGCCTGAAGATCCGGCATTCGATAGAGCGTCCCAATCATAATAATCAGACCGATCAAGACTCGATACAGGGACATTGAACGATAATCTAGGCTAAAACTTTTCTTAACAGTCGAAAAAAACATCATTCCCTTCCTTTGGATGAATGATTAAATTGTAACTGATTCCATGACTTTTTCATCATATTCGTCTAATCTTTCCCCAAGTTTATGACATTTTATTTTCTGCACTGCGAGAACAGTTTATGCTTCTAAAAATGAGAGATGAGATCTCCAAAGATTATGACATTGTTGTCATTGGCTCAGGATTGGCCGGAATGACTGCCGCCAATATCCTTGGACGTAACGGGCATCAGGTTCTGCTTCTTGAATCTCACAATAAATTAGGTGGTTTTGCCACATGGTTTTTTCGTGATAATCGTCAGCATATTTTTGACGTATCCCTTCACGGATTTCCAGTCGGAATGATCAAAACTTGCAAAAAGTACTGGAGTAAGGAAATTGCTGACTCTATTGTTCAACTCAAGGACGTGCGTTTTGTAAATCCACAATTCAATATCCAGACTGACTTCACTAAAGAAGACTACTCCCGCATTCTTGTTGAAAAATTCGGCGTTCCAACTGAAACAGTCGAAAACTTCTTCACTTATCTGCGTGAAATGAATTTTTTTGATAATGCCGGAATGACCAATGGAGAGCTTTTTGCGAAGTTTTTCCCAGGCCGCAATGACATTACCAGATTCCTGATGGAGGCCATTACCTACGCTAACGGCTCGACATTAGAGGATCCTGCGATTACTTACGGTATTGTTTTCTCAAATTTCATGAGTAAGGGCGTTTATACTTTCAAAGGTGGAACAGACCTGCTAATTTCAAAAATGAAGGATGAGCTCCTAAAAAACAACGTGGACATCAAACTTCAAACCAAAGTAGACAAAATTCAAATTGAGGACGGCAAAGTTTGTGGCGTTGTCGTTAATGGAAAAACCGTTAAGGCGCGCGCCGTCCTCTCTAATTCTAATATCAAATCGACAATTCTTAACATGGCCGGAGAGGAACACTTCTCTCCTGACTTCGTGAAGAAGGCCCAAGAGATCAGACTTAACTCTTCAAGCTGTCAGGTTTATATGGGACTAAAAGAAGGAATCAGCATTCCTCATATCGGTGACCTTATCTTCACATCCACTCACCCAGTCTATGACCCAAGTAAACTTTTAGATATCAAAGTTTCTTCACGCACTTTTTCTATCTACTATCCGAAAGACTCACGCCCGCAAGAAGAGAACGCTCGTGTGGCCATTGTTTCAAGCACCAATTGTCATTACGATGACTGGAAGAAATTGAGTCCGGAAGAATATGAGCAAGAAAAAAAATTCATGATTGAGGAAACAATCAAAGGTCTAGAAGCTTTTCTTCCAGATATCCGCGATAAACTGGAGATCATTGAAGCGGCAACGCCTCTCACAGTAGAGCGCTACACTCAACATCCTAAAGGTGCTTCATTTGGAACCAAGTTTGAGGGATTGGATATCTCTATGAACCTTCACAAAGAACTTCCAGGCCTCTTCCATGCCGGTTCTGTTGGAATTATTATGTCAGGCTGGCTTGGAGCCGCCAATTACGGCGCCATCCAAAGTAACGCTGTAGAAAGCTATCTCAACACTTTTGAGGGAAATTAACTCATGTACAATTTTAAAGATCAGAAAGTTATTATCACTGGCGGAACAAGAGGTATCGGAGCATCTATTGCCCGTGCTTTCATTGATGCTGGTGCAACTGTAATCGCTACTTATTCGGGAAATGATGAAGCAGCAAGTTCATTCAAAGCTTCACTCAATGAGCACGCTAACCGTCTTCATCTTCGCAAATTCAATGTTGCTAAATTTGATGATGTTGAGCGCTTCTTTGAAACCTATGAAAAAGAATTTGGTGAAGTCCAAATTCTCATCAATAATGCCGGTATCCGCCGCGATCAGATTATTGCTGCGATGGAAGAGCTTGAATGGGATCAGGTACTTGATACCAACCTGAAAGGAACATTCAACATGACTCACTTTGCAGTAAAGCTTATGGCGCAAAAACGCTATGGCCGTATTGTAAACATGAGTAGCGTCGGTGGAAAACTTGGACTCTCGGGCCAGGCCAATTATGCAGCTTCAAAAGCAGGCCAAATTGCCATGTCACTCTCTGTTGCCAAAGAAGTAGCGAAGAGAAACATTACGATCAATAACGTCTGCCCAGGCTTTATTGAAACTGATCTTATTAGTGATCTTCCTGAAGATCAGGTTAAAGAATATAAGTCACAAGTTCCGATGAAGAGATTTGGAAAACCTGAAGAAGTAGCTCATGCTGTAATGTTCTTCGCAACTCGTGAATCAAGCTATATCACAGGAGCAACTCTGGATATTGCTGGAGGACTCAATGGTTAATATCAAGGATTTCATCCCTCAGCGTGAACCATTTCTTTTTGTTGATGAAGTCATTGATCGCACGGAAGGCTCCATCACCACAAAACATACTTTGAAAGGTGATGAAGATTTTTTTCGTGGTCACTTTCCAGGTCGTCCTCTTTTTCCTGGAGTTCTGATGTGTGAAGCGGTTTTTCAAACCGGCGCACTTTATATGTCGATGAATGGCACAGAAATAAATCAAGATAAGACTGCAGTGGTAACACGAATTCAGAATGCTAAATTTAAAAACATGGCGCGCCCGAGTGATGAACTTTTCATCACAGTTGAATTCGTAGAAACTCTGGCCAATGCCTCATTTATGAAAGGCAAAATCAAAGTTAATAATAAAGTTATCATGAGCATCGAATTTGCCGTCGCACTGGTTGATTCGTCAGAGGTTTAAATCAAATGGATTTTCTAGGGATTAAGGATAAGTGGTTTTTTATTGCAGGTGTGGCCAACAAAAAAAGCGTGGCCTTCTTTTCTGCTAAAACTCTGATGGAAGCAGGTGCCAACTGTATTTTCTCTGTTCAAAAACTTGAGCAAGCAGATGCCGTTAAAAAGCTTTTCCCTAATTCTCCAGTAATCGTTTGCGATGTCGAAAAGAAAGAGGACATCAGTAATCTTTCACAACTCATTACTCCTTATACTCAAAGTCTTGATGGCTTCCTTCATTCACTCGCCTTTGCTAATTTCTCAGAAGGACTTGTCCCTTTCCATCAAACAAAACGAGAGGACTACCTTCAGGCCGCTCAGATTTCTTGTTTTTCATTTGTTGAGATGACTCGCTCTCTCAAAGCCCTATTTACGTCAAATGCCAGTGTCGTGACGATTTCGATCTCAAACACAAGGGCAACTAGCTATGGATATCTTGGCCCTATTAAGGCCATGCTAGACGGCACAGTTCCATATCTGGCAAAAAGCTTATCACTTGATTCCAATATTCGTGTGAATGCTGTGGGAGCAGGGCCTCTGAAGACTTCTGCCTCTGCTGGAATTCCAGACTACATCAATAATTATCTTTTTGCTGAAGCACTGACTTTAAGAAAAGAAGCTCTGCAAACTCAAGAAGTGGCCAATACGGTTGCCTTTCTCTTGAGTCCGAGAAGTTCAGGAGTCAACGCCAGCACCCTTTTAGTGGATGCTGGTATGAGCTGTAATTATTTTGATCAGGAAGTTGTAAAAAGATTTAACCGAGACTAATCGACAGTACACTCAACATTGTAATCGTAAGACTCACCTGGTGAGTATTTGCTAGTTCCGATAAGAACAGATCTTTTGCCATTTACATATGAGAAGAAAAAGTAGCGTCCATTGCGAACGGTTCCACTTCTTTGAATGTCACGAAGAACAAGGTGCTTGCCTGGCAGATAGTTATAATAATCATAACGGCCAATCACATAACTTTGACGTTGAACAAGATTAGCAACAGTGACTTTCAGATTTCCTCTCAAAGTGTAACTCATGCTCACACGACAATCATCACCATCATGCTTTCCAAAAGGAAGAAGATTAGTGAAGGCATCAATCGCACTTGGGGCAGCAAAGCTTGCCTGAGAAAGAATAAGTCCTAGAACAATAAGTAGCTTTTTCATTTATTTCCTTTCAAGGCTTCATCAATAATTTCACATTCAATTTGTTGTGTTTTAGTTGTTCTATTGCGAACGATGCTTGTCGCAACAGTCACATACTGGCCATTATTCGTTGGAGTTGTCATGAACGTGTACTCGTTATAGTCCACGCTTCCTTTATCGATGCGGTAACTAGAAACAAAACGTCCATAAGGTCGGTATTGAAAACCAGAGCCTTCATGAACAAAGTACTCCATATATTCGCCATTTTTTTCAATCTCTACACTTACACCTTTATGAGTAGGAAGAACCTTCACTTCACAATCATGCCCATAGTACCTACCATTGAGAATAGATAAGAGAGCTGAAGTTGCTTCACTGTGAGCAAAAGAATAAGTCACCACCACTAGACCTAGCAGCGCGGGCCAGCTTTTCATGAGAGTCTCCTTAGAATAAATAGCGCGCGACTACTCTCATAGTTTGGAAAATTGGTAAAGGGGCAGTGAAAAAAAGAATGAGTTTTAAGCCTTTTCTTGAATCTTTCGATTTAAGAAGGTTCGCTTAATTCCTTCCTCAATTGATACTCGCGGAACATATCCAAAATCTTTTTTCGCTTTCTCATGGGAGAAATAATGAGATTTCGATAAGTTAAGCGCGACAAAGCGAGTCATAGGAGGTTCGGGCTTCTTAATGCCCAAAAACTTAAAGATAAATTCAAAAATGGAGCCTAAATAGAAGGCCAATTTGGCGTCGATTTGGCGATTAATCAGTGGAATATCAAGAACACCAAGTACCTCATTAATAAACTGCCACAGGTTCACAGGGCGCTCTTGGCCAATGAAATAGGCCTGACCATTAACACGAGTGCTACTCAAATGTTGGAAGGCCTGAACATGGGCCATGGCCGCATTCTCCACGTACACAATATCCACCATGTTATCGCCTGAGCCAACAACACGAAGTTTCCCTTCGCGAGCACGGGCAATGACTCGCGGGAAAAGATGAGGATCTTCCGGTCCCCAAATAAGATGAGGACGAATAGCACAAGTCAAAAATGATTCAGAGGCCGAGCTTAATACTAACTTCTCTGCCATCGTTTTCGTTTCGGCGTAGCTCGTAAAATGAGTCTCGGCATAAGGAGTGGATTCATCCGCTCCCATCAGATCTCCCTCACCAAAAACAACAGAAGGAGTTGAAGTGTAGATAAATTTCTTCACTCCATACTCTTGAGCGGCAGTGATTAGATTTTTTGTGCCTTCGAAGTTAATCGAATAGTAGTCTTCATATTTTCCCCACACACCGGCCAGTGCCGCCACATGGAAAATAGCATCAAAACCAAATTCTAGAGCGCGCTTAACATCTTCTACTTTTCGCAGATCACCCTTAATAGTAGGAACACCTAATTCTTCCAAGTGCACATAAGAGTGACGCGAAAAATTAGTGACCATATAACTTGGATTCTTTAAGAGTTCTTTGATGATGTAGGTTCCTAAGAACCCGCCGCCGCCTGTTACGAGAATTTTCATAAGTTCCATTCTAGTAAAGAACCAAAAGGTATGCCATACCTTTTGGCATTTACTTGAGAATAAGTTTTGCGATTTGGGTGCTTAAATTATAGCGAAAATTGGTAAAAGGCTTACCTGTTTTATCTTCTCCTAAATAGACCCTATTCGATAAAAAGACATAGAAAGAATTGCTTTTAGGATCAATCCAAAGAGTCGTCCCTGTAAAACCGGTGTGACCGTAAGAGATACCTTTCGGGAATTTCTCTCCACGAGGAGCTCGGGCATAGGGACTTAAAAGATCCACACCCAGACCTCTCATCTCCCCTTTGGGAAGCGAAATCATTTCTTTGACAGACTCTTTTGAAAGGATGCGAGTGCCATTGTACTCACCTTCACCCATAAGCATTAATGAGAGATGTTTCATATCCTCTAATGTTGAAAAAACTCCAGCGTGTCCTAATTGTTTCGGATACTGGTTTTCAGCTTTAGGATCATGAGGCAGACAAGGCTCTTTTGTAGGATGAGTAGGAGCGCAAAACTTTTTAAGTTCTGAACTCACTTGATAACTGGTTTTCTTCATCCGCAGAGGAAAGAACATCCGAACTTTAGTAAACTTACCTAAGTTCACATGAGATATCTTTTCAACGAGATTACCGAGAATAATAAATCCGACATCGGAGTAAACCGTTTTGGACTTTGGTTTATAGGCAAGTGGCAGGGAAAGAGTTCTCTTGATGAAGGCATCATAAGATTCCCCACTCTTGACCTCAATAGAAGCGGCAAGACCCCCTTGATGACGAAGAACCTCTTCAATGGTGATATTTTCTTTATCAGTAGTTTTAAATTCAGGATAAAACTTTGAGAACTTATCACTTAGCCTGAGTTTTCCATCTTCTTTCAACTTCATAATAGCAATGGCCGTCGAGAGCTTAGTGAGCGAGGCCACATCATAGAGGGTATCAAAGCTTGATTGATAGGCCTTCTCATAAAGAACCTTATCACCTTGGCCAATGAGGAGCACGCCCCCAGGAAGAGTCTTCTCCTTAATCGCGCCATTAACGATCTTATCGACAGGTGAAAAATCACGCGCAAATAAAGGAGTTGCCAGAATTAAAAATAAAAGGAAGTGAATCATAGTTCAGTATTATAAAAACAAAGACCAATCATTTACAAGAGAATGCCAAAAGGTATGCCGTACCTTTTGGCATTTAGATACTGATAATGTTACAATGTCTGATCAAATCACTTTGTCGGCCATTGTTAAAGCTTTTGATTATCTAACCGATGATGAATAGAGATCTTTTGAAAAGGTTTTTATGATTAAGTACTTGAATTTCTTTTTTATTCTATTCTTACCCTTGCTCGGCCATGCTTCAAGCAATATTTGTGAGCACAAGGATTCAAGGAATTCCATATTGTCCCCTCTTGCAGAAGAGAGTTTAGGTAAATGGTGTGCAACCAGCATTTGCTATAAAAACAATGAAAAAATCAATCGTAAAAAATGTATCAATCAAAGTGTAAACTATCTTGAGGATAGGCCAAAAATATCACCTGAGGGTACAGAGTATTACGAGTTCAGAAAAAATCCCATCTTCGTAGAAAATAATTTTCGTATTTCCATTGAGGAAACCCTTTCAACTTCTCCTGAAACTTTTCAGTGGCTTAATAATGCATTCATTCTTAAAACAGGAGATCAGTGTTATAACGAATGTCGACCGGAGAATGCAAGAAAGCTACTATCAAAAAAAACGACCGATGGCATTTATCAAGAAGATTGCCGTCAATGCCTATTAAAATTAGATTCTCATAATAAAAGCTTTAGCAAACTTGTGAAAGGACAGAAATGTTATCCTGACTGCAAAAGAGATAGTTTTAGTTCGCAATGTCAACAATGTATGAAGAACCAAGTTAATGCTATACACATCCTGACTGCAGACAATAAGTGCTATGAAGCGTTTGATTCTGAATGGAAGCGGGCCTATGAGACTTCAATGTCTTCATGTGATAGTGCTAAGAAACTTTATACAACGAGATATTTTAAGCAAAGTAAGTTCAGTGTAGATGTATTTCTTAAAGGAAACGAGCCTGAGTGTATCGAGATAGATAACTATAAGGCCCAACATTTTAAACGTAGTGTTCCTATGTCTTATTGTGAACAGGCGGATTCTGTAAATAATAGTGATAGACATGTAACTAATAAAGATTCAAATCACTCTGTTTCTCCTAAAAAATCAAAATCTGCCAAGGGAAATAAACAATAATTAATACTCGCTTATGCCAAAAGGTATTTAGCTTACAGCTTATTTTCCTGTCATTGGAAACTATTCTCTAAAATTAAAAAATGAACTTTTATTAAAAACAAAAACAAAAATGAGCTTCAAAAAAAGATAATAAAAGTAAGTATAAGATAATCCAGTCAATATACTTGTACTGACCTTCATCATTCCATTTTCAATGTAATCATTGACAAAAAAGGATATGAGTATTTCAATGGGAAAATACACGACATTAATAAAGAACAAGAAAATCAGAGATCTATTTCTTGCATATATTAGGTAAAAAATAAATGGAACAACTCTTTTCCCATCTGTAATAATAATTCTTAAACAAGCAATTAAAGCAAAAAATACCCAAACGATCCCAAGCAAACTCATTTTTGAAAAATTGTCCTCCACTGATTTCGGTATACAAAACTGAAAGATGACAGAAAAAAGAAAAAAAGAAAGATTGGCCATAACGAACAAGCGAGACATTGGAGAATAAGGCTCAAAAGGAGATAAGACATATCGAGACAAAATTTTTTTTATTAAATTGAACTTCATTGTTTGCAACCTTTTGGTTGGCCACTAGGCTCATCCGGTTTAGGATCAGTATCTGTAAAATCATCATCCGTAAAAGGTTCTTCGGCTGGGTCTTTACCACATTCTTTTGGATTTATTTTACAGAGGCCAAACTTTCTAATCCACTCTAAGTAATCAGACCATTGATCTATCCCATCAGAAAAGTCTCCAACATCTTTAAAAAAATCACCTATTCCAACAGCACTACGCCCATTAGGATCAATCAAATTAATAGGATCTTGAAGAACATACCCATAAAGATTCGCATCTCCACCATTAAAAAGAATCGGATCCTTACTCAACCATCTCCCAATACTCGGATCATAATCCCTCGCCCCAAAACGACAAAGCTTCGTATCCTGATCATACAAACACCCCGCAAACCCAAAAGGCTGAAAACCTGGATTCGTATCAGAGATGATCTCTCCCCATACATTATATTTGATTTCTTGAATCACCACACCTGAATTTACATCAATCACTTGAACGGGAGAACCTAAGTGGTTGCTGACAATCATATACTCTGCAACATCAGTTATCATATAATCAGGGACATGGTCTTTTGAACCATAGATAAAGCGGGCCAGAAGTGTGCCTGAATCATCGGCAATACCAATAATCTTTTTATCACTCCAAATGTAATGATGAGTATCGGTGGTCCCTTCTAGACGAGCGATTCGTCTATCGTGGGCATCAACATGATAGTTAATAGTCTTTGATGGTAAAATGACAGATTTTAGGTTTCCGAAAACGTCGTAGGTAAAAGTTTTGGAGACACTTCCATCTGTTCGCCAAAAGGTATGCCGTACCTTTTGGCCTTTTGGCATTAATGCTTATGCTGAACAAACGTATCCACCTCATGGACCTTCAAATTTTGAATCTGAACATCAGGATTCTTTCCTTTCATCTTTCCCCAAAAAAACGGAAGGGTATCAAAGATAAAACTTCCCACTAACAAACCAATGAAGAGTCCGGGAAAGCCCATCAAAAAAGCACCGCCCACAACAAAAACAAATGCTGGAAGTGCAGGAATATTAGAATCTCCAAAACTAGCAAGATATGGCCTCAACAAATTATCCACTACTCCAGCCACGCCACCTACAACAAGCATAATAACTCCTGCAATGGCTTCATCCTGAAAGAAAGCAAAGATTCCGATCAAAAAGGCCACTGGAGCAGCACCGATGACAGGAATAAATGAGAGAACTAAGGTAATGAAGAAAACGAGAAAGAAATCAAAAAGACCTAAAAAAGTACTCGCCAAGGCCACAAGAATTGATTGCACTGAACCTGTTATTAAATTGGTGAGATAAACCTGCTGAGAACTTGTGATAAATTTTTTGGTGAGTTCACTCATATCTTTATCTGTGAGTCCCAAAATTTCTTGAAAGAAATGAGAAAGATGTTTTGAGTTTTTTAAAAAAGAGTAAATACACACAATCATCAAAAGCAGAAACAAAACAAGATTAGGAAGAGAACTCGCGATGTTTTGAAAAAACTCAATAAGGTAATTAGAAACTTTTTGAGCATAAACCAAAAACTGATCGTCAGTGAGCTTAATAGGAAAACCCAAGTTATGACTGTATGTTTCTATTCGCTCAACAACTTCATTCTTAAAAACTTTTATCAGAGTCGAGACTTCTTGATCCTTATAGCGAGCATCATGTTGCCACTTCTCTATTTGCTCCGAGAGAAGCATTCCACCTCGAGCAGCAAAAAAAGTAAAAGGGATAGAAATAATAAAAGTAAATCCTGTGGCCAAAAGTGCAGCACTCAGTTTGTTGGGTATCTTTCTTTTAAATTTTTGATGAAGAGGAAAAAGGGCCAGAGAAATAGTGGCGCCAAAAACAATCGGGACAATAAATGGTGAAACAAGATAAACGCCAAGAAGCAATAAGGTGATAAAGAAACTAAGTCTTACCCATTTTGTTTTCTCAAGCTCCATCCTTTGCTCCCTGTGGCCCACTGACCCAATTTGACACGATCGATCTTAATGTTGTGTCGAACGTCTACAGGAAAACTCGGATGCAAAAAGAACTCCACCACTTTGTCTTGCAGTCCGTTTTTACGAGTGATGTTACTGATCTCATGAATAAACTGCGCTGATGCTTTTGTTTGATGATCATGGCGCTCAATAACAAGCCCTGCTGCCACTCTGCCCTCACGCACTAGGCTCACCAAGCTTGTGCGAGAAACCTCAGGATGCTGATTATAGAAGCTCTCAACACTAATTGAATAAAGAGTCTCATTGGCAAGTTCTACGCGGTGACCTTTTCGCCCAAGGAACCAGAGGTTATTTTCCTCATCAAGATAGCCAAGGTCTCCCATGCGATGCCAAAGTGTCTGCCCAATTTTAATCTTGGCCTTATTTGTCTCATCGGCCATTTCAAAATAGCCAGGTGTGACTTGCGGGCCGGTGACTACAATTTCCCCGGGAGTATTAGTGGGAAGTTCATGGATTCCACTTTCCGGAATATCCGAAACTTTCATGATTTTAATTTGTACCGGACTAACGACTTTACCTAAGCAGACTCCGCCGCCGTTATTCATCTTATGTTGATGAAGATTTAAAATCTCGGAACCACTAATAAGAGCAACTGGCAAAAACTCAGTGGCCCCATAAGGAGTGAAAGTGTCGCCATTAGGAATGATGTGTTCAAGAAGCTGATGAATCTCAGTTCGAACAGGAGCGCCGAACATCACCACGTGCTTCACAGAGGGAAGTGTGATTTGATGTTTTGAACAATACTCACCCACTCGCTTCCAGATAGCAGGACTTCCCGCTACAAAGGTCGCCTGATGTGAATTAATATTGGCAATAATCTTTTTCGGATCACACTGTGAAGGTCTTGTTGGGTCCATGTCAGGGATAACAGAAGTCATTCCCATCGCTAATGTGAAGAGAGCAAACAAGGCAAACCCCGGGAGATCCACTTGGGTCTCATCCAAGGAAAACATTTTCTGTAAACTCTCAGTCTGAGCATTCAAAATACCATGAGTGTAGATCACTCCTTTAGGAATTCCTGTTCCCCCACTGGTGAAAAGAATGGCCGCATGAGTATCATGGGAAACTTCCAGCGGCGTATATTCTTTTGAATAGCTGCCTAGATTTTTATATAGATAGTGAGTTTTCCCCCACACTTCATTGAGTGAGATGTGAATTTTAATACTCTTAAAAGAATCACGAAGAATTCGTCTCACCCAATGAACGGCACCGATACTGATAAGAACATCAGGTCGCACTTGCTTAACAGACCTCAAAAGATTTTTCATCCCCATTCCTGGATCAATCAAAACAGGAATCGCTCCCATTTTAAAAAGGGAGAAAGTGATCACAGAAAAATCAAGGCATGGTTTTACAAACAAGAGCACTCGCATGCCGGGTTTGACACCATGATTTTCTAAGAAGTTTGCAATCTGATTAGAACGTGTTTCAAATTCGCGGAAAGTATAAAAAGGATACTCGTAATCATGTCCCACCCTTTTGGAGAAAACCACCGACTTTTTATCTGGAAAAACTCGTGCGACTTCTGCAATTCGATGGGCAATATTCATGAAATAAAATCCCAAATATTGGCAACGACATCCTCTAGTTCATCTTCAATCACATAATGTCCGGCATTTTCATAATACTTATAGTGAGCATCAGGAAAAATAGAGAGCCAGCGCTTGAAGAAGTGATCATTGAAACAAAAATCCTTACCACCCCAAAGAATGAGTTTCGGAATAGTTATCGTTGGAAGTTTCTGCTCGATCTCACTCATAACTTTATAAGTCGGATGAGTCTTTTCCATCGGAATATCTTGCACAAAACGCGCAACCGCCACACGATTCTCCCAAGAATCATAGGGAGCAAGATATGCTTTTTTTACAAATTGAGGCAACGTTTTGGTTGTTGTCATAAAAGTTGCAGGCCAAGCAAAGAGATTAAACTTTCTTGTTAAAAACTCTCCGAGTTTTCCTTGGCGAAGAAGATTAATCCTCTTCGGGATATCAGCATCAGGAAAAGCTGCTGTATTTAGGATTACAACTTTTGAAAAGAGATCAGGATACTTCGTGAGAAGCCCCATTCCGATTGCTCCACCCCAGTCATGAACAACCAGCACGATATTTTTCAAATCAAGAAACTTTACAAGCTTGTAAACATTCTCAATATGATTGGCGAGTGTGTACTCATAATCTTGAGGACGGCTTGAAAGTCCACATCCCATATGATCAGGAACAACCACTCGGAAATTGCCTGAGAATGCTTTCACTAGGTTTCGATAATAAAAAGACCACGTAGGATTTCCGTGAAGCATTAGCATCACCTGCCCCTGACCTTCATCAACATAGTGAAGATTGTTACTTCCTAAGTTTAAATAATGAGATCTAAACGGATAAAGATGTTTAAAATCAAGAGACTTAAGCCACGGATTCATTATTATCTCCACTCCATCCCAAGCATCGTAGAAGTCAGACCGCTACCAATACCGAGAAGGGCAATTTTATCATGAGGTTTAAAAAAGTTTGCATCCGCTGCTTTAATTAAGGTGAGCGGAAGTGCGGCCGAACCAGTATTTCCATAAGTCGGAAATGTCATATAGTCTCGATCAAGCGGAAGACCTAGTTCATTCAAGAGTCCAAAACGGTGAGCTGAACCAACCTGATGAGGAATGATTTTATCGACATCACTATTATTCCAACCTAAAACATCTTTAGCTCTTTCCCAGTTACTCTTTGCAAGACTAATTCCTGCAATTAAGAGTGCCTCTGAATCTGTTTCCATCATCAGTCCTTCTTTGGATCCATCTCCTTGACACAAAGTCACCGAAGTTGAATCAGTCAGCGTGCTTCCACCTAAAATGAGAGGACGATTGGGAGTATCATCAGCATGGGTTAAAACAAAGGCCACACCAGCAGAACCAATAGTGAGACTCGCAATAAAAGGTTTAATTTTTTTGCGATCGATAGTGGGATCATTTTTTAAAAGTTTTAAAGTCTCCTCTAACAGAGGGCCTGCATTTTCGCCTGAAACAATCAGCGCACTTCTAATAGCACGAGATTCAATCAGACTTCCGGCCATCTGAATGCTTGAAAGAACTCCCAAGCAAGCATTAGAGACATCCGCAATCATACAAGAAGGCTTAAGCCCTAAGTTGAAGTGTACTTGTGCTGCAGTGGCAGGCTCCAGGAAATCACGGCAAACTGAGGCGTGAATAAGAAGATCAACATCTTCCTTTGGATAATTTTTGAGGGCCGCTTCAGCTGCCTTTGTTGCAATGTTTGAAGGTCGTGTTCCTACTGGCCACACACCACGAGACTTAATTCCTGTTTGCAATTCAAGGCGACCAAATGGAAGACGAGCACGCTCGTAGAGATCTTTTAATTCCAGTTCAATTTCATCACTAGTGATGAAACGCTCAGGCTCAACATATCCCCAGTTATTTAGAGCGAGTTTTGAGAATTTCACTTCTCCTCCATTAATCCATAGAGATTGGCCAAAGAAATACCAGAAAGGATTGAGCCAACAATTCCTAAGAATCCTTGGTCAGTTCCAATGATATAAAGATTTTCGAGCGGAGTTTTTCCATCGCGAGTTTTATCGATTGAGCCATACACCGTTCCACCTAAGTGAGATGTGTACTTAGCAATTGTTAAAGGTGAGAAGGTATCTTCAAAAAGAAGCTTTCCTTCAAAACCCGGAGTGAATTTTTTCACGATTCCAAGAGCTGTTTCTGCTACTTTTTGTTTTTCTTCTGCGTATGACTCTTTTGAGAGCTTTTGCCACTCATCAAAGTTTGCCATGAAAGTGATTCTTGCCGTTCCCTCACCAGAGCGATTGAGTGGCTCATAGTTATCAGGAAAACAAACAACAGCACTGCGAGAGTCAAAAAGACCCTGGGCCTTTTGATACTCATAAACTGAATGGTTATTGTAGAAAGTAATGGTCGAATCATTAACGTTGAGAGGAATTTTCTGATCAAAGACAAAAATACTTTCCAAGAAAGTCATCGATCCCACACGAGGAGAGACTTGCTTTTTTAATTCATTATTTAAAGTGTAGGTTTCTGGCAGTCCAATAGATGAGAGTATCACCGGAGCGTGATATTCACTCTCCCCGACCTTTACTCCATAGGCCTTACCATTTTTTGACAGAATCTCAGAAACAGGGGCCTTGAATTTCATCTCAGCACCTAAGTTTTTGAGCTTATCCATCATTAAGCTAATAATGGTACGCACTCCACCCTCAGGACGCGAGAAGCCCTCATAGTAGAGAGACTTGAACATAATCACAAATTGAGCGAAGTCCATGTCATTCTCCCACGCTGAACCGTAGATAAGAAGCGGACAAAGAATCATCTCAATTAAGAGCGGGTCACTTAGAGTCTCTTTCAACACCACTCTCGCACTTGAGAAACCAAGTGAGAGATCTAGTTCATTAAAAGAATCAATTTTTTGAACCAAGCTATTAAAAGCGTCCATTTGCTTTGGAAACTTTTCAAAAACTTCATTCTTTAGAAGTTCAAAGTCATTAGAGAATTTTAATTCCACATCAGGGAAACTGATCTTGGAATAACTTTGCGGACAAAGTTTAAAATCGTCGTATGAGAGTCGAAGTTGTTTTAACAGTTTTGAGAATGGTTTTGCCTTCTCACCTTTCTTAATAAAATTAGTGAGAGCATGCAGGCCCACATCAAATTGACGTATCCCACCGCCAGAGAAGTTTCTTCTTTGGTAATACGAGTTGAGTCCACCTGGGATGGTGTGCTTCTCGAGGATGAGAACTTTCTTGTCGAACATCGCTAGTCGGATGCCGGCGGCAAGCCCCGACATCCCAGCTCCGATGACAATGACGTCATATTGCATAGACTAGATTTTAAGAAAGTTTAGGTAGAAGGTAAGCTACGCAGCTATTAAGAGAGGCAAGTTGAGGGTAATCTTCTTGAGGAACTTCAACTTTATGACGCTTTCTTAGTTCCATAACGATATCTAGGAAATCCATAGAATCTAGATCCATTTGCTCTCTAAGAGATTTTGCATCATCAAGACCTGACGTATCTTCATCAGGGGCGATATCAGAAATAATATCAATTACGATTTGTCTCACTTCTTGAGCAGTCATTTCAAAGTCTCCTTATCCAATATACTTTTTAACAATTACGGCTGAATTAATTCCAAGCATTCCAAACGAGTTGTTCAGAATGTATTTCACTTCATTTAACTTTACTGGCTTCTCGTAAACCAGATTACGGATAGCACAGTCCGGATCAAGCTCAGTCACATTCATTCCAGGATGAACTGTATTATCATCAAATGAAGGAAGGTTACCAGCAAGCTCTAATGCCCCTGCTGCACCCATAGCGTGTCCAATATGACCCTTCGTGAAGTTCACATAGGTCTTATCACTAACAGCAAAAGCTTCACGAACAGCTTGAGACTCAGAGATATCTCCTGCCCCTGTTCCCGTTGCATGCATATTAACGATATCAATATCTCTGATTTCTAGACCCGCGCGTTTGATCGCTTTATGCATACACTCAACCTGACGAGTTGAATTTGGGTTCACAAAATCAGAGGCGTCAGAGTTAATAGCGTAACCAACAATCTCACCATAGATCTTAGCATTGCGAGCTTTCGCATCCGAGAGGCGCTCAAGAGTATAGATAGCTCCCCCTTCAGAGATCACAATTCCATTTCTCTTTTTGTCCATCGGACGTGAAGCAAGTGTCGGATCAGCGTGATGAGCAAGTGCCCCTTGTGCAGCGAAGGCCGCAAAGATTCCAAAAGTCTGTGGAGACTCGGAAATACCACCAGCGAAGGCCAAGTCAACTTCACCTAAAATAAGCTGCTGAAGACCTTGAATCAAACCAACGTTACCACCGGCACAAGCAGAACCAAGTGTATAATGAGGCCCAGTAATCCCCATATTCAGAGTCACTTCACCGGCCGGTGAGTTTGCTACTGTTCTCGGATTATGATGCGGTGACCAAAGCTTCCAGTCCAGATTGTTCTGATGCATCTCAAAAATTTCATTCTCTGTTTCCACGTTTCCGTGCTCAGTAATTCCAAGATAAACACCAACACGCGTCTTATCTACACCTTCCCAGTTGATGCCTGAGTCAGCAAGGGCTTCATTGGCGCAGTAGATCGAAATACTACCGGCGCGAGTTCCGCGACGGCGAAGTTTTTTAGATTGATACTTAAATTCGTCAAATTCACAAAGGCCCGCAGCTTGCGTTCCCATATAACGAATTTCAGCATGACGCACCCCTGACTTATTTTCAAGTAAGGCAGAGCGAAATTCGCTTAAGTTGTTACCATTGGGCGCAGTGAGCCCAATTCCAGTAATGACGATACGCTGTGAATCATTCATATAGCTTTCCAAGAGTGAAAAAGTAGAGGAAAATTTAACTTATGAACTATCCTTTGTATAGAGAATAGCTCAAGCGGCATGTTTAAACTTGCATCCCACGGCATTCTAGACGATAGTTATTATTTAAAAAAACCCTCAAATTGGAATAACACTTTAAAGGAGCTCCAAAGATGGAAAGCCTCGTTGTGATTTCGAAAGTTAAAAAATTTATTAAGGATGAAGCTGACTGCAACACCTCGGCAAATTTCTTTGAACCCTTAAATCAAGATATCGTACGTGCATGTAAGGATGCAGCGGTTCATGCTCAAAAAATTGGTCGCAAGACTGTTATGGGTAAAGACTTTAACCTTTATGTAGAAACTCAAGAAGTTGCTGAAGCTCTTGTTGTGACATCTAAAGTTAAAAAATTGATCAAAGATGAATTTGGTCTTTCTACAGCAAGTGCTGCCATTGATCAGCTTACTATCCGTGTTCAAACAATCTGCAGAAAAGCGATTGAGAACGCAAAAAAAGATAAGAGAAAAACAATAATGGATCGCGATTTCTCTGCTCCCACAACTCTGTCTTAATTTATCCAAACTCAAAGGCCAAAAGGTACGGCGCTGGATTCAACTTCCTAATGCAACTCCGGCGATTTGAAAAAGGGACACTCTTGTCCTAAATTCAAGTCGCCAAACAAAAAACTAAGGAGTTGTACTTTGAAGCAGTACTCAAGAGTGTCTT
>CALHBF010000019.1 GCA_937931205.1 uncultured Bacteriovoracaceae bacterium
ATGGCGGAGATGAAGAGATTCGAACTCTTGATTGGCTTTCACCAATACACGCTTTCCAAGCGTGCTCCTTCGACCACTCGGACACATCTCCGTTCAAGTGGGGATTCTCTTTTTAACACATCAGCGGGTTTTCGAGCAAACTAATTCTTCTGGCGATAAGTCTCGCGACGTTCTCTAAAGAATTGGCTTAAAAGTTTAGAGCATTCAAAGTGACGAATTCCACCGGTTACTGCAAATCGATGATTCAGGCGAGGATCATTGTGAAGGTGATAACCAAGACTAAGGCCTCCGCCTTTCGTATCATAGGCGCCAAAAACACAGCGTTTGATTCTGGCCTGTACCATACTTGCTAAACACATAGGGCAAGGTTCTAGAGTTACGTAAAGTGTGGCCCCAGTGAGTCTCCAGCTCGAGAGCTTTTTGGCGCCATCAATAAGGGTGAGAACCTCAGCATGAGCAGTCGGATTATGATGGCTTTCTTTTAAATTATATCTTTGTGTGAGAATCTCGCCCTCGGCAGAAACAAGAACAGCTCCAACTGGAACTTCTTTTTCTCTAAAAGCAATTTCGGCCTGTTTAATGGCCAGATCCATAAACCACAGGTCATCTTGCATTTTGATCATACTTTATTTGCGAGAGCAAACTTATTTCTGATCTTAATTTTTTTGCTTTCGTTCCAGTAATTGGTAATAAACTTGAGACGCTGACGTTGCTCTAGATCACTTGAAATGAATTTCACACCATAGACAGTAGAGCGTCCAATAATTGGCTCTCTTTTTGACCTGACTTCAGCAAATAGCGTGTAATTCTGATTAAGAATTTCCAGACTGATCTGAACCCTTTGCCCCACATTCATTGATTTGAACAATTCAAGGCAAGCGGCACCTCTTCTCATATCAGAAATTCTTCCAGACGAATGCAAACCTTCCGCATCCACCATACACTTAAGATCGGCACGATACCTGAAGTCATATTCCCACCAGTGAAAACGCGGGTAATACAGTGGTGAAGAGATAATATAACAAGCGATTCCCATAAGAATGATGCTTCCCAAATAAAGAATACCAATCATGGGAGTTCCAAAAAGAAAGTTTCTGATCATTCCAAAAACATAAAAGAACAATAGAATGAGTGAGATGTTCCAGAATGAATAGAAGAGATTCTTTAAGGCGGTATAATAAAAATTAAAAGTAACGAGCAGAATAATAAATTGAAAAATGAGGGTGAAGTTTAAAAGAATCTGCTTAATTGTTGCTTCCGCCAAAAATGCGAGAACAACAAAAATAAACTGAAACAAAGTTAGAAATTTAACTTTATCAAAAGAATTTTGCAGATTGAGTTTAAGCTTTGGCGTCATCACTACTTCCTATTCAATTCATTATCCATCCAGTTGGCCTTCTTTTCCAGTAATTCATCCATAGAGAAATCTTTGACCATCAACAAGGTTTTTCCCTCTGGAGTAAGAATCCCTTCGCCTTGAAAATCTTTACCATCTACCAGATAACAAACCTTTCCAGACGGATACTGCTTCTCAAAACCGTAATAATCAAATTGATTTTTACGAGAGCGATAATTAAGCGCATGGATCTTTCGATTCAAATAAAAAGAAAGCTTAGAAGCTGTTTGATAGTTGTTGGCGAGGATCGGCAATCCCTGACATTTTTCTTCAACCATTAAGGCCCACTTATCCCAGCCCACAAATTCATGAATTCTTTTAGGAGCAATACTCGGGAAAAAGAAAATAAGTCTTAGAACTAATACTAAAATGAAAGAAATGGCCAACAACGTGCGGGCCCATTTTTTCGTCCAAACTTCAGCATTGGATACTAGAGGAATCAGCGAAACCGCTAAGTATATAGTCCAGTTAGCTTCAACTCGCTTAGAAAAACTAGAGATTAGAAAAAAGATCACCGATCCAAAACTTATAAACTTTAAGACACGATTGAAATCTGTTTTAGGTGCTTTTAAGGCTTGCCACCAAACAATAAATCCCGCAAAGACTCCGGCCAAAACAATCTGCAGACCAACAAACTCTAGAGACCTTCCTAGTTTAAATTCTGACTTGGGTCTTTCAAGAAAATGGTATCTGAGTGTTGAGAAATTATGGTCAATCTGCCAAAGCAAATGTGGAACAAGCAGAATAATGGCGACCAAAGCAGCAATATAGAACTCTCGTCTCAGCATTAAGCGAGGTAATGCCAGTATTGTGAAGAATACTAAAAGGATTCCATGATATTTGGCATAACACAGAAGAGCGATCACAGTACCCAAGAGAAGGGCATGCTGCCAGTTGGTATTCTTTAAATAGCGATCAAGGGACCAAAGATAAGCGGCGCACATGAACACAAGAGGAAGATCGGGAAGTGCAAACAGGGAGGCAAAACTCACTAAGGGAAAAGCAAAATAAAGAAGAGAAGCCGTCATCCAGTTCTTTTTCTCAACCAAACCAAGAAGAATCCCTAGCGTTGCAAACTGAAGAATCACAAATCCAATCCTCAAAGAAAATTCATTGTGTGGGAGAAATGAAAATACCTTAATAACCCAAGCTACGAAAGGAGGATGATCAAAGTATCCCCAAGACAAATCTAGTGAGTATAGCCAGTAATAGGCTTCATCATGGGCCAGTCCAATTGATGAAATAACAATCAATTGAATTATTCCCACTAAAATGAGGAGGATAGGAAAGTTCTTAGACATATTCGCCAACTTCTTTAATTTGTGTTACAAATATCCCCTATACCACTTGCATAAGGGCATGGACCTAATGAGCATCGATAAAACAGTAGTTATCATACCTACTTACAATGAAATTGCGAATATTGAAAAAATGTTACTTACTCTAGATCGACTTTATCCGTCGCTCAATATTCTTATCATCGATGACGGCTCCCCTGATGGGACTGCTGAAGTTGTAAAAAAGTTTCAAGAGAATAAAAAGAATCTTTTCCTTATTCAAAGAACTGGGAAACTTGGTCTGGGAACAGCCTATATCAAAGGTTTCAAGTGGGCCCTCGAGAATAACTACGATGCTGTTATTAGCATGGATTGCGATTTCTCTCATGAACCAGAAGCTATAGCTGGTTTTGTTGAAAAGCTTGAAACAAACGACTTAGTAATCGGTTCTCGCTATATCGGCGGTATCCGTATTATGAACTGGCCTATGCAGCGTCTACTTCTTTCTTATTTTGCCTCTATCTACGCTCGCATTATTACGGGAATTCCATTTACTGATGCCACAGGCGGCTTCAATGGTTACTCAAGAAAGGCCTTACTGGCACTTAATCTCGATAACGTATTCTCTGTAGGCTATGCTTTTCAAATTGAATTAAAATTCAAAGTTTGGTCACTCGGCCTTCCATGTTTTGAAATGCCGATTACTTTTTTTGAACGCACTGAAGGTGCTTCAAAAATGAGCGGTAACATTATTTCTGAAGCCGTCATCAATGTTTGTAAACTTCGTATTAAAAAAATTATGGGGACTCTCTAAATGATTGAGAGTCTCATCTCTCTCGATAAAAGGGTCTTCCTTTTTTTAAATGGATTAAACTTTTCTTGGCTAAATCCCATTATGGATTTTGTTTCAGGTCAGTTTTTATGGTTTCCCTTTATTGGCCTTAGTCTTTATTTTGCCTTCAAGCAGCTCTCTCGAAAAAACTTCTATATTTTTATTCTTTTCATGGTTTTAGTACTGATTCTTTCTGATACTACTTCTTCTTATGTCTTAAAGAATTTAACGGAAAGATTAAGACCTTGCCGAGAGCAAGATCTTAAACCCCTTATTTATTCATTTGGACAGAAGTGCGGGGGAAGATTCGGATTTGTTTCTTCTCATGCGGCCAATTCATTAGCATTGACTCTATTCTGCTTAAGGACTCTAAAACTTCCGAAAGTTTTCTTTGCGGTTTTCCTCTTACTTCCATTCCTTGTTAGCTACTCAAGAATCTATCTCGGTGTACATTATCCAGGAGATATTCTTGGAGGTCTGCTAGTCGGAACCTTTTGGTCTAGCATCTACGTCTTTTTCTGGCGCAATCTCTCTACGGAGCAAGACGGTTAGTTTTCCATTCGCCATTCACTTGAATGAAGGCTACTCGATCATGTAATCGATTAGCACGACCTTGCCAAAACTCCATATAGTCAGGAGTAATGGCAAACCCACCCCAGTTTTTTGGGCGAGGGATGTTTTCCTCATGCTCAAACTTCTTAGAAACTTTTTCAAAAATTTCTTCCAGTTCTTTGCGATCTTTAACAATTTTTGACTGAGGAGAAGCAATCGCCCCAAGCTGACTGCCTCTTGGCCTCTTTTTGAAATAATCATCAGAAACACTTTCAGCGACTTTTTTAATTTTACCTTCGATGCGAACTTGTCTAGCAAGAGGGGCCCACCAAAAGTTCATAGAAACAAAGGAAGTATTATCTATCTCGTGACCTTTATCGGAATCATAGTTCGTATAGAAAATGAAATCTCCATTCTCAACACCTTTGAGTAAGACTACACGTGAACGGGGACGATTATTTTTAATGGTTGAAAGAACAAAAGCATTTGGCTCTAAACACTCGGAAGCTAATGCTTCGTTGAACCACTTGTTAAAAAGAACAAAGGGCTCACTCGTCTCGGATGTAATGTCCAAGGCTTCATTTTGATAGATACCACGCAGTTTTTGTAAGTTGTCATTATTCATAAACACAGATTTAAAATGAACTGCTCCTTTTGTCATGGAAACTTTTTGGCCCGAAAAATTTTGCGGGGCAAGTTTCCCGTTTTTTAAAAACTCCAAACTTAAATTGCTCTTAATTTTGGGGAATATTGCAGAGAAGAAGGTACCTTAATTCTCTCAAAAGATGAGCAAACTCAATGGTTTGCGCATTTTCTCATGCTTGCCTCGGGGAAATCTAGTCAATATAGTGATCCAAAAATTCCACAAAGGATTTTAGCCCCGTGAAAATTCAACAACAGGCCCACGTAACAATTATTGATGATGATCAGGATTTTCTAGACCTTCTTGGAAGTTTTTTTCGCCAGCGCGGTTATCAGGTTCAAGTCTATTCCAATGCTGAAGAAGCATTGATTGATATTGATTCAAAACGTCTGAGCACTGACGTGGTCATCACAGATCTGAAACTTCCTTCGATGAATGGCATGGATTTCATCAAGAGAATTAAAAAGAATAATCCCGCATTGCCTATTATCCTTATGACCTCAGAGGGAAGTTTGGAAACAGCAGTTGAGGCCATTGAAAATGGTGCATATGACTTTGTTCTCAAACCATTACACACTCCCCAACTTCTCATTTCAGTTCAAAGGGCACTTTATTTAAATGAAGTGCAAAGCGAGAACACTCAACTAAAAAGCATCTTTAATGAAGAGCTCGGCATAAGTGGAGTTATTGGTCGCTCACAAGGCTTTAAGAAAGCTATCGAACTAGCAAAACGCGTTGCCAGCTCTCAATCAAATATTCTTATTACTGGGGAATCAGGTTCTGGTAAGGAAGTTATTGCAAAGGCCATTCACGAACTGGGTGATAAAAAAGACGGTCCCTTTATCGCAATTAACTGTTCGGCCATACCTGAAAATCTTCTCGAGTCAGAATTATTTGGTCATGCCAAAGGTTCATTCACTGGAGCAAGTGATAAAAAAATAGGGCTTTTCGAGGAGGCCAATAAAGGAACTCTTTTCCTTGATGAGATTGGAGATTTGAGTCTTCCACTACAGGCCAAACTTCTAAGAGTGCTACAAGAAAGAAAGGTGAAACGAATTGGTGAAAACCATTATCGAGATTTCAGCGCTCGCATTATTTGTGCCACCCATAAAGATCTTAAAAAAGAAGTTGCTCAAGGTAATTTTAGAGAGGACTTATTCTTTCGTTTAAATGTTATCCCTATTTACATTCCACCCCTGCGTGAAAGAAAGGAAGATATTCTTCCTCTCAGCGAATATTTCTTGAAAAAATTTGCTTCTATGAATAACTCAAATGTTAAAGGTTTTTCCAAAGAAGCCATTAAAAAGCTAGAAATTAATGAGTGGAAAGGAAATGTTCGTGAGCTTGAAAATGCCATTGAACGAGCAGTTGTCTTATCTGTCTCTGATATTATTCAGCCAGAGGACTTGCCTAGTTCGGAAAACTTCACCAACGAGCAAAAATCAGAGCTCTCCTTTGTAGAGACCAGTAAGGTTATGACTCTTGATGAACTTTCTAAAAAGTATATCCGCCTGGTCTTTGATAAAAATAATGGGGCCAAAGAACAAACGGCAAAGGAGTTGGGAATTGATAGAAAAACTCTTTATCGAAAACTCAAAGAAATGAATATTAATTAACCAGCTTTTCCACCCAGTTTCGGAAATCACTCACATCACTGGCCAGGGATTCTTTGTCCTGCTCTTTGGCATGAGTTTCAAGCTGGGTGGCCACATCTTGAAGTTCACTAAACCCAAAAGTCAGAGCAGAACCTTTTAGTCGATGTCCAATCTGCTCACATACCAGAAAGTTCTCGTCATCTAAGGCTGTTTCCAGATATTCAAGGTCTTTAATCCGACGATTAATATAATTCTCGGCAAGCTCTACAGGAATTTCCATAAGTACCTCCAGTTTCCATTATCCCCCCCAAGAAACCAAAGGCACGACACTTATTAACGCTAGGTAAGTGCTCAAGATTTGTGGCCTCATAATTGCTAATACTCATCAGCATCATTCGTAAGAATTTATGAATGAGGAAGAAAAACATACCTGCGTGATTAAGGATGATTTGTGTGATAGCTTAAGGCCATGACACAAATCATTCCCGAATTAAAACCTGGCCAATCTATTGAGCTCTTAAAAGAGCTTCACATTCTTACCCGTGATGGAAAACTCAATCAGGACACTCGAAGAAAGCTTAAACAGGTCTATCATCTGTTTCAATTCATCGAGCCTCTTCTCAAGGATCTTGAAAGTAGCGGAAAGCCTTATACACTTGCAGATCATGGAGCTGGAAAATCTTATCTAGGGTTCATTCTTTATGATCTTTTCTTAAAGAATAATCAGCTTGGTTCTGTTGTAGGAATTGAGTTTCGTGAAGATCTCATCAAAAAATCCCAAGACCTTGCTCAGAGATTGAAATTTGATCGCATGAAGTTTCATCATCTGACAGTTGAGGATTCAATCCACTCACAAGAACTTCCTGATGAGGTTGAAATTGTAACAGCACTCCATGCTTGTGATACGGCAACTGATGATGCCATAAAATTTGCCCTTGAAAAAAAGGCTAAATACGTAGTGATCGTTCCTTGCTGTCAGGCCGAAGTCGCGAGTGTTTTCCGAAAAAACAAGCAAAAAACATTAGGACAAACTTCACTAGTAGAAATGTGGAGACATCCAATGCATACCAGAGAGTTCGGTTCTCATATCACGAACGTTCTACGATGTTTGCAACTAGAAGCTCACGGGTATCAAGTTACAGTGACAGAACTAATCGGTTGGGAGCATTCGATGAAGAATGAATTAATCATTGCTCATCAAAAAGATCTGCCGAAAAACTATCCTCAGAAGAGACTTGAATCCTTATTAGATCAATTACATCTTGAAGAATTAAAATTTCGTTTTCTTGACTAGATTGCATGAGGTGGAGAAATTCCACCTCATAACCTAACTTTCTACCCCAAAAATTTCATTAACTCATTCTTGTTTCACTAAACGAGTGGCATCAAAGTTGCTTTTGTATTCTATGAGAAAAATCTGGTGTCGCATTTTTCTCTTAGTAGCTGTGTCTTATATCCCACCTATAAAAACCCATCTGACACCTTCAATATCCCCCAAATTTCCCCCGGCAGCTATCAAGGTCTCTTCAGAGGAGAGACCTTATTCAAAAGGAGTAAGTATGCAATTTTCTCAACTACAAATTGATTGGCAGGAGTTTAAAAGAGGTGTGCGTGAACTCTGGGACTTGAATGAAGCCGAACTTGAGGCCAGTGAGAAAAATCTTAGTAAATTAGAAAATATTGTCATTAATAAGTATCCCCACAAATCGCCTGAGGTTATTCATGAAATGCTAACTCAGCTAGTGGATTCTTTTAATACGCCAACCGATCATGCTCGAGATGGTCTTTATCAGACCAGTTTTGAGCGAAGGCCTGAGGTATAATTAAAAATTCTCTTTAAAGTATGAGACATCAGTTGCATAAGTTTTGGCCGCTAGCTCCCTGCGATCAACTAGAGGATAAAACTCATCAATTGACTCATCGGTAGTTGATCCCCATAAAATCCCTAATACTTTGTTTTGATTATTAAGTACCGGAGAGCCAGAGTTGCCTGCGATGGAAGCACATTTACGAAAAATGAGAGAAGAGCTTTTTTGATCCAAGATACACTCTAACTCCGTGATTCGACCCAGAAAGAGACTAAGATGATCTACCACCCAGATGCTTGCAATTTGATTTCTAATAGTTAAATTAGTGGAATAATCGAAGCCTTCAACACCAATTATTTCCTGATCTAAATCAATAATGGCCACATCCAATGCCTTTCTTTCAAGAGGCTTGAAGTCTTCATATAATTTTATAAGTTTTCCACATTGAGCAATTTCTGTTCTGCCATCTATATAAACTGCTACATAAGTATTTTCACAAACTTCTTGAGTGGGAATGCAATGAGCATTGGTAATCAGTCTTTTGGATGATGTGAGAAAACCTGTGCAGAGACCCGATTGGTTTGGATCAATCTGATTAACAATGAATAATCGAGCCAGGCCATTTGGACAGTCTTTGCCATTGAGACTCTCACACTCAAAATGCTGCTGCTCCAGCAATGACCTTAAGTCTTGCGGTTCAATGGGCACGATTTTCTTTTTGTTATCCCTACTTTTTCCACATGAAATAAGAAGAGCAATGAACAAGAGACAGAGAATCTTCATCAGGGTTCTCCTTGCAATGTACCTGATAAAACCTTTTTTTCAGAAGTGAATCAAGACCATTTGCAGAGTGATGACACGCACCTCAGTTCGGCACTGATAATGCATATAAACAATGGGGAAGGAGATTGTTATGTTAAGAGATAAAATTGATAAACTTGGTTACGATTATCTAGGTAAACAGTATCTTTATCTTAATATTGTGGGAGATGTTTTGATCTATCTTAAAGAGTGTATCACTCCCAAAAAGAACTATCCGCTCGTTAAAAAGCCGGATGATCCCTTTCAAGAAAAATGGCCTTACCAGCATTCCTCTGAAAGTACTCACTCAGAACACATTCACTAATGCTTAAGCTCGACCAGCTATGCTGGCCTAGAAACAATATCAATTTCGGGGATTTAAAGTGGCGCAACCGCTACGATTCGAACGTAGGACCTCTTGATTCGTAGTCAAGTGCTCTATCCAGCTAAGCTACGGCTGCGTTGTTGAGGTCTATACTTTTAATCAATCATTCTTAATTTTGCAAGGATTGATTCATAATTTTTTACGAACTATGTAAAAGTTGTCTAATTTGTTTGCCATACCAAACAGCTTGGGAGATAAATTTGCGGCCAACTTTTAAATAAAGGGAATTTATGAAATTTATCCTCGTAGCTCTATTCTCTGTATCTTCAGCTTTTGCTGCTGATCTTTGTACTCGTTATGACAACAATGCTCGTTACTCTAAGGCCATCTCAACAGTAGCCACTCACTTGGGCTACAGCCTTGAAGCTCTTTGTAATCACCCATTATTCCTTGATATTGAAGTTCAACCAAGCCGAGTAATTACTCGCAATGGCGATATCGAGCCTCATGTAAAAGTTCAGTTTCATAAGAATTATGAGAGCTGCTATTACAAAGTTCGTGACCTTGATCAGGCCGTAACTGAATCTCGTTGTTATTCAGGTTTCTAAATAAAAAAGGGCCTCTTTCGAGGCCCTTTTCATTTATTCTAATTCAATTCTGTCATTAAACTTAACCAGGTAGCCAGAAATCCCATCTCCAGGGTTCAGGTTACAGCGACGTGAATAAACTCTACCGCTATAAACTTCTTCGATATCAAGAGGACAAATGAAATGTGGTTGGTAAGTCTGTCCACCAGAAGAAAGGTTGATATCAAGCTTAATCCAGCATGCATAAGGTTCACCTTCAATCGCCGTTACTTCTTTTACGACGCTTGAAAATTGTGCTTCATAAGTCGAACATGCCATCGATGCAAAAGATAAAAAAATCCCCGTCAATACCACAAATGCTTTCATGAATACTCCTTAAGTCAAATTAATGGCGTACTTGTATGACCTACAGGAAGAGAAAGCAAATAAGTTTTTTGTTAAGATTTGGTTTTAGATATCTTAAGAATATTTGAGGTACACATAGGCACTCGCTCCATCGGAGTAAAACTCTGAAATTATATCTTTTCTGACAAATCCCAAAGACTCATAAAGCTTGATGGCCCCCACATTATCGACCTTAACTTCCAGTCTGACAGACTCTGTATTTTTTACATCTATTTTTGAAAGAGCAAATTCTAAAAGTTTTCGTCCAATACCTTGTCCCTGAAAATGGGGACTAACAGCTAAAGAATAAATTCGGATTTTTTTTGAGCCCTTTCTTTTTAGCACAAGAACATAACCCGCCAGCTTTTTATCTTGCTCAATAACCCACAAATCGTTTTTACTTTTTATGAATTTGGCAAATGAATTTTTTGAAAGTTGGTCGTAAGCAAAAACTTCGTTTTCAAGAGTGACCAAAGCTTTTAGGTCACCAATCATTGCCTGTCTGGGAAGAGTGGAAGATGTCATAAAATATCTATCGTGGCTCATTTTAAAGTGCTAGTCTTTAGTTTAATAGTAACTTCATCACATTTTAAAATGTGTGTACATTGGATTTTTTGTGGCAAACACTTTTGTCATCGTAGACAAACTAAAAGATTGGAAATCATTCTTCCCTGCCGAAAAACTTTTAACATCTCATGAGTATCTCTCACTTTGGGACGATCCCAAAATGGAAGGACAAGATAAGAGTAAAATTAAAGTCATCAACCTTTGTCGAAGCTATAAATATCTTTCCACTGGTTATTATACTTCTCTTCTTGCTGAGGCCAGAGGCCATACTGTTATTCCTTCAGTAAAAACAATCAATGACCTTTCACGCAGCTTTTTATACCTGCTGCAATCTGAAGACATTGATCATACTTTACAGAAAGTTTTTAAAACAAAAGAACTTAGCAAAGAGCACACTTTTAATATCTATTTCGGGAAAGCTGACCATCCTGAATACTCTGAACTTGCTAAGTACATTTTCGAAAAACTTTCTATTCCTATTCTTTCAGTTACTGTTGAATTCGATAAAGTTTGGAAAATCCTTTCTGTAAAATCTCCAGCTTTCAACAGTCTTTCACCGACGGATGAGGATAACTTTGCTTCTTCTCTTGATGAGTATTCATCTAAAATTTGGAGAAAACCAAAATCAAAGAAAAAGTATCGTTACGATCTTGCGATTCTTTATAATCCTGACGATAAAATGCCACCTTCAGATAAAAAAGCCTTACAGAATTTTATCAAGGCCGGAAAAGAGTGTGATGTTCTGGTTGAACTCATTGAGAAAAAAGATTTCTCTCGAATTGCAGAATTCGATGCTCTGTTTATTCGTGAAACAACTTCTATCAGCAACCACACATTCAAATTTGCTAAAAAAGCAGAGGCAGAAGGTGTGGTATGTCTTGATGACTCTATGTCAATTCTTCGTTGTACAAATAAGATCTATATGCACAACGTGATGGAAAGAAACAATATCCCAAGTCCTAAAACATTTGTAGTTTCCTCCCTTCAAAAAGATCTCCTTAAAGAGATCCCGGAAAAACTTGGATTCCCTTTTATTATTAAAATCCCTGATGGCTCATTCTCTAAAGGTGTTTTCAAAGTAAAGACGCAAGAAGATTACGAAAAGTACCAGGAAGAGATTTTTAAGAAGACGGCACTCATTTTAATTCAGGAATATTTCTACACTGATTTTGACTGGAGAATTGGAGTCCTTAACGGCAAAGCTTTATTTGCCTGTAAGTACTATATGACGAAAGGTCACTGGCAAATCTATAACCACGAACATAAAAATAAACGTGGGTATGATGTCGGTCGCTTTGAATCGTTACCGATTTCGAAAGTTCCAAAGTACGTCATCAGCACGGCACTCAAAATGGCCCACCAGGTTGGGGATAGTCTCTATGGTGTAGACATTAAAGAAAAAGACGGCAAGGCCTACGTCATCGAGATCAACGATAACCCTAATATCGATTCAGATGTGGAAGATCTCATCCTTGGAGATGATCTCTATATCAAAATCATCCAAGATTTTGTTAATCGTATCGAAGCTAACTAGCCTTTTCACTTTCAAAAAATCTATCAATAAATTTTACGAATGGAGTGAGCATCACTAAAAAGATGCTCACTAATACCAAGTTAAAACTTAAGTGGGCCATAGCAACCACCATTGAAGGATTTGGTGATATTTCAATCACATAATTGCTGAATTCATCCAAAAATGGATAAAGAACCGCAACCCCGATGGAGTTGATCAGAGTATTAGAAAGGGCAACTTTTTTTGCATTTCTATTCATTCTCAGTGATGCAAAGAGGGCGGTAAACGTTGTTCCAATGTTAGCGCCCAGAATGATTGGTATTGAGTTAATTGGCTCGATCAAACCTTGTTGCACAAAAATAATGGTCAATCCTGTTACAACCGTACTCGACTGCATGACAATAGTGAGGAGCAGTCCTGCTAAAATACTGATGAGGCTATTAGATGTATGCAGCAGAAGGCTCGTTAGTAGTACGGACTCCTTTAAAGGAGCAATGGAAGTACTCACCAGATCAAGACTGAAGAAAATAAAGCCAAAGTAAAAAACACCCTTACCAAAAACTTTAATCTTCCATGGAAGAGCTGAAAGCAGCGCTCCCAGTACAATGAATATCGGACCGATGCTGGTAAGCTTAAAAGATACCAGCCATGCCGTGGCAGATGTTCCAATATATGATCCAAGGATAATTGATAAAGCACCTGCAAAAGAAAGAATACCGCTATCAACAAATGACACTGCTAAAGAAGAGATCGCTGCTGAAGACTGAATAATAACAGTAAAGAACAGTCCAACCACAAAGCCAATGAAACGGTTTGCTGTTAATTTTTTTACAATCCACTCTAACTTATTGCCTGCCGCGAGCTTCAGTTCTGTACTAAAAGCCCCGAGTCCAAAAAGAAATAAAACCACAGAACTAACGATGGAGAAGACGATCTGATAATTTTGCATATCAATTATTATAGAGGAAGAAGCAGGGGAAAAGAAGGGTTGGGGATAAACAATTACCCCCAACCTCTGAAGTTAGAAAATGGTTCTCAGGTTTTTTGGACGAGCTAGTTTGTACTTTAATTTAAAGCCAAGCTTCACAAGAGGTTGTTTTACTAAGCTACCATCACAAAGCTCTCCACTTTGATCCATAGAAACTAATTTATCCACAAACTCTTCATATGAAGGCTTATCAGTCATCTTTTTAGTGACTTTAGAATAAAGCTTATTCATCTTCTCACCTTCACGCTCTAGATAGTATTCGCCCAGTGCCTTCATCATCAGATCGTTATCGTAATAATTAATTCCAGAAGCAGTTGTATCAGCAGTAACAACGAGAACAGTAGAAGCTGAACCAATCATCGCCCCACCAATAAAGTAACCAAGTGCTGTCCAGCCGTGGGCCCCTTGCCCAGTCGCCGCTGCTATACCTACACCTGCGTATCCACCCACAACGACAGCAGCCGCTGCTGAAGCAGTTAGAACAACAGGAGTTACTGCGAATTTAATAAGAAGCTGTTTTCTTCTCTGAAGATATTCATCTAGACAAGTGGCTTCAGAACCTAAGTCTTGTACTAGACCTTTGATCTCATTCACTTTCACCTTCTCTAAAGGCTCATGCAGTTCTAAATCAGCCGCATTGATGCTTATAGGTGCATCCGCCACTGGGCCTAAGGAATTCTTAGCGAAGGCCGTTTGAAAAGAAAGAAGACAGGTAAGAACAAGTAGACTTTTTTTCATAAATATCCTTTTTAAGGTTAAGGATATTTACCATAAGGGACGTCGTTTATATGATGATTTGAATAAATTACAAGTAGCTCAACTGGTTGAAATAACAAAGGCTTATCACTTTAAAACATCAGTTTTAATAATAACTATATAACCTAACCCTTTGTTTACCTGACCAAGATTGTGATTTCTTAAGTAACTCTTATTTTAAAGAATTCCGATACGAGAACAAATGCATGAACAGTTAAGTGGATCTAAGATTAAGCGTAGAATTAGCGTCATAAGGGCGATGATCGTCTCGTTTTTTGTACTTACTGTTATCTTGATCGGACTATCCATCGCCATATTTAAGACAATCAGAACGTTTGTCTATGGCGAATCTGTGTGGACTCGATCTCAAATTCTTGCAAGCTACTCACTCACTCAATATCTTTCTACCCATAATGAAGAACATTTTCAGAACTTCCTTTCTCACTTAAAAATCATCGAAGCTGACGAAGCTGGACTCATTGAAATCCTTGATCGAGATACCGTAACTACAAAAGCGATAGACTATATTGAAGCTGGTTTGAATGATCGCAGGGACCTCGAGGTCTCTTTGAGAGTTTTTAGCTTTCTCATTCAATTTCCTATCACTCAAGATATGATCCACGAATGGCAAATAGGAAATAGTCTAACAAAAGAACTGAAAGTTTTAGGAATTAAAATTCATCAGGATTATTCTAAGAATGTGAAATACTCTCAGGAGCAGATTGATGGCATTCTAGAAGAAATTCACAACAACAATGCGCGACTTAACAAACATGAATTGTTGTTCTCTCAACCTCTCGTTGATTTGGCCAGAGAAGTAGAAAATCTTTTAGGCCTTCTTCACCTTTTCCTTTTCTTATTTGTCAGTATGCTTGGAATCTATATTTATTTTTCAACTGCACAGATTTTCCAAAGAAGTCTTCAAACAATCAAAAACTCTATTCTTGATGCCGTTTCCGGAAATATCAAACAACAAATTGTTATTCCAGTAGAAGAAGATATCTTTGATATCTCCTCACATCTCAATTGGATGTATGCTTCTTTTGAAAAACAGCTTCAAGGAAGATTAAGTGCCGAAGAAAGTGAAGCGAAACTGGCCATTCTTGCGGATGCGATGCCTCAGATTGTTTGTATTTATGACAGTAAATATCAGGTTGAGTTTTTAAACAAGAATGGTCGTGAATACTTAGGAATTTCGGCTGAAAACATTAAACACATCGATCTCATTCAGTTTTGTCATCATGAAGAGAAAGAGCGAGCCTTAAATCAGAGGACCCAGGGAACAATCACAAAAACCCCTGGTGAAATTGAAGTTCGTCTTAGAAACACCCATAATATTTATCAATGGTTCCTTTGTCGTTTCGAACCAGTGCTCAATGAGAACGATGAGATTATCCGCTGGTATTCATCTTTCACAAACATTCAAGGCCAGAAGGCCCATGCTTTAGAACTTGAAAAATCTGTCGCTATTCGAGATCAGTTTCTCTCCATTGCTTCTCACGAATTAAGAACGCCTCTAACAGCATTGAAACTACAAATCGGAATGAGGCAGAGACTCATTGATAAAAAAGCTATCGAGCATGTTGATCTGAATTATTTTCAGAAAAACATTGTTGATGACAACAAACAAATTGATCGCATTATACGTCTCGTGGATGACATGCTCGATATTTCAAGAATCAAATCGGGTAAGCTTTCACTCGATTTTACAGAAGTTGAAGTAAATCGCTTTATGAATGAGGTACTACAACGATTTCAGCCTGAATTTAATGAAAAAAAATGTCAGCTTATTTTTGAATCGATACCAGAAACAATCTGCTTATGGGACAGTCATCGTATTGAACAAGTTATGATCAATCTCTTATCAAACGCTTTAAAATACGGACGTAACAAAGATGTTTTTGTGAAGCTTGAGAAAAACTTGGACCACATTGCTATCAAGGTCATTGATCAGGGTGAGGGTATTGATTCCATAAACAAAGAAAAAATTTTCGAACTTTTTGAAAGGGCCAATAAGGATCAGGCCGTCAGCGGCTTAGGGCTCGGTCTCTACATCGTCAGACAAATTGTACAATCTCATCAAGGTAAAATTGAAGTTTTCAGTGAGTTTGAGAAAGGCTCAACCTTTGTTATCACTTTGCCAATTAGAGTAGAGACCGAAGCTTAAAAAATTAGCTCGTAACTTTTAATCCAATAATTGAAACCAGCAGAAGAACTAAAAAGAAAATTCTTGGTAATGTTGCCGGTTCGTGGAAAAGAACAATACCTAAAATCGCTGCACCTAATGCACCAATCCCCACCCAAACGCCATAGGCCGTTCCAATAGGAAGTACATTACTAGCGCGAGCAAGAAGATACATACTTGCTGCCAGTGTGACTAAGGTAAATATACTAGGAACTAATTTGGTGAAACCTTCGGTGTACTTAAGACCGATGGCCCAGCAGATCTCTAGAAGACCTGCGAACCCTAAGATTACCCATGACCAAAACTGTGTAGACATAACAACTCCTTTATTAAAGAGCCGTCTTTACCAAGCCTGGTACGGTTCACCTCGTCAGGGGCGTAATTGCCACTGATAGAATTATCAATTTTTGTGCAAACCTGCAAATCCTTCGATTTCAATTTTTGTCATTGTCAGTAACTTAGAAAAAACCTCGTCTTTTAAAGGACTTCTCATTAGTTTAGAAAGTTCGATGGGGACGACTTGCCATGAAAGACCGAATTTATCTTTTAGCCATCCACACTCTTCTACCATCCCTCCGCCCTCAAGGAGTTTATCCCAGTAATAATCTATCTCTTTCTGATCCTCACAGTTAATGACAAGAGAGCTTGAATTGTTAAAGGTATGGGGATGATCTCCCGGACCTTCCATTAAAATAAACTTTTGTCCCTCAAGATAAAACTCTGCATATTGTACAGCACCTGTCTTTTCATCTTTGCCAATCATTCCGATTTCCGCATGAGGAAAAACGGTATTATAAAAATGAATCGCTTCTTCTCCACGACCAAAAAGCTTATTCACAAACAAGAAACTTGGTGCAATCTTTTGATCACTAGGGGCCTGAATCAGCTGCCATTCAATGCCGAATTTATCAACTGTCCAGCCATACAAGGATGCCCAAGGATATGAAGCAAGCTCCATTCTTATTTCCCCTCCGGAGGAAAGCTTGTTCCACTTACTCTTGATCTCATCTTTACTGGAGCAAAAAACCATAAATGAGAAGGAGGGATTGGATTTAAAAACCGGGCCAGCATTAAGAATCTGCAAGTTTAGATTTTCGATTTTAAGATCAATTGCAAGGATTGAGTTTTCTTTTTTTCCCGAAACTTTTTCGGCCGTTTTGGGATAAAAGGAATATTCTCCGATAGAAACATTTTCAAATATCTTTTTATAAAACAAGGACATTTCTTCAGCTTCTTTATCAACCCAAAGACATATCCAAATTTTATTCATAAATTCTTTCTCCCATAATGTTCAGCTTCTAGCTTCTTCCTGATTGGGAGAAATTTTAACTCAATATTATCTAAAGAATTTCTAGACTTTAAAGCTAAACTGCAAAGTCTCGAGACATATACCATTAACTTGTAAACTCAGTTGATGTTTTCCCGAATAGAACTTCATTGTAGTAATCGCCTTAAGTGAGTGGGCTTTAGTAATCTTGATTGAGGAACCTGCATCCAGTTCAATATTCTTCAGTTTAAAAATTTTTCGGCCTAATTTGCCATTGGCCTTCAAAAAATCTATTCCATAATCAATAACGAGACTCTGGTTGCTTTTGCTTTGAGAGATTATTTCAAAATGGAAAATTAGTTTGTCATTGAGTTGGTAAGTTTTTTTATCAAGTTTAAATCCCTTAAGCTGAATCTTTCCCTTTCCGTTCACTCCCATTAACTTCAATGCTCCAGGGTGTCCTTTTTTAATTAAAGTCCTTAACGCCTGCTTCTTGATCCAAGCGATCTTAGAAATGTGCTCCTCAGGACAGGCTTTTTGCCACTTGGCCATGAGCTCAATTACCAAAAGAGGGTGATGCTTGGAAATGTCATTGAGATGGTTCGCAACACTTTTTCTAACATAAATCTCTTCATCATATTTCAGTTCTTCTAAAAGACTTAGGGCCAGCTCCGGATGATTTATGAAAACATTAATTTTTTGCCCCCATGGCAGCAGGGGACGAGTTCCTTCTGAAACCCATCTTCTAATATGAACATTTGAATCATTCGTTAAATTTGCAAAATAACTTAGCACCTTTTGATGATCATGAATGATGAAAGGTCTTATCGCAAATTCTGCAGTAAACTTTTGAGTCAACTCATACATGACTTCCATTGACTCTTCGAAATGAAGAAGACCGAATTGAGAAATAAATTCTGAGAAGGGCCAAAGTTGAAACCCCGTAAGTTTATTGTTTTTTATTACCTGCTTTATGACTTTGATATTTTCGGGATAACTCTTCGTCAGGTTTTCTGCCAATCCTTTAGTCACAAGCAGAACTCTATTTTTCAATTCAAGAGTTTTTAAGTGAGGAATGAGTTGTTCAAAATCTTTTGAAGCAAATTTTTTATCAACTTTTTTAATTTCACTTGAAATGAGACGTACTACATCTGCATTAATAAAATTTTTAAACGCTTTTTCATTTTCCATAACGCCTTCTTGCCACTTTTTAATTACATTATAACTCACCGAAATCTAGAGATTAAACAATTAACAACGCTTAAGGTTATTCTTAATATTTTAAACCTTGCCAAAGATAAGACCCTAAAAAGACATCAGGCCAGGCCAGCTATCCCCTATGATTTAAAGAGCTTTAGCGAACTTAATCTTTTTTTAAGCCAGTTTTACTTTCTACCTCTATATAATAGCCACTGTGAAATTTGAGAAAATAGAAGCTCGTATCAAATCTTTACCGCCACTTCTCATTCTGAGTCTATTCCTCTTCATTACTTTTATCTCAACTATTATTACCCAGCGAGTAATCTCAACCCGACATCAAGAAAGATTAAATCAGCTCTCTCAGCGAATTTCTAATTCAATCATTTCCAGAGTTGAAAGATATGAAAGATCTTTAATTCATATTCATGCTTATTTTAAAACGAATCCAAATATTACACGAGAAATGTTTCGCATCTATGTCGAAGACATAGACTTAGATAAAAACTATCCAGGACTTCAGGGATTAGGGTACACAAAAAGAATTTTAGACAAGGATTTAAAGGTTTATGAGAAATCTGTAAGATCAGAGGGTTTTAAGGATTTTAAAGTTTGGCCTGAGCATAAAAGAGAAAACTATTTTTCAATTCATTTTCTAGAACCTTTTGAATGGAGAAATCAGCGAGCTTTTGGGTTTGATATGTACACCCAACCTCTGAGACAGGAGGCCATGGGACAGGCAATGGACACCGGCAAAGCGGCCATAACAGGCATGGTAACGCTTGTTCAAGAGACTGGAAAAAAACCTCAGCCTGGTTTTTTAATTTATCTCCCGCTTTACGAGTCTGCACTTATACCTGAAACCACCGAGGAAAGAAGAGAGAAACTATGTGGATTCATCTATGCCCCTTTTCGATCTTATGATTTTTTTAGCAGCGTCTTTGAAGAGGAAATAGGCACTCACAAGGATGTTAACGTCAAAATTTATGACGGAAATAACATTGATGATGAAAACCTTCTTTATAACAATGACCGTTTGTTTAAGAACAAAGTTAAACCTCAATCTAAAATTTTTAATGTTAATCGATTAATGCCCAACGGACACCTTTGGACAGTTATTACGACTTATCGTTCTGATACTGCCTTAAAACAAGAACAATTCTTACCTTGGGCCGTTTTAATACTAGGGACTATTTTTAGTTTGCTGCTTTCATGGATTTTTTATGCTTCTAAAAAGCATGCTGCGGCCATGGAGAACTCTCTCACAAGATTTAATGCTCTTGTTTCTAATTTAACAGAGGGACTCATTTTTGCTGACCCCGATGGAAATATTCTTTTTATGAATCAGGTTGCTTTAAACATATACCGCTTTCATACATTAGAGGAGATTATTTCCGACCGAAAGAAGTATAAAGAAATTTACTCTTACCGAAATTCTAAGGATGAGGAACTTTCATTTGATGATCTCCCTATCGGACGATGCCTCAGAGGGGAAAAGTACTCCGACTTTGAAATTGAACTTTATCATTTCGCCACTCATACAAGACAATTTATCAGCTATGGGGGAACTCCTATTTACGATAGAAAGGGGAAATTAGTTCTTGTTGTTATTACGGCCAAAGATATTACGAGCAAAAAAAATACAGAGCTAGAATTAAGACATGCTATTATTGCAAGAGATGAGTTTGTTTCTATTTCTTCGCATGAATTAAAAACACCACTCACATCTCTTAAACTTAAAACTCAATTTCTTCGCAGGAAACTAGATAAGAATAATAATATGCCACACGAAGAAATTAAAAAGTTTGCTGAAGGCATTGATCATCAACTGACACGCCTAACAAGACTTGTTGACGATATGCTGGACATCTCACGCCTCAGATCTGGGAAATTCAACTTAGCAAAAGAAAAAGTTAACTTTTGTGAAATTGTACATAATGCTGTCGAACAGATTAAACCTCAATTCATTGAAGCTGGATATGAAGCGCCAACACTTATTAATTTGAAAGAAGTTTATGGAAACTGGGATGCTTTAAGAATAGAGCAAGTTATTAACAATCTGCTGACCAATGCCATTCGTTATGGGGAGGGAAACCCTGTAACGTTAGAAGTAAAACTTGATGGTGATTTTGTCGAGCTTGCGGTTAAAGATCAGGGTGCGGGTATTTCGGAAGAACAAAAGAAAAGAATTTTTAACCGATTTGAGAGATTAACTGAAGTCCACGAGACAACGGGCCTGGGTCTTGGATTGTTTTTATCTCAAAGAATTATTGATGCCCATGAAGGAAAAATATGGGTTGAAAGTGAAGTAGGAAAGGGCTCTACGTTTTATTTTTCTTTGCCTTTAAAATAACATTACCAGCGCATTTACAACGAGTACTGATAACACAAGACTCGAAATCAGAAAAAGTACAAATCTAAGATTCACGTTGGCAATTGTTGCTTGAGAAATACTGTGAAAAATTCTTAAAATAACATAGGTCCATGCTAGCGTTGTATTTAAAGATGAATCCGCGCTCAAGAGTGCTAGGACAATAACAACTGCATAAAAGACTGTCGGCTGCTCCATTAAGTGATTATAATTATCTGCTTTCCATCTCACTTTTGCTGGAAGCAAACTCATTTGTTCCCCTCTAGGAGCGTAAGCATCTAACTTCATTTTCATTTTAAAAATAGCTGGAATTCTCGTTAAATACATCCAAAGCCACATAATCATAGTCCATGCAGTAAGAGCAATTACGGGTGATAGAAGATTTTTTGAAATCATGAGCGCTCCACGCAAAGGGCCTGAATATAAGCTTTATTAGTCCAAGAAAAGAAACCATGACTTGTAGAAATTCTTGTTACCGGGCCCTGAATTGTTCCCTTTTCACATTTACTAAGCAGTTCTTTGCGGGCTTCATTCACATAGTCTGTCTCTAAAGTGAATCCAAGAAATACCCACTGCTCAGCCTTCGCTTCTATCTTTCTTCCTGCAGTATTCTTCTGATAAGGTTTGAAATCTCCCACATTCACTATATGAACGCTATGAGTGCACGAAATGAATGAAAGTAAGAAAAGTATACTTAACAGAGTTTTACTTCGCACAATAACCTTCCGCCGTAATGTGTTCTTGGTAATAGATAATCGGGAAATAAGTAATGATCACATCCTTAGTCAAAATTCCCTCTACTCTTCCATTTTCACACTTGTTCTTAAGCTGAGTTGTCAGATCATTCACATAATCTGTTCTAAAGTTAAATAAGAAAAAAATGTTATTTTTAACTTCCGCTGTAACCGCATTTGTTCTCTTCGCTGGAATAGAAGTTTGTGACACACTTCTGACTTGAGCACAGCTTGCAATAAAAAGCAGAGTAAATAAACTGATCACTAATTTCATATCTTCTTCCTTACAGGATTTGTTTTTCTTTTTAAGCAATAACCGCGGACTTTAACGATCTCACCAGAGACAACAGGATATTTATTCATTTCTCTCACTGATTGAAGGCCAGAGATTTGTCCAGAAGGACACTTTTCGTAAAGGAGCTCATAAACCCTGTCTGCGTAGTTATCTCCTGAGTAAACTGGCTGCCCAGTTCGGTCACCCATTTGAAACAGAGAAATGATCGCAGCAGCTGCCTGTAGGTTATTGCCTGCATTTCTGTCATGAATCACCGCACGCCCAATAGCTCCAGCTTCTTGAATATTGACTCCAGTCTCACTGATAAGAATCTCAAAAGGGATTGAAACGAAATCTTGATTGCTGACAACTTCACCAATCTGAGTGTGGTAAACGTAAGCACAACCTTGAAGAATAAATAAAAGTGCAATGAATCGATAAAGCATGAATTAATGTTAAGCTCAAAGAAGAATCGATTCAACCGACCCTATTTGATATGACAATCTTTTCCTACTTTAGGATAGTGCCCTGCTTTAAGAGCAGGGCATATCATTTGATCGTTTAGAATTTACAGTTAATGACTTTTTTCGGGGAGTAGTAGGAACCAGTCCATACTGTTCTCTCAAGTCGAAATGATCTATTTCCAGTGATTTGAGCTTCCTGAAGAGTCGCGTCTACTGTCACAGTATTCCAGGCCACATTATCAATGACTTTAGAGAGCTGTTTAAAAAGAGTTGTCCTGCCGATAACAAATCTCTCCGTTACCTCAAAGGGCTGATAAGTTGTTTCACCAACAGTCAGAACCAGGGTCATATTTACTTTTCTCTTTGCAACAGATCTTTGGGCAATTTCGATCGAACAGTTTTGCTGGCTGACGATGTCCGTTCCCACAAGCTTGTCACCGACATCTAGATCCAGAATGCTTCCAGATGCGTTTGCGGCAAAAGACATCATTAGTGCCAGGGTAACTACTGATAGAGTTTTCATGCATACCTCCTCAAGTTTAGATTACAACCGAGAGTATAGAGCAGAGGAACAAAAGAATCTTTGTTTGGGAAAGGGTTACAAGGCAGTGTTTAAATTTTAGACACCCTGATCATGTTACACTGAAGCTTGATTATGGAATTTCCTCTCCTTAAACTCATCAAATGAAGATTCTTTTCATTATATTCTTCTTTTCGATTTCTAAGGCTTCACTTGCCCAGTCATGGAAAGAGCAAATCATCAATAATGCGAAAGCAGTATATGCACCACTTTCCATTACAACATTTAATAAACCTCTATATTTTAGAATAAGTGAATCTCAAACCATCGGTGGAAGTGCTCATCACGAAGTTGATCACCTCTCTATTGTCCTAGATCGAGAGCTGCTCGAAACCCCTCGCTTAACCCCTGATGGATTCAGAATGCTGATTTGCCATGAATTAGGACATTTATTTGGTGGGTCTCCTCGAAAAAATGTGCCACCTGAATGGGACGGACCAACTGCTCATGATGGCCTTAGTTTAATGACAAGTGAAGGTCAGGCCGACTATTACGCGAGCCTTGTTTGTTTTAGAAAGCTACTTGCAATTGAAGCCCCAGATTCTCCTGGGCCAAATTTCCAAAGGGTTGGCGCAAGACTTAAACACAAATGTGAAGTCGAAGCTGGTTTTAAAAACTCTAAACTTGAAGAGTGTTTGCGGGCAGGTCTTGCAGGAGAAGATTTTTTAAAGCTTACTTTTGAATTCAACATCTCCTGTGAAAAATTTGATGATTCCATTGCTCCAAATCTCATCAGAGATTTTTACCCGGATCGACAATGTCGTCTTGATACCATTGTTAACGGAGCTCTATGCATTGAGAACCAGACTTTGGTACTAGACTTTGATCAGATGGAAAATAACGGCTGTCGTCAGGAGTATGCAATACGTCCTGCTTGTTGGTTTCCTTAATAACGAATTATTTCCTGTTTTGTCTTTTACATATATCATTAATCAATGAACACAATTAGAGCTCTCAGAGAAAACGAACTTCCTTATTTAATCGAAGTACAGAAAAAAACTTTTACTAGCGATCTTTGTGAATCCCTTGCAGTCTTTAAAAATAGATTTGACCGCTTTGGACAATTCTTCAGAGTGGCAACCATCGATGATCAAATAGTTGGTTACATCATTTGCTTTCCCTATAAGCTTGGTGAAATCCCCAAAAACAATGCTCCCTTTGAGGCCAACCTTAAACGACCTGACTGCTTCTATATCCATGATGTCACTCTCATACCAGAGGCCCGTGGCCAAGGACTAGCTCAGCTTCTAATAGAGAGTGCATTCAATCAGGCAAAAGATTTAGGATTTACCAAGGTCAGTCTTGTTTCTGTTGGTCAGTCGGGAAATTACTGGGACAAACTGGGATTTATTGAATATCCGCAGACCACTCAAGAAATTTTACAAAAGCTTCATTCAAGTTATGATGAAAAATCACGCCTAATGGTTAAGGATATTTAAGATGAGTCACGAAAATAATTCTGAGTGGATTCTCATTGGAGAAGTTGAAAAACTTATTCAAGAACTAGATGCACAAGGGTTGAAAGAACTAGAGTTTGATAAGAAGAAGGTTGTGCTGACTTATCATAACAAAGAATTTGGGGCACTTAACAATAAATGTAATCACATGGGCGGACCCCTCTCTCGTGGAAAACTTAAAAATGGTTGTGTGGAATGCCCTTGGCATTACTGGCAATTCAATCATAAAACCGGTGAGAGTTTAGAGGGCTCAGCAGAACCTCTTTCATCCAAAGCTGGAAATGTTCCAAGTTTTCCTTTAAAAATTGAGAATGGCTCACTCTTCATCGATATTAAAGGTGAGTCAGCAAGAACTCGCGCTGTCTATAATTCAGGTCTGATGCACTTGAATCGTGAGCCAGTCAGAGAGCCAGGAAAAATAAAAGTCCTAGGGATCTCAACTACGGTCATAGATAAAGACCATCCACGTTTTTCCACTTCTGAAGATCTGCTTATCAGTGCTCTCAAGCAAGCAGCTGAAAAGCTAGATGTGGAAACCAAGATTATTAAATTATCAGAATTAAGCTTCAGACATTGCGAAGGGTTTTATTCTAGACACGAGAAAGCTTGTACCTGGCCATGCTCAATCACCAAGATGGACCCGAAGGATGAGATGGGGCAGGTCTATGAAGGACTTGTTCATTGGGCAGATGTTGTAATCCTCTCAACTCCTATTCGTTGGGGAAATGCCAGCTCTCTCTATTATAAAATGGCAGAGAGACTCAACAGTGTGCAAAACCAGATAACAATCAATGATCGCGTATTAATTAATAATAAAGTAGCAGGTTTTCTCATCACTGGTGGACAAGACAATATTCAAGCAGTGGCCGGACAAATGCTCAACTTCTTTGGCGAGTTAGGTTTCGTTGCTCCACCATTTCCTTATGTCGGACATTCTCTAGGATGGTCATCAGAAGATATGGAAAGAAACATGGATTATGTGAAGCAAAGCTAATCACTTCACAGCCAGTCTTATGAGTTAGTGGAGCGATCAGTGGCATTAGTTAAAAAATTAATTGGTGAATAATAAAAAGGCCCGGATAACCGGGCCTTTTTTATTTACTTACAGTCTGCTTTTAAAAACTTTCCATTCTGTGTGGTCTTGGCCGTTTGTCCCTTTGGACCTTTTGAGTTAACAACCATTATGTACTCAGAAGAGTTGATGATATCCATAACACCTGTTCCACTTGTCCCATCATCACAGTTTAAGCTCATCTCCATTTTATTCGAAGTTTGCTTTAATAACTTGTGAGTACATTTACCTTTCTTATCAAATTTAAAATTCTCGGGCTTCTCAATCATTTCTTTCGTGAAACAAATTTGAGCAGCATTATTATTCTTCAACATTGCCATCATCTGCGCTTGTTGCTCTTTAGGTAACTTGGCCACTGTTTTTTTCATCTCAGCAATAGGATCAATCGTTTTCCCCTCCGCTTCAATAGTCATGGAAACTTCCCAAAGACCCGGCTTCATATCAAGGCTTGCGGCAGAGATATTAAAAGTTAGCAGTAGAGTAGTGAATGCGATTAATTTCATAAAACCTCTTTTCAGTTAGATTGAATTGTTGGTTCGACACAAATGACGCTCACGAAGAAAAAGAAAAAGTGGCAAGGCCAATGAAGGGCCAACCATCATGCATAACAATGGTAACCACAAACGACTCATTTTGAGTTTGCGTCCCTCAATAACGATAAAAATAGCGACCACAATGCCCGAGACAAGAACATCTGCCCAAGCGAATGCAGAGATGTGAGTGGAAGTCGCCTCTTGGAGTAAAAGAGGTATATCTAAGCCTCTTAGAGAAAGCCACGGAACAAACTGGGTAAGGGGCAGAATCAATCCCAGAATACAGAGAAGTATGTATATAATTTGCACGTTAACTCCAAGACCTACGGGTATTTTTAATGAAATCATTGCCTCCACTCAAAGTCAATTTAACCAGAGCTTGATGCCAAGAGAGACCTTTTCCTCATCAATTGAAAAAGTATTCAGACAATACGAATTAAGCTCTGCTTGTGCATAAGCATTCCATTTAATGTGATTGATTGTGATTGAACTTGGTTTGATTATTAATGACTTGCTTATAAAAGCTATTCAACTTTCATCCGTCCAGAAATAAAAAAGGCCAGCAAAAGCTGGCCTTGGAGATAATCTTTGAAAGTGGCGGAGACGATGAGATTCGAACTCATGGACCCGATTAAAGGTCGCACCCTTAGCAAGGGTGTGGTTTAAGCCACTCACCCACGTCTCCGCTTTGGCTTAAATAACACGTCTCTTAAGTAATGGCGGAGGACTAGGGATTCGAACCCCAGGAGGGCGTTAACCCTCGTCAGTTTTCAAAACTGATGCCTTAAACCACTCGACCAGTCCTCCGAAAACTTAAGAGCTATAAATATAAGTAAAAATTAAAAAAAAGACAATAGCTTTTTATTTTTTAATTACAGTTAGTCCACCCATATAAGGGATTAAAACTTCAGGAACTTTAACCGAGCCATCTTTTTCCTGATAATTTTCTAGAATTGCCACCACCGTACGTCCAACAGCCAGACCTGAACCATTTAGGGTGTGAGCAAATTCAATTTTTCCATCTTTCCCACGCACACGGATATTGGCGCGACGGGCCTGAAAATCTCCACAATTAGAAATTGAAGAAATCTCGCGGTACTTATTCTGAGTTGGAACCCAAACTTCTAAGTCAAAAGTCTTCTGGCTTGAAAAACCGATATCCCCAGAACATAGGGCCATCACACGATAGGGAAGTTTTAACTTTTGTAAAATTTCTGTCGCTGACTTCACCATCAATTGGTGTGTTTCTTCAGATTGCGCAGGAGTTGTAATCGCCACCATTTCAACTTTATTGAACTGGTGCATACGGATTAGACCTTTTACATCACGGCCGTGTGAACCGGCCTCTGAACGAAAGCATGGAGTAGCAGCAGTATATTTAAATGGGAATTCCGCTTCATCAATAATCTGATCACGCTTAATGTTGGTAAGGGTTACTTCAGAAGTTGGAATCAAATACCAAGGCTGCTCAGAATTTAATTTAAACAATTGATCTTCAAACTTAGGAAGGTTACCTGTTCCAATTAATGATCTCTCGTGAGCAATAAATGGAGTCACCATTTCCATGAAGCCATGGTCAGCTTGGTGATCAAGCATAAAGTTAATGAGAGCGCGCTCTAGACGGGCCAGGTGATTTTTATAAACAACAAAACGAGCACCAGTAATTTTAGCTCCCGCCTCAAAATCAAGCATCCCTAAGTTCTCACCAAGGTCGGCATGATCAACTGGAGTGAAGTCAAAGTTTCTTGGAGTGCCCCAACGAGCAACTTCTTTGTTTTCTTCTTCATCTTTTCCAACTGGAGTTGATGGATCAAGAAGATTTGGAATTCCAAGAAGAATATTGTGTTGCTGTTCTTGAACAGTTTCAAGTTCCTTCGCTTCTGATTCCATTTCAGCTTTGTACGCCGAAACTTTATTCATCAGCTCAGTAGCATCTTGTTTATTTTTTTTAAGTTCACCGATCTCACGAGATAGTTTGTTAATCTCTGATTTTTTAGTCTCGGATGAAGTCGTAAGAGTTTTTCTTGTTTTGTTAAGTTCAACCACTTTATCAAGAAGACTTACATCGAAGTTTCTTGTTGAAAGATTCTTTTTAACTGCATCAAAGTCAGCTTCAATTTTTTTGATGTCTAACATAGTTCCTCTTATTCCATGATTTTTATATACGATTCAACTTGTTTGCGATCAAGTGCGGTAGGGTCCATTTCAAGATACAATTTATAGGATTCGATGGCCAGACTCCCTTGTCCTAAAAGACGATACACATCTCCAATCTTGCGATGTAATGTGGCCTGATCAAGCTGTAGCCTAGAGGCCCTTTTATAAAGGTCCAGTGCCAAGTCATAGTTAGCTCGCTTGGTACTAAGATCGGCCAAGCCAACTAATGCATCATAGGATTTCGGGTTAAGCTTTTGGGCTTTTTTATAAAGGTTTTCGGCATCCACGAACTGACCTTTACTGGTATAAATTTCGGCCATCAAAGAAAGTGACGCATCGTTTTCGCCGTTAGCCGCCATATCTTTTTTAACTTCTTCCAAAGCACCATCATAATCCTTATTCATCAGCTTGATCTTAGAGATGTAATAAAGAACCTTTGGGTAAGAAGGAAGTCTTTCCTGTAGTCTAGTGAACCATTTGGCAGCTTCTACTAATTTTCCGTTCTCAAAAAGAACTCGACCAGCTGTCATCATTGATTCAATTTCTCCCGGTTCAATTCTTAAGAGCTCTTCTGCGTAACCAGGAATATCACTGTAGCGCTCATCCAAAAGGGCAGCCTTAATAAGGAATTCATAAAGAGTACTGTCTTTGGTAGGAAGCTTTTCTAAACGGGCCTTAAATGCTTCAAAATCTTTCACCTTACCAACTCGATAATACATAATCGCAATCTCTGCAATTAACTTGGGGTTCTCACCAAATTCACTGAAGAGATCGAGAAGATAACCAACCGCTGCGCGGTCATCCTGAGTCTCATAAATGAGGCGAGAATAGGCGATACGATAATCAATATTAATAGGGTCAAGCTCAATACAACGATTAAGCATGGTACGGGCATTATCAATATTTGATCTCTTTAAAAAGGCCTGTGCCATCATGTAGATGTCTTCATCATTCAGCGGATTCATCTGAAGGCTTGCTTTAAGCCATGTCAGTGAATGAAGAGTATCTCCCATATAATTATAAAGCTTTGCCTGGAGAGAGGCATATCTATAATCTTCTCTCATGTCCGTACTGGAAATAACGGCAATTCTATTCTTGGCCATATTGAACTTATAAGTTTCGATATAAGCGTTAATCAAATCAAAGTTTACACGTGGATTACCTGGATACTTTTCTACCAGTCGCTCATAAGTTTTTAAGGCCTGCTCCGCTAAACCAAGTTTTAACTGAGTCTTGGCAAAGAAAAGTTCTGCCGGAATATAACCAGGGAAAACCTCTGTTGCTTTAGCTGCAGTTGAAAGAGCTAATTCATAGTTTCTTTTTTCAAAGTGATCCTGAGCTGTTTGCAGTAGCTTCATCGCCTTTGATTCAGTAATAAGTTGATCCGTCTCTGCCTCAGCTCCACCTGTTAAATTTAGCTCTGCTAATTTCATCCTGATACTGGTTGAGTTTTCCATATCAAGAGACTTTCTTAGGAGCTTGGTAGCAACTTTAACATCTCCTTGGGCAGCCACGAGAAAACCAGTGCGTGCTAAAAAACGAGCAAGATAGATGTTGTTGTACTCATAATTTAAATCCTCTACTTTTTGCAAAACAGTTTTCGCCGTTTTGAAGTCTTTCTTTCTCAACAAAAGATCAGCCTTATAAAAGTAGAACTCAGAAAGCTTCGGATTATTTTTAATGGCATCATCAACATATTCCTCAGCACGATCAAACTCTTGATTGGTCATTTCATATTCAATGATGGCCCGATAATTATAGCGATTCTTCTGTGGAGCTTTTTCAAGTGCTGTTAAGAATGTTTTCGCCTTATCAATTTGTCCAAGCTTGAGCAGAGTTAAAAGATTGATAGCAAATAGATCCTGTGTGACGTTACCCGGATTGAGTTTAAGATAACGAGAGATCACATCCGCTGCAGCTGCATTTTTATTAATGGCCTGATAAAAGAGATTCAGCCCTATTACACCATTGGGATCTTGAATCAGCGTAGGGCGATTGGCCTGAACAAGATTGAATACGGTCAGAGCATCGATCTTTTTTTCTGATGAGTTTTCTAACTGCTCTCCATAAGATCTCACTAATAGATTGAGAGCTGCTTTATTGGAAAGATCATTTTCATAACTTGATTTAAGAAGAACTCCCGCTTTAACGATATTGGGATAAGTACCAATGGCGTACAGATCGCGGGCCTTTTCAAATTCAATTTGAGAACGGGCAGTATCGGCCTTATCAAAAGGAATGGGAAAAGCTATTTGTGGCGGCAAGTTTTCAAAAGGTGCTTTTTTAGGCTTATCATCTTTGGGGCTCAGAAAAACAACTAACAGAATTACTAATGCAGCAATAATGATCAGCTTCTTTCTTTTTTTACCAGCTTCCTCATTCGGTTTTTCTTCTTCCTCTTCGTCCTCTTCTTCGGCCTTCTTAGCTTCTTTTCTTTTTTTCTCAATAACAGCAAGCTGTTTTGAAATATTAACTTCTTCTTCTTTAGCGGATTCAATCAACACATGCTTCACTTCATCAAGTCTAAGCATTTGGGTTGAATCATCTTTCGCCTCAAGAGCACGAATTTCTTCCTCTCTCTTTTTTCTCTCTTCTTCTTCTTGCTGTTTCTTTTCAGCTGCAATTCTGGCCTCTTCAGCTGCGCGGGCCTTTCTTCTCATGGCCTCAATCTCTTGCTGGGCCACAGGGTTGATGAGAGTTTTATCAGAGTTATCGGTGCTTGTTTGAGGAGAAGCTTCTTCCTCATCAGTAGTTTCTGGAATATTGGTTTCTGAAATTTCTTCTTTTGTTTTATCTTCTAAAACAACTTCGGTCTTATCCAACCTTTGCGTAGGGGCATCGTTTGCCCCGATGTGTTTTGTATAAGTAAGCTCTTCAATTTCAACTGGTGTCTCACTCATCGCGGCCAGTTCTTTTTCTTGAAGCTGCTTTTTAATTTCAGTTAAATTTAAGACGAATGTTTTTTCGCCGACTTCGTCATTAACCAGTGTTGTTCGATTCTCATCCATCAGCTCTTGATAGAATTCAAGATGCTTAATATCCCTCCATTCACCTAATGGGTATTCTTGGGCTTCTTCCTTACCGGAAATATGTCCCTTGGCCTTTAATTCAAAGACTTGTTTTTGGGTAAAAGGTCCGATGATACGTCCATTAGTGAGACGTAGCCGATATTGAGTCATGTAAATTATTATAATAGATTTCGAGATTTACGGTGAGAAAATCAAAAGGGGAGCAAAAGCTCCCCTTAGAATTACTTGATGAAAATTGCTGCTGATCCAGCTAGTGTGAAAACTTTATCCCAGAAGATCCCTAGTAGTACAACAGGAACGAAAAGGGCCAGAATCACAGTTTGGTTAAAGCGAGTAAAGCCAACCACTTCTTCATTACTGTCGGCCTTCCCAAAGATGATTACTTTGGCCAGACGAACATAGTAGTAAAGAGAAATAACTGAGTTAATCGCTGCTACAATTGCAATCCCGTAGTATTTCTTCTCAATCACGATGTTAAAGATGTTGAACTTAGCAACAAATCCTGAGAAAGGAGGAATACCAGCAAGTGAAAGAAGTGTACCAACCATGATTAGTGCCATAAGTGGGTTCTTATAAATAAGACCACGGAACACATCATAATTATCAGTTCCATACTGATCGTTTAAGTATGACGTGATGTAGAAAGCACAGAACGTCATGAACATATAAACGATACCGTAGAAAATAATGGCACGGATACCAGCTTCGTTAAGAACGGCAACACCGAGGATCATTAGACCAACGTGACCGATTGAAGAGAAGGCAAGCATCCTCTTCACAGAGTTTTGACCGATAGCTGTTACGTTACCAACTGTCATTGTCATCGCTGCTACAACAAGAATCAAACCAACCCAAGAATTCATAAGAATAGTGTTATTTGTGAAGAACACCATTGAAACACGAATAAGGGCAGCAATACCTGCTAGCTTTGGAACAATTGAGAAGAAAGTCGTTACAGGAATAGGTGCACCTTGGTAAACATCCGGTGACCACATATGGAATGGGAAGGCCGAAATTTTGTAACCAAGACCAGCGAAGAAAAGAACAAACGACGCCATTACGATATAAAGCTGAATACCCTGAAGTGACCCAACTTTGTCTACTACGTCTACGAACTGGATTGAACCAAGAGCGCCGTAGATGTGAGACATACCGAATAGAGCGATACCGGCAGTAAGACCACCATAAAGAATGTACTTAAGACCCGCTTCAGCTGAAGTTGACTCATCTCTTTTCAGAGTGGCCATTACGTATGAGAGGATAGAAAGGATTTCAATCCCAAGATACATTGTCAGCATATTGTTGGCAGAAGCTAGAAGCATACCACCAATAAGAACTCCTACTGCTAGGATAACGAACTCAGATTTTAAGTTCGTATAAATATCCTTAGAAGTACGGCTCAACAGAATTGAGCCCATCGTTCCGATCACCATGATGATCTTAACTAGTGTGCTGAATTGATCGATCGTAACTGCATTAAAGAAAACATGAACAGGTGCTTTTCCTGAATTTTGGAAAAGTGGAATAAGAGTTAAGCCTAAAAACCCTAGGGCATAAGCATAAATCTTATCTCTATTACCATGCTCGTCTTTTACGGATGCCTCAGCTACAAGCAGGGACGTCATGAGGACAACCAACATGACTTCCGGAATGTAGTAGCTAAGAAAACCTAAGAGTTGCTGTATCACAAAAAACCTCTCTCTTAGAACTTCGCAAGTAGATCAACAAGTTGACCAACAGAAGCTTTCATAACGTTAAGAAGTGGGCTTGGGAAAATACCAAACACGATTACACAAATACATAGAGGGATCATATAGAAAATCTCTCTTGCATTCATATCTTCATACTCTTCGCACTCAGGGTTAACTGGACCGAAGAACATACGCTTAAACATCCAAAGAAGGTAAGCAGCACCAAGAAGAAGACCAACTACTGCAATTACAGTAATCGTTGTAAATCTTTGGTAGATACCTAGGAAAATAAGTGCTTCTGAGATGAATCCAGAAAGACCTGGAAGACCCATAGAAGCGAACATACCGATAATGAACACTGTTGTGAACTTAGGTAGTTTTGTAGAAAGACCGCCGTAACCAAGTGAACCATCTGGCTTCACAATCCAACGGTGGTGAGATCTTTCATAGATGATACCGATAAGTAAGAACATCATCGCAGTAGATGTACCGTGGTTAAACATTTGAAGAACTGCACCTGATACACCTTGAGTTGTCATCGCAGAGATACCAAGCATTACAAACCCCATGTGAGACACAGAAGAGTAAGCAATTAGTTTTTTAACGTCGTCCTGGGCCATGGCACAGAATGCACCGTAGATAACAGAGATAAGTCCAAGAACAGCGATTAGTGTCGAGTACTCAACAGCTGCTGCCGGGAAGATCGGGAATGCGATTCTCAAGAATCCGTATGTACCCATCTTAAGTAGAACACCTGCAAGAATTACTGATACTGCAGTTGGTGCTTGTACGTGAGCATGTGGAAGCCAAGTATGGAACGGGAAAACCGGAACTTTAATGGCAAATCCAAGGAACATGAACCAGAAGAAAAGTTTCTCAAAAGAGATTTCATTTCCAAAGATTGAAACTGTTTCGTTAACAAACTTACCACCTTGGTGAGCAAGAATGCTGAATGAATCAGGACCTTTTCCAGTTGCGTAGTAAAGAGCAACAATACCCACAAGCATGAAAATTGAACCGAAGAATGTATAAAGGAAGAACTTAACAGCAGCGTACTCTCTGTTCTCTCCACCCCAGATCCCGATAAGGAAGAACATAGGGATTAGCATTACTTCCCAGTAAACATAGAAAAGGAAGAAATCTAATGAGAAGAATACACCAAACACTGTCGACTGAAGCATAAGGAGTAGTGCGAAGTAGGCCTTAAGATTCTTTTCAACTGTCCACGATGAAAGTGTACAGATAAAGAAAAGAAGAGCGTTAAGGAATGTCATGAGCATCGTAATACCATCAAGACCTAAGTAGTAATTGATGTGGAAGCTCTCAATCCAAGGGATTTTCACAACAAACTGCATATCAGCTGTTGAGTTATCGAAATTCATATAAAGAACAATCGATAAAATTAATGTGATTGTAGTGCTAGCAAGTGTAACAAAACGAATCACGTTCTCTTTTGCCTTAGGTACTAGTAGAACCGCTACCATACCAATAATCGGCATCCATAAAATCCAGTTAAGTATTCCGTTCACGACGAACCTCTCTCTATAAAGAAACTACTAAAAATTTAACGTCCAAATATAACTACCAAGTACAACGATCAGCATGATGAAATAAAATTGAATTTTACCAGACTGAACAATACGAAGTACTAGATTAAATAAATTTACGGCAACACCTGTACCATCAACACCAACAGCATCGATGATCACGTTATCAAACCATTTTGCGATTTTAAACATCACACGGTTTACTTTTGCCCAACCATCAACAGCGTAACGGTCATAAAGACCCATATCAACCCAGGCCAAGAAGCGGTTTAAACCTAATAAACCTTTTTTGATAATGATGTCCACGTAAACATGGTCGAAGTAATAACGGTTTTGAAGTGTGCGCACAAATCCAGGGAACTTAGAGCGCGGAGACTTCACAGATCCCTTAACATACATAAGGAACGCTAAGAAAATCCCTGAGAAAGCAATCACTACAGATGCAGCCGCTCCAACTACGTGAGCAGTATGAATCTTATGATCATCAGGATTTGGTCCAGCATACCCAGTTTGGTGGTCATAAACAGCTACTGGAAGTTTCTCGGTAACAGTTGTTGGCTCAACAAGCGGAGTAATTTTAGATTTTGAATCAGCAAATTTCTTAACATCAGGTGCTTCAACCAGAATTTTAAACCATTCTGTTTTTGCTCCCATTACTTTTACAAAACCTTGACCCGTTAGAGATCCTGCGTACCAGAACCCTAGTGTAAACACTGTAAGAATAAGAAGAGGTACGTTCGAAGTAAGGCTTAAATGCTCATCATGTGCATGATCATAGATATGTTGATCACGAGGCTTTCCGAAGAAAGTTAAGAACATCATTCTGAACATATAGAAAGCAGTTAGGAAAGCACCAGCAAATCCAAGGATCGGAACGATCGCAAGCATCGGGTTTTGTCCTGCCATGAAGCCCCAGTAAAGAGCGTCACCTAGAATTCTATCTTTAGAAACGAATCCAGAGAAGAAAGGAACACCAGCAATTGCTAAGCTACAGCAAAGCATCGCGATGAAAGTGTAAGGAAGCTTCTTACGAAGGCCACCCATCTTCGGCATCTGCTGCTCGTGGATCGAGTGGATCACTGAACCGGCAGAAAGGAAGAGACAAGCTTTGAAAACAGCGTGAGTAATAAGATGCATGAAAGCCGCGTTGTATGAACCAACACCAACTCCGATCATCATATAACCAAGCTGAGAAATTGTTGAGAAAGCGAGAACCGCTTTAATGTCCGTTTGAACAAGAGCGATAGTAGCAGCACCGAAGGCCGTGATAGCACCGATAACAGCAATAAATGTTGTTAGGTCACCAATCACCATTAACGGATACATACGAAGAGAGAGATAAACCCCGGCAGCAACCATCGTTGCAGCGTGGATAAGGGCTGAACCCGGAGTTGGACCCATCATCGCATCTGGAAGCCAAACGTGAAGTGGGAACTGAGCAGATTTACCCATAGCTCCTAGGAACATACAGAAACCAGCAAAAGTTGCGAGTGAAATACCAAGAACTGTTTTGCCTTCGAATGAACCGTTAGCAATAGCAGCGTAGATATCTGTGTAAGTTACTGAACCAATTACCATCCATACCGCAACAAGACCAAGAAGTAGGAAAACATCCCCTACACGAGTAGTCATGAAAGCTTTAATAGAGGCGTTTCCAGCTTCTTCTTTCTCGTAATAGATACCGATAAGAGAGTAAGAACAGAAACCCATTACTTCCCAGAACATAAAGAGGGCAAGAAGGTTATCTGAAAGAACAAGTCCTAGCATCCCTGAAGTAAAGAGAGGTAGGAAAGTGAAGAAGCGGCCATGACGATGATCATGATCCATGTACCAAGTAGAGAAAAGGTGGATCAGAGTAGCAACACCTGACACCATAAGGAGCATAATCGCTGCCATGTTGTCGATGTAGATACCAAGGTCTACTTTCCAAATCTGATCAGCGAAAGAAAGATCAAACCATGTGAAGGTTTTATGGATGTAGTAGTCAGTAGCAAAGTTACCGAAAACGAAATCCCCGAAAATTCTAGCCGAGAAAATGAATGAGATGAAGACACCTAGAACTGCAACCCAGTCTCCATTTCTTGGAAGTTTTCTTCCGAAGAAAGCATTAATGACAAATGCGAGAACAGGGGCAAGAAAAATAGGAGCGATACTTCCGATGCTGTATTCCATGAGTAACCCTTAATTTCTTAACTGTGTTGCTTCATCTACATGAATAGTTTCTTTGATTTGGAAGAAACGAATCACAATAGCTAAACCAACCGCAGCTTCAGCAGCCGCAATAACGATAATAAATAAGCTAAAAACATGACCATCAAGGTTGTCTGTCATGTAGCGAGAATAGGCTACGAAGTTAAGAGCTGCTGCATTCATCACCAACTCAACACCTAAAAGAATGGCCACAAGACTCTTTCTGCCAATCATCACCGTAATACCGGTAACAAAAAGAATCATCGAGATAATAAGATATGAAGATAAACTAACCATATAGTCCTTCCTATTGATTTTTCTTAGGGCGAGCAATAATGGCCGCACCAATAAGTGCTCCCAGTAGAAGCACAGAAGAAAGTTCAAAAGCTAAAACGTGATCTTTAATAAGGAGGTGTCCAAGTTGAGAAACAGTTGACGGCATTTCATTTGTAAATGTTTTGGCCGGAGCTGTTTTAACAATGCTTGAAATAAGCTTCACGTTTGTCAGGATGAAAACAAGAGAAACAAGTCCTGCTAGGGAATATGTCCACTTGTTACCCATTGTTGGAGCAAGTCCAAGCAGGTTCTGAGCTTTAGAAACGAAATCCTTACCACCAGTAAGCATTACTGCGAAAAGCATAAGAATAACGACACCACCAACGTAAACCATGATTTGAGCAGTGGCGACGAAGTCTGCACCTAAAGTTGCATAGAGACCAGCAACACCTAAAAGCGTTCCTAATAAAAACACACATGAGTGCATGATGTTTTTAGTCGCAGCTAGGGCAATGGCACATCCAACTGTTAATAAGGCAGAAAGTCCGAATAAAATTTGAACAAACATACATTCCTTCCTTAGTGTCCGAAGATCAGTTCGGCCAGAGATTTTCCATTAAAAGCCACCATCCAAATAGCACAGCCAACCAGGTTGAAGATGGCAATTGGAGTGAGGTACTTCCAACAAATTGACATTAACTGGTCAACTCTCAGACGAGGAAGAGTCCAGCGAATCCAAATAACTACATAATAAAGAAGAGCTGCTTTCGTAACAAAGATGATTACTTCTACAAACTGAAGAGGAAGGAAATCCACTTCAATATTTACTGGAAGATTAGAACCACCAAGGAATAGGGCAACTGCAACACCAGAAACAACGAAAACTTCAATATACTCAGCAAGTGCGAAGAAACCAAAGCGCATACCTGTGTACTCAGTGTTATAACCAGACACTAGCTCCGACTCTGCTTCAGGTAAGTCAAATGGAGCACGGTTTGTTTCGGCCAGGGCACCTGTGAAGAAAACAAAGAAAGCAATAAAAGTGAACGGGTTGTGGAAGATGAACCAGTTAAAAGGGAGACCCTTTTGCTGAGCAACGATTGTTCCAAAGCCCATACCACCAGCAAGAAGAACGATAGCAAGAATTGATAGAGTTACCGGGATCTCATAAGAAATAATCTGAGAAGCTCCACGCATACCACCAAGCATCGACCATTTAGAGTTAGAAGAATATCCACCCAGGAAAACTGCCAGACCAACTAGTGATGAGATAGCAACAAGGTAGAACACTCCTACGTTTAAGTCACTCATGGCAAAACCAGAAGACCAAGGGAAAACGGCAAGAGTGGCAAAAACACCAACAAGAGCGAGAAGTGGTGCTAAATAGAAAAGAAACTTATCAGCCGCATACGGCATGATGTCTTCTTTAGTGATTAGTTTAATACCGTCCGCAAGCATTTGAAGTAAACCATAAGGGCCTACACGGTTTGGTCCAATACGTGCTTGAAGATCGGCTGAGATTTTACGTTCTGCGAATGTTCCTAAACCACCAACAGTTGCACAAAAACCAATAATGATAAGTGCAACGATGAGATAGATAACAAAAGCAAGAAGGCTTTCATTACCGCCGAACAATCCTAGTAGGGTTTTGTAAAACTCATACTTTGATAAGTAACTTACGATAGTCTGATTCATGTCTTAACCTTATTTCTTATTTTTGTTCGCAGTTAATTGGAAAGACTTAACCCAGTCAAGGTCTCCCTTCTTCCAACAGTAAGCAATACCTTCAATAAGGATAGAAACGAAGCTTAAGAAGACGATAAGTGCATAACCACCTTCACCCATCTCGTTCATTTCTTTAAAAATTGCAGCAACTGGAAACATGAGAACCGATTCAACATCGAAGATGATGAAGATTAATCCCACAACATAGAAACGAACGTTGAACATTGACCACGCTGTTCCTACAGGTTCTTCACCACACTCGTACGGAGTCGATTTAAGGTGAGATGGTTTTTTAGGCGCAAGGTACACGGATAAAAAATGTCCGCCTAAAAAAAGTAAAACGGCGATGGCCATTAAGATAACAATTGGCATCAAGCCATCAAAAGTAGCTGGTGTCATGGAAATCTCCACTGCATTTAATCTGAAAAAAAGTAGTTTTAAGATACAAAAGATGTTGAAAATAGGGAAGTAATTTTAAAAGTATCGCTGTATTCTCTTCAAAGAGTTAGAAACGCTTCCAAAAGTTCAAGAACTAAACTTTTTTTATCAGGTAATGGCCGTGAATCTGTTTAATGGAATTATTCAAAAACTAAAATATTGGCGTGAACACCAAGGCCCTTTAGCGATTAAGGGAATTTCTCCTCAGCAATGGAGCTTGTTGTTAGGTAATTATTTTAAGGACTTACTCCTTGATCGCCATCATTTTATCGTTTGCTCGGATCAGGATGAAGCTGAAAATGTTTTTGAAACATTGAAGGGTGTAGATAATATTTATTTTTACCCAGGGCACAACCACTCCCTCTATTCAACAATTTTGGCCAGTGAACAAGTTCTTCTAACGCAGTGGTCCTGCCTTTATCATCTCAAGAAAAATTCTTCATCGACTATCATTACTACGTGGGATGGGCTTCTCATGCTAGGTGTTGAAGAAAAATTTTTCGACCAAAACGTTTTTGAAATTAAACAAGAAGACATTATTTCCCCATTTGATCTGGCCGAAAAACTAGTCGCTCTCGGGTATCATTCCACTTCGACTGTTGAAGAACCCGGAACATTTTCCAAAAAAGGAGAGATTTTTGACATCTATCCTTTAGGTCATTCTCCAGTTCGACTTCATTACTTTGATGATTTGGTAGAGCATATTTATGAAATAGATCTATCCACCCAGAAAACAAATAAAGAAAAAACTTATTCAAACATTTCTCTATTACCGGCACCTGGTTTTTTAACTAAAGATGAGTACACCACTAATCTTCGTGAGAATATTCCCCAGGCCCAGCCGGCCTTTAAAAATAAATACGAACTCCGTAAGATGATTTTTAGAAACTTGGGTGAAGGTCAGCTTTTTGAAAATTATTCTGCCTACATTCCTTTATTTTTCAAAAATCCTAAGGCACTTATTGATTATGCTGATTCAAAAACTATCATCAGCTTTATTAACTATGAAGTTGGTCTAAAAAACTACGAGTTGTTTTGGGCCGGTCAACAAGAAGATTTTGAACTTCTCAATGAAGATCTCGAAAACGCTAACCTGCTGCCAAGTCCTGATCATTTCTATTACAAAGATATTCCGGGCAATAATGCAAAGACCTTGATCATTGAGCCGATTAATATTCAGGTCGACTTTGATGAAAAACTAAATCAAGAACTCAATTTATCTCTCGAGGGTATCGGTTCATTTTTAAAAACAAAAATGAAACTGCATGGAGATATTCCCGATAAAAAGTTTGAATACATCAAGCTTGCTCTTAGCATTCTGAAAAACGAATTGCGCCATGGCGGTCATCTTGTCATTACTTATAAAAATGATAGTTCTCGCCAAGAACTTGAGTATCTTCTTCGTGAAAACCAGTTGATGGAATTAGGTGAGAGGCTTCATTTCATCAAAGGTACTCTTGATGAAGGTCTTTACTACCGAACAGAAAATATTTTTATTCTTTCTGAATCTGATTTTTTTGCTACCAAACAACGAAAGGCCAAAAAAGTTGCTTCCGGTGATAAAGATCTTTTCGCTGAACAAATTGCCACTCTTAAAGCTGGTGACTACGTTATTCACCGAGATTACGGAATCGGTGTTTATCAGGGAATGGAAACCATCACTGCTGGTGATCAGCAAAACGATTACTTAATCATTCACTATGAAGGTAATGATAAAGTTTATGTTCCTGTTTATAAGCTAAACCTTGTTCAAAAACATGCTGACGCGACCAGCGGCTTAAAAGTAGCTTCCCTAAAATCTAAAAAGTTTAATGAACTTAAAGCTAAAGTCAGATCATCAGTTAAGAAGCTTGCTTTTGATCTATTAAAACTCCAGGCCCAAAGAAAACTTGCAGGCGGCTATCCTTTTTCGGCCCCTGATCATCTTTATAAAGAGTTTGAATTAACATTTCCTTTTGAAGAAACGCCTGATCAAGAAAAAGCGATCTTTGATGTACTAGAAGATATGCAACGTCAGCATCCGATGGATCGACTGGTTTGTGGAGATGTAGGGTTTGGTAAGACGGAAGTGGCCATGAGAGCCGCTATGAAAGCAGTGCTGGATAAAAAACAAGTGGTGGTGCTGGTACCAACAACTGTTTTGGCCCTTCAGCACTTTCATTCTTTTAAAAAGAGATTTGCGCAATTTCCAGTCAATGTAGATTTTGTTTCTCGTTTCAAGACACCAAAAGAAAAACAAAAAACTTTGGATGACGTCAGCGAAGGTCGTGTTGATATCCTAATCGGTACTCATGCCGTACTGACTGACAGTGTGAAATACCATGATCTCGGTCTTCTCATTATTGATGAAGAACATCGATTCGGAGTAGGTCACAAAGAAAAACTAAAAACAATGAAATCAGGAATTGATGTCCTGACAATGACAGCAACTCCTATTCCTCGAACCTTACAACTTTCATTTTTAGGTATTCGTGACCTCTCACTTATCCAAACCGCTCCGCCGAGACGTCAGTCAATTAAGACTTATATTATTAAAGCAGATGATCTCACTTTAAAAATGGCGATAGAAAAAGAGTTGGCCCGCGGTGGACAAGTTTATTACATTCACAATCGAGTCCATGATATTGAAGAACATCTTCTCTATTTAAAAAAGCTCGTTCCCAACGCCAGAATTTCGCTCACTCATGGGCAGTTGAGCGAGCGGGATATTGAAAAAAATATTAATGATTTTTATGAACATAAAACAGACATTCTTTTAGCGACGACTATTGTTGAATCCGGAATTGATGTTCCTAACGCCAATACCATGATTATTGACCGTGCTGATACTTACGGACTGGCACAACTTCACCAATTAAGAGGAAGAATCGGGCGAAGTGATCGTAAGGCCTATGCTTACTTCATGATTCCGGGAACAAGAATATTGAGTGAAATTGCTCAACGCCGTTTACACGCACTTCAAACCTACGCTGATATGGGTTCAGGTTTCGCACTGGCATCAAGTGATATGGAAATTCGTGGAGCAGGGGATATTCTGGGAGGCGAGCAATCAGGCCATATTGAATCTATCGGGCTTGAGTACTACATGGATCTCCTCCAGGAAGCGATCTTAGAGCTTCGAGGAGAACAAAAAGTTTCAATCAAGAATTTGGAAATCCAAGCTTCTTTCTCTGCCTACATTCCAAACTCATACATTACTGATCACGCGCTCAGATTGAAGTACTATAAACGTCTATCTAATAGTCAGGATCATAAACGACTAGAAGAAATTATTTCTGAAATAACTGATGCTTTCGGAATTACGCCACGAGAGCTGGAAGCTCTTTATGGAATTCTTCGCTCACGTATTCAATTCCAACCACTCGGTATTCGTTTAGTGAAAGTGGCCGGTTCCCAAATTCATCTGTTCTTTGATGAAGAAATACTGAACCATAACACTCAGCTAAGAGACAAAATCCTTGGTTTTTTCATGAAACAGCCAAAATTTTACAAGCTAAACCCCGATGCCTCGGTCACATGTCTATTTAAAGAGCCTGTCAATGCTCAAACCCTATGGGAATTTTCTAAACATATTGCAGGGCAATTGGGTGCATGTTAATGTTTTTACTAGACGATATTTCAAACCAGGGATGTGTATGAAAACTATTTCTATTGTAGTACTAGCTGCCATGATGGCACTTCCAGCAATCGCTCAGGATCAAGTTGTTGCCACTGTTAACGGTAAGAACATCACTAAAAAGCAATTCGAAGAATATCACTTACAAAATTTAAAATTTGTAGGAACACGTAAGATCACAAAAGAAGTTTCACTTCGTGATCTCGTAAATAGAGAACTTGCTATTCAGAAAGCTAAAAAAACTGGCCTTGATAAGAGTCCAGATGTTGTAGCGAAACAGGAAGAAATCCTTTTCCATGCTCAGGTTTCAAAAGATCTGGAAAATGAATTTAAAAAGATCAACGTTACTGATGAAGAGCTGAAGAAGTATTACGATGAGAATCAAGAGTATCGTACTGCTCACATCCTTTATCGCTTACGTGCAGAACCAACTCCTGAAGAAGTAAAAGCTGCTCTTGAGCAAAGCATGGAAATTTCAGCTGCTCTTAAAAAGAACCCAGATGATTTTGCTAAGCTAGCTAACAAATATTCTCAAACAACAGCAGCTCCTATCGGTGGCGACTTAGGGTTCCAACCTCCGACACGCCTAGCTCCTGAATATTTTGAAGCTATTAAGGGTAAAAAAGTTGGATTTATCTCTGAGCCAGTAAGAACACAAATGGGATATCACATCATTCGTATTCTGGGCGTTAAGTCATTCGATCAGATCGACAAAAACTTGTATAAGAAAATTATTTACGATAAAAAAAGAGACGCCCTTATTGAGAACTATTTCGAAGGTCTTGAGAAAGGTGCGAACATTAAGACTAATTTAAATAACTTTTAAGAGACGTAGTGAAATTTTTAATCCTGCTAATTTCTTTGGGTTCAAGCTTAGCTTGGGCCCAAAGTCCTGATCTAAAACTCCTTGATAAAATCGTTGCTGTTGTAAACAACCAAGTCATCTCACTTTCTGAAATCCAGCGAATCAATGAAACTCTTGACGCTCGCACTGAGGTGTCTCCGATCCTTTATCATCAAAAGACTTATGATCAAAAGAAGCTGATTGAACTTATTATTAGAAGTTTCATTGTAAAAGAAAAACTCACGGCCCTTGGTTATGTCATTAATGACGATGCCGTGGAATCACGTATCAAAGCAACAGAAGGGCGTCTTGGTCTTGGCCGAGCTGACCTTCTTACTTTCTTAAAATCAAAGAACATCACTTTTGAAGAATACTTTGAAATAATCCGTCAAACGATGGAATACAACATCTTTGCTTCACGTATTATTGCTCCACTGGTGTCAGTAACTGAACAAGAGATTAAAAATGAATTCTATAAAATGAATTCATCGAATAATGCCCTAAGCTTCAAATACCATCTGGTAGATTTCTTTATTCCAGAAGAAAAACTGATTAATAAAGATGATCAAAAATTTCTTTCAACTCTGCGTGATTATCAATTAACAGGAAAACTTCCTGAAGAGTTCCGTGATCTTGAAACAAGTGAGCTGGATAATTTGAGTGAAGAAGGTCTCTCTAAAGAGCTGGTTAAAGTTCTTAAAGAAACACCAGAGGGATCATTTTCTAAGCCCGTTCTGCTAGCAGGTCACTGGCATTCATTTTATGTGCAGAAAAAAGACCTTGTTGAATCTCTTCAGTATCAAAAAACGAAAGATCATATTCAGCAAGATATCTTTATGACTAAAGGTCAGGCCGTAACTGAAAATTGGTTTGAGCGCGAATACGCTAACTACTTTATCAAATATCTTTAATTATGATTATCGTCACCCAGGGTCACCAACAGGGTATAGGACTTGAAGTTTTATTGAAATCAATTTTGGTTTCAGACGATAAACTTGCTCATTCACTATTATTTATCGGTTATTCACACAGCTTAGAGACAAGTCTTAAGCATCTGCAAATTCCTTATCAAATCAACGAAGACTCTTTTGAAATTGCCCATCGAAAGGTGAAGGCCCGATGGCTAAAGGTCGTTAATGTTTCAGAAAGTTTTAGTTCCTTACTTGAAGGGATGAAAATCTGTGAAGAGGGTGGGCATCTGCTTCTCACACTTCCGACTAGTAAAGATCAGTTCCCAGCAGGTTTTAGCGGACATACCGAATACTTTCGTCACCATTACCGCTTACCAGAGATGGGTATGTTCTTCCTATCTCCAGACCTAAAAGTTCTACTTTTATCAGACCATATACCGCTGCGAGAAGTTCCCCTATTAACCGAGCAGATCTTTATGGAAAGAATTGATCTGGCCCTTAAAACTCTATTGCAATGGAGATGGCCAGTGGAAAGAGTCCTTGTTGCTGGAATTAATCCCCACGCAGGCGAGGGCGGACTTATTGGCGACGAAGATAATAAGTTAAAGCATGCCATTAAAAAGCTTTCTGCCAAGCATACTATTAGCCTCGCTGGACCTTATCCGGGGGACACCATGCAACTTGAGCAGAAATCTTCGAATGATCTTCTCATTTATCCTTATCACGACCAAGGATTAGGAATTTTTAAATCTCTGCAAGGCTTTGTTGGTGCTAATGTAACTCTGGGTTTAAAATATCCAAGGTTAAGTCCAGATCATGGAACATCTTTTTCTTTATTCGGCAAAAATAAGGCCGACTACCGTGGATGCGCTTACGTTCTGAGGCAAGCATTAAAATTATCGGAGTCACTCTATGGACGAAATTCGCGTAACCAAAGCACGCATTCATAATTTAAAAAATATCGATATCGCTTTTCCTAGGCACTCACTGACTGTTATCACCGGCCCTTCTGGTTCTGGGAAATCCTCTCTGGCCTTTGATACCATCTACGCTGAAGGACAACGCCGTTATATCGAGTCTCTTTCGAGCTACGCCAGACAATTTATCGGCCAGATGGAAGCACCTGAAGTTGAATCCATCACTGGGCTTTCTCCTTCCATTGCCATTGATCAAAAATCAACAACTAAAAATCCTCGTTCAACTGTTGGAACCATAACTGAAATCTATGATTATCTAAGACTTCTGTACGCCAGACTCGGAGTTGCTCATTGTCCTGAGACAGGAGAGCGCGTTTCAAAGCAGTCTCCTCAACAGATTGTGAATACTGTCCTTAAATTAAAACAAGGCTCAAAACTTCAAATTCTTTCTCCCGTTATTCGCAATAAAAAAGGGGAGCACAAGGAAGAGTTAGCAAAGTTCATGAGTTTAGGTTTTCACCGTGTCCGCGTGAATGGAGAAATCCTTAATCTTGATGATTCAATTAAAATTAACAAATCAAAGTTTAATGATATTGATGTGGTTATCGACCGCTTAGTTTTAAAAGAAGGAGCGGAATCAAGACTTACAGATTCAGTTGAACATGCCTTAAGACTTTCTGACGGCTACTTAGTTGTTCTTGCTGATGATAAAGAGCATTTTTTCTCTGAACACAATTTCTCTTTTAAAACAAATAAGAGTTATCCCGATTTAGAACCAAGACTCTTCTCTTTCAATTCACCTTTAGGAGCTTGTCCAACCTGCAATGGTCTAGGACTTTTAAAACAGTTTGATCGCAATCAGGTTGTTCTTGATAACAGCATGAGCCTAGAGGATGGTGCAATTCCTGTTTTAAAGAGAAATGCTTTTCTTTATCAGATGATTGCCGCTGTCGCTAAAGCTGAAAAATTTAAACTGAACACTCCTTTAAAGGAGTTAGACAAGGCCACTACTAAGATTCTCTTTGAGGGAACAGATACTGTTTATACTTATAAATTTGAGTCTGAGAATTCTTCATGGAACTTCAAAAAAGAATTCCCTGGTATCATTCCTTGGCTTGAGAAAAAGTATCACGAATCAGAATCTGAAAAGGTCAGAGGTGACCTTGAAGAATTCATGCACATTACAAAATGTCCTGAATGTCATGGCGAAAAACTAAATGCTTTTGCCCGTGCGGTTACTGTTAAAGATCAGACCATTATGCAGGTTTGCCGACTTTCCATCGAGAAAGCTTCTGACTTTTTTCAAAAACTAAAATTTGAAGGCAATGAAGCGATTATTGCTGAGAAGGTTTTAAAAGAAATTCGCGATCGACTTCGATTCCTCTTAAACGTTGGATTAAGTTACTTAACACTAGATCGAGATGCGACAACACTTTCTGGTGGAGAATCTCAAAGGATTCGTCTTGCCACTCAGATTGGCTCATCTCTCTCTGGTGTACTCTATGTCCTTGATGAACCAAGCATCGGTCTTCATCAGCGTGATAACGAAAGACTCATCCAAACTCTTATTGATTTAAAGAATATTGGTAATACTGTTCTCGTTGTTGAGCATGATGAAGACACCATGAGGGCCTGTGATTATCTCATTGATATGGGTCCACACGCCGGTATCAATGGTGGAAATATTGTGGCCCATGGTACACCTGATGAAGTATCAAAGGTTAAAGCTTCTATCACTGGACAGTATCTTTCAGGAAAACGATTGATCGAAGTACCGAAGAATCGTAAAAAACTCACCGAGGCGATTACTATTAATAAGGCCCGTGAAAATAATCTGCACGATCTCTCTGTTTCATTTCCACTAGGGGGATTAGTTTGTGTCACCGGTGTCTCTGGTTCAGGAAAATCTACTTTAGTTCACAAAGTACTTATTCCAGCGATCAAAAATAATTTAGTCCAATTTAAGAAAAGCTATTCACAAAATTATCACTCCATCAAAGGTGTGGATAAGATTCAATCAATCATTGAGCTTGATCAATCTCCTATTGGAAGAACTCCTCATTCAAATCCAGCTACTTATACAGGGCTTTTTGATCACATTAGAACCATCTTTTCTCAAACTAATGAATCAAAAATGCGTGGCTATAAACCTGGTCGGTTTTCTTTCAACGTTAAGGGTGGTCGATGTGAAGCCTGTGAAGGAAATGGTGTTTTAAAAATTGAAATGCATTTTCTGCCTGATGTTTATGTGACTTGTTCTGAATGTCACGGAACTCGCTATAACAAAGAAACACTTTCTGTTCTTTATCGCGGAAAATCTGTTGCCGATGTTTTAGCCATGAGCATTGAAGAAGCCGTAACCTTTTTTGAACATCATCCTAAAGTTAATCGTGCCCTCAAAGTGCTAAACTCGGTAGGCCTGGGTTACATTAAACTTGGTCAGCCCGCGACGACATTATCTGGTGGAGAAGCGCAGAGGTTAAAACTTTCTCGTGAGCTTTCAAAAAGCACTAAAGGCCATACTCTTTATGTTCTTGATGAACCAACGACCGGTCTTCATTTTGAAGATATTAAAGTTCTCCTCGATGCTCTCAATAAACTTGTTGATCAAGGAAACTCACTTCTTATCATTGAGCATAATCTTGATGTGATTAAGACAAGTGACTGGGTCATTGATCTTGGTCCTGAAGGTGGAGAGCATGGTGGTCAAATTATGGCGCAAGGAACACCGGAAGATGTCGCCAAGGTTCGTGAATCACATACAGGCCGTTATCTTAAAAAGTTACTAAATCGCTCTTGATGCACACTCTGCAAATTGCTCCTTACTCATCCTCAATCTAAAGTGGGATGGGTAAGGGGGATCCCATGTTCAAACTAATTCTCATCTCGCTCTTTCTTGCATCTTGCTCGAGTGTTCAACATAAAAAAGACAACAACTTTACCGATGAACGGGTTTCAACTTTCATGAAAGGTTGGAAAAAAGATAAAGCTCAAGTTGATGAAGCCACCTATAAAAAAACTTATGGAAAATACCTAGAAAGTGTTCGCAAAGTTTTTGTCAAAGAGGGGATGGCCAAGAATATTGACTACTATTTGGATACACTCACAAAAATGGATCATAACGTAGATCTGGCCAATGATAATTACGATGGCAATACTCCAGGAAGTACTGAGCGAACAAAAGTTGTCATCGGTGTTTATGATAAACTTCTTGAAGAGCGTAGTTATAAGCTTCTTAATAATTACGGATTTAATTTTTATTCAGAGTTAATGAAGAATAGGAATGAATTTATAGAGAAGAACGGAAGCGAGTTTGATTTTCCACTTTAAGGCAAAAAAAAGGCCCTCTTACGAGGGCCCTATTAATTAACCAACAACTGGCTTAATTAGGAACGCGATAACGAAAGCGTAGATTACTAGAGACTCGATTAGAGCAAGAGCAATAATCATTGGAGTAAATAGTTTATCAGCAGCAGCTGGGTTACGAGCGATACCTTCAAGAGCTACAGAAGCAGCTTTACCTTGAGCATAAGCACCACCGATAGCTGAGAAAGTGATTGTGAAAGCAGCAGCAAGACCTAGTACAGCGTTAATTTCCATAAAATTTTCCTTCCTTTAAAAAGGGTTAAAATAACTGTTTTCGATAGTTCGGATTAGTGAGCGTGCTCCTCATCATGATCGTGATGAGCAGTAGCTAAGCTAATATAAACCATAGTTAACAGAGTAAATACGAATGCCTGCATAAAACATACGAAGAGACCAATAATGTAGAACGGAATTGGTACAATGTATGGAATTAATCCAGAGAAGATCGAAAGAACAAGGTGATCCCCTTCCATGTTTCCTTTAAGACGAAGTCCTAAAGAAAGTGGACGTACACCGTGCGAGATCAACTCGATTGGAAGAATAAGAATTGCTAGGTACCAAACTGGACCCATGAAGTGCTTAATGTGGCCAACAAGACCTTGAGCACGAATACCTTGGTAGTTGTAATAAAGGAAAACGAAAGTACCAAGAGCAAGAGTTGTGTTGAAGTTATCAGTAGGAGGTAAGAATCCTGGGATAAGACCAACAACGTTGTTTGCGAAAATAACAGTGAAGAAGAACATGATCACTGTGTAGTATTTTTTAGTGGCATCTTCACCCATGATGTTTTTAGCAAGGTTATAGATGAACTGACCCATTGCTTCGAAGATGTTTCTGAAAGTAATTCCAACATCAGGAATGATAGGGTTTTTTGAACCTGAAACTTTCGCTCTATAAAGAAGACCAGCAACTACAAATAAAAGTCCAACAAGTCCGAAAGTAAGGACGTGCTGCTTAATGTGTAGAGAGTGTTCTAAAGAACCGATAAAGGTATACCCGCCAGCAAAAGCCGCAGAAGGAACGATCAAGCTAAGTAGCGTGAATAAACGCATCATGATGAAGAACCCTTTTTGAAAAACTTCCCAATGTTTTTAATACTTAAGGTAAGGATTATCAATTGAAAAATATACAGGATCAATCCTTGAAGCACCTTGTCAGGCGTAAAAACCATCAAGCAAACTAATCCAATAATTAAAAAAAATATCTTTAGGGCAAAGTGCCCAAGCATGTGAGCTGAGCTAAAGCTTTGTTTTCGCTCGACTCGGCCAGTAATTAACTGACTCATACCGCGAATATTGAAATACTGGCTTACCACTGTGGTAATAATCATGATCAATAAACTGGTAAAAACATCAATTTCCCCACCCGAAAAAAACCATGCAAGTGCGATATTGGCCAGCACACCTGCTATATAAATTTTACTATTTATTTTTGCGTTCCAGGACATTTTTCACCATGAGGAAGAGTGTATAGGCCACAACCACCAAAAGCACGATTAATAGGGTATTCCAGCTTATAACATCGTTTTGAACTAATTGATAGAGAACAAAGAACACGCCAATGATTGTTGAAGGCAGACCAACGGCCAGCCCCATGACGATCATCAACTTCCTCATGCTGCTATCTTCTTTCATCTTTTACGGGCCACACGGCGGGCATAAATCGAGCGAAGCCTAGCTCTTAAGACTTCTGGGTTAGGATAGCTGGGAAGAAGCGAATAATAGATATTATAGGCTTCTTTTAGTTTTTCATTCGATTCATAAGCGTTGGCGATCATAAATTTTGCTTTCACGATCTTATCTTTTTGAGTTTCGCGTTTGAGATATTCCATCCAGAACTCAACGGCCTTATCCCAATTTTTGGAATAGAACTCAACTAGTCCTAACTGGTTAAAAGCCTCAGTATGAAAAGCCGAGGTAGGCTGATCAACAAACTTTTGCAAATGTTCACGGGCCTTCTCATAGTCATTCATTTCAAAATAACATTCGGCCACTCGAAAAGAATAAAAATCAAAGCTTTTTAATTTGGGTTTAACTTCCAGAAGAATTTCGTAGGCCCTTTTGGCCTGATAATAATTTCTGGCGAATGAAAAGTTAATATCAGCAACTTTTTCAAGAGACTTAACCTGCCAAAGGGGATCGTCCACATTATCAACAATATACTGATAATAGGAGAGGGCCTTTACCTGTTCATCAAGATAGAGATAATTAATCTCGGCAATCTGATAATTGATTTTGGTCTTAATAACTTTAGAGGGATTTTGTCTTAGAATTTTTTCATAAAGTTCAACTGCTTTGGCGAACTCTTGATTATCAACATAGTTTTGAGCGTTGAGAATATCTCTGTTAACAGTTGAGGTGAAGTCACAAGACCCCACCCCAAATAGTAACATTAAAAATATGAGATTACTGAATAGGTGTTTCATCACCCTCTGTCGTCTCTTCATCAGGATCCATAATTTTCTCAACAGCAACTACTGTCTCATCAGGTTTTACATTGATGAGACGAACACCTTGAGTATTACGTCCAAGAAGAGAGATTCCTGCGATCTTAGTTCTGATTACTTGACCTTTGTCAGTGATGATCATTAGATCATCTTTATCAGTAACTGGAAGGATTCCCATGATGTCTCCAGTTTTTTCTGTGAGTTTCATCGCCAGGATACCTTTACCACCACGAGACTGTGTACGGTACTCTTCAGAGCTTGAACGTTTACCGTATCCGCGAGCAGTTACTGTTAGGATCTGAGATGTTTCATCAATCAGCTCCATTCCAATTACTTCTTCACCTTCATCAAGACTGATACCTTTCACACCTTGTGAAACACGTCCTTGAGCACGGCAATCATCTTCGTTGAAACGAATTGATTTACCGCTTGAAGCAGCTAGAAGAACATCTTTCTTACCGTTTGAAATACGAACGGCAAGGATCTCATCGCCATCAACAACCTTGATAGCCTTAAGACCGTTCTGTCTCATATTCTTGTATTCAGTAAGCTCAGATTTTTTCACAATACCTTGCTTAGTTGCAAAGATGATGAAGTGATTTTCAAGATCTTTTGGCATTGTGATAATTTCACGAACTTTTTCACCAGCAGGAACATTGATGATGTTCACAATGTTTCTACCTTTCGAAGTTCGCTGGCCTTCAGGGATCTGGTAAACTTTAATTGAGAATACTGTACCTTTATCAGTGAAGATCATGAGTGAATCATGAGTATCAGCTGTAAAGATTGATGTGTAGAAATCCTCTTCTAGGTCAGCACCTTTCACACCTTTACCTCCACGCTTTTGAGAGCGGTAAGTATCAATGGCCATGCGTTTCAAGTAACCTTTCTGAGTAATTGTTACGATCACTTCTTCATTTTTAATGAGATCTTCCATCTGAATCTCATCAGCTTGAGCGATAATTTCAGTACGACGAGTATCACCGTAATTCTCACGGATTTCTAAGAATTCACCGCGGATAATGTCACGGATTTGCTCTTCACTTCCTAGAATTCCTTCAAGGCGAGCAATCTCTTTCATAATAGCTTCATAATCAGCAATAATCTTATCACGCTCAAGACCAGTTAAGCGTTGAAGTCTCATATCGAGAACAGCTTGGGCCTGAATAGGAGATAGAGCAAAACGGCTCATCAACTGTTCTTTTGCTTGTGCAGGACCTTCAGCTTTTTTAACAAGCTCAACAATCTCGTCGATATTCTCAACGGCGATTTTTAAACCTTCTAAGATATGTGCACGCTCACGCGCTTTCTTTAATTCATAAGTTGTTCTACGAACAACGATCTCTTTTCTATGCTCGATGAAACACTCAAGCATTTCTTTAAGGTTCATTACCTTCGGCTGACCGTTGTAGATCGAAAGGAAAATGATACCGAATGAAACTTGCATTTGAGTTTGCTTATAAAGACGATTAAGGATCACAGCTCCTTGTTCGCCTCTTTTCACATCAATAACAACACGAATCCCTTCTCGGCTAGATTCATCGCGAATATCGGAAATTCCTTCGATAGCTTTTTCTGTAACTAGCTCGGCGATTTTTTCAATTAGCTTTGCTTTGTTAACTTGATAAGGAATTTCAGTGATAATGATTTGCTCACGATCATTTTTCTTAATTTCAATATCGGCCTTAGCACGAATTTGAATCACGCCCTTACCAGTATGGTAAGCTTGTTGAATCCCTGCAGTACCATGAATTGCTCCCCAAGTAGGGAAGTCAGGTCCAGGGATATGCTTAATTAATTCGTGGATAGAAGTCTCAGAGTTATCAAGAAGAGCAATTAATCCATTCATCACTTCTGTTAAGTTATGAGGAGGAATATTGGTCGCCATCCCTACAGCAATACCGGCAGAACCGTTAATGAGTAAATTTGGTAATTTTGTTGGAAGTAGTGTTGGCTCTTGTAAAGAGCCGTCATAGTTGTTCTGCCAATCAACAGTTTCTTTATCAATATCACCAAGCATATCGTTGGCAAGTTTTTGCATTCTTGACTCAGTATAACGCATGGCCGCGGCACTATCACCATCGATGGAACCAAAGTTCCCTTGACCTTCAATGATAGGATATCTCATAGAGAAGTCTTGAGCTAAACGAACAAGAGCTCCGTAAACAGCTGAATCACCATGCGGGTGATATTTACCGATTACGTCACCAACGATACGTGCTGACTTTAGGTAAGGACGGTTATGATAGTTATTAAGCATGTGCATTGCGAATAGAATTCTTCTATGTACTGGTTTAAAACCATCGCGCACATCTGGTAGAGCACGGCCTACAATTACCGACATTGCATAATCGAGGTAACAACTTCTCATTTCATCTTGAATGAGTAGAGGTGCAACGTGTCCGTGATTAATTTCGTTATTATCGCTCATTGTATTTCTTCCTTAAAATTAAATATCAAGGTTACGAACATTCAGTGCATTTGTTTCAACAAATTCTCTACGAGGTTCAACCTGATCCCCCATAAGAACTGAGAAAACCTGATCTGCTTCGATAGTATCTTCAATTTTTACTTGTAGAAGTGTTCTGTTATCAGGGTTCATGGTAGTTTCCCAAAGCTGCTCTGGGTTCATCTCTCCGAGTCCCTTATAACGTTGAATGTAAGCACCTTGTTTTGCATCATTTAAGATATGATCTGCAAAATCCTTAACTCCATTGAACTTTGAAGTTTTATCACCTGATTTAAATTCAAATTCAGAAGCTAAGTATCTCTTTAAACCATCATATTGGTTTTTTAGATCTGCATATTCAGCTGAATCAGCGAAAGCAAGACCAATACGAAGAGTTTTAGTTTTAAGAGAAGTAATAACTTTCACTTTTAACTGGTAACCAAGATGTTTCACATCTTCTTCAACAACGATTTCATATTTTTTGAAATCAGTTGTTAAGTCGGTTGCTTTTAAAAGTCCATTTAGTTTAACAATATAAGTTTCAAGTTTAGACTTATCTTTAAGAATACTGGCATCAAACTCACCATCTTCAACGAGTGTTCTTAAGAACTTTGAATCGTAGTGACGGTCATAATGCTCAAGATTCTCATCGTAAGCTCTGAACTTATTCACATAAGTTTTAACTTGTTCAGTTTCTTGTTTTTCACCATCGATTTTAATTTCACAATCAGACAAAGCACTAGAAACAAGGTGAGCTTCTAGAGCAGCTTGATCTTTAAGATACTTCTCGTTTTTACCTTTCTTGTATTTGAAAAGCGGTGGTTGAGCGATGTAAAGATGTCCACGCTCTAAAATCTCAGGGAACTGACGATAGAAGAGTGTGAGAAGTAGAGTTCTAATGTGCGCGCCATCCACATCGGCATCTGTCATGATGATGATTTTGTAGTAACGAAGGCGTGAGATATCGAAAGAATCTTTACCGATCCCAGTACCCATCGCTTGCACGAGAATTTTAATTTCTTCAGAAGATAACATTTTATCGTAGCGAGCTTTCTCTACGTTAAGAATTTTACCCTTAAGAGGTAGTACGGCTTGCGTACGACGATCACGTCCTTGCTTTGCTGATCCACCCGCAGAATCTCCCTCCACAATGTAGATTTCACACATTTCAGGATTCTTCTCTTGGCAGTCTGCCATCTTCCCTGGAAGACCAGAGAAATCAAGAGCAGTTTTACGACGAGTTAATTCACGAGCACGTCTAGCAGCTTCACGGGCCGCAGCTGCATCTGTTGATTTTTTAATTACTGTCTTACCAACATTTGGATTCTCTTCTAGGTAGATCTTAAAACGATCTCCAACAAGAGAGTTAACGATACCTTCAACTTCAGAGTTTCCAAGTTTAGATTTCGTCTGACCTTCAAATTGTGGGTTAGTAAGTTTAACAGAAATAATTGCTGTTAAACCTTCACGCATATCATCACCAGTAAGAGCGATCTTTACGTTTTTAAGAAGATTGTTATCTTTTGCGTAGTTATTAAGCACACGAGTAAGAGCAGTCTTAAAACCAGAAACGTGAACACCACCTTCAGGAGTGTTGATGTTGTTGGCGTAAGAAGTCATTACTTCCGAATAACCATCAGTCCATTGCATGGCCACTTCAACTTCGTAGTTTTCACGAGATTGGAAGAAATAAATTGGCTCTTTATGGATAGGAGTTTTGGCACGATTTAAATATTGTACGAATTCAGCTAATCCACCTTCATAATGGAAAGTATCAGATTTATCTGTACGCTCATCTGTTAGAGAAATCTTGAGACCTTTGTTAAGGAAGGCCATTTCTCTAAAGCGGTTTGCAAGAGTATCGTAGTTATATTCAGTGACTTCGAAAATTTCGTTATCAGATTTATAAGTTACAGTTGTTCCTGTCTCATTTGTTGGACATTCGCCAATAACTTTTAGAGGTTCTTTAGCTACACCATGTGCGAATTCAAGACGGTGAAGTTTTCCATGTTTTTTAATTTCAAGACGTACCCACTTAGAAAGTGCATTCACTACTGAAGCACCTACACCGTGTAGACCACCTGATACTTTATAAGCACCACCATCTTCGTTAAACTTTCCGCCGGCGTGAAGTTTTGTGTAAACGATCTCAGCAGCAGAAACACCTTCTCCAGGAACTAAGTCCACTGGAATTCCTCGACCATCATCCACAACTGTTAAAGAGTTATCAACATGGATAATAACTTTGATTTCTGTACAGTAACCTGCAAGTGCTTCATCTACAGCGTTATCAACAATTTCATACACACAGTGGTGAAAACCTCTAACTCCAGTATCACCGATGTACATCCCTGGACGCTTTCTTACAGCTTCTAGTCCTTCAAGGATTTTAATCTTGTCTGCGGTATATTCAGTATTAACTTTTGAAATAGAATCAGAAGTTTGATCCATTAAGATGCTCCTATCCGTGGTTAAACGAGCTTTCCTTGAGTAATAAAAAACTTTTTCGAATTTGGTATTTTCTCTAACTCTTTCCCAAAGTTTTCATTGGCAGTTGTGATCAATACCTGAAACTTCTTTGTTTCCAGATATTGGATCAAATTTTTCCATCTCTGGCTATCTAATTCGCCTGAAACGTCGTCAATTAAAACGATAGGGTAAGAGGTAAATTTATACCTAAAAAGCTCAATATAGGCAAATATCAAGCTTAAAAAGCCCATCTTCTGTTGACCCAAAGAACAGAACTCAAACGCGTTGAGTCCATCGAAGGTGAAAACCACATCATCTCGATGCACGCCCACCTGGGTAACACCACTCTTATAATCGATAGATTCTTGGTGACGATAATAGTCATAAATTTTCTTAGCATCCCAATGAGTGAAGAGGCTATCAAGCTCTAAAACTAGCTGATGTTGCTCATCAAAAACCTGGGAAAAACAGGGAGTAATGTAGTTAGTAAGTTCTTGAGCAAATTCCATTCTCTTAGCAGTAATAAGTGCTGACTGAGTAGCTACTTGCTCATCAATGGCCCGCAATTGTAATTGAGTCCTTGATCCCATTGGCAGCAATGAATTTCTAAATTTCATGGCCTTGGTAAAAGCTGCTAGAGTTTTCTTATATTCATTATCAATGAGTGATAAATGTGAGTCTAACCACTGACGTCTAAAGGTCGACGAATTATGAAATTGATAGCTATCAAAAGGGTTGATGAAAACTGAGCTGGTTGGAGTTTTACCTTTGGCCGGCAGATTGTCCCAAAAGCGTTCTTGTAATTGTTCATTCTCTCTTAAAGAGTATGAAGAGATATTTTTTTCATCTCCAAAAACGGCCTGAATGATAATTTGTGGATTCTCACCTTCAATGTTGATCATTTGTGAAAAACTTGTGTTTTTACGAAATGATTTTTTATTAGTGAGATAGAAAACAGCTTCTAGAAGATTGGTTTTTCCATTTCCGTTATTGCCGAAGATACAATTAATGCCTTCGACAAAACTAAAAATGGAGGGATCCAGATTTCTAAAATTTTGAACTTGTAATTTTTGAAGCTTCCAACAATTCATCCACAATTACAATTTTAAAGGCATGATAATTCCCAGGAACTCTGGAAGATCTTCTGCCTTAATAACAACTGGACTTAGTTCATTGTTAAACTCAAAAATCACATCTGTCTCATTAAGCACTGAAAGAGATTCAATTAAATATTTAGCATTAAAACCAATCTCAGTAGGCTTGCCGTTATAATCAATTGAGAGTTTTTCAGAAGCCTGACCTAGGGCAGGGTGATTAGTTGAAATAATAAGTTCATTTGGCTGAATGTTTAGCTTCACACCATTAGTTTTTTCATTCGAAAGAATTTTAATACGTTTAACAGCATTAAGAATGGCGTTTCTGTCGATCAAGAACTTATTAGTTGTCTTAGCTGGAATAACAGTTTGGTACTTAGGGTATTCACGAGCGATTAAACGAACTGAAAGATAGTACTCATTTCGTGCGTTCACAAACATGAATGAATCATCTAGAGAGATAGCAACATCTTCCTCTGGGTAAGTATCAGCGATCTTTTTAAGCTCTGAAATACCTTTACGAGGAATGATTACACCATCAACAAGAAATTTGTTCTCGCCAATAAACTCATTGGTATCTAGAAGTGCTAGACGGTGACCATCGATAGCAACTGCTCTTAGTTTTGAATCAGTTAATTGTAAGAAAATACCATTTAAGTACAAACGTGTTTCATCTGTAGAAATGGCATGTGATGTTTTATTAATGATCTGAGAAATCTGTTTCGTTTTAAGACGAAATTCTGTGCTTTGGTTTTGGAAAGAGAGCTGTGGAAATTCCTCAGGACTAATAACTAAAAGTGAATAATTAATATTTTTACAAGAAAGATTTAATAAGCTGTTGTTATCAACACTAATTAACAAATCTTCGTTTGGTAGCTCTCTTAAAATATCAGCGATGTTTTTTGAATTGATACAAAAACTTCCTTCGCCTTCAATTTGAGCATCTAAAATAATTTTAGCTGAAACTTCTAAGTCAGTAGCTACGATTTCTAATTTCTTATTAGCTGCTTTAATTAAACAGTTTGTCAGAATAGGGCGAGAATTCTTTTTATCAACTACAGTTAGTAGCTTATTGATAGCTTCACGCAATACATGAGACTGAATCTTTAATTTCATAATTATTCCTCAAATTGAATCTTTAAGGTTTTAGCTTTCTAAATGCAGTTAATCAAGCTACTTGCCCCTATAGGTCCAATAAGTTTTCAGTCTTATATAATAATATATATATGTATTTATATAGTAGTAGTTGGGATAGTGTTGATGGTTTTCTCGGAAACATATTATTTCATATACTTAGGTGCTCATTTGGTGACTTTTTATCAACTAACAATGAGGCCAAATAAATTTCTATATTCGTATATCATTGCTTAGGCCGTGGATATTATTGAGTTTTCCACGGCCTGGCGACGAGTTATGCACGGCCCAAGGCCAGCTCATTGCGCAGGCCTCAATGATTGGCCGCGAAGGCCTGCTAGTTATCCACAGTTTTATCCACAATGTGGATAACTTTTGTGTGAATCTAGCTAAATTCACGTTAACGGCCGTGGAAATGTTTATTTGAGTAGTCAATTAAACTTGGGGCCTTGACAATGACTATTCATTGATCAAGACCCAACTATGTGAAAATGTTGATAACTTAGGATAAAACTAGAGCTGCTTTTCGATTTCGAGCAATTGCTGGCTTAAAACAGGATCAATCTTAATACGATCACTAATAGTCTTAATGGCGTGGATTACTGTGGAGTGGTCACGATCGTTGAAAAACCTTCCATTATCTTTAAGGGTAGGTCGTAACATTTTATTAACCAGATACATAGAAACCTGGCGAGCGATCACTACTTCTTTTGTTTTGGCCTTGCCTCGAACATCACCCAGTGGAATTTTAAAATAGTTACAAACTGACTTGGTGATACTTTCAATAGTCAGATGTTTTTGATTTTCTAATTCTTCATTGAGCTTTAAATGCTCCTTAGCAACTTCTAGATCAATATCCACTTTTAGGATAGAGGTCACTGCTTGAAGCTTAATAAGACATCCTTCCAGTTCTCTGACACTAGTCTTTACGCATTTAGCGATCAGATCCACAACTTCATCACCTAGGTATAAATCTTTTTCTAGGGACTTCTTCTTTAAAATAGCAATTCGAGTTTCCAGATCTGGCTGCTGAATTTCCACAGGTAGGGCCTGTGAAAGACGAGTACGAATCCTATCCTCAATACCATCTATTTCTTTGGGAGTTTTGTCCGAAGTAAAGATCAGTTGTTTTCCCTGTTCAATCAGTTCATTGAAGATGTGGAAGAACATTTCCTGAGTTGTGGTCTTATTTTTTAGTTCGTGGATATCATCAATAATTAAGAGGTCAGTTTTTTCCGAATACTTCCTTCTAAAATCGAATGAAGTATTACTTTTAATCGCTTCTACCATTTCATTCATAAAGCGGTTGGCACTGGTGAGAACGATTCTCATATGCGGATATCGATGGGCCACATCGTTTGCAATAGCATGGATTAAGTGAGTTTTTCCTAGTCCCGAATTTCCAAAGATATAGAGGGCAGGGTACGCCTTACCTGGATCTTTTGAAACGGCCATTGAGAAAGCATGGGCAATGTTATTTGATGGACCAATAATAAAGTTAGCAAACGTCTTATTAGTATCAATTTGAGACGAGATTTGCGGACTTTCGTGTTCGATGACTTTCGAGTCAATCGCCTTATAAAGATCTTCTTGAGTAGGTTCAAGATTATCAATGAAAAATGAAGCATTCTTAATCGAATCTAATTTCTTTGAGCTCTTATCAGTTTGAAGCGTTTTTAAAATATTCTCTTTATTAGAAGAGAGACTTGGGGCCAGACCTAAAACCTGGAAAACAACTTGATACTCTTTACCTAGAATTTCAAAAAGTGTGTTCTTCAGTTGTTCAGAATAATGAGTCTCAATCATCTGCTTAATAAACTTAGTAGTTACCAAAAATTCGACTGTGTTCTGACTGATAGAACTTACAGTTAAACTTGATGAGAAATAAGCGTGAAACTTATTAACTGCAATTGTTCCTTTAACACTTTCCAGTACTGCCTCGGTAATCGACTGCAGTTCTTCTACAGAAAACTCTGAGGGACCAATATCCTGAACAACTGGCGCTGACTTCGGCGTGATATAGGCTTCTGGAGAAAATTTAGGCTGTGATTCTAATTGGTTATCTTCGATATCAAGCTTTAAAAAATGATTAAAAGGAAACTTTTGTGACATAGCATCTACTAAATTCGTTTAATTAATAATTAGAGGAGGTGAAGGGGTATCACTTATGGGGATCTTAATCAACGGCCCGGCCTCTTACAAGACCTTACTGTTGACGCTTTGATTTATAAATATTATTGACCAAAACTCAAATTTACTGTAATAAATGAGTTTTCCAATTTAGCAGTAATTATCTAAGGAACTTTATATGTCTATGCAAAAGAGAACTTGGCAACCTAAGAAACTTAAAAGACTTCGTGATCACGGATTCCTAAAGAGAATGGAATCAGTTGGTGGACGTGCAGTAATTAAGCGTCGTCGTGCTAAAGGCCGCAAGCAGCTTACAGTTTCTACTGGTACTAAGTAATTTTAAAGATGATTGCTCAAAGCTCTTTGGGCTTTCCTAAATCTCTTAAACTTACCCATAAAAAAGATTTTGAATATTTGCGTGAACAAAGCACTCGTAGCTTTGTTCACCCTTTAGTTTGCTTCCATAAGAAGTGCAGGATTCCTGCAACCAATTCACGAATAGCTTTTAGTATTTCCCGCAAAATTGGTAAGGCCCATGATCGTAACCGTTATAAGAGGTTAATGAGAGAGTCGTACCGTCTAAATGAGGCGCTTAAATCTATTCCTAGAGATCTCTTGTTTGTTGTAGTAAAACGACCAGACTCCGAGGCGCAATTGCTTGCGGCCTTTGATCGTTTAGCAAAACAATTGGTCTCTTTTAATGAATAAACTCTTCATCCTGCTCATCAAATTTTACCAGTATTTCCTATCTCCGCTTTTAGGCCCGAAATGCCGTTTTCATCCGACGTGCTCACATTATTCTCTTGAATGTTTTAAGAGGTTTACCTTGCCGCGCGCTTTATGGTATTCATGTCGTCGCATTTGTAAATGTCATCCCTTTCATGCGGGTGGGTACGATCCAGTACCTAAAGGTTAATATTGGAGATTTAAATGGGTTCTGAACAAAAAAATGCCTTTATGGCGATTGTTCTATCGGGATTAATTCTTTTTGCGTGGCAATTCTATTTCGCACCACAAAAGAAGGAAAATGCCCCTATAGAACCAACGACAACCTCTGCCCCTGTAGGGGCAATCGAAAGTGCTAAAAACGAAAGCACTGGAACTGGTCCTATAGAACCAGCTAAACTTGAGAGCTTTGAACTTAAAACTCCAGAGACTTCTCTTGTATTCGATTCTGAGTTAAAAATTCACAGCATGAGCAACACTCAAGCAGCATTTGATTTTGCTGATACAGTGGCCTCTAAGAATCCTTTAAAAGTTGAATTTAATTTTGGTGATGGATATAAGACGCTTCTTTTTGCTAAAGCAGGGGAGAGCGAGTTTGTTAATACTGAACACCAGCTTAGTCTTAAAGTTGAACCGCAAGAAAATGGAGTTTTCACTCTTAAACTTCATTCTCCGAAAGAATTTAAATATCGTTTCACTTTCTCTTCAGAAAATAAAAAATTAGAGAACGGACAACAAAGATATTTCTCTTACTTTAATGATTCTCTTAATCATATTTCTGTTAATGATGATGAGAACGGCGATAAGGTTATCAAGTGGGCCGGTATTGATTTCAACTACCACCTATTTGCCTTCTATTTTGAGAAAGAAGAGCCACTTCTTTTCAAATCTACTCAAGACGGTACATTTAATCTTCAGACATCTAAAGGGACGAATGCTCTTAATTTCTCTCTAGTATTTGCTAAGAAAGAATATAACGATTTAACAGCTCTAGGTCATAACCTGAACAAGGCTGTTGATTTTGGTATCTGGGGCTTCTTTGCTGTTTGGATTCTTAAAGGTCTTCAGTTCTTCCACACGTTCATTCCTAACTGGGGTGTGGCAGTTATCCTTCTTACACTTGTAATTCGTTTGATTACTTTCCCTCTTCAGTACAAGTCATTTGCTAGTATGAAGAAGCTGCAAGTAATTCAACCTGAGCTAACCAAAATTCGTGAAAAGTTCAAAGATGATCCTGCTCGTATGCAGAAAGAATCTATGGAACTTTTCAAGAAGTCAGGAGCTAATCCTCTTGGTGGATGTTTACCGCTTCTTCTTCAGATGCCAGTATTCTTTGCTTTCTATAAAGTACTTTACGGTGCAGTAGAATTAGTTGATGCTCCATTTGTTCTTTGGATTCAAGACTTATCAAATAAAGATCCGTACTTTGTTCTTCCTGTGCTTATGACTCTTGTTATGTTCGTGCAGCAGAAGATTACTCCGAATACCATCACTGATCCTGTTCAAAGAAAAGTGATGATGTTTATGCCAGTTATTTTCGGATTTATTATGAAGGATCTTCCATCTGGTCTTTGTCTTTATATTTTCGTATCGACACTATTTGGTATTCTTCAACAGCTACTAGTTTTCTCTAAGAAGACTGCTTAATTAGTTATGAACTTTCTGTATTCGGATGAACCAATCATTGCCTGCTCAACAAGTGCTACTTCAAATGCGGCAATGGCGGTTCTCCGAATTTCAGGATTTCAAGAATTAACTGAGTATCAAAATTTCTTTTCTAAAAATCTTTCATCAGTTGAACCACGCAAAGTTTATTACACAAAAATTATCTATAACAATCATGTCTATGATGATGTTTGTATAACATTCTTTGCTGGGCCTGCGAGTTACAATGGCGAGAATACTTTAGAGATTTCTATTCATGGAAATACTCTCAATATCGAGCGTATTCTCAAACTTTTTACAACTCATTCAAATACAAGATTAGCAGCTCCAGGTGAGTTCACTTATCGAGCTTTAAAGAATAAAAAACTGACTCTCGCTCAAGTTGAGGGTCTTGATTTATTTTTAAATGCTAACTCAGGTTACGCTCTCAATGAAGGCCTTTCACTTTTAAGTGGATCTCTTTATGACTTATATAAAGAGCTCTATTTTCTCTTCACTCGTCACAAAGCTTCATTAGAATTATCGATTGATTTTAGTGAGGATGTTGGGGAGGAGACGGCCCGCCAGAATTACCTCTCTTCGCTTGAGGATTTCCGCAAGAAATTTAAATCACTTGTTTCTCGTGTTGCTCCTCTTACGCATAATCTCTTAGAGCCAGAAATTGTTCTAGCTGGTCTTCCTAATGCGGGTAAAAGTTCACTCTTTAATTTCCTATTGCACAGTGATCGCGCAATTGTTTCTCCTATCGCGGGAACCACTCGAGATTATCTATCAGAAACGGTAATTATTGATGAGACACGATATAAATTGGTAGATACTGCAGGCCTTCGAGAGGCGAGTGATGTGATTGAGAAAGAAGGTATTCGGAGAACGAAAAAGTTACTCGAAAAAAGTTTCTTTTCTATTCTTTTAATCAATCCTTTTGAGAGTGATGAGACGCTCAATGATCTTCTTCGTGATGACTATGATGTGATTTATTTTACTCATGCCGATCTTCCTGGGTTTGATGGAGCGCGCGCTCAACTTGTGGCCCGGTTTTCTAAACTTGGTCCTATGGGGGCAATTGATTTACAAAACCCTGGAGAGATAGCGAGAAAGTCTTTAAATGCGTTAATAACTAAAAAATATTTAGATTTAATTTCAGGTAAACCGATTTTATTTGACAGACATCGTGCACTTATTCTTCAGATTGATGAAATGCTAGATAACTATGTAAATTCAGCCACTTACGAGCAAGATGTAGCAATCTTGTCCCATGAATTAAATACCTTAGGTCATTGTCTTTCAGAACTCATAGGTATAATTTCACCTGATCAAGTTCTAAATTCTATTTTTTCGAATTTTTGTATTGGTAAGTAGAAATGTTCCACGTGGAACATTGAGGATAGTTCTCTTATGAAACAATTTGATATTGCCATTGTAGGTGGCGGTCACGCTGGTATTGAAGCGGCTTATATTGCCAGCCAGTTTGATTTTAATATTGCACTTATTACTATGCCGGGAATTCCTCTTGGCTCAGCTCCTTGTAATCCATCGGTCGGTGGTGTGGGGAAAGGTCAAGTAGTCCGTGAGCTAGATGCACTTGGTGGCTTAATGGGAATTCTTGCTGATAAAGCAGGGATACAATTCAGAACACTGAATGACTCTAAAGGCTTTGCTGTTCAGTCGTCTCGTGTGCAGATTGATAAAGAGCTTTATGCAGAATGGGCCGAGAAGGTCATCGCTTCAATTCCAAACATCACTGTCATTCGTGAAAAACTAGTTACTGCTAATAAAGAGGGTGAAGACTTCCTTCTTAATACTACCGAGCGGTCCTATAGGACCAAAAAGCTTATTATGACTGTAGGTACTTTCCTTAATGGGAAATTACATACAGGAAGTGAGCAATCGGTTGGTGGAAGGTTAGAATGCGAGTCTTCTGGTGGTCTTACTGATATTTTTGGACAAATCAAAACAACTCCTGCCCGTTTTAAAACAGGAACGCCCCCTAGGCTAGACATAGACAGCATTGACTATAGTAAATTGGAAGAACAGCCCTCTGATTCAGCTGTTCGTAACTTTCATTGCCTTCATGAACCATTTAATAGGGCCGCGAAGCAGGTTTCTTGCTATCTGGCACGCACAAATGAAGTTACCATGCAGACCATTCGTGACAATAAAGAAAAGTCTCCTATGTTCAACGGGCAAATTAAGGGAGTAGGAGCTAGATATTGTCCTTCTATTGAGGATAAAGCTTTCCGTTATCCAGAAAAACATACTCATCATGTGTTTATTGAGCCAGAAGGACTGAATCTTCGCACTATGTATCCTTCCGGTATATCTTCTTCTTTGCCAAAAGAAGTCCAAGAGCAGTTTGTTCGAAGTATTTCAGGTCTTGAAAATGCCAAGATTCTCGTTCATGGATACGCAGTAGAGTATGATGTGGTCGATACTACAGATTTAAAGATTACATTAGAGCACCAAACTGTTCCGAATCTCTATTTTGCTGGCCAGGTAAATGGTACTTCTGGCTACGAAGAAGCCGCTGGGCAAGGATTTATTGCCGGAGTTAATGCTGCTTTAGAGTTAAGGGGTCTAGATTCTCTTATTTTGAGTAGGCATGAATCATATATTGGTGTGATGATAGAGGATTTAACCTCAAATACACGTGATGAACCATACAGATTATTTACTGCCCGTTCAGAAAACCGCCTTTTTATCAGAGAAGACAATACATTGATCAGAATGGCGCCTTATCGTGCACAATTATGCTTGAAACACGCCATTGATGATTACCAAAGAGACTTTTTAGCGCAATACCAGCAATTGATGGAGTTCTGTGATAGTCAAATGATCCCAGAGACATCCCCAGTGCTATCTCGTTTTAATGGATCTGAAGCAAACCAGGTACTAAATCGTCGGATGAGTGTAACTGAAGTATTAAAGCAGGCCTGGCTAAACCCTATTGATACCCTACAAGAGATTTTATCTCTACATGGTCTAAATCTCTCGTATGATCTCATTCGTGCTGTCGCTATTTCGAAAAAATATGATGGATACATCAAAAGAAGTGAAGGGCAGTACGAGAAAGTGAAGAAGTTGGATGGTATGAAGCTTGACTGGGAAAAACTTGTTGATTCCCGCAATATTTCATTTGAATGTAAACAAAGAATAGGACGTATTCGTCCGCAGACATTTGGCCAGTTAAAACTGATTGAAGGTATTAGACCGGCCACTTTAGCAGTAGTAGCAGCAAAGGCATTTTAATGTTGGATTTCTCTCTAAAATATTTGCAGATTCTTAAAACTGACCTGGCCGGATTAAACCTTACCAACATCTTAGATGATGAAGAGTTTTATCATAAGCAGATTCTTGATTCGATCAATCCTTATCTGCAGTCGGAAGCTTTTCAAAGAGAAGTGAAGGCAAAAGGTATTGTGGTTGATGTCGGTTTTGGCGGCGGCTTTCCGATTCTTCCTCTCGCCAAACTTCTCCCAGATGTTAAATTCGTGGGAGTAGAAACCAGAAGAAAGAAAGCGGATGCCGTAAGACTGATCGCTGAAAAGCTGGGTCTAACGAATGTCACTCTTGTTCACTCTCGCCTAGAAGATTTTTATTTCGATCGTCCTGCAGTTATTACCTTTAAAGCTGTGGGAACTATTATGGATTACCTGCCTATTATTCAGCATAACTCTAAAGATACTTGTGTCTTTTTTTATAAAGGACCAAGCTTTGAAGAAGCAGAGGCAGCGCATCTTGAGCAACTGAAAAACTCTTGGAACATGGTGAGTCTAGAAGAAATTCAGGTTCCCCATACACAAAGACGTTGTTTAGCTTATTTTCGTGCAACAAATGTTCCACGTGGAACAAAATACCTTGTCAAACTCACAGATTATCTCTAAAACTAGAGGCTATATCACAACCCATCGCGAGGATCTAAATGGCTAAAATCATTGCAATCGCAAACCAAAAAGGCGGAGTAGGAAAGACGACTACTTCTGTCAACCTTTCTGCATGTCTCGCCGCAGCAGAGAAGAGAACTTTATTAATCGACCTTGACCCTCAAGGTAACGCGAGTTCATGTCTTGGACTTGATAAAGAGTCTTTTACAAAGGCCAACGTTTATCACGCTATTATCAGCGAAGAATCAATTGAGAACTGCATCTATAAAACAGAGCTTCCTCTTCTTGATATTTGTCCGTCTAATAATGACCTGGTAGGTGCAGAGTTAGAGCTAGTGCATATGTTTTCTCGTGAGACTAAGCTAAAACTTGCTCTAGAGCCAATTTTGAGCAAATACGACTATATCATTATCGACTGTGCTCCTTCGCTTAACTTACTAGCAGTAAACGCGTTCACGGCCTCTCACTCATATCTCGTTCCAATGCAGACTGAATACCTTGCTATGGAAGGGCTAACTCAGCTCTTAAATACAGTAAGACTTATTCGTGCATCTCTAAATCCGAAACTCTCGTTAGAGGGGATTTTGTTAACGATGTATGATGCAAGAAATAATCTTTGTAAGCTCGTTGCTAACGATCTTATGACTCACTTTAAAGATGATATTCTTAAAACAATTATTCCTAGAAACGTGAAGCTTTCAGAGTGTCCAAGCTTTGGTAAGCCAATCATTCTCTATGATATTACTTCGAAGGGAAGCGAAGCTTATTTATCTCTCGCAAGAGAGGTGATTTTAAAGTCTGAGAAGAGACCGGAAACTCCACAGACTAAATTACCATTAAACCAAATCCCGAAGTTCGAAGATTATCAGGTTAATCCCTAGGAGATGAAGATGCAGAAGAATAAACCGCAGCTAGGAAAGGGAATGGCAGCTTTGTTAGGAAATAATCCTTCTGGATATGTTCCTACTCAGAATGAGCAAGCAGCTGCCCCTATAGAACCAAAAGTAAAAACAGAAGTTAGAATTGAAACTCAACCACTATTAGTGGATCTTGAGAAATTAGTTGTTAATAAAGGTCAACCAAGAAAGATCTTCAAAGAGAAGGATCTACTTGAGCTTTCTGAATCAATCAAAGAAAACGGCATTATTCAGCCAATCGTTGTTGTTGAGAAAGACGGACTTTTTGAAATCGTAGCAGGTGAGCGTCGTTACCGTGCTTCAAAACTTGCGGGTCTTGAAAGAGTGCCAGTAATTGTGAAGCGTGCAACCAAGAAAGACATTCTTGTGATGTCGATCATCGAGAACGTACAACGCTCAGATTTAAACTGTATTGAAGAAGCTCTTGCTTATTATCAGTTGATGAATGAGTTTGAACTTACTCAGGAAGAAGTTGCTAAGAAAATCGGAAAAGAGCGTTCAACAATCGCTAACTTCCTTCGAATTTTGAAGCTTCCAAAAGATGTGATCGTTCAACTTCAAAAAGAAATGCTTTCATTTGGTCATGCTAAAATTCTCGTCTCTCTAAGCGACGATGAAATCATTAAGCGTCTTGCCAATGAAGTGGTTGCCAAGAATCTTTCAGTTCGTGAGCTGGAAGAGATGGCAAAGAAAAATAAAAAAGAATCAAAGAAATCTGTTGATACCAACAAGTTTATGGCCGACCAGTTTCAAACACTTAAGACCAAGCTTGAAAATAAAACAGGCTACCACTTTGATGTGAAGCCTAAAAAAGGCGGATCTGGGGAAATCGTTATCAAATTCAGCAACGAAGCCGAGTTTAATGATATATTCTCGTATCTGATGAAATAAACTGTTCACGGAGTGAAACTTGACTAAGAAAAATGATATTTGCGCCATCATCGAAGAAGGCTGCAAATTTGAGGGAAATCTTTCGTTCAGCGGTACGGCCCGTATCGCTGGCTACGTTACTGGAAGTATTTTCTCTAATGATACCCTGATTATATCCGAAGGGGCGGTGGTAAACGCTGATATCAACGCCAATATCGTGATTATTTCGGGGGCCGTGAAGGGAGAAATAAAGGCTTCAAGTCGGGTAGAGATACGACGCCCCGCAAGATTCGAGGGAACAATCACTAGTCCGAGTCTAATTGTCGAGGAAGGGGTCATTTTCCACGGTATTACTCGAATGAAGGATAAGAAATAACTACCTTATCTCATTGACGTTTGTGCCCCTGTAGCTTAAAAAATTACTGCTTAATTTAAATTGCAAATTTAAGGTTTAATTAATGGAAACAGTTCAAGCCATCTTCACTCAATTGGGTGTGGATTCGTCCCTCATGCCCCAATTCATCATCGTAATCGTAATCTTCATTTTAGCTCAATTGCTTTTCTTGGGAAAACTTCAAGAAGTGCTTGAGGTGAGAGAAGAGAAAACAGTAAAAATGGAAAATGCTGCTGACGATACTCTTAATAAAGTTGCAGATATGCAGCGTGAGTACAAAGCAAAAATGGAAGAGGCCAACAGAGCTGCTCTTACCATTATTACTGATAAGAAAAATGAGTCGAACACTAAGCACACACAAGCTTTCAAAAATTCAGAGAAAGAAGTGAATCAATACATCGATGATTCTCGTGTTCAGTTCAATAAAGAAGTAGAAGCTAGCAAAGATCAGTACCTTGCTGAAGCAAAGAATCTTGCTAACTCTCTTGTACAAAAAATTCTTCAATAAGGAACAGAATCAATATGCGTACTAATACTCTAGCCCTTCTATCATTAGGACTTGTAGGAAACGCTTTTGCTGCTGGTAACGGTGGTCACGGTTCACCTGCTGATCTTATCGCTCCAGCTGTCAACGTAGCTCTTCTTGGTGGTTTTCTTATCTGGAAACTAAAAGGTCCTCTAGCAAGCTATTTTACTAATCTTTCTAAAAACGTTTCAGAGACTATCGAGCGTGCCAGTATCAAATCACAAGAAGCTGGTATGATGCTTGAAACTGAGCAAAGAAAACAAAGCAATCTTGCTAATGAAATCGAAAATATTAAGAAGCAAGCAACTGCTGATGCTGCTTCTTACGATAAGAAACTAGCTGAAGAAACAGAGAGTAAGATCCATAAGCTTAAAGCGGATGCATCTCTTAAAATTAATGCTGAAAAGAAAGCGGCTGTTGATGCTCTTAACAACCAACTTCTTGAGCAAGTAATTGCTGAAGCTAAATCAACAATTAAAACAAACAAAGATTACCAAAATAAAGCTTCTTCTAAGCTGATCCAAGGACTTCAATAATGAAAGAACAAGCTGTTGCTAAAGTATATGCGAAAGCTCTTCTTGAGCTTGGTGATGAGGCGAAAATCTCTATCGCTGATGAGCTAACAAAGCTTACTGAAGTGATCAATACTTCTAATGAACTTGAAAATGTTCTTTTCCTAGAAGTGTTCACTACAGATGAGAAACAAGCAGTATTCGCTGATATTGCTAAGAAACTAAATCTTTCTCCAATCACGACTGAGACAATTAAATTCTTGGTTGATGAGAAGAGAGTAGGAATTCTTCCTTTAATCGTTAAGGAAGTGATTGTTATTGATGATGAGAGAAGAGGTTTCATCAAAGGTACAATCGAAGGCAATGCTGAAGCGATTGATGATGCTACAAAAAATAAAATTGTTAGCTTCCTTAAAGCTAAGCTTGGTCGCGAACCAAAACTTGAATTTAAAAAGAATGTAAATATGACTGCAGGTTTCAAAGTTACTGTTGAAGACCTTCAGCTTGATGCTTCTTTAGATAACCAATTAGAACAATTTAAAAACTCTGTTTTAAGTGAATAATTAAACCCAAAGAAAGGGAAGGATTTGAGATGAGTACATCGATTAGACCTGAAGAGATTACAGGAATTATCAAAGATCGTATCGCGAACTTTGAATCGCGTCTTCAGATGAATGAAGTTGGAACTGTCCTAACTATTGGTGACGGTGTTGCGCGCGTTTTTGGTTTAAAAAACGTACTTGCTGGAGAGCTTGTTGAGTTCGACGGTGGAGTAAAAGGAATGGTTCTTAACCTTGAGGCCAACAACGTTGGTATCGTGGTTCTAGGTAACGATTCAGCTATTAAAGAAGGCTCAATTGTTAAAAGAACAGAAAAAATCGTATCTGTTCCTGTTGGGGACGCTCTTCTTGGTCGCGTAGTAAACGCAATCGGTGAGCCAATCGATGGACAAGGCGAAATCAATACAAAAGACTTCCGTGAAGTAGAAGTTAAAGCTCCTGGAATTATCGCTCGTAAATCAGTTCACGAGCCGATGCAAACAGGTATTAAAGCAATCGATGCTATGATCCCAATCGGTCGTGGTCAGCGTGAGCTTATCATTGGAGACCGTAAGACTGGTAAAACAGCAGTTGCGATCGACACAATCATCAACCAAAAAGGTAAAGGTGTTGTGTGTGTATACGTGGCGATCGGTCAGAAACAATCTACAGTACGTCAAGTTTACCAAAAGCTACTTGAATCAGGTGCTCTAGAATATACAATCATCGTATCTGCTACAGCTTCTCACTCAGCTCCACTTCAATACCTAGCTCCTTATACAGGTGTTGCTATGGCCGAGTACTACAGAGATTCTGGAAGACACGCTCTTATCGTGTACGATGATCTAACAAAACAATCTCAAGCTTACCGTCAGCTTTCTCTCCTTCTTCGTCGTCCACCAGGTCGTGAAGCATTCCCAGGAGACGTATTCTACATTCACTCAAGACTTCTTGAGCGTGCTTGTAAATTGAATGATGAACTAGGTGCTGGATCTCTTACAGCTCTACCAATCATTGAAACACAAGAAGGTGACGTAGCTGCTTACATTCCTACAAACGTAATTTCGATTACAGATGGTCAGATCTACCTTGAGTCAGATCTTTTCAACTCTGGTATTCGTCCAGCGGTAAACGTAGGTCTATCAGTTTCACGTGTGGGTGGTTCTGCTCAAGTGAAAGGGATGAAAAAAGTTGCTGGTACACTTCGTCTAGATCTAGCTCAGTACCGTGAACTTGCAGCGTTTGCTCAGTTCGGTTCTGACCTTGATGAAGCTACTCAACGTCAGCTTAACCGTGGTGCTCGTCTTGTTGAACTTTTAAAACAAGCTCAGTACTCGCCAATGGAAGTTATGGATCAAACCGTTTCTATCTTCGCAGCTACTAAAGGTATGTTCGATAGCATTCCTGTTGCGAAAATCAGAAATGCTGAAAAAGATCTACTTGATATGCTTTACGCTCGTCATGCTGATCTTATGAATGCATTTAAAGCAGAAAAACAAATGTCTGCTGAAAATGAAGCTAAGCTAGTTGAAATCATCAAGAATTTCGTAGCTAGCTACAAGGCATAATTTAAGGATCAATAACCATGGCAAATATTAAAGACCTAAAAAAGAAGATCAAAAGTACCAAAGGTACTTTAAAGATCACAAAGGCCATGAAGCTTGTTTCAGCGTCAAAGCTAAACAAAGCTCAGGCCCGTATTTTAGGTCTTCGCCCTTACTCTACTGAGCTAGAAGGAACTGTGAATACGGTTTCTGCCCTAGCTCAGAACTACTCAAATGTTTATTTTGAAGAAAAGCAAAGTAAGCACTCAGTAGTTCTAGTGATCTCTTCTGATAAAGGTCTATGTGGTGGTTACAACTCACAACTAGCTAAAGTAGTTAGAAGATTTGCAGCAGAGAAACAGGACGAGGATCTAAAGTTTTTCTGGATCGGAAAGAAGGTAAGAGATCTTATCGCTCGTGAAGTTAATTCTGATAAGACATTTACATTCGCCAAAGTAGATCCGACTTATGAAGAAATTAGAAAGATTGCAGATGAATTAGGACAAATGTTCCTTAACGGAGAAGTTGGTAAAGTTTATGTGGCTTACAACTCTTTCGTGTCAGCGATCGCTTTTGATTCTAAAGTAAGACAAATTCTTCCTATGCAGGTTGAAACATCTACGAAAGAAGAAATTAAAGAAAAGTATCCGTATGACTTCAAATACGAGCCAACAGCTGAGCAAATCTTAGATACGTTGGTTCCTGAAGTATACTTAACTACTGTTTACACTTGTATGCTTGATGCAATTGCATCTGAACATGGCTCTCGTATGAATGCTATGGAAAACGCATCTAAGAACAGCGGTGAAATGATTAAAAAATTAACATTAAAAATGAATAAGTTGAGACAAGCACGTATTACAACTGAGCTAATTGAAGTTGTATCTGGGGCTGAGTCTCTAAACGGTTAAGGAGCCACTCAAATGGAAAATACAGGGGTTATTCGTCAAGTGATGGGGCCTGTAATTGACGTAGAATTTGCTAACGGCAAACTTCCAGCGCTTTACAACGCTCTTAAAATCTCTAATAAAACTCTTTCTGACAAAGAATGGAACCTCACAGTAGAGGTTGCATCTCACCTTGGTAACAACATGGTTAGATGTATTGCGATGGACGCTACTGAAGGTCTAGCTCGCGGTCAGAAAGTTGTAGATACTGGTGCACCAATTCAAGCACCTGTAGGTCGTGAATGTCTTGGACGTATTATTAACGTAATCGGTGAAGCAGTGGATGAAGCTGGTCCTCTTAACAACAAGAAGAGCTACCCAATTCACCGTGAAGCTCCAAAATTCGCCAACCAATCAACTAAAAAAGAAGCTTTCTTTACTGGTATTAAAGTAATCGATCTTCTTGCTCCTTATCTTAAGGGTGGTAAAATCGGTCTATTCGGTGGTGCTGGTGTAGGTAAGACAGTTCTAATCATGGAGCTTATTAACAACATTGCAACTCAACACGGTGGTTTCTCTGTGTTCGCAGGTGTTGGTGAGCGTACTCGTGAAGGTAACGATCTTTGGCACGAAATGAAAGACTCAGGCGTTCTTGAAAAAACAGCTCTGTGTTACGGACAAATGAACGAGCCACCTGGTGCTCGTGCACGTGTTGCTCTTACAGGTCTTTCACTTGCTGAGTACTTCCGTGATGAAGAAAAACAAGACGTACTTTTCTTCGTAGATAACATCTTCCGTTTTACTCAAGCTGGTTCAGAGGTTTCTGCCCTTCTAGGTCGTATTCCTTCAGCTGTGGGTTACCAGCCAACTCTTTCAACAGAGATGGGTGCTATGCAAGAGCGTATTACATCTACTAAAGATGGTTCAATTACATCTATTCAAGCAGTATACGTACCAGCGGATGACTATACCGATCCAGCTCCTGCTACTACGTTTGCTCACTTAGATGCAACAACAGAACTTTCTCGTCAGATTGCTGAGCTTGGAATTTACCCTGCGGTAGATCCTCTTTCTTCATCTTCAACAATTCTTTCTCCAGATGTTGTTGGTGATGAGCACTACGCAACTGCACGTCAAGTACAGTCAGTTCTTCAAAAGTATAAAGAACTTCAAGATATCATCGCCATTCTTGGTATGGATGAATTATCTGAAGAAGATAAGCAGCTCGTTGCTCGTGCTCGTAAGATCCAAAAGTTCTTATCACAGCCGTTCTTCGTTGCTGAGCAATTCACAGGTATCTCTGGTCAGTTCGTGAAGATCGAAGACACTATTAAAGGTTTCAAAGCAATTCTAGCTGGTGAAGTTGATCACCTTCCTGAGCAAGCTTTCTACCTTGTTGGTGGACTTGAGATGGTTCATGAGAAGGCCAAGAAGCTTTCTGAAGGGAAGTAATTATGGCAGCATTTAAACTCAATCTTTACACTCCAAAAGGTGTAGTGATTAAAGATCTTGAGTGCGATGATTTAGTAATTCCTACAGTGCGCGGGCAGATTAATATTCTGCCTGAGCATACTCATATCTTAACTGAGCTGAGCACAGGGGTTATGACTGTTAAGACTTCTATGGGGACTCGTCACTTCACTGTAACCGCAGGTCTGTGTCGTGTTCTTAAAGATACTGTGACTATTCTGGCCTTCACTTCTGAGAAGGCTGAGGATGTTGACGTTGAACGTGCTAAGTCTGCAAAGGCCAAGGCAATGGATCGTCTTTCTGGTAAAGAAGTGATCTCAGACGTTGATCTTATCAAGTTCCGTCGCAAACTAGAGCGTGCTGAACTTCGCTTAAGGGCCGCAAATCTCAAGTAATTTCAAAAAAAGCCCATCTTCGGATGGGCTTTTTTGTTTTTAGCCCTCAAAATTCGCTGACTACTCGTGAACACTCACTCAAATTCACATAAGTTTCTGAAATGATTAATCAAATTCGTATAGGCAAAAACTGATCATCAAAGCTTTTAAAATAGCAGAGTGATAAAATAAGTACATATGTTGAAGTGTGTATCAAAAATTTTCACAGGCGTATTAGCTGTTAGCTGCTTATCAGTAGCTGCAGTAAACGTGCGTATGATGATGAGCACTTCTTCTTCTACATCATTCACAATTCCCGACATTTCTTTTTCAAACTCAATCGCTCAAAACAACATTTCAATTGTTGAAAAAATTGAAACAAAAATGAACGAATTAAAGTTTGAAGAAAAGACAGCAGAGGCACCAAGAAAAGTTGCCAAGTCATTAACACCGGCAAAAATTGCCGCTCCAGTGGCTCAACAATTCATTACATTAAAAGAAGAGTCTATTAACTTTAATGAGCCACTTAAGTTAACGGCCGTGAAGTATGACTACTCACTTCCGCAAAACCTAGTTGCTCTAGCTACTGACTTTAAATATGTTCCGACAAAAGCCCCAGTGATGGTAGCCGAAGTAAAGAAAACAGAAGAAGTTAAAGAAGATAGTGTTTCAACAATTATGGCGGCTCCTGCAGCAGTAGCAGTGGTAGAAGAAGAGCCAGTGTTCTTTGAGTATGCAGAAACGAAAGCTCCTAAGACTCAGGAAAAAATTGTTGAAGCCAAAGAAGAAGTTAAACCAGTTGTTAAATCAGAAGTAGTAAGCTTGAAAAAAGCTGACTATGAAAAGATGGCCGATGAGTTCATCGCCTTTGACTACTCAGCTAAATCAGAAGTAGCTGAAGCAGTAAAAAAGACAGAAACAAAAACAGCTCCAGTTGCGGAAGCTCAAAAAGTAAATGCCGCACTACCAGTACTGGTTGAAGTAAGTGACCTGCCGGCCGAAAAAGAAGTGACTACTCAAAAGGTTGCACCGGCCGTTAAGAAAGTGGCCAAGGTGAATACTCAAGTTTCTAAAGCTTCTGCAGTTGTGATGAGTATTCAAGCAAAAGCAACAAACTTTAAAAAGAATAAAGACGTAAATAATTTTGAAGTTCGCTTCCAAGATAACCTAAATGAAATCTATGAAGACTTTGGTGCTGGTTCAGTAGAAATGCTTACTCACACAAACTCAGTAATGAATAGATCAATGGTTCTTTTAAAGCGTGGCTATGCTCCAACTAATACTGACCTAATTGTAGAAAATAATTCCAAAGCTGTTCTTCCACTAATTGAGGAAGAAGTTTTCAACTCTCTATTAGATGAAGTTTCTACATCTGCTGCTCATGGTGCTCTTTTAATCGAGTTTGATGATGAAACAGAGTCAGTAAGATTAGATGGTGCTTATGCAAGTGAGCTACTTCTTGATGAAAATCTGAAAACAACGAAGGCCGAAACTTACCGTTATAAGCTTTTCCTAGGTATTAATGCTGGGAACATGCTGGTTACTTATAGAGATTTCAATGGTGCAGAGACAGCAAAAATCGTTCATATCCATGAAAGAGAATTAACCTTTGATGCAAATCTTTATGAGGCAGCTCAAGATCTTAAAGTTAGCTTCTATGAAGAGGGTCTACTTTCTAAAGAACTATCACCACTTATTATTAAGGGTGATCAGGTAAGAGTGTTTGCGACAGAAAATGTTTCGACAAAACTGAATCAGAATACACACAAGTTAAACTTCAAAAAACACCTACTAGGTGAAAGAAAGTATCTTGAAGTAAATCACCTGGAAGAGCCGATCTTTGTTGGGTTAAAAGAAAATACTAAGGTTGTTCTTCCTTCTGAAAACTTCATTGGTCTTGTTCTATCTAAGTTTGAGAATAGAAAGCTTGGAAACAGATGTATTGTTCAATTAAACCTTGATGCTCCGGTTGCGGATTTCTTCGTAGGCAGTGAGTCTGCAGGCAGTAACCTTGTAACTTCAACTCAGATTCTTGATCAAGATGGAAAGTTCTACGATTCGGTTGGGCCGAAAAGTAATAAAATCCTTATTCTTGGTGAAAATCACGCTCCGGCAGATCAGAGCCGTGATGGTAAAATCAATGTTAAGATTGATTACCTTGATGGCTCAACTCGTTTCGTAACAAGTTACTGTTCACCGAACACTTATCTAGTAGAGCAGCTATAACGTTTCTTAGGATCCATCCACAATTTTGGTCTTTTCGTTGAAATTTCTTTCAAAGATAGCTTGTAATAAAATTGAGCAGATAAATTCATATCAGTCGAAACAATCGTCCCCTTGGGAATGAGATCCATCTTTCTTAAGTGATGATTGGTTTCTAAGAAGCGAGTGCGATCCTCAAGAGAAAAAGCATTTTTTAATCTCACATCACATTTCGTGAAATAGAAGTGAAGGTTCTCAAAGGGAGGAATGTCCTGAATTTTAGGGAAAAGCTCGTTTCTAAACTTCAAAACACGAGTAAGGGCGAGAAACTCGGTATAAAAGTTCTTAGAGGCAAAGCCAAAAGTGGAGCTATCAGCATTTTCTAAAACATCACTCAGGGTAAGCTCTGGGTTTGATCGACGAAGACTCAAGAGATGCTTAATTCCAGAATTGTAGGCAGTAACGGCCAGATCCCAGCGTTTGAGAATCTGGTGGTTCTCTTTTAACAGAAAGCCCGCCGCAACAGATGAGACCCCGATGTTCATACGGTAATCAATGTTTTTATGGTCAGGAAAAAAGCTTTTGTTTAAGAAAGGCATAAACTGCCAAACACCAATAGCATTAGCACGGGAATGGGCATGGGGATTAAAGCTGGATTCCAAGAAAGAGATCGCAATGAGTTCATGAGGAACATTGAGGGCCGCAAAGAGTTCATCTAGAAATAGATAGTAGGTATTATAGCGTTTAAGGCCTTCCTCAATATGGTTTTTGAGTCCACGTTGAGCTCGCAGATTACTTGCTAACTGTTTAAAAGCGATTTTTTTATCTTCATCATTAAACCCCAGATCCACACCTGACTTAGCAACCTGATCATAGAGAGAAATTAATTCAGGATCTGTTGGTAGGGGAGTCTCCGACAGTTCAATTAATCTTTCGCGAAGTGCGCTAATCTTTCCCTTGGTAAACTCTTCTTGAATATAGGCCTGAGCATAAGGGTGAACATTTTTTGATTTTAAAGATGAGAAATCATGAATCTGATAAATCAGATTAAGATTGTTTCGGTCATGAATGACTAGTTTCTGGTCATCAAAGTAGGTGTAGATCAAAAACCAGAAACGAGTCATAGAATTTAAATCTTCAGAGATAGGAAACTTCTCATTTAACTCCGAATCATCCAGATACTTTTGAACAATCTTGTCCGTATGAAGTTTAAACTGATGATGATCCATGGAAAACTCATCAGAGTTCATCCGTACTGAGCGAGGATTTAAAATAAAAATAAATAAAAAGATTAGGTATTTCATTTAGGGTTTAGGATTTGCATGGCCCTTCTATAGCCAGATTCAACTGCGTGGGTTGATACTTTAGAGTTTAGGGAAAATGAATTGGCAAAAAAGAGCTTATAATCGTGGTGATCCGGGAAAATATCAATGTATTTAACCTTCGGATTAGTATTGAGCTTTCTCTCCAGTATCGCCATGATTTCTCGACGGTGCTGAGTGGAGAACTTCTCCATCTTCATATAGTCATTGATGGTATCCATAATATCGATGGCCTTGGCTCGCTCAGCACGTGAAGAAATAATCTTTTTTTGAATCATCAGATAGATGGACTGAATGGCAATGGGAGCAAGCCCATAATTTACTAGTGACCCTACCTCATCGTGAAAATGATACGGGGTATGAGTCCATGAACTAATGATAACATCACAGCCGTTGTCTTCTGCCACGTGGGTGGAGAGAGTATCTCTAATCTCGCCATCAATATAATACTCAATCTCATTGGTAGTACGGTTCATGATGGGATAAGGGCTGTAGAACGGAGGGACACTCATGCTGGCCGCAACAGCATAAGAAATGTTGGTACCAGTAAAATAAGAAGTCGTCGTATCGTGACTCTGAGTCGGGTAGTTATAGCGAGAGAAAATGATCTTTTTGGATTGATCCAGTTGGGTCGCAACAATGAAAAGATCCGGGGCAAAGTCTTCAAAGCGATCTGATGGTAGAACATTCTTAATGAGATATTGTCTTAAACCTTCAGTAGAAAAGAAGCCAGGAATAGAGATAAATGGCTTGAGTGCCGTTTGAAAAACCTTAGGAAAACCTTCGAGAATGTAGTTCATATCATTCTTAGGTCCACGAATCGCAGGACGTTTCAAGTTAAACATGTCTCCATAAGAGAGACCTTTGAGTTTAGAACCCTTCACTCCCAGTGTTGCCTGAATAACTTCTTGGGGGGTAAAGCCACTTGCTAGATAAGCACAGATCATGGCACCGGCACTTGAACCAACATAAGTCGAAATTTCTAAACTATGCTGATTTAGCAGCTGCGACTCACTGGAGTTTTTGTTGGATTTGAGATGAAAGCCTAGTTCTTCAAGGGCGAGACTTACTCCTAAGTGCCAGGCAGCGGCCTTAACCACTCCACCTGAGAGAACGAGAGCTATCTTTTTATCTTTTAGTTCCTTAAAATCAACCGAGTTCATTGCTCAACTTTTGAAAGAATGTTTTTGATTTTGCACATCTTTATCGGATTCATTAGAATTAAGATTAAGCCGAAGGAGGACTGGATGACTACCACGGAAGGGGTATGGCTATCAATATCTGACTACTCTCGATATAAAAACGTTTCGATTTCAACAATTCGTCGTCATATCAAAAGTAAAATACTCAAACATAGAGAGGAAAATGGAAAATATTTCATTTATGTTCCCTCTGTGGAGAGAGTTAAAGTTAAAGAAGAAGAAGAGATTCTACGCGCACGCTTAGAAATTGAACTTCTTCGAACACAAATTAGACAACTCAAAGAAGAAAACAGCGAATTAAAGATGCTGGTTGAACTGTATGAAGGTCCACAAAACCTTCCGCCAAGTTTACCTCAAATAAATTTATGAAGATTTTAATCATCCTCGTCCTTTCTCTCTTCTCAGTGCAGGCCTTTTCACAGGCTTCCATGAAGCGCTGTACTCTTCTTCCAATGACCGATGAGCTCAATGGTGCAATTGCCAACCCTGTGTTCATTGAAGTTGAAAGAAAGATTAAAGGCAGTCAGATCTGTACTTATGTTTCTAACTCCGATCTTCTTCATATCTTTAGTCGTTATAAGAATAATCTTTCGACTCACTTAAAAACACCCGAGGTTGTTCGTCTTGTTGCTGACAAGCTTGGAGTAGGCTCACTAATTCGTGTAAATATTAAGAATGAAGTGGGTGGTGTTGAACTTGAAATGCAAGTTTATGGTGAAAATGGTTCAGACACATATTTTTATGAGATTGAAAGTCTTCCCAATGACAACGTAGATGAAATTTCATTGAAGGTTAGTCGCTGGATAAATGAATACTATAAAAATATGCCTTATGATGCGCTCGTGTTGGGAGTTATTGGTGATCAGGTAACAGTTGATATGCCTCGTGATCTTCCGGTTAAAGTTGGTCAAGAATTTGTTGTGAAAAAGCTTCATAATAAAAAGAAACATCCACTTCTTAAAAAGATCGTAGAGTGGGATGCCGAAGTTATTGCTCAAGGAGCAGTTAATTCCATTTCAGAGAATCAATTTTTAGGTGAAATTCGTCACTACCGAAATAACGGAAGAATTGATGCTGGTGATTGGGTTAAGATGCTTCCGGTGAAAGAGCCAAAGACTCCTGTTGAAAGTGCCAAGAAAATTGAACCAGGCAAACTTGGTGTTTTCTCAGCTGCTCTAACGATGGATTCTTTAGCAACGAAGAATAAAACTCCTCAAGGCTCAAATAGTCTCTCTGGCATTCAGGCCGGTGCAGATTTAAATATGGAAGCGTGGATTACCAGAATGTATTTTGCCAAAGTCGCTTATGCACGCTCTGTAGGAAGTGTGGGAAGAGATTCTGGTAAAGTTGATAGTCGTCTTGGAATGAACTACTCACATCTTAAAGTGATGGGGGGATATAAGTTTCTGCCGATGGGATTCTTCTATGGACCTCAGATTAACTTCTATGGTGGTTATGGAAGTTTTACTTATGACGCGGATGATGATTCGGAGCACGGCTATGCCGAGCATCGCTTCTCGGGCTTTATGCTAGGTGTTTCTGGCAACGTGCCGATCAATAACCAATATAGACTCTATGCTGGTTTTGAAATCATGGCATTGCCAAGTTTTACGGATAGCTCGGATAAGTTTGAAGATAAAAAATCAGCAAGCTCATTTGAGTTAGAGTTCGGAATGAGATATCAATATACATCGAGAATGAGCTTTGATGCGGGAATGGTTTTTGCTGCACGAAAAGCGACATTTGATGATGACTACAAAGAAATCAACTATCGCAATAATAAGCTGAAAGTTGGTGCTTCTTTTACTTTCTAAAACGATCTATTGGAATAAATTATGTCTCAATATTCGGTGAAGGAGCTTGAAAAGCTCCTTCTTTATCATAAAGAACTTTATTATAAGGGTAAGCCTGAAATCAGTGATGAGGCCTATGATGCTCTGGAGAGGGATTTAAAAAGATTAGATCCAGAAAATCCTGTCCTAGATGTTATTGGCTCTCTTTTTGAATCAAGCACTGATAAAGTTCCCCATCAACGTAAAATGCTCTCTCTTGATAAAACCTATGAAGAAAAAGATCTTCTCAAGTGGAGAGGCAAAGAGGATGTCATTTCTGTTTTTAAAATTGATGGATCAAGCTGTTCATTAATTTATGAAGATGGAAAACTTGTGATGGCCAAGACTCGCGGTGATGGCTCTTTCGGAGAGAATGTAACGGCGAAGGCAATGTTTATTGAAAGTATTCCTGCCCATGTGGGAAGCGGAAACTTTGAGGTCAGAGGGGAAATCTATTGTACGGAATCAGGCTTTTCACATCTTGCCGAAGAAATGAAAAGTCGAGGACTAGAAACTCCCAACTCTCAGAGAAATATTGTTGCGGGACTCTTGGGTAGAAAAGAAAATATTCATCTGGCAAAACACCTAAGCTTCAAGGCCTTTGATTATATTTCTGAAGCTCCGTTTAAATTTGAGCATGAGAAACTAGATAAATTAGAGAAGCTTGGATTCAAAATTCCTGATTACGTTATTCATAAAACTGAAGCAAGCATTAAAGAAGTCATTGCAGAAGCTCAGGACTTTATGTCCAAAGGTGACTATCTTATTGATGGACTTGTTTTTGTCTTTGATAAAATTCTTCTGCATGATGAGTTGGGCGAAACAGCTCATCATCCTCGCTACAAAATTGCTTTTAAGTTTGCCGGTGAAACTAAAAATACCATAATCAATTCGATTGAATGGGGCGTTTCACGCAATGGTAGATTAACCCCTGTCGCTCACGTGGAACCAGTGGAACTATCTGGGGCCATGATTTCAAGGGTTACTCTTCATAATTATGGGATTGTAAAAAACTTTGATCTGAAAGCGGGAGATGAAATTGAAATCATTCGCTCCGGTGAAGTTATCCCAAAATTTTTGAGTGTGGTAAAAAAAGCACAAGGAAGTTTCACTGCTCCTAATTTCTGTCCTAGCTGTGAAAGCAAGCTTGTGACTGAAGATATCTGGCTTAATTGCACAAACCCAGCATGTCCCAGCAAAATAAAAGAAGAGATTCTTAACTATATTCAGAAAGCGGGAATTGATGACCTCTCTGATAAGAGACTCGATGAAATGATTCGCAAAGGACTGGTTAAGTATATTCCCGATCTTTATAAGTTAAAAATTGAGCAGTTTTTTGAGCTAGATAAGGTAAAAGAAAAACTAGCATCTAAGATGTTTGAGAATATTCAAAAAACAAAAACTCAAACACTCACTAAGTTTATTACAGCAATTGGAGTAGAGGGCGTTTCAACGACTAAGTGTGAAAAAATTATTAGTGCCGGTTTCTCAACACTTGAGAAAATGTTGTCGATGACGGCCCTTGATTTACAGCAAGTCGAGGGTTTCGCTGAGAAGTCTTCTAATGATATTGTTAATTCTCTTCAATCAAAAAAACCTCTTATAGATGATTTACTAAAACTTGGCTTAGAAATTAAATCAGAAGAAATTCATCTGGGAGAAGGTGTTTTAGGTGGAAAGAAAATTTGCATCACCGGTGAATTAAGTATGCCAAGAAATGATATGGCAAAACTCATTAAAGAAAATGGTGGATTAATTGTTAGTTCAGTATCGAAAAATACTGATTACCTTCTCACAAATGAAACAGATAGCACGAGCTCAAAGTTTGTTAAGGCCAAGAGTTTAGGAATAGCTGTAATAACTGAAGAAGAATTCTTAAAACTCATTTAAAGGTATTTATGGCCAAGGCAAAATCGGTTTTTACATGTCAGGATTGCGGATATCAAACTGCAAAATGGATGGGTAAGTGCCCTGAGTGCGGCCAGTGGAATAGTTTTAGTGAAGAAGCTCTCATCAAAGAATCCAAGGCGCAGGCCAAGTCCATTACCGGACGAATTTCAAAGCCTAAGACGATTAATGAAATTGAAGAAGAAACTTTTGAGCGTTACCAGACAGGAATCAGTGAATTTGATCGAGTCATGGGGGGCGGAGTAACGAAAGGTTCGTTAACTCTTATTGGAGGAGAGCCTGGTATTGGTAAGTCGACACTACTGATGGAAGTCTGTGGAAAACTTGTTAATAATAATCCTGGTGAAAAAATCCTTTATGTTTCCGGAGAGGAATCTGAATCACAGGTTGCCAACAGATCAAAACGCCTTGGTGTGAACAACTCGAACTTTTATATTTTTAATGAAACCAATTGGGAAAAAATCTTAGAGCAAGTTAAATTGCTTAATCCTAAATTCCTAGTTGTTGACTCCATTCAGACAACTCACTCCAGCCAAGTTGAGTCGGCCGCGGGAACTTTAAGTCAGATTCGTGAAGTGACCTATGAGTTAATGAACTATGCTAAGGCCTATGGGCTAACTTGTTTTATCATTGGTCATGTGACTAAAGAAGGTCAGATTGCTGGACCTAAGATTTTAGAACATATGGTTGATACCGTTGTTTATTTTGAGGGTGACCAGCTAGGTCAGTACCGATTACTGCGTGTGATGAAGAACAGATTTGGAAATACTAACGAAGTTGGCATTTTCGAAATGCAGGAAACAGGTCTGGTTGAAATTAAAAATCCTTCTCAGTATTTCTTAGAACAATCCATTCCTGGTTCATTTGGGAAATCTCTAACTTGTGTATTAGAAGGCACTCGCTCTCTCTTTGTAGAAATTCAAGCACTGGTTGTTGAAAATAAATTTGCTGTGGGCAGAAGAACAACGCAAGGTCTGGACTCCAACAGAGTTGCTTTGTTGGTGGCAGTAATTGATAAGTATTTCGGCATTCCTCTTTCTTACAATGATATTTACGTCAATGTCGTGGGTGGCATGAAGTTAACGACGCGTGAAAGTGATCTTTCCATCATGGCTTCACTTCTTAGTTCTTATTACGCTCAAGCTTTGGATGAGAGAACTGTTTTCTTGGGGGAAGTTGGTCTCACTGGTGAGGTTCGTTCAATTCCGATGATGGAGATCAGGCTCAAAGAAATTGCTCAGATGAATTATAAAAGAGTCATTACTTCCAAGCGCGCGGCCAGTGATTTTAAAGATAAATTTAAGCTCGAAATCCTAGGGGTGACCAAGGCTAGCGAGCTTAAAAATTTATTGTTTAAGACAGATAAAGCTTAGCGATAGTATTGTCCCAAAGTTTTTTCTTCTCAGGATAATAAGAGTTTTTTTCTGGGTTGAACTCTTTTTCTAGCTTCCAGAATTTTGGCATTTCTTCGATGGTAATTTTTCCTAATGCTACCAAACAGCCCATGGCCACTCCATAAGCAGTGGTATCAATAACTTTCGGTCGAAGTATTTTTTGATCAGAGAAGTTTGCCTGCATTTGCATAAGAAGATCATTGGCAGCGGCACCGCCATCAACTTTGATGGCATTTAGATTGGGAAAGTCTTTTTTAAAGCTTGAAACAGAGTCGTTGAGTGATAAGGCAATTCCTTCAAGACAAGCACGAGCAATGTGAGAATTATCTGTTCCACGGGTAATTCCAATGATGGCCGCTTTGGCATCACTATTCCAATAAGGAGTTCCGATTCCTGTGAAGAATGGCATAAAAAGCAGAGGCTTCATCTGATCAAGGTCACTTGCTTTATTTGCAAGAGTCTCAACTTCGGGGCTGGTGATAATTGATTTTAAGTTATCACGAAGCCACTGTACCGCCGCACCCGCAATATAAGCACTTCCTTCTAGAGCAAAAATAGTTTTTCCCTGATGAGTGTAGGCAATCGTTGAAAGAAGACCAGTTTTAGAGCGAATAAGCTCCGTACCAGTGTTAAGAACAAGGAAAGCACCTGTTCCATAAGTAGATTTTAAATCACCGACATTAATGCAGGCCTGTCCAAAAAGGGCCGCTTGCTGATCACCTAAGATCGACAGAATGGGAATTCCATCAGGAAGAAAATGAACATTCTTCGTCTTTCCAAATTCGGTGAATGAGTCTTTTACCTCTGGAAGAAAATCTTTTGAGATACCAAAAAAAGAAAGAAGGCCAGTATCCCATTTCTGAGTAGCAAGATTCATCAGCATGGTGCGAGAAGCATTGGAAGGCTCAGTAACGAATGAAGCTCCATTGGTAAGTTTATGTACAAGGAAAGTATCAATAGTTGAAAGACAAAGATCATTTTTATCAGCAGCATCTTTGACTGCTTCTACATGATCCAACATCCAGCGCATTTTTGTCCCAGAAAAATACGGATCTAAGGGAAGTCCTGTTTTTTCACGACAGTGCTTTTCATAATCAGCACGTCGCTCGTCACAATAAGCCGCTGTTCTTCTATCTTGCCAAACGATAGCGTGAGTCAGAGGTTTGCCGCTTTTCGTATAAGCACAAGTCGTCTCACGCTGATTGGTGATACCGATGGCAATAATCTGTTTAGGATTAACTTTCGCTTCATGAAAAAGTTTATCAAGCGAGTCTTCTACACTTTTCCAAATATCATTGAGATCGTGCTCAACTAAACCAGGCTTAGGGTAAATCTGGCGGTAGTCCTGTTTATTCTTGGCCTTGATTTCTAAAGTTTTAGCATCCAAAAGAAGCGAAGTGGTCCCTGTGGTCCCTTGGTCAATGGCAATGAGGTAGCTCATGATCAAATATCCTTATTCGAGTTTAACTGTCTTTTCACCGGGTTTATCATTAATGATGAGATTGGCCGAATACTCCCAATACTTGGCGAGATTGCGGTTCATAAAATAAACAAAGCCATAGGTAATTAGCGTCAAAACGGCCAACAAGAGTACAAACTCAATAATTGCCTGACCTTTCTGCTTCTTCTTGCCCAATAACTGGACAAACTTTACCCTGAACTTCATATATCCTTATTTTTAAGCTATGATAGGGGCACTATGAAAAAGATCCTTCCTATCATTATTTTTATTATGGCCTTCTTTGGATTTCTTTCCAGCCAAATAATATGGGACACCTTTAATCTTAATGCGGAAATGGTGAAAGAGGATAAGCAAAAATATACCCTTTATGAGGGGCAGTTTCAGGCACTTAAAATCACGTCATTAGAAAAAGAAACAATTGAACTCAAGAATATGGAAGCTCCCATTGTGGTGCTCAACTTCTGGGCATCTTGGTGTCGCCCTTGTCTGGAGGAGTTTCCAAGTCTAGTTGAGTTTCAAGAAAAGTATAAGGGCAAAGTGGCCGTTATTGGTGTTAACGGGGATGAAGAAAATGCTCTGGAGAATGCGCTTAAAGCTCAGAAAAAGTATAAACTTAATTTCCCATCAACTCTTGATGCTCAAGGAAAAATTGGTGAGAAGTTTTTAATCAATACTTATCCCGTTTCTATTGTTTTCCATAAAGGCAAAGTTGTTTATGTTTCAAAAAAACTTCACAACTTTATGGATGATGATTTTCTAAAATTAATTGAAACACAACTTAAGTAAGTTTCACGCTGAAATTGTGTCCCCAGTGATAACTAATGTGGGATAAGCTTTCTGCTTTAAATATAGAGAAGCGCGAGCTCATACCAACTACTAAAGCACCTTGATTTTTAAGACCTAAGGCATGAGCAGCATTAAGAGTAATCCCACACCATGTTTGCGCAATATTCATTTTAAACTGTGCTGCCGAGATCGATGCTACTAAAAGAACATTATCACAATGACAACTTCCCGGGTTGTAGTCAGAAGCAATAGCTACCTTCACACCTGCATCAAGAAGCTTTTTAGCAGGGGCAAGAGGTTTACCTAAAAAGAAAGCAGTTCCGGGTAGCAGTGTTGCCACGGTTTGAGAATTTTTGAGAACTTCAATTCCTGCATCTGAAATTTTGAGGAGATGATCACAACTTAAAGAGCCAAGTTTAGCTCCTAGAGTGGCACCATTGTTATCATTTAGTTCATCAGCATGCATTTTACCGGGAATGCCCAGGCGCTTGGCCGTCTCAAAAAGAAGTGTGGTATCAGCATAATCAAAATAATTCTTTTCGTGAAAGATATCGACGGCATCAATGATCTTAAGAGGAGCAAGTTTCTCTAGAAGTGGGATAACTACTTCTTTCATATACTCATGCGAACTTTTAAAAGTCTTAGGAACATCATGAGCGGCCATATAGGTATTGAGAATTTTAACATGAGGTGCAAATTCTTTTTTTAGACGATCAATAATCAGAGATAGTTCGTACTCTTTTTCAAAGTTGAGTCCATAGCCTGATTTGACTTCAATAGTGCCGACTCCATAAGAGGCGATGGTCTGAATGCGTTTTTTGGCCGTCTGGTAGAGTTCATCACTTGAAGCGGCGTTGGTTTGATTCATAGTGAGAAGAATACCTCCACCACGACGAGCGATATCTTCATACGATACACCATTTAGGCGTTCAACATATTCATTCGCGCGATCTCCGCCAAAAATTGCATGTGTATGTGAGTCGACAACCTCAGGTGTGAGCACATGTCCTGCTAAAGAGATTGCTTTTGCTTGATACTGCTCAGGAAGGTGTTTGGTTTCACCAACCCAAAGAATTTTATGTTCATCAAAAACGATGGCACCATCCTTAATGATCGAGAGATCATCGGGATTGAGATTTCTCCCATCTTTGGCGTGTGCGCTTGAAAGAGTGACTAGTTCATTGATGTTTTTAAAAATCTTCATGTCATACCATTGGGGTTAATCAGTTATAAAAAAGCAAGGCCCACTTAAGTGGGCCTTGGCATGTTTTAAAGAGAAGGAAACTTAATTTTAGTCGTTGGCTTCTTAGCGATATCAAGAGCGATATCATAACCAGCATCTGCGTGTCTTACAATTCCCATACCAGAATCAGAGTTCAGAACGCGAGAAAGACGTACATCCATTTCAGGAGTACCGTCACAAAGAATGACCATTCCTGAGTGCTGAGAGTAACCCATACCAACACCACCACCGTGGTGAAGAGAAATCCAGCTCGCACCATTGTTGATGTTAATCATGGCATTAAGTAGCGGCCAATCTGAAACAGCGTCACTGCCATCTTTCATCGATTCAGTTTCTCTGTTAGGACTTGCCACCGATCCACAGTCAAGGTGGTCACGGCCAATGATGATCGGAGCTTTTACTTTTCCTTCACGAACAAGTTTGTTGAAAAGAAGAGCTGCTTTTTCACGGTCCCCATATTTTAACCAACAAATACGTGATGGAAGACCTTGGAACTTAATCATTTTCTGAGCTTTGTTAAGCCAGTTAATCATTGATTTATTCTCTGGGAATAATTCTTTAAGAGCTTCATCAGTTACACGAATATCTTCAGGATCCCCTGAAAGAGCAACCCAACGGAATGGGCCTGAGCCTTCGCAGAAAAGAGGGCGAATATAGGCCGGAACAAATCCAGGGAAATCAAAAGCGTTCTTCACTCCTACTGACTCTGCTCCAGCACGAAGGTTGTTACCGTAATCAAATACGAATGAACCCTTCTTTTGGAAAGCAAGCATGGCCTCAACATGACGACCCATAGTCTCATATGAGAGTTTTGTGTATTTCGCAGGATCAGAACTACGAAGTGCTACAGCAGCTTCTAGAGTCATACCATCTGGTACATAACCATTAAGAGGGTCATGTGCTGAAGTCTGATCTGTTACGAGATCTGGAACAATGCCTTTATCTAAAACGTATTTGAAGAATTCTGAAGCGTTTCCAACCACACCGATTGAAGTTGCAACACTATCTTTTTTCGCTTTAAGGGCAAGTTCAATGGCCTCATCAAAGTTTGAAGCGAGTACATCAAGATATTTTGTATCAAGACGTTTTTGAATTCTTGAAGGATCAACGTCACAGCAAAGACAAACACCATCTGCCATTTTCACAGCTAGTGGTTGAGCTCCACCCATTCCGCCAATTCCACCGGTAAGAACAAGTCGACCTTTGAGGTTATCTTGGTTCCAGTGCTTTTTACCTGCACTCATGAATGTTTCATAAGTTCCTTGGATGATTCCTTGTGAACCAATATAAATCCAAGAACCGGCAGTCATCTGACCATACATCATCAGACCTTCAGCATTTAATTTATTGAAGTGATCCCATGTTGCCCATTTAGGAACAAGATTTGAGTTCGCAAGAAGTACTCTTGGACCTTGAGGGTTAGAAGGGAAAACGGCTACGGGTTTTCCTGACTGAACAATTAGTGTTTCGTCATTCTCAAGATTTTGAAGTGTGCGAATAAGATCATCTAGTGCTTTGTGGTTTCTTGCTGCTTGACCGTTACCACCATAGACAATTAAGTTGTCACGATCTTCAGCTACTTCAGGGTGAAGGTTATTAAGAAGACATCTAAGAGCGGCTTCTTGGTGCCAGCCCTTGCATGTAAGTTTGTTACCAGTAGGAGGTAGAGGGATTTGTTTTTTCATCTTTAATCCTTAAGCTAATTTACCAATAGTGCTTTCAACTGTTTTTACCATTTCTTCGCTGATGATTAGGTCAGCAAGGGCCTGGATATCAGTATGGAAAACACGATCATTTTCAATTGTTGCTACATCACGACGAATAAGAGCGTGAACTTTTTCAAGTGCAGGAGATGTTTTCAGCGGACGTAGGAAGTCGAGTCCTTGTGAGTTACACAGAAGTTCGATCGCTAGACCGTGTTCAAGGTTAGCAATAACTTCGTGAAGCTTTCTTCCAGAAGTTACACCCATAGAAACGTGATCTTCTTTATCTGTTGAAGTCGGGATTGAATCAACAGAAGCAGGGTGACAAAGATATTTGTTCTCAGAGGCCAGAGCTGCAATTGTTACATGAGCAATCATAAGACCTGAGTTAAGGCCTGAATTCTTAGTTAGGAAAGCTGGTAGATCAGAGAAAGAAGGGTTCATCATTTTCTCAACTCTACGTTCAGCAATGTTACAGATTTCACTTAAACCCATAGCAAGGTAGTCCATACAAAGAGCAAGAGCTTCTCCATGGAAGTTACCGCCAGAGATAACGTCTCCCGTTTCGATGAATACGAGTGGGTTATCTGTTACAGAGTTTAATTCAATTGTTAGAACTTCTTCAGCATGTCTCAATGTCTGTCTACAAGCTCCGTGAACTTGTGGAATACAACGAAGAGAATAAGGGTCTTGAACCTTACCATCATCTGGGTGAGAGTTCACAATTCCGCTTCCCTTGAGAAGACTTAGTAGATTTTGTGAAACAGCTAATTGACCCGGCTGAGGCTTAAGCTGAGAAATACGAATATCGTAAGCGGCTGCCGTTCCACGAACTGCATCTAAAGTTAATGCTGCATTGATATCTGCTTGCTTCATTAAGTTGTGAGCTTTCTTAACTGCTAGAGCACCAAGAGCAAGCATCACACTTGTTCCATTAATAAGAGCAAGACCATCTTTGGCACCAAGAACAGCAGGAGTTTTTCCAATCGCTGCAATCGCGTCTTTTGAAGGCATCACTTTGCCTTTGAACTCAACAGTTCCTTCACCGATAAGAGCAAGGGCCACATGTGAAAGAGGAGCAAGGTCACCAGAAGCACCTACAGAACCCTTTTCAGGAATTACTGGATGAATGCCGTAATTAATGAAATCAAAAAGAAGTGCAATTGTTTCAGGTGTAACACCTGAGAAGCCTTGGATAAGGCAATTAGCACGAGAGAGCATAATGGCACGAGTGATTTCGCGAGAAAACGGACGGCCAACACCTGTACAATGCGAGCGAATAAGATTGTATTGAAGTTGCTCAAGATCTTCTTCGGCAATTTGTTTTGAAGCAAGAGCGCCGAATCCAGTATTGATACCATAAACAGGTTTACCTTTTTTTACGATATCAAGAACAACTTTGCGGGAAGCGTGCATACGCGACCAAGCATTAGATTCAATTTTAAGTTCAACATCACCCACCTTGGCATTAGCAATATTAGCTAGATCATCAAGAGTAAGGTTTGTTCCATTTAGTTCATAAACTTTAGCTGTCATATTTTACCTTTAGCGAAGAGATTCAATGCGTTTAGTATAGTCTTTCTGAGGGTGTGAAAAAACATAAGAGCCGGCCACAAGATTATTAGCACCTGCCGCAATCAGATCAGGGGCCGTTTGATCAGTTACCCCGCCGTCAACTTGAATAACAAAGTTAAGACCGAGTTTCTTTTTAAGAGCATCAAGGTCACGAACTTTTTGAGTAACTTCTGGAATAAATTTTTGACCGCCAAACCCAGGGTTAACGCTCATAATGAGAACAAGATCAATTTTTGAAAAGATATATTCTGGAATAACAGAAATAGGGGTCGATGGATTAAGAGAGATTCCCACACTTGGATAAAGCTCTTTCGCACGTTGGATGAAGCGATCATGATGGGTGAGGGCTTCCCAGTGGAAACTGAAATTATATAATCCGACATCTTTAAAGTTTTCTATAAAGAATTCTGGATTCGTTACCATGAAATGTGCATCAAGTTTATGCTCGGTAACATGCTTAAGATTTTTTACAACAACTTCGCCAAAAGTGAGATTAGGAACAAAGTGAGAGTCCATGATATCTAGGTGGAGCCAGATATTAGAGGCATGATTTAAACGCTCTATCTCGCTTCTCAAATCAAGAAAATCAGCGGCCAGCAGACTGGGAGAAATCGTTGTCATAAACCTTTCCTTAGTTTTTAAGTTCCAAATCACCCTTGAGTCCGTTCAATAATTCTTTATCTGAACAGACTTTCTTACCTTCCAGTTGAACTTCATAAAGATGAAGAGAGCGGTCCTGAGTCCCAACAATAAGTGAGCCCAGATCGTTTTTAATTTTTCCAGGAGCGATATTGGTATGATAAACGCGAGCTTTAAGAACTTTAAGTCGTTTGCCATTTAAGAAGCAGTAAGTTCCAGGCCAAGGATCAAGTGCACGAATACGATTGAGAATACTGGCCGCATTTTGGTTAGCAAAATCCAGGAAGCCATCTTCTTTTTTTAACGTTGGTGCAAAAGAGACTTGCAACTCATCTTGAGGAGTATAAGTAATTTTATTTTCTTTAATTTTCACAATGAAATCATTTAAAGCAAGGGCCGCTTGAAACTTCAAGCGAGTGTAAAGCTGGCCACCAGTCTCATTGTCTTCGATTTTTACAGTATGAAAATGAACCAGATCTCCTGCATCCATTTTTTTAACCATCTTCTGGATAGACACACCAGTCTCTTTATCACCATGAAGAAGAGCATACTGAATAGGAGCAGCTCCACGATATTTAGGAAGAATAGATGTATGAATGTTAAAACATCCCAAACGAGACATAGCAAGAAGACGTGAACCTAAGAATTGAGCAAAGGCCAGAACCACCATAGCATCTAGTTTCATCTCTTCTAATGTTTTAAGAAATTCTTCTTCCTTGTTGATATTCTCAGTTTGGAAGAAAGGGATCTTATGTTTTTTGGCGTATTCAATAACTTCAGGAGATTTTAATTCCATCCCACGTCCTGCTGGACGATCTGGCATGGAGATAACCATGGCCAGTTCAATGTCAGGATGTTGATGAAGCATTTCCAAAGCGGGGACAGAAAAATCCGGTGTTCCGAAATAAGCGACTTTCAATTTCATCTTACTTTCTCTTTAACCATTTTTTTCTTATAGAAGTTTTTCTTTAAATTACTCAATCTTTCGATGAAAACAATTCCATCGAGGTGATCGTTTTCATGTTGAAGACAAATTGAGAGAAGTTCGTTGGCATTGATTTCGTGTTCTTTGCCGTCCATATCTTGATACTTAACATTGATTGAATCAAAACGTTTCACTTCTTCATAAACACCTGGAACTGAAAGACAGCCTTCTTCGTAAGTTGTTGCCCCACTTGTTCCAGTGATAACTGGGTTAACAAAAACCATCGGCTCCAGATCTGAGTATTGGTATTCCGCCTTACCTTCAGCGTTTTTAGTGATTTCTCTATCGTAATTGACATCAATGACAAAAAGTCTGATTGATTTTCCGATCTGAGGAGCTGCAAGGCCAATGCCCGGTGCATGGTACATCGTATAGAGCATATCTCTCACAAGTTCTTTAAGCGGCTCACCAAATTCGGTAACCGGTTTTGCTACAGTAGAAAGTACTGGATCAGGATAGGTAACGATGGGAAGTTTTTTTCCACTAAGAATATAATTTTCTAATTTCATAGGTTTCCTTATAGCACGTGAGCGTTTGTTTTAAAACGAGAGTTTCCTGTTCTTGTGGAAGTTCCATGCCACATAGCAAAGTAAAACAAAGGGGATTATTCCAGTCGCAAGTACTGGCGGAAGTGTCCCAGAATTCCCGAGGGCCACACACGAAGTGTAGAGAACCCAGAAAATCACAGTAGTTAGCAAGGTGAAAACCACGTTTTTCCCAAAAGATGAAGAACGGCGATTGGGATTAAAGATAGTTGATACCGGAATAAGGGCGAAAATCAGACAGGTGATACTTAAAAAGACTTTGTTATAAAGTATGATTTCATACTCACTAATATTAAGACCTGTTTTAGATAGACGAGAGACGAAGCGGAAGAGACTAACAAAGCTGAGTGTTGTTAAATCTGCCTCAAATTCTCCGAAATCTTCAGGTACCTCTTTTAAGGAAAGCAGCTGATCACCGCGCAGTTTTTCTTGTGGGAAGTTGGGAATAGCGAGATCACTTAATTCCCTGACTTCAGTTAGTTGCCATTTTTTCTGATCATCCAGATAAGTGGCATTGCGGCTTTGAATAATTTTGGCCCCTTGAAAATCGGGAGAAAAATAGTAGATCTCAAGATCTTTAAGAGACTTGGTTCTGCGATCAAAAAAAGTGAAAGAGGCAAAGTAGTCATTTGTTTTATACCAAAACTTTCCGCCATCAATAGAGCTACGAGTGAGGTATCTGCCTTCTGACGTTTTACTTTTTTCAATCTCTTGGCGCTTTATTTTATTCGCGTAAGGCTCGATATAACCCAAGTTTATAAATTGAACGAACACCATCACCAGAGCACTGCTGCCGATAAGAGCATAAATTCTTTGATAGGAGTATCCAGCGGCAAGAATAGCGATCAGCTCTGAATGTGACTTTAAATTATTAAGGGAGAAGAGTGAGGCAACTAAGCAACAGATGGGAAACATCTTTCCCATGAGGTCTGGCATTTTGAGGGAGTATTCTAATAAAACTCTGAGACCATCTTTACCTTGAAGAAATCCATTAATGAGGTCAGCGGTTGTTATTAAAAGAAAAAGAACAACAACGGCCCCAATTAGGCTTTTAAACCATTGTTTAAAGAGAATTTTTGAAAGGATTAACATTACTTAATAATACGTCTCAAGAGTGTTTTTGAAAACAGCTTTAGGAGAGGAGAAAAAAGGTATCTTCCTAGAAAATGCATGGCAGGGTGGTCTTGCCACTTTTCAACCAAAGATGAGCTATGAAGATAATAGAAGCGTACAAATTCTTGTCCCAGACGGTAGTTGAGTAACCATTCCTTGAGTGCGCGATATTCAAGAGTAACAGGGTGATCTGTGCCGTAGCAAAAGGTTACGATGTAGCATTTCTTAGACTGGATGGCGATTTGTTGATAGCACCCGCTGAAAATTTCGAAGTTTTTTAGGTTTGAACGCTTGATATGCTTACGAAGCAGTTCCGAGTTAATGACCTGATAAGGCTGGTTGGTCGTGAAGTGTAGGAACTGGTCCATACATTTCTGTACCTCTTCACGATACTTAGGGACAGCATCAAAGATACGGGCAAGCTCCAGGTAGATCTGTGAGATCATCAGCATTTCAGTAAGGTCTTGTTCTGGGATAAAGTGGCCCGTTTTCAGGGAATAAATATCTTCGCCACTCTCTTTGAAATCAACAACAACTTGGAGATATTCTTTGTATCTACTTAAGGCCACGGCGTAATCGGCATTATCAAAAGCTTCTTTTCCAAAACGCGTGATGGTAATACGATTTTCGTATTTATGCAGAAGAAGCGCGTCTTTCTCGCGCTTCTCTTGAGCTTCTTTGTTTACACTGGAAATAATGGCCATAACTCTCTATCGCCAAAATTTCTCAAAACATTAGAATCGAATGATGAATGAGAAGCTGGTGTCGATGATTTTTTCACCGTTATAAACGTAAAATCCTTTATCAGTTTGCTCGGAAAACCTTTGAGCAAACTCTACACCCATGCGAGGACCAACCCAAGAAGCACCCCAAGAATAACCCTTAAAATATTGCATCTGATCCTCGAACAGACCCCCACGTACAAAGAAATCTTTGAAGAGTGTCAGCTGAGTTCCCACCGCCCAAGAAAAACGTTTATTGTAGGCCTTGGTATAGAGGAAAGAGTAATCGGCGATGAGATTAATTTTTTCAGTGAGTGAGTATTGAAGACCGACGATCGCCTTTTCTTCATTGTTAAGAGTGCGAGTAAGGTCACGCGCCACTAATCCCAAAATAAGGTCTTCGGATAGAATATAAGTAAAACCAGCATTCACCACATGGGAGAAGTCACGGCGTGGTGAAACCCCTGGGGCCAAGGTATCTTGGATATACTGATAGTTAATCCCCATCGCCATTTTTTTGCCCATCATCGAGGCAGCATGCATTCCCATTCTTTCGCGTTTAAGATTATTCTCTTTTTGAGTAATATAGCTCAAACCGCCTTTAACTGGACCATTATTGTCAGTTATAAAGTACCCTTGATGCTGAGCACTTTTGGGGAACTCTGAAGTACGGGCGTCCGACTCCTTACTCAAAGAAGGGGTAAAGAATTGAGCACTAGCAGTATTCTCTTCAAAAAAAGCGGCGGATGATGGGTTCAAAATCGCTGCTTCTGTTGATAGCACACTGGCCACACCTGCACCTGAAGTTGAAAGCAGGCGAGTCGTTTGATAATCACGAATTTGGGCCCAGGACGACTGGCCCATGAATAAAACAATAGCTATGATGGAGATCTTCTTCATAACAAAAACTTTAAAGAAATAAAGTCTAGATAACAAGAGGCAAATATGAAAATTAAAAAAGCGATTATCCCTATTGCAGGTAAAGGCACTCGTTTTTTACCGGCCACTAAAGAAATCGCCAAAGAAATCATTCCGATTATCAATGTTCCAATGATTCACTATATAGTGAAAGAAGCGGTAGAAGCAGGAATCGAACAAATTATTTTTGTCACCGCTTCTGGAAAATATGCAGTGGAAGATTACTTTGATCGTAACCAAGAATTGGAAGCCTTTCTTGAAAAGAATAATAAACTTAAAGAACTGGAACTGATTAAAGAAATTGGCTCTATGGTGAGTGTGACTTCTGTTCGTCAGAAAGAGCAACTTGGTCTTGGTCATGCTGTTTTAATGGCCAAGGATATGATTGGTTATGAGCCGTTCGCAGTTATTTTAGGTGATGACATCGTCGTTAACGATGTTCCAGCAATTAAACAATTGATGGATGTCTCGGTTGCTCATAACGGCGCCAGTGTTATTGGGGTAATGGAAGTTCCTAAGGAAGACACTAAAAAATACGGAATCGTGAAGGGTGAGTTTATCAATAATACCACCCTAAAGATGACTGGAATGGTTGAGAAACCAAATCCGGAGGATGCACCAACCAATCTGGCGACTCCGGGAAGATACATTCTTACTCGTGAAATTTTTGATATTCTGGAAAATATTCCCAGAGGTGCAGGCAATGAGTATCAGTTGACTGATGCGATCAATGTTTTATGTCGTAATAAAACAGTCATGGCCCATAAATTTATTGGAGAAAGATTTGATACAGGTTCGGTTCCTGGCTATCTTGATGCTACAATTGATTTCGCACTAAAAGATCCAGCAACGAGAGAACATTTAATCGAAGCTGTTAAAAAAAGATTTAACAAATACGGAATCACTCTATGAAATTTTTGTTATTGTTTTTTGCTCTTTCACAGACTGCTTGGTCATACGTTCCAACGGTAGAGTCACTTTTCAGAAATGGCAGTAATCCAGACATGGGCGGAAATGTCGCTATCGTAAATCTTAAAGTGACTAAGGTTGATCCGAGTGGAATCGTTCAAGACGAAAAGAACTCGCATTCAGAATATTTTCGTATCTACTACACAAGAACATCAGACGACGTGGTAAAACTTAATCAGTTTAAGTTTCCAGACCAGTCGTTTAATGAAGATGATTTTGTTCATCGTGCTTACTACTCAAACTTCAATGCTTTCACCCTGGCCAACCAGCCAGCTTCTGTGGAAAAGTCACTATTTTACGGAGTCATGCAGTCACTGGCATTACAAGATGGCCAATATCTTGTTAATTATCTCAAATCCAAAGGGCTCCCAGTAAAGCTCAACAAAGAGATTATCAATAGAGAGAAAATCAATCTCCTTGCTCAATATAAGCAATACTTAGTCACGATCAATCAAGATAAAGAAGCACGAAAAACACTTGAGAATCCGCTTCGCCCAAATGCTGCTGATAAAAGAGAGCATGTAGAGAAAGTGATGAATGAATCAATGTATGTTGATACTCAGCATGTCGTTCTGGCCAAAGAAGGCTCTGATATGTCTTGGAAGGTGAATGCCGGTGGCTTTGATGCTTCCGTTTCATATGATAAGAGATATCTTCAGAAGGTAAGCTTCAAGGGTGAGAGTGGAGATATTGAGTTTATTTTCAAAGACTACGGTCTCGTTAATGCAACCCATGTTTTACCGCGCTTTATTCTTATCCGCGACTTTAATGGAGACAACTATCAGGTTGAGGTTATGAATCTCAGATATGCTTCATTAAATGATGCTTCTTTTGTTAAAAAATTAAGAGAGTGGGATCAAAAGGCGAAAGCTAGAAACGTAGAAGTTCTTCGCCCAAGTTTTTTATTGTAAATGAATCTCGTCCGAATCGCAGTTAACTTTCCTCACAGAAATGATGGGTTTCACTATAAAAGTGAAACCCCGTTAAATGTGGGTGACCTTGTGCTTGTTCCCCTGGGAAAGCGCAAGGAGTATGGCTGTGTTATTGCGATCAATGAATCCCTTGATCAATTGTCTTTAGATGAATCCAAAATTAAAAATGTGATTGAAGCTCTTCCCGTAAGACTAACTTCAGAAGAATTAAGTTTTTATACGTGGATTGCTCAGTATTACCATTATCCGCTCGGGCAACTCATCTTCGACTGTCTTCCTCATCACATGAAGAGGCCAAGACCTTTAGAATTAACATTGGGTGAGGGGTGTGATTTTGAGTTTTCACCCAATGAAGATCAGGCACGCGCCATTGAAGCAATCTTACCTCTGAATCACTTTGAAAGATTTTTGATTCACGGAGTGACAGGAAGTGGGAAGACTCTTGTTTATTTAAAACTTATCCAAGAAAAATTGGCCCAGGGTAAGAGTGTTCTTTTTCTTCTTCCAGAAATTAACCTGACACCACAATTTGTTTCTACCTTTTCAAAATATATCGACGGTACAGTTGTCTCGTATCATTCAGAAGTTTCAGACTCGCAGAAATTTCAAATCTTTGAGAAAGCAAGAAAGAATACGGAGCCAATGCTTATTCTAGGAGTAAGGAGTTCTATCTTTATTCCATTGAATAATTTGGGCCTGATTATTATCGATGAAGAGCACGATACATCTTTTAAGCAAGATGATCGTTGTCCTTACAATGCTCGTGATGTGGCCAGTAAGAAGGCGCAGATTCATAATGTGCCTATCGTGCTGGGATCAGCAACTCCGAGTATGGAAACCTATCACCATTTCCATTCAATCAGGAAAGGTAATTTTTTTGAACTCAGAAAAAGGGCCGGTGGTGCATTCTTGCCAAGTGTGGAGTTAGTCGATGCCAGAGATAATTCTCCTAAAGAGGATGATATCTGGCCATTTACACAAAAATCAATTGATGCCGTCAGAAGTTCACTCTCAAAAGATGAGCAGGTTCTGGTTTTTGTCAATCGTCTTGGGTTTGCCAGCTATGTGCAATGTCGCTCATGTGGTGAACAGTTTAAGTGTCCTAATTGTTCTGTTGCTCTGAGATTTTTTAAAAAGAAAAATGAACTGCAATGCCAGCACTGTGAATATAAAGAACCGATGGTTCAAAGTTGTAATAACTGCGGTTGTATGACGTTACAGCAGAAAGGATTTGGAACAGAAAGATTGTCACAAGTTTTGACCAATGTTTTTCCCGAGAAAAAAATTGAACGCTTTGATAGAGATGAAATTAAAACCTTCAACCAGCTGCAAACTCGTTTAGATGAATTTCATAAAGGCGAGGTGGATGTTTTAGTGGGCACACAGATGCTTTCTAAAGGCCATAACTTTGAAAAAGTGAAGTTAGTAGTCATTCTAGGAATTGATAATCAATTGAACTTTCCAGACTTCAGATCAAGTGAGCGTGTTTATCAAACACTTACTCAAGTCGCGGGACGGGCCGGACGTTATTCACAAGATGGTAAAGTGATGATCCAAACACTGGCGCCTGAAAATCCGCTTTTTGAAACAATCACGACTCACTCTTTTGATGGCTTCTATGAAGGTGAGTCGACCATGAGAGATATTTGTCAAAGTCCTCCTTATTTTAAGATCGCTTTGATTCACTTCACTTCTCGTTTCCAGGATAAGGTCATTGCTCATTCCAGAGAAATGGCCAATAAATTTCGCTATCTCATTGAAAATCATTTCCCAGAAGTGGTGATCTTAGGGCCTCGTCAGGCGATGATTGAAAAGAAGATGAACCAGTTTAGCTGGAGTATTCTTCTCAAGACTCAACGTCCAGATCAATTACATAACCTTTTAAAATCATTTGAGCTTAACTATAAATCAGAAAGCTCAGTGAGTATCAAAATCGACGTCGATCCTTATACCTTGATTTAATTAAAGTAAACCCCTGTATCTTCCGAATAGCCTTATTAGAAAGGTCAATTTATGGGGCAATTTATGAAGAAAAGTTACCTAATGTTATTCGTCTTAATGTCACAGCAACTCGCGGCGAGTAGCACATTAGGGAGTTTGACAGATTTTCAAGGTAGCTATGAAGAGAAAGTTGAAGGTAAAACGGATGCTTCCTCGCAGGTGAGAAATAAATCTGAAACTTCTTCAGAAGAAAATGGTCGATGTGAAGAGAATGATCAAACTTCCATGCCTCTTGCTTTCGCAACTTCTCTCATCATCGGAAAGAATGCAAAATTTGATGTTGATTATAGTCCACGAAACGCGAAGTTAAGTGTTGGTGCCAATTCGATGATTTCCAACTGTTCTTCAATGATGGATTGGAAACTAAAAGAGCAAGAAATCAAAGGTCAAAAAACATACGTCGTTGAGGCGAAATTTCGTGAAGGTGATAAGTGTGTTGATGGCATCTGTACTTATAAAGTGGCCAAAGTCTCAGGCGGAGAATTTCAGCAGTACGAAGAAATGCAGTTCGCTCCTACCCTTAAAGGTTTTGAATCATGTCTAAAAGCTTCGGGTGTTATTAAAGATGGGAAAGTTGATCAGAAGGCCATCTACTCAGCACCACTAAAACAAACTTTTAACAATGTGAAAGATACAGGGAAACTACTTTTTGTTTCTCACGGACCTCAGTCCGCGATGATTAAAGGAAAGTACGGTGACTTTGAATTAATCAATCGTTGTGATCATTACGAAGCTATTCACCCAGAAATTAAGCAGCTTCTTTCTTATGAAGATGAGTCTCGTATAAAACTTGATGAAGAGGCAAATAAACTTAAAGATTGCGGTGTTGACGAGTACCATAAATTGATTGGTTTCATTGAGCGTTATGAGGAGTATGCCTCAATTCTTGGTGCTGTAAGAGATAATCTTATTATTGAAGCTGCTAAGAAAACCGCTAAGAAAATTGAAGAAGGAAAGTACACAGATGAAGATCTGAAAGTGCTGGCCGATTTTGAGCAATATATTGTTACTCCTAAGGTCAATCACGCCATTCGCCTTTATCAGCAGATGGAGAATCTTGAAGGTGATGCAAAACGAGCTAAGCAAGCAGAGTTGAAAGAATCTCTTAATGAGCTAGCTGTTCTTAATAATAAGCCTTATTTCTCATCAACTCATACTCAAAAGCTATTGAATGATGGCCGCTTTGAAGATGCTGAGAAAGTAAACGGCATCAAGATCACTCTTGATACCTATAGAAAACTTGGAACAAAACAGAATAATGTACTGATCACTCCTGAAGTTGCCATGATTAGCATGGTGAATGCTAAAGATGAGTTTGCGAAGTCATCAATTGTTGCTCAGGAAAGATACCAAATCAGAACAGGCCAACTAACTGGTCAGGCCGATCACTACAATAATCTGGTGAGAAAACTTCAGAATTCAATTCAAGTCAGAACTCAGAACTATCAGGCCGAGCTGCAAGCTGAATATCAGCGAATCGTACCTGGGGGTTACTGTTACGCTTACTATCGTAATACTCAGAAATGTATTCAAGATTCAATGGAGCGAATGCAAGAGCTCCAAAATCTATTAGCTCATTATAACAAAATCGATAATGAGAGAATTGCTGAGTATAAGCAGTCAGCTGAAGAATATGGAAAACTAGAAGCTGAAGGAAGACGTTACGTCGCTCAACAAAATGGCGAGACTGTAGAAGAAGCGCCTCAAGCTGGAAGAAATATTGCCACCGATACAACTGCACCTCCTCAAAGAAATGCTCAAGGAACTGCAACAGTTCAAGCTGATCTTTCAGGAAACACTAATATGGTTCAGATGGCCAATCAGTTGGCACAAATGTATCAGCAACAGCAACAACAGCAGATGGGCGGTCAAAATCAAATGGGCGGCCAGTGGTGGAACCAGCAGGGAATGGGTCAGCAGAATCAGATGATGATGGGCGGATCTATGAATGTGAATATGGGGATGGGTGCCCAGTATGGTTCAAACTATATGTCGAATCCACACCAGGCCTATAACTATCAATATCGCGGATTTTAGAAACCAACTGTCACTCGGAAACCTCCACCATGGACGTTTGCGAGTGACTGCTCTTTAGCAGCATTTGTGAAAGCATAATAATCTCCCACAAACCAGTAACCGTAGTAACCACTTACCATCACGTTTGGATTCCACATGTAATCGAATCCAAGATCAACCTCAAAACCTAGGTCTTTTGATTGTTTGTTATTTGCCATGAAAGCGTAATTTCTTTCGTGGTGATAAGATGTTTTACCAGCTTTTGCTGTTTCCATGGCATTGGCAAAAATGAAAGCAGCTTTCCAGTTCCATTTATCAGTTTTGTATGTCCCGTGAAGACGAGCAAACTGAGCATTTGAGATAGGTGAGTTGAAGATATTTCTGCCACCTTCTGTGAAACCAGGGTAGTAGTAGCGGAACATAAGTTCAGCAATCTGGAAGTTCGGGTGAAGATAAGCTGCTTCAAATTTATTATTACCAGATTTATCACCTGATACTTGTCCAGCTTTGAAACCAACATCCCATTTAGGATTAATTTCGTACTTTGAATCTAGAATGTAAGCTGAAGCAGAAACTTTTGATTTACCAGAACCAAGAATATTTCCGTAGTCACCTGTGATCATCGGAGCTTCAAAAGCTACAGTAAGTTTATTCCATTTTTTCTCGATGTAAGGATCGATGATTGTAACAGAAGTTTTTCCTCTGTTTGTTGTAACGTTACCTGTTGAGTCTGCACCATTATAGAAAGCGGAATCAGGTTCACTGGTTCTTTTGGCATAAAGCACACTTACAGTTAGATCACGGTTTTTATTCTGGTACTGAGCAACAGTACCGATTTCGCTAACGTTACCTTGGCCAGAAGCATCGACTCTTCTATTCGCCCCATCATTTCGAATGCTTGAAATTTTCGCCCAGTAAGGAGTTACCGAGAAATTACCGATCTTAATTTCAGCTTCAATCCCGTCATACATGGTGAAAAAACGATCCCATGCATCTGTTCCACCATCGTACACAGCACCTAGACCGTATTGTTTTGCCTTACGACCGATTTTAATCAGAGCTGTATCTGCATAAAGCTCGGCATAAAGTTGGTTGAAGTTAAGTTGAGAACTCTGAGAAGGAGAAGTGTAGAAATAAGAATTATTATTCTCATTTTGTCCTTCAGCACCTGCAAATCCACCACGCATTGAACCAGTTGATAATTCACCTTTTAAGGTAACGGCATCATTGATGATGATGGTTGGGTTGAGTTTGAAAATATATGTCTGGAAGCTAGTTCCTTTTTTGCTGCCCTCAATTTCCTGCGAACCATCTGCCGGAGCTGTTACCGATTTAGTTGTTCTGCGCATATTTGATAAATAATGGCTATCGACGCCAAAAGATCCTGACCAATCAATGGGAAGGGCCTGGGCGTGGTTAATGCCGAGCATTGAAACCGCGGCAAGAGCAAGTGGACGAATTTTAGTGGTCATCAGGGCCTCTAGTGTTAGTTAAAAAAAGAATAGTAAAACTATAGAAAAGTGTTCAGGAAGTGGAAAGCCCTAAGAAGTTATAAAAATAAACAGATAACTTGAACTGATGACTTGCAAAATTTAGTTGAATCCCTTATATTCGATGGAATTAAAAGTTCTGTAGGGGTGTCGACAAGTGGTAAGTCAGCAGATTTTGATTCTGCCATTCGTAGGTTCGATCCCTGCCACCCCTACCACCTCTTTTTCTTTAAGGAGTCATGAGTGAGACGTATAGTGCTTGTCTCAGGTACCTCAAACCCGACCCTCTCCAAGAAGATCTCTGAATTTCTCGATGTTCCTCTCGTTAATCCTCAAATCAGGCGTTTTGCTAATGGTGAAATCTATTGTGAGATAGAGAAGAATGTTCGTGGAGCGGATGTTTTTGTTTTGCAGAGTACTTGTGCGCCTGTGAATGAGAATATTATGGAGCTTTTAATAATGATCGATGCACTTAAACGTGCTTCGGCCAATACGATCACGGCAGTACTTCCGCATTACGGATATTCACGCCAAGACCGTAAGAGTGCCCCTAGAACTCCTATTACTGGGAAACTAGTGGCCGATATGCTGACAGTGGCAGGTGCTACACGCGTGATGACGATGGATCTTCATGCCGGTCAGATTCAAGGTTTCTTTAATATCCCTTTCGACAATATTTTCGCGACACCTGTTCTCTTGGATTATATGAGTAAGAGCCTTGATCCAAGTAACTTAATGGCCGTGTCCCCAGATGCGGGCGGGGTAGAGCGTGCTCGTTTCTATGCTAAGAAATTGAACATCGAAATGGCGCTAATTGATAAGAGAAGAACTGGTCCGAACGTTGCTCAAGCAATGAACGTGATCGGTGATGTAAAAGATAAAGATTGTATCATCCTTGATGACATGATCGATACGGCAGGAACTCTGGTTCAAGCCGCGAAAGCACTTCGCAAGAATGGGGCAAAGAGAATTTTTGCAGCTGCGACTCACCCCGTGTTTTCAGATCCTGCGATCGCAAGAATTCGTGATTGTGAGGAACTTGAAGCAGTAATCGTTACCGATACGATCCCTTTAAGTGATGAAGCGAAGAAATTGAACAAGATCAAGGTTGTATCAACTGCTGAAATCTTGGCCAAGTCAATTCACAGAACCTTCAACGACGATTCAGTAAGTTCGTTGTTCACTTAGTATGTTTGATCTAGTCGTTGGTGTAGGAAATCCTGGTTCTGAATATGCTCAAACGAGACACAATGTAGCGTGGCTCTTTTTGGATTACCTCAAAGAGATCAATCACAGCAATTGGAAATCAAAGTTTAAGGGCCTTTATTCAGAAGGGACTTTCCAAGGTCAGAAGTTTTATGCTTTAAAGCCACAAACCTATATGAATCTATCTGGAGAATCAGTTCAGCCGATGGCCGCTTTTTTTAAAGTACCGCCTGCAAGAATTTTGGTGATTCATGATGAGGTTGATCTGCCGTTTGGTCAGGTTCACTTTAAGATGGGTGGCGGGTTTGCTGGCCATAATGGATTAAAATCTATTGGCGCGACTCTTGGAACAGATCAGTATGCTAGACTTCGCATTGGTATTGGTCGTCCGGTTCATGGGGCCATGAGTAACTGGGTATTAGGTAACTTCACTCAGGACGAGAAGGCCCAATTAGAGATTATTTTTGAGAAACTAAGGACTCCTTTCTATGAATGCCTAAAATCTGGCGTTGCAAAAGTGGGTCCGTATAATAAAAAGAATTTTTTAGCTTAGGAGAATATGTATGGGTATGAATTGTGGAATCGTGGGTCTACCAAACGTAGGGAAATCTACTATTTTTTCAGCGTTAACGAGTGCACCTGCAGAAGCTGCAAACTATCCGTTTTGTACAATTGAACCTAACGTAGGGATCGTTCATATTCCTGATGAGCGTATGGAAAAAATCGCAAAGCTTATCGGACCTGAAAGAGTTATTCCTGCTGTAACTGAATTCGTAGATATCGCGGGCCTAGTAAAAGGTGCTTCAAAAGGTGAAGGTCTTGGTAACCAATTCCTTGGTCACATTCGTCAGGTGGGAGCTATCTGTCACGTTGTTCGTTGTTTTGAAGACGGAGATATCGTTCACGTTGCAGGGAAAATTGATCCGGTAAGTGATATGGAAGTGATTAACCTTGAGCTTGCTTTTGCTGATCTTGAATCTGTTCAAAAGCGTCTGCAAACTCTTGATAAATACATTAAGTCTCAGGATAAAAAAGTTTCTGATAAAGCAAAAATTGCTAAGCCAATCCTTGAGCGTCTGGTTAAAGCTCTAGAGGATGGTCTTCCTGCTCGCTCACTTGATCTTGATGAAGATGAGAAAGATTCAATCTCTGATCTTCACCTTATTACCATGAAGAAAATGCTTTATGTTTGTAACGTAGATGAAGCTTCTATCCTTGAAGACAATGAGCACGTTAAAAAGGTGAGAGAGATTGCTGCGAAAGAAGGCGCAGGAGTTATTACGATCTGCGGAAAAATCGAATCAGAAATTGCTGCTCTTGAAACAGCTGAAGAAAAAGCAGAATTCCTAAAAGATATCGGTATTGAAGAATCAGGTTTATCAAAAATGATTAAAGCTGGTTATAACATGCTTGGAATGAAAACATACTTTACTGCTGGTGTTAAAGAAGTTCGTGCTTGGACTTTCCCTGATGGTGCTAAAGCGCCTCAAGCTGCAGGTGTGATCCACTCTGATTTTGAGCGTGGATTCATTAAGGCAGAAGTATTTCACTGTGATGATCTTTTCCAATACGGCTCAGAAGCTAAAGTGAAAGAAGCTGGAAAATTCCGTATGGAAGGTAAAGAGTACGTTGTGAAGGACGGAGATGTTATTCACTTCCGCTTCAACGTGTAATTTAAAATGCTGTTAAAATAAAAAAGGGACTCTTTCGAGTCCCTTTTTTATTAGTGCTTGTAACCAAGAGTTACATTAAAGATTTTATTGTTTTCTGGATTATCAACCAATTCATCGCTTGTTAGAAGCTTGTAGAAGAAAAGGTTTCTAAAAATAAGTTTTACGTAGGTTCTTGTTTCTTTGAATGGAATCGTTTCAATATTTCTGACGATCGTTTCATCTTCATCAAAATACTGCTTTTTCCAACGCTCAACTCTTGTTTCACCGGCATTGTAGGCCGAAAGAACATGAACAAGATTATTGTCATATCTCTTCATCAGGCCTTCGAAGTATTTTGTTCCTAGCTCGATGTTTACTTTCGGGTTTGAAAGCTGAGCAACGCTGACACTTTTTCTCATGCGTTTTGCTGTCATCGGCATTAACTGCATAAGTCCGCGAGCTCCCACTGGAGATCTTGCTTCTGGGTTGAACACTGATTCCTGACGAATGAGTGAGAGAACAAGCAATGAATCATGATTCTTGAGATTCTTTTTAAGAAGATCAAGATAGAGGCGAGGGTAAAGCAGCTCAAGAACATTACGAGAAAATCTGATCTCTTGGTTATCAAGAAGATTATAGATGTATCTGAAGGTCATCAAATAGTTCTGAGAAGTCTGAATGATGTTGGCCTGAATAAGGTGAACAATCTCTTTATAGTCAGTATGCGACTCCATCGGCTTTTTACCCAGTAGCAGTGGGAGAGAGTACTGATTAAGTCTGCGAAGTTCCAGATCGATCATTGAAGCGTTATCAATTTTTGACCAAGCAAGAAGTCTTACAAAAGAAGCTTGGTGGTCTTGATCAAAATCATTCATGGTGGCAATTTGATTCACTCCACGTCTGGCTTCAATGTGATAGAAGCTTGCAACTGTTGAATCAGGCTTTAAATTATGTAGTCGCTTTGAGGCCATGATCGCGTAATAGCTCAAAGGACTATCAGCTACAATCTTTTCATAAATCTTTGTAGCGTCGTCTTTCTTGTCATCTTTTTCAAACACATAGGCAACCCAATATCTGAGCTGAGCATCTTTGTTTTTTTCAACTTTGGTAGCAAGGTCATCACGCTTAATGTACTTCATTGCATTCTTAAAATCGCCGGACTGGACATATGTCCAAAGGTAGAAGAAGCGGGCATCAAATTCAACTTCGCTATCTTTTTTAGAAATAACATAAGTAAGAATTTTTCTCGATAAATCAGCATGGCCAAGTCGGTAAACAGCTTTGGCAAAGTCATTTAAACGAGTAAGGCAAAGATTTGTCGGCAAATAGCTGTAGTTGAGCTCAAGGTAGTTCTTCAAAAACTCAGTATGTTTTTTCAACTTTCCTTCATCAGGCTTATCGGCATTAAGAACTTTATATCCTTCTTCAATCAATCTGCCGTATTCAGAATAAAATACGTTTTTAAACTCTAATGGTTTGAGACCATTATTTTGAACGAGAGAAGTGATCTTATCATCGATAAGAATATCCTGAAGGATTTCGTGTGAGGGTGTTACTTGGCTTTTTAAAGAATGCTCAGTAATTTCGGCCGAAAGCTTCTGCAGAATATCGGGACGTTGATTCTGGCTTTGTAAAAAATAACTGAAACTCTTCTGGTGAGGTTTTTGAAGATAGAACTTCAAATTGTTTTTGATAAAGAGATCAGCATACTCAGCAAGTTTATTAGTTTTATCAATTTCACGTCCAATAAGATCAATGGCCTTTTCACGACAGAAAAAACTGAGTTTTTGATCCAGTAGTTTTTCAAGTGGAATCTCCGAAATCTTCATTGAGAGTTCGCTGCAGTGTTGAGCAAGTTCAGCTGGGTTCTTTTTCAGTGAAACAACTTCTAGACCATCAACCCATTTAATAAAAGGAGCATAGTTTTTAGATTTGGTAATTTCAGTTTTGACCTGTTTGGTTAATGTCGGGTTATAGTTACCCTCATCACTCATTTTAAGAAGTGCCGTGATTTTTTCAGCGATAATGAGGTCAGCACGAGATAATTTAATTTCTTTGACCAGATTTTCCTGGGCATAGAGAGTGTGCGAAAACAGAGCAAAAGATAGAATAAAAAATTTCATAATGATCTTCAAGGTTTGAGCTATTGTAACACTTTTTGAAGAATCTTCTAGCGAAGAAGGGGTAATGTTTATCGATATCTACTTTGGATCTCTGACAAACGTGTACTGATTTCTCTGAGCACCGGCTTTTTATCCTCCGGTATTACTCCACTTAAGTTATCGAGATAGATTTTGACTTCATCAATAAATTTAAAATCGGATTCTTGATTCATGGCAACACTATCTAAAAACTCAGATATTTCTTCTGCCACATCATGAAAATAGTCACCATTGCGAAAAGTAAGGGGCGAAATTTCTGCTCCTTCACGGATTTGCTGAAGGTGCCCTTTAAGTTTAAAAAGAGGGCCGGCAATCTTGTGAGTGAAGAAAATGAAGAGAATAAGAATAACAAGGCTGAAAATAAGCTGAATGGCCACGAGGTATAAAACAAATTGTTCTTGGGATTGGGCCAATGTATCACTTAACTCAGGGTGATTCATTCGTAATTCTTGGAAAAAATCTAAAAAAATTAAAGGATAGATCAAACTAGAAAGAAAAATGAGCGAGCCAATGAGCAAGCTGAATTTGATTTGGAAAGATGGATTTACAAGAAAGATGGATCGTTTATAAAATGCCAACGCTTATTCCCTGTTCAAAGATATTTATCCCATCATAAGATGAGATTGATAATTTCAACAGGAATTTTTGATTTCAGACTAGTTAGATCAACAATAGGTGAAGAGATGGAAAAAATGAAAGAATTATTGGATCAGATCAAAAATCCACAGACGAATAATACCCTGACAGCAGAGAAAAGATGGCAACAGATTGATCTGAAAGATGGTATTTTGACCGTACAGTATCAGAGAGATGGAATTTCTCCTCAAGATAAGCGAATTATTGAAACTAATATTGAAGAGTCTTTGAAGGGTTTAGAGGAAGTAAAAGAGATCATCGTTAAAACGACGTCTTCACAATCTCAGGATGTTTTTAAGGCCCTCGATAACCAGCCCAAAGAAGCCGCTAAACCAGCTGCTCAGCCCGCAGCTCTTAAAACAGGTCACGCTCCAGCTGCTAACAAACGTCCTGTTCCGGGTGTTAAAAAAGTAATCGCAGTTGGTTCTGGTAAAGGTGGCGTAGGTAAATCTACTGTTACTGCTAACCTGGCCCTGTCGTTGGCCAACCTTGGAAATAAAGTGGGAATTATTGATGCCGATATTTATGGGCCTTCAATGCCAATGATCTTCGGAATGAGAGAGGGAAAACCTCATGCAACTGAAGCCAAGAAGATTGTTCCAATGGAATCTTATGGCATTAAGTTTATAAGCTTCGGCCTATTCATCAATGAGAATGATCCTGTTATTTGGCGTGGTCCAATGCTCGGTGGTGTACTTAATCAATTTCTCTTTGATGTTGATTGGGGTGAGTTAGATTATCTTCTTATCGACCTTCCGCCAGGTACTGGTGATATTCAACTTTCAATGGTTCAAAACACTCACGTGGATGGAACTGTTGTCATTTCAACGCCACAAGATATTGCACTTCTTGATGCAACAAAGGGTCTTGAGATGTTTAAAAAACTCAACATTCCTGTAATTGGGATGGTTGAGAATATGAGCTCATTTATCTGCACTGATTGTGGAAAAGAGCACCATATCTTCGGTAATGCCGGCGTTGAGAAAGCATCAGCTAAGTTAGGTGTTAATCTTCTTGGTAAAGTGCCTCTCGAGATGGAGCTTCGTACTGGTTCAGATAACGGTGTTCCTTATATGTCGCAGAATCAGTATGAAGGCAGAGCCGTATGGAATGCTTTCGTAGAAATTGCAGGTAAAGTAGACTCATTTTTCTACCCAGTGAATCCAACAGCGAATGACAATAAACCAGGATTCTTTTCTAAAATTTTAGGTCTAGGAAAATAGATTCATGGCCATTAAGTTTTTACCAGTAATTGAAGAGCAAATGAGTGTTGGTTTTACCGGCAAGGTAAATATTCTCTCTCCGTTTAATCATCAATTTCTAGGTTTTCTACTTTTTAAAGATGGCCAAGTAATCAATACCAGATACCAGAATAAAGAAGGCTTAAGGGCTTTTTATCACCTAGGTATCCGCGAATATTATCTGGAAAAACACCAGTATATTGTCGAGCCTGAGATTGTTAATGAAGATGAAAAACGAATTCATTATCCGTTCTCAGTCCTAAAAACAAAACTAGATCAGCAAATAAAAATATCTGAGGGGGTTGAGAAACTCAGGCCTCCTCAGAACCTGAGAATTATTGTTGAGCCACAGGTTATTTCAAAAGACTTTGAGTGTACCCCAGAAGAGTTTAAAGTTCTGGGCACTTTGACAGAGTGGAATAAAGTCGAAGAGATTTATGATCACTGCTCTTTGCTTGAGCATGAAGTTACTAACGCATTAGTGACTTTAAGAAAAAAGGGCGCATTAAAAACGATCGGTATGAAATAAAGGAGTTTTATGAAAACACAGAAACACAATGAAGGTGAACTAAAAGAACTCAAAGTAAGTATCGAAAAACAAGTCGTAGATAATGTTCAATTAATGTCAAAAAATACAGGAATGAGTGCCGATGAACTGGTTGTCATTGCCCTGAAAAGATTCTGCTCTTCACATTCAGATTATTTAAAAAAGTAAAAAAAATCGACTAGGTCCAAGAAATTTTTATTTTCTTCCTCCGTCTTGATGTTGTAGAAATATTGCCATTAATCACCTTAAAGGATTTTATGAAAGTTCTATGCTGGTCACTGGTTTTACTTTTTTCATCAGGAGTCTTTGCTGGACACCCAACTGAAGATAGCTATATCAAAGACCTGAGAGCGAGATTTCAAAATGCTCAAAAACCACTTGAGGATGATCTCTATGAGGTTGTCTTTAATTGTGAAGGCCGAAATGCAACGAAGGGAGATTTTAAATCTGACTTTATTGTTGATGATTTAAGGTTCTTTCGCACTATTGGTTATTTGCCTTTTGCCGATGCCCGTAATTTTAGATTGGATGACCATGCTTTAGTAAGCTTGAACTCATCATATGTTGGATATGTTCGCACGAAAGAGAGCGAAGAATACATTGCTTTAAGAGTTGGTTCAAGAGGTGAGTTACTTGTTGAATCCTCTATCCGTTCAGATGATGTTAATGGCCTTAAACCAATTGTTCGTTACCCACAAAATTATTCCGTAAAATCTTACGGAGTCTGCTACCCCCGCTAAATCCCCAATGCCAAAAGGTATGCCGTACCTTTTGGCCTGAATGTCTAAAAGTTGTACAGGTCAGATAGTTGTTTCAAGTCCTCTGGTGAAAAATCTGCTTTTCGTCGATTATTCTTAAAAATAGAAAGGATAAAAAATGAAAAAAATATTCTCTGTTGCAGTTCTCCTTGTTGTTCTTAGTGCTAATGCTATGGAGTTGCCTCAATATGAGAATGGTAAAAAGATCACTGGTTCTGATAAGAAAACCTATGTTGATGCCATCAGTGTTGCTTTTGAAAATAAAAAAATAGACTGCGAAATGAATTATCGACCGATTCAGGAAAAGGCCCGCCAAAATATGCTAAAGACGGTGGGTGATCGTCTGACACTTATTTATCAGAACAAAAGTGATCTCGCGACGATGTATCAGATGGAGAACAATAATCCTGGAATTGTTATTGCGACATCATTTAAGAATAACGGTAAGTCATACTTTGATGAGTTAAGTTTTCATCTATCTCCAGATTCAACAGAAATTAGAAGCTTTGAGTTTAACTATTATGAAGTCAATCTTGTGCGGGTAAACGAAGGCTCTATCTTAAATCCCCAAGTGGTGCAGAAGCAAAAGTTATCACAAATCAGTGCCGTGAGATGTACCCTCGATTAACAGAACTGTCTAAAGGTTAGACACCCCTGTAAATTACTTAGACATACACCAATGTAAGTCCATAAATTTTCATTCTTTTTCTTGGCATTCTGCTTGCTTATATAAAGGCATCAGGAGTCAGAGTATGAGTAAGAAAAATTGGACAATTTGGGGAACAGCTTTTCTTTTCACCGTTATCGGTACTTACAACTCTGTTGTTATCGATTCAAAATCAGTTCTTGATAATGCTCACCATTCACTAGTTAAGCGACTTGATCACGAAGGAGTTAATCGTCCTGCTCGTATGGTTGCTTCAACTGTTAAATGGCAAAAAATTCGTCCTGTGGCCCCACAAAAACAAGTGGCCATTATTCGCCAAGAATTAACTCCAGCTCAAAACAGTATTGCTGCTGAGGCAGTAGTTTCAGAAGATCTTAATCTTGTTTTAGTTGAAGTGATTAACCCAGAAAAATTTAAAGATGGTCTAGCTTCGACAGACTTCTCAGGAATGCTGACAACCAATGGCGGTCAGATTGAAACTCTTGAAGTTTCACTTCCAGAAGGTCTTGGTGTTTCGGTTTCTTACTCTGAAATTAGCGGTAACGTTTTTGAATATGAATCAAATGGTGAAACACAAAGTGGAATGGTTTATCAGGTAGATCAGAATGCTTATATGGTAAGCTTTACTGCTGGAGCGATGGCGGGAACACGTCTTCGTTTCCAATCTACAGAAGCTATTCAAACAGAAACTCAAAATACTGAACTTGCTGATGCTTCATCTGATGTTGGTCAATTTGGACAAGAAGGTTATGATGCTGAACAGATGGCCAATCTTGACCGTGATCTTCAAAAACAAGCATTAGATGAAGGTTTTAAATTCTAATATCACAAACGTCCAAAAGGTATGCCGTACCTTTTGGCATTTATTTTAGGCCTATCATTTTTTCTTCGAGCTCAGTTGTTGAATAAAACCCTACTTTCCCAATCACAATTTTAATTTTGGTAAAAGGCATCGGAAGAGTCGCTTTGTTCCAGCTTTTCTCAAAGATCTTGGCACGTGAAACAATCGCTTTTACTGGAACAATGGGGCGTCCCGTTTTATCAGCGACGTTGGTGATACCTTCCTTTACTTTGTAGATCGGGCCTTTAGGTCCATCCACCGCAATCGTTAGGCTATAACCCTCCTTGCACTTCTTCATCAGTGCCAGGAGCCCAGCGACTCCACCACGATGGCTTGATCCACGAACGGTATCGTAACCCATATGTTCAACGGCAGAAGCAAGAATTTGGCCGTCTTTGGACTGAGAAATAAGGATGACAATCTTTTTACCTGAAAAATAGGGAAGACAGCTTAAATCATCTTGATGAAAACAAGCATAGATAAGATTTTTGCCTAAATGAGGTTTAGGAGTTGAGAGATCTTCAAAAACAATTTTTCGATCAGCTTCATTTTCAAACTGAAGCTCATATCGGAATGTTGAAGAATAGGTTTTATAAAGAAAGCCGGCCAAAAGGCCGGCGAATTTTTGAAGTAGCAATTATTTTCCTAAAAGCTTCTTGAATTCTTCTTTCATGATCGGAACGATTGTGAACAAGTCACCAACGATACCGTAATCAGCTTTTGTGAAGATCGGAGCATCTGGATCAGTATTGATGGCAACGATTACTTTAGAAGTTCTCATACCAGCAAGGTGTTGAATTGCTCCAGAGATACCACAAGCAATGTAGAGAGAAGGAGCAACTGTTTTACCAGTTTGTCCAACTTGCATAGCGTGTGGAGCAAATCCTGAATCTACAGCTGCACGAGATGCACCAACTGTTGCACCGATTGTATCAGCAAGCTCTTCAAGAATTTTGAAGTTTTCAGCAGATTTCATAGCACGGCCACCAGAAACAATAATGTTTGCTTCTGTTAAATCTACTTTTGAACTTGCAGCTTTTACGATTTCAGCAATCGCAGCACGGATATTTCCAGCATCAGCAGCAACATCGTGAGCAGCACCTGCACCAGCAGTTAATCCTTCAGTCATACCAAGAGCGTTTGGACGAATTGATACGAAGTGAGGCTTAGGTCCTGTTAGTTCAACTTTAGCAAGACACTTACCTGCAAATAGTGGACGAGTTCCTGCGAACACTCCGCCATCCATTGTGAAGTTAACAACGTCTGAAGCAAGACCAGCATCAAACTGAGTTGCTAGACGTGGAAGAAGATCTTTACCCATAGAAGTAGCTCCACCGAAAACGTAGTCATAAGACTTCGATTTGATGAAGTTAGCTAGAGCATTAGCGTAACCTTCTGGAGAATACTTATCTAGGTTTGAACCTTTAAGTTTATGAACGTTTGCAGCTCCGTGCTTTGCAAGAACGGCAACTTCCTCACTTGAAAGATCACCAATTACTGCAACGTCTGTTGTTTGACCAGCTAGTTTTCCTAGGATTTCTAGAGTAACAGGCTTTACTTTTCCATCATGTAATTCTGTAAATACTAATACGTTTGCCATAACGCGATTCCTTTTAAATTAGATTACTTTTGCTTCTGTACGAAGAAGTCCAACAACCTGAGCTACAACTTCTTTTTGTTTTGCAGCGTCAGTTGCATCAAATTTCTTACCAGCTGGTTTTTCAGGTGGAAGACGGAAGCCAGAGTACTTCACACGTCTGTCAGCGTCTGTTACACCAACATCACTAAGTGAGTACTGAGCAAGAGGTTTTTTCTTCGCTTTCATAATTCCTGGAAGAGAAGCATATCTTGGAGTGTTAAGACCTTTGTTAGCAGCAAGAAGACATGGAGTATTTACTGCGTAAACTTCTAGAGCTCCACCTTCAATTTCTCTTTTTACTTTTACAGTTGAACCGCTTAGTTCAAAACCAACGATTACAGAAACAGAAGGAAGGTCAAGCATTTGAGCTAGAACTTGTGGAACTTGAAGAGCATCATCATCAATAGCTTGCTTACCAGTCAGAATCATATCTGGTTTTTTACCAGACTTTTCAATAGCACCTTTGAGAGCTTTTGCAATTGAGTAAGAGTCAAGGTTGTCTTGAGCTTCTACTAGAATGGCATCATCTGCACCCATCGCCATAGCTGTTCTAAGAGCTTCAGTATCTTTTACTGAACCAACACGAACAACAGTTACGTTAGCAGCAGGATTTGAAGCTTTAACCAGAAGAGCTTGCTCAACAGCGAACTCATCATAAGGGTTCATAATCCATTTAATAGAATTTGTTTCAATGAAACTACCATCAGCTGTTGGAGTGATTTTAGTTTCTGTGTCTGGAACTTGTTTCACGCACACAAAAATATTCATAGTTGCTCCTTTTACGAGTCGATTATTTCAATAATTCACGGGCCATCACCAGACGTTGAATCTGAGAAGTCCCTTCATAGATTTGGATGAGTTTTGCATCCCTCATGAGCTTTTCAACAGGGTACTCTTTTGAGTAACCGTAACCTCCATAAATTTGTACTGCATCTGTCGTGATTTGCATACAAGAGTCAGAGGCAAAAGCCTTGGCATAAGAGGCGATTTCAGTATTTCGGATTCCCTGGTCACACAACCAAGCTGCTTTGTGGATAAGAAGTCTTGATGCTTCAATTTTCATACCCATTTCAGCAATCATAAATTGAATGGCCTGATGTTTTGCGAGAGGAACTCCAAATTGGATTCGTTCTTTTGAGTATTGGATCGATAAATCCATCGCTCTTTGGGCCCCACCAAGTGCGCTTGATGCGACTAATGGGCGAGAGTGGTCTAGCGTATTCATAGCAATGGACCAGCCGTCTCCTGGATTGCCAAGCATGTTTTCTTTAGGAACTTTCACATTATTAAAACGAACGCCGCGAGTATCGCTTGAGCGGTGTCCCATTTTATCTTCTTTTTTGCCAAGAACAATGCCTTCCGTTTTGCCATCAACTACCAGAGCACAAATCCCTTTGTGCTTTAAGGCCGGATCAAGTGTGGCATAAACAACGAAAAGATCGGCATAGCCTGCATTGGTGATCCACATCTTCTCACCGTTAATAATCCAATGATCTCCACCATCTTTTACTGAGGTTTTAATACCAGCAGCATCAGAACCATTACCTGGCTCTGTTAAGCAGAATGAGGCCACTCGAAACTCAGTAGTGAACGGAGTAAGGAATTTTTTCTTTTGTTCGTCATTGCCTCCTAAAACAATTGGAAGGAGAGCAAGATCATTGGCCATAAATGAAGTATTAAACCCCATACAACCATAAGAGAGAGCTTCAGAAATGATAACGGAATCGAGAGCAGAAAAACCAGCACCGCCATACTCAGCAGGAATGCAGGTGTTGATAAGCCCTAATTCCCAAGCCTTTTTGAAAATATCTTTTGGGAATTTTCCTTCTTCATCAAATTGAGCTGCTACCGGAATAATTTCGTTGCGGGAAAATTTCAGGGCAAGCTCTTTAATCTCAATCTGTTCTTGAGTTAATCCGAATTCCATAAATCAATCCTTGAATCTTGTTTTAAACTGGAACCGCTTCTATTGTAAAAGAAGTTGGAATTTTATGCCATGATGAAATTTGTTCAAAGACAGGAAGCTCTTGTAGCGGGCGAACTACGAAGCTGCGCTCCATCCAGCGCGGATGTGGGATTGTAATATGATCGGAATTTAATTCCACCTTGTCCCAGAAAATAATGTCGATATCAATCGTTCTTGGGCCGCGTAAAATCTGACGAGTTCGCCCCAGATTCTTTTCAATGGCCAAACAGAGATCCATCGACTGACCGGGCGTTAGGTTGGTTGGAGTCTTAAACTCCAGTACTTGGTTATAAAAATCAGGCTGATTAAGATAATCGACGGCCGGTGACTTATAAATTCGTGATTGGGCCACTAGTTCAAAATGCTGGGCTAGTTCATCTTTGGCATTTTGAAGATGCTTAATTGATTCTCCGACATTAGAACCGAGAGCAATAATGAGAGACATTACCTAAAGGCCTTCTCTACACTTTTTTCATTATCAATATGTGTATCTGGATAGTTTTGCATGAAAGAGGGAAGTGTCTTGCCCTTAGGGGCAGCAGGTGGTCCTTTCACTCCGCAAGCGGAAACAAGAAATACAAAGAAGAAAATTATTTTAAAATTCAATGCTAAATCCTAGATCTATGATGTCTGACCCCACGTTAGCTTTTACAAACCAACCTGGTACTAAACGTCTTAATACAGTTACACCGAAAACGGCACCACTTTTTTCAAGTTTACTGATGGCTTCGTCTTCTTGAGCTGCAATAGAAAGATCTGCTGTCTTACCTGCGTCAGGAGAAGAGACTGACTGCATACGAAAACCAACATAAGGCTGGAAATATGTATAAAGAGGTCCCTTGATATTATATTTCAAACGTCCAACAAGATTATTAACAACCGTTGATTTTCCTTCATTGGGAAAATCGTTAAAACTTGCTCGAGAGTAAACGCCTTCTACATAGTAGTTATCAGCAAACTGATAACCCCATGAAAGACCAATCATCATAGATCTTCTATTAGAACCTTGAGAGGCGATTTCTGCAGCATCAAGATAAGATCCATGCAACCCAACAAGGTTATCAGGTTTAATGTGACGGTTTTTATTTTCATCGAAGACTGAAAGATCGTCCTCAATCATAACGTCACCAGTATAAAGATCATCTTCGTTTTTAATTTTGTTTTCTGTCGGGGCCTGAGGAATGGCCTGTCTTTCAAATTGTGAATCATCTCCACGAATAATTTGAACTTCTTGATCACGACGTAACTTTGTCCACTGGGCCATTGAATAGATCTTGAGGATTTTCACACCAACCTGACCTTGATGAATTTTGGCCACCACCGCACGGGCCGCAAGTTTATCCTCTAAAGCGATGGAAATGAAATCTCCGACTGTCAGAACTTGGTTGTTATTGGTAATAACAAAAATTCTTTTAGAGCCAGAAATAATTTTTATTGTTTCTAATATAACATTACTTTGATCCCCGCCTCTATAGAGGTTAGCGTCATCAACTAGGGACTGGGCCTTTGTAAACGAGGGGATAAGAAGAATAAAGCATAATAAAACGATAAATTTACTCATGATCAGATTATTCTAAATGATTTTGACAAAAGACGTAAGTTGAACACCGAAAAATATAAATTGATAGATTGAGTCAGGCTTTATAAAACATTATCCCTATCCAGAAACTTTGGGAGTTCGACATGTCTGAATTGGCCTATCAGCAGCTTGCTAATACCTCTAACCGCCTTTTTGTGGTGGTTGCGGGTAATATCGGGAGCGGCAAAACAACGCTAACTAAAAAGCTATCTGAGCAGTTGGGCTGGAAACCTCATTTTGAATCAGTGCAGGACAATCCGTATCTTGCCGATTTCTACGATGATATGAGCCGCTGGTCATTCCCATTACAAGTTTATTTCCTTAATCACCGCTTTAATACTCATAAAGAAATTGAATCGATGCAGGCAAGTTCGGTGCAGGATCGCTCTATCTATGAAGACGCCAATATTTTTGCTCGTTCGCTTTATGAGCAAGGGAAACTGGATGAGCGTGATTATTTAAATTATAAAAACCTCTATGATTCCATGATTAAATATCTTAGTCCGCCGACGCTGATGGTTTTCCTTCGTCGTTCAGTTCCTAAACTTCAAGAACGTATTAAACTTCGCGGCCGCGATTATGAACAAGCTATTCCTGAAGAATATCTGAGCAGTCTTAATCACTATTACGATGAATGGTATAAGAGTTATAATCTAGGAAAATCATTGATTGTCGATACTGATGAGTTGGATTTCCTCGACAATGAAGAACATTTCAATCGCCTGGTGAAAAGAATTTGGGATTCAATTGACCAAAAAGATATGTTTTTTCATTTCTAATTTTTTAATAAGAACTAGTTAATTTTTTCTCACTCCCTGACGATAAACACTTAGAATATAATCTGTTTATACAAGTACAGGGAGTGTATATGAAATATTCAGTAGTAATTGCCCTTGCAAGCTTAATGTTGGTTGCATGTTCAGGCTCTAAATCAGCTCAAAAAGTAAACGAAGACGTAGCTCAAATTGAGTTAACAGAAGCAGATGAAATGATGGGCGATGATATGGGCATGACAGATGATGCAAACGATCCTGTTATGGTTGAAATGATGGGTGGAACATTGCCTGCAGAAGAAGGCGCTCCGGTAATTTCAGAAGCACACGGCATGGGAGCTGTTTCAGAATATACTGTTGGTAAAAATGAAACACTAATGATCATCGCTTTCAAAATTTATGGTGATTACGGCCAGTGGAAAGAGATTGCGAATCTGAACAGAGATGTTCTAAAGAGTAATTCACCTAGAGAAGGGATGAAGCTAAAGTATCATGCTCCTGCTCAGGCATTTGTTTGGAATCCAGAAGGTAATCCTTATTTGATCAAAACTGGTGATACTCTAGGTACAATTTCTCACGAAGTTTACCAAACTAACCAAAAATGGAAAATTTTGTGGGATAACAATAGACCACTGATCAAAGATCCGAATAAGATCTTTGCTGGTTTTACAATTTATTACCCAGATTTAAATCGTGATGTTGCTTCAGAACTTTAAGAAATTAATCTCTCAAATTGTGAAACCCTCGCTACTTGCGGGGGTTTCTTGTTTTATAATGGGCTGTTCCAGCTCTCAGGACTCCAAGCCGAATATCAGTTTGCAAGGCTATTCCGATATGAGCGAAAAGGATTTTTCGGACCATCTAGGAACATTGAAGCAATCTTTTCTCGCCCAGCCAGAAATCAAGATTGTTCCAGTAAATAATCTGCTGAAAACTTATTTTAGCGAGTTGACGACTGAGATCCTTGGAAAGAATGAGATTTTTTATCGAAAGCTTGAACGGGCCCAAGTAACAATCCTAGATACAGAGATCCCTCTGCATTTCTCCCTCCCGGGGGGAGAAATTTTTTTAAGCAAAGGTTTAGTTACCAAGTATCTTAAACACGAGAGTATTCTAGTCAGTATTATCGCTTTTGAGCTGATTAAAAGTGAAAAGAATCTTTATCCTAAAAAAAGTTATATCCCCACTGGTTATTTTTCATTGGAAAGAATGGTTTCTCTGAATAGACTAAATTTAGAAGAAAAAATGGAACTCCATAAGTGGGCCTATTACATGACTATTCGAACGGGACACAATGGTGAATATTATTTGTCTTGGTTACAGACCATGAATAGAAACACTGCGGACTTTGTTTTTTTAGTTGGAGATATTAACCAGATTCCAAGAGAGGAATCTTTATTTAAAGCATTCCTCATTAAGAATGCCAACGAGGACATCGTTATTTCTAAGCAAGGTTCTTCTAAGGAATTTTACAGAGTCCTCAATTATCTAAGAGAGATAAGATGAAACCAGAACAGTCAGAACAATTTTTAATCGAAGAACTTTTTTCAAGATCAATTGAAAGAAACGCCGTTTCTCATGAGAGTCTTGTTGAAATAGATAAGCTAACAGGGGATGCTTCTACCAGAAGATACTATCGTGCTTTCTGTGAGAAAACGAGTTTCGTTGTATGTTTAGATAACCCTTATGAAAAGGAAGTGGAATCTCATCCCTTCTTATCGGTTCAGGAATTCTTAAATTCTAAAGGAATTCGAGTTCCTAAGATTTATGATCATCATTTAAGAAAAGGTTATATCTTACAGGAGGATCTGGGAGATGTGACACTGATTCAGCATCTATCAGACAATACTTGTGAAAAAAATGAGTTCGAAACTTATCGCAAAGTGATTGATCAATTGGTGAGATTGCACAAGATTAATGCATCAGAAGTTCAGAATCCTCATCTCTTCAAACTTAAATTTGATTATGAAAAGTTTATGGATGAGACTCGTTTTACTTTTAAGTATTTCATTAATTTCTTTCTTAAGAATAAGAATGAGGCTTTTACTGACGAGCTGGATGCCCTGTTTAGGCCAATCATGGAGAACATTTCATCTCGACCAATGGTAATAACTCATCGTGATTTCCATTCAAGAAACCTAATGGTTAAAGATGGCGAGCTGATCTTTATCGATTTCCAAGATGCTCGCTGGGGACTTCCACAGTACGATCTCGTTTCTCTTCTTGAGGACTGTTATTACGATTTGTCACCGAGTAACAGAGAAAATCTGAAGAAATATTATTTTGATCAAATGAAGATGAGTGATCTTGGGCAAAAGACTTATGAAGAGTTCTTAAGTCTTTACGATGATATGCTGATTCAACGTGTGTTCAAGGCGGTTGGTAGCTTCTGTTATATTTATAACTGGAGAAAAGACGAGAGATATCTAAAGTATATTGGATTTGCGATGGAGAAAATTCGTCGTACCATGAGCAAGAATCCAAAGTATAAAGAGCTCTCTGAAAAACTTTTCAAATACTATTATGCAAATTGATTACTGCTTAATTCTCGCTGCTGGGTTTGGAACAAGAATGGGTGAAATCGGTAAAAGCCTTCCGAAGGTTTTATGGCCGGTTTTTGAGAGAAGCTTGCTGGAGCTGCAGGTTGAATATGCCAAGTCGCTTGGAATTCAGAAAATCTTTATTAACCTTCATCATCAGAAAGATATCATCCTCGATTATGTTCAGGGGAAATCCGTTTTTGAAGGCGTTACTTTTTTACTGGAAGATAAAATTCTTGATATCGGCGGAGGGATTCATAATCTAGCCCGTAAAGTCGGTTATGAGGGAAATCTTCTTGTTCTTAATGCCGATCAATTCTTTTTAATGTCAAAAGAGTTCATTGTTGATTCTGCAAAAAGCTTAAAAGATCACCCATCAGTACTTTTTAGTTTTGAAGTTGATCCAAGGCTTGGCTACAACTGTCTAAAGACTGATGCCAATAACCTTTTAACAGAAATTATCCCTGCTAAAGAACTGACACAAACAAGTGTCGGTATGACCTATACTGGAAACAGTCTGGTGAATTTAGGGGCGATTGAACCGGTTGAAGGAGTCAGTTCTTTCTTTGATTCAGTTGCGATTTATAAGGAAGAAAAGATTGCTGTTAAGAGTGTGGGAAATCTTTCTTATTGGGATTTTGGGACGGCCAAAAGATATTGGCTTAGCATGAGAAAAATTCTTGAAACCTACCGCGCTCATTCAACTCATCCTTTCATAAGATTTTTGGTGCAATCTCGAGCTTTAAAAACCTGGAAGATAGAACTGACTCGCTTAAGTTACCATGCCAAGGGAAATGAGGTTATTCATCTGGGGAATAATGCTGATGAATCGCTTTCATCACAAATCATTTCACTAAGTGAAAGATCGCAATCAATTGTTCAAGGCCCCTCAATAATTTATAAAGAATTCGAAGAAAAAATTAATCTTTAGTAATTTCTCTTATACAATCAATGGGACAGACCTCCTGACAGAGACTGCATAGGGTACAGCTCCACGTATCGATGAGGTACGTTTGCCCATCGGTAAGAATGGCCTTTTCCGGACAGATCAGGCGGCAGTTATCGCAACTGACACAGATGGAGGTAATCTCTAAGCGTGTTTGGTTCATAAAGTTATTATAAGGCAAATTGCATATGGAACAATTGAAAGTAAGAAAGAAAGGTATGATTGTTTTGAATTGTATCTTTTATCTCGTCTTATCCTTTTTCTTTTTATATCTCCAGTACGCCTATCGTTCTCATGTAACTCCTTTTTCGGTTCTCTATTTGCAAAAGAGCATTGAACTATTTTGGTATATTGTTCTTCCGCTTATCGTGAGTATGGGCCTTTTATGGAAACACCATCGTTATTGTTCAGCAGCTTTTGTTGTTTCGACAGTTTTGATCGGATTTAAAATCCTGGAAGGTCTGTTTATTGAATTTAACAAGATGATTGTATTGAGCCTTTTCTTCTATGTGGTGATTTCTTATTTTCTTCATCAGCTTCTCAATCAATATCTGTCACTGGCAGAGCTTAATTCAAATTATTCTGAGAATGATCTTTTTAAACCACTGCTTACTGAAATTCATTGTAGTCTTCAGTTAAATAATGGGAAGCATGAATACGCCGGGGTATTAACTAACTGGGATGCTGAGGGGTGTTTTGTTCGTCTTAATGATTGGCCGGCAGAAAAAATGAAGAAAGTAAGCTTGGTCATTCACTTTGGGGGAAGGGACTTCGTGGAGCATGGGGAAGTTGTTGCTCAGTCTACTTCATTGAAAGGAGTTGGCCTAAAATTGAAATACAGTTCAAAAGATTTGAAAGTATTCAACTGGGTCGAGTTTGTAGAGCTAGTCGAAGAATTAGGGTTCGATCCGAAAAGGTTAAGATGAAAAAGCTTCTTACTTATATTTTATTATCACTCATGATTGTTGCCTGTACTGAAGAAGATAAGACTCCAGAGGGAGCATTGAAAACTTTTGTAGAAGCACGCTTTGAAAAAGTAGTTACTCGTGAGTTTATTGCCGAGAGAGTTTCTGGGAAAATGAAGGAGAGCTTTGATGCTCTTACGGATGAAGATTTCCTAAAATTCAGTGATCTTCGTAATGTGAAACGTAATAGCTTTAAAATTCTTTCTAAGTCGTGTCATGAGAACAAATGCTTCCTGACTTATTTAGTAGGTTTTAATACCAATAATCAGTTTAATTCTGAAGTTAAGAAAATTGCCGAGATGGTTCAGGTTGGAGAGAAATGGCTTATAGAAGATGTTTCAAACTTAAAAACCTATCACGAAGGCAACGAAGCTATTAATCCTCTCGAGTAATATGTCGATAAGGAAATTGGAGGCATTATGCAAAAATCCAATTTCCTAAACTTTCTGGTAGATGAAACCTTTCGTATTCAGGAAAAAAGTCATAATGAACTTTGGAGTCTAGAGCGTAAGCTTACTGACTATAAAATTAATTTTCTTAGAGGAGAATTCATTCCTCAAACTCAACTTTTACGCTTTAAAACACCTCTTGGTCTTCTGGATATTCCGATTAACTGGTCTTGTTTTGCCCCTGAAATTGGCAGGGATTTTACGCATCTAAGAGGGGATAACGATCCGGAATCTCTTTTGGCAATTCTTAAAGCTTCATGGGACAAAAATGTGAGTTCACTCCTGATCACTCAGGCGCAAGGCTACTGTTACATCATTGGTCTGAGTAAGACTGATGAGCAACATTTTGAAGATCTGATAAATCCACAGGAAATTTTCATTCGAGCAGCATAAAAAAAGCCCTCAATTCTGAGGGCTTTTTTTGTGTGTTGTGTGTGCAAATAATTAAAGTGCCATGTAATACTGCTTAAGCATCTGAGCATCAACTTCAAGGTTTGGTGAGTTACAAACCACGTATCCTTTACAGTCCATATCCTTAAGCGCTTTCATCAGGTCTTTCCAATTGAACTTTGATTTCTCTAGGTTCAAGTGTTTTAAGTCACCTTTAGAGTTTGAGCTGATCCCTGAAATGTGAATGTGCATTTCATCAAGTGATTTAGGACCTAGTTCATTTTTTAGTGTTTCAAGAGTTTCACAGAAACCTTTGTAGTCATTCACTGTACCTGTACGAGCGTATAGGTGAGAGAAGTCCATACATGGTTTACAGCTCATCACTGATTTTGAAAGGCTGATTAGCTCCTCAAGAGAACCGAACTGAGATGTTTTCCCAGTAAGCTCAGGACGAAGTTCAATTTCAATATCAAGACGAGAAAGTCTTTCTTCAATTACGTTTAAAGACTTTTCTACCAGATCGAATACATCATAAGGCGAATCTTTCATGTAGAAAGCCGCGTGGAAAGTCATCGATTCAGCACCGCAAAGATCAGAGATTTTTGCAGTTTGGATGATGCGTTCAACAGATGAGTCAATTTTATCTTGCTCACGAGCATTTAAGTTAATGTAGTAAGGGCCATGAGACGTTAGGGGAATTCCTAGCTCATAAGACACTTTTCTTAGAGATGAAGAAACTTCTTCTTTCATACGCACACCATGAGCGAACTCAAGTTGCATACAATCCAGATTTAGTTCGTGAATTCGTCTTACACCTTCAACAGGATTGTTCTTTTTTGCAGTACTGTTTGGAACACCAGCAGTACCAAATAATAAACGATCAAAGGCCATGTAGAGTCTCCTATTGGAAGAAAACAAACTAAAAAATTTTATCTACCCAATCATTTCTTTTTAAACAACTTTGACAACCTTGACCCATCCCATAGGCTTCCGCCAGGGCAACAAGATCAACAGATCTTGTTTCATCAAAGAAGTCGCGAATGTCGCGGGCGCTTACACAAAAACATTCACAAATCAAAAAGTCATCATCTAGTAAGTCATTTGGACTTAATAGGTCAGCTATTTCATCGATCTGTTGTATGAAGTCTTTATCCATTTTTTAAGCGCTTGGCGTCAAAAGCTTTTCTCAAAGCAAACGTGCGTCAGACTTATAACTTGATGGGCCGTCTATGTCCATGAAGAAAGTTTGGGAGTGTAATAAAGTAATACAAATAAGTTTTATGAAGTGGTAAAATAGTGAAAATATTCATGAATATACGGTTTTTCCATGCTACCAAATTTCGTCCTTATATGTAGTTTTTTGTTCCTTACTTTGGCCTGTTGGCTCTTCCTAAGTGGTCTAATTCTCGTGACCGCCCTGTTGCTATTGGTGGTACTGGCCTTAGTGGTCTGGAATTATGCTGATAAGGCCATTCTCTACTTCCTTGGGGCGCGCGAAATCATGAGTAGTGATGAGCCGAATTTCTTTCAAGAGGCCACTCAGCAGGCCTATAAGCTCTCGATCAAAACTCCCAGCCTCTATTTCTATAACGGACTATTTGAACGTGCCTTTGTTTTACAAAATGGTGAGGATGTCTCATTAGTTCTTTCGCGCTCACTGCTTGATCGTGCAGGGAAGAATGAATTATCTGTGATCTGCTTTTCACTTTTATTGCAGGTAAAGAAAAAGATGGCGCCAACTCGTACGAAGGCCATGCTTGTTTTAGGACTAATCACTTGGCTGGTGCATGGCCTTGGAAGTGTCGTCGCGATTTTGATTCCATCAAAAAATGTTAAAGAAGCTGTTTTCCTACTTCTTAACTTCTTTCTTCATCCTTGGTTAAGGCTCAATTTTAAATTTTTGATCGGAGAGAGATATTTTAAAAAGTTGGGAATTTATCTGGCCGATTTTCCACAGGAAAATAACGAGCTGACCCATTTCTATTTAAAAATAAGACATCCAAGCGAGATCTCTTCACATCCGTCACGAAGACTGATTGAACTTTTCTCAAGTCAGCGTTCTTCACATTATCAGAACGTATTGAGCCTAGAGCTCTTACCCCACGAATGGGATTATTATCAACAACACCAGGAAGGTTTAAGTGATAAGGAAACTGCGAGAGCTTGAGTTAAGTAAGTTTGCGCCTTTACTGGTAACGCTCTCTTTTATTTTTATTCTGATCCAATACTCATTCCATCCTCTGGAATCAGTCTTTCATGATTTCTGGATCAAGTCAGATTTCATGAGCTCAAAAATTGAGTCTCCTATTGTGATCATTCATATGGATGAAGAAAGTGATCAGTTCCTTGGGGATTCTTATCCTTATACTTACGCCACTCATTCACGTTTTTTAAAAAGACTTATTCAGGATGGGCCGAGCCAGCTTATCTATTTTATGAACTTGCAGGACCCTTCAATTAAAGAAGAGGAAACCCATCTCTCTATCGTTCATGAACTTATCAATCAGTATGATCCTGATAAAACTAAATTTAGATTTGGAACTGAGCTGGATGTTTTTGGTGAAACACTGCCGCCAGCTGAGTTAAAAGATTTAGGATATAGCTTTTCACAAATTTATAAAGATCAGTTGATTTTTGCCAAAGATGAAGTTGTTCGTCGTGCGATTCTCAATGTTAGTGGCGATGACTCACTTCATCTGGCCAGTGCTAAGGAATTGAGAAAAAAATTAGGCGAAGAAATTCTCAATGCTTCAAGCTATCCGGGCTCTTACTACAGCCCTGAGGCTGAAGCTCATTTCGCTCTTTTCAAATATGCTAGTAACCCGATGTCAGATAGTGTTTCTTCGATTGCCTTTCACAAAGTTGCCGTAGGTAATTTTCCGAAAGGCTTTTTTAAAGATAAGATCGTTTTAGTTGGACCTCGCTACCTTGCTAATTCTTCTGACTTCGTTTTCACTCCCTTTAGCAAAGAAAACTTCAAGACTCCGAAGTTAGCTGTTCATGCTGAAATCATTAATGCACTGGCCTTGAAGCGAACGATTATTGATGTCCCAGAGATATTCTCACAAGTGCTGGCCTTATTAATTGCGGTTTTCTTATCTCTCATCATCTCTCGCGTTCAGCCGGTGAAAGGGCTGATGGTTACCATTTCCCTGATTGGTGGGATTCTTCTACTCAGCTATCTGTCATTTTGCTTATGGGGAGTTTGGTTTAAGCTCTCACACATTGTACTGAGTATTTTCATTGTTTATTATATTTGGGTTCCCTTTCGTGCAATTGAAGAATATCAGACTCGTTATGCCATTCAGGAAGAAACAAAACTTCTTAAACAAGTGGATAATCTAAAGCAGAACTTTATCTCGCTTATGAGTCACGATCTTAAAACACCGGTTGCCAAGATCGCAGGAATTGTTGATCTTCTGAAAATGAAACTGGGCCCGCAGAATGAGGCAACCGATCTGGTGCATAAGATTTCTGATTCCACTAAAGAACTAAACAGTTTCATTAACTCGATTCTTGATTTAACTAAAATTGAGTCGCAAAACCTGACGATCAGAAAAGAGTCAAAAGACTTAAATAAAATCATTGAGGCAACTGTTGAGAAACTTCAGTTTGAGGCCAATGCTAAAAACATTGAGCTGTCGGAAGAATTATCACCTCTGTATCCCATCCAGATTGATGTCATCCTGATGAATCGGGTAATTTCCAACCTCATTGAAAATGCCATAAAGTACTCCGGAGAGGGCAAAAGCGTCTGGATTAAAACTTGGGATGATGCTGATTGGGTTTATGTTGAAATCAAGGATAATGGGCCTGGAATCAAAGAAGAAGATATCAATCACATCTTTGATAAATTTTATCGGGTAAAAAATGATTCAACTCACGTGATAAAAGGTTCAGGACTTGGGTTATACTTAGTTAAATACTTTATTGAGCTTCATAGTGGTACAATTACAGCGACCTCAAAGCTTGGTGAAGGAACGTCTTTTATTATAAAATTAAGGAACGAATAGGAGCCTTTTTATGCATAAGGTATTGGTTGTCGACGATGATAAAGTTCTTCAACAGAACGTTAAGCAAGCGTTAGAGTTTCATCACTTTGTAGTTGATGTTGCTGACAACGGAAAAGAAGCAGTAACAAAGGTTTATGGCCAGAAATATGATCTGGTGGTGATGGATGTGAACATGCCAGAAATGGATGGGATCGAAGCCTTAACCGAAATTAAAAAACATGATCCTTCAGTTATCGTGCTTATTTTAACTGCTTATTCCAATGTCTCTGATGCTGTGAAAGTAGTTAAAGAAGGTGCGTACAACTATCTAGAAAAGCCGATCAGCTCTGATAACTTGGTGGCTCTTATTAAGAGAGCATTGAAAGCAAGATCAATGGTTGAAACGGTTGGTTTCTCTTCTCCAACTCTTTCTATTGGTGATTCAGGTTCAGATAAGTTTGTTGGTGAATCTAATGCCATGAAAAAGGTATTTGATGTTATCTCTAAACTGGCCAAGGTTTATACTCCTGTTCTTATTCGTGGAGAATCTGGTACTGGTAAAGAATTAGTGGCAAAGGCCATTCACTACAACTCACCAAGAAAAGATGAAAAGTTTGTTACGATTAACTGTGGAGCAATTCCAGAGAACTTAATTGAGTCAGAACTTTTTGGTCACGAGAAAGGTGCTTTCACCGGTGCTGATCAAAGAAAGATCGGGAAATTCCAATACGCTGAAGGCGGCACGATCTTTTTAGATGAGATTGGAGATGTATCAGGTGCCATGCAGGTAAAGCTTCTGCGTGTACTTCAGGAAAAAACATTTACTCCCGTGGGCTCTAACAGAGAGATCAAGGTAGATGTGAGAATTATTGCTGCTTCTCATAAGCCCTTTGAAGAAATGATTAAAGAAGGTACATTCCGCGAAGATTTATTCTACCGTCTAAATGTTCTTCCTGTTTATCTTCCACCACTTCGTGAGAGAAAATCGGATATTCCACATCTAGTGAATCACTATATTAATTATTTTAATAATGTTCATAATCTCCAAATCAAGGGTGTTGAAGCGAAGGCCATGGATGCATTAAGTAACTATGCTTGGCCAGGTAACATCAGAGAATTGAGAAACATTATTGAACATTGTTTTATTATGGAATCGGCCGACACGATCCATCTTTCATCACTTCCTTCAATTGTGCTTAAAGGTAAAAATCACCATACGGAAGAAGCGAGTCATGAAGAGACGATGATTGATTTAGAAGAAATTCAAAAATCAGTTCTCGATCACGCCCCAATGCCGGCCAGTGACAATTCGCATTTTAGTTTTGGTGCAAACTTTAACGATGGAAAACTTGATTTTGCTATTGCCAAAGACCAGTTTGAAAGAGAATTTATCGTTCATGCATTGAAGATGAATAAGGGAAGAATTAACCAAACCGCCTTAAATGCGAATATCCCTAAGAAAACTCTTCTTCGTAAGATTGAAAAATACGAAATTAATCCAAAGGATTATTACTAATGAATCGTTTCTGGACTCTTTGTCTTATTATGGCCGCCCTTATTCTTGTTGATCAGTTCACTAAAGGGGCCATCCAATCAAGTCTCCAATGGGGTCAGTCGATTCCAGTGATCGACGGCTTTTTTAGCATTGCCTATGTTAAAAATACGGGGGCAGCTTTTGGATTTGGAGCTGGCGGCCCGGAATGGTTTCGCATCATTTTCTTCCTCGCTCTACCAGTGATCTTTTGTGGCTGGATTTTTTATATGCTGGTTAAAACGATCTCAGGCCCTTACTACTTGTCATTGGCCTATGGATTGATTCTTGCGGGGGCGATTGGGAACCTCATTGATAGATTCTATCTTGGTTACGTCGTGGACTTTCTTCTTTTCTACTGGAAAGACGAAAGAAATCATTTTCCGGCATTCAACGTAGCTGACAGCTGCATTACGATTGCTGCATTTCTTCTTATCTATGACTTCTTTGTTCAAGCGAAGCTAAGCAAAGAGAAAGGTCAGGGTAATGTTTCCGATCCTACTGCAAACAAGTAATTTCATTCTTTATTCCTACCCCCTGTTAATGGGACTTGCCTGGGGGGTAGGATATCAAATTTTTCTAGCTCACATTGAAGAAGAACAACGATCACGAGCTCAAATTCTTTTTTGGGGATCGTTCATCAGCGCATGGTTAGGTGCGAAGATTTTTTTTATTATCACATCAGGAAGTTCACTCTCTCCTGAGTTTTTACAAAGTTCTAGCTTCTGGATGGGCGGAGGTTTTGTTTTTTACGGCGGCTTTCTTGCCGGAGCTCTGTTTTATCTGCTCTTCTACTTAAAATTTCGCTTTTCCACTCAATGGATTAAGTGGACAGTCGTTTCGATTTGTTTTGCTCACGCTATAGGTAGAATCGGTTGTTTGCTGGCCGGTTGCTGTTATGGGAAAGTTACTGAAGCATGGTGGGGAATTCATCTCCATGGCCAGTATCGCCATCCGACACAAATTTTAGAGGCCCTCTCTCTTATCATTCTTGGTTTTATCCTTATCCGCATTAAGCATATTCCTTTGGTGCTCGCCAGTTATCTCGCCGGTTACGGATTAATTAGATTTATGATTGAAATCTTAAGAGGGGATCTCCTACGTGGCTCTTGGGCCTGGGGGCTAACGCCTTCGCAATGGGTTTCCATTCTGCTGATATTTTCAGGAGTTAGCATTAAAATTGCCGATCGCCTGCTATCCGCTAAAACAAAGTAGTCAAGTTTTTAGTTGATCACTCCGATAGGGAACTTGAGGAGAATCAATATTTATGAACACACCATTGGGAAGCATTCCACCAAGACTACTTAAATTCAGACACCAGTATGTGGTCTATTTTCGAGTACTGGGCCTTGTCGCTTTATCCCTATTATGTTTTTGGCCGGGTCTCATCTTTTCTTACGGATGGGAATCAGTTAGTTCAAGGTATCCTTTGGAGATGGCATTCTCGGGGATGTATCTCATGGCATTTAGCGTAGGGTATGTTTGCTGGTGGAGATTAAAATTACGCCAGACAATTCAAGTTTTCTCCGATCATCTTCTTATTCACCGTAAAGGTAAAAAGACAGAAGTTCGCTTTGAGAATATCGAAGCAGTTCAAGCTGTTTGTTGGTCACTTTTTTATGTAAAAATGAAGAATGGTGAAAAACATTATTTTAACTCAACTCTAGAGCGAGTGGATTACATCTGGGAAGGTGTTTACTCACATCGCCCTGAATTGTTTAAAAAAGAAGAGTATGAATCATTCAGAATCAAACTGGTTCAATATGATCACCATCAAAAAAGAAAAGAGTGGTTCTTCCGTCACAGATTTTTAGATGTTCTCAATTGGTGTTTTTTACCAATGGTTTTTATGTCGACTATTTACTGGTATCAATCTCAAGAAGTTCAGATTTACCAGCCCGTCTATTATTTCTTCCGTCTTACGATGTATTCGGCCCTGACTTTACTGTCGACGGCATTCGTTTACATGATCATCATTAAGAAGTTGGTTTTTGATAAAAAAGTTGAAGAACAGCTTGAAGCAGAGCCAAGTGATAAGCTTCGTGATTTGGATTATGAAAATGTCATTATTCAAAGAACTAAGTTTTTCCAAACGGTTTCCGTTGTTGCTTTATTCACGATGATTATTCAGAGTGACTTTAATATGTATACGCTGACTAAACTCAGAGGGAATGTCGCTAACTTTCATCTAATTGAAGGCAAGACCATGTTGGTGGATAATCGTTATAACTGCAGCAGTTGTAAGTACTCCATCCAAGATGGCGATGTGGTTGTGTACTCCAAAGGTCAAATTGGTCAAGTAATCGCTCGTGGGGGTGATGTTATTGGCCAAGTTTCAGAGAATAAAACCGGCAGAAGTATTGCTTCCATCAACACTGAAACGGTGATGATGGTTCCTAAGGGTAAAGTGGCGCTAAGACTTGCTGGTGATGATGAAATGATCATCATTGAAGAGTCTGACCTTGTTGGTAAGTTACAAAATTAATGTAAAATTTCCAAAACCCTCTATTATGTTTAAGTAATGGAGGGTTATCTATGAAATCAATTTTTAAATTAGTTGCCTTGGTTCTTGTTCTTGCAACAACTTCAGCGCAAGCAGGACTTCTTGTTGAACCAGTTCTTGGTTTTAATGTTAATAGCAAATTAGAACAAGATAGCTTTGATACAAAAGGTATCGGAGCTTCTTATGGTGGACGTCTTGGTTACCAGAATTTTGGTTTTCAAATTGGTCTAGACTACCTTAAATCAAGCATTGATATGGATGAGGATAGTTTCAAAAACAATGTCAAACAAACCGATTGGGGTGCATTTGTAGGTTTTGAATTCCCAATTCTTGTTCGTGTTTATGCAGGTTACATCTTCTCTGCTAAAGGTGAAGTAAGCACTGATTTTGGTAAGGCCAAAATGGAAGGTAATGGAACAAAAGTAGGTGTTGGTTTTACTGGCCTACCATTTGTTGATATCAACGTTGAATACCGTCGTGGAACATATGATGACGTAAAAATTGGCGGCGTAAGTAGTGATGATACAGATTTTTCATCTCTTATGCTTGGTGTTTCACTCCCACTCAATCTCTAGTTCTTATCATGATTGGCCTCAGTTTGTACTGGGGCCTATCACTCTTCTTTCGTTGCTGGATAATTTTGCTCACTGGTCTATCTTTAAGAAAATTTTAAAATATGAGTAATGAAAACATTTTTTATTCTCTTATTCATCACTTCACAATTTTTCACTGCCGTTAGTGCTAGCGATGAATACGTAGTTAAAAAGGGCGATGTTGTCTCAAGAGTGGTCAAAGACCATTACCCGAACGATCAACTTTATGGGCCACGCGGTAAGATTATTGAGATTCTCAAAAACAATCCGCATATTAAAAATGCTGATCTTGTTTTTCCAAAACAGAAAATTAAACTTAATACGGCCAGCGACAGCTCCCTTGAGAGAGTTGTCATTCTTGATCATGCCGAAGATCCAATAGCGGATGTTGATCCTTCTGAAACTATTCAAACAACGGATGAGAAAAGTGATGGTAACTGGAAAGTTTCTCTCTACTACGGAGCAAAAGACTTATCGGTAAATCAGAAAGGTGTGTTGGGTAAAGGTGAAGTGGGTGTTTTATACTTCAATTACTTGAGACTTCATACTGAGTATCAAGTGAACAAGTGGGCCTGGGGTTTTCAGTATGACACTTTCAATCTCCGTTATAGAGCTCTTGGTGAAACGAGAACTAATAGGATGAATGGACTCTTCCTCTATGGAAGTTATAATTGGCTATTGGCCGGTCTGCATTTTGATCAGACGCCACTTTTTAAAAATTCTGGTACAGAAGTTGATTTTTATAAAGTGACTCCGGCCTATTTATCTTTAGGAGCACGTAAAGATTTTGATTTGAAGTGGAACAGGCCTGCAACAATTGCTCTTAAAGGATGGTTTGGTTATCCGCTAAAGGTATTTAGTGAGAGCAGTAATGTAGATGTATTAAGCAGCCAAGGTTACAGTTTAAATGCACAGATGGAACTTAATTATCAAATCTGGGAGCGTCCCAATTATTCTATGTATGCCACTTGGTATACAGGTGTGGCCCATAAAAACTTAGATCAAAAAGTGGAGTCTGGTACTTCGAAAGGGTCTGTCGAAACGAGGATTTTAGACGTTTCAACTAATTTGGGATTACTCTTTAAATTTTAGGCAAAAAAAAAGCTCCCTAAGGGAGCTTTTTTTATTCATTGGCGGCTGGTTTTTCTAGTTCGCTGGCATCGACATAAAGACGAGAGGCGAGAGTTTCATTACCCCAAGCGATGAAAGCATCATCGTGCTGGTACATTGTAATAGTTTCCCAAGGACAATCTTGAGAACAGTTCTGACAACCGATACAACGGGCCAGGTCAATTTCCACCATTTGTTGGTAGCTTGGATTAAGTGGATCTGGTCCTGGAACTAGTTCAATTGAGTCAACTGGACAGCCAGCAATACACACTTCACAACCGGTACAACCTGATTGGTGAACGATAGCGAGTAGTTTAGGTGGTTTTTTACCCTTACGTGGTGCCTTAAAACGGGCACTGTGTAGTGGGTTTTCAACTTTAATTTCTTCACTCATTGATAAATTCCTCAAAATATAGCGTTGCCTAGTATACACCTAAGGGTATAAGGCATAAAGCATTTCCTTATAATATTCTGACAGCTATAATGTATGGCAATCATAGCATAAATATAGGTTATTTCATAGGACGTAATTATGGACTCTAGAAGACTTCGATTTGTAACAGCGGCCTCACTTTTTGACGGGCACGACGCAAGTATTAATATTTTCAGAAGATTACTGCAATCCAAGGGGGCGGAAGTTATCCACCTTGGACATAACCGCTCTGCTCAAGAAGTGGTAGAAGCGGCTTTGGCCGAAGATGCGCATGGAATTGCCCTGTCTAGTTATCAGGGTGGGCATATGGAATATTTCACTTATGTGAGAGAACTTCTCGATCAAAATGGTGGAAAAAATGTTCGTATCTTTGGTGGTGGTGGTGGAGTTATTACTCCTCCAGAAATTGAAGAGCTTCATAAACGTGGTATCACTCGTATCTACCACCCAAATGATGGGATGAGGATGGGTCTGAATGGAATCATTGAAGATCAGATTGAAAAAGGTACGTATTCAACTATTGAAGGAGTTGATTTTAAGGCCCTTTCTCAAAAAACAAAACTAACTGATTATGAGATCGCGAAAGTGATCACTTACATTGAAGATAATCGTCAGTTCCCATTTGAAGTTACTGCCAAAAAAGTTCCCGTTCTAGGTATTACTGGAACAGGCGGTGCCGGTAAGTCATCTTTGATTGATGAAGTTCTTCTTCGTTTTCATAGATACTATGGTGAAAAGAGAATCGCTCTGGTGTCAGTTGATCCAACAAAAAAGAAAAATCAAGGAGCTCTTTTAGGAGATAGAATTCGTCTCGGAAGTGCGAGTTACCATAATATTTACGTCCGCTCACTTGCGACTCGTGATTCAAATAATGAGTTAAGCCCTGAAATCGAAAAAGTGGTTAAATTCTTAAAGTCACAGGACTTCGATTTAATTCTTGTTGAAACTTCTGGTATTGGTCAGGCCAGTGATGAGATTACAAAAGTTGCTGATAAAACAATGTATGTGATGACTCCGGAATATGGTGCTTCAACTCAGCTTGAAAAAATTGAAATGCTTGAAGTTGCTGATTTCATCGCTCTTAATAAGTATGAAAAACCTCGTTCAGAAGATGCTCTTCGTGATATCAGAAAGCAGTACCGCAGAAATAAAAATCTTTTTGCTGGTCATCCAGGCAGTCCAGAGGATCATGAGCTTCCTGTTTATGGAACAATGGCCTCAAAGTTCAATGATGTTGGTGTGAATGCTCTTTTTAAAGACATCATGAAATCATTTGATCTTAAAATTTCAGCTGACCTGGAAAACCTGGCCGCTGATCGCGCTCCAACGAAGAAAGCTTCGATTATTCCTGCAAATCGCATTAACTACCTTCGTGATATTGCTGAAACACTTCAAAACTACAACAAGCGTGCAGTCGCTTCTGTGGAAAAGTTAAGAAATTACGAAGCTCTTAAAGCGGCAAGCGCACTTATTTCTGACTCAAAAGAAATTAAAGAAAAAGTAGCAAGCTATGAATCTGAACTTAGCAATGAACTAAAAGAAGTGGCCGAGTATGATGCAGTTGTTGATCAGTATCTTAAAGGTGAATTCACTTACGTGGTTCGCGGAAAAGATATTAAAGTTCCAACTAAACACATTTCACTTTCAGGCTCTAAAATTTCAAAAGTAGGATTCCCAAGATTCCACTATGCTTCTGATAAATTGAAATTTATTCGTGCGCAAAACTTGCCTGGATTCTACCCATTTGCGGCAGGAGTGTTCCCGTTCAAGCGTGCTGACGAAGATCCGAAGCGCCAGTTTGCCGGAGAGGGCGGACCGCTTAGAACGAATGCTCGTTTCCATTATCTTTCTAAAAGTGATTCGGCCAAGAGACTTTCGACAGCTTTCGATTCAGTAACTTTATATGGTGAAGATCCGGCAACTCGTCCTGATATTTACGGAAAAGTCGGTGAGTCAGGTGTATCAATCGCTACTCTTGATGACATGATGGATCTGTATAAAGGTTTTGATCTGACATCACCTTCAACATCAGTATCAATGACAATTAATGGTCCAGCTCCGATTATTCTAGCGATGTTTATGAACACTGCTATTAATCGCACGTTAGCAGAAAATGAGCAGATGAACCGTGAGAAGATGGTTGAAGTTATGAGACAGGTTCGTGGAACTGTTCAGGCCGATATTCTAAAAGAAGATCAGGCGCAAAACACTTGTATTTTCTCACTAGAGTTTGCTCTGAAGATGATGGGGGACGTGCAAGAGTTCTTCTGTCTTAACAAAATTAAAAATTACTACACAGTTTCTATCTCTGGTTACCATATTGCTGAAGCAGGGGCGAACCCAATTACTCAGTTGGCCCTCACTCTTTCAAATGGTTTCACATACGTTGAGTACTACCTGTCTCGCGGTATGAATATTGACGATTTCTGTGAGAACCTTTCATTCTTCTTCTCAAACGGACTTGATCCTGAGTACACAGTACTTGGTCGAGTTGCTCGCAAAATTTGGGCAGTAGCAATGAAAGAGAAGTATGGTGCGAGCGATAAGTCGCAAAAATTAAAGTACCATATTCAAACTTCTGGTCGCTCTCTTCACGCACAGGAAATTGATTTCAACGATATTAGAACAACGTTACAGGCCTTCTTAGCTTTAAGTGATAACTGTAACTCGCTTCACACCAATGCTTATGATGAAGCGATTACAACTCCGACTGAAGAATCAGTTCGTCGTGCAATGGCGATTCAATTGATTATTAATCGCGAATACGGTCTGAATAAAACGGACAATCCGCTTCAAGGTTCATACATCGTTGATGAGCTTGCTGATATTGTGGAAGAAGCAGTTCTTGCTGAATTCGAGAGGATTTCAGACAAGGGCGGTGTGCTTGGTTCAATGGAATCAATGTATCAGCGTGGAAAAATTCAAGATGAGTCACTTTACTATGAATCTCTTAAAGATTCTGGTGAGTACCCAATTATCGGTGTTAACACATTCCTTCCTGAGAAAATTGAAGAATGGAAACCGATTGAGCTTTCACGAGCTTCTAGTGAAGAGAAGAATGCTCAGATTGACAGGCTTAATAACTTCCAAAACAGACATGGGGCCAAGAATGCTGAGTGCTTAAAGCGCTTGCGTGACGTAGCTCTTTCTGGTGGAAATATTTTTGAAGAGTTACTGACTACTGTTCGTTACTGCTCACTTGGACAGATTACCAATGTTCTTTATGAAGTTGGTGGTAAGTACCGCAGGAATATGTAATGAAAAAATCTAAGGTTTACACAAAAACTGGAGATAAGGGGACCACTGCACTTGTGAGTGGTGCCCGTATTTCTAAAGCTGATTTACGCATTGATCTCTATGGCCAAGTTGATGAACTCAACTCGCGCACAGGAATGCTGGTTAGTTTTATGAATGAATTGGGTGGATTTGATATCGAGATCCAATTTCTTCATCGCCTGCAATCTGTCTTCTTCGATTTAGGAAGTCAGCTAGCAACGGAAGTGGAAAACCGCCAAAAATATCAACTTCCCCAAATTAAAGAAGAGTTTGTTCGTGAAATGGAAGAACAAATTGATGTGATGGATTCACAGCTTGAACCATTAAAAACATTTATTCTTCCAGGTGGTTGCAAGGCCGCCAGTGTTGCTCACTTATGTCGAACAAGCTCACGCCAGGTAGAAAGATTATTGATTGGTTACTTAGAAAAGACTCAAGAAGAGCTGCCTCTTAACTCTCAGATTCTTCTAAATAGATCGAGCGATTACTTTTTTGTATTGGCCCGCTTTATTGAAAAGCGAGTGGATGGAAAAGAAATTTTCTGGATTCCTCATTCTTAAAAAACATCATATTTTAAAGGGACTGTGTGGCCCAACCACATGGCCCCTTGAGTATGATCAAAATGATCATCACCTGTTAATTCATGCACTAAAACATTTAAGTCTTTGCGATGATGAAGAAGCCATAGAGTAACCTCTTGAAAGAGACTTCTTGGAAAATTCACTTCAAACATCGGAAGCGTATGAGGTCCAACTGGTTTTGGGATGAGATCACCAACAAACACTTGAGCATTTTTGAATTTAGTTAAAATTTCCTCTCTAAGAGCTTGAGCTTTTTCTTGTTCTCCAAGTTCAAAATAAATATGGGCGTCAAACTCTCGTGGGAATTCTTGAGGGAGGTGCTGACTATTTAATCGATAAGCTGGTTTATTCATAGGCAACTAATACCAAGCTTCCCCAAGGTAATCAAACTTAGTGAGCTTTTTAATCTTCTGTAAGTAGTTATGAAGCTTAGGACTAAATTGCCATTCAGGAACAACGTAGAGTCCCCATAGGTGACTAGCGAGCATGATATCTTTAATGTGCAGATTTTTTTCATTTACATCGTGAACCATTTTCTCCACTTCCAGCATGACTTCGCTCGCTCGGGCCATGTTGATATCTTTGTTTTTTACAAGGTCTTTGAAGGGACCCCGTTTAACTGATTTTTTCTTCTCAAAGTACTCACGCGCTTCTGGCGAGAATTCCTTGGTATAAATCCACCATGGCATTGCCAGATCATGAACGACGCCACCGATCATATTTAGTACTTCAGTAAAGCTCTTATGGTCGACACCATTGATGAAATGGAGGGTTTCGAGTCGATTCTCAACGTCTAATTTCGCAATAATATCCAGACTCTCATTCATGGGTTTTCCGTCAATTACCATGATCGGAAGCATTTTAGTTCCACAGAGCTCGACCGGAGTCTTCTCATCTTCATAGCTTACGACTCTCGACTCATAAGATAGCCCTAAATAGCCTAAGCTCATCCGTACACGAACACAAAAAGGGCAGTGTAAATAGTGGTAAAATGTGAGTTGCATATATCCTCGCGAGTCTGGTGGATGTTTAACGAACTTAATGGTAAAATAGTTATCAGACAAGTTGAATACTGGAGTCACAAATTATGGAAAAACTCATTGAGATAACAGATAAGGCCTTAGTACAAATTGATACAATTGCTCAAACGGATAATCCAGATGGGACCAAAGGTCTACGACTGGCCGTTACAGGAGGCGGTTGTTCGGGCTTGTCATACAAAATCGAATTTGGAGAGCGCAAAGAGAAAGATAATATCTTAGAGTTCGGTGCGCTTAGAGTTTTTATAGATCCTAAATCAAGCATCTACCTTAAGGGCGTTGTTCTTGATTTCAAAGATGGTCTTCAGGGCAAAGGATTTGTGTTTGAAAATCCAAATGCGAAGAATACTTGTGGCTGTGGCGAATCATTCTCAATTTAATTTATGAGTTTAGAAGAAAATCGTTTTTCATATTCTCAAGTTCAGACTAATCTAGAGCTCATCAATATTTTAGGCAGTGACGCTAAAACTTTCATTGGAAGTCAGTCCACCTTCGATATTAATAAACTCAATGCTAATGAGTTTCATTTAATTTCTTTTCTTGACCCTCAGGGAAGAATTCAGAGCTACGGATGGCTTCTTTTTAAAGACAATACTTATTCTTATCTTGTCCCTAAATCTCTTAAAGATATTTCCATTGAGAGATTAAATAAGTTTCTTATCAGTGAGGATGCAGAAGTTGTAGCTGAAGGTGTTAAGACAGTGTTCTTTACTTTCAATGATGATACTTCATCTGCGCCTGCTGGATTACTTTTTGATCAAGAAGCAAAGATTCACTTTACTGACCCACAAGCTTATAAGCTCAGTGATGATGAAGTAGAAGCTTATCGCATTCTTACTGGTAGTCCTTCATTTGATGCTAGTGGTTTTTCTACTGAAATTATCAATAACACTCACCTCTTTGATCTTGCTCTAAGCCGCAATAAAGGCTGCTACCCTGGTCAGGAGACAGTGAATAAGATTGCCAATAATCGAGGTGCAGCTTATGCACCATTACTACTCAAAGGTGATACTCCCTTTGTTGTTGGACAGATGAAATCCTTTGATAAAAAGATTGGCGAAATTACTTCAACTACTAAATTTGAGGGGAGCTATTTTGCTGAAGCAAAACTTCTTCGAGATTTTAGAGTAGAAGGACTAGCACTTAATTTTTCTGTTGAAGAGAGAGAGTTTAGCGCGCACGTTTTTAATCTTCCTTATTTGAAGGGAGACAAGAAAACAAAGAGTGATGATCTCTTTTTATCTGCCACACTTCATTTTCAAAAAGGTGATATCAAGTTAGCTGAAGAATTATTTCATCAGTCTATTCGTATGAATCCACTAAATGCCGATGCTTATGAAGCCTTAGGGGTGATGCTTGGTCGTGAGAGTCGATTTGATGAGGCCATCTCTTGGATGCAAAAACTTGCTGAGCTTGATAGCTCTTCCGTTCTTGCTCATACCAATCTTTCGATGTTTTTTATGAAGAAAGGTGAGATTGAGAAGGCCGAGGAACATAAATCTCAGGCAACTTTAAAATCATTCGCTCAATTTGGTCGTGAAGCTCAAGAGAAAGAAAAGAAAGCTCAAGAGCAGCAACAAAAACAATCTGAGTGGGCACGTCGTGAAGAAATGTTTCATCAGGTTCTAGAAATTGATGCTGAAGATACTTTGGCCAATTTCGGTCTAGGAACCCTAAGTGTTGAGCGCGAAGAGTATGACAAGGCAATAGGACATCTTGAAGCAGTGATTCGAGCTGACGCTAAATACTCTGCGGCTTATCTCCCACTAGGGCAGGCCTATCTTGGGGCCAAAAGAAAAAATGATGCCTTAAAGATCTGGAAAGAAGGTATCGCTATTGCTGCTGCTAAGGGAGACCTGATGCCGGCCAATCAAATGCAAGCACTCCTTAATCAAAATACCTAAAAGTACTACAGACTTTCATTCCTGAACTTTATGTGCTCCTTTGAAGTCTCAAGTAGAATAGCTAAGTGAATCAATATTATTTTTTCTTGTTTATGAAACACAGGAGAAAATATGACTGATGACTTTCGAATAGAAATTCCATTTGATACAAAACCACCCCGTCTAAAAGATCTTATTAACAAACATGTCATGTGTGATGTTTGGATTAGGGATACTCCATTTGGGCCTGTCACCGATTCATTAAAAATAGCTGAGAAATTTCAGATGGAGCATAAGCATGTTTTACGCGCCATTAAAAAATGTCTGGACGAACTTTCCACTCAGCCCAAATTTGGGCTGAGTAAAAATATTATAGAAAACAGTTACTTGGCTGGTCCTAAAGGAAAAGAAAGGAGTGTATTGAAGTATGATATCACTGAGTTTGGTTTAGCCCTTATATTGCTTTATGTTAATACTCCCAAAGCTCGCTTAATATCTGCGGAAATTCTTTATCGTTTTTTTATTCTTAAAACTTATTTATCTAATCTCAATCAGAATCAAATCGAAGTGATCCGAGGATATTATAAAAAGAAAATGAAGTAAGCTCTGCCTTTAAAATTCCTGGCGGGCCTCAGATAAAGCCTTTTTAAGGTTGGCCAGATCTCGCTTGCTAATCCTTGTTTCTAGTTTCGCTATCAGCTTCTTATCTTTTTTAAGGAGCTGATATTGAGCTTCAACAAGAGCAAACCCTTCTGGATGAATAAGACCTTTCCTTCTCGCTTTTTTGAGATCATCAAAGCTGTACATTAACATGTAGTATTCTTCTACTGCACGTTCATGAATCTTCTTCCATTCTGCCTTAGAGAACTGATAAAGATCTTGTTCCATTTCCTGGTTAGCAAGAAGATCGCGGAATAATTGATAGGCCCAGAAAAAAGTGAAGAAGGCGTGATAGATTCCACGCAGAGGGCGAGGTGAGTTTCTCCAAGGAGAGAAATAATCTAGTTCCTTAGGCTCTTCGATGAGTTTACCCAAATTTAAATAATAATTTAAATGATGATGCCCATTTTCATGAAGAAGATCATCCAGCAGATCAATGAAGTCTCTGTGGTAGAGATTAATCATGGAGAAGCCAGGAAGTTCCTGATGGGAATAACTCACCAACTCTTCAGTATCAATAGGGATGATTACTTCAGTAAAAGCTGTGAAGCGCTCCCATGAAGAGGGAGAATAAAGCTTAATGAGTTTAAGAGCTAGTTCAATGCGGGCAGAAAAAGTTTTAAACTCTTTAAGTGAGTTGGCGTAAATATCAATTAACTTTTCATCAACCGTAATGATGGAATGAAGAAGTTTACGGGGCTTTTTGCTCCCTGTTTCACCGAGCGAAGTTTGAATATGGTAATCGGCATTCGTAACATCACTCGAATGCAGGAAGCGATCTAAAAGAACTCCCAAGTGAGATTTAAAGACTTTTAAAGTTGCTTCATGAGCTTCCCTAATAGAAACTCCGCGATTTAGATTCTTGAGAAAGTCGCCACTAAATTCAGAAGCATTCCATTTCTCAAAAATGAGATCATCTAGTACTCCAAACTCCTCAGGATCTGTTGACAGTTTTTTAGTGTGCTCCAGATAAAAGATGAGAGTTCGTAGTTGTTCTTTTAAAAAGAAGTGAACTGAGTTGAATGAACTAAAGTCAAAATGAGAAATTGATTTAGCAAAAGTGGGGTCAAGTTTTTTGAGTTTTACTAATAAGCTTTTAGAGTCTTTAGTATGCTTTTTAGCGAGGGATTTTTTTAACTTAGTATAGGTAGCGGCCTGCAAGATCATAAGAAGCTTTTGGTTGGAAAATAAGTCATTAAACGAGGCTAACCCTATCACTTCACGGGTTTTTGTGCAACGAGTGGCAGCTTGTCTTAAATGAGTTTATTTAATGATTTCGAAGGGAAAATAAGAGAGATTTTTGAACATTTAAAAGTGGCTGGGGTGGTCGGAGTCGAACCGACGACCAATAGATTAACAGTCTACTGCGCTAACCACTGCGCCACACCCCAACATACTGTTTAAACGTGAGATAAGTTATAAACTGCCCGACCTTCCTTGTCCAGAGGAATTCCAACCGAAACTCAAGTTTTTTGATTAGCTGACCGATAAGCTCAGATATGTTTGCCAAGAATCCTGTACTTAAAGCACTAGGGATCATAACGTCCGAAGATATTAGGGAGCTCTCAAGCTTTCAAGAGGCGATTGTGGCCTTTAAACAGGCCGCGGGCGGTGAGTGGGTTAATTCGGAAGTCTCTGCCTTACCGCGATCAGTCCCTAAAAAAATGGGGGAAGTCCTTCCTTTCCCTAAGCGCGACACAACTACCATTAGGGATATCCCACAAATTGAAGAGGAAGGTGAGGAAGAGCCGCTGGAAATGAGTGAGCTGACTACCGAATTTATTCTTAGTCAGAGGGAGCTTTCTCAAAGAGTGGTAGAAGCTCATTCCACGAAAAAAGCTTTTTCAGAATACGTCGATCAGGTGAAGTTAATTGTCGTTCAGGATCAGGACGAGGGTGGAAAAAAACGAATCAAGTTTGTTCCCACCCATGGTGTCTTAATTGATAAAAAACAATCTTAGAAAGGGATCGCGAAGAATTCAGCAGGAGCTTTAATTCCTAAGTCTGAAATAACTTTTTTATCTATTCCAAAACTTCCATCTTCTAATTTTTTAAGCTGAGCTCTGATTGCAAAAAAATCATATTGATCATTTGGCAGGTTGATTAGCACAAAAGGATCATTCTTAGAAAATTCCGGGTTTTCAACGACCGAGAGCTTGCCTTTCATGCGTTTTTCAATTGGTTTAATGCTTTTGAGTGGACATCTGTAGTGAGGTCCTCCATCAAATGGATCTACTTCATACATATACTTAAAGCCGATACTCTCAAGCATTTTCCTAACAGGTTCTGTTTCCTTGCCGACTTTTCCAATGGCCTCGCGGGCCTCAATAGGAAGAAGGGTCTGATAAATATTTTCACTCGGGAAAAGGCTAAGAATGAATTCTTTATTAGAACGAGAAAGCACATCAGCCTCATGATAATTCATATTCAAGAATCTTCGTCCAACTGCTTCCCAGAGTGGAGAATTGCCATATTTATCAAATGGAGGCATTAGTTCGGAATGAATGACACTTTTAAAGCGATCGGGATTCATGGCCATATAAAGAAAACGAACGAACGAAATTTGTTTTCCTAGCTTTTCTGCATGACCTCGGAAATCAGGATTTAAAATGAGACCGCCAATTTCGGTCGGGCCATCAAATTCAAGTCCAAGTTTAAGAGTTCCATGAACAAATCCAGTATTAATGGTCTGAGAGAACTTTGCTTCCTGTCCAACTGTCAGATAAAAATGAGGCTCGTCTTCAGTTCCATGTTGAGCATGAATCATCGAGACACCAATAATTTGGCCGGTAGTCGTATCTTCTAAAACGAAGATGTAATAGTTTTCCCAAAGGTTTTCACTTGGATCATGAAAGCTCTTCATTGAACTTTCGATTTTAGAGCTGATGATATCTTCGTCAGGAGGAAGATTTATGAAAGTCATGATATTTGATAATTCAAATAATTCCCTTAAGTCGCCCGGTTCTACGGATCTGAGTACAAACATTTAAAACTCCTGAGAGATGAAATTCGTGAGCTCTTGCAGAGCTGCCAGTGGATAGGCCCAAGTCATCTGAAGAAGATATCCCTCTTCCTTAAGTGTGCCTTTCACTCCATATTTCTCTAATCTCTGGGCCTTTTTATCTAAAAGATAATTACCAGGACCCTGAGTTGAGATAATTAATGATTTTTGGTTAAAGATGGAAAGCAGTCGCTGATGAAACAGGGTCCACTTGCCTTCATTCCCCCAAAGTTCATTACAAAAAGTATAAGTCAAAAATGGTTCCAGCGTTACATCTAAAGAATCATTCAATTTTTTTTCTTCTAAAGGATTCTTGGAAACAAAACTAACACCTAGTTTTTCAGAATCAAAAAGACAGCTAACGTCACTAGTTTGCATAAACTGAAAAACTTCGTGGGGTAAGGTTTTTTTGATAGGAATCTGTGGGTGAGTTTTGAGTGCGGTGGGTAAATCTGGAAAGTGCGAAAAATAATAAGGACCTTGGGTGGAGGAGACTGTAAAACTTGGGTCCTCCATCAAAAAACAAAGATTGCGAATCATTGAGGGAAGCAGCGGAGAAAGGAGGTCTTGCCCCTCACTTAACTGACGAAAATCTTCTACGCGGGAAGACTGACTCAAAACGATATTTGAAAATGTACGATAAATATCTGGTTTGGATTCCACTGATTAGTTATCCTTGATAAATCTTAAGTCGCTGAGTGATAATATATCTACCCAGAGGAGGATACTACTATCGATACCGTATTGAAAGCTTTTGAGCATCATCTGGCGCAAGGTGAGTTGGAAGAAGCAAGGAAGACCCTCGAGGACTCAAAAAAAGATCTGGACCCTGCCGTCTATTGGTTCAAGCATGGGCTAGTCGATGTACAACAAAAAAACTGGTCCGATGCTCGCATTTCATTTCTTAAATCCCAAAAAATAACTCCACTTGAAGAGACATCAAATAATCTAAAATTGGTCGAAACAAAATTGTCAGTTGATCAGTATGAATCACCTCGACAATTAAGTGACTATGCGATTTCCACAATTCATTTTGTGGGAACAGAAATAGCTTTAACCCTAAACCTTGTTCTTTTAGTAATAGGACTTTGGAATTTTAAGAAAACTAGAGACATTGTGAAGTTTTCCATCGTTCTTTCTTTGATGGTGGCCCTTACGGGATTGTCTCTTTGGACTAAGAATTGGCCTTGGTTTGTTTTTGAAAAAGAAGCAGCCGTTTATGCTGGTCCATCCGAAATTTTTGAACAGGTAGGTAGTGTTCCCCGTTCTATTAAGGTTCTTGGAACTCAGAAAGATTCATGGATTAAAGTGATCTATCCATCTCGTTTAGACGGATGGGTGAAAAAGGAAAATCTCAGTGAGCTATGAACAGGAAAAAAAAGAAGCCCTAGAGCGCGGAGATATCTCTGAGCGAATTGATATGAATCTATTGAGATATATGTGGGAGTCATCCCCATTTTATTTGAAAGAGAGTTATCATAGCTTTTTTAGAAGTCTTAATGTTCTGCAATCTCTTTCTGATAATGATATTCGTCTCTTTGTAAAATTTCTTCATCGCAGAGAATTTGAGTCCGGAGAAGTTATCTTCAAAGCTGGTGAGTCCGGTTATGGGCTTTACTTCATTCAGAGCGGGAGTGTGAAAATTCAAACTCCCGAAGGGCAGGAGATTGTTAACCTTGAGAAAGGTAAGTATTTTGGTGAACTCGCCCTATTAGAGGAAGGTCATCATCGTGTAGCCACTGCGATTGCTACGGATTCGACAGTGCTTCTAGGGATTTTCAAACCTGATCTTGATAAAATGATTGAGAGTTATCCTGTTCTAGGAGCGAAGTTTCTCAAAGAGACAGCAATGATGCTGGCTTCAAAGATTGGTGGGCTTCAAAAAGAATTTTTAGAGCTAAAAAAACAACTTAAGGCCCTGGAGAAAAAATCTTGAAAAAGAACCAGAGAGTAAAATTTTATTTCTTTTTTCTAGCGCTTATCTCTGGCCTTGTTTTTTTAATCACTTTTCCTAGACTGACTCTGCCTTTAGGTTTTTCTTACATTCTTTATTTAATGATTCATCCTTTGGCTTCCAAGCTTCTGAGAGGAAATAATCAGCAAAGAATTGTTTATTCACTTTTCTTAACGGCCTGTGCTTGTTGTTTAGTGATCCCTTTGATGGCGACACTTTTTAGTGCTGAAACAGATTTCAGGCAACTCATTAATCATTTTCCAGAAATTCAATTGAATTTGCAGTTTAAGTATTTGCAGTTTCGCGAGTTTGTTGCAGACAAGACTGGTTTAAAAATGAGTCTTGATCCTGTTACTTATTTGATGAGAAAAATTGAAACTCAAGGATCAACTTTACTTACTAACATCCCGAAGTTTCTTTCCAGCGTTTTGGAATGGATGCTGTTAGTTCCTCTTTTCTTATATTTTTTCTTTAAGGAAAGTAAGAATCTAAAAATTAAGCTGATGGAATTTATTCCCAATCCCATCTTTGAAAAAACGTATGTACTGGCTTCCCAGTTTAATACCAAGTTTGGTGAATATATTATCGCTAAGTTTATTGAGGCCACTATTCTAGGGACTTTGGTAACAGTAGGCCTAATGATTATTGGTTTTCCTTACCCCTTTATTCTGGGGATTATTGCGGGAGTGACTAATATTCTGCCTTATGTAGGCCCGATTATTGGAGTGATTCCGGCACTTGCGATTGCACTCTTATCAAGTAATACTAATGTTTCTTTTTTAGGCGCGGGTATGGTGTATCTCATCGCCAATGCGGTAGATATGTTGTTAGTGTTTCCGCTGCTTGTTTCAAAGATTGTTAACCTCCATCCAATTCTCGTGATTGTGAGTGTGTTAGCAGGCGGACAAGTGGGAGGCGTGGTTGGAATGATTGTAGTAATTCCAGTAGTGGCCTTTGTCCAAATCCTGATTAAAGAAATTTATCGGGACTTAAATATTCAATAATGGAGATTGCATGAAATATTTATTCCTAGTTTTATTCCTGGTTTCTTGTTCATCTGGGGATAAAGATACAAGGGGAGAAGCTGAAAAACTTTTTGCTGAAGCTCAAGAGTTAGTGAAAGCTGATCGTTTTATCCTTGCGACTGAGAAGTTAAATATCATTAAGTCTCAGCACCCTTATTCATTCTACGCGACTCCAGCAGAACTTCTTCAAGCTGAAGTTCTTTTTAAACAAGAAAATTATATTGAGTCAGCTGCGGCCTTTATGCTTTTCCGTGATTTTCACCCACGTCATGAAAAGATCCCTTATGTGGTGCTGATGATCGCTGAGTCTTATTATAAACAAATCCCGGCTACTATTGATCGTGATCTTGAACCAGCTATTGAAGCTATCAAGTACTATGATGAGGTATTAAGACTCTATCCAGAAACTGAGTATTCCAAGAATGCCGAGAAGCGAATTAAAGAAGCCCACAATATGCTTAAAGAAAAGGATCTCTATATTGCAGATTTTTACTTTAGAACAAAAAAGTGGGGAGCTGCCCGTTATTGGTACTTAGATATCATTCAAAATCACTACGAAGATTCCAAAACAGCTTATCGAGCGGCATTACGAGTGGTTATGGCCTCTCAACGTAATAAAGAATACAAAGAATGTATCCAATACGGTGAAAAGTTTCAGGGAGCGGTTGATAAACAGACTAGTAAAGAAATAAAATCATTAGTAAGTAAGTGTAGAAAAGAGCAACAATAGAGAGGTTTTTTTGGAAAACGTAAAGTTCAATGATTTGATGAAAAAGGCCAAGGATGCCTTCCAAAAGAACGATCTGAAAACTGCCAGTATGATCTTAGGTGAAGTGATTGAAATGAATCCTAAGTCCACTGAAGCCTATTTTCACCTGGCCAATGTTTTCCACGTCAGAGGTGAGCTTGGTAAGGCCGTTAAAGCTTTCCAAAAAGTGCTAGAACTTGATTCTCATCACACTGATGCTGCCATTTCTCTATCTGTGATTTATAACGATATCGGCAAATATGAAGAGGCCAAGGCCATTTTCGAGAAGGCCAATAATCAGGTGAAGAATACCACTTCACAAGGACTGACAGATCCTCACTTAAATAGAAAATTCTCACTTAAGCATTATGAGCTGGCCGAGATGTATATCTCTTATGGCCGAGCTGATGAAGCCCTATTTGAATATAATAAAGCAGCTACACTTGATCCTGATAATCTTGAAATCCGCATTAAGGTTGCCAAGGCCTATACTAAGAAAGGATTCGTTTCTAAGGCGTTTGAAGAGCTTAAGCGCTTAAAGAATGAGCAGCCTGGATATATGCCGGCCCGTATTGCCCTAGGACTTCTTTATTATGGAAATGGCAATATCATTGAAGCGCAAGCTGAGTGGCAAAACGTTCTTTCCCGCGAACCAAATCATCCGGAAGCGACAATGTATTTAAATCTGTCTCGTTCTGCGACAGAAACAAATCTATCTATTTAGTATCAATTAAAAGCTTATTGAAGAATTTTGAGCAAAAAAAAGGTCCCGAAAGGGACCTTTTTCATTTTGGATTTAAACTTCGAGAGTTCTCAGTTGTGAAGCTGGTTTGAAATCTCCAGTTTCAAGAGCGATTGAAGATTCAACGTTTGTTCTACGAGAATCATCGCTTGAGAAATTTACGATATAAGTCTTAAGCTCTTTGTACATTTCGTGCTTCACAGAAAGTTTTGAATCTTGAAGAACGATTTGTTTACCAACTTTCTTGTTAGAGTTGATAACGATTGGAGCTTTAAGGTTAGCAGACATTTCTACAACATTTGCTGGAATCGTAAGAATGGCGTAAAGCTTTGCATTGGAAAGTGACTCAAGCTCAAGACCATTAAGATCAGCAGGAAGTAATTTTGCAATATAATCTGGCTTAAAGATTTTTGGTTCGATGATTGGAAAAGCTACCTTCTCATCTTCAGTGCTTTGAAGCCAAAGAATGAGGGTACTGTCGCCTGGATCTACCACAAAGTACTTTTTAAGGTTTTCAAAACCTAAAAGGCCTTCTGAGAAGGTAAGAATATCGTTGGGGTTAACTTCAAGTTCCCCAAAACGTGTGGTTTTGACTTTCACTGGCTTTCCTCCAAAATGAAATGGTAAGGTATTCTTACCATAGCACTTTGATGGTATCAGTCAACTGCTTAAATAATCAAGGAGGAAAATTATTTCTTCTTGAGCTCTTCGCCAAGGCGCGCAATAGAAGAAAGATCAGCCTGAACAGCTTCAGTATTTTGATCTTGAATGGCCTGGTAGACCTCTTCGCGGTGAATTTTCGTTTCTTTTGGAGCTTTGATGCCCAGACGGACTTGTTTGCCCTTAATCTGAACGACGACAATTTTAATATTGTCATCTATTGCAATGCTCTCTCCTAGCTTCCGTGTCAGAACTAGCATGATTGATCCTTGTCTTTCGTGTCAAGAATATGACTAACTCAATAAAGTTTTCTGTTGCGGAGTGAATATTACATTTTGACAGGGAATTGCAAGATAATTTACAAAAAAAGTTAAGGAATTGTAAGATTTTCCTAACGCAGGAAGTCCATTAGGTTAGTATTCATAAGGTTGGAACTCGCCTGATAAGTCGCCTTAAGAACGTTTTGTTCCTTCTGGAGAGAGGCAAATAGTTCGGCCACATCGGCGTCTTCAATCTTCGATTTATGCGCCTCATTCAAAAGCTTAGTCTTCTCAATATTGCTTTCGGCGTTGGCCACTGTATTGGTGAGCGCACCAATCTTAGTTCTGTAAGAAACGACGCGATCAATGCTGGTGTCCAATTTTTCTAATAAACTTTGAATCACTTCAGGGCTATCGGTCAAAAGAGCGTTTTCTAGTGCGTAAAGTTCATCAAAAATACTTGCGTCGTGGTCTGCTTCTTCTGTTACAGAAGCGAGGTTGCGATCAAGACTTGGCGCTGGTGCGAGTTGAAGGTCTTCCTTAGTCAGAGGCTTTTTCGCACTACCATAGAAGAGTTCAGAGCCGTTAACATTGATAGGAATAAAAACGTCTTTATTGATTTCAATTTGGATCTTATTGGTATCACCAGAATATTTTCCTTCCTGATCAAAAGGACGCGTAAGAACTTTTTGACCTGAGAAAATATAACGGTTCCCCATTCTTTTATTAGCAAGACTCAAGGCCTGATTTCTTAGCTGATGAATCTCTTTAGAAACACCATCACGAATTTCAGGACTATAAATAGAAGAAGCTTGCCCGATAGCAAGTTCTTTGGCCTTCGTCAGAATGTCAGTAAGTTCTTCCAATACGTTTTCTGTGTAAGAGAGCTGAGTGCTGGCAAAATTAGTATTTCGTAAATACTGGCCGGCATCGATATTCTGAGAGCGAATAGCAAGTAGTTCAACGTTACCGATAGGATCATCAGAAGGTTTGCTCACACGCTTTAATGTCGAGCCTTTCATTTGAAGATCTTCTACTTTGGATTTTGTTTTTCCAACTGCGTAGTTAATGGAGTGAACCGAACTATTCTCAGATACTCTACTCATAGTCTATTACCCCAATAGTCCCAGGACAGCTTTGAACATTTCATCACTGGCCTTGATAACCTTAGCAGAAGCTTCATAAGCATTCTGATAACGGATCATGTTTGCGGCTTCTTCATCCAAAGAAACTCCAGAGAGTCTTTCTTTAAATGATTTTGCCTGAGCGAGAATCCCTTCAGACTGTTCCTGGTCAATCTTTGATTTACCTGACTGCAGCCCTACTTCTCCAACTGACTTTAAATATTGTTCTTCAAAAGTAGATGTTCCACCATTGAGAATTTTTTCGTGCTGAAGTTTTGAAATGGAAATAGCTACACGGTTATCCCCTGGCTTACCAGGTTCAAGAGCTGCAGCAATATTGTTGGCGTCTGAAAGAATCTCACTTGAAAGAGAGATGTATTCAGCAGCACGTTTAAGTTCTAAAGGCTCTTTAAAGAAATTGATTCCGGTAATTTGTTTACCAGAATTAGGATCGTGGTTCGCAAAACCTTTGCGGTGAACAGCGTTGGTTGATAGTACAAGTCCATGAGCTAGCTGATCAAGTTGCTTCTCTAGACTTTCCAGATCATTATTTCTTGTTTTAAGGATCGCTCCAAGATTACCGCTCTTGATCTTCTCAGAGAGCGAAACTCCTGGACGAGACTCAAAATAAATATCAGCATTACCTTTGTCACTGGCATCTTGACCTGAGTTGACACCTTGTCCGGCAGTCAATCTTTGAGCAATACCACCTGAAACAAGAGAGCCTACGCCATCAATATTAACAATGAACTGGCCCTTATTATCAGAATAGGTAGTCAGTGGGAAAAACTCTGAAAGAGTTCCAATGGCACGGTCACGCTGATCGCGAAGATCATTGGCCATTCCTGCTGAGACTTCCTGAATATTGATTTCTTTGTTGAGTTTAGCAATCGTTTCAGTCAAAGAGTTGATCTCATCCACGCTCAGTTTGATTTTATTATTCATACCAGCGCGAACATGATCCAGATTGTCCTGAATACGGTGAAAGTCATCAGTCACAATCTTGGCATTTTCTTTTACCACGTTCCTGATGGTTTCATTCTCCGGTTGATTCGAGAGTTCTCTGAAAGAGTTGAAAAAACGGTTAAGGATTTTATTCATCCCTTCAGAGTTTATCTCGTTGAAGATTTCTTCAACGTGAGTCAGCTGATTGGTTCTTTCTTCATTGAATTTGTGTTGCGAGTTTGAAGTGTTGAGTTTTTTCTCGACGAGTTCATCGTGAGAGCGTCGAACACTTTGAATATCAACTCCATTTCCTAGGACATATTTACCTTCAGAAATAGGAGTAGAAGTTTCTGTGCGAACTTGTTGACGTGAGAATCCCTCAGTATTGGCATTGGCAATATTGTGCGAAGTTGTCGACATCGACTTCTTTGCTGCGAATAGACCTGATTTTCCAATGTTAAGTAAATCTACACCCAACTGATTTTCCTTATCGGTTTAAAGTCTGAGTACGTCCATCCGACCCGTAAGTCGAATAAACCTTCTGACCTTTAAAGCCGCGTTTTAAATCCCTTAGAGAGATCATCGCTTTATTTAAAAAGATCTGATTCTTCTTATTTTGATTCTGAATCTTCTCGATGATATCAATCAAAAGGGCATTGAGGTTTTTTAGAGCACTCAAGCCTGATGCTGATTCAAGATCGCTAAAAAGAAGAATAAGTTCAGGTGATTTCGCAATAGGGGAAGCCACGAGGTCACTGTGATTAATTTTTTCAATTAACTCACTTCTCTCGAGTTCCAGCTCACTGATTTTTGAAATGACTTCTTCTTTAAGAGGAAGAAGCTCTTCCAGCTTTTCAATGTTGCTTTCTAAAAGTGCAAGATATTCATCACAAGCGATATCAAACATACGAGAGTGGAGGTTACAGAACCCTTCCCAAATGTTGAGAGCTTGGTGATAGTAGAGTTTTTTCTCTTCCATGAGAATTAAGCCTTCTTAGAATTCTTCGCTAAGGATTTTGTCTGCCAGCGCATCGTAATCCACTTCGTAAGTGCCGCCCTGAATTTGAGCTTTAAGACGGGCAATCTTATCAGTGTTGTCGATCTCTGGAGCAGCATTAGCGACTCTTTTAATCTTTGAGAAATCCTTAATGCCGTCACCGATGCTTACTTTTGCATCTTGTGCCGTCTTAATTGTGATCTCCGTAGCTTTTTCGGCCGAATTCTTCTTGAGACTGTCTACCTTAGAGCCTTGTTTCGTTGATTCAGTTTGAATGTTTCCTCCACGAGGGAAAAAACTTGAGCGTGTATCAATCGTACTCATATGGCCTACTCCTTGGCTTGATTCGCCAATCCTTGGCGAATCTCGGGATGAGAATTTTTAATATATTGTTTTAAATGATGTGGAACAATTTGTTCTAAGACAACTTTTTTCACACCAAGACCTGTATCTGAACGGGCCATTAACTGAGCACGTTCATAATCAAGTAACGAGTTATAATAATCTGTTGCTGAAGAGTCCGGAGTCTCTTTAGGAACTGTTTTGCGCATTTCGGCCAGTAAATGAGAAGTGAAGTTAGACTCCATACCTTCCGCGATTTCTTCGTAAGGTTTGATGGGGCTGTTTTTTTGCCCGACATGCATTGGAGAATGAGCGGCGGAGACTTTCATTCATACCATCCTGGTGTTTCGCTAATCAGGCGGGTCAATCCTTAGACCCATCCCTTAGGTAGATTGTAGCATTTTTTGACAAGGCGGGGATAGTGAAAAGCTAACCCCGGAGGTTTTTGCCTACTTAGATGTCAAATCAGCTCAATCTCAGCAAGTAAGCTGCCATTTTGCTTAAGTGCTTGGAAAATCGAGATCAAATCTTCCGGTGTGGTCCCTAGAGCATTGAGGGCCTTCACCAGATCATTAATTGTCGTTGTTTGTGGAAGAGCAGCAATCACTCCGGATTGTCCTTCTCCATCTTTAACTTCTAAAACCATATCTTTGTGCGAGATGGCCGACTTTTTTAGAACGATATCACCGCCGGCCACTAGTGTTCCAGTGCGCTCGTTGATCACAATTTTAGCGGCAACGTCAGCGATGACTTTAAAGTTTTCAATATTGGCCAGAAGCTCAACCACTTTGCGTTCATAGTAGTGGGGAATGATCACATCAACTGTCGCTGAATCTCCAGCAGTAGCATATTTACCGCCAAGTTCTTGGTTGATAGTGCGCTCAACTCGAGCAGCTGTTGTGAAGTCTGGGTTATTAAGAGCAAGGCGCAGGGCCTTTTTATCATTGAAAGAAAGTTCCAGTTCTTTTTCTACAATACCGCCATCAGGAATTCTCGCCGTTGTTGCGAATTTCTTCCCTTTTTCAGTACCACCTACTGAAAGTGGCCCATGTGCCATAGCGTAGATTTGTCCGTCTCCACCTTTAAGGGGAGTCACTAGAAGTGTTCCACCTGCCAGTGAAGAAGCATCACCAATCGAGCTGACGGTAATATCTAGTTTTTGTCCAAGACGTCCAAAAGCAGGAAGCTTCGCTGTCACAATAACAGCTGCAACGTTTTTAGAAGTAACTTCTTTTTGAGGATTAAGACCAAGAGTCTGAAACATCTTTTTAAGAGAAGTGTTAGTGATCTCACCACCACCATCTCCTGTTCCATTAAGACCGATAACTAGACCATAACCAATTAGTGGGTTTTCTCTCACACCTTTTACCGTAACAAGATCTTTGATGCGGCTAGAGCTTGCAAAACTTTGAGAAGAGAAAATTAGCGAGAGAAGCAGGAGGTTCTTGATCATTGTTTATCCCTTAAGATGAAAACTTTTGACTCTAAAAGTCGGTCAGAGTTCACATAATCATTTTCCATAATATCCTTGCGTGAAACAAGGGCCTGGATCTCAATGGATCTTTTTTCCTTTTTGTAGATAACTTCCTTTCTTCCTCTCAGAAGAATGTAATCTTTACTCAATTCTTCAATAACTGTGCCGGATACTTTGTCATAAACTTTCATATCCATGTCGTTGTCAGTATTGGCATTGTTGGCCTGGGGATTCTGAGCAGCAGCGGCTGCGGCAGCTCTAGGATCTTGGTTTTTGCCATCAACAACTTTCTTTTTATCAGGAAAGTGCGATTTGAGTTCATTGGAAATCTGATTTCTCAAGTTCTCCAGCACATTGATGATAACCATATCACCGACACGTTTATCGTTTTGATAGGTAAAGAGAGAGGCCGACTGACCTTGATTGGCCCATAGGCTTCCTGAATCATCATTGTCACGGAAATCACTAGCGCGGTATCTCTGAGGTCGATAGTCTCTTTTTACTGTCGGCTCTACTCGTCCACTAGGACGTCCTAGAGAGTACGTCATAGGGTTTTCAATCGGTCTTTTATCGCCCGTAGTATTCCATTTGTTTTTGTAGCGCTGATAATCACTTGATTCAGCCGATTTTTTCTTAGGCGCCGGAGCACTATTTCCACCACGCTCTTCACGATCAATTTGACGGTGAATATTGTTCACGTAATTGGAACAAGAGGTAAGAAGAAGAACTGAGAGAAGAGTAAGGATTTTCATAGGTCTACGTGCACTTTGTTAATATCGATGACTTTACCGTAATATTTCTTTTTCTTTTCAGGATGATAAACTTCTACGAATTCGCCGATGACTCCTGAGCTGCGAGGAATGCCATGAGTTTTGATCTTGATAAACTTATTTTCAAGAATAAGTTCAGAGCGGATTCCGGCCTTAATGATACGAGAAGGAGAGAGATCACTCATCTTAATCAACTCACCAGCTTTGAGCGCTTTGTTTGTTTGATAAAATTTCAGGTGAGCGGGATCTTCTAAAAAACTGGTATGGGGAATACTGTCGGTCTGTACAACTTCGATATTATCGCTGGGGATTTGAGCAAAGGCAGCAGTCGCTCCCAGTACGCGATAAGCTGTGAAAAGAGTTCTAAAATCAACATTGATTAATTTCTGAGCTGTCTCTCCTAAAATATTTTTCACATGAAGAGTGAGGGTCTGATTCTCTCCATAAAGACATCCATTACAAAAAAGAGAGAGGTGATCATGGGATTGAAAACTAATCAGTGCAGGAGAGTTGTTGCGAGCAGAAACATGAATATTGTCTTTCAATGCTAACTGCTGTCTCGTCATTTTATTGAGAGAAGTGATGATCAAACGATCCTGATTGAGTTTGAAATTTGCAAATCCGAGGATCTCATTTAACTGGAAGGCACTGATATTACCTTCAAGATTAACGAGAGTATTTTTAAACATTTCTTGTTCTTCAGGAGAGCAACCTTTAAGAGGCAGTTCTTCTGTTTTGATGTCTTTTTTTGTAACCAAAATTCCATCAAGTCCTGTGTACTCACAGGCAAATGCAGGGAGAGAGAATAAAAGTACAAAGGACAACAATAATTTCATTCTTACCTTACGTTGTTTACAGTTTGAAGCATCTGATCTGCTACACCCATTACTTTTGAGTTCATCTCATAAGCACGTTGAGCTTTAATTAGATCCGTCATCTCATTCATCACGTTTACGTTTGATGATTCGATCGCTCCTTGCATCACCACTCCTGAACCATTTTCTCCAGGAATGTTTTGAGTCGGCTGACCACTTCCTCCAGTCGCTGCCAGAAGGTTTCCACCATCAGCACGCAGCCCTGTCGGGTTCACAAAGGTAAAGACGGGAATTTGTCCCAGATTAATAGGCTCAATTGATTCTCTGGTATAAGCATCAACTGTACCATCTTCAGCGATGTTGATTTTCATAACATTGGGTGGAACAACCACACCTGGGAAAACTCTTTGTCCTGCACGAGTCACAAGGTTTCCTTGAGCATCAACGTTGAAGCTTCCATCACGAGTGAATTTTAAGTCACCGTTTGCTGCTAGAACTCCAAAAAAACCTTCACCATTAACCATCAGGTCGTATGGGTTGTTGGTCATCTGTGGAGCACCTTGAGTGTGAACTTTTCTAGTGGCCGAAACTTTGGCCCCTGAACCAACTTGATGTCCTACTGTATATTCAGAGTTTGCCGAAGAACGAGATCCGGCTTCTTGAACAGTTTCGTAGAGAAGATCATCAAACTCTGTTCGTGATTTTTTAAAGCCAGTTGTATTAACGTTGGCGATATTGTTTGAAATGGTGTTCACATGAGATTCTTGTGCTGCCATTCCTGTTGCTGATGTGTGAAGTGCCTTAATCATAGATTAATCCTCGTTAAAACTTTCCAAGATCGTTGGCGATTTTGCCGGAGATCTGGTCATAGGTATTAATAGCTTTTTGAATCGATTCAAAGTGGCGATGTGCTTTAATTAATTCCGACATCTCTTCGATGGCGTTGACGTTTGAGCCTTCAAGAAAGCCCTGCCTCACACTTGTTGTGAGATTTTCTCTGACAATATTGTCTTGATTAGGAGTCAGGAAGAGCGAGCTTCCTTCTTTACGAAGAGCATGCTTGTCCTGGAATTGAACCACAGAGATCTGCTCGGCCACACCTTCGCGAGTGAAAATCTCTCCATTACCAGCGATGGTAAGTGGGGCATTGGCCGGAACACGAATCACTCTATCTTCAGGATTAGCATTGGGATTTTTGCTGCTTAAAAGTTTAAATCCTTGGTCGGTGACAATTTCGCTATCTTTGTTAAGAGTGAAATTTCCTCGACGAGTGAAGCGAACACCTGTGGGAGTAAGCACTTCAAAAAAACCTTCACCTTGTAAGCCTAAGTCCAAGGGATTGTTGGTCGGTTGTAGTTGACCTTGTTCAAACACTGTAAAGCTTCCATCAACCGCTACCATGGCATTCTCAGCACCTTGAGTGTGATAGAAATCTTGAGGTGAAAATTCTTTTCTTGGAATATGGATATCATCTGAACCGCGAGTTAATGCCGTCAGATGTTCCTTGAAGACAACTTGGTCTTTCTTGAAGCCGATAGTATTGGCGTTGGCCACATTGTTGGCAATCGTCTCAACCTTCCTTTGCTGAGCGATCTGACCACTAAGGGGTACCCAGATATTTTTCACTAATCACCTTTCGTCCTAAAGGGTGGTGGGAATTTGACTTCCCTAGGCAAATTTTAGCAACCTAGGTGCCAGAAAAATAGCATGGGCAATTTCCTCCCCATCATGCAAGTATGAGAAAACTTGTACTAGCTACGAGGCTATGGGAAAATATCATCAATTTTTTAAGTAACCAAAGGATGCAAAATGGCCCCAAAAGCTCAAGTTGCAAAAGATTTTGAAGCTTCCCTCAAAGAACTGGAGCAAATTGTTAAGGAATTAGAGTCTGGTGAAATGCCACTGGATGATAGTCTTAAAAAATTTGAAAAAGGGATTGAACTTTATAAAGAGTGTCGCCAAACTCTGAGTTCAGCGGAAAAGAAAATTAAGATCCTTAATGAGAATCTCAAAGAGATTGATTATCAGGAATAAGTGAAGGTGTTATTTTGAAACGTATATTAAAAACAATTATTGTTCTTGCTCTCCTTGGTGTTCTAGGAATCTTCTCCATTCTTGGTATCTTTTTTGTAGTCTCCTTGGATCTTCCTCAAATTAATTCTCTTCAGGATTACAACCCACCTAAAGCTTCTCGCATTCTTTCTCGTGATGGAGAAACTCTACTTGAAGTGGGATTAGAAAATAGAGATGTTATCGCTTTTGCCGATATTCCTCCGAAAGTGGTAAGTGCCTTCCTTGCGGCCGAGGATGATAACTTCTATAACCACAGTGGTGTGGACTATATCGGTATCGTTCGTGCTTTTATGGTTAACTTAAAAGCAGGTAAGTTAGTACAAGGGGGATCAACCATCACTCAACAGGTGGCCAAATCTTTTCTTCTTTCTCGTGAGAGAACTATTTCAAGAAAAATCAAAGATCTCCTACTTGCTCGAAAAATTGAAGAGAAACTGACAAAGGATGAGATTCTTTTTCTTTATCTCAATCAGGTTTATCTTGGTGGTGGTTACTACGGAGTAAAAGCTGCTTTCAAAGGATACTTCGATAAGGATCTTAATAGCGCTTCCATTGCTGAGAGTGCTCTCGTGGCAGGTCTTCTGGTAGCACCAGGGAGATATTCTCCTTATGTGAATCCTAGATATGCCAAAATGAGACAAAGTTACGTTCTTAAGCGTCTGTATGAAACAAATAAGATCACGGAAGAAGAGTATAAAGCTGCTCTGGCCGAAGATATTAAAATGCGTATTAGAAAGCCGATTGAAATGAAGGCCGGTCACTTTACTGATTGGGTACGCCAAGAAGTGATCAAGGTAGTTGGCAAAGACGAATTCTTGACTGAGGGCTTTGAAGTTCAAACAACGATTGATTGGAAACTTCAAGAGAAGGCCGAGAAATCAGTTAAAGAGAATATTAAGGAGCTTGATAAGCGTCAGGGTTACAAAGGTCCAATCAAGCGTCTGGCCGATGCTAGTGAAATTCAAGACTATCTTCTGATTCAACGTCAAAAGATGCTAAAAGATCATTCAACATTTTTCACTTTCTCAACTGAAGGGAAGAATGTTTATGAATATCAGGAAACTGATGAAGAAAGTCAGCAAAAACTACAGGCATATGATGAGCGCCTGAAATCAGTTGATGAGAAGTTTAAGAAAACAGTCGATGTTGGGAATGATGAAGACTATTTCAACAATTTTGTAGTAGCAGGAACGACCTATCCTGGTGTTGTAGTGAAAGCTGATGATGATAAGAAAAATATCATCGTTTCAATTGGTGGTGTGCGTGGAGTGATTCCTGCTGCAGGTTTTGCTTGGGCCCATCCTCGTTCTATTTCGGAAGAGCCGACTTATCATCCTAAGGCATCTGTCCCTTCAAAAATAGTGAAAGTAGGGGATGTGATTTTAGTTAAGGTTGAGAAAAAGTCAGTTGCCCATGGACAATTAGTTGATGAAGCCTTTGCTAAACGTCACTCTTCGGATGGAGTGATGGCAAAAATTAATCAAGAGAAATTTCACGAACTAAGTCTAGATCAAGAGCCAGAAGCTGAAGGAGCTCTTTTTGCTATCAATCCGTTTAATGGAGAAATTATTTCTCTCGTGGGTGGAGTGAATTTTGAGAAATCACAGTTTAACCGTGTGATTCAGTCTTCACGTCAGCCAGGTTCTGCTTTTAAACCATTTATCTATGCAGCAGCTCTTGAAAACGGAATGACTCCTTCAACAATTTTGATGGATACACCACAAGCATTAGGTGGAGTTGATGATAGCTTATCGTGGAAACCGAGAAACTATGATGGAGCTTTTAAAGGCCCAATGACTCTAAGAAGTGCATTAGAGGTGTCGCGAAATATTCCAACGATCCGTCTGGTGCAAGACCTTGGAGTTCAAAAAATTCATGATTTTGTGAAGCGATTCCATATGACTGCTGACATACCAAAAGATATGTCACTTTCTCTTGGTTCATTTGGTATCAGTCTAGCCGAATTAACCAAAGGGTATGCTGTATTTGCAAATGGCGGTAAGGCCATTCGCATGAAGCATATTGTTTCGATTAAAGATCGCAATGGAAATCAGATTACCATACCGGCAGCTGATCAAAATTGGGTGTCTGAGGATAAAGTTGAAACCGAAAAAGTGGTAACACAGCCAATACCTGAAGAAGGTGAAAGCTTAGAACCAAAACCTTTTGAGAATCCATTCTTAAAAGATTTAGGTCCCGTGCAGGTTTACGACAAGAGACTCTCATACATCATGACCAATATTTTAAATGGTGTAACTCTTTATGGAACAGGTAGAAGAGTTGCAAAAATTTCAAAGAATATTGCTGCTAAAACAGGAACAACTAATAATTATGTAGACGCTCTGTTTGTGGGCTACACATCTCATGTCGTGGTTGGTGCTTGGGCCGGATTTGATGATAATCGCACTTTAGGTTATGGAGAAACTGGCGGTAAAACGACTATTCCTATTTTCATGGATTACATTGAGCAGACCATTGAGCGCTATGGTGATTCTCCATTTGTTGTTCCACAAGGAATCACAACGATGACTGTGGATAAAGAAACAGGGAGACCGATCAGCGCCGGTAGTTTAGATGGATTCATGGAAGCTTTTGTCACAGGAACTGAACCTGATGCTAGTGAGCCTATATTTGAGAAAAAAGATCAAGATTCAGGGGTAAGTGTTGAGGACGACGAGTACTTCAAGAATCTTTAACTAATCACTCTTTTATTCCGATAGGACCTCTACGGAGGTCCTATGCACGGAAAAGCTTGGACAAGAAATTTTGGCTTCTTTGTATGTGTGGTTTCACTTATTCACATACTGTCTCTCTTTCTTCACCTCAAAATTGACTCAAATAATAAGTTGGCGGAAGCCGGGCCAGAAGCAGAGTCGACTCTTAAAGTCCGTCTTCATCAAACAACACATAAAAAACAGATCGTGCAGTCGGAAGATCCAACAGAAGAAAAGTCACCTGTTGATGAAGCTTTTTTAAGTGATAAAAATCGCGCCTTTGATCGTCAGACAGTTTCTCGCCAGATTGATAGCTTCAAAAAAGCTGCTAAGGGAAATGCTGAAGTTGATCAGCAGAGAAAAACATCTTCAAAAACGAAAGATAAGAAACAGATGAAGCTCTCGGATGTGGGCCTTGCTCATGAGTTCGCCCAAAACTTTAAGCCGATTCAAGATGAGGCCAGCCAGATGAAGGCCGGTAAAGAGAACGGCGAGCTTAAAGAAATGGGTCTTTCGGCCACTAATGACTATCTTGATGAAATGACTCTTGGAGATTTCACTCATCTCAATACCACTGAATTTAAGCATTATGGCTTCTTTCATCGTATCAGGCAGAAGCTTGAGCAGTTCTGGGGCAGAAGCGTGCAAGAGAAAGCACAGGCGCTTTTTAAGAGCGGTAGAGCGATTGCTAGTGCTGATCACATCACAGCGATGACTGTTACTCTTAATGAGAGAGGTGAGATCGTAGAGGCTGTTATTAAAAGTTCATCAGGAGTCAGAGAGTTAGATCAGGCAGCGGTGGAATCTTTTAATCAGGCCGGCCCTTTTCCGAATCCTCCAAAAGATCTTTTGAAGGATGGCAGGGCCGTCATCGAGTGGGGCTTTGTCGTTAAGACTTAATGCCCTTTTAGCATTTGCTTTAAACGGTCAATACCTTCGATAGCAACATAGTCAGACCAGATAGCATCTAGTTCACGGATTGTTTCAACAACTTGAAGAGCAGCTTGATCGCGTGAAATCTTTTGTGCTTCTGCGTAGCTTGTAATGCACTTGTTTAATACGTCGATAACTGGTGAGTTACAAACTTGATTCAGTCTTTCATCAAAAGATTGGTTAATCTTCTTTTCCTTGCTTTTGATGATAGCAGTATTTAATAACTGGATTGATTCCATTTCAGTGAATCCTCAATAGAAAATATAGGTGTCAATGAGAGGGTGAGTATCACCAAAGAGATCAAGTTCGTAAAGGATGAATTAAGATAGTGAATAAAATTTAGGAAGATGTCGGGGTGTGGCAAAGGCGAAAATAAGAATGGAGGCGCTAAATTGCTTAGCACCTCCATAAATTTTAGTGAGAATTGTTACAGAAATTTTCGTAATCTGCAGCAGAAAGAAGATTTGACACTTCAGAAGTATTGCTCATTTTCACTTTAATAAGCCAAGAACCGTAAGCATCAGAGTTAATTCCTTCTGGGCTACCTTCTAGGTCTTCATTTTTTGCAACAACTTCACCGCTTACTGGAACGTAAAGATCACTCACAGATTTGATTGATTCAACAACACCAAAAGTTGCACCAGTATCTAGTTTTGTACCAACAGCTGGTGTTTCAAGGAAAACGATGTCACCAAGAGCTGATTGAGCGAAATCAGTAATACCGATTGTTGCTACATCACCTTCGATTTTGATCCACTCGTGTTCTTTAGTGTATTTAAGGTTTGCTGGAATGTTTGTGGCCATTACTTATGTCCTCCGGTTACAAATGGTTTTTTAAATAATTGTGCTTCGTAATGCTTATTTCTAATGTCGACTAAGAATACGTCATCAGTTGGAACTTTATCAATCTCAATACGGGCAAGAGCAATACCTTTGTTGGTAGTTACTGACATTGTTCCGCTTGAAACCAAACCGATCACTTCGCCCTTCGCGTTTACAACAGGATACCCGTCACGTGGGATACCTTTTTCAAGTTGAAGTTTAACCAGTTTAAATTTAGCAGGCTTTGAGGCCAGTGCTTCTTTACCAATAAACTTTTCTTTCGCCGCCTTTACAGTCCACCCTAAAGTAGCGTCATAAGGAGTGAGTTCATCATTTAGTTCATGGCCATAAAGTGGATAACAAACTTCTAGACGAAGAACATCTCGGCTAGCAAGTCCGCAAGGAACAACACCAAGACTTAAAAACTTATTCCAAAGTTCTTTGATCTCATTGTGAGTCCCAAAAATTTCAAATCCGTCTTCACCTGTGTAACCAGTTCTTGCAAAAATAAATGAACCCATCTCTGTAACAGAGTAGTATTCAATATCTGTAAGTGTTGGAAACGCTTTTTTAAGAACTTCAAAGCTTTTAGGACCTTGAAGAGCAATAAGTGAATAGTCGTTTGATCTGTTTGTTAGTTCACAGTTAAAGCCAGATAGCTTTGACTTCATCCACGAGAAATCTTTATCGATATTCGAAGCGTTTACGCAAATAAGAATGCGCTCGCTTGAGAATTTATAAACGATCAGGTCATCAATCACTGTACCATTTTCACGGCAAAGCGGAGAGTAAATGGCCTTACCGTTGTCGGCGCTGACAATGTCATTTGTCAGAATATAATCAACAAATTTAAGAGCGTCAGGGCCAGTTACAAAGAACTCGCCCATGTGACTAACGTCAAACATTCCGACGTTCTGTCTAACAGCAATAACTTCGTCTTTCACCGAAGTGTACTGCACAGGCATATCCCATCCAGCAAAAGGGACGATCTTGGCATTAAGCTTAACGTGCTCATCATAGAGATGAGTCTTGAAATTAGACATAACTATCCTTTGATTTTCTTTTCACAAGCAATGACTAAATTTTCGATCAATGAAATAACGGTCATGGGGCCTACTCCTCCTGGAACAGGAGAGATATTGGCAACTAGAGGAGAAACTTCCGCAAAATTAACATCTCCAACAAGTTTTCCATTAAGAGTATTTATCCCAACATCAATCACCGTTGTTTTTCTCTCTGGTGAAAAATGCTTGGCTGTCAGAAGATTTACTTTTCCAACTGCACTGATAACAATGTCCGCATTTTTAGTATAACGGATAAGATCTTTTGTTTTAGAATGAGCAATGGTTACAGTGGCATTATAGTTGGACAACAGCATGCTCAGCGGTTTTCCCACAATAAGACTGCGGCCAATAACTAAAACTTCCTTGCCTTCAACAGCAATATTGTAGTGCTGAAGCAGCCTTACAATTCCTTTAGGTGTGCAGGGAAGAAGATTCTCCAGTTCACGACAACCTTTAAAGAGAAGTTGAGTGTTCATGCCGTGAAAACCATCAATATCTTTTTCGGGACTCACCAAGTTTGTCAGATCAAGATGTTTGAGCTGCTCAGGAACCGGAAGTTGAATAATGATTCCATGAATATCAGGATTATTTTTGAGAGCTTCAAGATTGGCGAGAAATTCTTCTGGGCCAATCTGATCATTCCACTGATGAAGTTCAAATTGTGCACCAACAAGTTCGCAGGCCTTTCTTTTATTTTTGATATAAGTGAGGCTGGCCGGATTATCTCCCACCAAAACGATACCCATACGAGGAGTCAAACCTTTGGATTTTAATAGGTTTACTCGTTCGATCAGGTTGTTCCTCATTTGTTCAACAAGAGGCTGGGCACTAAGTGTTCTAAAATTCATAGGCCTCTAATATAGAACGAAGACAGCAAAAAGTCCTTTCTTATTTATAGGAGTCAGAGTATCTCATCTAGATATGAAAGCATTATTTTACATTGGTTTAGGGATGCAGCTCTTTGGTCTTGTGGCCGTGGGTCTTTGTTTTTTTTCTGGAATTAGAAATGGTGATTATGGGCACTTTGAATTAGCTCAATTAGTCATCGGCTCTTTTGTCTTCTACGTAGGAAATTATCTGAAAGGCCGCTCCCTCGGCTAGACTCGTGGTAGGTGAGTTGGTACACTCGTAAGAGTAATACCAAGGACATAATTTTGATTGTACTCGCCATCGACCCCGGTTCAAGAACAGCAGGGTATGCGCTTCTTAAAAAAGAAGGCAGGAAAATTTCCTACATCGCTTCTGGAATCTTAAAATTTAACGGGAGTGATGAATTTCTCGATCGCGTAACCGATATCTTCGAAAAAACTCAAAGTCTTATTACCAGCTACCAACCTGATTGCATTGCACTTGAGTCTTTGATTTTTGTAAAAAGCCCTACAGCACTTATTAAACTGGCTCAATCACGTGGAGTGATGCTGGCCGCCCTAGGTCGGGATTTTGAGAAAAAAGTTTTTGAATATTCTCCCAACGTTGTAAAGTCTGTCGTTACGGGACACGGACATGCTGATAAAGAGGGTATTCAAAAAGTACTTAAACAGTACTTAGGCCTTGAAAATTTTAAAACACACGATGAATCAGATGCTGTTGCCATCGCTCTTTGCCACCTTCTGAGTGAAGGCCGCATGATGATGCCGGCAGAGAAAAAAACAAAAACTCGCGGTAAAGGATTGGCCGCCAGTCTTGCCCATAAAATAAAGGAACCACAAGTATGATCGGTTACTTAACTGGTACGATTGTTCACTCGGATGTGACTAAATCAATTATCCTCACTAACAGTGGTATTGGTTATGAAGTATTTACTTCAACACCACTTGTTCCCAATAAAGATATTGCTCTTTTTATTTCGCATATCATTCGTGAAGATGCTCAAACTCTTTATGGATTTGAAAGTGCGGATGAAAAGAAGTTTTTTGAAATGCTAATTGATGTGAATGGCATTGGGCCTAAATCGGCGTATGGACTTATTAGCCATCTCGGTGTGGAACAAATCCTTTCGGCCATTACTTTTGAAAATGCAGATGTTCTTAAATCTGCTCCCGGTGTCGGGAAAAAATCGGCAGAACAAATTATTCTCACTCTTAAAGATAAAGTGAATAAGCTTGATCTTGGATTCTCGGTTGCTGAAAAACCTCAGAAGGCCGGTGCCAAAACACCGAAGAAAGCTGAGATGGATCCAGCTGTTGTGAAAGAAACTCTGGCCGCATGTCAAGGCCTTGGTTTTAAAGATCAAGATATTCTCCCACTTGTGCAGAAGCACCTCCAGACAAACAGCAGACTTAGTTCTGAAGAACTAGTGAAGCTTATTTTAAAGGAGAGTAGATAGTGAGTGAGAGATTCGTTGACGGTGATATTCAGAACACTGAAAAAGAACAGGAAGCACAACTTCGTCCGCAAAATTTTGAAGAATATATCGGTCAGGAACGTGTTGTAGAGAATATTGAACTGATGGTTCAGTCAGCTCTGGTACGTAAGGCCGCTATGGATCACGTACTTCTCTCAGGCCCTCCAGGACTTGGGAAAACCTCATTAGCAATGTTAATTGCCAAATCCTTAGGTACAGAACTTCATCTTGTATCAGGTCCCGCTATTGAGAAAAAAGGCGACCTCGCAGCCGTTCTTACCAATTTAAAACCTCGCGATGTACTCTTCATTGATGAGATTCATCGTATGCATATTGCTGTCGAAGAGATTCTTTATTCGGCGATGGAAGATTACCGTTTAGATATTTTGATCGGACAAGGTGCAAGTGCTCGCACCATGCAAATTGATCTTGCTCCTTTTACTTTGATAGGTGCAACGACTCGCTCTGGCTTACTTTCCAATCCACTGCGTGATCGTTTTATGGCCCACTTAAACTTTGATTATTATCCTCCTGAAACACTGGCCCGTATCATTAGTAACAATGCTGGTAAAATGGGAATCAGTTTCGAGGGTGGTGCTAAGGATGAAGTGGCCCGCCGCTCGCGCGGTACTCCTCGAATCGCTAATAGAATTCTTCGTCGAGTAAGGGATTTCGCTCTAATTAAGAGAAAAAAAGTAGTAGGGGATGCTGAAGTTCAAGGTGCTCTGAACTTAATGGATATTGATGAGCTGGGCCTAGATACCATGGATAGGAAAATTCTTTCCGTCATTAAGGACTATTATCAAGGTGGCCCGGTAGGAATTGATGCTCTTTCGGCCACTTTAGGTGAGGACAAGCAGACTATCGAAGAGGTTTATGAGCCCTTTTTATTGAAGCAAGGCCTGTTATTACGGACACCTAGAGGTAGAGTACTGAGTGAAAAAGCCGTTAAGCATATCAGTTAGTTTGACCGGCAGGGTCAATTTTATACATATGGCCAAAATTCTCCGTACAAAGTGACAAAAATGGTTTATACTAATGCCAGTTGTATGAAGTTTTAAAAGGTTAGAGATGATTTATCAACGCACGCTTGCAAAGGATGTTCAAGTTACTGGTATCGGGCTCCACTCGGGCCGGAAAGTAACGATGAAGCTTCATCCCGCTGATGCCGACACTGGTATCGTTTTTGTGCGCACAGATATCAAAGGTGCTAAACCTAATAGAGCAACTGCTGCTTCAGTTGGTACAACTGAAAATGCCACAACCCTTGGTGAAGGCTATGAGGCCATTCACACGGTAGAGCACCTTCTAGGAACTCTCTACGGAATGGGAATCAATAACTGCTTTATCGAAATCGATGGCCCTGAAGTTCCTATTATGGATGGTTCAGGCGCTTCGTTTGTTTTCCTTCTTAAAGAAGCAGGAATCAAGAACAATAATAAATCAAAAGAGTTTCTCGTTATTCTAGATACTGTTCGTGTTGAGAAAGATGGAAAGTGGGCGACATTTGAGCCTCACCACAATCTTAAAATCGATTCAACGATCGTTTTTGCTCATCCACAAATTAAAACTCAAGCTTTTGAATTTGAATTCTCATGTGAGAATTTCATTCACGATATCGCTCGTGCCAGAACTTTCGGTTTTGCCCGCGATGTAGATATGCTTAAGCGCAAAGGCCTTATTAAGGGTGGATCTCTTGATAATGCTATCGTTCTTGATGATTACAAAGTGATGAACCCTGAAGGACTTCGTTTCCAAGATGAGTTCGTTCGTCACAAGATTCTTGATACTATCGGCGACGTGGCCCTTCTGGGTTATGAAATTGCCGGGAAGATCACGACTTATAAATCTGGCCACAATATCCATAACCTTCTTTGTCGAAAGCTATTAGAGACTCCGAGTGCGTATGAAATCGTTTCGGCTTCAAATCTTAAGGCTGAGGCAAGAGAAGCATTGCAACTCCCTCAATTTATAAACGTTTCTTATTAAGTTAAGATTGTATTAAAAATGTCAGGTATTTTTGCCGATATATTTCGGTATGAGATACCTAATCTTCCTGCTCCTATTTTCCTGTAATTTCAAAGAAACCTTCACGCTCGATAATAAGAAAGTCGCGAATGGAAACGTATGGACTTACGGGGGCTATGTTGAAGGAGATCAGGTCGGTAATTACGTTCTAAAAAAATCAGGCCTTGTTTATTATGAGTGGGATCTCACTAATAAGCAGCTGCTGAATGCCAGGCATACCGTCTTTTGGGATCCAGCTTCATTAGCAGTCGAAGATAAAGATCCAGGCTCAAATCCTGGCAGTCTGTTTGTTACTTTCCCACAGTGTGCTTTTAAAAAAGATACTTCCTATATCTATACCACCTATCGAACGACGGACAATCAACTGACCATGTATGCGATGAATATAAATACGCAAGCAGTGCAGTTGATCGGAAAGTTTTATCGAAATACTTTTGAGATTCCCATTAATCTGGGAGTGATTGGTAACAAATATTATTTCATAGTAGAGGCGTTAGGAGGAGGAAGGGAGATTTGGGTTTCGGGAGGAAGTACTGCCACCACGCAGAAGCTTTTTGATTTTGCAGCTCCCGTGGGAGCAACCGTCGGCCTACTTTCCAATTATCTAGCGACTCCCGCAGGGATTTATTTTTTCTATAGTGGACGTCTTTATTATTTAGCTGCTGATCAGACCTTGAGCGACTTAGGAGCTGAGAGTACTGGTAGAATGCTGGCGATGGGAGAGAAGCTAGTTCTCTTCAAAGCTGCTGAAATTGCCGTTTACGATAAGCTGGTTAAAACAACTTTTGCAAACCCAACAGCAACAGCTAACCCCGACGCTATCGCGAATATAAAAAGTAACCGGATTATTTTTGGAACTAATGCCACCAGACTTCATGCGATTACCAATGCTGGGCTGGTGACTTCACCTTCATTGGATACGGGAGTTTTATCGCTGGTGAGTGGTTATTACGGGGAAGTCGATAGAGATTATTTCATGAAAGCAGACAGGCTCTATACCGTAGATGCTAATCTCAATGTCTCGATGGTCAGTTATCCCGAGCCTCTTGATTATATGGATCAGGTCAAAGGGGTGCTCTATTTTCAAAGTAAGAGTGACTTTAGTTTTAGTAAATTTACAGCGGGGACTTTTACCGCTTTAGGATTTGGCCATACGGAAAAATTAAGTGTCATTAAACGAGAAGCCACTCTCAATGAGTTCAGTGATCCTCACATCATTATGGCCATGAAGATAGATACCAGTGATCCTGATGAATATGTTTTTAGCTATTACGAACTTCATACCGGAAAGAACGAATTAAACCTGATTGAATCCTATGCCGAATCAACTCTTACCGGAAATTGGCTGATGTCTTATCTCAGGGAGAGTGTAAGGTTGTTAGGAAAACTATATCCTTCAGCTGATTATGTGTGCTCTTTGAGCTCTTATTAAAAGCAGTCTCATACCAATGAAAATCAATAATTTTTCTTAATTCTTAAGCATATTTGCTCACCTTTATCACCTTTCTATAAAATCGTGAAAGTGGTTTCAGTAAGATAGCTCTTGGTTCGCAATAATGAGTGACAGCTCCGAGATTCTGAGTGGGGTTGCTCAGTTTAGTAAATTAGGAATCCTCCCGATAGAAAGAATATCAGAGGTACATTATGAAGTTTATCTTCACTCTTCTTTTATTACTTACGCTGGTGTCTTGTAATGAAGGCATTTCTTTTCCTAAAGATACTCAATCTGGATCTACTCAGAAGATAGCGACAGATACAACCCTAAAGTTGGTTGCTTTCGATCAAAACATTCTTGTTCATGGTGATGGAACGAATGTCAGTTTTATTCAATCTGATTTTGAGACTATGTCTGAATACCTCTTGATTAAAAGTGAAGATGAGCTGAGAACTTTACCCTTAGTAGCTTCACGAAATTTTGATGATGATGTCGTCAGAATTTATCATGTGGAAACAGGGAAATCGGTTCTTGTTGCAGAAGATGTTTGGGATGCAGAAGATTTTGCTGAGTTTGGAAATTTTCTCTTTTTTGTCGTCGAAAGAGTTCATCCTGTTACCTTTGCCCGCAATTACGTGCTTTATAAATCAGACGGAACACTTGCAGGGACGACTTCGCTGATATTGCCAGGTAGACCAGCAGTGGCGCCATTTATACAAGGGAGAATGGCCTACTATCCAGTGGGGGGAGCGACATTTGATTTACATCGGGTCAATTTAGAAAACATGACTTTCTCGGTGATTAAAACAAATCAGGCGAGTGTCAGCTTTCACTCAATTTATGATGCCAAAAGTGAGAGAAAGGCTCTTGCCGTAGGGACAAGCATCATTGATCTGGCGACAGGATTTGATTACACCATTGCAGATAGTATCATGGAGATCAGAGATGCTCGTTTTGAGAATAATGCTTGGAAGATGGTTGTTGTTAGTTCTACAGAGAGAGAAATGCTCATTACTACCGCCGGACAAAATATTAATGAGGAAGAAATGACAGGCCCTGCTGATTATATGTTCTTCTCTCATTTTATCCGTGGGGGATTTTGCTACTTTGATACCCTCGAAAATCTTTATTGCAATGATGACAGTACTCAAGAAAATTTCCGAGTGCATGGTTATGATGTGGAGATCTTTGAAATTTTAGGAACGCAATATATTTGTTCAAGCGTCGAGTGTCATATCCGCGTGGCCGGCTTATCAAGTCACTTTGTCGTTCCGTGGCGTATTGCTTCTTCCAAATTGCCCATGGCGCATCTGACTTCGCGAGGTGGCAGAGGTTATATTATTAATGACTTTGATGGTACAGACTATGAAAGCACTTATGACGTTTTTGAGTTCACGAAGAGTGCCAATCACACCTTTCTTGAGTCAGGCAGTGCCGTGAAGACAATAAATAAGTACTTCAAAACCAAAAATGGCAGACGTTTATATTTAATCCGTCAGCTGGGCATTGCCGTCTAAGGAACTTTTTGAAATCACTCGCATAAATTTGGATCTCATGTTAAAAAAAGTACTAAACAGTCTTTTTTAACATGAGGATATTCATGAGACTCTCGCGCGGTTATTGGCAAACACTTAAAGAAACTCCATCAGATGCAGAAGTTATTTCACAAAAACTTATGCTTCGTTCTGGCCTGATCTATAAAACGGCAGCAGGACTTTATACCTACCTACCCATGGCCTTCAGAACGCTTAAAAAAGTTGAAAAGATTGTTCGTGAGGAACTAGATAGAATTGGCTGCTTTGAAGTACAAATGCCGCTGATGACTCCCGCTGAACTTTGGAAAGAAAGTGGACGTTGGGATACTATGGGCCCACAGATGCTCAAAGTTCAAGACAGAGCAGAAAGAGAACTTTGTTTCTCACCAACAAACGAAGAGACAATTACTGACGTTTTTAGAAAAACGATTTCAAGCTATAAACAGCTGCCTGTTTGTTTGTATCAAATTAATACCAAATTCCGTGATGAAATCCGTCCACGTTTTGGTCTTATGCGTGCTCGTGAATTCTCGATGAAAGATGGTTACTCACTTCACCTTGATAAAGAGTCTCTTGATAAATTTTATGATGAAATTTATGGGGCTTATTCAAATATCTTCAGACGTCTAGGTCTAGAGTTTATTGCTGTTGAGGCCGATGGTGGTGCTATGGCAAGTGGCGGAGCTAAAACGCATGAGTTCCAAGTTGTTGCCGGTAACGGAGAGGATGATGTGGTTCACGTTCCTCAAACTGGTTTTGCGGCCAACATTGAAAAAGCAATGACTGAAAGAAGGGGATTAACAACTCTTCCTGCTAGTGAACTAACAAAGTTTGCAACTCCTAATCAAAAAACATGTGAGGAAGTTTGCTCTGCTCACGGTTTTGATATCACTCATTCACTTAAGTCAATCATCATGGTCGCTACCATTAAAGGTAAGGACCAATTCTTTATGGTGATGATCCTTGGCGATGATTCATTAAACGAAGTGAAGTTTAAAAATAAAGTGGCGGCTGATGATATTCGTCCTGCTCACCAAGCTGAACTTGAAACTCTTGGTCTAGTCAAAGGATCAATGGGGCCGACAGTTGAAACGGACAAACTAAAAATCATCTTTGATGAAACAGTTGATATGAACTCATCTTATGTCGTTGGTGCCAATGAAGATGGTTTCCACTTCAAAGGATTTGTACCAAGTCGTGATACGAAAGCGAAACATTTCAGAGCAGATATGCGTCTGGCAAAAGATGGTGATTTTATTGGTGAGCACGCCATTACTATGAAAAAAGGAATTGAAGTCGGACATATTTTCCAACTTGGTGACAAGTATACTAAGGCGATGAAGGTGACTGTCCTTAACGACAAAGGCCAAGCAGTAACTCCAATTATGGGATGTTACGGAATTGGTGTCAGCCGAGTAATTGCTTCTTCAATTGAACAAAATCATGATGAGAATGGAATTATCTGGCCTGCTTCTATTGCGCCATATGATGTTTATCTTGGTTACATTGGAAAAGCGCCTGAGTTCAAAGACATTGCGGAGAGTATTTTCTCTGAACTTAACTCTCAGTTTGAAGTGCTTTTTGATGACAGAGGAATGGGGCCTGGAGCAATGTTTAAAGACGCTGATCTTTTAGGTTTACCGATCCGAGTGACTCTTGGTGAGCGTGATTTTAATGCCACTGGCGAGATTGAAGTAAAAATTAGAAAAACGGGCGAGACTCTTAAAGTAAAAAAAGAAGAACTAGCAGCAACAATTAAAACTAAACTGAGTGAGCTTGGAAAATGGGCGTAGAACAAACTTTTGATATTGTTTTTGGGATTCACTCTATTGCAGCGGCGCTAAAAAACCCACTCAGACAACATGAGAAATTAGTTGCGACTGATGAGGGATTATTAGAGCTTCAGAAGAAGCATAATATTCAAGCGAGAAAGCTTGAAATTAAGCTTGAAATCGTTTCAAGCCATCAGTTGCAAGAACTTGGTAAGAGATATTGTGCCGAGATGGATGTGGAGTTTAATCGTGTTCCTTCTGGAGTATTTTTAAAAACATCTCCGCTTGAGACTTATGAGATACAGTCGATTCTCAAAAAGCCTCAGGTTCGCATTCTTGCCCTAGATCAAATTACAGATGTTCATAATGGGGCAGCTATTTTAAGAACAGCTAGTTTTTACGGAGTGGATGCTATTATTATCCCTTCTTCTAAATCATTTGGATTTACTCCCACTTTTTATCGAATTGCCTCAGGTGCTCCTGAGTTTGTTCAACTTATTCGTGTGAGTTCTTTAAGCCGTGCCGTTGGGCAACTGAATGATGCTGGCATTACCACTATCGGCCTCTCTGAGCATTCAGAAAATTCTTTGAACTCGGAGCAATTACGAAGTGAAACCAGAATGTGTTTGCTTCTGGGGGCTGAGGAAACAGGGCTTAGTAATGCCGTGAGTAGATTGGTACAAAAGTCACTAAGTCTGCCTTCTCAGGGCGGGATTAAGTCACTGAATGTGTCAGCGGCTTCGGCCATTGCCATGGAAAAATGTTTTGGTATTGTGTAAAAAATACTTGCGTAAATGATCAAGTCCGTTTATAAAATTGAACACTCATCTACTTTAAGTTGATGATTTGGGCTGCTCTAGCTCAGTTGGTAGAGCAACGGTTTTGTAAACCGTAGGTCGCAGGTTCGATTCCTGTGAGCAGCTCCATTAAGAAATGGCGTGGTTCCCGAGTGGCCAAAGGGAGCAGACTGTAAATCTGCCAGCGTTAGCTTTCGATTGTTCGAATCAATCCCACGCCACCATCTTTTACATTTATTCAGTTATGCGGGTGTAGCTCAGTTGGTAGAGCACCAGCCTTCCAAGCTGGGGGTCGAGAGTTCGAACCTCTTCGCCCGCTCCAAAATAAGAAATCAGTCGTAAGGCTGATTTTTTTTTGCCAAAAATCTAAAAATCACTATTCACTTATCCCTTTTAAAACTTTTTCCGGCCAAAGAAAGCTATTGCCAATTTTGGGGCAACTATCTAGAATGACAAAAGTTTTTTATTGAGTAGTCACTTCGGTTAGGCTCGCGTGGCTCAGTGGTAGAGTACTTCCTTGGTAAGGAAGGGGTCACGAGTTCAATTCTCGTCGCGAGCTCCATCTTATTTGGCAATGGATAAGTAATATTTTTCTATTGTCAGAAATTGATGTCTGGAGCATACTCAACGAGCAAAATTAAACAATAGTAGGGTATAAGACCTTTTTAAGGAGACGTAGTCATGGCAAAGGAAAAATTTGACCGTAGTAAACCGCACGTAAACATCGGTACTATTGGTCACGTGGATCACGGTAAAACAACTACAACAGCAGCTATCACAATGACGATGGCGAAAGTTTATGGTGGTTCTGCAAAATCA
>CALHBF010000020.1 GCA_937931205.1 uncultured Bacteriovoracaceae bacterium
CATTGCCCTTCTGGAATCTATTACATTCTAGTTTATCGCTGCAATATAAGAAACCCAAGCATCGCAGTTCTCACCATCTTCACTTGGTTCGAACTCGCCATTGCCGCCGCCTTCTCCGTCATCTCCCTCCCAGAAAGCAACAACTTTAGAAAAGCCTGCCTCATTAAGAATGTCACGAAGTTCTGGCAGAGTCCAAAAACGCCAGTCGTAGGTAAACACATTCAAATGTTTCTTCCCTTTGGCATCTTTAAAATGGATCGCAAAAGTACAGTCATGGGTAATGGGATTAAAATGCTGGCATTCCCAAAAATAAGTAATGCCACCAGGTACTTTTTTCTGATCAGTTACAAGCTTCTGACTCTCAGGACCTCCAAAAAGATCCATAAAGAAAACTCCCTGCTTATTGAGGGATTTCTTCACTTGTTTGAAATACTTCAGAAGATCTTTTCTCTGCTTAAAAATCCAATAGCTGAAATTGAAAGCACAGATCACATCCGTTTTAGGAGCTGAAGTCTTAAGAACGTTTTCTTTGAGATAATGCATTCTCGTCTGCTGTTTAGCATTGAGCTTTGATAAATGCATCTTCTTCCCCATGCCAATTGGCTCAGGATCAAGATCCACGCCATAGGCAAGTGCGTCCTTATGAGTTCCTACCCAATGGCATGATATGGCACCTGTTCCACAAAAATCTTCACGCATAGTAACCGGAGTTCTGCCAAAGAAGCGCTTGAACTCCGCGCGCATAAAATCAACTTCGATTTCTGGGTTCTGAACTGAGCGCTCATAGAACTCATATTTTTGATCTAAGCTTAGTTTCACTTCTTGGCCTTTTTTGTCATCTCCACAAGGTCATGCATAATCAGCATTGACTCTTCAAGAACAGCATCTTTTCTTAAAGTCTTAACATAATCATCATACTTCTCTTGTGCAACCTTATCTTTCTTGGCATCCACAAGATCAGTCACAATCAGATCTGTATTTTCTTTCTCTTGGTTAAAAAGATCACTCATCTTTCTTACTTCCTCACGCTTCTTTTCAAAATCTACTTTTGAAAGGGAGCGCTGAGAACTTTGTTTCTGCTCTTTATACCAATTGATTGAATCATTAATATGCTTAAACTTCTCAGACTTACCTACACGAGAAGAGCTGTCTTTTTTAAGCTTACCGATATCCCAAGTCGGCTTCCAAGCACTATAGCGAACCGGCTTCACTTCACCCCATGGGATAGAGTAATCAAGAAACTTCTCGCCACTCTCAAGATGAGAATACTGATCCGGCAGAACGATATCAGGTGTTACCCCTTTATACTGCGTAGAACTTCCATTAACTCGATAGAACTTCTGGATCGTAATCTTCAGCGCACCCATCGGTGAATAGGCCTTCGCCACAGGAGCGATATAACCATCAAGATCAATCACTGCTTGTACAGTTCCTTTACCGTGAGAGAACTCTCCTCCGACAATGACCGCACGCTTATAATCTTGAAGAGCTGCTGCCACAATTTCCGAAGCAGAAGCCGAGAACCTGTTAATAAGAACGATAACTGGTTTTGAGAATTCAATCTTAGGATCATCATCGGCCAGAACATCGACTGAACCAGACGAGCCTTTCACTTGAACAATCGGTCCTTCTTCAATAAAGAGACCTGAAATTTTTCTTGCATCTTCAAGAGCACCACCGCCGTTGTTACGAAGATCAAGAATAAGCCCTTCAACACCTTTACTGATCAGCTTCTTCATTTCCTTCAACGTATCATCAGTAACACTTCTGCCCTTCGGATCATTGAAATCGCGATAGAATTTCGGGATATTGATATATCCCACTTTCATCTTTTGCGAACCAAGTTCAAGCACTGAGCCCTTCGCATATGATTCTTCGATTTCAACAACATCACGAACGATAGGAACAACTTTGATCAAACCATTTGGCTTTTTCACTGTAAGTTTAACCGTTGTACCTTTCTTACCGCGAATCAGTTTTACAGCATCACGAAGTGACATATCCACTACGTCTACTGGCTCTTCATCACCCTGGCCAACTTTAAGAATAGTATCCTCAGCATCTAGCTCTTTTGTTTTCCAAGAAGCAGAACCAGGAACCACTTTTTCAATTTTAATATAAGAGTTATCTTCTCTTAAAATAGCTCCGATACCTTCCAGCTTTCCTGACATATCGATATCAAAATCTTCTTTCTCTTCAGGAATAAGGTAATTGGTATGAGGGTCAAAAACCTTAGTGATAGCATTGTAGAATTTATCAAGCTTGTCTGATTTCTTTTCATTTACCAGACGAGAGAAAATCTTTTTCCAAGATTTTAAAACTTTTTCACGAGCATCTTTTTCAATTTCTGCCGCACTCAACTGTTTAGTTGGCTTCGGCTTCTTCTTACCTTTAGCATCAGTTGCAACACCTTTCTGCTCTTCCTCTGTGTCGACAATGCGGTTAAGCACTTCGTACTTCATGAGTTTATCCCAATGAGCAAAAAGTTCATTCTGAGTTTTTAAGAACTGACGTTTTTTAGGATCAGTTTCAATTGATTCTTTTTTAGAAAAATCCATCGGCTTAGAAAGGATCTTCTCTACATGACTCTCAATAGCGCCGATTCTTTTATTCATCAACTCTGTTGTCAGCTCAAGAATCTGCAGATCACCTGAGATCATCATGTCATCAAATTTAGTCTCATAGGCCTTTAGTTTTTTAACATCTTCTTCCAGCAAGAACTGTTTTCCGTAATCAATTCGCTCTAAATAAACTTTGAAAGCATCTTTAGAGATTTCATCATTCACTTCTTTCTGTGAGAGATGCATATACTCAAGAACACGCTTAAGAAGATTTCCTAAAACCATCTCACGCGGATTCTCTGGTTTTTTAGTCATCAATGTTCCAATCACACTTGGATTGTCACTACTCTTCTCAGTGGAAGTTCCAAACTGAGCTTGCGCATTCGCTGCGGCCAACAGGAGAGAGAGTGATAGGTAAGAATATTTCATGAAACCTCAAATTCGTTGAAGGTTGATAACGATAAACAGCAAAACAATTGATTTTACCTCAGAATTTTTTTTCTAACATCCCAATAAAAGACTTTAAAGCTTGAGTTTTTTGATCATCTTTCTTGCAAATACTCTGCTCTTCGCCTTTGAGACGTAACTGATATACCTTGTCACAACTTCCTTCCTTCGTTTGCCATTCGTAAAGTGACTTTATAAAAAGAGAAGAAAATTCCGAATCAAGGGAGCGGGCCATCTTACTGTCGGCCTTCTGAAGTCGCTCGTTCTTTTTATGGGCAAACCGTAGGAAGTGATCCAGATAAGGAGATCTTTCTAAAGTAAATTTTTTATTATTTTTTGTATCTTCGATCTCAAAAACAATGTAGTTACCACGCTCTTCTGTCTCGATCGGCTCAGGTTGCTCACTGTGTTGCGCGAAAACGGAAGTGGCAAATAATAAAGCAAACAAAATTCTCATAATCATCCTTGAATGCGGTTATTATCTCACACGCCCTAATGACTTTCAAAGAAAAGCTTCATAGGATTAAATTATGATTTACTCTGTATTGAAGCCTTTGTTGTTTAAACTGGATGCAGAAACGGCCCATCACCTGGCGTTGCAAATCAGTGAGCTCTATCAGGCCCATACTTATCAATTCTCTCCCAGGCTCAGCTCTCACAAAAACACTCTAGAACTTCCCAGTCCTATTGGATTAGCAGCAGGATTAGACAAGAATGCTCAGGCATTAACAACACTCTCCTCATTGGGTTTTGGTGCCATTGAAGCCGGGACAATTACTTTGAAGGCCCAAGGGGGAAATCCAAGACCAAGAGTATGGCGCTACCCAGAACAAGAGAGTTTGAGAAATGCCATGGGTTTTCCTAACGGTGGCCGTGAATCAATTTTAATAAATTTGAAAAACTATCAAGGAGCTTCGGTCCTTGGAGTTAATATTGGAAAAAATAAAGAATCAACACCGGCAGAGAGCATTGATGAATTAGGTCAACTCGTTTCAACTCTGGGACAAGCGAACTATTTTACCATCAACGTTTCTTCTCCCAACACTCCCGGGCTGCGAGCTTTGCAGGAACCAGGATATTTGCGAGAGTTATTCTCAGAGCTCAAGAGACACACAGATAAACCTCTCTTCTTAAAAATTGCTCCTGATTTAGTAAAAGAAGAAATTCAAGGCCTTCTCAAAATCAGTGAAGAACTAAAACTAGAGGGAATTATCGCAACCAATACAACCATTAGACCCGATTTAGGAGTTGGTGGAATTTCAGGAAAACTTCTCTACGCTAAATCTTTAATGGTTCAAGAAGAACTGCTGCAATCACAAACGCCTCTTACGATTATTGGAGTTGGCGGCATCAGCTCTTTTGGCGATATTCTCCGCTTCTGGAAACTGGGTGGCCAATGGGTGCAGATTTATACGGCCTTCGTTTATCAAGGACCAACTTTCATCCATCACTTAAATAAAGAAATTCTTCGATTCCTGGATCACTTTGGAATTTATCAATTACAAACCTTTTTTGACCTGTCACTTGCAGTCAGAAAAAAAATGATTGAAGAATATGAAAAAAAAATATCTTAAATATTCCCTTATCCTCATTCCTTTTATCCTTTGCTTCTTCATTCCGTGGCAAGTGGTGCTAATAGTTGGAGTTATCTTCTCACTCTTTGCTTTTACTCATCTCAAATACAACAATTTAAAATTAGAAACATTCGATATCACTCCCCACAACAAAGACCCACTCATACCGATGCCCTGGTATCGGGATGAAATCATTTCGCAAATGAGTGTCATGCGCTGGGCACTGGTAGAAGATGGCCCTGATTGGAAAGTATGGGCCCCACTTGGCCAAGCACGAGTGATGGAGGATTCTTTTAGTATGTCCTACTCCCCTTACATCATTACGATCAAGGGAAGCAGGAATATGGTGACGATGATGAAAAGTTTTTTAGATCTTGAGAAAATATTCTTATAGAACCTGTTTTAGTTTTTCCACCCATTCAGGATACTGTTCTTCATAATAAAGATCACAGTCTAGCCTCTCAAGCAATTGCCGTGCTCCCTGACGACCTAGATATTGATCAAAGTCTTTAGCGCATTGGCAGAAATGAGGATAATAATTATCTCCTAATCCCAGCACTGCATATTCGAGATGGGAGAGATCAAGCTCACTAAATTTTAAAAAGCTTAACCACTCACTAGCATTATCTGGGGCTTCACCGTCCCCATAGGTACTTGTGACAATGAGAAGTCTTTGCAGCTCATGAATGGTTTCAGGATCAACCTCATCCATAGGAAAACAATCATTATCAATCCCTTCTGCACTTAGCTGACCTGAAATTCCTTGGGCCAAATTCAAGGCATTCCCTGTTTGAGAACCAACAAGAATAGTGAGCATTTACTGAACTTTGTTAATTTGAGTAGCAGAGTAACCGGCCTTTTTAATAGCTGCCTTAATCTCCTGCTCAGTTATTTCTTTGCCTGTCAGCTCAGAAAAAGTCGCTTTTTTTTCTTCGAGCGAAACAATGACTTTCTCAACTTTGCCAGTTTTATTGAGTTCTCCTGTGATGGCCTTCACACACATCTGACAAGTCATCCCTTTGATATCTACTGAATAATTGGCCCCGAAAACTGTCATCGAGAATAAAATGAGAACTAAACCTGATAGATATTTCATACGAATCTCCTTAAATTTATTAAACTTCTAAGCCCATTATAGACGCCGAATGTAAAGCAGGGTATATCCCTTCTATGAAAAAAGTTTGGGACAAACTGGGCATTGCCTTCTCTTC
>CALHBF010000021.1 GCA_937931205.1 uncultured Bacteriovoracaceae bacterium
CGGATAAAAAGAAGAGGTCGATTTGCCGTTTAAGAGTCGATATTTTTGATCAAAGATGTTTCTGACAAAGAACTCAACAATGTATTGATCCTTGTTATAGGACAAATTGATATCTTGATAGAACTGAGCAGGAACGTTACGCGTATTATCTGCATCGGAATAGCTGCCTGCCAGATAACGAGAAACCATCACTAATGACCAGGATTGGCTTAGTGTTTTCCAGTAAGAGAGCTGGCCGTTAAAAGGCGAGGCATCTGGAAACTGATTTCCAGTGAAGTTTTTGTTCCCTTCTTTGAAGTTTAAGAATTGAGTATGAACATAACCCAAGTTAAGACGGATTTTGTCTTCTTGATTGATTTTTTTCATGAACTCAAACTCAGCTCCATAGAGTTCAGAGCTGGAGGCGTTCTCAATTTGTGAATCGTGGACACCATTGTAGAGGACAAGAACCTGCTGATCATTCCATTTAGTGTAGAAGAGGTTGGCCGCTAAGGTATGATTTGTGTCTTGTGATTTGAAAGAGAGTTCATAGTTATGGGTTCTCTCAAGTCCGTATTCATTGGTATTCATCTTGATACGATTAACTGAGATTCCGCCAGTTCGATATCCTTGAGAGTACGTTACTCCAAGTGACTTCTTATCAAATTGATAGGTATAACCAATCTTTGGCAGGAAAATATTTGTGGTCTGTGTTTTCAGATGATGACTATTGTAGGCCGAAAAACCCGGTGCTGCTGTCTGTACACTTGCCCCAATTTGATTGGCCACATGCTCAAGTCGTCCGCCCAGAAGCATGGAGTGATTCTTATTAAAGTTGAAGATGAAAGTATCAAACAAGGCCAATGACTGGCGATTCTTTATATCTTCTTGTGTCGTTCTGTGAGGAACCACTGGGCTCACCATGAACATGCGGGCCTCATGGAAGTTATCAAGGTGATAACGGTGATAGTGAAGTCCTAAAAGATTGCTGAATTTCTCAGATTTAAAATTAAGCTGGTTTTCAAAAGAGAGGTAATCATCCTTCTCATTACGATGACGTTCTCCGGCCTTATTTTGAGCGGTTCCATCTTCATCACTAGTAACAGTTGCTCTGGCACGAGAAGCCGCTGTGATGAACTTATTGCTCCAACTATCTGAAAGCTTTTTAAAATAAGTGAGAGATGCTTGTTGGTTAAAAACTCGGTCACGGTAATCAATGTCTTCGTTAACTTCATATTTGTTGGCATCCTGAGCATATCCGCCACCCTGACTTCTACGAAGTGCTTTCATATCAATTTTCAAATAGTCAGTTGCATTAAATTTATAAACGAAGTTAGTCGCAAAATGATCTTTGTTATTATTGCTCCACTTATCATTATCGGAGTATTTGTTGGTGATGAAACCATCGCTCAGCTCTTTGTTATAACTGGTTCTCCAGAAGAGCTTATTGGTAATTGCTTTATTCCAGCTAATGGCCGCCTCTTTTCTGCCGAAATTTCCGGCCGCAAGTTTAGCTGCTCCCTCATCAATCTGACTGGCCTCTTTATGGTAGAGGAGGATATTTCCGGCCAGTGAGTTTACGCCCTGATCAGTTGATTGGGCCCCACGACGTACTTCTACGCGAGAAAGATCCCAGTTCTCAAAACTTCCTGCTCGGAGGGCCAATGGAGTTTGAAAAACATCATCGACCATCACTGTGGCGAGATTATCCTTTTGAAATCCAGTTGGTCCCATATCTGAGATACCGCGGATACTGAACGTTTCACCGTTTTTATCACTTTGCGTTTGAATATTGGAGAGACCATTGAGCATTTGTACTGAATTGGAAAGGTCAGAACGATTAAGCTGAGTTTCATCAAGTACTGAGATACTCTCATTGGTCTTTAAGAAGGTTCTTCCTTCTTTGTTTGATTTAACAGTTGAGACATCGATACTTTCTAAGTTCTCTTGAGCAAATGACAAGGAAGCAGAAACAAGAATAAAAGAGGCAAGGATCGCTTTCATGATTAATCTTCAAATTTAGTATACTGAACAAAAGTGTCCATAGGTTTTTGTTTAAAATAGTGTGTTTGGTGAGTCAGGTCATTAATGATCATGGCCGATCTCCAGGCCATAAGGGAAGTCTGAGGTTCAGATATTCCATGTCCGTGTCGGGAAAAGTTGAGAGCGTAAATTTTATTAGTGCTCGGTCCATCCCAGGAAAGATCAAAGTTTTTATTGATCACAAAACGATGAGATTCATCTTTGTGAATGAGGTGTGTAATAGGCTTCAAGAAGTCTGGAATCACTTGTTCAAAACCTGTTGCAAGAATAACAATATCTGCATTGAGAGTTTCAGTTTCATCAATAAAGAAATTGCTAAGAGTCACCTGGTAACCATTATTCTGCTTTTGAATATCAAGACATTCTCTCATCGGTAGAATATGAAACTTAGGACCTTCACCGGTAAGGGTTTTTAGGTAGAGATGTTTGTACAGATTCTCAAGATGTGATGGAGTATTCCCATCACTGGCAAGTTTTTGTTCTTTAACAATCTGCTGTTTTCTGCCTTCATTAATAGGAAAGAAAGCATCGACATAATTGGGAGTAAAATACTCATTGGTAAAGTTTGATTCATCAAGAGGAGCAAGATTCGCTCTTTTTGAAACGAGGACTACCGAAGAAGGTTTGTTCCAGCGACCTTTAAGGGCATGAGTGAAAATCTCTAGCCCCGTTTGTCCTCCGCCGATCACAACAACTTTTTTGTCTTTTAAGTCCACTTTATCGAGGTTTCCCGATTTAGCATGAAAAAGAGTGTTACTCAAAAGGGCGCGATCAACAAAATGTGGATAGCGAGGACGATGTCCAGTAGCGATTGAGATATTTTCAGCAGTGATGGTTTCTTTCGTTGTCGTGATATGAAAGAGATTTTCCTTAAATTCCACATTCTGGACATCCTGGTTAAAACGAAGTTTTGACTCAAGTTGTGAAGTCACCCACTGGCAATAAAGCTCAAACTCTTTTCGAGTGATGACCATTCTATTGGTATTAAGAAAAGAAAAATAAAGTCCATTTGAAACAAGATAGTTCAAAAAGCTATAAGGAGAAGTAGGGTCAGCTGAAGTAACGAGATCCTTAAAGCAAGAAGTCTGCATATCGGCATCTTCAAACATTAATTCCGGATGCCAGCTAAAATAGGGCTTCTTTTCAAGAAACACGGTTTTTAGGTTTTCCACTTTATCACAAAGGGAAGCTAAGCTCAGGTGAAAGGGACCGATACCAAGGCCTGCAAGATGATAATTGTTCATAAGTTCACCGGAGAGAGAGGATTTAAAATCTGTTGACCAAGAAGTGGGAGAGGACGCTCGGCCGAGTCTCCATATCCAATCTTGAAGCGAACAGAGTTAACTAATATTTTTTCAAAATGCTGTTTGAGAAGGCTAATTCCAATGTTGTGAGAATTTTCATAAGATGAAATTTCCTGAGAAATTGTTGTGTAAAATTCTTTCTCAGAGATGACATTCTCAATTGATAAATTCATGCCAATGTAGCGAAGCAGAGTCACGAAATGAGCAGTATAAAGATCGTGAATTAAATGTTCAGGCTTAAGTTTGGTAATTTGATGATAGGACTGATTAAAAAGTTCAATCGTTTTCTGAGGAGCCTTATCACTTAATCTGAAATCCCCTTGGAAATCTTTGAGGACTAATTTTTGAGGTCGATAATTTTCCATTACGAGCATAATGTTCTGACCATGAGAAACTAGGCCAATCCCATGCTGTTGCTGTAAATGGAGAAGGGGAATGATCACCACTTGAGTATAGGAGACGAGCCACTCTTTAGCAGAAAGCCCTGACTTTTCGATATAAGCACTCGCAGCACTCGCTCCGTTACTATCTTGATAGAGTAAGTTGGCAGTAAGAATGATTTGCTGATGAGAATTGATCTTACTGTCAGCAGATTCTCTCCAGATCGCTCCCAAGTATTCATGGAAACGATAAGGAGCCCCAGGAATCTGTGCCAGATCTTCCGGGATATAAGTAACACCGGCCTCTTCATTAAGGATATCAACCTTATTTTGAAGGAATGTATCCTGAGCAATAAGAGTCGTAAGAGATTTAGAAATCAATGGGCCAAGTTCTATTGTTTTGGCCGGAATTCCACGAATGCAGCTGGTATTTAAAATACTTAAAGGAAGTTTAATCTCAAAGGGTGCTTCGGGAAATACTGAGTTGAGAGTGCGAAGAGAGACTTGCGGAGAGAAATGATTTTTTGTCTCCCCCAGATCAATCAGATTCCCTTCATGAATTTCTTTTTGGAAGTGATAGAGAATAACATTTTCCCACTGCCAAGGATGAATAGGCATAAGGGTAAAGAGCGAGAGATCAATTTGCATTTGAATTGATTCAAGATGCTCTGAACTCGTTAGGCTCTCATAATGCTTTTGCTTTGGAAGAACACCTTTCAAAAGATTTGTTCTAATAGCGATGAGCTTCAGAGTGAAAAGTTCTTTGTTTTCTGGAGCATATTTTCTCCAGTCACTTGTATTCCATCCGATTCTTCCCTTATTCATTAGGATTTTAGGATGTCCATTGAGAGATTGTTGAGTTTCTAAATAATTTAGTTCAATAAATTCTTGAACACTAGGACCTTGCAGAAGTTTTAAGTCAGCATAGAGTGTGGATCTCATCTCTTCAATGAATTGAGCAAGAGTGATGTCTGACATCTTTGTATATTCTTGGGTATCAATGAAAAAGATAGAAGCTTCAACCAGTGATGAACCATTTCGAGTGATAGAATTTGGGTTAACTTTAATCCAGTTCCAAAGACTTTTTTGTCCTTGAAATGAATAAGAAACACCATTCGAATTGGTAAAAGAAAACAACGAATTGTTTTCAGAAACACTGATGGTTTCTTCAAAGACCATTTCACCGATGGCCTTGGCAATTAAGTTGAGATTAACTTGCTGCCAATTATTCAAAGTCTGGCCCCTTTAAAAAAAAGTTCTCTTGAATTCTCGAGAAGAACAGCTCTTTTGTGAGGGAAATCGAAAATCTTCAATGCTTTCCAGCCAATGGTATCGTCGGCATATTTAAGAACCTTGTTATTGTCGTAACGTGGTTCGGCCATTGTGAATTCTGTTTTCGCATTATCGAGGTAAATGAAATGGAGGGCAGAGTGAGTGATAGCATCAGTGTTGCTTTTACCAAGATAGCGTTTATTACCGATTAGAAAGTGAAACCCTCTATCATAGGGCCTTGATTCATAATAAGGGCCCAAGCGATCTTCTCGCACCCAATAGAATTCAAAGTAACCAACAGCTTCGCCGTCAGCTTCGACAATCATAGGAATTTGATGTTTTTTATTCAGTCCATCTTCAATGTACTTTTTTAGCTCTTCTTTGCTTTGAGCAAGTTCCCAAAAGAAAGCAACTCTCTGCTGGTTATGCCATTGATGAAATGTTTCAAGATCACTCTCTTTGATTGTTCTGAAACGAAGGGTTTTCTTCATTGAAGGAATATAGCGTGAATAATGAATACCATGGTAATGATTGGGTCTCATCGGATGAGAAACCCCATTAGTATCTGTCCAGCTCTCAGTTGCCTCGACAGGCTTCTCTGTCAGCCAGAGTTGAGGGTTTTGATAAAAAGCCTCACGTTTGATATTTTGATTATTAATGGAGATTTCTGAGACATCCTTCTGATGAGCAAAAATGGCTTCCGTTAAAATGGCCATTTCTTCTTCCGTTGCCTCTAGAGAGTAGCAATGATCAGTATTAAGAGCGAGAATTGTTTCGTTAATGCCTTTAATTTTGATCACAGAGTTTTCAATACCGACTTGATATTCACGACCTGAGCGAGGAAGAATAAGGTGATAGTTACTAATTTCCATACTTAATTCTCATGAGTGGGTTTTCAATATCAGTATAAATATTTAACGGATTGCTTGCCGTATTTTCATTGATCGCATTGACTGTGCAAAAGAAATTACCTTTGTGTTTTAAGGTTTTACTTTGCAGTAGATAATCAATAAATGTTGAATCAATGCCCGTTCTTGATTTGAGTTTCACTAAAAAACTTTTATAGACCTCTAAGAGATCAAATTCTTGCACTTCCAAATTTTGAGCGATGGCACTGATCATATTAAAAACGCTGTTAATGATCACATAATACCCAAAGAGAGCGTGTGAAACATCATCTGGAAGCAGATTTCCGTTCTCCTCGGTAATTTTTTCAAGCTCTGAGGCAATACCAGCTATTTTTTTCATATCATAACCGGTTCCATGGCAGTCCCTGAAGTAAGCCCCGACAGGTTTTCCCTTGTTTAGCTTGAGTACTAAGTTCTGTTGGTGGGCCCCTAACAGAAGTCCAAACTCACTTTGGGCCACAATGAGCGGAGCGATGGCCTTATTTAAGTATTCTTCAAACCAAACAGTGGGAGAAAGAAGAGAACCTAAAATAAGGTCTTTTAGAATATTTCTTCCACCCTTAATCGTTGGTTGAGTAAGAGTGGCAATCAGAGAGACTTCATCCTCTTTCTTGATTGGATTTTCTCTGAGCATTATCAATGATTCAGGAATGGGATTCCCTTGCTGATCTTTGATTCCCGCAAAATAGGGCTCTTGAATGATTTGAAAGTTTTCAAATTCTTTGAAGAAAGGAGTTAGGTGTGAGTGCTGACAGATCTCATGAATCTGCAGGCCTCTTTCCAATTCATGAAGAAGAAGCAGTCTTACTGAATTGGTCATTTTCACACTCAGTGAAAACTTGATCATGTAGTCAGCTTGATCATTGTAAACTGTTCTTAAAGAAGAGGTTGGTATCCAGAATCTCTCATCTTGATTAAGAGATTTTACTAAATCTTTTGCCAGATATTCTTTAATAACATCTGTCTTAAAAAGAATTTCTTTCTGCCAAGGGTGAACAGGGAGAAGGACATATCCTTCATCTGCTCTGAATGAAGAGAGCTGGTTTTGCCATTTAAGATCTTCAAAAAAGTTGGAGTATCTTTCAAAGAAAATAGATTGATGAACCTGAACCCAATTGAGATGAAACATTCCCCCATGTTCGGGAGAGAATTGAGAGAGATCCTGAGTTGTAAATTGACTACGACTTTTTGGTGTTGGATGTAATGAATGTCCAACAAAGAGAGAGGTCTCTGTTTCTCTAAAATGCGGAAGAATATTTTTGAATGATTCTCCATTGAGCTTCAAAGCTTCAGCAAGACACTCATGACTCTCTTTTACTCTTTTTGAAAAAGTATTGTCAGAAGTGAGCCCCAGCACTTCGTTAAGAAGGTTAAGGAAATCAAAAAATGAGATTGAGGAATCATGTTGTTTAATTACTCCGGTATAGCGGTGGTGGCCAACGACGGAATAATGAGAAACCTCAATATGTAATGGAGCATTTTTTGTAGGAACAACAATATAGGGTGCAGAGTAAGAGCTATCCTTCCATTCAAGAAGAAAGGAGTTCATAAGAGGGGTGAATGAGTAAAGTTCTTCGGGTGTCAGCATAGTTTTTTAAAAGGTGGAGAATGTACTTCTCCACCCACGCAACAAAGGAAGTATCAAAACGGATTGTTCGATAACCACTACATGGGTTTGTATCGCCAAACAGACTTGCTGGTCAATAAAAATCTGATAAATTTCGATAACATAATTGTTTAAAATTTAAATGCTGCCAAAAAATTAGACGGCCGACTTATATGAAATCAGTCGATTAGAGCACAAGGTTTTGGCACGGTGCTTGATAGGTTGGTTTGTTATGAAAAAGCCAATCCTTGCCCTTATTCTAGTCGTTTTATTTACTTCTCAAAGTCTCTGGGCCCAGTCGTGTCCTTTGACCAATGGCAAACTTACAGATCTTCGGATTGCGGCCATGAAGCTTTCTCAAAAAGTTTCTCTCTCTCCGCAATGTCAGAAGTTTGAGGAACAGGTAAATGAAGCGAATGCTAATCTTACTGAGTTGACTAAGAAAATTGGTAAGATGAGTGAAGGCGGAGATTATGCTATCGGTGAGAAGCAAACAACGGCCTTAGCGGCTGTGACTCAGTTAAATAGTGTGACAGCAGTGTTTAACGATAAGACTTGCGGTAAGGAGTTAGTAGGCTTTCTGGACTATGTTGATGCTTTTGCAGATGTGGCCAGTGGAATTGCTCCTTTCTTAGCACTCTATGGTGGCCCGGAATCTATGCCTTGGGCCATTGGTACCGCCCTCGCGGCAACGACAGTAAAAAGTGTGATCAATTTCTTTAAATCAAAAACAGTTGATATGAAGAATCCTGAGCAGAGTGCCGCTTTCATTCAGAATTCATGCTCGTTTTATAACTTAGATATGATCAAGTCTTCGATTGATGATCTTCAGATGAACCGTTTCTCAAAAATTGAAAAAGAACTAGAAGAAACGAAGGCTAAATTAGTAAAACTCGACAGCTCAAAACCAGAAAAACCAAATGGTGATTACAGTCAAAGATTGGAAACAGCTCTTAGAGATAGAGAGAGACTTTTATTCTTAAGCTCTAGTTTCTCAACTGATCCTCTTGAGGCATGTGTTTATATCAGTGCCTATGCTAATGGACAGGATGGAGGGCTGATTAATCGCGTTTGGGGCAATTATTATGAGTCAATTCAGAAAGAAACATTTCGTACTGAACTAGAGTATAATTACTTTCACAATATTCTCAATCCCCAAGCTCAGAATATTGATTTTGGGAAGTGTAAGGAATTCGGCAGCCGCTGGTTGACGAAAGTGGAATCAATGTCAAAGAGTGGAATTACTTTTATTGAAGAGAAGTCGAAAGAGCTTCCTGATGTTCAGCTTTTTGATGAGTGGACAAAAACAAGAGCGAAAGTTGCTTTAGACATTGAAGTTCTTGAAACAAAGATTAAATATCTTCATGAAATGATGGGTGATGGTTTTGATATTGAGTATTCTGAAATCATCAGATCTCATGATCAAGTTAAAGACGCTCTCTTCATGAGTTATAAGTATATTTATGTTGTAAAATTTAAAGGATTAGCTGAGGCCTGGTTAAGCACAAAACAAGAGAGTGCTTGGTTGGAGTATCGTGATTTCTTCTCTAAAAAGAAAGAAGTCTTCAATAAGATCAGTCGAGTCCAGAAAACTATGGGAGTGAGTGAAATCACACCCGCGAATACCAGAAAATGGTCAGAAGCTTATAAGGCCAAGAACAATAAAGAACATCCAGAAGTACATAATGGAACTCATACAGAAATTTGTAATCAGTTAAGACAGTCTTGGACTTCTTGGAATAATGGATATGTCCATGCCCGTGCTGGTAAAACTTATTGTTTAACTTTTGATAAAGTGATTAACCAGATGGATTACCCTGCTGTTCAAAGAGTTTGTTTTGGAACTTCATCACGAGTAGGGTATCAGTTTAATTCACTCAAAAATCAGGTTAGAGATTTTGAGGAGATCAAGTATGAAGCAGATGAGGTGGTCGATCGAATGAATGAACTTCGTTGTTCACGCCAGATCAAAGAAATTAACCAAGAAGCACTTTCATCTTTTCAGGAAAAATAAAAAAAGGCCTCATTAAGAGGCCTTTTTATTTTAATTTTTTTCTAAAAAGAACTGAGACCAATAGTATATTCCGTTTTTATCTTTAGCGTATCCAAGTCCCATATGAGTTACTCTGGTTGACTCGAGATTTTCTCGGTGCCCACTTGAATTTGCCCAACTTCTAAAAACTTCTTGGGCTGTACTTTGACCTTTGGCCACATTCTCTAAACAAAGATTGCCGCCGCCTAAGGCTTCACGTGCTTGAATACATCTAGCATTAAATCCTGAATGACCGAAGGCTATTTTTTGTGTGGACATATCTGTCGCATGAATAAGAGCAATTTCATTGATAGAGTGGTCAAGAATGACCTCTCGTAAACCTTTGGCCTGACGATGTTGGTTGATTAAGAGGTAAACTTCTTCCACCATTTGATCACCCTCAAGAGGTGATTGGTTCGTTTGGTTATTACTCAAATCGCTGGAGTTACAGCTAATAAGAAAAATTAGAGTGGCAATCGTGATGAAGCTCTTCACATCTATCTCCTTGATGTTCATAAGTTAGCACTTATGAGAGGCGCACGGTGAGAGGGTAAAATTAACCTCTTAACTCAGCTTGCCCTGATGACTTTGATCAAGCAATAAAATACTTTTCAATGACGGGAAAAGTAAGATAAATTTTTTTTATGAAAAACTTATTATTTTTAGCACTTATCTTCTCTTTTAATGTCTATGGAGGCGCGATCAGCTCTTTAGATGAAGTTGTCGGATTTGGTAAACATGAGGGTCAAACTGACGATGGAGGAAGATGTAGTGTGGAGATTGATAAAGTAGGAACATCAAAAGCTAGAGTGTATTTGTCAAACCCTCGTATTTTCCAATTTGAGTTTGATGACAATGCTCCCGTTGAAATGACTTCTCAGATTCTTCGAATTTCCGGACCAACCTTGAGTGAAGGCAATGGGAAAGTAACAACAACTTTGGTTGTTGAGCATGGCCGCTCGGTAGGGTTTGAAAGAAAGTTTTGTACAACTAAGTGCTGGGTTTCCATCAGACCTTGTGTTCTGTACTAATCTAGAGCATCGGTGAGAAAAGATTAAAGAAGCGAGATAACAGTTTTTTGATCCAAGGTCTTTGATTCATCTCTTTGGTCGTGATGAGTCTTGAATCCCCGAAATCCATTTCAAACATCGTCTGAACTTTTTGAACAAAAATTTCTTCGTTACTTAATGTGAAAATTTCAAAATTCAAAAAGAAAGAACGAGAGTCCATATTAAGTGAGCCGACACTTGCTATTTTCTCGGTAACTAACACTTTCTGATGAAGAAATCCTTTCTTATAAAAATAAATAGGAATGTGATACTTAAGTAACTTTTCAACATAAACTTGAGTCGCATAAAGAAGCATTAAATTATCGCTGTAAGAGGGAAGGATCAGTCTGACATCTACTCCTCGAATCTTAGCGAGAATAATGGCATTTAAAATGCTTTCACTAGGAATAAAGTAAGGAGTTGCAATCCAAAGCTTCTCGCTCGCTTCATTAATGAGCTGAATGTGAATCAGATGTGCCGCATCGATAGGATCATTCGGTCCAGTATGCTGAACCATGACTTGAGCATTCTCAACTCTTAGATCAGGAACCCAGTTAAGATCTAAGATCTCTTCCCGAGACCAAAACCAATCTTTAATGAAAGAAATTTGTGCTGCCTTTACACTTGGTCCTTGCATTTTGATGGCCGTATCACGCCAAAATCCCATGACAGGATCTTTGCCAAGATAATCCATTCCTATATTGAGGCCACCGGTAAAACACTCTTTACCATCAACTATGATGAGCTTGCGATGATTTCTGAAATTAATTTGAAATCTTGACTCCCAATTCTTGGAAGAATGAAAAACTCCAACCTGAATGCCGTTCTCTTTCATTGTCTTAATGAATTTTTTATTAAGAGTTGTGCCTATCTTGTCACAGAGAAAGTAGACCTTAACTCCTTCCTTAGACTTTTTAATCAAAGCATCTATGAAGGCCAGACCTGCATCATCGAAACGAAAAATATAAAACTGAAAAAGAATATAGGATTGAGCCTCATCGATGGATCTCAGCATCTCCTGATATGTCTGTTCACCATTAATGAGCAGTTCAGTGTGATTTCCGTTGGTAAAACCTGGCATTACGGAGCAATCAGCGATGCGATCAAGACTTCTTAGATCTTTTGCCTGGATGAGCTTGTCATCAAGAAATGCTTCGATCTCTTTTAATTCTTCTAAGGCCCGTTCACTTTTAAGTTCTTTGATTTTTATTTTTCCGCTAAAGCGGGATTTGCCAAAAATAAGAAAAATGGGAATGGTAAGAATGGGCATGAGTATTAGAGCAAGTACCCAAGCAGTTGCTCCCTGGGGGGTGCGAGATTTCCAGAGGGCATCAATGGCAAGAAAGAAGCCTAGAACATACGAAGCGGCAAGGAGCAGTTCTAGGCTTATGATCATATTTGCCTTTTAAGGAGCAGAGAGTTTGTGACCACGCTTAGTGAGCTTAAGGCCATGGCGAGGCCCGCAATTTCCGGGCTAAGATAACCGAACGCTGCCAAAGGAATTCCAATGAGGTTGTAGAAAAACGCCCAGAAAAGATTTTGTTTAATTTTTGAATACGTTTTTTTCGAGACAAAAATGGCATCGGCAATGCTTTGAGGATTGTTATTCATTAAAGTCACATCTGCCGTTTGCATGGCGATATCAGAGCCAGATGCCATCGCAAAAGAAACATCTGCACCCGCAAGTGCCGGAGCATCGTTTATACCGTCACCAATCATGGCAACTTTTAAGTCTTGGGACTGATATTTTTTAATGATCGACAGTTTTTCTTCAGGCCTTACTTCAAAATAGAAGTCATCTAAACCAAGCTCTTGAGCAACACTTCTCACACTGATTTCTTGGTCACCACTAATAAGAATTGATTTGATCGAGAGGTCTTTAAGTTTCTCAATGGCCGCTGGTGACTCTGCTCTTAACTCATCGGTAAAGCTCATGATGGCAAGAATTTCTTGGTCATCAAAGAGGAAACTCAGTGAGTGACCTTGAAGTTTCCAGTCATCAGACTCTTGAGGGATTTTAATTTCCGGATGAACTTTCTGAAGATAGTGACGGCTACCAAGATAATAGTTTTTACTAGCGATATTAACTTGAATACCAAGACCAGGATTATTTTTATTAGAGGTAATATCTACAAGCTCAGCATTCTGTAAGTACTCAATACAAGCATGAGCAAGCGGATGAGTACTCTGAATCTGAATAGAGTAGATAATATTGCGAATTAATTTTTCATCGCCATAAATACTTAAATTAGAAAGTTTTGGAGTTCCTTGTGTCAGAGTTCCGGTTTTATCAAAGGCAACAACATTAATGTTGTGAGCATTTTCTAAAGCTTGCGCATCTCTGAAAATAATCCCTTTCTTGGCCCCTTGTCCTGTTCCCACCATCAAAGTTGTTGGAGTTGCGAGCCCAAGAGCACATGGACAAGCAATGACCAGAACGGCCACGGCATGTTCAAAAGCACGAGAAAAGTCTGACATAACAAAATAAGTTACGATAAAAGTAATGAGTGCGATGACAAGGATTACTGGAACAAAGTAATGAGAGATTTTATCTACCAGCTTTTGGATAGGAGCTTTATTAAGCTGGGCCAGTTCTACTGCTTGGATAATTTGCGACAGGAGAGTGTTAGACTTTCTTTTGAGAACACGTGCCTCAAGAAGTCCGTCAATATTCATGGCCCCTGCAAAAACCGCATCACCAATTTCTTTATGAATGAGCTTTGATTCACCAGTAATCATGGATTCATCACATTCGCTGACTCCATTGAGGACAATGGCATCTAGAGGAATATTCTGACCTGGTTTAATAAGAATGATTTCATCAATGTTGATGTCTTCGATCTGCTTGGTAACGACTTCGTTTCCTACTTTCACACTTGCTGTTTGTGGCATCAGCTTCTCTAGACTTCGAAGAGCTTGCGAAGTTTGCTTCTTTGCTTTTTGCTCTAGGAATTTACCCCAAAGAACAAGAGTAATAATCACAACAGCACTTTCAAAATAGAGAGCGTGCCCGCTCGTTGTAAGGAGAAGGTATAAGCTGTAGAAATAGGCGGCACTTGTTCCTAGGGCCACTAAAAGATCCATGTTCCCTTCACGGTTTTTAACGGCCTTATAGGCAGAAACATAGAACTTATACCCGATTATAAACTGAACCGGTGTTGCTAAGAGAAGTTGAATCCATCCATTAGGCATGTAATGGTGGCCAAAAATCATAGGAAGAACGAGAGGGAGAGAAATAAGACTTGAGATCAGAAGTTTCCACATGGGATATTGATCGACCTCTTTTTTCTCGATACTGGCGCTGAATCCTGCACCTTCGATTAACTTGATGATCTCATCAACTTTTAATTTACCTTTTTCAAAGTGGACTCTTGCTTTTTCGGTGGCAAGATTGACATTGATGGATTCGATGCCTTCTTTTTTTGAAACGATTCGCTCAATTCTTGAGACACAAGAGGCACAAGTCATGCCTTGGATGTTTAATGTTATTTTTTCTGCCATACTTTTAAAGTATGAAAGACGAAGTTACAGATCGTATTCATACTTACTCCTGATAGTTGATCGTAAATAGGGTTTAACTCGTAAACTCCTAACACAGGGGCATGTGTGAAACTCATCGATAAATACTTATCCATAATGAACTTTAAAGTATCCAAGTCCAGTCCATCAGCATTAACCGCACTGACAGCTGGAACTAGATGACCACACAAGGCATCTGCGTCTACCGATAACGTAACAAGTGTCTTCGTTGTGACTTCGTTTTGTATTTTTTCAAAAAAAGTACTGATATTAGCTTCTTGGCACTCTTTTCTCCATAAAATGTCCATCTTGTTCTTAAGAGGGCTCAAAGTAGAGAAAGAGTTAGAGTAAGGATGCAGGCCAATTTGGAAGAGCCTAAAATCTTTTAACTCTTGATCCAATTGCCTAAAAGGGGTTCCAGAGTGAAATTCATCATCTGTTCTGGTATCGGCGTGGGCATCAATGTTGATGATAACGACCTTCTCATATTGAGGGGCAAGAGCTTTGATTAAAGGGTAGATATGGTCATGACCGCCGCCGATATGGCATAAGAATTCAAAATTATCTTTTAATGCGGTTTGAATTTTTTGTGCTTCTTGTTTTTGAGCACCAGCGAAATCTTTGAGTTCTGATTGTTCGCAGCTTACTTCCGCCTCAACGAATTGCCATTCTTTAAGATCATGATCCTGAGTCATTTTCTTAAAGTTGAACATAACTGCTTTAGGAGCGTATTTCGCACCATTGCGGCCGTTATTTCTGATAACACCAATATCTGTCGAGCTTTTGAGAAAGATTCCTCGAAGCTCTTTAGGAGTTTCAAAAAGAGGTTTAATACTTTCTTTTACACGAGCAGAATAAATGGTTTTAAGATCAGTCATAATAACTTCTAGATTTATCAATCGTAGTTGGGATAGCTGTCGAGTCCACAATGATTTTCTTATGAGAACCATTGATTACTTTTTTATTCTTAAATTCCACATCAATGAGTGCATTGTGGCCCATCTTCACGGCCTGAAAACTCATCTTCAGCAAAGCATCTTCTTCATCATCACAGTCTTTCACCACGAGTGGAGCAGATTTGCGATCCATCAGACGAGTGACTTTACTTTGATTCTTAAGAAATACGACTACCTCACGGGCCTCTTCAGCGACCTGCTGGTATTCCTGCAATGGCCGTTCAACGTGTTCTTGAAAACAAGCATGACAGTATTGTGAATGAGAAAGCTCGGCCGGAACATTTAGCTGATAAGTGAACGCATCTTCAACAAAGTGAGTACACTTTTTGCAGGAACATTCTGAGCATATTCCACAGTTATATTTGGCCTTAGGGCCGCGACAAGTTTTACAAATTTCTGAGTTTGACATGCCTTGAACTTAGCACGGAGAGTATTTTCTGACTAAGGAAAATATTGACTGACTTAGAGCATAAGTCCTTAGAATGTTGAAGAGTCCCTTGTCTCGGGGTACAATGAAGGGGTCAAATTCCTAAGGAGGATATCCCATGAAAAAAGTAGCAGTCGTTCTGTGTGGTTCAGGCTTTAAAGATGGTTCTGAGATTAGAGAAAGTGTGCTTTCTTTATTGGCCGTGGATGAAGCCGGGGCTTCTTTTGATTGTTTTGCTCCGGATGATTGGCAATATGATGTGGTTAATTGTGCTACAGGTGAAGCGATGAATGAGAAAAGAAACCTTTTAGTAGAGGCCGCTCGCATTGCTCGTGGGAATATTCGTCCATTGACAGAGCTTCATGCTAAAAACTTTGATGCCATTCTTTTTCCGGGTGGCTTTGGCGTGGCCAAGAACCTTTGCACCTTTGCCTTGAAGGGCTCAGTTGGCTCAGTTCGCTCTGATGTAGGGGCCGTCATCAATGATTTTTATCAGACCAAAAAACCGATTGGGGCGGTATGTATCGCTCCGGCGCTGATCGCTCTTGCTCTTAAAGGGAAAAATCTCAATCTTACTTTAGGTGCAGAAGGTGAAGCTGCTGGTGAGGTGAAAAAATTGGGCCATCGTCATACGGTAAGCCTTCCTCATGAAGCTGTTATTGACCAAGAAAATAAAATCGCAACAACTCCGGCCTATATGTACGATGAAGCACATCTGAAGGATATGCGAATTGGCATCAGCAAGGTCGTTCAGGCGATACTGGAAATGTAGTTATGAAATTATCCGTATTAGATTTGTGTCCAGTTATCTCGGGCCATGCTCCTGCTAAGAGTTTTGAATTTGCTCTTAATCTGGCCCAGGCCGTTGAAGAGTTTGGTTTCGAGAGATATTGGCTTGCTGAACATCATGATTCATTAGGAATTGTCAGTTCGTCTCCAGAAGTTCTTATCTCTTATATCGCTGCCAATACAAAAAGCATAAGAGTTGGTTCAGGTGGAATTATGCTGCCAAATCATTCCTCTTATCATATTGCCGAGGTCTTCAGAACTCTTGAAGCCCTTTATCCTAATCGTATCGACTTAGGTCTAGGGCGCGCTCCCGGAAGCGGCAGTCGCGCTATGCAGGCCTTAAGGCCTGATCATCATGAGCAGGCCCAGCGCTTTCCAGAGGAAATAGACAAGATCTTTATGTACTTTGAAGACAAGCTGCCTCTCAAGGCCGCTCCGGTAATTGAAACGAAACCTGAGGTTTGGATTCTTGGTTCTTCTGATTTTGGTGCCAAACTCGCAAGTGCCAAGGGACTTCCATATTCTTTTGCTCAGCACTTTTCAGGCCGCAATGCTCTCGATGTGATGAAGCTTTATAAAACGAGTTTTGTTCCTTCTCCACATTTAGAGAAGCCAAAATTGATGATGGGTTGTCATATCGTTTGTGCCGAAACACAGGAAGAAGCCGATCTCTTGGCCCTCTCAAGTGATGTTTCTATGGCCTATTTTATCCAAAGAGGTGAGTCGATGCCTTTGATGAGTCCTCAAGAAGCTCTCGAAGTTGGATTAACGAATGAGGATCGTTTTTATATCAGAGAATCATTTCCTAAATTTGTAGGGACTCCTGAGACTGTTCGCCAGAAGCTGGAGCCTTTCTTAAGGTATGCAGACGAGCTAGTGATCACATCAATGATTCATGATCAAAAATCTCGCATCAATTCATATCGTTTGATATCCGAGGTTTTAAAATAAAATTTTAAGTCTTGCTCCTGGAGTTTTATTTTCCATAGCAAGGCTTCCTCCATGAATCTGAACGATTTTATTCATAATCACTGAGCCTAATCCAATAGAGATTTCTTCGTTAATGGCACGAGTGAATTTCTTTTTACCAAAAATAAGAAGATCCTCTTCTTTAAGACCTGGGCCATCGTCCTCAATAAATACATTTTGACCTTCGATCCGAACATCCACTGCAGAGTTTGCATGCTTAAGGGCATTCGAGAGGGCATTTTTAAAGAGTCTGACAAGCAATTGTTGATCACCGTTAATGATCAATTCTTGGGGATGAAAATTGATTTTAATTTTCGAAGATGAGAAGACGGCAATCTCATCTGCTATAAGTTTGGTTAAATCAAGTTTTTGGAAATGGTTAGTATATTTGGGCTCATTAACTCCTGAGAGGAAAAGCAGCTCTTCAACCAGACGAGAAAAATAATCGATTTCTTTTTGAATTAAAGTCTGAAGTTCAAGTTCTTTCTCTGGAGTAAGGAGCTTTTTCTTTTCTAGAAGAAGTTCATTTAACGACTTCATACTTGAAATCGGAGTACGAAGATCATGAGCGAGTTCCTGCAAAACCTTGGTCTGCTCATCTCTTTTTTCTTTTAAAGAAAGAACCAATTCTTCAATCTGATCGGCCATTTCATTAAACTTGCTCATGAGTCCAAAATTTTGATCTTGAAAATTGAGAGGGAATCTTGCTTTAAGATCTCCTGACATAATTCTTCCCATGATCTTTTCTGCCTGACGGCTCTTTTTATTAAAGTAAAGAGTAACAATAATGGAAGTCAAAATAAGGCCTAAAAGAATGGCAACTCCCAGACCTAAAAGAATGAGACGAAAAGTACCAGGAGGGGGAGGAAGTCTTCGACCTTTTGAAAAATGAGGGATAAACCGATAGTGATAAGTGTGACCGTCATTTAACTCAAGTTTCTCTGTATTCTTAAAACTAAATTCGGGAGTTGAATAAATAATTTGATCATTCTTAGTAATGGCCCCTTTCTTAAATGGAGATCTTTTTGAATGAAGATTGTTAAAGATGTCTGAGATGTCTTGTTTATGAGTCAGAAGATCATTAAAAATGACCGCTCTCTCATCAAGGGGCATTTTTTTTCTTAGTTCTTCTCTCAGCTGTCTCATCTCTTCATTGTTTTTTCTTTCGTGCTGATGAAGTGTATGAGTAATGAGAAAAGCAAAACCGATCAAGGTAAAGATAATCAAGACACTGGTGAAGAACAGTTGGATACCGATGCGCGAATTAGTGAGCTTCAAGGCGATATCCTATTCCATAGATGGAGTTGATTTGAATTTGATTCACTTTATGTTTAGAGAGAAGTTTTCTTAATTGGCTGATATGAGAATCAACACTCCGGTCAGACACATCTTCGTTGCTTATTAGCTTTTCTCTTTCAATTATTTTACCTTCATTCTGAAGAAGATAGGTGAGAATGTCATACTGTCTTCTATTCAGAGGGAGGGCCTTTGATTCGAAATGTATTTCTCTGCGGTCCGGATAAATTTCCAAATCATGAATGATCTTCTGCTCACTCCATGAATTATGGCGAAGCTGAACCTTTATTCGCATCAATAATTCTTTGTGGGAGAATGGCTTCTTGATAAAATCATTAGCGCCAATTTGCAAACCTCTCACAACTGTATCTTCATCTGTTTGAGCGGTGAGGAAAATAATGGGTGTCTGAGGAAGAATGGAGCGAATTTCTTTGCACAGATCAAGGCCTGAAATATCAGGAAGTCCGATATCCAGTACACAGAGGTCAAAGCGATGTTCCTCAATCTTTCCTAAAGCATTTTTTCCATTAGGAGAGTGAATGACTTCATAGCCTTCAAGTTCAAAACTCAAAGAGAGTCCAGTTGCCAGAACCGGATCATCTTCAACTAATAAAATTTTAATCATGGTCAATTGTAACACAAGTTTAGGCTTCTTCCCCCGAAGAAACCTAAACTTATGCATCCCTATAAGGCCGGTAGAATAAACTCCATGTCCTAAGTTTATTTACCTCTTGAAGGTGGAGTGATGCCTTTTGCTTGCAGACAGGCCTTCATTTTTTCTCTCATCTCTTTACTCGGTTTTTCTCCGCGTTCGGGGCGTTTAAAACCTAGTTCTTCGCGACATGCTTTCATCGCGGCTTTCGTACCCTCATCTAATTTTTTTCTTTCTGGTTTCTTAATGCCTTTTTTATCCAAACAAGTTCTGAATTTTTGTTTTTGATCTTTGCTTGGTTTTTGTCCTTCAGTGAAGCCTGCTTCTTGAGCGCATGCCTTAAAAGCTTCCTTGTGCTCATGGTGCCCTTCGTGATGGCCAGCCCATCCTGAGAGTGATATGGTAAGTAAGATAGTTGCTAGAGTAAGTTTCATACATTCCCCCTTGATAACTTCCATTATATGCAAGAAATGTTAAAAGATTATGAACCGAGAAGTTCATAAGGAATTGTATTTACAAAGGAGTCGCTTTCTTTAGATTAAATTGGTGATGGAAGATTTTATTCCAAGAATCAAAATAGGTATGGCCGGATAATACATGAGATTACCCAAGATAAGAATAGGCGAGTTGACTGGAGCTGATAACCCAAAAGCATCGTTGGGGCTTGGTATTGAGATGTTTCCTTTCTCAGTAACTAAGACATACCTGGTTGAGAAATCAGGATGTGTTGTAGCAACACTTTTTACTTTTAAAATCTCGCCCGCCTTAACTTCATGAATCTTTATTTCCCCGCAACCTGTACAGGAAATAGTTTCTGATGATGTGCTAAAGCCAGCTGAGTTATCGGAGTAATGATGAATAAATCCGTCTTGCTTGAAGGTGATTGTTCCATTGGTGATGGGGTAGAACCAATTGATGCGAGAGAGATTAATATTAAGGAGAATAGAAGCGATCACAATACATAGAAAAGAAAGCTTGAGTTTTATATTCAGGTTTAGTTTTTTAGAAAAAATATAGAGGATAAAATAGAAGGGAATAGCAGGAGCGAAGCGGGAAAAACCGTCATTGAAGGCACTGGCAATAATGAAGATGAGTGAAATCAATATTGCGAATTTTGAGAATGAATTTTTCTTCATAAGAGGCCTAAAATTCCAGTCTTGTTTTATTTCTTATGCCCTCGGATAATTATATATTAAAAGGTTTAAATACGATCATGAAATCAATCAATGATATTTTTCTACTCAATCTCTTCGACACACTTCCGCCGGTTCTTTCTTATTTGGTCTGCTGTCTAGGGGCCATTTTTGCAGGAACAGTTGTAGGTAAGGAACGTGAGAAAGCACAAAAAGCGGCAGGCCTTAGAACCTTCGCTATGGTGGCCCTTGGGTCTTGTGTTTTCACTTTAACCACTCGACTGGTTCTTGGAGAAGGCTTTTACACCGATGGAGCAAGGATTCCTGCCCAGATCGTATCAGGAGTAGGGTTTCTTGGTGCAGGTGCTGTTTTTAGATCTGGTCGAATTGTTTCAGGTCTCACGACGGCCGCAGGAATTTGGGCCACTGCCGCAGTTGGTGTGGTATTTGGTTTAGGTTTCTTTACCTTTGGTGTTTGTGTCACTTTCATGATTTTTATTCTTTTATGGATGCATGCTTTCATGGATCGAAGACATTATGATTCATTAGTGTGGTCTACTTATCATGTCCATGTGGATGCTCAGGATGGTAAAGGGATTATTCTCGTAGAAGAAGTTGTTCGCGAATGGGGTCACCTGGTAACAGAAATTGAGAGCATGGATAAATCTAAAGTGATTTGGCAGATGAAGTTGTGTCCAGCCCACCGTCCGCATCAGCGTTTTCTTTCTGAACTCGCTTCTCATAATTACGTAACTAAGCTTGTAAAAACTTAACGCGTCGCATTTTAAGCTGAAAAAGAGGCATCCCTATGTTAGGATGCCTCACCGAATTTAATAGGCATTCATTTTGAGGAGTCTCCATGAATCTTTGGCACGATATCAATCTTGATTTTAATACTGATAAGAACACACTTAACTGCTTAATCGAAATCCCAGCAGGTTCAAAAGTTAAGTACGAAATTGATAAAGAAACTGGTCTACTAATGGTTGACCGAATTCTTTCAAGTTCTGTACATTATCCATGTAACTATGGTCTTTTCCCGCAAACTTATTGTGATGATAAAGATCCTCTAGATGTTCTAGTTCTTGGACAGTTTCCAATTGCGCCTCTTTCACTAATGAAAGTGCGTCCGGTTGGAGTTTTAAAAATGATTGATGGTGGTGAAGGTGACGATAAAGTTATTGCTATTCATGTTGATGATCCTCAATTTAAGCACATTACTAAACTCTCGGAAGTTTCTCCTCACCTCGTTGCAGAAATTAAGCAATTCTTCGAGTCTTACAAAGCTCTTGAAAAAAAGAAAGTTGAGATTACAGGAATTGAAGATGAAGTGGCAGCTATCAAAGTTGTAAACGATTCAATTGCTCTTTATAAAAAACATTTCAAATAATATTGAAAACCAAAGGCCGGTTCATCCGGCCTTTTTATTAGAAATATTTCAAAATAGTGTTATTACTTTTTCTCTTAATCTCTCCGTACCACCTGCAGAGAAACCACAGCGGAACAGCAATAATTAGCGAAAAAATCCAAAGCCCCCAGACTCCTGAAAAACTAAAATATTGTCCCTGATTTGTTCCCCAAAGCAGAATGCAAAACTTATTGATGAGATGAACAAGGTAAATGTGAATGATGTAGAAGAACATCGGAACTGAGCCAAAAGTAGATAAGATATTTTTCCAAGGAAGCTTCTTTTCCAGTAGGGCCAGAATAATGAAGCCGAATCCTAAAGTAAGAAGTAGGAATTGAAGAGAAGGTGGATATTTGGTGACGTTAAAGAATGAGATGATAGAGCTCATTGGATTATCGTAGAGCTGCCATAAAGATGAATCACCGTAAAAATTGGTCAGTCTCAATATAACGAAGGAGATGAGGCTCAGAACACCCATTCCTATCAGTTGTTTTTGTCTTTTTACTTCTGGATAACTTGTCTTAAAAAGTGGGCCTAATGAGTATCCTAAAGCGATCACTCCTATCCAAGGTAATAGAGGATAGGAAGTGCGAATACGAAGTAAATCTGTGATGTAAATATAGGATCTGTCGTGAAGAATGGCCCAAAGAGTATGGGATAATCCTTGCTCGTGAAAAGTGATGGGATCAAGCAGATTGTGAGTAAAAATGATTGTGAGACCGATGGCGAGGATCGCCTTCATCGGAAGCCAGAGAAGAGCGGCAAGGGTAAGCATGGATAGCCCGATCGCCCAAATGACCTGCAAAAACAAAGTCTCGGGAGCAAGAGAGAAACTCCAGCCAAAATTAATCAAGGTTATTTCAAGAAGCATCAAGAACAGGCCTCTTTTTAGTAAGAAAAGTGAAGCCTCTTTTTTATTGGTTTTAGATTGATAGAGCCACGCTGCTAATCCTGTCAGTAAGACAAACACGGGAGCGCAGAGATGGGCCGATAGCCTGGTAAAAAAGAGTTGCGGGGAAGTGGTCAGCACGTTCACGGGGTCTGAAACCTGTTCGTGCATGTAAAAGAATTCTCTTGTGTGATCAACCAGCATAAGAAGCATAACGAGACCACGAGTGGCATCAATAGAGGTAAGTCTTTTCATTAAATTGTTTTACATTAGATGCAAGTCATTTGCAATATCGTTAAAGATTAAAAAGCCAAAAGGTATGCCGTACCTTTTAGCTTTTCATTCCTTTCTCACTCTTAAAGACTTTTAGGAGATAGATTAAAAAAGGCAGGATAATGATCACGCCCACTAAAAGAGCGATGAAGAGCTGTTGGATGACAGCAGCAGGTGCTGCAGCTTCAAAGAAGGTGAGCTTGCTTCCATCCTGAAAATAAATCATATCTGGGAAACGCTTAACCAGTACTGCACCCATAATCATGGCAACTTGGATTGCCACAATAACACGCGATACTCGGTTCCACTGGAAGCGATAACTCATGACCAGTGGGATTAATAAAAGAGTGGTAACAGCTCCTAAAGCGATTGAATAAGTATTAGCGAAGAAGGCATTGATGAAATCTTTATTGGTGTAGAAAGCAGTGATAAAAACCACTGAACCTGAAATAAAAACAAAGATAAGAGATTTCCAGATATCTCTTCTGATCGCTAGCCTCACTTCCTGCTCTTTAGGTGCTTCACTAAGGAAAAATGTCTGGGCCAAAAAGAGATAGGTGGCCATCACAAAAATCCCTGTACTGAAACTAAAAGGATTAAGCCAAGGATCAATGAAGTAGTGACGAAAGTGAGTCATTTCATTCGGCAGAGGAGAAAAGAGACTTCCCACAATCACGCCTTGCCAAAATGAAGTCCAAACAGAAGATAAGGCAAACATCCAAGTATAGCGATTCTGCCAGTCATCTTGAATCGGATCATAATGTCTGAAAGCAAAGGCCGTTCCCCTAAAAATAATTCCGATGATGACAAAAACCAACGGAATATGAAAGAGGTTGGAAAAGATCATAAATGGTTTTGGAAAGCCCATGAAAAAAATCACAATGACGAGAATAAGCCAGATGTGATTGGCCTCCCAGATAGGGCCGATGGCCTTTTCCACTAATTCTTTGCGTGATGGTCTTTTACTTAACAGACATAGGAATTCATAAATTCCTGCTCCAAAGTCAGCTCCAGCGAAGATCACATAGAAGATAAGACTTAAAACAAGGACAAGAAGGATGAACTCAAACATGGTTATCCTTTTTCATAAAGAGTTGGAATTGACGGTACATCAGCCAGCTCACCGTTACTGATAACATAAGATAAAGGCCTGCAAAGAAGAAAAGAATGTATTCAAGACCGGGCATCGGACTGACTGAATCACGAGTTTTTAAGATGCCATAAATGATCCAAGGTTGGCGTCCCACCTCGGTGACAATCCACCCTGCTTCAATGGCGATGACACCCAGAGGAGTCGCGAGAGCGAATATTTTAAGAATCATTCTATTTTCAAAAATATCTTTTTTCTTCCATAGTCTCCAAAGAATGAAAAGTGCTAGAAGAAAAAGAAGTGTGCCGATTCCTACCATCACTTGAAAGGCCAGATGGACAGGGAGCAGTGGCGGCCACTCATCTTCCGGGAAGTCATTCAGTCCTTTGATCTCACTCATGGGATTATTTGTTGCAAGAAGAGAAAGAAGATAAGGAATTTGAATCCCAAATTTTACTTTGCGTGCTTCTTCATCAGGTATTCCACCTAACCATAATCCTGCTCCCTTCTCTGTTTCAAAGTGAGCTTCCATGGCCGCAAGTTTTAAAGGCTGTCTTTTCGCTACATCTTTGGCAGAAATATCACCACTAATGGGTGTGAGAATGGCCGAAAGAAGGAAAAGAGGAAGAACCACCTTAATGGCCTTCATATTGAGAACTTTTTGGCGTCGATAAAGAAGAAGGGCGCAGTGAATTCCTAAAACGGCACAGCTCACTGCAAGAGTTGCCGTAATTACTGTGTGCTGAGCTTGTGAAAACCAAGCGTCGTTAAACATCGCTGCTACAGGATCAATATTGAAAGCTTGACCATCCTTCCATTCAAAACCTGATGGTGAATTCATCCAAGCATTAGCAGCGACAACAAAGATTCCACTCATCATTCCGCAAATGCCGACACCCACACCTGTCCACCAATGTGTCCAAGGTTTTAGACGGTTAAATCCATAGAGATAGAGACCTAAGAAAATGGCTTCAAGAAAGAAGGCCGTTCCTTCCCATGAAAAAGGCATACCAAAAATAGGTCCAGCATGAACCATAAATCCGGGCCACAAGAGTCCTAATTCAAAACTCAATGCAGTTCCAGAAACAGCACCGGTCGCAAAGAAAATTCCCAGACCTTTCATCCACCAGCGGGTGAGGTTGAGATAATCTTCATCATGGGTTTTAAGCCAGCGATAGTGGGCCAGGGCCATTAAGACAGGCATAACCATACCAACAATGGCAAAGATGATATGGAAGCCGAGAGAGAGTCCCATTAGGGAGCGTGCTGCGAGTAGTGAGTCCATGTGGAGTAGTATAGAACGAAAAATAGGAAGTTGAAACTAATCTGGCCCTTGCAGAGGGCCAAGAAAAATGGAGCGCTTAAATGGGCCAGTTGCACAGAGTTATCAGCCTCATTTTTTTCCAAATTCACTTCCATTAATGGGCCTTAACAATTTCTCCCCATTAAGCTGAAATATAAACTTTGGAGGTTTCAGTGGAGCAATTTGCAGAACAACACAATCAAGATACCAAAAAATACAGTCAACAGTTTATCAATGGAGAGTTCCGAACGGGACGAGGAGAAAAAATTGTCACCTCCATTGATCCTTATACCAATGAGGAATTGGCCAGGCTGAGAGGTGCGAGTCGAGAAGATCTTGAAGATGCTTATCTCTCGGCCCAATTGGCCCAGCGAGAGTGGATGAAGTTATTGCCGACGCAGCGTCGAGATGTTTTTTTAAGTGCTCTAGGAATTCTTGCGCGAAGAAAAGAAGAAATCGTAGACCTGCTGATTCGTGAAACAGGATCAACATTACTAAAAGCACAATTAGAATGGAGTCTTGTCTATGAAGGAACATTAGAAGCTTCAACTTATCCCTTGAGGCTTCGAGGAGAAATGATTCCTTCTATTATTCCTGGTAAAAAAAGTTATGCCGTCAAAAAACCAATTGGCGTCGTTGGAGTTATTTCTCCTTGGGATTTTTCACTGCAATTAACTAACAGATCCATTGCACCGGCTTTAGCTGCTGGAAATGGAGTTGTTTTAAAACCAGCATCATCAACTCCGATTACTGGGGGATTGTTATTTGCCGAAATATATAAAGAGGCGGGACTTCCTAGAGGACTTCTTAACGTTGTGATTGGAGATGCCAGTGAAATAGGAGATGCTTTTGTCGAGAATCCTATTCCTAAGCTCATTACCTTTACTGGTAGTACTGAAGTGGGCAGACGAATTGGAGAGTTGTGTGGAAAACATCTCAAAAAAGTTTCACTAGAATTAGGAGGAAATTCTCCCTTTGTTGTTTTAGATGATGCAGATATTGATGCCGCAGTAGAGGCCGCGGTATTTGGAAAATTTCTAAATGCTGGGCAGATCTGTATGGCGATTAATCGTATTATCGTCGATAGCAAGGTTTATGATGAATTCTTGGCCAAGTTTGTAGATAAAGTGAAAGGCCTTACCTATGGCGATCCAATGCTTGAGTCTTCTACTTATGGCCCAATGATTAATAAAAAGCAATTTGATCGAGTTCAGGAATTAATAAAATCTGCGATCAACGAAGGAGCACAGGAGGTTTATAATGGGCCCAGTTCAGGGCTGGTTATGCATCCAGTAATTCTCGTAGGTGTAACCAATGAAATGAATATCTCTCAATCAGAAATCTTCGGTCCTGTGGCCCTGATTCTAAAAGTGAGTGACGAAGAAGAAGCGCTGAGAGTCGCAAACGAAACAGAGTTTGGTTTAAGTAGCGCAGTCTTTAGTAAAAATTTGGCCCGAGGTTATGCTTTTGCTGAAAGAATAGAGGCTGGAATGACTCATGTTAATGACATGACGATTAACGACGAGGCCAGTTCTCCTTTTGGCGGAGAAAAGAATTCAGGAATCGGTCGTTTTGGTGGAGAATGGGCATTAAGAGAAATGACGACTGATCATTGGATTACTGTTCAAGAAATAGATCGAAGATATTTATTTTAAATTTACACACAGGAGGATGAGATGAAGTCACTCGCAATTTTGATGTCATTTTTTTCAATTTCTGCTTTTGCTCAAACTGTTCTCGTTGACGGGAAATATAATATCGATCCCGCTCACACGCGTGTAGGTTTTGAAGTTGGACACTTTGTCTTTTCAAAAGTTCAAGGACGCTTTAATGAAGTAAGCGGAACTTTTGATGTTTCACGAGATCTAAAAAAATGTAATCTCAATGTTACAATTCCAGTATCAAGTATCGATACTGCTGTTGCACAAAGAGATACTCACTTAAAGAGTGCTGATTTCTTTGATGCTGCAAAATTTCCTCAGATGATTTTTAAATCAAAAAAATGTTCGGGAACATTGGAAGATTTAAAGATTGTAGGTGACCTGACGATCAAAGGAGTTACCAGAGAAGTGAGCATGGATGCCGAGTATCAGGGATCGGCTAAAGATCCTTGGGGGAATCAGCGAGCTGCCTTCACTGCAGACTTTGAAGTTAAGAGAAGTGACTTCAAATTTAAGTTCAATGAAATGATGGAGTTGGGGCCTCAAGTAGGTGATAAAATTGAAGTAGAGCTCATCTCTGAAATGACCTTGGATCAAGGCAAACCAAAAAAATAATTGTTAATGTCACAAATTCAGTTTGAGCATCGTTATATCTTTCAAAAAGGTGGTAACGATGTTCAAACTACTCTCGCTTTCTTTCATATTATTTACTCTCAACGTTAGTGCTCATCCCGTTATTTATAGAGATGGAATTGTTGTTTCAAGTTTCAACATGGACAACATGAATGACCAGCAGTTGATGTATTCAGTGACAGAAAAATTTGCAGCAGGTTTAAACTCTCTCAGATTCTCACATGATAAAAAAGATACGGATCTCGTCTTCGCCAAATTAAATCATTTAGCTTATCGCTACAATGGCCATGATTCTCAGGCCAATATCTATCTTCATTCAGGGATTGGCCTCAGTGACCATCGTGCAAAATCTCAAGGTGCATTCATGTATGGAGCAGAAGCTGATTGGGAAACAAGAACTTTGTTTTTGGGATTAAAGCACTTTCAGTACTATTCTCCTCATCAATTTGATATGCCGGTAACAATGGCACGAATTGGTTTTTCGCCATTCACAGCTTCGTTTGATTCACTTCAATCATGGTTTATGATTCAGGCGATGCATGCACCACTTGCTGATAAGACAGTTTCACTTACACCAATGCTTAGATTCTTTTATAAAAACGTTCTTTGGGAAATGGGTGCATCCGCAAAAGGTGGATGGATGTTAAACCTTATGGTCCATTATTAGGAGATAATATGAAATTTATTTTTGCAGTTTTATTAGTATCAATGAGCTCATTCTCTTTTGCTGAGTCTATTAAAGTAACAGTCAATGGAATGGTTTGTTCGATGTGCGCTCAAGGTATCGAGAAAAAGTTTAAAAAGATAGATGCCGTTAAAGACATCAAAGTGGATTTGGATAATAAGATCGTTATCCTTGAAACCAAAGATAAACAAGATATCGAAGATGCAGTGATTACTAAGATGATTACAGAATCTGGTTATAATGTTTCAAGTATCAAGAGGGGAGCTAATGAATAAGTTTTTTGGCTGGCTTTCTTTATTTACTTCATTTGGTACTCTCATTTGTTGTGCTATTCCCTCAATGCTAGTCCTCCTTGGGTTAGGGACAGTGGTGGCCGGATTTTTAGGTGAATTTCCTCAACTGATTTGGCTATCAGAACACAAGGCATGGGTATTTGGGTTCAGTTTATTTATGCTGATTTCTGCTCGAGTCATGCAGAGCTTGGCGCTGAAGAAGTCTTGTGAGGAGGGGTACTGTGAAATGACAAAATCTTGGGCCAAGCCGATTTGGTGGGTCTCCCTAGGAATCAACCTCGTGGGCATTTTTTGGGCCTTCGTTTTGCCACAACTGATCTAAATCATTGAACTTTTTCTTTTGTTCAAACATTTGATTGAAAATATGGGTCGATTGATTTAAATTGATCCCATGTCACAATTATCAGTGAGCGAGTCTCAAGGGACTCGCTCTCTCATTCTACAGTCAGCGCTTAGTTTATTCGCACTCTATGGGTACGATGGGGTGAGTATTCGGCAAATCGCCGAAAAATCCAATTGTAATATGGGTTCAATTTCCTATCATTTTGGTGGGAAAGAAGGGCTTTATCGAGCATGTCTTTTTTCTTTCGATATGAGTGAGGTCGATGAGATCTTGCTTGATCTGACTGATCCCAAGGATAGCTCTGGTATTACTCAAAAATTGAAGCACTTTATTATTAAGATGGGTAACTTCTGTCTAACTAATCGTAATGCTCTTTGTATGCTGGCCCGTGAGAGACATACCCAGACTGCATTTAGTGCAGAAATTTCTCATAAATTTTATCATCCAGTTTTTGATCGCCTGACTGAGTTTCTACAAATGGCCCAAGAGCGAAATCTTATTCGTAAGGATCTAAATATTTCTTTTTTTGTTAGAAATATGTTGGTCATCATTAAGGGTGAAACATTATTCTATGAAAACGCTGATTCCAAAATCGATCTTAAAATGATTGCCAATGAATATCTCAAGATATGTAACAGGAGTATCTATGTATAATAAGTTTGTCATGGTTGCTTTGCTGACACTTGCTCCAGGGGCCTGGGCGCAAGGATTGCAAGGCTTAACAGAAGCTGATGTCGTAAAGCTCGCATTAGAGCGAAATGAAGTAAGCGCCATCACTAAGAACCAAATTGAGCAGGCCGAGCATAGATTGAAAAAATCTCGCTCTTATCTTTTTCCGACTTTAAAAGCGAATGCTTCTATTCAAAAGTTTTACATCCTTCCAGAAAAAAGATTACCAGGTGGAATGAGAATAGATGGAGCAGAATTTACGCTTAATCAACCGATTTACACTTTTGGACGTTTAAGTTCAGGTATTAGAATGGCCGAACTTGATAAAGAGATGACAATCAATACTGCGAAAGCAACAGTAGGTGAAATTCAAAAAGCGGCCAAGGCCCTTTTTTATAATGCTGCTTTTAATAAATATCTTTTAGAGATTGCTCAAGATTCTTTGAAGAATGCCAATAATAACAAAAGAGCATTAGAAGAGCGTGTGCAGTTTGGTCGTATTAACCAGAATGATAACATTAAAATGCAGGCCGATGTTGCAACTCGTGAACCACTTCTTTATGAAGCACAAAAAGGTTATCAGGCAGCTCTGGAAGATCTTGGTTATTTCCTAGATACCGATGTGGCAAGTATCAAGGATATCAACTCTAAGTCACTTGATATCGCAATTAAAACTTTCGAAGAGAAATCTGCAACAGGTTTAGTTGATGTTAAAAATGCTGCTAAACAAGTTGAGCTTGCTGCCGCTCAGGAATCAGTAGCGAAGAAAGATTATTTACCAACAGTTTCAGCCTTTGCTTCTTATATGCCAAAGCATACTAACCTCGGAGCATCGATTCCAGGGGTACTATTGATTGATACATTCGTTATGGGTGTACGTATGGATATGGAAATCCCTATTGGTGGTGCAAAGACCTACGAGAAAAGAGAAAAAGTTCTCGCGAAAGTTAATGCTGATTTAAACCTTCGTCGTGTTACTCGTGAAGTTACTAAAAAACAAAAATCTTTTATCCAGCAATATGGTCATTTAGCAGATAAAGGGAAATCACTGAAAAGGGCCATCACACTAGCTGATCGTTCATATAAAGTGGCCTTGGCTTCATTTAAAAACGGTAACGTGAGCCAGCTTCAGTTAAACGATACAGAAATGCAGCTGACTTCGAATAAAATTTCATACGCTCAAAACTTGTTGGCGATGAAGATGATTGAACTTGATCTTGAACGTCTACAAATACAAGGGAACTAATATGAAGGGGATTATTACTATTGTTGTTTTCCTTGCGGTTTATGCAGGGGGCCTACTCTGGAAGGGATCAGTTGTTGATGAAAAGAAGGCCAGACATTTTCCTTCTATTTATGAGCTTCATAAGGAGAATGGTGTTCCGGTTTATACCGAGGAAGTTCTTCGTGGTAAGTTTGAACAATTAATCACTGTGACTGGCAGATTTGATGGGACTACTTTTAAAGCAAGTGTGACTCCACAAGATCGTTCAAAAGTTTATGTGGGTCAAAGTGCTATCATTGAAGTCGGTGATGAGAAGACTCGTTTTACAGGAACTGTTTCACATGTTGCTGCTCGCCCAAGTCTTCTAACAGGTCTTAATGAAGTAGAAATTCGTTTCCCTCGTCATAAAAAACTGACTGGTCACTACACAGTTGATCTTCCATTCAATGCGAAGACCAATGTTTTAGTTGTAAGTCGAGACTCGGTAAACCTACGTGAGAAAGTGCCATTTGTTTATGTTGTTCGTGATAATCAGCTTTTGAAACAAGATGTGAAGATTGCTGGATCAAATTCAATGTATTATCAGCTGGCCTCTGGAGTTAAGGAAGGGGACATGATTGTTTCTAGTGACTCAAGAAACCTCAGCGATGGTCTTAAAGTTAAAATTGTAAATGAATTAAGGAATAACCTATGATTGAATTGTTTATTCGCCGTCCGGCCATGACGATCATATTCGTATCTCTCTTTATGGTTCTTGGTATTGTTTCCATTGGGAAAATGATTATTGAACCAACCCCAAAAGTTGAATTCCCGTTAGTTACGGTGGAAACAATTTATCCGGGAGCTTCCCCAGATGAGATTGAAACACAGATTTTGAAGAAAATTGAAGATGCTGTCTCAGAAGTTTCGATGATTAAGTCAATGAAGTCAGATGCCCGTGAAAACTATGGTATCGTACTTATTGAGTTTTTGATTGAAGCGGATGTAAACGTTAAGTCAATTGAGGTAAAGGATAAAGTAGAAGCAATCATTAACGATTTTCCGAGTGCTGCCGATCGTCCGATTATTGCAAAGTTTGACCCTCTTTTATTGCCGATCTCAACTCTGGTTCTCACTTCTGATAAGCATAATCCAACCGAGCTGTATGAGTATGCTGATAAAAAGTTGAAAAATTTGCTGACGTCGATTAATGGAGTGGCCTCTGTTGATATCGGAGGTGGCCGTGAGAGACAAATTAACGTTTGGCTTGATAATAACCTGCTCATTAAAAATTATCTCTCTATTGAAGATGTTCTCCGTGCAATGAAGGAGAAAAACTTGAACGTTCCTGGAGGTTCTATTGACCGTAAGGAAAATAAAGTTAACGTCCGTTTCGTAGGGGAGTTTACCTCGGTAGAAGACATTGGAGAGCTGTCTATTACTTCGCGAGAAGGAAGAGTTTATAAGCTCAAAGATTTAGGTCGAGTAGAGGATGGATTCAAAGAAATTGAAAAGAATGCTCGTTTCAATGGTCAAGATGTTGTTGCTCTATCAGTAAAAAAACAGTCTGATGGTGACTCAGTAGGGATTGTTAAGACCCTAATGAAACGTTTACCAGATATTTCAAAAGAGCTTCCTGAAGGAATGAAGTTAGAGCTTGGAGTTGATACGACGGAAGTGACCCTAGATGATACTGTGGGAACTGCCAAATCAATTGTCATAGGTGTTGCTCTTACTGTTCTTGTTATCTTGCTTTTCTTAGGTGACTGGCGCGGAGCTTTGATTGCGGCGATCGTAATTCCGACATCTATTTTCTCAACTTTCTTCCCAATGGCACAGCAAAGTTTTTCTATTAACATGATGACTCTTCTGGCGTTTGGTACATGTATTGGTACTCTCATTGCAAACGCTCTTCTCATTATTGAGAACGTTTATAAACATCTTGGCATGGGTAAAGACCCAGAGAAAGCGACTGTAGATGGGACAAAAGAGGTTTTACTTGCAGTATTTGCAGGTTCTGGAACGAACCTCGTAGTATTTACCCCGATTGCAATGATGGGTGGTATTATTGGTAAGTTCTTCGTGCAATTTGGCTTGACTGTAGTGTATGCAACTCTCTTCTCAATTGTGGCCTCTGTTTCTCTTACGCCGATGCTTTGTGCTTACTTGTTAAAGAGAATGGATACTCTTAATAGTCCATTTATTAGAATTTCAAAGAAAGTTGATCGCGCCCTAATGTCTTTTATGGATTTCTTCAGAGGCTTTTTCGATTTTCAAATGAAGCGTCCAATAATTGCAATTATTTTAACAACAGCATTCTTTCTGACAATTGTTTATCCCATTTCAAAGACTGGGGGAGAGTTTATTCCTCGCTCAGATCGAAATGATTTTACCGTTGAAGTGGTAATGCCTGATGGTACCCCTGTTGAAAAGACAACAGAGACGGTAAAGATTATTGAAAACTTTGTGAAAGAATATCCTGAAGTGAAGTCTTATTTCTCGGATATCGGTTATTCTGGTGAAGAGAAGGCAAGGATTACGGCCAATCTTACTAAGTTCGCCGAGAGAAATAGAACGTATGATGACCTTATCAAAGATATGATCCCGAAGGTGGCCAATATTCCAGAAGCTGATATTTTCATTTCCGGTGGTAACAAAACAAACGATGGTCTAGGAGATATTACCTTTGATATTCGTGGTGTGGATATGAAGGATATGTCCAAGGTTGCGGCTGAATATACTAAAATTATGAATGAATCAGGTTATTTCTCTTCGATTCAATCGAGTTATATTACGCCAAAACTAGAAGTTCAGTTTCAGGGTGATCCAGCTGCGATTATTCAGCAAAAGCTAAATAACGTTCAGGTGGGTACTGTTATTCGTGCTCTTGTAAATGGAGACGATGATTCGGTATATAAAGAACTTGGAGAGGAGTACGATATTAATGTTACTCTTGATAAAGGATTCAAGAAGTCTCCTGAAGATTTTTCTCAATTCCTTATTCATGGTAAAGATGGACTAATTCCTATTATGAATGTTGGTCAAGTGAAGCAGGTTGTTGCAACCTCACCTCTTAAGCGTCGGGACAAGTCAAAAATTATCCAACTTAACGGCTATCTTTCGAAGTCAACTTCTGGTGCTGTAATGGGTGAAATCAATCCTCTTTTAAATAAAATTGAGCTGCCAAATGGTGTAACCGTTCGCAGTACAGGTAAGGCAGAAAATCAGGCGGAATCGGGCGCAGAAATTGGTGGTGCTTTCATTCTTGCGATTATATTAACTTACATGCTTCTGGTAGCGGTTCTCGATTCTTTCGTTTTCCCAATATCAATTGCTAGTTGTATCGTGACTTCGTTCTTAGGTGTATTTGTGTTCATGTTTATCATGGAAGGTTCGATTAATATCGGATCGATGATGGCATTCGTAATGGTTGTGGGTCTAGCAGTGAACAACGCTATTCTTATGGTCGAGTATGCTGAGCAATTAATGGCCCAAGGTGAAGCACCTGAAAAGGCACTTTGGACTGCAGCTCGTGAGAAGTTTAAGCCAATCCTTATGACCTCCATTGCGATTATTGCAGGTTCTTGGCCTCAGATCTTTGATCCTGATAAGCTTAAATCTTCTATGGGGTCTGTGGTTATCGGGGGTATGATTGGTTCAGTGATTTTCACATACATCATGATTCCTGCGGTTCATATTTTACTTATTCGCATCATGAATAAGTTTAAGAAGAAAACGGCCTAGTCTTATAAATTCAAAGGGGGTGAGATATTAAGTTATCTCACCCCCTTTTTTTTATGCCCCTGAATTCCTTAGAATTGTTAATTTTTTAAGTTCCTAACTCACGGACATGCTATCATTGCCAAAAATACTCTGACTTGGATGTTGGACGTTTCTTGGCGCTGCACGTATGCTCATGCCCCACTTCAGAGAGATCCGTAGATTGTAATCAATCTTTATGGATTTTTATGAAATACACTCTGTTTCTGTTCATCTTAGGAACACTTTATTCCTGTAATCAACAAGAAGAATACTATCCCACACTAGAATTTATTTCAGGTGCTGATGAATTTTGTACTGAGGCAACTGACTTAAACTCATGTCAGGCCTTGGCCGATAGATGTCAGCCAGCCTTTGAGGATAGAGAAGATGAAACAGGGGCGCCTATTTTTGGAAGTTGTATCGCTAATCCAGAAGAATGGAGCGATACAGATGATCCTGAAGTAACTCCAGAGGAAGAAGCAACTCCTCCTACAATTCCTGAAGCTATTGAGTCTAAATGTCAGATCAACGGTAAGTACTTGCTGACAGAAATTGTTACTAAAAAAGATAAAGTTGTTAAGAAAAATGTAAAAGTGAAGCTTTGCCATAATACGAACAACAATCCTCATACGATTATTATTTCGTGTAATGCTCTAAAGGCCCATCTATCACATCAGAGTTCTGGTGATTACATTGGAGCTTGTCACCAGTAACTGGAGAGAGAGTGCGAATGGAAGGTCAAATGGATGGACCTTCCATTTTTTCTCTATTTTTGATTGGCAATATGCTCGTAGACTTCATTAAACACATTCTCAATTCCTTTTAGATAAAGATTTTCATCATAAATAGAAATGAGAGTTGAGCCAGTATAGATTTTATCCCAAGGCTCGAGCTGACTTTTAACAAAGTCATCAAAAGTGGCTAGCTCTGATTTTAATTTGAGTTTAAAGTCAGCATAGTCAGTGTGTGAATTGATTTTGGTATCAATCTTATTAATTAAGATGTGAAGATGCGGATCATTTTTCAGATAGGGAACTGTCTTATAAAGCCATTGAAGATCTGATTTAATTCTTCCTGACAGATAATTTTTTTTGATCAAATCATCAATTGTGATGAGATAAAAAATGATATTGGCATCATCACAGACTGCTCGCCAGCCTCTGGATTGGTCGCGGTGATTTTCTTCTCCACCAATGTTGAGAGATCTCTTACAGGTCAGAGTAATCCTTTTGCCATTGGAGAGCCTGAAATCAATTTTAAAATGAGGGATTTTTGTCTTATCTAAAGCGATAGGAACTTTTGGATCAAGTCCTTGGAGACGATTCCAGAGTGCATCTTTTCCACTCTCACCTGGACCTATAATGGCAATCTTCTTACCTTTCCACCAATTCCAAGTTGATTGCCCAACCTGAATAAAGAGGTCTTTATGCTCTAAGAGCATATTAGCGACGATTTTTGAGATCTTTTTGATAAGAAATGGGTTCACATTTTCCTCGCAATTTTAATCCGTAATTGTGTCACTGACCTTTGTTTCTTCTAAGGTCTGAAGTTGCTCTTCGGTGAGATCATCTTGATCTGTATGGGTCAGGTTTTTCATCCATTTAGTTTTAAAAAGAAGATACCAAGAGAGAACTCCTGCAATGAGGTTTGAAACTCCGAAGGCCCACCAAACGCCTTTGATACCTAATTGAGTATGATGAGAAAGGATATAGGCGATAGGAAAGCGAAAAATCCAAAGAGTGGCCATCGCCAAAATCATAGAAAGAAGAGTACTTCCTCCGCCGCGTAGAGCTCCGCTGACGACTTGCTGAAAGCCAATCAGGCCGAAAGTAAGCGAAATGGTTCTAATAAAATTAGCACCCTCGTCTTGTACTAAGGGAGAGTTTGGAACAAAGATTTCCATCAGGCCATGAGCAAAAGTGAAGGTAAAAAGTCCTACTGTTGTGAGCGATACAAAAATAATAATACAAGCAGCTTTCGCTGTGGCCAGTGCTCGGTCAAATTTTCCAGCACCTACGTTTTGTCCTACGACAGTTGATGTTGCCAAAGAAAAGCCGAGAGCTGGAATAATAACAAAACTTAAAACTCGTGCGCCCACACCATAGGCCGCTGTTCCAACAACTCCAAAGCTCGTGACAAGGAAAGTAATCATCAGCATGCTTAAAGCACGTGTTGATTGCTCTAAAGAAGCGGGTAATCCCAGCTTGATGATTCGAGATACTTCATCACCCACAGGCTTCAAATTTTTTAAATGAAGTTTAAGGCCATGATTCCCTCTACTGATGAGATACATCCCAAATAGAGCGGTGAAGCCTTGAGTTCCAACAGTGGCGTAAGCGGCACCTTTAACACCCATGGCAGGAATAGGCCCGTAGCCCATAATAAAAAGGGGATCGAGAATGAAGTTGATGGTCACTCCCATGATCACAAGAATGAGAGGTGCCCTTACATTACCAACTCCACGAAAGAGAGATTGGAACATCATGTAGGAATATGTAAAAAAAAGTCCGATTAAGGAAATTTGTAAATAGTCTTTTGTATCAGTGAAAAGCTCATTGGTCGCGCCCATGATCGTAATGAGCTGGGGAGTAAAATAATAACCTATGATAGAGATGAGTATAGAGAAAATACTCATGCTGGAAAAAGATTGGCCCACTATCAGATCAACTTTGTCTCTGGCGCTGCTGCCAGAGTATTGAGAAACGAGCACTGTTCCTGCGACAGCAAAACCTGCCCCAAGAGAAGTGAGAAGAAACATCAACGGATAGGAAAGAGAAACGGCCGCAACAGCAGTTTCATTAATTCGACCAACCCAGAACATATCTGTGAGTTGGTAACCAGATTGAAGGATATTGGTGAGAACAATAGGGATAGATAAATTTAAAAGGGCCCTAACAATAGGGCCCTCTGTAAAATTTTTCTTTGCTTTATTTTTTAGCAAGACGAACCTTAGTTTCTAACTTGGAAATCAACGACAACTTTTCTATCAGCTCTGTCTCTGATTACAGATGATTTAAGAGTACATTTACCGTTTAAGTAAAGAGTTGGTCTTCTGAAAACACGAGATTCTCCGATAGTACCACACTCAACAGCACCAGCTTCACCGTTATAAACGATTTTATTGCCTTCAAGAACTAGGTTAGGAATAAGTTCTGTGTGTTGGTAGATTGTGCGGTATTCAGTGTAAGTTCTTGGGTACTGACGACATCCTGGGTGCGGGTAACGAGGATCGTGTGGGCCATTACAAACAGTTTCCCAACGAGTAACTTGCATTTCTTCAGTTACTTCAACTTGAGCGTAACCAAGAGATGAACTTTGATCCATGTAGAATTTTGCATCAGAGCGAGTGTAATACGGAGTATTAGGAATTGTGTCGCTAACAACTCTTACTGTTTCAGCAGAGAATGCCATTGTTGAAGTCATAAGAACAAAAAGAAAAGCTAATAGTTTCATATCGTCTCCTGAGTAAGTTTGATTAATTAATACTCTTTTTTTCAGCTTATCCTTTTAATTTCGATTTAGAAACAAAGGTGCGTTGTGTCAGTGTAAAAAATCATGCTTTTTTGAGATAGGCGGGCCACTCGTGTGATAAGTAGCCCAGAACTTCAAAAATAGGGAAGAAAAGCCGGGAGCTTAGCGACGATGCTGGCGGATAAATTTCTCAAGAAAATCAATATGTTCCTGCGTTAAGAGGCAGGCATAGTTGGCTCTTTTTGAGCGTATGGCATAAGAGTGAATTCCAATAATTTCATCTTGAGCATTACGTACGGCACTTCCGGATTGACCACCTTCCGTATCAAGCTGGTACTGGCCATTAGTCATAAGGCCTGAGTCTTCCCACATAGTCCCCTGAGGTTTATCCGTTGGGTAACCTGTAACGGTGACCATTTCTGAAGTTTGGTCACTTACTTTGAGAGGAAGTTCGGGGACATCCAGATCCTCAGGAAAAATAATGATCCCAACATCAGTCTTAGCTGCAGTCTCTGTGCTAAAACCTGGAAACTGAATTCCCACGAGTGACTTAATCGCCTTTCTTGGAAGTCGGTATTCAACATTGATGAATGGTTTAGAAATATTTCCCGGCATAAAGTAGTAATCAGTGGATGCTGATTCAATACAGTGTGCGGCCGTAACGACATGGCGAGGACCGATAACTGTGCCTGTACAGTAATAAGTAAGGCCATTTCTTGATTTATAAAAAATCATTCCGATACTTTCATGAATATTCGTTTTATTTCGTCGTGTGATCTGTTGTCGGTCATCTGCTCCAACAACCATCTTGTTGATGGCATGGGCCTCTTGAGCCGAGAAGAAAATAGTAAAAATAAATAAAAGGTGAAGATGTTTCATAGTTAATTCTTCTTTAAATGATCATTGATAAAATCAATGTGTTCTTGTTTAAAAATAACGGCCTGATTGATTTTAGATCTTTCATTGGAAGAAATATGAATTCCAATGATTTCGCTATTCTTATTTCTAACGGACGAACCTGATTGACCTCCGAAAGTATCCAGAGTGTAAGTTCCTTCATTTGATATGATTCCAGAGTCTTCCCACATCGTGCCCAGTTTTTTATCACTCGGGTAACCGGTAACAGTTACTGCTTCATTAGTGTGATCGAAAAGTGCGAAGGGAATAGAGGGTGCTAAAAAGTTTTCTTCAAAAACGATAATCGATAAGTCTGTTTGTTTTTGTGTCTTAGATGAAAATCCCGGAAAGGGGTAAGCACGTTTCGCGCGAATAGCAGTTTTAGGAAGTCTGTCCTCAAGTTTTGTTGGGATCCATTGCATCTGACCAGGTATGAAGTGAAGATTTGTCCCACCGCCAATACAGTGAGTGGCCGTGATGATGTGTCGAGGTCCAATAATCGTTGCCGTACAGAAATCTCCTCTTTTTCCATTTCCTTCAATGAGAAGTCCGATACTCTCATGAACTTCTTCTTTATTTTTTGCTTTAATTTGGTGGCGATCATCTTTACCGATAACCATCTTTTCATTAGCAAAAGAATTGAGACTAAAGGAAAGCATAAATAGGCCAAGGAGAGTTTTCATAGGTCTTATTTTAGACCCAACAAGTATGGAGAGGGGAGATTTTGAAAAAAGGTATAGGGTGTTTAGGAGTTGGACAAAAGCCCCGTAACTGATTAAAATTACGGGGCTTTCTGATTACTTTAACATCAGGTCTTCAAAGGAAGTTAGGGCAGCTTTGGCACCTTCACCCATTGAGATGATGATTTGTTTGTAAGGAACAGTTGTGACGTCTCCAGCAGCATAGATGCCCTGAACGTTTGTACGGCATTTTTGATCGACAACGATTTCACCGAATTTATTAGTCTCAACAACATCTTTAATAAAAGAAGAGTTAGGAACTAATCCGATCTGAACAAAGATTCCCTCAAGATCAATTCTCTTAATCTCATTGGTCTTTCTATCTTCGTAGTTCATCGCCACTACTTTACCATTATCACCAATCACTTCAGTTGTTCTGGCATTTGTGATGATCTCAACATTGGCCAGTGTTTTTAGTTTATTCACAAGCACAGTATCAGCTTTGAGCGTTTCACCGAACTCGATGAGTTTGATTGATTTTACAATTCCAGCTAAATCAATGGCCGCTTCAACTCCTGAGTTACCTCCGCCGATGACGGAAATATCTTTGTTTTTAAACATCGGTCCATCACAGTGAGGACAGAAGGCGACACCGCGTCCTAGGTATTCTTTTTCACCAGGGACATTGAGTTCGCGCCATTTTGCTCCTGTTGCAACAATCAAAGATTTTGTAACAAGGAACTCACCGCTCTCTAGCTCAAGTCTCTTTACGTCACCATCATTGATGACTTTTTTCACTCTTCTATGCTCAAGAAGTTTGATGTCATATTCACCAATGTGTTGTGAGAGCTGAGCCGCCAGCTGTGGCCCTTCTGTATAAGGGACAGAAATAAGATTTTCAATTCCCTTAGTGTCTTGCACTTGTCCACCAATTCTCTCAGCAAGAATGGTTGTTTTGAGACCTTTACGAGCAGAATAGATAGCAGCACTGGCACCAGCAGGACCGCCGCCGATGACTGTTACATCAAATTGCCCGAGATCAAGATTTTTGCTCGAGTTCATTGAGTCATCAACGCCATACTCTTGTTCCAGTTTACTGATAAGCTCCATTAGGTTGGTTTTCCCAGAGCTGATCAGTTTGCCGTCTTTGACAACACTTGGAACCCCTTGGATTCCAAGTGCAGCAATTTCATCTTGAACAAGTCCACCATCAACCATGGTGTGCTTAAAATCTGGATGATAAAGCGCCATCAGGTTAAGGGCCTGAACTACCTCTGGGCAATTCTCGCAGGAAAGAGAAATGTATGTTTTAAGTTCCACACTTCCTTTGATGCGTTTGATTCGAGCGAGAATGGCCTCATCGGGAAGCTTGCCCTTACCATCGGCGTTTAAGATCGAAAGAACAAGAGAGGTAAACTCATGTCCACCCGGGTAGCCAACGAAGTTAATCCCTGTCGGTTTACCTTGATAGTGAATAGCAAGCTCTGGTAATGGACTCGACTCATCTGAGTCAATCACCACAATCTTAGAAGACGTGCTCGCCAGATCATTCACCAAAGATTTCAAATCAGCAAAGTTGGCGTGATCTGATTTTTTGATGACGAGGCTCACTTGATTCTCAAGTGCCTGATAGACACCTTTTAATTGTTCTAAAATTGCTGCTTCTAACATAACTACCTCTCTCTTTTTTACTTAAATTTTACCTACGAGATCTAGACCTGGTTTAAGAGTCTCTGATCCTGGTTTCCATTTTGCTGGACACACTTCATTTGGATGGTTTCTGATAAATTGCGCCGCTTGAGTTTTACGAAGAAGCTCATCTGCGTTTCTACCAATTCCGTTGTCGTGAATCTCAGCTAGTTTAATATTGCCATCTGGATCAATAAGGAATGTTCCACGATAAGCAAGTCCTTCTTCCTCAATATAAACACCTAAAGCTCGTGATAGGGCGCCAGTTGGATCAGCTAACATTGGGTAGTTGATCTTTTTGATTGAATCACTAGTGTCGTGCCAAGCTTTGTGAGCGAAGTGGGTATCAGTTGAAACTGAGTAAACTTCAACGCCCATTTTTTGAAATTGTTCATACTTCTCTGCCATGTCAACTAATTCTGTCGGACATACAAAAGTAAAGTCTGCTGGATAGAAAAAGAGAATGGCCCATTTGCCAGCGAGATCTTTGGAAGTCACAGTTTTAAAATCATTTTTGTGATAGGCCTGGGCTTTAAATTCCGGAAGTTTTGAGTTAATAATTGTTTGCATGTTTTTCTCCTATGGTTGAATACATGGTTTGTTATCTGTTTCCCTTAAGACATAATCGCCAATATCCCCCTTAACATCCAATCTTTGATTTCTATGGCCCGATAGAGAATATCTATCAGGGACGCATTTTCTTCTCGATCAGCTCCTGAATTGACTTATAATATGAAGAAATTCTATGTTTTTAGGAGTTAACTCATGGATTCTTCGCTATTTCAGAGCTTATTCACTTTCATGAATAATCATATCTTTACGATCATCTATTTATTCGTCGCCCTTGAAATCTATCTGGTGATGAGTGTGTTTTGGATGATGAGAAAACATCAATCTACACTTGAAGATGCTATGGATAATTTAATGAAAGGCTTTGAAGATGCTCCAGATAAGGACTCTACTCTTCATTCTCATGAAAAAATCCAAAGTGCTCTGCAATTTGTAACGAATAAAATTGCTCATGAGCCTCAGACGAAAGCTCACTTCTCAAAGAATGCCAAAAGAGTGAATGAGCGCGCCATGTTTGATCGTCACTATAAACTTGAAATTTTTGCTTCAGTGATGGGAACAGTTGTTCAGGTTTTCCCACTCTTGGGGATTCTTGGAACGATTCTGGCGATTGCTCAAACAGCATTTTCAGGAGCTGGGCAAATTGATGTACAAGGATTATCAAACGCTTTTGTTATTGCCATGGATACCACGATTCTAGGAATTACCTTTGCAGTTATTTTCATGGTGATTGAAAGTTCATTTCAACCCAAAATTGATCGAGTGATTAACGAGAGTGAAGAATATAGAAAAATCATCTCTAACATCTATCTCTCTTAAGGTTTGTTGTTATGAGAAGAAGAAGACAAAAGAGAGTTGTCGAGCTTACCGCACTCCTTGATTTATTATTTATGATGATCTTCATTTCTTTGGCCCAGTCCAAGCAAGTTCCACCAAAAGTGGAAGTTGCCGAGAAGCCTAAAGTTGAGAAAGTTGAACCTGTTGTTGAGAAGAAAAAGCCTGAGCCTCAAGGAAGAGTTGCAGTGGCCGCTATTTTCCACTTTCATGCAACCAGTACTAACCCAGGTATTCCTCAAGGGAAATATCGTATGGAGGGGACTTTTAATTTTGATACCGGCTCTCTTAATCTAGGTGGAGCATCATGGATTGATAGACCTGCTAATTATGATATGGTTCCTCTTTCTGGTTTTATTAATCATGAAAGAGATCTTTTTAAAGGGGCCATTGAGTTTCCAAACTGTAATCAGTTTACTCTTCGTAAAGTGAGTTCAACGGGATCGACTCCGGTCTCTGGCGAATGGAAGGGAGAGTATAATTGTTCACAAGGGGACACAGGCTTAACGCTGACAATTGAATAAAAAAAAAGGCTCCGAAAGGAGCCTTTTTTTATTATAGGTGCCAATCACCACTTGCTTCAGGCTGATAGCTAACTTCGAGAATACGAAGTGTTCTTGTCTTACCATCTGGAAACATCCAGTTGATCTCTTGACCAACTTTAAGGCCAAAAATAGCAGAGCCAAGAGGGGCAAGAATAGAAATCTTACCCTCATTAAAATTAGCGTCTTTTGGGTAGACCAAAGAAATCGTTAACTCTTTGTTGTCCTGAACGTTTAAGTAACGAACAGTGGAGTTCATCGTGATCAGGTCACGGGGAACCTCCGCGTCAGTAAGCACACCTGCGCGGTCTAGTTCAATTTCTAAATCTTCGTAATCTTCCCCATGGAAGCTATCAAGAAGATTTCTTAGTCTCATGTAGTCTTTCTCAGTTACATAAATTTTGTTCTCGTCCATATACAATCCTTTAGTAGTATCAAAAAATAATTAACAATTTCGTTTTAAGGGAAGACTGACTTAGTGGGAAAAAAGAGAAATACCTAGGCCAGTCGCGAATTTAGTGCGACGGTTATACGAGAATGAATTCGTAGAGACCTAAGTGAGTTAGACATGTGATGATGTTAATAGAACTTAAAATTTAAGTCAAGGTGAGAGGCGTTCGTTGGCCTATGCATCTCTCACCTTGCTGATTTCTTTAAGCTTTTTTACCGATACGCTCGCGCCATTCGCGTTCAAGTCTTTCGCGATGTTCTGGATGAGCAATTGAAATAAGGGCCTTAGCGCGCTCACCTAAAGTTTTTCCGAAAAGATTCACCACTCCATGCTCCGTTACTACATAGTGAACATGGGCCCTCGTTGTAACAACTCCGGCACCAGGCTTTAAAATATTGGCAATGCGAGATTCGCCTTTAGGAGTCGTTGAAGTAAAGGCCATGATGGGCTTTCCGCCTTGAGAAAGGGCAGCTGCACGCATGAAATCCATTTGCCCACCAACCCCTGAGATGTGTCGTGTTCCAATTGAGTCTGCACAGACTTGTCCAGTGAGATCAATCTCGACACAAGAGTTGATTGCAGTCACTTTAGGGTTTCTCATGATGTAGATGGGGTAGTTCACATAACTCACATCAAGGTTTTCAACCGTCATATTATCATTGGCGTAAGCATAGAGTTCTTGTGAGCCAATCATGAAAGTTGAAATACATTTTCCTTGGTGGAAATTTTTCTTGCTGTTATCAATAGCACCGCATTTGATAAGTTCGAAAGCGCCATCACTCCACATCTCTGTATGAAGGCCTAAGTGCTTGTGGCCTTTAAGGAAGTTACATACAGCATTCGGGATGTTTCCAATTCCAAGCTGAAGAGTTGATCCGTCTTCAATAAGATTTGCAATGTTTTTACCGATTTTCATTTCGGTCTCAGTAAGAACAGCATGCTTTGGTGAGTAAAGTTTTTCATCGTAGTGAAAAGCAAAATCAATTTCATCAACATGAAGAAGACCATCGCCGTGAACTCGCGGCATATGAGAGTTGATTTGTGCTAAGACGATATCTGCTGTTTCCACTGCCGCTTTGGCACAGTCTACACTGACTCCAAGAGATACATATCCATGCTTATCAGGAGTAGAGACATTGACTAAAGCGACGTTTAGTTTTTTGAATCCATTTCTAAAGAGCAAAGGAAGCTCGGAAAGAAAGCAGGGAATATAGTCCACTGATTCGTAATTCATAAAAGGTCTAATGTTCTTTCCTACAAAAAGGTTAGAAACATGAAATGACTCTGCATACTCCGGTTGAGCATAGGGAGCTGGACCTTCAGTATGCATATGAAGAATCTCCACATTTTTTAATCGTGGCGCTTCTTTAACGAGTTCATTGAGAAGATAAATAGGTGTTGCTGCTCCGGCATGAACAAAAAGTGAATCGTTCGACTTAATGTGAGCAAAGAGTTCTTTTGGGCTTGATACAAGTTTCATCAGGTCCTCATCTATGAAGAGTTATTTAACGTAAACTTAATAATGTTAGCAGAGTTTTTTGGCCGATGCTAAGTCAAAAGGTAGAGAAAGCCTTAGAATGAAAGGCTTATTCCTGACCGATTAAATGGAAGAAATAATCTGATAAAGGTTTCCGCTTTTTCTCGTCAATGCTTCCATAATTTCAGATTTCTCGATCATGAGAATACTTGAGTCCTTGTATATTTTAAGACCCATCGGAAAGGGGATATTGTTGATGATATTGCGAATACCAATGATTGCACCCTGAGGGAGGCTATCCAGGATTTTTTTCTTTTTAACAAATTTGAGCTCACCTTCAAGAAGAATGATTCCCATATTGGGAATTTGTGATTCATAAATCAGATCGAAATCGTTCTTAAAATAAAGAGGATTACGATCTTTTTTTAGAATTGATATCTCTTCATCTGTGATAGTTGTTATTTCCTTAGTCATGCAGGCATCATAGCAACTTCAGTAGAACTAAAATATGTCCTACATCAGCAAAAATTAAAATTGTACGTTGGCAAATTCCAGCAATTTTTCTTCATTTTTAATAAAGATAGTTTTGCCTTCCTGATCAATAATACCTTCATCTTTAAATTCTGAGATAAAACGAATTACTGTCTCACTCGCTGTCCCAATCATCGAAGCCATTTCATCACGAGTTAATTTAATATTAAGACGAATTCTTCCATTCTCTTGAACGCCATAAGTTTGTTTAAGCATAAGGAATAGTTCAGCAAGTCTTTCTCTTACATTTTTCTGACTCATAGAAGCTGTCATCGATTCGGCAGCACCCATTTCTTTGCTTAGTTTTTGAATCAACTGCAGAGCGATACTCGGATGGCTTTGCACGGCCTTATAGATAAACTTCTTATCGATAAAGCAGATAGCAGCGTCTTCTAGAATAGTTGCGGTAGCATTATAGTTCTCATCACTAAAGAGTGAGCGATGTCCTAAAACATCTCCTTCATGGGCAATGCGGATGATTGATTCTTTTCCGTCATTACCAATTTTAGAGATTTTAATTTTTCCTGAGTTCACGCAATAAAGTCCGAAAGGTGGATTGCCTTGATGGAAAATCGTGTGACCTTTTTTGTAAATGTTCATGACTTTATTATCGCTAACATCCTTGAGGGATGTTTTATCAAGATCACAGAAAATACCTTGGCCGCGAGAAGCGCAATTTTCACAGCTAACATTCTTAATTACCGACACTTTAGACTCCTGGTGTAGGGATCAGTTGAACTATATCAGATGGATAAGTTTTTAAACTGATCTAGATCATGTTTTTTGAAGTTTATTTTTGCAATACAGAGGAGAGTGACCAAGGTTTCATGAAATTTATCTTTAGGCAACCTTAATTTAGCTCGACTGAGTTGCTAAGTGATTGATTTGATAAAGTTTCATGATCAAAAACAGGATTGTTTAAATGAAGTAATCATCCATACTTATTTCCATATTCTCAAGGGCCCAAGGTATGGATCACAAAATAATTTATAACGATGATCAGGTAAAATGGATCGTTTTTGGAAGAGATTCGCAAAAACCGAATGCTATTATCGACACCAATGAATACGCCATCGAATCAGGCAATGAGGTGATGATTCTTGATCCTGGCGGCACAGAAATTTTCCCTTATGTCTTGAGCTCTGTATCTGAAGTCATCGGTCTTGAGAAAGTAAAAAAGTTTTTTTGCTCTCATCAAGATCCAGATATTTTTTCTTCGCTTCCTTTATGGATGGCACTCTGTCCGAATGCAACGATCTACATGCCTCGCATTTGGGCCAATTTTATGAGCCATTTTGGTAAAGAGTGTGCTGTTCATTTTCATCCCGTACCAGATCAAGGAATGAGAGTGAAACTAGGGTCAGAGGACTTACAGATTATTCCTGCTCACTATTTGCATGCTTCGGGAAATATTAATTTATTTTGCTCTCGTTCTCGTATTCTATTCTCCGGTGATATTGGAAGTGCTTTGGTTCCTTTAAATTATCCATTCTTCGTTGAAAATTTTCATGATCATATTCCTTTCATGAGAGCTTTCCATCAGCGGTGGATGCCGTCAGAGAGTGCTAAAAAGGCATGGATCAGAAATGTGCGCACACTCAACCCCCACATGATATGTCCTCAGCATGGGGCCATCATTAAAGGGGAGGCCATGGTAGGCCAATTTTTAGATTGGCTCGATAACTTAGAAGTGGGAGTTCTCTCAAACGTCTAGCTTTGGAGGCAGGAGCTAAAAAAAGAAGCCAAAAAGGCTTTGCAAAAGCTTTAATCTCAACAGTTTGCCGAATACAAGGCCCTTGTGGGAATTTCTAGAATTGATAAACTCCCGCCCATGAAAACAAAACCAATACTCTTTTCTTCTATTACTCTCTTTTGTCTCTTTGAGCCGGTAGCGAAGTTAGTATACTTCAAAACCACCACTCATTTTCCGTGGGACACTATTCTCAGTAATCTTATGAGTCGAGATACTATGTCGGATGTTTTTAACTTCTGGCTGATTTTTCCCTTAGCGGGGCTGACTCTTCTTAAAATTAGAGCTTGGTCATATGTGCTTTTCTTGTCGTTAATGGTTTTTAATGTTTATTCACTGGTAAGTTATGAAGCCTATACTTGGCCTTATAATGAAGTGCGACCGCATATCTATAACTTAGCACTTACTCTTTGCTGTCTTGGAATTATTATTGCTTTCATGTTCCCAAGAATTAGAAAACCATTCTTCGATAGACGCTCTCGCTGGTGGGAGCCGCAGAAGAGGCATGACATCTTTCTTGAATCGGAACTTAAAACAAGTTTTGATACAATGACTTCAGTTGTATCAAATATTTCTTCAACGGGAGCTTATCTGTTGAATGTGGAAGATCTCAAGATCGGCGAACATCTCTTGATTAACTTTCGTATTTTAGACGAGGTATTTACCACTGAAGTGGTGGTAGTCAGAAAAGTCAGTGATGTTTCAGTGAATGGATATGGGGTGAAGTTTTTAAATATGAGTTTTCAATCACGCAGAAGATTAGTCGAAGCTCTTAATGAATGGGAGCAAATTCATGCTCCCATGGATGAATCTAATAAACAACTCGCGTCTTAATGGATGTCGAAAGCTTGTTGATTGAACTAGCAATTTCTTTCGCTGCAACTGATGAGTTAACATCAATAACAAGATAACCAATCTCTTCGTCCGTGGAGAGATACTGTCCTTCGATGTTGGCACCAGTTCCAGAGACAATCGCGTTGATCTCACTAAGAACACCTGGTTTGTTTTGGTGTACGTTCATGATGCGTGAAGTTTCTTTTTTTGTAGGAAGATCTACATTAGGAAAATTGACCGCACCTGAAGTGGAACCATTTTTCAAGAATCGTCTGAATGATTCTGCAACCTCTTCACCGATCGCTTTCTGCGCTTCTTCAGTGCTTCCTCCAATATGAGGAGTGAGGATAACATTGGTAAGACCTTGAAGGTGAGTTTTAAACTTCTCTTTGTTTGATGCCGGCTCTACCGGAAAGACATCAATCGCAGCGCCGGCCGTATGACCTGATTTTAAACTCTCGGCAAGAGCATCAATATCCACAACTGTTCCACGGCTGGCATTGATAAGGTAGCTGCCTTTCTTCATCTGCTTGAGTTCTTTGGCGGTGATCATATTGATATTTTCAGGAGCTTCCGGAACATGGAGAGTGACGAAATCAGATTTATTCAGCAGCTCTTCAAGCGTATGCATATGTTTAGCATTCCCTAGAGGGAGTTTTTTTACGACATCGTAGAAGAGAACACGAAGACCAAGGCTTTCCGCTAAAATACTAACCTGACTTCCGATATGGCCGTAACCCACGATCCCTAAAGTTTTTCCTCTTACTTCATGCGAGCCGGTCGCTGTTTTATCCCAGTCTCCCAGATGTGCTTTCATTGAACGATCAGTCAGTTGACGAGAAAGACAAATCATCTCGGCAATGACGAGTTCTGCAACACTTCGAGTATTGGAGTGTGGGGCATTAAAAACGGGAACAGCTTTTTTGCGACTCTCTCTTAATTCAACCTGATTGGTTCCAATACAAAAAGCACCAATGGCCAGTAGATGCTGCGAGTGCTTAAGAATATTCTCCGTAATTTGAGTTTTAGAGCGAATTCCTAAAGCTTGATACTTTGGCAATAAGGAGATCAGTTCTTCTTCAGAAGGTGAGTAGTTGAGTATATCAACTTTAAAGCCTTCTTCTTCAAGACGCTCGCGAGCAACGGGGTGAATACTTTCGACTAATAGAATATTGAATTCAGTTTTCATGAGTTTAATATATCTCAAAATTTATGATCTATCGAAGATTTACTGCGGAATATTTGTGTATAATGAAGTCTAGAATTAAGGAGAGTTATGCGTTCACTTGCCCAAAAATCAAAGCAAAGCACCGCTGCTATGAGGATGCTTGATAATTCTAGTCGGAAGAGTTTATTACTCCAGTTAGCGAAAACCATTCGTAGTAGAAAAAATGATATTCAGAATGAAAATCAAAAAGATATGGATCATGCTAAAGAATATCCAGAGGCATTAAGAGATCGTCTCTTATTAAATGCAGACAGAATTGAGGCCATGGCCCGATCTGTGGAAGAGATCGCGGTTCAAGAAGATGTGGTAGGTAAGATCGAGAAGGAAGAGAGAAGAGATGATGGTCTTTTGATTCAAAAGATTCGTGTTCCCCTTGGTGTTATTCTCATGATTTTTGAAAGTAGACCCAATGTTGTTATTGATGCTGCTGCCCTGGCCATCAAATCTTCAAACTGTCTCATTCTTAAAGGTGGTAAAGAAGCCCAGTTTTCCAATAAGATTCTAGGCGAAATTATCCAGGAGACGATTAAAGATGTCTTACCGACTTCTTGTATTCAAGTTCTTTCTTCTACCGATCGTGCGCAAGTTGATGAACTTTTAAAGCTTAATCAATTTATCGATGTGGTCGTTCCTCGTGGTGGAGAAAAACTTATTGAACATGTTTATGAAAATGCCAAAATGCCGGTGATTGCTCACTATAAAGGTCTTTGTCATCTCTATATTGATGAATCTGCACGAGAGGACTTTGCTAAAGATATTCTCATCAATGCTAAGACTCAACGGCCCGGTGTGTGCAATGCAGTTGAAACGCTCATCCTTAATAAAAAAGTAGTGAGCAGTCTTGGAGTTAAACTTCTCAGTGCTTTGGAAGAGAAGAAAACCAAAATAAAAGTAGATAAAGTACTTAATGAGATGACGGGATTTCATTATGAAGTCGCTACTGAGCTTGATTGGGACACAGAGTATCTGGCCAACATTCTTTCAGTAAAAGTGGTTGAGAATTTAGATGAAGCCCTTATTCATATTGAAAAGTATGGCTCACATCATACAGAGGGAATTATTTCTGAGAGTTCAGAGAATATAAAAAAATTTGTTCTTGCGACTGATTCAAGTTGTGTTGTGATCAATGCATCCACCCGTTTTAACGACGGAGGCCAGTTAGGTCTAGGAGCTGAACTAGGAATCTCAACCAGTAAGCTTCACTCATACGGGCCGATGGGAGCTGAGCAGATGACGACTCTTCGTTATGTGGTAACTGGCGAAGGTCATATCAGGAGATAATGATGATTGGTGTATTAGGATGCGGGAATATGGCCGATGCCATTGTTCGAGGTATTCATCGTTTTGATAAATCAATTTCTTTTATTACTTACACTCCCACTAAAACGCGAGCGCAGACTCTTGCCAATGCAGTTGATGGAAGAGCGGTTGATGATATTTCCGAGATGAATGACTGCGATATTTTACTTATTGGTTGCAAGCCTCAGCAGTTTGCTGCTCTTGCTGAAGAGTTAAAAAAGAAACTGACTCGTAAAAATGTTCACATTGTTTCAATGATGGCCGCAATTAAGCTTGAAACGATTTCTACAAAATTAGGACAAAAGAATATTACGCGTATTATGCCTAATACCCCTATTTTTGTTGGAAAGGGTGTTACGTTGATGACCCATTCAGATCAACTTGAGATCGGACAGCGCCAAAAAATCGAAAGTATTTTTTCAAAACTTGGTTCCCTTCATCTGATGAATTCTGAGAATGAGTTTGATCAAGTGATGACTGTTACGGGAAGTGGCCCGGCCTATGCTTTTTTATTTACTAAAACGTTAGTTGATAAATTAGTCGAATGGGGGATTGATCCACAGAGTGCCAAAGAAATGACGATTCAGATGATGGAAGGCTCAGTTGAGATGATGAAAAGGTCCGAGAAGGACCTCACTACGTTGATTTCAGATGTGACAAGCAAAGGTGGAACAACCATTGAAGCGATTAAAGTTTATGAAGGAAACAAACTTGGTTTAATTTCTGCAGATGCTTTGGAGGCATCATTACGCCGGGCCAAACAGTTGTCAGAAGAATTAAGTAGGTGATTTTGTAAATCTAGTATTGCTTTACCATAAATTATTGTGAAAACTTATACCAGTAAGATAAATCACACACTATGGAGGGTCCAATGGAGACTACTACAACAAAAAAAGAAAAATCAACTCGTAAGCCAAATGCAGCTTTCATGAAAGCTCTTATGCCATCTGCTGAGCTTGCTGATGTTATCGGTGCTACTCCAGTAGCTAGAACTGAAGCTGTTAAGCTAATGTGGGATTACATTAAATCAAACAATCTTCAAAATCCTGCTAACAAAAGAAATATCCTAGCTGATGCAAAACTTAAAAAAGTTTTTGGCAAAGATGAAGTGACTATGTTCGAACTAACTGGTCTTCTTGGTAAGCATCTTAACTAATTTGATCCGCAAAGGGGCCTTTAAGGCCCCTTTCTTTTTTTGGCCAATGATTTGCAATCACTTCCTGAAAATCAAGGAGTGATTATGAAGATTCTAAATTCGATACTAGGCGTCTCGATATTCTCGGCCCTCGTACTTGTTTCATGCGGCGAGAATTCTCTAAGATCTGGAAAACAATCTATTCAGTCTGAGCCCCAAAGCTCCTCTTCACAGCTGGTGTTCGGCCCACTGAATGCAAGTGTTGCAGGAAATATTAGTGCATCAGGAAATATTTCTATTGATGGGGGAAAAATCCTCGTTGACCTGGAGTCAACAGGACATACTGCAGGTACTGAGCAGATGCAAAAAGTGTTTAACCTAGAGCGCTGTCCATTGGATACTGATGATGCAAATGGTGATGGTCTAATTGATTATCAAGAGGCAATAGGCAATGCTTCCGTCGTTCTTCCACTGACAAGTGACCTGACCGATGAAGGAGAATATCCTAAATCAACTGAAGCAGGTTTTAGTTACAAGGCTTCAGGTGAGACGACTTTGAAAAACGAAGATCTCAATAAAAGAGTAGTTATTATTTTTGGTGTCGCTGCGGATAAAGAGTTACCAGATACGGTTGCTGCAGCACCTGGAATGGAAGCGGCTGCTTCTTTGCCAATTTCATGTAGTTTGATTGAGCTTGAAGAAGAAACTCAGGATGACTCTACTACAACAACGACAACAACTGGGGATTCTTCTACAACTGGAATGACTACCGGAAGCCAAGAGCAAACGACTGGAGGCAAAGGTGGTTATCAAGAGCAAACAACAGGCAGTAAAGGCAGTTATCAGGAACAGACAACTGGCAGTAAGGGTGGACATCAGGAACAAACGACAGGTAGCAAGGGTGGCCATCAAGAGCAAACAACTGGTGGCAAAGGTGATTATCAAGATCAAACAACTGGTCATCAGCAACAACAAGATCAAGGAACAGCTTTAGGCGGAGATTTCTTTACTCTTTAGAATATAAAAAGAAGAGCAGGGAAGTATATTCTCTGCTCTTTAGATAAAATTAATCGGTAATTTTGACTTCAAGAACCATGGGAGCGTGATCGCTTCCTTTAATGTTTTTAGGAATGTAGGAATCAATAACTTCTAAACCTCGGGCCAATGTATGGTCTAAAATATTGCCTGAAAACTTTTTTCGTAGATAAGAATCTCTGAAATCTAAATTAACTAAATTTCTTTTCTTCGCTTCTCTTATCATAAAATCAAATCTTTTATTATTATGAGTATTGAAATCACCGCCAAAAATGACTGGGCCATCATGCTGATCAATCAGAGCAAAGATCTGGTTAAGCTGACGATAGAAGGCATTGTTTGTTGTGAAGTTAATTCCGTGAATCGAAATCACTAACAATTCTTTATCGGTATCTATGATCGGGTAGGTTGTTGCAATGGTTGCTTTCGGGGTATCCAAAACCGGTTCAAGATCAGGAGAGTGAAGAACTTTAGCATTGGTACTACGAGTATTAGAACCAATCATATTTCCCGTCGTCACACCATAGAGCAGATACTCAAAGCTCTGTGCAAAATCCCAGGTAAAGTCATAAAGAGCAGAAGTCTTTTCGACAAAAATCTTATTTTCATAGGCTTCTTGAAAAAGAATAAGATCCTTTCCTTCGGCCAATCCATTAAATTCGTCTTCCCACTGTTTTTGTTTTAATTTTTGAATATTCCAAATGAGCAGGCTTAATTTGTCTTTGGCAAGATATTCAAAACGGGCCGTGCCTCGTTGAGCGTAGGCTTCTTCCAGCGGAATACTTCTAAAATAACGAGAAACCGGATAAGGAGCATAAATTAATTCCGGTGGCAGTTCAGGGTGATGAACTTGAGCATGAGCGGTTGTGAGTAATGAGAATAACAGAATTAGTTTGTACATGATTAAATTTTAAGTATTCCCCAAGAGAGCTGGCAACAAGATATTGCGGTTAATGCGATAAAGAGCTAATGTCCGACTTCTTTGTTAGGAGATTGTTAAAAGTAAAAAGTTAGAATGTCAGACAATTAAAGAAAATTGCTCAAGTCCAATTGAGTTTCCACCTTCTGTACGCTGTGTTTCTATAGCCGCACTTAATATCACCTAGCATTTTCGAGGCATATCAATGTGGAAACTAATTAGTTTTTCGTTCATTCATCGCTATTTATCTCAACATGAAGAAGAACTAAATTTTAAGCACATTAAGAATCTTTTTAGAGAGCATCGTCTTACTGGTCTTGAGCATGAAAGTATTAAAGAGCTTCATCAAAAATCGTTTTTAAATCACAAAAAGATGATTCTCTTTTTTATCGCGGCTATTTCCATTCTTAAATTATCCGGTCCTCTTATTCTTCATGAATTAATCACTCAAGTCGAATTGATAGGGACTCCTTCATTTCATTGGCATCATGCTTTGTCATGGTGTGTGTTAATGGTCTTTGTTCAAATTTTTCATAGTATCATTGGTCAGCATTATATCTATCGTATTCAAATGATTTGTCAGAGCGTATCGACACTGCTTAATCAGGCCATCTTTAAGAAAATTATGAATTCAAAGAAGCATTTTGAGGAAGGTGAGATTATTAATCGTGTGACCAACGATTCGGAGGTCGCATCCAATTTCTTATGGATCGGAACCGAGATGGTTTTAGCTCTTCTGACAATACTTATCTCAAGTGTTGCTCTTTTATTTTACCTCGGAGAATCGGCCGTTCCATCTTTGTTAATGCTGTTTAGTATTTTTCCGTTGGGTAGATACTTTTCGCAACGTTTTGCACGAAACCAAAGAATCATTCAAAAGAATAAGGATGAGAGACTAGAAGCTTTAACAGGTTATCTTGGTGATATGGAAATTATTAAATCTCTTGGTTGGGAAGATGCCGTTTATAAAAAAATAAAAAAATTCCGCCGCATTGAACAGCATTTCTGGGAGAGATTTTTCAAAAATAAAGCAACATCAATTCTTTCTTTCTTACTTATCAATGCTGTCGTTGCTTCACTGGCCTTTGGTCTGTTTATCTATAATGGCGGTCATTTTACAACTGAGCTGGCCTTCACTTGTCTTTGTTATTTTGGCTTTCTTGAGCCTGCTCTTAAGCAACTCTCAAAGCTTTCTGGGGATTTGTCTCATGTGATGACTTCCAATTCTAGGATTGAAGAGTTACTAGGGGAAGAAGAGGAACGTGAAGATAGAGCAGTTGATTCTATCTTTTTGAATACTGATTCAATTGCTATTGTTGGACAAATAGGACAAGGAAAATCGACTATCCTGAAACAACTTGTTTATTATTTCCAAGATCACAATATCGGTTATCAACCTCAGGACCCTTTTCTTTTTGAAGGAAATCTTAATGAAAATATTACTTTGGGCAAAAGCGTAGATAAGGCCATTTTAAGAGAAGCACTTCGAATAACATTTTTGGATCGAGATCCCATTTTTGCAGATAAAGGGCTTAAAACAAAGATCTCCGTCAGAGGAGACAATTTAAGCTTTTCACAGAAACAAAAGATTGTGCTGGCTAGAACCTATTGCCTTGATCCCAAGATACTTCTCCTTGATGAACCATGTTCAAGTTTTGATGCCTATAAAGTTGATCGTATTTTTCAGGATCTTTTCTTTAAAAAGTGGAAAGATAAGAAAAAAGTGGTGATTACTTCTCAAACTAGATATCTATCGCTGTTTGATAGAATCATTTTTATTGATTCTCAAAAGCAGTGGCATATAGGAACGTATGAAGAGTTGTTAAGCAATGCAGAGTTTCTACAGTTTACTTTGATGAATGCCAGAAAAAAAGATGTTGTTGAAAATAATATCGTAAAGACTTTTGATTCTGAAACAGTTGAAACAGAAGAATTGGAAGAAATAGTGGCCAGTGTTGAGGTCAATAGATCTCTCTATTCTTTTTATCTCAAGGCCATGAATGCTTTTCGTGGAAAGAGAAAAATGGCCCTCACTTTTTCGTTGTTACTCTTCTCTTCATTAGCAGTGGCCTTTCTTCCGATTTATCAAAATCTCTATATCACCAAGTGGACTCAAAGCGGTGGAGCTTATCTCTGGGCATTAGGATATCTGATGATTGGGATCATCTTAGCGGCCATGGGAAGTTGGCAGAATTATATCTGGTCTATGAGTTCTTACAAGGCCGCTAAAAATATTCATGATACTGCATTGGAGGGTTTGTTAGGGCGATACATCTCATATTTTAGCGATATCAAAGGCTCTAAGCTGGTAAATATCTTTTCAAGGAATTTAGATACACTTGAAAAAGATATGACGACACTTTTAGAAGATGCTTGCATGTCTCTTTTACATACTATTTCTTCGTTGCTTATCTTGGTATTTACTCTGCCCCTTGTTGTCTTTGTTATATTGCCGATCGCTTTTATCGCCAAAACATCAATTAAAACATATAGGAAAAATTTATGTCGTGTGAAGGCCCTTATTGCTGAGGGCAGAAACCCAAGAATGAAATCTATTTCTGAAGTATTGGAAGGAAATCTGGTCATTCATTCTTTTAAGGCCCAAAGATTTTTTATGGGACGCTTAATGAAGAATCTAGAAAAATATCAGGATGCCATTTGTTTTCAGACAATATTATCACGTTGGTTTGTGATTAAAACTTCTCTGCTAACTTCTGTGATCTCTTTTAGCGTAACTCTTTATGCTTTTTATTATGGACATGCAGGGTTTGTTGGCAAGGCCATGGCAACGATGATGATCCTTTATAGTTTTAAATTTTGGGAGAATATTTGTTGGTCTGTGAAATCAGTAAATGAGGCGGATTCACAAATGGTTTTTGTTAAAGATTTTAGTGAGTTTTCTCGTTTGATTGAAAGAAAAGAGAATAAGGCGATAGTGGCGATTGATGGAGATATGGTTTTTGAAGAAGTTGTTTATTCTTCCCATAACAATAATTTCTACTCGATTGACTCCCTTAACCAGAGGGTAAGGGCCGGTGAAAAGGTGGGTGTTCATACCTTGAGTGATATTTCTAAAAAAACTTTCTTGGACATTATTACAGGTGTTAAGAATGTGAAGTCAGGCAGAATTCAGCTGGGAGCCTTTGACTTGTCTCTTGAAGCAAGAAGATCTTCTTTATTATCTTTTGTATCCGATAATACAGAACTTTTTAAAGGTGATATTTACTCCAACCTCGATCCGCTTAAATTGAAGAGTTTGCAACAAGTCGAAGAAATGTTGAAATTTGTTGGGCTTTCGCTGTCGTTGCACCATCGGGTCGAATCGGGAGGGGGGAATTTATCAAGTGGTGAAAGAAGACTTATTTGTCTGGCACGGGCACTGGTGAGAGAGACTCCTGTGTTAGTCATTGAGGAATCCTGTCCTGCTCAATGGGATAAGGCCTATGAAGAGGCCATCCATAAGGTACTTGCTTTAGAGCATCTGACAGTTCTTTTATTATCTGATGAACAAAGTAATCTGGCCAAATGCCAAAGAGTGTTTGCTATTGGACATCGAATTGCTGATGACTCTCTTCCTTTGGCGATTTAGGTGAGTGTTCGAAAAGAATGCCTTCAACTTTTAAGGCGATTTTTTCACCATCATGCCATTCTTCAAAATAGTGAAAACGTTTTTCATCTAATTTAGTGAAAGTAAAAAAGTATGTGGAGTTGTCCTCAGGATCAAAAATACTGTATTTGATCTCTTGCTCAGTGATGACTCCTAACTTTTGATCTTGATGGAAGAGTTCTCCATCTTTAATATCCATTTTAAAGTTGTCAAAACCTGCCTGGAGTAGGCCACAAATGTATCCACCTTCATTGAGATAAAAACGCTCTGTCGTTTTTTTGAGGGATAAAAAAATCTCAGAGCATTGATATTCTCTTCCTGATGCATAGCGAGCAACCCCTTTCCCACTAAATTTCCCGGTCATAGAGAAGCTTAAAATTGGGGTGAGGAGAAGTAGGGCCTTTAACATAGGACATTTCCTTTAAATTTTGGGAGAACTTAGCTATTATTCTAATTCTATGGATCTGAATCACCTAAACCTATTTCTTAAATTATTAAGCGTTAACTACGTGCTTTCTGACAATGAAATGGCCAAGATTTCAGATCGCCTGCTTGCCGATGACCAAGAGTTTCTCTCCCTTTGGCAGAGATTTCAAGACCGCATGATTCTTGATGGAGTCGATAATTTCAAACCATTTTTAGAGGACTTGTTGCTCTAATATGGATCCAGTTCAATACTACGTAACAACACTGACGAATGCTGCTCAAAAACTGGGGCCAGTGGTACTTTATCTAGTAGGCGGCTACCTTTTATTTATTAAACTTCCCTTTGTTCTTTATTATAAGGTTCTTCAGAAGCCTAAAGTGGATTTCTCACAAGAAGAAATTAAACCGGATCTAAATTTTCAGAAAGAAATGGAAGAGCAGCGTCGTCGTGAGTTTAATGAGCGGATGAAGAATCTGGGTTCAGGGCAAAGTCAGAAGAAGACTGAGAATAAACAAGAATCCTCTCAAAAATCTTCTGAGAATCATTCTCAACATAAGCAAAGTGGTCCTCGGCCTGCGCCTAAATCCAAAATGAGGGAGGCAACTCCTGAAGAAATTATTTTTAAACTGAAAGCAGGCGAGGTTTTCACCGCTAAAGAATTAAAAAAACGGTATCATGAACTTTTGAAGGCCAATCACCCTGATAAATTTAGAACTGATCATCAGAAAGAGTCAGCAGAGGCCAAAACAAAAAGCATTAATGATGCTTATCAAAAGCTTAAAAAACATGTGCCTTAGAAATAGGATGAAATGATGAGTTGGATGATTATTTTTTGTGCATGGATTATCAGTGCTGTTGCAACCTTAGGAAGTCTTTTTTTTAGTGAAGTGATGATGCTTCCTCCATGTATTCTTTGTTGGTATCAGAGAATTGCCATGTATCCACTGTCGATTCTCTTATTTGTGGGACTGCTTAAAATTGATCGTTCTCTTTTCCGCTTTACCGCTCCTTTGGCATTGATTGGTTGGGCGATTGCCGTTTATCACAATCTTCTTTACTATAAGATTTTACCAGAAAGTGCTTCACCTTGTGTGAAGGGGATATCTTGTACCACTGTTCAGTTAGAATGGTTGGGCTTTATTACTATCCCGCTTTTATCATTAATCGGATTTACGCTTATTCTTGCGTGTTTACTTTTTTTCAGGAAGAACTATGAAAACTAAAATTTTTGCTGTTGTTGCCGTTATTATCTCTCTTATCGGTGGTTATATACTAGCGACTAAAACTTATAAAACTGCCGAGCAGAATAGCCTGGCCGAAATCGATCAAACGATTTTTCTTAGAGACTATGCTCCTCGCATGGGTGCCACAAATCCCAAGGTGTATCTGGTCGAATTTTTTGATCCAGAATGTGAAAGCTGTCGCGCCTTTTATCCTCATGTAAAAGAGATCTTAAAAGAATATGAAGGACAAATTCAGCTTGTGCTTCGTTATGCTCCTTTTCATCCTAATGCGATGATGGTGGCAAGAATTCTTGAAGCGGCCAGAAAACAAAATCGTTATTTTGAAGCTCTTGAAATTCTTTATCAGCATCAGCCTGAATGGGGAGATCATCACCATCCGCGTCCTGAACTCGTGTGGACTTATCTGGCCCAAATTGATGTTGATGTTGAAAAAATTAAAAAAGATATGAATGATCCTGCGATTATCTCTCGTATTGAGCAGGATGTGAAAGATTTGGAGACTCTTAAGATTAGAGGTACACCTACCTTTTTTGTTAATGGAAGGCCTCTTTCTACCTTCGGTTTAGGGCCACTTAAGGACTTGATTAAAGAAGAAATCAATAAATAGTACCAGTCATTTTGGAGGTGTCTAAATCTTGGACACCTCCCTGTCAATCTTACCTCCTGGCCACTTTTATTCCCCCCTTCATATTAGTATGCATGAATTAATACAAAGGAAGGAAATTTATGAGGCTTTTATTCTTAATGTCTTTGTTATTTTCAGTGACGGCTTCGGCAAACCGAGCAGCTGATCTTAATGCCCCTCTATGTGTGCAGTTAGGAACCTGTATGGTTCAGAATGGTGAAGTGATCGATATGAGAAGTACTTCCCAAATTGCAGTGGCGGAAACTCTCGGTTGTAACATGGAGACTGGTCGTTGTGCAGGGACAAAATTTGAAGCTTCAATTTATCCTAAGCTTACTCCCAAAGATTTTCAGGCCATCACTAAAGATAATAAAGACAAAAAATATTTCATTCCATTAAGTATTAAGAATAAAGATGAACTTTTCCTTTTAACTTCTCTTTCTTTAGGGATGATTGTTTTCACCCAAGATCGTGAGGTAATGGATTTTGTTCAAAATACGAAAACTGAAAAGACAAAACAGGTAGCAGCTGTTGCCAATCTTTTTGGACGTGAAGCTGTTTTCCCAATCGTTGCCGGCGCTTACTTCGTAGGTGTGGTGATGAAAGATAATAAGTTGAAGCAAGTAGGACTTTTTGCAGTATCAACAGGTCTGGCAACTCAACTTGTTACTGAAATATTTAAGAAAAGTTTCCTTCGTGCAAGACCTAATAAAGATAAAGGGCCATACAGTTTTGGAGAAGGAGAGAACTATTCATTTTTCTCAGGACACACTTCTGCAGCCTTTTCTTTGGCAACGGTTATTGCCCAAGTTTATAAAGACCAACCACTTGTTCCATTCCTTGCTTATGGAGTGGCGACTATGACGGCCTATGCTCGCATGCACGACAATAAGCACTGGGCAACTGACGTATTGGCAGGTGCAGTTGCTGGTCACCTTGTTACTAAAATTATGATGAGAACGTGGGAGAATAGAGCATCGACTGGTGGGTTAATTGTTACTCCGATGATTGGACCTGATAAATGGGGATTCAGTCTTGTCTATACTCCAGTTCGTCCGGATTCTGGCAAGCTTCAGTGTGCAGAAAATCAAGGACACGAGAGGGCGATTATTGAAGAATGTTTGGAAGAAATCTTTAGCAAATATGCTCGTTAAAAATAAAAGAACTCATAAATAAGAAGGGCCGCATTTGCGGCCCTTTTTTATTACTCTTCAATTTCTTCTGCTTGAATTCTTTCTCTTTTTACCTGGTCAGAGATGGTGTGGTCTGGATCACCAACTTTATCGTTGTTGGTTGAGAATACCAGTGTTTGTGTGAGGTGAGATGGCTGCTCAGAGCCGTCTGTTAGTTTGACGATATTTTTACCATACTCAAGACGAGCATCATCAATTGTTTTTTCGCCTTTAATAATCTGGTCAGCAAGATTCAGTGCAAGAATATTGGCCGCTTCACTGTCACTACGCGCTGACATCATGCCCATTGTACGGTCAAGTCCTACTGAACCTGAGAATTCCCAAATTTGGGCCACTTTGTCCGCACTTGGTGAGGCATAATAGACGAAATGTTCAATGACATCGTTGTGAGGTGTTGGGAAAAGATGTTTGGTTGGAGTTTTGTAAACAACTGCTTTGGCAAATGGTCCGATATTTCTCCATACCAACAGATCTTTTGTCACATCTTCAGGAAGACCATATTTTTGAATCATGCTGTCGGCCGCTTTTTTGGAATCAGCAGGCCATTGGGAAATGTGTTTTTCAACAGATTTCTCATTAATGCTCTCTTTCATGACTTTTGAAATGTTCACATCTTTATCTTTTTTAGTACTACCACACGATACTGCCAGTATCATGATTGAACTGAATGCGATTATTCTACTCAAGTTTTTCATAGCATTTCCTCCGGATTTTATGATGTTAAGAGATCTAAGCAATGCTGAAGGTAACATTGCAATTCTGATACCTTCCAAGGGAATAAGAGTGCTCATGATTTGTAGTTTCTTTTCTTTAAATCTATAATGATTGCTCTGTATCAAGGAGAGAATATGCAATTAGTTTCACAGTCCTCCATTTCAGAAGTCATTTCTGAAGGACTCGCTTTAGGAGCAGATTTTGTTGATGTGTTTATTGAAAAGACCCAGAATGAAAACCTGACTTTTAAAAGTTCAAAAATTTCAGATATTCAATCAGGGACTCTCTTTGGAGTCGGCATCCGTCTGATCAAAGGAGATCAGGTTTTATATGGTTATACCAATTCTTCACAGAAAGATGAGTTGTTGCGTATCACTAGAATGCTGGGCAAAAGATTTCAAACTCAGAAACATTCTCAGACAGTGAGTTTTGAAAACTTAAAATATCCTGAGATCGGAATGTTAAAAGTGAAGAGTGTTTCACTCGAAGAAAAAATTCGTTTAATGACAGAGCTTGATGTTTCGTTTCGTAAAGACAAGCTTGTGTCTCAGGCAGTGGTTGATTTTATCAATAAAGAACAGCATGTAGAGATCTATAACTCTGAAGGTCTTTATGCTTTCGAAAAACGCCCTTATATCCGCTTAATGAGTTCCATTGTCATGCAAGATGGAGACCTCTCTACTCAAAGCTATACGGCCCCAGGGGCAAGAGGTGGTTGGGAGTTCGTAGAAAAAATGAATAAAGAAGTGATGATTGCCGATCTCTTGCAACAAGCAAGAACAACTCTTTATGCTAAACCATGTCCTGCTGGAAAAATGCCAGTGGTAATTGATAATGGTTTTGGTGGAGTGATTTTCCATGAGGCCTGTGGACACTTGCTGGAAACAACATCAGTTGAGAAAAAGGCCAGTGTCTTCTGGGATAAGAAAGGTGAGATGATTGCTCATCCCAATCTTTCTGCCAGTGATGATGGAACAATTGATTCTGAGTGGGGATCTCTTTCTATTGATGATGAAGGGATGCCAACTCAGAAAACTGAACTCATTAAAAATGGAATTCTGACAAACTTCTTATGCGATCGTGTAGGTCATATGAAGACGGGTCATCCAAGAACAGGTTCAGGAAGAAGACAATCTTATAAATTCGCTCCGGCCAGCCGTATGAGAAATACCTTTATCGAAGCTGGTCCTCATTCTCGCGAAGAACTGATTGAAAGTATGGGTGATGGTCTTTATGCCAAGCAAATGGGTGGGGGATCAGTGAATCCAGCAACAGGTGAGTTTAACTTTTCTGTAAGAGAAGCCTATATCGTTAAGAATGGAAAAATTACTGATGCAGTTAAAGGTGCAACACTTATCGGCAGAGGAGACGAGATCATGTCAAAGATCTCCATGGTGGGAAGTGATCTTTCTTTAATGGCCGGAATGTGCGGATCAGTAAGTGGTTCTATTCCAACAACAGTAGGACAGCCGCCGCTTAAAGTGGATGAGATTCTTGTGGGAGGTAGAGCGTGAGAGATTTATTAGAAAAAACAATTTCCCAAGTAAAAAAACAGGGTGCAGAAGGTGATTTAGTTTTTCAGAGTTCTAAAAACTTGAAGCTCTCTGCTTTTGGTAATGAACTTTCTGAATACAAAGTATCGGGAACTCAAATTTTGGGACTTCGCCTTATTAAAGATCAAAAGATTGGAATCGCTTTTACTGAATCACTTGATCAGGATTCATTAGATTTGTTGGTAAAACGTGCGATTGAAAATGCCAGCGCATCAAGCACTAATGAATTTGAGACGATTTCTTCAGAGATGGGTGAAGTTGTTGATAATGAACTGATTGCAGATGGTGTGGATGTTGACACTAAAGTGGCAAAAGTGGTGGGACTTTTTAATGAATTTAAAAAGAAAGATTCTCGAGTCGAATCGCTTCCTTATAATGGCTATGGTGAGAATGAAAATTTCAATTTGTTCCTCTCGACAAGCGGGCGAATCATTCAGCGCACTGATCAGTTTATGCAAGTTTGGGCCATGCCACTTCTCAAAGAAGGAAATAAAAAATCAACATTCTACGATAATCTTATCGCTAAGGAATTTAAAGAATTGCAATGGCAGGATCTTGTTAATAAGACAACTGATCTGGCAGCTTCATTCCTTCAAAGCACTCATCTCAAAACTGGCCGCTATCAAGTAGAGTTTACTACTGACTCTTTAAATGATTTTTTCCAGATGTTCTCTGGTATTTTCTCTGGAAAGAGCGTGGTTAATAAGGTGAATGCCTGGCAAAAACTGGTTGGTCAGAAAGTTTTCCATGATGATTTAACTCTGGTTGATGATACACATCTTAAAGATGCTTTTTCTCACTATCAATGTGACGGAGAGGGATTTAAGCATTTGCCAATGACACTTATTGAGAATGGAATTCTAAAAACATTTCTCCATAATTCGGCCACGGCCAAGGAATTGGGGGTTAAGAATACCTTCCATGCAGTGAGAGGGCCTGGATCGGCCTTGGGCGTAGGAAGAACAAATTTTATTCTCAAAGCACAGAAGACCCATGCCTTTAATAATAGCTATATTGAAATCGTACAGATGGATGGACTATTTTCTGGCTCAAACGCAGTAACCGGAGATTTCTCTTGTGGAGTAAAAGGTTTTCTTCATCAAAATGGAGAGAAAATACCCTTTGCTGATGCCACTTTAAGTGGGAATTTCTTTGAAATGATGAAGAATCTTAGTGTTCTTGATGCAAGTCTTTCTGCTGACTCAGGCAGAAGTCTTTTTGTCCCACGAATGATTTTCCATGATCTTTCTATCGCAGGCCTTTAACTACATTTTATTTTTGCCTTAATTTATCCGCATACTGTGTGGATAAGTTAAGGCCTGTGCACTGCACACAACAATCTTTCTGACTCTGGAATTTACGGTTTCTGCTTACAATAGTATAGAAACTAAGTTGATCTTACCTGGAGTGTTGATGCTGGTGCCCGTTCTATTCATGCTGCTATTTTTATCGGGAATGGCCTGGGCAGAAGAATTGTGTCCTGATGTCATCATTACTGATAATGAAGAGATCAAATTAACTGAATCTGAAAAACTTCTTCTTTGTGGTGACAAGGAAAGTCAGGCCTATAAGTTTATTCCGCTTTATCAAAAACAATTCTATCTCACTTCATTCCTCCAATCTCGTGCCTTCTTATCTCCCACATTTCAAATTGAAGGTGAGAAGCTGATGGTGACTGTTGGACGCCAATCTCAAGTTGAGAAGGTTGTGGTGAAGTCAGTAGATGAAAAGAATGCTGAGGAGTTAAAAAAAGGATTGAAGCGTCTTTTTCGATATGCTCCGTTAAATCCTGCAACTCTTGATGCGATGGAGGCAGAGTCTAAGGCTTCTTTCCGTCGTTATGGCTATGCTTGTATTAGGCCATCAGCATCTGCCTTTATTGAAAATGACCAAGTTGAGATGGAACTTCAGAATGAAAAGAAATTTTTATTCGGAGAAGTGACAAAAGAGCCTATTGAAGGGATCAGAATGAGCGCTCTTGATCGTTTCTATCCTTTTAAGTCCTCAGATGTTTTTAACTCACGTTTACTGACATTGACTGAAAAACGAATGGTGCGTTCTGAGGTTATTCAAGCGACTTACTTTACTGATACATGTCTTGATCCCGAAGAAGACTTTGCTCTCTCTCAGTATTTTATTTTAGGGCCTCCTCGCACGATTCGTTTTGGTATTGGAGCGAGTACCGAGGTGGGGCCGATGTTGCGCTTTAAATGGTCGCATAACCGCTATAAAGATATGGCCTCAAGACTTGAAGCTTCTTTAAATGCTTCTTTTAGAAACCAAGTGCTGACTTTAAGAAGTGATCAGTACTTATGGAAGGATCATCCGAGAAGATCATTCTTCAGTGAATTGACTCTGTCTCGAGAATCACAAAAACTCTTTGAACAGACCTCTATGAACTTCGACAATATGATCAAGTGGACGCGAGACAAAGGTGGGAAGCTTTATGCTTGGTCTCTCGGTCCAAGTTATGAATATGGATTTTATTCAACAAATGAGGCCAGTGATACCAGAACCTTCTCAAATATTTATTTGAAAGGGATGTTTTCTTTTTTTGATCATGACTATGAATTCTATGACATCAATCCCGAAGAAGGGAATGCTCTTACTGTTAATGCGGAAGTAAGAAGACAGTCCTTGGGGTTTAATACAGATCTAGTAAGGCTAAATACCAGCTATACCCATTTCCATCGTTTCTTTTATTGGGGGAAAGGCTCATTTATTGGCGGCTTTAAATCATTACTTGGAACGAGTATTGTTGATCGTGATTTCTCACTGACAAGACTTCCTCCAAATGTGAAGTTCTATGCGGGTGGAAGTGATGATATCCGCGGATTTGATTTAAAATCTCTTCCTATGAACAGTGGGGAGGGCGCTCTTACTAAGGCCGGTGGAAAATTTGAATTGAGAAGAACTTATTTCTTTATTCCCAGTTTAGAAGCCTTCGCATTTTATGATTTAGTTTTTTTAGGAGATCAGAGTTTCAATGTTGATCAAACCTACTGGTACTCAGTAGGAGCAGGACTTCGTTGGCTGTCTCCAATTGGACTTGTTCAGACTTTTATCGCTAATTCGTATAAAAAAGTTCCTTATGAAAATCTTGGCCCATATGGTTTTATCGGGCTAGGAGGTAGCTTTTGAAGTTATTTAAAATTATTCTTTTTTCTCTCCTAGGTTTTATGACTCTGATTGCTTCACTCATTTTTGCTTTATATTTTAATCTCGGATTTATTATAAATACCGATCGCCTTGATTATGTTTTAAAAAAATATGATGTCTTCAAGTCTTATGAGTGGAAGAAAGGTGAAATCTCTTGGAAGAATAAAGGTTTGACTTCAAAAGAGCTTACTGTTGCCTTCGGTGACTTTTGTTTCCTTTATGACAAAGAGGGTACGAGTGCTGAAGGATGTTTAGAAGTTTTTGAGTTAAAGGCCCTCGTGAGCCTTACACCACCTTTTCTGACTTATCTCTCAGATCTTCATGTCGAATCATCAAAACTGAAAGTGATTCATAGATCTGCTCCTGAAAAAGAAGAGACTCCTCCGCAAGAGGTTGATCTACAAAAGTATTACTCCTATCTTTGGTCTGAATATATCCCTGGATTAGATGTCCATTTTAAGAAGATAGACATCGATTTAGGAGAGGAAAAGCAATACTCACTCCCTTTGAAACTAGTAAAAAATGCCAAAGGACTAAGTATTTCATCAAACCAGTATGAACTTCTTGCTACTCAGAAAGGGGTTCAGCTGTTATCAAATGAAGATATTTTTATTCCTGTTCAGAAGGAAAAAATAAAAGTCTCAAAGAGTATTGTTAATTTAACAATGGGAAAAGTCATCGATGTCGAGGCCTTTACCCTTATTGAGTTTGCTAAACTTTCAATCACAACTAAAGTGCCTTCTGTTTTCTGGACTGACAAAACATCTCTTCTCATCTCTCGTATCATCAGCCATTTAAAGATCGATTTGTTTATTCCTGAACTATCAAAGAACTTAGAGAAGAGGATCAAACCTCCCTATAATAAACTTCCTGCTCCGTTGCACGGAATGGAGGGAGATGTGGCCTTTCGTTTTGATTTCTCTGCTAAGAGTGATCTTGTTTCAGTGGGTAGGGGAGAACTTAAGATCGATTTGGAAGGTAATAAACAATTTTTGGATCTCTCCATTTTACCAAGCATAGAGATTTCTGCAGAAGATTTTTCTTATCACAATTTATCGATTGAAGTTTTATTTAACAAAGTATTCCTAGAGCTTCCACGACTTTCCAAAAAATCATTGCCTCCTCAGTTTACTCCTGATGCGCGTTTTAAAAGTGCGAAAGAAGAGCAGAGTGAGAAAAAAGCACAGGAGAGTTTTAAGATCAATCTTGATATCGTTGCCAATGAAGAGAAATCACTTCATTTAAAAACAGATTTGTTAGACGAGGATATCAGACTCAATTTTCATTTCTTAGTTGAAGAAAATGAACTGCAGAAAGGATATGTCAGACTACTTCCTCTTAAAACGACAATTCTCAAGCGTCCTATTCGAGTAGAAAACTTATTAGTAAAATTCCCTAAGGGGAAATTGCCCGAGCTGCTTTCCGAGATTTGGTTTGATTTACCTGAGTATAAGGTCAAGCTGGTGATGGAAGGGCCGCTAAGCTCACCCAGATATCTTTTTACCAGTGTGCCGCCGCTGCCACAGTCAGATATCTATTCTGTTTTATTGTTTGGCCGTCCACTGAGAGATATGGGCGGGGACGATACGATGGCCGCTCAACAAACTCGTCAACTACTAGGACAAGGACTTCTTTCCTTATCTGTTCTCTATATCCTCTCGGGAACTCCGATCGAGTATATCGGCTATGATGCTCAATCCAGAGAGGCCACCGCACAGGTTGGGTTAGGAAATAAGAGTTCCTTGAGGGTTTCCAGCGGCGAGAGCGGACGTAAAAGCACGGGAATCAGAAGATCCTTGGGCAGAGGCTGGTATTTGGATACCAGTGTACAGACACCCAATAATACAAACTCTGATAAGGGCAATAAGGACTACGGTGTCTTCTTAGAGAGGATCATTTCTTATTAAAAAACACAGGCTTTATTTTGAGGAAAGCAGGTTATTTAAATAGGTATTGCATTTGCTAACTCTGCAGAATAAATAAAAAAAATAGTCTTTGCGATTTAATACTGGATATTTACTTCCTCCCTTTGAAAAAAATCTCTTTTAGGGCGATAATAGAGGTAAGGGAGGTTGGATATGCAAAAAATATTCTCACTTATGCTTCTGGCCCTACTCGTAGCAAGTTGTGCTCACGTTCGTGAACCAGCTTCAACTCCTGAAGAACAGCAGCTAGAAAGATTAGAGTTCTATCGCATGCAAATGGGTGCAGATATGTAATTCTTTAGTCGGGAGCTCGTAAGAGCTCCCGAGATCTTCTACCAAACGTTTACTTTCCCTAATGAAATTCTCTCTGTCGAAAACGGTGTCGCAAATTCCACCAGATATGTTCCTTCACTCAATGTCCCGATGATCAAATCTTTTTCAGAGTAAATACTCTGATCAAAACGATACTTTGTTGAGGAAGCGACAGGTTTCACTTGGATCACCCATTGTTCATCGCTGGTAAACTTCCCACCGAAATCAAATGGGATACATTGGAAAAGCAGAGTTGTCTTTTCCTTGGCCTGATATATTAAAGAAGTCGTTGGGATATATTCCCCATTCTTTTTTTCCATAATGCTGCAATTCTGTCTTAAATAGGCCAGATCATATTTTTTAGTTGAGTTCATTTCAACTGTGTAGCTGCCTGGTTCTACTTCCAATTCAATACGGCCTCTTTGTTTTTGGTTAAACACTTTTGAAGCAATGGGGGTTAGTTCTTTAGTGAGATAAATATCTCCCTGAAGAAGAGTTTCAGAATTGTTATTCAGACGAAGAGCTGCCTCTGTACTAGAGGTATCAGTTGTTTCCAGTTCAAATGAAATCGGTTCAATATCAAATTCTACTTCAGCATTTGATTCAGTCCCTCCCGCCATCAGAAGGGCAACCTGATAGTGTCCGGCATTCGGAGTAGGAAGAATAAACTCTGAAGTGAATGCCATTTGACGAGTTCTGATGAAGTGTTCGTTGTAAGTGGCAAAGTTCAGAATTCTTCTCTGACCTTTAAGAAGGCGAGCATTCACTTTGACGCCTTTTACATTGGCAGGAATATCAAGATGGATGCGTGATCCTTCTTGAGAGCTCACTTTAAGTGACTTCCTTATATTTTTATTAAGTGCATGATCGTTAATTACAGTTACTGGCACGATTGCTAGTAATTTATCCGAGAGTTGCGAGTAAATTCTGATTTCGCCAAACCCTTCATCATTGCTATTAAGAACCTCATCGGCCGTGACATCAATGTGAAGTCTAGAAGCTGTTGAACTGATCCAATTCTCTTTAGGCCCTTTAATTCCGGCCGTGTATTCTAAGCGAATAGGAGTTGTTAGCTCAATAGATGCATTTGATGGAGCGATTTTAGAAATCACTCCTTTAAGAGCTAAGCGGTAAGTTTCATGAGATTGTTTTGATGTCTTCATGAAGATACCTTGAGGAGTGGCCCCATCAAGATGACCTTGATTAACAGTTACATCAATGCTTGAAAATTCTTCGCCAGAGACAAGTGATTTGTAGATATCAAAGGCCTTATCCAGTTGTGGTAGTCCATAACCTTGGGCAATGAACGGCTCATTAGCAATTTGTTTTCCAGAAAGTCTAAGGGCGGCGACCACTGTTGCGGCATCTAGTGGAAGATTTTCACTGATAATGGCACTCATAAGAACAGTTGCAGCACCGGCAAGAGCAGGGGATGCGGAGCTTGTTCCAGAGAAACTGGCCATCCCTGTATCGGGTGTAGAGTAGGTAAGGTTTGAAAGTGGAGCAATTAAAAGTGGTCCGCCTGCACCGGCACCAGGGCCTAGAGATGAGTAATAAACCATTCTTCCTTCTTCAGGAATACCTGTTACCCCATGAACTCTTTCATCTAATTCTTTTGAAACATAAGCTCCTGCCACTAGAGTAGAAGCCGGATAAATAAGTCTTCTGTTTAATGAACCAAGACCTGGGCCGTTGTTACCGGCAGAAAAGCTGAGAACAACGTTATGCTTTTTAACGATTTCATCAATGGCCACAGACATGAATTCTTGAGTCTTGGCCGAAGTGAAAAATAACGAGTACGAAACGTTAATAACTTTGGCCCCACGACCTGCAAGCCAATCAATGGCCAGAAGGAAAGTTCCTAGTGTGTATTCTGATTCTTCAGCGATATGAGAAGCTTCAGAAAGATCATAATCTAAAATTTGAGAGCCTGGAGCAACACCATCAAAGCCTTTTACTCCACCCATATTAAAGCCAGACATAACGCTGGCAACACCCTCTCCATGAGAGTCTCCACCTCTTTCAGATTGAGAAAGACGTAGCTTTTTAGTGTTAAGATCAACAGTGGCAATGAAAGACTGATTGGTATTAGGAATAAGGAAATACTCACCTGTCGTTTTAAAATCTCCACGGCATTCATTCTTTTCAAATTGATCGTTAGTATTAAGGTCAAGACAAACAGTTTTTCCATCAAGAGAAACTTGTGCTTTAAAATCTTTTACTTTCCCGTCACGGTTGATATCTAAAACACCTGAGAATGTTTTGAATTCTTTGATTGTTGTTACAAACGAATCACCTGATTCAGTTAGAGAGTAGGTCGCACTGCTAGAGTTAGATCCTTTGTCTAATAACTTTCTCTCACCACTTGAAGTAATTTGAAATCCCTTCTGGTGAGGAGAAATTCCGTCATCAATAACTCCTACAATAATTCCGCGCCCATCTGCTTTGGGAAAACGATTTTGAAGTCTATGGATACCAAATTCTTTTTTGGCCATATAGAGACCTGAGAAATCAGGCATCATTGTTTTATCTTTGAGAGCTTCAATTGAGTGATCTTGAATGTAAGATGATTTTTCTTCTACGGGAATTTCCAGCTCGGCCAGGGTTATAGCATCTCCCGAAAGTTTTACGAGAGTTTCACCTTCAATTCTGATATTTAATTTTTGAGCTTCTTTTTTGAATTCCTCAGTGATGATGGCCCCTTGTACCAGGACACTCTGTTCACCAGATCCTTCTACTTCAAGTCTGATTTTCTTTTTTTGATTAGCAGCTCCGCAAGCAGTGAGAAGAGTAAGTGTCAAAAAAATAGACAGTAACTTCATGGTTTCCCTTTGTCGTTTGTACAAGGGTTTTACCATTTTTAAAAATTCGTTTCAATGTCAATGATTTAGACACTTAGATTAAGTTATGGAAAACAATATAAAACTGTTTTCCATAACTCGAAAAAAAATTATTCTTCTGAATCAGTTTCTACTTCAGGAGCAGGATTCTCAATCGGAGGAGGTGGCGTTGGCCCTACTTCCGGTGCTGGTGGAGTAACTTCAGGAGCAGGCGGAGTTTCTCTTGGAGGAGTGACTCTCGGAGGTCGTGAAGGAGTAGTGGTATTGGTATCACTACTTCCATTTTCTTCTCCGTAGTTATCAGGTCTTCTTGGAGCTGGTTCAGTTGGGGCCCTACCATCACCATCGACAATCGGACCATTTCCTTCACCTGCATCATTGGTACGTTCACCACGGTTCCCAGTTCCTTCTCTTTGAATTTCTCCATCGCCTTCTTGAGCAGGTCGATCTTGTCCTTCTTCGACATCTGCAATAGGTCCGGGAATTTCTCCGTTATCATTGTTCCCGCTAATCAAATTATTCTCTTCAAAAACTCCGCATGCAATTGGTAATGTTTGAAATGGTTTGTAGCGTGGACTTGATTGAACTGTTTCAGGAAATTCCACTTCTGCTGCCACCCCTTGGATAAGAACAGCTTTCCCTGAGATCGACAGACCTTCCTCAGGAGCTAACTTTTTATATTCCTCTCCTGCATTCTTTGTATCTTTAAGGTCACGAAACATACGTGAGAAGCTTGTTATCCTCTCATAGTAATAAGAGCCAGAGAGATCTCCCAATGGGAAGAAGTTTCGCCCTGATTTTTGAGAAGAGATATCTGCATCAAGAGGAATCAGTTGTTTTCCAAGAACGGCTTCCGCTTCAAAGATATCGATGTAACCGTCGCCATTAGTATCATCTGCAATCGTAGGACATCTTGAACCTTCGTAAATTTTCTGCTGATGCCAAGCTTTTGGATATCCGGCAAAGAGGCGCAGATAAACCATCACTCTGTCCTTATCTCTAAAAAAAGTCACGCTTCCTGGAACTGTTCCATTAACTTGAGCATTAAGCGTTTTAAACTTTGCAAGATATTTTCCTTGAATGTTTGAACCATCGCTGGGAAGTTGAATTTCTTCCTGTGCCTCCTCACGAATAGGACGTTGACCATTACGGGCATTATCACTTCCAGATTTTCCACAGCTAAAAAGAAGAATTCCAGCGAAGAGAGGAAGTAGATGTTGCTTATTCATTGAATCCTCCTAAATATTAATTCCGAAAGCTTCGAGGTACGCACCTCTGACTTCATCCATGAGAAAATTATCCTTGGTGTATCCCCATGCCTCATTCATTTCAAAGTCGGCAGGCTGATAAACATACATGCTTGATCTCATGACATAACAGTCACCAGTGTAGGGATAGTCTGCAAAGTCTGAGTACTTTGTAATAATTTTACATTCGGCCTTATTACGCATGAAAATGTTGGTCCATCTTCTCAGCTCTACGGGAGAAGAGGTGTATTTTAAATCCATTGCTCTTTCGACTACCTTTCCATCAACCATCACATGAAGATAGGGAGAAATGTGGAACCACCACTCGAAGTTATATTTTCGAATGTAGTTTCTCGTGAAGTAGATCCAATACTTCATCGATTTCACACTGTGGTTCTTCCACCAGTCATAAGACCAAACCATCCCTCTGTTGAAGCATTGAGTTTCACCATTGTAGGTTCTGCGACCAGAGCGGTGATACTGCTGGGCCTTACTCATGCTCTCGACAGTCGTTGGAACATAAGTAGAGTTTTGAATGGCCTTGTTCATTTTTGTTCGATGAAAACTTGGAGTAAAAGGCGCTTGAGCTTCTTTGATGTTTGTAATGTATCTGTCTTGATCAAGAGTCACTTCATACCATTGATCTCTGGATGTTAATTCCTGTGTGATTTTTTTCTGCCAGAAGTTCTGTCCTTGACTGCGGATCTTGGCGACGTGTCCGCTGGTGAGTAAAACCAAGGTATCGGTTTCGCCATTGCTTGGGTAATCAATGTCATAAACCTGAGTAATTAAATTAGTCTTTGCCAAGATGGGTACGCTGAAGAGAAGTGTAATGAAGAAAATCCATTGTCTCATAATTCCTCCAAGTCATTTAGTTTCATAACGAACAAACTTGGGTTACTATGAAGAGGACACAATGTTTCTGTCTACTAAAGCGTTTTTAAGTTTCAAGAAGAGGACGCATAAATATATCAGCGTTATATAAAAGGGATTAACAATGAAATCGTTACTTTGTCGAAGCTCGGTCTCTGTTGGATTGTTTGGTGACACAGGTGTTCTTGTTTTTAGATTATTTATTGGTCTTACGATGGCCTTCGCTCATGGTCTTGGAAAATTACCACCGAACGCTCAGTTTGTTGGCGGAGTTTCAAGCATGGGATTTCCTATGCCTGAATTATTTGCATGGGCAGCAGGCCTTTCAGAATTCTTAGGCGGAATTTTTATCGCTCTTGGACTTCTCACTGCTCCAGCTGCATTTTTCCTTGGGTTTACGATGTTAGTTGCTGCTTTTGGTGTTCATGGTGCTGATCCATTTCAAGTAAAAGAAATGTCGCTTTTGTATCTTGCTGCTTGTATTTTCTTTATGACTTACGGTGGTGGTCGTTTCTCACTGGATGGAATTATTAATAAAAAATAGGTATTGATAGATTAATGAAGTTTAAACGTGTGGAGCTCAACTCTCAGCAGAAATTTTTTGCACTAAATTTAGTAACAGGACTTGCAGCAGGAATTGTTTCAATTTTTCTTCATCAAGGGATTCATTTTCTGATGAAGTTGTTCGGCACAGGTCATGGATTTACGCTTAAAAGTTTTTTGCTGGGAGGTGCTTCACTCGCTTTAGGTAGCTTCATTGTCACAAGAGTGATGCCTGCCTGTTCTGGATCGGGAATCCCTCGCACTAAAGTGTTACTCGCCGTTCATCACGGAATCATTTCTACCAAAGAATGGGTTGCCAAAATTATTGCAACGATTTTTTCTCTTGCTTCGGGAATACCTCTTGGATCTGAAGGTCCTACTATTGCGATTTCTGCTGGAGTAGGGTCTACTTTAGGAAGAAAATTTAAGCTGCCTGAGCGCAAAGTGAAGTCATTGGTGTATGCTGGTGCTTCAGCCGGAATTGCGGCTGCTTTTAACACTCCGATTGCTGCAGTGATTTTTACTATGGAAGAAATAATTGGAAATTCATCGGCCAAGTCGATGGGCCCAATTCTTATTTCCAGTTTGATTGCTTCGATTACCGCGGCTGCTCTTATTGGACAAAACTCCGTTTTCACACCAGTTCATTATGAATTTAACTCTTCATTCGAATTACTTTTTTATCTTGCCTTAGGTGTTATTGCAGGGGTGAGTGGCTCACTTTTCTCTTCCTATATCATTAGTGTTAAAAAACTGACTAAAAAGTATTTTAAGCATCACAAATTGACGATGGCGATGTTTTCATTTCTAGTTGTCGGTCTTATTTCTATTCAGGTTCCGGACATCACAGGTAATGGACTCAATGTTGTAAATCGTCTTCTTCATGGAGAATTGACTTCATTCTCGACTCTTGCACTTCTTCTACTTTTAAAATTTATCGCATGTGCCTTTTGTTACGGAGCTGGAATTTCCGGCGGTATTTTAATGCCTGTTCTTTTTTTAGGGGCAGCTCTTGGCGGACTTTTCGGAAGTGTTTCCATTAATATTCTCAACTTGGATCATGTCCAAATTGGAGCTTATTGCTTAGTGGGAATGGGAGCATTCTTTGCTTCGGTAATCAGAACCCCTTTTACTTCGGTCATTCTTGTTTTTGAAATGACCCGAGATTATCGAATTGTTCTTCCTTTGATGCTGGCAAGTCTTGTCTCTTATTTTCTCTCATCAAAATTAACTCCATTGTCGATGTATGAGCGAGTAGCGAAGTTTGAAGGCTATGAATTACCAGGCCATGAAGATGAGGATTTGTTAAATCAGACTATCGTTGAAGATGTTTATAGGCCGCTTCTCTCTGAATTAGAAACTCCACTGCCGTATGCTCAAATTGTTTATCCTGATCAGTCTCTCTCTTATGCTCTGGTCAAATTGAGAAGGGCGGAGGAAAGTATGTCGCTCAAAGTGGTGGATAGAATGAAGCCTACTCAAGTGTTAGGTGAGATTACGATGGAGAACGTTTTTGATTTTCTCTCTAAGAGGGATAGTTCAATTTCTTAATTTTTATTCGATAATAAACATACCAGACAAGGCCCATCAAAGCGCCACCTAAGTGTGCACCATGGCCAATGTTAAAGCCGCCGCCCTTACTTTGAGCAATGAGTCCCCAGATATCAACTCCTACGACAATGACAGCTCCCCAGATTGCTCTTACAGGAATCAGTCCTAGCAGGAGTAGTTTTTCATTGGGAAAAAGCAGACTGAAAAGAAGAATAATACCAGCGATAGCGCCCGAAGCTCCGAGGGCCGGAATTTCTGGTGCGTTCATCACGGTCAGTGAGAGAAAGGCATGGGCAAAAGAGCCGACAATCCCTGCCGTAAGATAAAAATTCATGAAAGTGATTGGTCTCATAAATCTTAGAAGTACTGAGCCAAATCCAACCAAGACGTACATGTTGATGAGAAAATGAAAAAAAGAATTGTGAGAAAAAACAGAAGTAACAAGTACCCAAAAACGGCCTTCAAGTAATGCCTGCCAGCTCACTAAAAAGTTATCGACCATAAACTTCAATAGAGTGAAGTGACTCATTGAAAAGAACCATGCCAGAAAAACAGCGAGATTAATAAGAACAATTACTTTGATAGTTTTAGGCACGATCTCCTCCACAAATTGTCGATTATTGTAACAACAAAAACATCATTCCAATACGCATTTATACCCATCCGTAGGGGCAAAAATTTCCCTGTTAGGGAACCATTTTTCTTGGTGTCAGCATTAACTCACTGCGAAAGACCAAGGAGGGTTTCAAATGACAGTGGTAAAGTATTTCTTGATGACTTCACTCCTGTTCTCTCTCGTAGCTTGTAATGGCGAGGGGACACAACCAGGAACAGATGAAGGCAATGATTCAACAGATGTAGGGATTGGAGGAGAAAATCCTGATGATGGTTCAAATGGTGGAACTACTGATGGTGGTTCAAACGGTGGAACGACAGATGGCGGTTCAAATGGTGGAACGACTGACGGAGGTTCAAATGGCGGAACGACAGGTGGTTCAACCGGAGGAGGAACAACGACACCGTCTGATGGCGTACCAACAGCTGCTAAAAACTTTAAAGTGAATATCACTTATGTGAATTTTACAGCGGCCCAAAAGACTAAGTATGAGCAGGCCGTAGCGATTGTAAAAAAAGTGGTGGCCTCAAAAACTTTTATGGATTCTGTGAAAAATCATAAGTACGGAGGGAAAGTAACTTACGTTGATAATGGAGGAAAGACCAACGCAACTATTTATCAAAATATTCTTGATGGTAATGAGAAACTCAATAACACCAAAAATAATACGATGGATGTTGAAATTGAACTCTACTACGCCAATAACACAACGGTTGGATACACTTACGCTAATTCAAAAAGAATTTGGGTAAATACCAAGTATTTTAATACTTATACGCCGTCAAAGGTGGCCGGGAACTTGTTTCATGAATGGCTTCACAAGTTGGGATATGGGCATGCCTCATCATACTCGACGAGCAGAGATTATTCAGTTCCGTACGCCATCGGTTATATGATTTCAAGTCAGGGCGCTAAACTCTAAAAGGATATTTATGAAAAAGATTTTTTTACTTTTTTCACTTTCATTGAGCTTCACTGCCTTTGCTCAGCAAGGAGCGCTTGAGATTCATGGAAATTTTGAAGATGACCAATACTGTTCGGCCCAGATTAGAAATCTCGGTTGCGGTGATCCCACTGATAAGAGTTTTTTGACTTGTGTTAATCGCAAAGTTTCAGAGCTTGAACCAAAGTGCCAAGATTACCACCTCGACGAAATGGATCGTGAGCTTGATCGTCAGGATTCTAAAAATTAACTAAATTTGGTGGAGTCGGAGTCTTTTTGACTCCCCCAAAATTTTGAAACCCTTAACTTTTCACTCCTCTCTTAAATCACTTAAATAGTTCGTAGGTTGGGAGAGGTGTGAAGGACTAAATCTAACCAATAACTATTTTTTTGTTGGGTTTTCCCCCTCTCAACCTTATAGAAGTAAGACTTTTTCATTTTTAATTCTGCATTGCATATTTGCTCATAAGACTCAAGTATGCCAGAATCTTGCTCACCAAAAATCTTGATGAGGAGATTCAATGTTTAAATTTGCTATTCTAATGTCTTCCCTTCTTTCTTTCTCTGCTTTCGCAACAACGAAAATCGAGCTCGCTAAGATTACTAATGACATGGATAAGGAAGTTGTTGCTTTCTATCTTCATGAAGATCAAAACGGCAAAATCGATTCGATGAGTTACGTGACAAGAAATGCTGTAGGTAAAGTCGTAAAAGAGCGCGATTGGACATTTTCTGAAGTATCCAATGGTGGTGTTATCCTTGATGAAAGAAATGGTCACGATGTGATGAAGCTTCAAATGGGCGCAGGATTCACTAGAAGCGGCGGCGAAGTGATCATCAGCTATCTTGTTAATGGTGCTACTGGTACAAGAAGACGTTTGAATTTCGAAGTGAAAAAGGTTGCTGGCAAGTACAGATTAGTTCAGGCCGACAAAATTGTAACTTCTCTTCACGTTAAAGGTAACTATGTTCGTGTTATTGGCCTAGTTGGTATTTCACAAATCCAAATTTCTTTTGGAAAATAATCCAGTAAAAAAGTTTTAATACTCGGGGCCTTGAGTTTATCTCAAGGCCTTTTTTTTGGACTCTCTTTTGCAATGTATGAGTTGATTTGCAAGGGAGGGGATAATGAGAACTATGGCCTTAAATAGATACGATTCATTCTGGCAAACGCTAGTTACAACAAAAGATAATATTCTGAAGGATCACTTATCAATTGTTGCGGCCGGGATGTCTTACTACCTACTATTTGCCTTTGTTCCAGCACTAAGCTCAATCCTTTTGCTATTCGCATTGTTTAGTAATCCCATAAAGATCTCCCAGCAAATCAGTTCTTTTGCTGGCCAGCTTCCCACAGAGGTTCAAGGAATCATTCACGAGCAGATCAATCAATTCCTCTCACAAACTGGACAGCTGCAAGTTGGGGCCCTAGTTTCACTACTCTTAACGTTCTGGGGAGCTTCTAAAGGCACTAAGGCCTTGATGGAAGCACTGAATATGATTTACTCTCGCAAAGAAGAGAGAGGGCTAATTGAGCTCAATCTCATGGCACTATTTATTACTGTCAGCGGGATTGTAATGAGTGTCTTGAGTGTTGCAGTTATTATCATTCTTCCTAGTGTATTAAAGCTTCTTCCACTTCCCGAGATTGTTCACGAATTTCTTCCTTGGGTAAGTTGGGCGTTGTTACTTCTTACCTTCACAACTTTTCTTGCCATCTGTTATGGCTTTGGTGCTTCCAGACGATGGCGTGACTGGGGAAGTATTTTTTCAGCTTCAAGTCTTGCCTGTATTCTTTGGGCGATCACCTCACTGCTTTTCACTTTCTATGTTTCGAGCTTCGGAAATTTTAAGGCCTATGGAACCTTGAGTGCGGTGATTGTTTTAATGTTTTGGTTTTATATCACTAGCTACATTGTACTTTTAGGAGCAGAGGTGAGTGCCTCATTTGAGAAAAAGGCCCGTGCCCTTCATTAGACCACCAATGCCGGCCGATCGTGCCATTCAACGACTTGATTCTCCAATGTAAATTAATACTGAAGTAGTTGAGGAAGCACGCATCTGGTGAGTAGTATCGCCTCCGTTAACTCTAAAAATGGAGAGCGATATGAAAAAATTCCTCTTGGCCCTGACTCTAGCGATTCCTCCAACATTATCAATTGCTGAAATTTGGGATGGCCCAAATCATCCGGGAAATTTTAGAAGACTAATGGGAACGAATCTGGTGATGACCTTCTCAGATCTTCCTTTAAGCGGAAGAACCGCCGATGATCGAATGGGTTGGGCAGAAGCTTTCTGGCCTTCTAATAAAGGTGGAATTGCTTATCGTTGGAATCATCCTGATCCTCAACCTTTTAAATATAAACTTCATCCTCTCAGCGAATTAAAAACAATGAGCGCTGAACAGATTGGAAGACTATCTCCTGCAGAACTTTATGACATCGCTAGCGGTGATTATAATTACACTCTTACAAGAAGAACTCTCTCCCTCTACAGTCCCCGTGATTTGTGGTGGGAAGGAATTTGTCACGGCTGGGCACAGGCCGCTACTCAGTATGCTGAGCCAGCACCTGTGACAATCGTCAATAAGGAAGGAATTCGTGTTCCTTTTGGTTCCAGTGATGTGAAGGCCCTGCTTTCCATGCATGAAGCTTATAACTACAAAGGCGAGCCATTTGGTTTTGTAGGAAGAAGATGTGCAGTTAATGGAAAGGTTCAAGGTCAGGAGCTTAATGGTGATACGCATCCATTTCCACCTAATAGTGAAGCAGCTAATTCTCCAGAATGCCGTGATGCCAATGCCGGAGCAACTCACGTTATTATGGGTAATATGTTAGGTCTTCTTGGAAAAGGTTTTGTGGCAGATGTAGATCGTTTCAATGATGTCTGGAATCAGCCGATTGTTCGTTACGATTCTAAAATCGTAGGAGAAGAGCCAGTAACTGAGTCTCATCGTGCACAGGGGATTGCCCGTCGAGTACGTCTTAAAACCGATTTTGTGTATTCAGAAGAGCTGCTTTATCCAAGTGCCCGTGCTCGTGAACTTGGCTATACGAACTTTGTTTCAAAGCAGCCTGTAACTCTGACTCCATCACAAGAGTATGTTACTAAAAAGTATGAGTATATTTTAGAGATTGATTCTGCTGACCGTATTATCGGTGGAGAGTGGGTTTCTGAAACAAGACCAGATTTTATCTGGAACTATAAGAAGGCAAAGAACTTCAAGAACGCTCCAATTCCTTTGGCCAACTTACGATTTATTTATAAACCAATCAGACGTTACTAACAAAAAAAAAGCCTCATCAATGATGAGGCTTTTTTTATTATTAAACTATTTCAATTCCATTTTTACTTGCTACTTGATCAAAGTGTTTCATCATTGACTTGGCCCAGTTGCGCTTATCAATGTAGTTGCCAAAGAAGAATGATTTCTTGAAACCATAAGCGACAAGATCTTTTAAATGCTTTGGTGCAATTGTGAAATTATCAACGGCCAACTGAAATTCTTTTGTCACAGTAGTGTCCGATACAAGACGGTTATCCGTACAAATCGTTAAAGACATTCTGTTGGCAAGCATGTGCTTAAAGTTATGATCTTTAATATTTTGAATTGAAGGATTGGTCTGAAGGTTTGATGTGAGACAAACTTCAATCGTTGTACGCTTATCTGCTACAAATGAGATAAGGCTCTCTAAGTACTTCTTCTTATCTTTCACAGTCTCATCCATGATCTTATCTTCGTTAAAAAGATAATAACCATGGCCGATACGATCTGCGTAGCACTCAGTGATTGCTTGAAAAATACTTTCTGCACCATATGCTTCACCAGCATGAACTGTTTTATGCATAAAGTGTTGGTGAGCGTAAGCATAGATATCTTTGAACTTACCAGGTGGATAACCATCTTCCTGGCCAGCAAGGTCAATTGAAACGATAGGGATTGCTAACTCATCACGAACTTTAACAGCAGCTCTTACCATCTGCATGGCGCCTGCACGAAGAACATCCATCTCTTTAGAGTATTCCATCGCTTTGTAGAAGTTTGTGTAATAAGGAGAATATCCTTTTGGACCAAACTTTCTCATGGCACAGCTGATGATTCCGTAGTGGAACTCAGGACGAGCACCAGACTTTACTTCAGCCGAGTTGTTAAATTCTTTTTTGGCCTTCTCAAAACCTTTGTTTGAGGCAATCATGACTGCTTCAAAGGTTAGACCTTTTTCAACATCCATCATCAGTTGTGGAGCGAAACGCACTTCGATGTAATAAACATTTTCATTAATGTTATCCCAAGCAAGTTCGTAGGAAGCTCTTTCAATATTCTCTAAATCGCGAAGAGCAGCACAAGTATATTGGAAACCATGAAGATACTCACCTAGATTGGCGTAATGAGATTTAAAAACAGTCTCTTTTAGTCCTTCTTCGGTATACGAAGGCATTTTAATGTTGCCAGCACGGGCCATTTCAATGAGTGAGGGGATTCTTAATGACCCATCTAAGTGAAGATGAAGGTCGGTCTTAGGCATTTCTTGGATAAATTTTGAATTATATTTTGTCATGACCAAATATTAATGGTTTTTCAGAGTCAAGTCAGGCCAATTTCTGCAGAATAAAAAAGGCCCTCAAAATGAGGGCCTTCTTCATATTTTTAGAATATTTTGAGGGTTTTTACTCAAGTGGAAGCGATTGTTGACAAGCAACTTGACCGAGTACGTTAAAGCCAAGTTGGTATGCTTTCACCTGGATAATTGCTGAAGCAGTTTTAATATTATTCTCTGCTTTCGCTTTTGCTTCTCCAGACTTCATTGCAATTGCTTGAGTTACAGTATCATTACAAAGAGCTTCTCTCATTGTATCAACCACGTATGCTGGAACTTGCGATTTATCAGCTGGACGGCCTGCTTTATCAAAGAAAGCTACCCACTGATCTCCAGTACTACTTGCTCCTAGAGCGTATGAAGTAAGACCAAGTACTACGTTATCAATTTGCCCTTTAAGTTCTTTAGCTTCATATAGTGGAGCTTTAGCCGAACCAGGGTTTACCAAGTGAGCGATAGCAATATCAAGACGCTCTTTGAAGTAACCAAATGGATCGTTAGTAGCATCGTTCTGGTTACACTCAGGGTTGATACCTCTAAGATCAATTCCATCGCGAACTTGGTGCTCATCAGTACAGAACCAGTTTGTCTCAGTTGGCTTAATACCTCTATATCCGAAAGCAAGCGCCATTCTGTCGTAGTCACCGATACCACTGTTGATCACGTGAAGGTTTGGTAAGTACTCCATGATAGAGCGAGAAGCTGTACCACGAACATCACCACCAACAGCACCTACAGTACCTTTGAAGTTGTGACGAAGACCAAGGTTGTGACCAATTTCATGCTCAAGAGTATCTTGCATATAGCGGTTCACGTATTCCTGATAGCCCATACCTTCTGGAGTAAGTTCGAACACTCTTGGAATTTGATCCAGTAGCTCTGGTCTTTGAGAGTTAACATTCATCACAAGGTTTTTACCAAGTTTCATTTTGAATGTTCTCTTTGAAAGAGCAGCTTGTTTTTGCTGAATATCAGCATTGAAGTCTTTTAGCATTTTTTGTGCTTGGGCAATTTTGCCTTGAGCTTGATAAGCGCGAACTTGATCTGATACAGCAAACCAACGCTTATACATTTCTTCAGTCATTACACCTTGTACAAGTACGTTTCCAGAGAAAATTTCTCCTGTGTACTGGTTAGCAATTGATGGACCGAATCCAACATAAGGAGCTTTATGCTTAAGTTCCCACTCGATAACGTTGAAGCGAATATCTCCGGCAACAACTTCATCATAAGAAGGAGTTCCTACATCAACGAATTCGTATGTAAGAAGATCACGGCCGATAATTTCTTTGAATTCTTTGTTCCAGTTTTCTACTGAGTCAGCAAACAGTTGCTTATAGCTCTCAGGAACACCTTTAATGTGGTAGTGAACAGATGAGCCATCATTAGCAGCAGCAAATCTTTGAATAACCGGTGATTCACGACGCTCAGTTGTAAAGAAACCAACACCATTTGTAGGCTGTCTTACTGTAAAGGCAGAGTTAAAGCCTGAAGTAAGTTTCATATACCAGCGAACGTTGAAAGAAGTCACGTTTGTGCTTGAACCATCAACTGGAACCATGTCTGTTTTAATATCAAATACCAGAGTTGAAACAGAGTATTCAACGTTAACTGTTGCTGATTTGATAGCACGAAGTTTTGTGTATTCACCTTTAGGATCAATCATCGAGATAAGATCTAGTTCTTGACCGATAGCAGACATATCTAGAATAAGGCTTTGGCTCTCTTGATCTACTCCAACGATTGGGAAAGCAAGAAGAGGTCCTTGTTCTGCTGATTCTGAACAGTCACTCGCACAACCCACAAGAGCAAGCATCGGAGTGCCTTCAGAGATACCTGTTACAACTGTTCTGACGTGAATAGGAGTAAGATCTGTAAGTTTTAGAGCTCCAAGATCTTCACTGTTTGTATCAGTAACATCAGTAAGAACTCCACCGAAGATGTTTTGTTCACCAACGAGACCGATAGGGAAACCGACAAGAAGAGTTTCGCTCTGTACTGCCGCCGTTTTTGCGATAGACTCAGGGTTTTTTCCACCTTGAGGAAGTTTCGCAAGAGTATCAAGGGCTTTTTGACTAGTAGGTTTTAGGATTTTGCTAGCAAGAGACTTCTGAGAAAGTGCATTCTTGTTAATCACTTTAAAATCAACTTTATCATCTCCGATAACTGCTTCTGCTGTCGCTGAATCAAGAGAGACTTTATTGAGTTTTTGAGGTGAAGACTTCTCCACACATGCCGTTGACAGAACTCCGAGAGCGCATAATGCCATGAGCGAAGGATTAATTTTTTTCACAGTGTCTCCTCTTTTATAGTTAGGGTGGCCGATTCTAACCCCAACATGTACAGAAAGCTGGATTAGTATAAATTTTATAGGTGTCAAAAATTTATACAGTTATTGCCCAGTATTTAATGACAAGTACTCAAGCAAAAATGATTCCAACCTTAATGCAATATTGAGATTCAAAAGATCCAGGTAAGCCCTTGAATTTTGAGCAAGCTATCAAAGAAAACAAAAGTCTACCAGTCATTCTTTATTCACCTGTTGAACTTTTTTCCAGTTAATCAAAAGCGAATAAGTCCTGAAACAGATAAGAATTAGAACTGTCGCAATACTGTTGTCATCTAAATGTGTGATCAAGATTTTTTATCTAAATTTCGATTTGCGATTAAAATGCAAGTTATGCAGAAATTGAATCTCAGATGATTTCTTGAATGATTCTTTAAGTAGTTAGCCCTTCTTTAAGAGCGGGAATGTTCAGTTTAAAGAGGCTGAAGTGAAGAGAAAATTGTCATAGAATAGACAGGAGTAGAGGAGGTCTAAATGGCTATTTTCGAAGTCTTTTTGGCAATATTTGTTTTGGGGTTTTGGACACTTTTTCCTTTCTTCTTGTACTTTGCTTCTAAGGATTTAAGGAAAGTGAATAATGGAGTTCCACTTCAATATCCGATGAATTTTTTTTCACGCAAATATTTGTATGACACATAAGAGAAGAAGAGGAAGTTAATCTTCCTCTTCTTCTGTTCCGAAATGTAAATTTCTAGAATCTTCAGACTCAATAGGAATAATCTCTTCTTCCTCGGCCTGAATTTGCAGGTCACCTTCTCGATCCTCATACTCTTGCTTCTGTTTTTCTTTTATCTCTTGAAGATTGCTTTCTTCTAAATCAAGTCCTTCCCATTCTTGGGTTGGCTCATTAGCAAAAGCAGAAAAGCTTAGAACGAAAAATAAGAGAAAGAGTTTCATGGCGTTTCTCCTTCCTGGGCCTTGCGGCTTTGTTCTTGCCATTTATTGACACGCTCAACTGGCGCTTCTTCCATTTCTTGTTTTTGTGGAGTGGTTGGTGTGATCCAGCTTGGGGCTTCTTCTCTTTGCACTTTCTGCTGAGGATTTAATTTTTCTTTGCCGAACAAGGCACTGTTAAAAGCGTCAGATTGATCAGCAGTGTTGGGATTATTGCCGAAGGCACTCAGGGTCGTGAGGAATAATAGACACGCAATAAGTTTCATATAACCCTCCATTGGTTAGCGGGAGGGTTATTTGCAGAAGTTGTGCCGTTATTTGAAACTTTGAATCATGAGTTCAGCACTTGCCTTATTACATGCCATAGGAATGTCATAAACAACTGCAATTCTCAGCAATGCTTTTACATCAACATCATGAGGATGGGGAGCGAGAGGATCCCAGAAGAAAATAACAGCATCAACTTTTCCTTCTGCAATACCTGCTCCAATCTGCTGATCCCCGCCCAGAGGACCTGACTTTAAACAATGTACTGGAAGTCCAGAAGCTTCATTAATTCGTTTTCCAGTTGTTCCTGTTGCCCAGAGATTAAATTTTTCAATGATATGTTTGTTGGCCAGAACCCAATCAACCATAGTGTCTTTTAAGTTATCATGAGCAATTAAAGCGATAGTCTTTTTCATGGGTCAATTATAGGTGATGATGACATGACTTTGAAGCAGTATTTTAAGGCCAGTTTTCTGACCTTAAAATACTGCTGGAGTTGCTAGTTTGCTTGCTTAAGAGATTCGTCTACTTTTTCATCTGTAGATTTCACATCTTCATTCATCTGATCGTAATTTTCTTGGTAACGATCTTCCATACGTTGGTCTTCCTGATGCTGACCTGCTGGTACTTCTTCAATTCTTTCTTCCACACGCATTTCTCTTACCTCTTCTTCTTGTGGCTCTTTTTTATTACATGCCACTGAAATAGAGAAAACCATGATAAGACTTAGAAGACTGATAAGTTTTTTCATATGCACTCCTTCGGTTTATTACCTAGGTGCATTTGAAGGGGATTGAGATCATTAGATAACTCTAATTCTCCTAAAGATTTTGACCCTATTTATTAAACTGAGTAGTAAGTCTACCGGATTCAATAACCGTTGGAGTATTGAAAGGCAGTGTAAAGTTGGGAGAACCATGTCCGCAAGGAAGACCTTCGTACATCGGAACTTTTAATTCTTGGGCCCAACGCTTGATAGTAAGAGGAGTAAGGTCACGTCCGTCTTTTTCTAACCCTTCAACAAAATTTCCGAGAACAATGGCCTTTGTATCATTGTTGATGACCTTCGCCTGAATAAGCTGCTCAAACATGCGATCAATGCTGTAAGCACGCTCACCAACATCTTCTAGAAAAAGAATTTTACCTTTTGTTTTGATTTCCCAAGGAGTACCCAGTGAGCTTTGCACAATTCGGAAATTTCCTCCTGTGATTACTCCAGAAAGAGTGTTTTCTTTTTTGGCCGAATTGTTGAGGGCCTTTAATTTAAAAGTTTTTTCTTTCAATTCTCCACGAAGAATTTTAAGCAGCTCTTGGTATTCTTTCTGATGACCTAAAATTCCAGAAAAGTTGATTCCATGAAGAGTTGGCCAGTTCCATTTTTGGTTTAAGAAAAGGTGGAGGGCAGTATTATCACTAAAACCAATAAAGCATTTAGGAATTTTAGGTTTCTTAATCTGCATCAATTCTGGAATAAGTCTCATGCTACCGTAGCCGCCACGCAGACTCCACATCACGGGACTCTCATCACTCAAAGTAGAGATAATATCTTTAACTTGAAAATCTTTTTTCTGAGCGAAGTAAAGATCTGGTTTGTTGAAGTTTTTATGGAAGGATGGATTTAACTCTTGAGAAGCAAATTCCAGACATTTAAGGAATGTATCCTGAGGCGCCGAAGATGCTGGAGCAATAAGAGAAATAATGTTGTTATCTTGAAGGTATGGCCACTGTTTCATGTATTCCATGATAGCCTAAAATAAGGCCATCATGGAAAGCATTTTAATGGTTAATGAGGTAATAAGTGTAGCCGGCATAGATCAATAGGAATAACACACCCATGGGACGATTCAGCTTTTGAGTTGTGAATGCAAAAATCAAAGTCAGAAGGCTTATACCAATCATGACGGGAATATCTACCGATTGAATTTGTTGATTGATAGGTAGCCCATTTTTTGCAAGCAAACCTGAAAAACCAAGAACGGCAAAAACATTAAACATATTTGAACCGACAACGTTACCGATGGCGATATCTCTTTGACCTTTAATAGTAGCGACAACAGAAGTGGCAACTTCAGGTAGTGAGGTACCAGCTGCAACAATTGTGAGACCAATAACTGCTTCACTCATTCCTAGAAGTCTTGCTCCATCAATCGCCCCTTCAACAAAGAGCTTAGCACCGGCAACAAGCATGATGAGTCCAAAAATAAATTTACCAATATCAAGGGCTGCACTACCTGTGACTTCAAGTTCTACTTCCATTTCTTGTGGGTTAGCAGCAGAAATTTTAAATTGCATTATCGTGTAGGCAATGATGAGAGCAGTGAAGATAGCAGATTCAATCAGACCGATGTTAAAATCTCTGCCAAATACCCAGAGCATGATGGCCGCAAAGTTCATAAGCGGAAGATCAAGTCTAATGAGCTGTTTTGAAAATGTGAGCGGCATAATGACTGCGCACACCCCAAGAATCAGAGCGATGTTAAAAAAGTTTGATCCGACTACGTTACCTAGAGCAATGTCAGGATTTCCGTTCATCACTGAGATGATGTTCACGGCCAATTCTGGAGCAGATGTTCCAAAAGCAACGATAGTTAGACCAATAGCAACTGGAGAAATTTTGAAACGAGCAGCAATTTTAGATGCACCATCTACAAAGACATCCGCGCCATAAGTAAGGACAACAAGACCAACGACTATAAAACCAATAATTTTTAAAATTTCCATATAACTATTTATATCATAGCCATTTGCGTCATGTAACTAATTGAATTGACAAATTTTTCGATAAGCCTTACAAAATAATGCAAATGATTTGCATTATTTAAAGGCAACCTATGAAAAAAATGATCTTCTCCTTTCTGCTTCCTTCAGTGGCCTTTGCCCACATCGATGATTCTTTGGCCCCTATTGAAGTCTTTGATCATAGTGAAGATCAGACATTAGTAGACTTCGTTCCAAGTGTGACAACTTTGAGGGGCAGAGAACTTCAAAAAAGAAGAGAGACGAGTATAGGAGATACTCTGCAAACGGAAGCCGGGATTCAAAGTTCCTCTTTTGGTCCAGGAGCAGGAAGGCCTATGATTCGAGGACTTGATGGAGATCGAATTAGGATTTTACAAAACTCGTTGGGGACTCTTGATGCCTCTACACAGAGTTTAGATCATGCTATTCCTGTAGATACTCTTACAATTGAGCAGATTGAAGTTGTTCGTGGGCCCATGTCACTTCTTTACGGGTCAAGTGCCGTAGGAGGAGTGATTAACCTTGTGACCAATAGAATCCACTCAGAATATGAAGAAGGCTTTTTCTCTCAGTCTCTTGTTCAGGGTGATAGTGCAACTAACAGCTTGCAGTCAGCATTGCATCTGAATTACGGTAAAAATAAATGGATGTTTCATGTCGATGGTTCAACTAAAAATCAAAATGATTACAGGCTGCCTAATCATGTAAGAGCAGGTGCACTTAACCAAAAGGGTGACCTTCTCAATTCTAGAAACTTACAGGATAACGTTGCAGTTGGTATTTCACGCATCTTTGATAAAGGATATTTAGGGGCTTCATTTAACCATTTTCAATCAACCTATGGCACGGTCGCTGCGCCTGATATGCTGATTGATATGACTCAAAACAGATTTGAACTTCATGGAGAGTACCGTCCAGACATCTCTTGGATTCAGAAGTTTAAAGTGAGAACAGCTCAGTCCGACTACCGACATAGAGAAGTTGGGGATCACGGACATCATGGAGAGGATCAGCATGATCATGATGATGATCACGATCATGATCATCATGGAGACCACCAGGGAAGTGTCTTCAGTAATAAAGGAAATGAATCTCGATTGGAGATGGTCACAAAGTCTGGCAAGACTGAAGGTGTTGTCGGTATCCAAACGCAGATTTTTAAATTTCGTGCCCGTGGAGATGAAGCCTTTGTGCCGGTGACTGATAATCAGAAATTGGCACTTTTTTCTTTTCATAAATACCAGCTGGAAAGTAAGGATGCCTTGAGTTTTGGAGCAAGGGTTGAAACAACTGCTATCGAGAAAGAGGCCAGTCAAAATTTTGGTGATAAAGATAATCGCAACTTTGTGGGTTTAAGCGGATCTTTGGGATATAACTTCAAATTGGATGAAAAAAGCTCTCTGTCAGCGTCTTTGAGCTACACTGAAAGAGCACCGAATTTCCAGGAACTCTATGCTAATGGAGAGCATTTAGCGACAGGAGTTTTTGAGCAGGGAGATTCATCTTTAAAGAAAGAAAAAGCTAAGGCCGTAGAACTCTCTTATAAAGTACAAAAAGATAAATGGGAAATGAACTCTGCCATTTATTCTCAGTTCTTTGATCATTATATTAACAATGCTCCAAGTGGTTTATTAATCGATGATCTTCCAGTGTATAGTTATAACCAGGTTGCAGCTGTCGTGTATGGCCTTGATCTTGATTCAAGAAGGGAATTAACAAAAATTGGCGCAGGTATTCTTTCGATGATCGGTCGATTTGATTATGTACGTGGAAAAGATACTGATAATGGTCAAAATCTTGCCCGTATTTCTCCCGCAAGAGTGCTCATTGGTCTTGAATATAAACAGGATAAATGGGCCTTTGATTTAGAAGCTCAACATGTGACTCGTCAGAGTAAAGTCGCTGAATTTGAAAAGAGAACAGCCGCTTATACCATGACGAATATCGGATTTAGCTACAACATTGTGAAAGAGACTTATGCAGTAAATCTTTTTGCAAGGGTTAAGAACATCTTTGATGTTGAAGCTAGAAATCACGTCTCGATGCTGAGCCGTCTCGCTCCGATGCCTGGAAGAAATTTTATTGCCGGAGCTCAATTACAATTTTGATTCTTTCGAACATTTGGAACACAGACCACTGAACTCAAGTCTGTGTTCCATGCTTGTAAAACCTAATTTCGCGATGGCATTTTCAAAAATAGAAATATCACATCCCTGAATCTGAGAAATTTTTTTACATTTTCTGCAGATGACATAATGATGGTGATGATCTTCATGAGCTTGGTGATTAACATCTACTGTTAACTCATAACGAAGAAAACCCTCATTGAGATTAACTTCACCTACTATGCCTTTATCTTTGAATTGAGTCAGGGTTCTGAAAACTGTAGAGAGATCACAACTTTCAAGCTTTTCAAAAAGCTGTTGGGCCGACATAGGCTCATGGGATTTTGATAATTCCATGAGAATTGAAATCTTAGACTTTGTTTTATGTATGCCGTATTGACTGAGGATGTCTCGACAGGTGTCTTCAGTCAATGTTGAGTGGCAGCAGTGCTTTTCCATATAAAGAAAGTAACTGATGAAGGAGTAATTTGCAATTGGCGAAACAGGATATTGAGGTAGAATAGCCCGTATGGAAAAAGTACAAAATAAATCACTTTGGGGTAAGAAATCGGGCGATACATCTGAGAAAAAGATGCTTGAAGGCCCTCGAACGCCAATCACTGAAATCCTACATGCCTTTACCGTTTTCTTTGAGATGCTGGGAGCACTTAGAAAGCTTCATTTTATTGGTCCTTGTGTAACAGTTTTTGGATCTGCCCGCTTTAAAGAGGATCATATTTATTACCAAACGGCCGAGGAAGTTGGTTATCGACTGGCCATGGATGGTTTTGCTGTGATGACTGGCGGAGGACCAGGGATTATGGAGGCTTCTAATAGAGGGGCCAAAAGAGCGAATGGATTTAGTATTGGTTGCAACATTGTTTTGCCTCGGGAGCAGCGCCATAACCAGTATCTGGATCTATGGATTGAGTTTAAGTACTTCATGGTAAGAAAATTTATGCTTGCCAAGTATTCCTATGGGTTTGTGGTTTTACCGGGTGGATTTGGGACTCTTGATGAATTGTTCAACATTCTCACACTGATTCAAACTAAGAAAATGAAGGGATTTCCAATCGTTTTAATTGGCGAAGAGTTTTGGAGACCTTTAAAAATCATGATTGAGTCTACATTGCTCCCAGTGGGGACAATTGATAGAGATGATCTCGATTTGATTCTATTCACTGACAGTCCTGAAGAAGCTTCACAGTTTATTTTAGATCAGGCCATTAACAAAGAATGGCTTAGAACAAGATAGTTTTAAGGGCAGTCCCAACTCGGAGACTGCCCATCTTTTTTAATCACCATAATTAGTAATTGGCCCTGAAGGTTCACCTGTTTGAGGTGGAGAAGATGGGTTAACTGTATTATCTTCAGGATTTTCCCCTGAAAGTTCAGGCATCGGGTAAGTTTCAATATTTCTGCGTCCTGGAGCCTTTTTAATTTTTCTAAAAATTCCACATAAGACAGGCAACGTTGAATGGATCTCTTTAGAACTGAGTTTACTCGTAGTCTCTGGCAAATTAATTTTAGGAGAAATTCCTCTTATCATGGCAATTCTTCCTTCAAATTCAGGAAGTGTGCGAGCAGGGATTTTAAGTAATTGATCTTGGTCATTAATATCCTCATCCCAAAGATCATCCAGAGTTTTATCCCAGGAAGCCACTTGGTTGTAATAGTAGCCGCCAAAAGAGTCCGAGAGGGGATAGCTGTTGGCACCCAACCATTGGGAATTAAGATCTCCATCCAAAGGGATAAGCACCTGCCCTATCACTGCGATTGTTTCTTGCTCGTCAAGTATGCCGTCTTCATTCTGATCATCATTGAGATTTGGACATCTTTCTCCCGCATGTATAGTTTGTTCCAGCGCAATGTTGGCAGTAGACAGCTCGTTTCCAAAAAAAAGAACATCACCGACAAGCTCGTTCTTATCGATTGAGACTGTCATCGAACCTGAGATGTTACCGCTGAGATGAGAGTTGATGGGAAGCATTTTTGCCAGATACTGGCCATCAATAACATTTTCAATTTTGATGGGATCAGCCTCTTTTTGAATTTTCTTAGCAGTCGGCGATGAAGAAGTATTTCCACCGTTTCCGCAAGAAATAAAAAAAAGTGTTACCAGCAAAGAAATATATTTCATGATGACCTCCTAGATCTCAACATCCAATGCATCTTTGAATGCTTGTTGAAGTTCAAAAAAATTCCATGCTTTTTTTTCTGTGCCATCTCTTTCCAGGTTTTCAAGATCAATTGGCTGGTAGTAATACATATTAGTTTTCATGATGTAGCACCAACCAGTTTCGGGATAGTCGGCGTAATCTGAATAAGTTTCAATAAGTGGACACTCCATATTGTTTCTCATGAAAATATCAGTCCACTTCTTCATTGGTAAAACTTTCGTAGCATATTTTTTATCTGCAATTCTTTCTGTTACTTTACCGTTATCAGAAATATGCATTATAGGTGCGACATGAAACCACCAAGGGAAATCAAACTTCCGAATATATTTGCGAGTAAAAAAGATCCATACCTTAGATGTATAAACATTATGGTCCTTTCTGAGAGAATAAGACCATGTGTGAGCTCGGTTGAAGCATTCCGAAGTTTTATGTTTGTACTGAAGGGTTGAGAAGAGCGTATTGGCCTGTGCCTCATCGGTAAGAACAGTAGGGAAATAAGTTTCAAAAAGACCATGATAATTGAACGTTTCCATCGTTGAATCACCAAAGCGGGTAGGGTGTTTGATTTCACTTACCAGTGTGATCATTCTGCTCTCTGGAGAAAATTCAAAGCGATAATTTTTTCCGACCTCAAGCATGTAGGTGCTGTGATTGATTTTAAGAATCGTCCCATTTTTAAGATAGACACGAGTGATATCCTCATCATTTGAAATATCAATGATGGTGGAAGTGACTGTCTGGGCTTCCGATTGCAGACTTAGGAAAAACATAAAAAGCATTACTAGAAACTTCTTCATGACAAAAACTCCTCCTAATAAGATCGGGCCAATTCTTAGCATCTTGAGAGGAATAGTCATCTTAAGGTAATCATAATCTTTCTCAACCTGAAGCGAACCTTTAATAAGCATGAGTGAAGTGTTTTTTGAGTGTACGAAAAAGCTAACTGCTAGCATGATAGGCCCAGATTGGAGGTCTGTATGATGCAACAAGATGTTGAAAATCAAATGATCGATGATTCGGAATCTTTCGATCGCCAAGAAGAACTACCACATAAAAAAAAGATCATGGTCATTGATGACGATCTGGATTTTCGTCTTATGGTATCTGAATTATTAGTAGATAGCGGGTATATAGTCACAACAGCTAAAGACGGGGAGATAGGACTCAATCAATTATTGATGAGTGAGGATCGACCCGATTTAATTCTAGTCGATTTGATGATGCCCGTAAAAAGTGGTCTGGAGTTTCGCCGTGATCAATTCTTCTTTAAAGAAATTGCTGATATCCCCGTCGTCTTCGTCACGGGAGAGGGAATTATTGAAGGAGAACTTTGTATTCAAAAACCATTTGATCGTGAGCAGTTCCTGTATTTAATCGACAAGTATATTTAGTCTTGGCCTCCCATTTGCTGACTAAATGCAAGAGGGAGGTTCTATGACAGATGAATCTAAAAATAATGATAATTCGAAAAAACTCAAAAATGATGGCCTTGATGGCTATTACCACACAGGAGAAGTCAATCTTCAAACGTCACAAGGTAATGAAATTCTCAATGGAGAATTAGATCAGTATGCTTTCCGTGGAGAATACTCTATGGCCAAGCATTATCATGGACGGCCTGAGTATTCAGTAGAGGAGGGTTGGCGTGATTGGGATAAGGGACGTTATGCCGTCTTACATAATTCACGAATCAGTGAAGAACAAAAAAAGTTACGAAAAAAAGTTCAAGACCTTTTGAAGGATCATATCGACTTGGATAATTTAAGCATCTCTGTTTTTGAAGGGGATATCTTTATCTCTGGAAGAATCCAGACTAACTTAGAAAAGTCTTATTTTACGGAGTTAATCAAAGGGATAGAAGGTGTGAAGAACGTTGTTAATCACCTTTGTTGCTTTGACCAAGATGATATTTATCAAGGCCCATATCGAGTACTAAGCCAAGAATTAGGGCTAGGTGAGGAAGGAAGATGATGATACCAGAAAATATTGGAGAATCTGAATATACATTAAGACAGAGCATACCTTTTGATATGAATGAGGAATTGACTGCACTTAGTATTGGCGATTTTACTCATCCACTCAGTGATGAAGAAATTAGATACAATATTTATTCTTTGCTAAGAAGCCATGAAGATATTGATCAAGACGATATCAGAGTAGAATGTATTAATGGAGTTGTTATATTGACAGGTCTTGTTGATAACGAAGATATGTCCCAACTCTGTACAAGGCTATGTGAATTTGTGCCCGGAGTAAAAGAAGTTGTTAATGGTCTCGATTATTAAATTACTCTGCAAACTCTTCTTCTAGCTTTTGTAATTCATGTTCATCATCAACGAAATCATCTTCCTCATATTCTTCAAAGTATGGGGATTCTTCTTCCTGTTTTTGAATTTCATCTAATTCGCGGGAGTTGTATTCATCCTCATTAATTGGCGCCTCACGATAATAATCAAGCTCTGGGTTTGATAAATCCTGTGCTTGTGCGATAGCTATCAAAAATAAAAAAGTTAAAAGCATTTTCATATTAACCTCTCAAGTAAAATTGCTTTCTAACATGAGCTTGAGGAGCAGTTTGTGTGCCAAAAATGCCTCAGGATGGTATCCGACTATTTGAGGTTAAATGCCACAAGTTAAGTCTTTTCCTTTGTTTAACCGAGTTTAAAAGTTGGCGAGTAGTTTGCTCATGAAGCCTTCAGACCATGGAGGAAATGATGAAAAAAAATTCTCGTCGTAGTGTGGCCCCAATTTGTCTGGCAGCTATTGCGGCCTTATTGATGGCCTGTGGTAAGGAATCTGGAAGCAGTTCTCAACAAAATACTTCCGCTCAAGAGGAGGTCGAGAGTACCGGTCCTTCTTACCGTGCGCAGATGCGTCCCCTTAATAATACCATTACTGAAAATGCGATTGGAGTTGCTCTCTGGTCTCAAAAGGGCAGTGATTATATTGTGCAATTGAATATGACTAATACTCCAAGTAACCTTGAGCATTTTCAAGCATTGCATGAGGGGTCAGCTTGTCCAGATGAAGCGGCCGATAAAAACAGTGATGGTATTATTGATGGAGAAGAATTAAAGCTGGCCGCTGGTAAAATTCTTTTCCCACTAGATTCAAATCTTTCATCCAAAAATACGGATGATTTCGCGCAATCTCGCGCCAATGATTTTGGAAACTATGTTTATTGGTCAAAAGTGGGCAGCAGAGCACTGGAGCAATTATATCCACGATTCCATCCTGCAGGGAAAGTAGTGGTAGTTTATGGTGTGGATTCACAATATGCGCTTCCTGGCTCGATTAGTGGAGCTGATAGCAATAAACATCGCTATATTCCCATTTCTTGTGGGGTTATTCGCGCTACAAATGCTCAGAAAGTCTACTGATTAACTTTTCACTCAGTCTGCCTCGGGTTAGAATATTAAAAAATTTTAACTCGAGGTGATTATGAAATATTTCTTTCTCTCTTTTTTCCTATCTTTTTCTGTATTGGCCGGGCCTATCGTAGTCATGGACACCAATTTTGGAAAAATCGAAATTGAACTTGATGACAAAAAAGCACCAGTCACTGTTAATAATTTTCTTACCTATGTTGACGCACGTTTTTATGATGGAACGATTTTCCATCGTGTTATTGATAATTTTATGGTTCAAGGTGGGGGCTTTCTTCCTGGCATGAAGGAGAAGGCCAATAAAGGTAAAACAATTACGAACGAAGCAGACAATGGTCTGAAGAATGACAATGCTACTATTGCCATGGCAAGAACAAGCGATCCACATTCGGCCAGTGCCCAGTTTTTTATTAATGTTGCCGACAATGAATTTCTTAACCACAAGTCTAAGACTGAAGCTGGTTGGGGTTATGCTGTTTTTGGAAAAGTCATTTCTGGCATGCATGTTGTTAACAGAATGAAAAAAGTAAAAACAGGGAACATGGCCGGACATGCCAACGTTCCCATGGATGAAGTTTTAATTAAATCTGTAAGAAGAAAATAATTAGATATGAAGACTTCTGTCTTTGGTTTCTAGATAGTTCTTTGAGAAGTGAAGGAGTTGGCCGGTTGAAAAGTCCTCCTTTGCTTCTGCAAAGAGCGTACTTTCCTCAAATTCAACGTGCTCGATAATACTGGATTTAATGTCTTGAAACATTTCGATCCACTCTTCAGAGTTAAATTCAAGTCCTTCTAACATTTCAAATGAGTCTTTAATCTGACGATGTTCAAATTCAGCGTCTTCAGCAAGACTGAGAGCATTTTCATTTTGCTGTTCTTTTAAATTCTCATAAAGAGTTAGCTCCTCGGCCTCCATATGAGAGAAAATCTTTTGTTTCATTTCTTCGAAGACTTGAGTTTTAGTGCTCAAATCTTGTGTTCTTTCTATACGGTTTAGCAATTGGAGAATCTCGATATGTTCTTCTTTTAAAATTTCAAGAATATTATTTTCCATCTTTTTTCTCCTCTTCTTTGGCCTCAATAGGAACGTCATAGCGATAGCTGCTGATGTCTTCTTGCTCTTGCTTGGGAACTAAATAACTGCAGGAACTTATACATAAAACGAGTAAGATAATGAGATTGTTCATGATCTGCTCCCTTGGGTAATCATTCTAGGAACTCATCTTGATTTAGAACATTAAAGAGATTCTAAAGCCTTGTTTTTAACTCAATGCAAAGTGCATGAATCAGCTTTTTTTTATATCAAAGTGGGTTCTAATTTGAGGGTATAAATCATGAAGATGTTAATTGTTTTTTGTTTAATGCTGTCCGTATCTGCTCAGGCACAAACGTTAGTTTCTACTATTCATTCAATCGAAGTTGATCCAAGTGGGCGTGACCATTTTATCAAATTAGATTCAGGTGAAGTTGTTTTCATAGATGATATGCAAACAGTTACTGATATTAAAATCAGTGCTCAGGATGCTAAGAAAATCGAGTTTCATTTAGATCAAAATGATCAAGTTGTTTCTTGGAATGCCGTTGCCGAGGATTTTAATTTAACGACGAATGTTTCTGAAGTCGCTAATTATACTGTTTCACCAGATTTTAAACCTAGTGTTGTGCGCGGAGAAGCAACAGTGGCTTCAATGTTTGCAACAATGAGAACTGACACGAAGAGAAGAGCAGAGTGTTTTCACCGTGCTTATATCTGGGCCCATGAAGAATACAAGAGAAGCGGAAGACTTCTTACTAAGCACTTCCTATTCTTCACACGCAAGTACATTCGTGAGAATCGCTATAAGTGGTGGTTCCATGTTGCTCCCTCGACCCTCTTTGTTAATGAGATGGGAAAGGAAGAATTCCTAGTTCTTGATAGATCTTATGGTAAGAAGGCCCTTACTGTTAAAGAGTGGACTGACTTATTCATCAGTACAAAGAGAAGCTGTCCGGTGGTTTATAAGTATTCTCATTACAATAATCACCAAGAAGTCGAAGATTGTTATTTGATTCCATCTCCGACTTATTACCTACAGCCACTTGATATTGAGAATTTTGAGAAAACAGGTGTAGAGAAGAAAAGTTTTCAACTAGGCGATCTTAACGTCTCTTATAGAAGAGGATTTCGCGGCTCTCCACTATAGTTCTAGTTTTACTGCTAGATCTTCAATTAAGTAACCAATGGCATAGGGAACGGAATGTTCCCTATCCTTATTCCACTTCACAGCATGAGTGAATCCTAATTTGTGAAGCCATTCATGCATCAGATTTCCTGCAACCTGTGCCTTCGTATAATTGTGAAAGTATTTTCGATTCATCCAGATTCTTGTCGTGTGGGGATAGGTATAGCCAATGGTTTTGCTACTATCTTCATAAAGTTCTAGTTCTACATCCATGGTGTTGTTAGCGAGGCGATTGCCTGTGGTTTCAGAACCAAGCAGGATGAGTTGATAGATTTCTTCATTAGAGTAACCACTATTTTCGTGAAATTGTTTTTTATCTAAAAAGGTGTAGTTGATGACGAGTTCTCTAAATTCATCAGAAGAAATAATCTTTTTTATAATTTTCACTGCTCCTTGAACTTTTTTTATGTCATCGGCCGAGAATCCTTCATAGTGAATATCGGCCTTCCATTCTGAGGCCAGAGAGCGATAAGGGATTTCTTTTTCAGATTGCGCTTCTTGGAGTTGGTAATGTGAGCAACTCAAGAGAGTGAGTAGGGCAAATAATCTAATCATCATGTCCTTGTGAGCATCCTGCTCAATGTGGTCCGTTCTGGTAATCGGGGACAAGTTTCAAGAGTTCGACCTAAAGGCCAGCAACCCCCCTTGCCATGTCTTTCATCATGTAGCCCAAGGCATAGGGGACAGAGTGCTCGCGTTCAGGAGTTCTCTCGACAGAGTGATTGAAACCAATTTTATGTAACCATTCATGAAAGAGATTATTGGCCACTTGATGAGGTTCAAAGCGGTCAAGATACTTTTGGTTAACGTAGATATGAGAAATATGCGGATAGGTATAACCGATAGTTTGAGAGTCTTCATCAAGGTAGAGCTCAAGTTCAATATCCATAACTCCATTGGGAGTGATATTGCGGCCGACGAGTTCTTTTCCTTCCATTATTTTTTGATAAATCTCGGCATTGGTAAGCCCGGCATTATCGTTATAAGTGAACTCATTATTAAAACTTTTAGAGAGTACTGCTTGTTTGAAATTTTCTGAGACAACAACTTGTTTAATCAATTCAATCGCTTTAAAAACTTTCTGCTCTTGTTCTTGATTAAAGCCTTTAAGTTTTACCGTGACATCAAATGCGCTGGCGACCACTGGCAAAAAACTTAAAAGAAAACAAAGAAATTTCACTCTAAGCATTTCACTCCCCCGATTGAACCTTAAGTTATCATGAATAAATTTCACTATGCCAAAGGAGGAGATGCGCATGCAAGCACCTCTGGCCGAAAACTTGGCCAAAAGTTTAATTGTCGGGTTGATTTTTAAGGTTTGTCTAAGATATCAAGGGGTAAACACTAGATAAAAGGTTCAAAGTCGTTTAAAAACTTGATCTTTTGAGGTAGTCTTCCCGCATTAAAAGGATTCGTTATGGCCTATGAGAATACATTCAATAAAGACTTCGCACGTAAACTTGCTAAAGCAGAAAATGCAGAAGCATATCTAGAAGCAGAATTAGCAAAATTAAAAAGTCGCACCCTTGAGCTTAACTCAGCAAGAGAACATATGTCTCGTGGTTACGAGCTAGTATTGGAAGGTTTAAAAATGGCCTTTCCTGATCTTGATCTCAATGACAAAAATCTTGTGGGCACTCCTAATCGTATGGCACGTGCTCTTATTGAAGTTTGTTCAGGAATGGGAACTGATGAGAAAGAAATTTTTGCAACAACATTCCCGGCAGAGAATTATAACGAAGTAATCATTCTTAAAAATATTGATTACACTTCACTCTGCTCACACCACTTTTTCCCATTTACTGGTAAGGCCCATGTCGGTTATTTACCGGATACAAGTCACGGCAGTGAATCGAAAGTAGTTGGTCTTTCTAAATTAGCCCATATCGTTGATTGCCACGCTCAAAGACCACAACTACAAGAAAGAATGTGTTCAGGAATTATGGAATCAATTAAGTCTGAGCTTCGTCCTGCTGGTGTTATGGTAGTTATCGAAGGATCTCATGGCTGTCTTTCATGCAGAAGTGCAAAAAAAGCCAATGCCAGCATGATTACTTCATCGCTTGATGGAAAATTTAAGGAAGATTCAAAACTTCGTGCAGAATTTTTGAGTCTGATTGGATTAGTGAAGCAATGAAAATTTTAATTCTTAGCTTGTTCTTATTGTCTTCATTTGGTGCATTTGCCAAATGTAAGGTGTATGGAATTTCTGATTCTCCTCAGAAGCTCACATGCCAATTCCCTGAAATGGAAGTTCGTCTCAGTTGTCGTTGGAACACTTATTACTTAAACAGTGAGAAAGTTAATCTTGCCTTCCATATGGAAGTTGAAGAGGGAGCTGTTCCGCTTGTTTTCAAAACTAAGTCTGGGGTAACTCTGACAGTGCTTCCTGAAGAGCAAATCCTTGCAGAATATACCGATGGTAAAGTTTGGGCCGAAGGTACTTGTCGTAGATAATCAAAGAAAAATTCAACGCCCACAATGAGTGTATACACTATGTTCAGAGTGGGCGGATTATATGAGGTCTAACCTCAGAGACTGCATTCTTGGTGTAAGTTTTTCATCAGGCTTGTGATTGTCGTCAGCATCACAATGTTCGCTTTGATATCTTCCATTTGATAAATAAGATCGACATCCTTACCACAATCAAAATAAAGATTTTCATAAAGAGAAAGGAGCTCGTTCATATGAGCTCTGACTTCGTAAGTAGAGTGAAGTACCGGCTCGACCAACGAGCAGTTGTATTCATCAACGATGTACTTAATTTCAGGAATTTTGATGTTATTGATCAACTGATGGGTCAGTTTAATTTCTTGATTCAACTCCTGACAGCTCTTTTGCGAGAAAGCAGAGAATGAGGCAAGTAGACAGAGTAGCGCAGTCGTAATTTTAAGCATGTGATATAACCTTTTGATTATCTTAAGTTGAAAGGGCTTCCCTTTAAATTGGTCAGATTTTGCCTGCCTTCCTAAGTATTCGAAATAGCATCAAAAAAGATAATGGATTATTAACTGTTAATTAAGCTCAACTTTTTGGGCAAAATTCCGATTTAGAGATAATGAAGAAGTACTTATGGGTGTTACTAATAGTCTCTTTCTCAGCTGCGGGCTTCGAGCTCTCTGAAGCTGATTATGCCCTGATCGAGGGAGATTCAAAGCTATGTTCATCAGGCCACGCCCAGATTCTTAAAGATGAAGGGGAAGAAACTTTTATCTTAGGGCCAGTCATTTCAATTCCCATTATTAAAGAAAAAACAATCGATCAAGTTGCTGGTGGAAAATGTCAGCAAGTCGATGAGCTTAAAGACAGCAAGAGTAAAATGATCTTCACTTCTATCATTCAAAACTGCTCTAAGGATGCTAAGCACTTAGAGAAGAGAGTCGTTGAAACCGTTTGGTTTGAGGGTGACAAGCTTTTCTATACCAACGTTCAAGGAAGTGTGACTAAGAAATGCCATTTCCAGAAGGAGAAAAAATGATGAAGCTATTTTTCATTTTTATCTCGTTCATCCAGTTCGCTGCAGCTGAAACGATGGATTTTAATAAAGGCCTTGAACTGATGAAACGCGGTCCTAAACTGGATTGTGATGAAACTCAAAGAGGGCATGCCCTTAGCTCTAAGTATAGTGATGATGGGGCCGATTGCTCGAAATTTATTACTGCTTCGGGAGAGATGGGACCTCATGGCAAGGCCATTGTCACTCATCTGGCCACTATCAAAGGTAGCAAGTTTTTTGATAATAATATAGGTGGAATGAATGCCGCCTGCCCTAAATGGTCACGACTGACTAAAGCTGAGAAGGAATATTTTTGGGTTTGGTTTTTTGCGGCACTGGCCTTTAAAGAGTCTACTTGTAAAGAAGCGCAGGTTAATGGGAATGCTACTCACGGAACGGCCGTAGGATATTTCCAGTTGAATGAAAGAGTTAAGGATCGCAGATGGAGAGATGGTGATTCCGGTACCTCATGCGGTCATCCAGAAGTAAAAAGTTCTGTACCAAATATTAAATGTTCATTAGAAATTTTTAATGAACAGCTAAAAGGTGCTGCCGGAGCTTATAAAGGTAATGGAAATATTGCCGGAAGAGGCGCGAATTCTTATTGGCAGGATTTAAGACAAAGATCTAATCAAACGGTAGTTAGAATGGTGAGAGATTTTCCACCTTGTAAGTAATCAAGAAGCTTTATTCTTTTCAAGTAATATACCTCTTCGAATATCTTTGACGATGACTCCATAAACTTGGACGGCAGCTTTTAATTCTTTAGGAGTAACTCCCAAATTGTGGGACCACTTGTTCACACTCTCTTCGTTATTGATGTCCACCACAGCTTCAGTAGTCCTGTAATGGCTTCCAGGAGAGTACCCGCCTGAATCATTGGGATCAATCTTAAGTCTTGTCATAAGGTCATTATAGCATGTCTGCTGGCCCCATTAAAATTGAGTGAGTTAGCTAAGCTTAATCGAGTGAAATAAAAAACGAGTTGATCTCTTCAATAGAACCAAAGAGGTGAAAAGATCTTTTAAGATTAACGGTCAAGTTTGAAACGACTGGGCCACCGATGCAAAGAGTAATATTGCGAGGTAAATTTTTATCTAGGAAATGAATAAAATGAAGGAATTTTTCAGTATTAAGATTGGTGGAAGAAATGACTAAGTGAGAGGCTTCAAATCTAATACACACATCAATGATTTGCTGACGTGGGGTATTGGGTCCAATATAGAGGCCTGTCAGTTGAGATAAGGTGGACAAAGTGGAACTCAAGAGAATACCCATCTCATGAAGCTCATCTTCAGGTGTTGCGAAAACTATTTTAGATTTCGATTTCTTCGATAGTCCGTGATTTTTCAGACAATACAATTCTTCTTTAATCATGGCAGAAAGAATATGTTCTCTTGCAACACTAAACTGGTTATTGGCCACCAGAATATTAATTTCCTTGATCAAAGGTAATAGGAATTTGAAGATAATTTCTTTGGGATTATTCTTTTTACGCTGTTCACGAAATATTTTTTGAACTTTGTCCCATGCAAAACTATCTGAGTTTTTTATAATGGCATTAATCGCCGGATGCTTTGGAACATTGGCGTTAATCATCTGATCATCAAGAAGAAGTTCTTGAAGTTCAAACAGCTCCAGATGGGCAATAGAGCTGATTTGATTGCCGCGCTCAACCAGATCTTTTAACGCACGGATCTTTAACAGGTCATCTTTAGTATAAAGCCTTCTACCTTTCTCCGTCCTCATAGGCGTGATAGCCTGATAGCGGTTTTCCCATCCGCGAATGGTAAATTCCGAGACTCCTGTGAGGTCGATAACTTGTCTAATAGAAAAATGAGCTTCTTCTTTCATAGGTTTATTATAAATCATTTCTAATTAAATGTCTCATATCCTTACCGTTTTATCGTGTATAGAAATGCCTATACAAAGGGGTGTCGTTTAATTAAAATCTTTCCAAGAATTTATCAAAGGAGCTGTATGAAAAGTGTCGTACTCTTTATTGCGTTCTTGTTATCAATATCTGGGCAAGCGTATGCTAAAAGAACTGTTCAGACTGCATCATCCGTTGATCTTGATCAGTATTTAGGAGAGTGGTTTGAGATTGCCACCATTCCACAAAGTTTTCAAAAACAATGTGTTAAAAATGTAAAGGCCCAGTATTCATTAACTGATAAGGGTCTGATTAAGGTTGTTAATTCTTGTGAGACAAAGGATGGCTCTATTAAGAAGGCCAATGCCAGGGCACGGGTAGTTGATAAGAAAACGAATGCTAAACTTCGAGTCACATTTGTTAAAATTTTTAATTGGGTCTTCTCTCTTGGAGGGAATTACTGGATTCTTGATGTAGCCCCAGATTATTCCTATGCAGTGGTAGGCGATCCCACTACTGAATACGGATGGATTCTTTCTCGAACTCCAAGTTTAAGTGAGGAGAGTATCGAGAGGGCAAAAAAAATCCTATCTGCTAATGGATACGATCTTTGCAAATTTCGAGTAACGATTCAGGATGGCGGTGCAAGTACAAATTCGTTCTGTCTTTAATTGAATAAGGAGTCAGAAACATGAAATGGCTAATTTTATTTTTCCTGGCCCCACTGAGTTTAAAAGCTGCGGATATTACAGTTGTATTTGATAATCTCTCCTCAGATAGAGGAGAGATTCTTTATTTGCTCTTCTCTGACAAGAAGGGATTTCCTGATCAAGACGATAAAAGTTTAAGATCAGGGAAGATCTCGGCAAGTGAAGGAAAGAAGCATGGTCTTCTTTTGAGCGGACTTGCAAATGGAGATTATGCTCTTAGTGTTTTTCATGATGAAAATAAGAACGGAAAGCTCGATACTAACTTCCTAGGAATTCCCAAAGAAGGGTTTGCTTTCTCATCAAACCCAAAGGTCTTTTTTGGCCCTCCCGCTTTTGATAAGGCCAAGTTTTATGTGGATAAAAATCAAAGCATCAGGTTAGATTTTATTTACTTTTAACGACCTCATATATTTTTAAACATTTGAATCGGCTTGTTTCATAGTTAACAACTGGCAGCGGATAGTCAGCGGATAATAAAGGATTAGGATGGTGAATTTCTTTTCCTTCGGAGTTTCTTAGTTCCGGTATCCATTGCTTAATGAATTCTCCATCTGGATCAAACTTTTCACTTTGAGTATAAGGGTTGAAAATCCGGAAATAAGGTTGAGCATCACAGCCGCTGCTTGAGCTCCATTGCCATCCGCCATTGTTAGCTGCTAAATCATAATCCAATAGTTTCTCTGCAAAATATTTCTCACCTTTTCTCCAGTCAACAAGCAGTGTTTTACATAGGAAAGATGCACAAAGCATTCGTAATCGGTTATGCATTAATCCTGTTTCGTTTAAACACCTCATCGCTGCATCTACTAGTGGAAAACCTGTTTTTCCTTCGCACCAGCTTCTGAAAAGATCAGGATCACTTGGATATTTAATTTTATCATACTGAGGTTTGAAGCTTGAATGTTCAATACGTGGATAGACGTCAAGAATCATTTGATAAAAATCTCTCCAAACAAGTTCATTTAACCAGGTTTTATGTCCTTGATCTTTTCTTTCTTTAGCAAATTTGACGGCTTCTCTGATCGAGATATTTCCATGACGCAAATAAACTGAAAGCAGAGATGTTCCGTTTTGTGCAGGATAGTCCCTTAATTGATGATACTGACTAATATCCTTGTCAAACGTCTTCAATCTTTTAAGAGCATTGTCTCTTCCGCCCGGAAGAGTTGGTGGTGTCGGTATAAAGCCAATGATCTTATACCAATCATATTTTTCAATAGAGTGAGCATTTTTCCATGGGTAAAGATTTTTCAGCTTCGTTGGATAGTGTTCAAAAACTTTTTCGCTTCTTTCAAAGATCTCGAGCCATCTGTTCTTATAAGGCGTAAAAACTTTGAATGTACTTTGAGTTTTGGTTAGAACTTCCTGCTTTTCAAAAACAACTGAATCTTTGAATTGAGTAAAATTGATTCCTGCTTTTTGTAATTTCTTCTCAACTTCTTTATCTCGTTTCTTGGCGTAGGGTTCGTAATCGCGGTTACAAAAAACATTTCGAACTTCAAATTCAGCGGCAATCCTTGGAATTTCAACAACAGGATCGCCATAGGCGATATAGAGGCTTGAATCGTATTTTCTAAGCTCTTTCTCTACTTCAATAAGTGAATCATAAATAAAGCTCACCCTCTGATCATTCTTATTCGTAAGGAGGTTAAGAATTTCCGTATCAAAAACGAAGACAACAATTGTTTGACCATCATTAAGCGAGTGAGAAAGAGCAGCGTGATCTTTTAACCTGAGATCTCTTCTCATCCAGCATATATTAAGCATGGAATTCCTTATAAATAAAATTTCTTCTATGATTAAAGATTTTATTTACATCAGACTTAACTTTCTGATGGGCCGCGATTTTTCCAATAAAACCCAAAGGAAGTTTGTAATGGACTGTATCTCGTAACAATGTTCCATCTGAGAAAGGAATAAGTTCGTGAGTGTGATGCCAGTACTGGTAAGGCCCTTTAAGTTGAATATCTACAAATTGATGAGGAGGATTCCATTTAAGAATTTTAGTCTTCCAATGAAAAGGGATGCCATAAAGAGAGAGACGATAATCAATATGAGTCGATTCTTTAATCTCTTGAGTTGATTTTCCAACAACATGAAAATTTAAGAATTCAGGTGTTATCTTTTCAAGATTATTCTCATCACAAAAGAAAGGAAAAACTTCTTCTGGTTTCTTAGGTATCCATTGTTCGGCAACAAACTCTTCCTGACCATTCTTTTGGTGTTGAGTAAGGTCACTTAATGCCTGGTCAATTTCCTTGAATTTAAAATGAAATCCGTCATTCTCAATTTTCTTTGAAGTAACTCTTTGACTGGCCAGAACCAGAGTCGACATTTCTCCAAGCATTAATTTGAGAGCAATCGCCGGAACTTTCGGAAAAAGTTTTTTGCTGAATTTATCTGCTAAAGATTTAGAAAAATGATCGTTTGTTACCGGACTAGGAGATACAGCATTTACTGGACCTGTAATACTGGAATGGGATAAATGTATTAGCAAGGATACTAAATCTGAAATGTGAATCCAGCTCATCCACTGTTTACCGCTACCAACAGCACTTCCGAGCCCAATTTTAAATAAAGGAAGAAGTTTATCAAGTGCCCCACCTTTGTTACTTAGGACAATACCCAGACGAGGGTTAATCACTTGTATATTTTCAGCTGATAATCTCTGAGATTCTTTTTCCCAATCGGTACAGATTTTGGCCAAAAAATCACGAGAGACAGTACTTTCTTCGCTAAGAACTTCGTTGCCGCGATCGCCATAGATTCCTATGGCTGAAACAGATATAAACTTCTTTAACGTCCTCTTTTCTTTCTTTTGCTTAAGAATGCCCTCAACCAGGGCCTTTGTGATATCGATACGGGAATCATAAAGACTTTTTTTTCTTTTTTCTGTCCATCTGGCTTCTCCAATATTTTCTCCTGCCAGATTGTAAATGATTTCTACTCCGTCAAAAGCCTCATCAGGAATCTTGTTATCTTCATAAAGAATACATTCGGCCGGAAAGGGAAGAGTCGCAAGTCCTTTTTCTTTATTTCGAGTAAGGGCAATAATTTTATGGCCTTGTGCATTTAGTTTCTTTCCTAATTCCTTGCCTATCATGCCAGTGGCGCCTGTTATAAGAATTTTCATAGTGACCCCTTGGGTTAGATGTCCAGGTTTAAGATGTGCAAATCAGGCTCCATCTCTAACTGCGTAAAGATATGATAATCTTTTTGTATAGAAAATTCTATACAAAAGAGGGTTTTCATCTTAAAAGTAGAAATCATGAAAATCAGGTAGAAGAACTTAAGGTTAAATTACAGGATTTAACTAGAGTTCTAAGTATATGATCAGTCACTTTTTAAAAGAGGGTATGCATGTCGGTTGTACCTACAAATATTGATCCTTTTATTACAAAGTTCCTTATAGGTCCTGTGGAAGAATTTTTATCCCGCCCTAAAAAAGACTTAAGAAGTGAACTAGTTGGGATTGGGTATATGCTTTATGCTTCCCAGAAGCCAGATCCTCAAGTCAAAGAAGATCTCAGTATACTTAGCTCTATGTTGGAATGGATCCATGATGGGTCTTTAATTGTAGACGACATTCAGGATGATTCAATCCAGAGAAGAGGAAATGATTGTCTCCATCGCCTCTATGGTGTGCCTTGTGCGCTGAATGCTGCCAATTGGATGTATTTTGAGGCGTTAAAAAAATTAAATCAGTTATCACTTGATGAATTTCAAAAGATAAAAATGTATGAACTGACTCTTGAGATGATGTCTTTGGCACATCAAGGACAGGCCATTGATCTGATGGTTTCAACTCACGAAGTTTCTCGAGAAGAGATCTATTCATTAGGTATAAAAAGTCATGATTTGAAAAGCGGAGTTATTTTCGCTCTTGCTTTAAAGCTAGGTGCTTTGCTGGCCGATCCATATGCTAATCTTGAACGACTTTCAGATCTTGGCCTTAAATTGGGAGCTTCTCTTCAGCGATTTGATGATTTGGGGAACCTCAATTTAGATAGTAATTCTCCGAAGTCGCTGGAAGATTTAAGACTTGGTCGTCCTACATGGCCGATGATGTATGTGGCAAGGTTTAGAACTGAAGATGATTATGTATGTTTTCAAATGGCCATTAGAGAACTGCCGGATCAGCAAAAATTAGAAAATTTCCTCATTGAAACCAATATTTGGGCAGAAGCTTTTGCAATGGCCAGAAGCCTTCATCAAAATATCGATATCTCTCTTCAAGAACCTTTCCCAGGAACATTTCAGCTTGAAGGAGTCGATCTCTTGAAACAAATTCTAAAAAAGGTATTACATGCTTACATCTAAAAAAATAGCTGTCATAGGAAGCGGCTTTGGTGGACTTTCAGCAGCGATAAGACTGCAGGCGAGTGGTTTTCAAGTTGAGATCTTTGAAAAAAGAGATCTTCCTGGAGGTAGGGCCTATGTTTACAAAGATAAAGGTTTTACTTTTGATGCCGGCCCGACGGTGATCACCGCTCCTCATTGTCTGGAAGAACTCTTCGAGTTAACGGGGCGAAAGATGAGTGATTATATTGAACTAATGCCAGTGACTCCTTTTTACCGACTTTTCTGGGAAGATGGTTTTCAATTTGATTATAGTAACGACTCTGATCAACTATTTGAGCAGATTGGCGAAAAATCTCCTCAAGATGTAGAAGGATATAAAAAATTTCTCGAATATTCTCGAGAAGTATTTGAAGAAGGCTATACGAAGTTGGCATCTACTCCATTTCTTCATTTATGGAGTATGGTTAAGGTGTCACCTCAGCTTCTGCGTTTAGGAGCTTATCGAAGTGTTTATTCAACTATATCTCGTTTTATTAAAGATGATCATTTAAAACAGGCCTTTAGCTTCCATTCGCTGCTCGTTGGTGGAAATCCCTTTGAGACTTCTTCGATCTATACTCTGATTCACTTTCTTGAAAGAAATTGGGGAGTCTTTTTTCCCAAAGGAGGAACAGGGGCCTTAGTCGCTGCTCTTGTGAAGTACTTTGAGGATTTGGGTGGGAAAATTCATTATGAATCTGAAATAAAAAGAATCGAAACATTCGATGGTGAAATTTGCGGAATTGTAACCGTGAATGGTGATCACTGGGAATGTGATGCTGTTGTTAGTAACGGAGACATTGTTCATACATATAAAGATCTTCTGCAAGAAGAACCTCTCGCTCGACCGAGGGCACTTTCTTTAGCGCAGAAACATTTTAGCATGAGCCTTTTTGTTCTCTATTTTGGAACTAATAAAAAGTATTCACATCTGGCCCATCATAATATTTTATTTGGGCCACGTTATCAGGATTTGTTGACTGATATTTTTTCAAAGGGTGTTCTGCCTGATGATTTCTCTTTATATCTTCATGCTCCTAGCGTTTCAGATCCAAGCCTTGCCCCAGAAGATCATGAGTGTTTCTATGTCCTTTCACCTGTATCTCATTTAGGGAAACTTGACGTTGATTGGGAAAAAGAAGGTCCTGTTTATGCAGATAAAATTCTTCGCTATCTTGAAGAAAAGTATATGCCAAATTTAAGAGAGCATATTGTGACTCAAAGATTTTTTACTCCGAAGGATTTCAAAGGTGAGCTGAATTCGTATCATGGCTCTGCTTTTTCACTGGAGCCGAGGTTAGATCAAAGTGCTTATTTTAGACAGCATAATAGAGATGGCAGCATTAAAGGCCTTTATTTTGTGGGAGCTGGTACCCATCCAGGAGCTGGTGTGCCAGGAGTTGTCAATTCTGCGAAGGCCACTTCAGGACTGATCATTCAGGATTATTTATCATGAATCATAAAGAAATTATTTTTAAAGGATCGAGAAGTTTTTCTCTCGCTTCATTGTTTTTTTCTAGGAATGAAAAGATCTGCAGTTGGAAACTTTATTCTTGGTGTCGTTACTGTGATGATTTGATTGACGAAGTTAATGATGAATTTGTGTTGAATCAAAATTTACAGAATCTTAGGAGTGAGACATCTTCTTTGATTCATCATAGACCTGATAACTTTTTTATGGCCGGCATGTATGATGTTGTTCAAGAATTTTCATTGCCTCTAAAATACCCAATGGACTTGTTGCGAGGGATGGAAATGGATGTGAGTGGACAACGTTTTCAGACATTGCAAGATTTAGAAGAGTATTGTTATTGTGTGGCAGGGACAGTCGGACTAATGATGTGTCACATTTTAGGAATTAGAGATGAGGTGGCCCTCAAGCATGCGGTGAGTTTGGGCAATGCCATGCAATTAACTAACATTTCGCGAGATATTGTTGAGGATTACCGAAAAGAAAGGCTTTATCTACCTCTCTCATGGTTGAGCGAGAAAGATATAGAGGAGAATGAACTTCTTAGTCAGAGTAATCAGGATAATCTCCTAGAGCTTCAAGGTCGACTGCTACTTCGTGCCGATCAGCTTTATCTTCATGGATTGGATGGCCTTCGGTATCTCTCATTAAGATCGGCCTGGGCCGTGCTTATAGCGGCAATGGTTTATTCTGAAATAGGTAAAGTTATACGACATAACCCTGCTAAGAGCTTAAAAGAGAGATCGGTAGTGAGTACCAAAAAGAAGATAGCAATTATTTTTAAAAGTTTTTTCCTTATGGTTCCCCTTATATTCAGACAGATGAAATTGAAAAAGGTGGCACCTCCCCAAAGTATCTGGAGCATGAACTCATGAAGAACAATTTTTTTGAAGAAACTTTTCTTTATGCTTCGAGAATTAAAACATTTAATTCTCGAGACTGGTTGGTTTATATCCTGTGGGTAGGACTAATGTATAGTCTCTTTGTCGTAGTGAGTGTTTTCTTAGGAGTTGGTTTTTTTCATAATGTTTCTTATCCTGCGTATGTTTTTAATATCCCTCTGGGGATTTTTATTTTTTCTACCGCTATTGCTTTCGATACGATTGGACACAGAACTGTTTACAAAGAGTTTTTGCAAAAAGCAGAAGCTCTTGTTCATCACATAACTATTTTTGCTGGAATAACCAGCGTATTAGTTCTTTGTCTGGCCTATTATTATCCTGTTTTCTTAAGAATACCCGCTCTCGTTCTTGTCGCCTTAAGTATCATTTACTCCCTGATAGATGAAGCTCTTCATTGGTACAGGTATTTGTCAAAATCAAGTGATAGGGTGGAAATGTGGAGCCATTTTTTTATCCTGCTTGGTCACATGATTATGATTATCTCTTGGTGGCAGTGGTATACAGAAGGGTATCCTGGTGTGAGTGAAACTCTAGCTCTTGGATTCTTTTAATGAATGAGCAGGCCCAATTTGATTGCATTATCGTTGGTGGTGGTCTTGCTGGATCGCTACTATTCTTTGCTTTGAAGTCACAAAAACCTGAATCAAAAGTGTTACTTATTGAGAGAGATACATTGATTGGAGGAAATCACACTTGGTGCTTTCATGAGAGTGATATTTCTTGTTCTCAATATCATTGGATAAGAAAGTTGATATCCAAAAGCTGGAGCGGTTATGATGTTTATTTCCCTAACCTTGACCGCTCAATTGATAGCCCTTATCACGCCATCAAGTCATCTGACTTACATAATAAGCTAACTCAACATTATGCTGATGACATTCTTCTTGATATGGAAGTCGTGACGTTTGACAAGGGATCCGTGACTCTTCGTAATGGTCATTGTCTCAAGGCCGCTTGTGTTGTGGATGCTCGAGGCTGGCCGCAAGTGAAATCACCTCTGGGGTACCAAAAATTTGTAGGGCTAGATTTAAAACTTAAAAAAAATCATGATCTCCAAAGGGTCTTATTAAAAGATGCTCGGGTGAAGCAGATTGATGGTTATCGTTTTATTTATATTCTTCCCTGGGCCAATAATGAGTTGTTGATTGAGGATACCTATTACTCCAACTCACCAATACTGGATATGGAGGAGATAAAAGCAAGAATACTTGCTTACGCACAGAATATGGGTCTGGAGGTGCAGGATATTCTAAGAGTGGAATCAGGATGCTTGCCATTGGTTGATTCTTTTTCCCCCAGTAGTGATGATCACCTTAGGCTTGGAGCGAGCTCTTTAGAGTATCAGCCTGTAACAGGTTATAGTTTTCCCCAGACTTTTAAACGAGTGCAGGCCCTAGTTGAGTTGAACCATTTTAACTATGAGGATTGGAAACAGGCCTTGATGGAATCCGCTCAGAAGGATCGTGGGCAAAGGATGTATTTTCACTTACTCAATAGAATGCTTTTTCTTGCTGCTGATCCTAAAAATCGATATCGCGTACTGGAGCGTTTTTACAAATTACCACTCCCTCTTATCGAGCGTTTTTATTCGGGTAAGCTCAGAGGATCGGACCAGCTTCGTATCTTGATTGGAAGGCCTCCCGTGTCTGTATTGAGGGCCATAAAGTCATTATTCGGGCGTTAAAATCTCAAGTTTTATTTGACAAAATCCCTGTGATCTTCGATACTAACCTGCATCTTCCCGAAATCGTTATGGAGACGTGCCCGAGTGGTCCAAGGGAACGGTTTGCAAAACCGTAAAGCCTCCGGTTCAAATCCGGACGTCTCCTCCAGATAATTAATGAAAAACCCTGCTTTGGCGGGGTTTTTTATTTTAGAGAATTTGATAATTCTTTAAAACCGTTTTTACTTTATTAATCCGATAAACCCATTCCCTATAACCATCCTCTGGATACTTCGCAAAGTGGTCACAGTTCTTACCTGATCCTGTTTGAAAATCGGAAGCCCCATTGGAATTTTACGATATTTGAAATCTTTAGTCCTTCAGTACAGTAAAAAAATGTCAGAATCAGCCATTCAGGAATCATGTTACTCTTTATTATGAATTACATGAGGAAGGAGAGTTATGAAATTGTTAGCGTTAGTTCTGTCACTTTATAGCGTAAATGCCTTGGCCTATTGGAAAATCTCGATGCTGGAGCAGAATCGAACGAAGAGTCCTATCATCATTAATAACTTTCAGTCTCAGGCCAGTAAATTACTCTCAGGGTATCGTTGTTCATTCACTCAGATCGGTAATGCCAGAGAGTCCACTTTAGCTGTTCAGTGTGATCGTGGAGATGACTTTATGAAGCTTCACTATCAGTGTAATCCGAAAGCGCAGAACACAGACTTCTCTTTTGAGCGTAAGAATGCTTCTTTTAATATCGATATTAAGTGTTTCTATATGTAGTTAAAATAAAAGCGGCTCCAGAAGGAGCCGCTCGCGTTTGAAATCTTAGTGATTAAGAACATAAGAGAAAACAAGTGGAGCAACGATTGTTGCATCACTTTCAATGATGAAGCTTGGAGTTTCCATAGATAGTTTACCCCAAGTGATCTTTTCATTTGGAACTGCCCCAGAGTATGATCCATAACTTGTTGTAGAATCAGAAACCTGACAGAAGTAACCCCAAAGTTTTACATCTTCTTTTTCAAGATCTTGACGGATCATTGGAACCACACAAATAGGGAAGTCACCAGCGATACCACCACCGATTTGGAAGAAACCGATTGAAGAGTCTTTGCTTGCTTCTAGATACCAGTTCGCAAGATAAGTCATGTACTCAATACCTGATCTTACTGTGTGAACGTTTTTAACTTCTCCGCGGTAGCAGAAAGAAGCATACATGTTACCAAGAGTTGAGTCTTCCCAACCTGGAACGATGATAGGAAGGTTTTTTTCACAAGCAGCAACTAACCAAGAATCTTTTGGATCAATTTGAGCTTGCTTTAAAAGATCGCCTTTTTTGATAGCGCGGTAGAAGAATTCATGAGGGAAACATCTCTCACCCTTAGCTTCGGCCTCACTCCATTCATTGGCCATAGCACGCCAAATTTTTCTCATAGCTTCTTCTTCAGGGATACAAGTATCAGTTACACGGTTAAGGTGTTTATCATAAAGATCTTGTTCATCTTGTTTAGAAAGAGCACGCCAATCTGGGATACGAACATAGTGATCGTGAGCAACAAGATTGTAGATATCTTCTTCAAGGTTAGCCCCTGTACAAGAGATCGCATGGATTTTGTCTTGGCGGATCATTTCAGCGAGTGAAATACCAAGTTCAGCAGAACTCATAGCACCGGCAAGAGTCACCATCATTTTGTCTCCGCCTTCAACGTGGGCCTTGTAGGCCTTTGCAGCATCTACCAGAGAAGCAGCATTGAAGTGGCGATAGTTGTGTTCAATGAATTTAGAAATAGGACCAAGTGTTTTCGACATACAGACCTCAACAGGTCAAATCGGCTAAGAGGCCGAGGCTCACTCTGGTTATCCAGAGCGTTGAGAAATGTCCTAAAAATCAAATTTTTAGTCAAGGGCCTAATGGAGTTTTCTTTCCTCTTTGGAGGTATTGTAATAAGTCCGAATGTGACCAGTTTCAGCGGGCTTAGAGGTTTTTTTAGAGGAACGGGGTTTTGGAGGTCCTTCCAGACGGGAGCGGAAGCGGTGGAAGAAGTCTTCGGCCCTCATTGATAACGAGATAACTTTTTGTTTTATCTGCTCTTTTACTTTCATCTGACCCTCCCTAAAGTTGGCTTGAACTTGCCACCCTATTTTAAGCAAGGAGTTGAAGATGAAAAACTATGCAAAAGATCAACAACAAACCTTTGTAGTTATTCTAATCTTTGAGCAACTCGTTTGTTGGTGTTCACAGGAGGAAGCTGGGCCAGTTCTCCAATAAGCTGACCAGAATAAGCATTCAGCATTAAAAAACTTTGTTGGTTTTTATTTTGAGCATTGACCTGATAAACCCACCCATATTGTTGGTATTTAATAAGGCGCCATCGGCCATAAATTTTTTTTCCGAGCATCAGCATTCTTTTCTCTACTTGTCCTAGACTCAGAAGGCCCTGACCTGGGAAAAACTCATCTCCGCGATTGAGATTCACTCCGCTAATTTCTTCCCATTCTCCATTGGCATTTAGGTCAATGGTAATCAAAGTATTATGCTTGGTTCTGATTTTGATCAGATTCTGATTGATGATAACTTCTTGCGCTTGAGGACTTAAATCTTGATAAGAGGCAGACCAGCTAATTGGTATCGAAGCACACAAAATGATGCATACAAGTAAAAGATATTTCATCTTAATCCTCCATGTGTTGAGTGCCCATGAAGCAATCAGAGTGCCAGTGGTAAGATAATGAAAATCTGTTTTGACGAGAATTTAAATGGGGAATTTTGACAATTCCTATCTGCAAATTGCTTTTTGATAAGAGATTGTCGTTTAATAAAAAAAGCTTTTTTGCAAAAGGTGTCATTATGGATCGTCTGCGAAATCAAGATCAAAAACGAGGCCATGAGAAAAAAGAAAATCCTCATAAAAAATTAAGAAGATTTTCTTCTCCTCTTCATTTTGTCATTCAAGAACATCACCTCTCTCATATTCATTTTGATCTTCGTCTTGAGTGGAGAGGTTCATTGTTGAGTTGGATTATTCCTAAAAACATTTCGATGAATCCAGGAATCAAGCGACAGGCCATTAAAATAATAAACTCGAATGATGATAATAGCCGTTATCAAGGTCAGGAAAATCTTATCTGGGATATAGGGAGCTGGCAGCCTGAGAGTGAGAATGTAGAAGAAGCCTTAAAAAAAGGCGAGTTGAGTTTTAGGCTTGAGGGCCGTAGAGTCTATGGCCGATTTACCATCAGAAGAAATCAAAATAAAGGCAGAGATCAATGGCAGATCTGGAGAATGATTGATTTTGATCCGTGGCCGGGATTTATTCCACCAATCAAGCCTTTGCGAAGAGTACAGATTCCTCAGGGCGAAGAGTATCTTTATGAATTAAAAAATGAAGGTATAAGAATAGAGGCACAACTTTTTAAAGAAGCATGTTTATGGACTGAGACAAAGGATAACTGGACAAAAAAATTACCTTTGATTGCTCAGGGACTGAATGAACTTGCAGTCGATTCAGTAATTCTTGACGGTGAAATCGTCTCATATGATGAACTTGGCCATACAAAATTATCACTGCTAAATGATAATCTGGAACGTCATCGATTTGATCTGATTCATTATGTGGTATCTGATATTTTGTATCTCAATGGAAGAGACCTGAGAGATTTACCATTGATAGAAAGAAAGTTAATTTTAGAAGAGCTAAATCTGCCTTCTTACTTGGAATATGCCCGATATTTCTTTGAAGATGGGGAGAGTTTTTTTCAAGCAGCACAAAGCTTAAATTTAGAAGGGATTATTTCTAAAGAAATTGATTCTAGTTACTTTGGTCGAAAGTCATGGATCGAAGTTCAAAATCCGATAATAGAAAATATTTCTTCGCCGACCTTTAAAGTTGAAAGAAAAGGTCAATCTAAAATCAAAAAAGAAAAGAAAGAAAAGATCGTTTATGAAATCGAAGGCATATCGAAAGATGAGGTCATTCATTTCTATAACGATGCTTCGCGCTTTATCTTCAAGTTCTTAAAAAATAAAAAGTTAAAGTTTTTACGTTGCCCAAAAAGCAGTGACGGAAGCTGTTACTGGACAGATCAGGAAGAAGAATTCGTTCTTACATCTAAAAAGTCTATTCTGAAACTTGTGAAAAACTCTGTTCTCGAATTTCATATTAAGCATCAGGATATGGCCTCTGAGATGATTTTTTCTCTTGAAGCTGATTCAAATGTTTCTTGGAGCAAACTATCGGAGAGTGTTCTTGCACTTAGAGAAGTGTTAGCAAGTTATCAACTTGAGGGGTTTGTTAAAATTTCCGGAATGAGGTCTTTCCATGTGCATTTACCATTGAGTGAAGAGGTTTCATGGGAAAAAATCCATGTGTTTGGAGAAATTGTTGTAGGACAGCTTAAGGCGCGGTTGGGGGATATACTGAGTTTAGAAAATGCCCCGACGGGAAGAAAGGAGAAAATCTTTCTGGATCTTTCGTTGAACAGGCCTGATCGCTCTGTTATTGCGCCTTATTCTTTAAAAGCAGGAAAACTTTCATTCGTATGTCTTCCTGTATCTTGGGATGAAGTTCAGCATCTTGATCGTAAGCTTCCTTTCTCTTTACCTCGGGGACGGAAAATCATTTATTCACGATTAAGTGACCCTTGGAAAAACTATCAGCGATGTCGGCAGCAACTCGATTTCTGAGGGGATTACTCCAGTTTGTTTAGGGTTGTCATAAGCAGTTATTTTTTTCAGAATAAATATATGAACTTAGCAAAATACCGTGACACTTCGGATTATCGTGAAATTTTAAGACTTTTTAAAAAGAGCTCAGAACTCCATGAAAATCTTCTATGGCAAAACATTAACGGCAAAAGAGAAGTTTATAAAGTTGATCATCTAGAAATTGATTTTGTAGGTAGAGAAGTGGTGGTCTTTTTAGATGGTCATCAAAAGATTCAAGGTAATGAGCCGATCTATTTCAAGCTTGCGGCCCATGATTCTATTTTTAAGCATAGTGGCTATTTTCTTCAGCAGGACTGTGTGTCCTTCAAATTTCCTGAAACGCTTAAAACGAAGGAATTCAGAGGTGCAGAGAGATTTATTCTGGATACGAATGAAGAGTATTCTGCTGTCGTAAGCTTCAGTCAGGATTCTGATATTCAGCATCATATGAAAATTCAGCTTCTGGATTTTTCTTCTCAAGGGCTGGGCCTTGTTGTTTCTGATAAAAATAAGCACCTTATTCGGGCCAATAAGGTTCTATGGGTTCATGCGATTAACGATTATGCATTCAATAAGCCGATCGCGGCCTGTGTTATGTACATGACGACAGAAGCACAGAATAAAAAATTTCGTTTCGGGATTCAGTTGGAAAAGCAGCTTCCAAGGGAAGTTATTTCAACTATGATCCATTAAACTTACCATTTTAAACAGGGTTTAACCTGTCTTGCAGAGTCTGCTCATTTTTTGGACTATATCCCTTAGGAGATGAGTTCATATGGAGCAGATTTACCTATTTCCTGTTAGTAATGCCATTCTTTTTAAAAAGGTTAGTCTGCCTTTTCATATCTTCGAAGATCGTTTTCGACACATGATTTATGATGCCATCGATAGAGGCATTGCTATCGGAGTCATTTCTTTTGATCCTTATGATTCCTACAACGGGAAAATTTGTGTTGCAGGGATTCCTCACATCCTTTCTACTTATCCTGATGGAAAACTTGATATCTATATCACTGGTCAGGTTAAGTATCGTTTGGGTAAACCAGTTGAAGGAAGTGATTACAAAATATTTGAAGCGATGGAGATTCAGGAAGACTTTGATATGGATGACTATCATCTTGAATTTGATCTCGATATTTTAAAGAATTTACTTAAGCGATGGTCGCTGCATTTTCTTACCGATCCTATTCAGCGTGAGAGTTTTTCGCAAAGTTTAGATGATGTAGAATTGTTAGTTAATTTTTGTGCTGTTTTTTTAGTGGATGAAATGAAAACAAAGCGTGAGGTGATGGAAGCTTCCAGTTTGTATCAGAAAGTGAAAATTTTGATAAACGCTATTGGCCCTAAAGAAATTCCTCTCGGGCCATTTATGCCATCTTTGCGATTTTAAGCACCTTTTGCGGCCCAACGAATCTTGTCCCAGATAAAAGAGGCCAACCAAAGAAGGCTAGAAATTGGGTGAAGAACAAGGGTTAACACATTTTCCTGAAAAATAATGACCGTAAAAATTCGGTAGATGATCAAGAAGAAAAGAATCAGAAACGCATAGAATGGATAAATCTTTAAAAAGATAATAGGGAAGCCCCACACAATCGTCTGGGCCAGTAAGGCCGTTGTTGTATAGTCGCTTGCCTTCGATGCCATAAACCAAGTTCTTCCCATTTTATTCCAAAGGGCCTTAAAGTCAGGGAGAAGTCTGATAGAGAAAAGTTTTTCTCCAAAACAAAGTTTCACGACGATATTGCGTTGGTGGAAAGTCTGAAGGATGGCCTTCTTCCAATCTGGATCAACCTGAAATTCAGAGTAATCACTTTTTCTAAAAAAGATTCCAATTTCACTGACTTCAACAAATGTCTTTTTGGTCGCGCGAATAAGTTTTTTGAAATTAATAAGTGAGAGAAGGGCAAGATTTGGATTGAGGTTGTATAAACACTCAATAACGAGATTGCTACTTCTTACTTGAGGAACGAGGACGAAAGGGCCCTTGTTATCTGCAAGAAGTTTTTCAAGACCAAAAAGAGATTTGCTTTCAAATTCGATATTCGTATCGCAAATAAGAATAGATTTAAGAGAAGTTTTTTCAATCATCTTATTGATCATGTCGGTATGTGATTCAACAGAAGAATTAAATTCCTTCGTTTGAAGTCCCTTACTGTTAATCTCTAAAATTTGTGGATGATCAAGCGGGACGATAAAACGAACATCGTGAGGCGCTCCTATCGCTTGCATTTTAAGTAGAAATGAATCATCGACTAAATCACGCTTTTTGATATTGACGATAACGAGGCAGCCTTCACCTGTTGTGGCTTCTTTCACCTGTCTGGCCGTCAGACCATTGCGGATGATGATGTAGATTTGACGAATAGTAAGTAGTAAAAAAATAAATCCTAGCATGGTTAAATTTTAGCCTATCTGTCATGAAAGCCCCAAGGGCTTTATGAAATAAGTGAACCTCTTAATCTTAATTTTAGCTTATAAAGCAGTCCTAAAAGAAGAACTCCTAGAAATAAATGTGGCGGTTGGGCCTGTGCGGGAAAATCCCAGTAATTGAGAATGACACCCGATGTAGCGCTTGTCATAGCGACAAGGAAGATAAAAAAACCAAGGAGTTGAGAAACTCGATCGGTATTTTTAGTCAGATAGTAGGCGATATAACCTAAAAAGACGAGTAGCAGTATAGAGAAGCTTCTATGGACATAAAAGACCCAATCAAGCATGGAAATTACTGTTTGGGCAGTGGCCTCTTGAGTGTCACGCATAAGGTGATCCACTTGCTGTCTGACTTGAGTTCCAAGAATCATTTGAATAAAGCCCATGGAAATAGCAGCGGCCAGAAGCTTATTAACTTTTTTGTCTACCTGTGGGACCAAAGATTTATTCATCAAATCGCTTGTATATTTTTCCAGATAAATAAGTCCAAAAAGGAGTAGAACGGCCAGGACCATGTGAATGGTGATGATAAATGGTTTGAGGTGGGTGGAAACCACAATGGCCCCTACTCCGCCTTGGATGATGACTAGTAAGAGTAGACCACCACAAAACCAAGGAATACTTGGTTCAATTCTTCTGATCTTAAAAGATTTAAAGAATGTAATCATAATAGCGAAACCGAGTAGGACTCCTGCCAGACGATTGATATATTCGGTCCATGTTTTAAAGGGGTCGAAGTCAGCAATAGTTTTTCCTGCAATTTTATAAATTTCTTTATAATTGGCAGGAAGCTCACTGATGTCTGTTGGTGGAACCCATTGACCGAAACATCTTGGCCAGTCTGGACAACCAAGTCCTGATCCTGTGCCACGGACGATCGCCCCGGCCAAGATGACCAAATAGGTGAGTAGGATAGACAGGGCCACAAAGCGCTTAAAGGATTTCATAGGGCAAATTTGTATCATGATCATTTTGCTTTTTCACTACCCTGTGGCTAAATTGTGGTAAGGAATTTTTATGATTAATTTAGAAGTTACTATTTTAGGGCTGGCACTGGCCTTGGATGCTGGAATTGTCAGTTTTGCTCTTGGATTGTTAGTCAGAGAAGAGTCTTTTCAGAAAAAAATGATAAGATTTGCTCTCCTTTCCCTGCTTTTTGGAGTGTTTCAAGGGCTTATTATGTGGGCCGGTAGCCAAGTTGGCGAATATGTAACATTTTCTTATTTAGGGCCAATGTTTCATTATCTGGTAGCGATGATCTTTTTCATTATCAGTTTAAAGCTTTTCTCCGAAACGTTTAAAGAAAATGAAACAAAAAGTTTGAGCTGGAACATTACTCATGTCGTGATGCTTGCCTTTGCGACTAGTATCGATGCTTTTGCTTCTGGAATGAGCTTGGCCACGATGCCGCTGGCCTATATGAGTTCTGCATGGGTTGGGTTGGTGACCATTGTTGTTTGTTTTATTTTTTCTTTAAGCTCTCTTTTCCTTAAAAAAATTCCGGAGAAGTGGCTTTTACGATTTGGGGCTTCTATATTTTTATTACTTGGACTTGAGATTGTGATTAAGCAATTCGTTGCAAAGGGTTGATATGAAATTAGGTTTTGAAGATTTTAAAAAAGCATATTCCGTACTTTCAGATATTATTGATCCAACTCCGATGGTTTACAACGAGTGGCTCTCAAAACAATACAAGTGTGACATCTTTTTAAAATTGGAAAATATGCTCCCTATCGGTTCTTTCAAAATGAGAGGAGCGACTTATAAGATTGCAGGTCTTACTGAAAAAGAAAGAAAGCAGGGTGTTCTCGCCGTGAGTGCAGGAAACCATGCCCAAGGTGTGGCCTGGGCCGCTCAAAGATTTGGGATCAAAGCGACCATCATCATGCCGGTCGGTTCTCCGATGACAAAAATTAAAAATACAGAAACCTTAGGTGCGAAAGTTATTCTTCATGGAAATTCTATCGAAGAAGGATTTGAGTATGCTCAAGAGTTAATGAAAAAAACTCCAATGACTTTTGTTCACCCTTATCATGATCCAAAAGTTATTTGTGGTCAGGGAACAGTTGCTTTTGAAATGCTTAACCAGTTAGAGAGCTTCGATTATGTCTTCTCTTCAATCGGAGGAGGAGGACTTGTTTCAGGTATCGGCAGTGTTCTTAAGCACAGTAAATCGAAGGCTAAAGTTATTGCAGGTCAGGCCAGCGGATGTTCTGCGATGGTTGATTCTTTGAATAAAGGAAAAATCGTCAAGATTGATACAGCAGATACTTTCGCAGATGGTATTCGTGTTAAGAATGTTGCAAAAGATATGTACCAACTTCTTGGCTCAGTTGTTGATTCTGCACATTCTGTAACAGATGAAAAAATGGCATGGGCAGTATTACAATTAATGGAAAAGGCCCGAGTTATTGCTGAGGGTGCAGGTGCACTTCCGTTGGCACTTTTCGATCAGCTCTATTATAAAAATCCTAAAAAGTTCATCGGTAAAAAAATTGTACTGGTTGTTTGCGGCGGTAATATCGATGTAAATCTTCTTGATAGAATTATTGATCGTGGATTGATTGAATCAAAACGTAGAGCACGTATAGCCATTCCTATTATTGATAAACCGGGAACTCTTCACAAAATTACTGGAATTATCAAAGAAGCTGAGGCCAACGTTCTTCACGTTTTCCACGATAGAGATTCGGATGGTTTAAGACTGGATATTGTGAATGCAGTGTTTACGCTAGAAGTGAAGGGTGAGACTTATTTGAATGCTCTTTTGAAAGAATTAAAAAAAGAGTTTCCTCTCTGTAAAATTCTCTAAAATCGCTGAGTGCCTCATCTCGAAATGAAATGAGGCACTTTCGCTCTTAGCCTTTTTTAGCTGGAGCTTTTTTATCGCAATGATCTTTGCATTCTTTTTTTGACTCATCTTTTTTTCCGCAAGACTCTTTATCTTTGCACTCTTTTTTTTCTTTTTTACAGTGATCTTTGCAAGTCTGTTCAGTTTTGTGGCACTTTTCTGTGCAACAGCTTTTTGAGAAATGCGAGCATGACGCTAGACCTAGAAGGGCAGTTAGGGTAAGAAGAGAAATGTATTTCATAGAAAACTCCTTTAATATGAGAATAACGATTATTTTAAGCAGTTTGTGACAATTACCTATAGAGAAATTTAAGCTTATGAAAATGAAAGAGATTTACAACAAAATACTCAGGTTTTTCTTTCCCTATGCCGGAACAGTTTACTCAAGAATAGGCGGTAAAAAAACAATCGATGCTGTGGTTGATCGTTTCTATGAAGTCATGAGCACAGATCCTCTGGCCCGCGAATGCCTCGATACCCATAAGAAGGATCTAGGAGAAGTCTCCATTAAACTCAAAGAGTATCTTTATGGATGGTTAGGTGGCCCTCAAGTATTTGTGCAAAAATACGGACACCCACGAATGAGAATGAGACATATCATGATTCCTATCTCTGAAGTAGAACATCGCCAGTGGATCTACTGTATGGAAAAGGCCTTGAGTGAATCTGAAATTGATAAAAATACTCAGGAAGAGATGTTAACCGCCATGAACCATCTGGCCGGGATCATTGTGAATAAGTAAGTAAGAAAATGTAAATTAATTCTATCGCCAATATTGCTATAATACGGTGATGAAATACCTACTTTTTTTAGGGCTTATTCCTTCGATGGTTTGGGCCAATTATCAAAAACCAGAACTCTTAGCTCGATACTTTTCGACCCATAATTATAATCTTCCCCAAGATTCCTATTGTTATATGGGAACACCGATGGCCTTTGACGGGAAAGTCATTGTGAATTGTGTACGTGAAGAAGAACGGGATCTGATGATGTGGGATGAATCTGGAAAATCTCATGTTTTTTATTCAACTAAGAATTTTCTCTCTACTCCACAATATGTGAATAAAACCCTGACTTGGTATGAATACGAACTTAATGGAGTGAACAGTGTTCACCAATGGAAGGATGGAGTATTGAAGACTATTCCTGTTGAAGGAGCTGTTCGTGCAGTCAGTTTCCTTGGAAATGAATGGATTTTTCAAGGAAGAGACTTTTTAAATGTTCAGACTGAGGATGGAGTATATCCATCAAAAATCGAAAATATTTCTTACGTACATAGCCCTTCAGTCTCAAACTCTGGAGAGTATGCAGTAAAAATCAGAAGAAATTCTGATGCTAACTCTTCACCTGATGAAATTTGGACTTATGGAAAAAATGGCTGGATAAAAGTGTTTGGAGATACGGACTCGGATCCGCAAAGTCCTTGGAAGGATTTTAGAAACAACGTGGCCACTGGTAATGGTAAAGTTTTTGTTATTGCCAGAGATTCAGAAGGAGAAGCACTTCTTGAAATTTCAGGTGGAAAGCAAAAAGTTCTGGCAAGAGCAGGTGTGGACTTAAAAGAGTTCGAGTCTTTCCAAATTGCTTACAACAAAGGAACTGTTGTATTTCGAGGAATTGATCTTTCAGGAAGAAAAGTTATCTATGCTCATGATGGCCAACTCAAGAGGGTTCTTACTCAGGGAGATACCGTCATTACTGATCTTGGAACGATTGCGACCGTAAATTATAAAAATAAAGATTCGATTATTTATAACAATCCTACCATTGGTCCTGATGGAGAAATTGTTATTCAAGGAACTCTGACTGATTTTGATGATAACAAAACACTAGTAGGAGTAGGAATTATCCGTATTAAAAGGGATAACTTTTGAAGAAACTTTTGTTTGTCGTTTCCTTGTTTCCACTGGTCTCTTGGGGAAGTTGTCAGTTACCTAAAGAAGCTAAATTAAAAATTGGTTGCACCTATCAATGTGGTGTCGCCTATAAAATTCGTCTCAAAGTGGCCTCGCTCATTACGGGCATTCCTGTCGATATAATTGATATGAATACCGATATGAATCTGTTGAATACGGTTGATGGAATCCTTATTCCGGGCGGAGCTGATATTCATCCACGCTACTATGAAGGACGTGTTGATGAGGCGGAGAAAAGACTTATTGATAAACACAAAGATAAATTTCGTGCCAGCACCGAAGGTGAGGTAAGAGATCTTTTTGAATTTCAGGTTCTAAAAAAATATAGTTCTGATTCTCGTTTCTCACAAATTCCTCTTTTAGGAATTTGTCGTGGTATGCAGATGATGGGTGTAGCCGAAGGTCTTCCTCTTTATCAGGATATTGAATCCGAGTTGGCTATTCCCAATAGAGAGTATGTTATTGATGAAGTTGTCGTGCCTCAGGGGCCAACAATGATGAGTTCTATTTTTCCTTCTGGAAGCTTTTATGCAACTAAGCTTCATCATCAAGGAATTCGAGTAAGCTATTATTTTAATAAAGCCTCGGATTATCCCAATGTAAGACTGACTTCTTTTTCTCATAAAAAGAAAATTGCCGAGTCTCTTGAATATCAAAACAGGCCGGCATTGGGAGTTCAGTTTCATCCCGAAATGTCTTTACCCAACAATATTTTTGAGTGGTTTTTAAATAAAGCATGTGAAAGAAAGAAAATTTAATTTACCAAGGATGGTTTATGAAAAAATGGTTCTCTCTAGGACTTCTCTGTCTCTCGGCCCAAGCTTTGGCCAATCTTCATTTGGCCCCCCCTGATTTTGATGTGACTTCAGGGCGTGCCGTTTTTGTTGATTTCAAAAGAGCACACTATGAAATTAATTTTGACCACTCTCGCAGACAAGCAACAGTTTCGACTCGTATCGAGTTTGAACAAACGAAAGCAGGAATGCCTTTGTTTGATCTAGTTCCAGCGATCAGTAATGTGAATCTCAATGGAGAAAAAGTAAAAGTTTCTCAAGTTAGATTTCCTGGTAATGTTTCTCGCTCTCGCATGATGGAGAAAACTCTTGCTCCAGGAAATCACGTTGTTGAAATGACAAATATCATTAAAGAGAACGTCGAGTTTGATGATGATTATCGTTTTGTTAAAGCAGCTTTTTGGATCAGAGATCTCAAAGATCGTCTTTTTATGGAGCAATACATTCCATCAAATTTTGAGTTCGATCAATATCAAATGACTTTTGATGTGAAATTCACTGGAACAGGGATTGAAAATCAGGACATCTATACTAATGGTGTAATGAAAAAAATCGCGGCGAATCACTACCAAATTAATTTTCCAGAGTATTTCACAGTTTCTTGTCCTTACTTTCACGTAACGAGCAAGAATGGTCTGAGACGTGCTGACTTTACTTATACTTCTATCAACGGTCGTGAATTTCCTGTAACGGTCTATTCTCCATGGGCCAGCAGAACAAGAAAGTTTAAAGCTGAAACAATCCGTGTGATGGCAGAGCTTGAAGCTGATTACGGCCCTTGGGCACATCCTTCATTTGTTGCTTACGGAACAATGCCGGGCCTTGGTGGAATGGAGCACTCTGGAGCAACAGTAACTTCTTTCAATGCTCTTGATCATGAGATGCTTCACTCTTACTTCGCTAAAGGGGTAATGCCTGCCAATGGTAATTCTGGTTGGATTGATGAGGCGATTGCTTCTTGGAGAGATAATGGTTACAAGCGCCTGACAACTCCAGGATTTTCGGGATCAAATATTGGAGCTCAGTCGATCTATAAGAGAAATACTGATGATCGCTCATACAAGTTAGGTTCTGCTTTTATGGCCTACCTTGATTATCGTCTTCAAGATATGGGTGGATTAAAAGCCTTCCTACGCGGCTACTTTGCAGCTTATAAGCATACAGTTATTACTACTGAGCATTTTAAGAATAATCTAGAATTCTGGAGTGGGATTAATTTTGAAGAAGATTTTAATCGCTACATTCTTAACAACAATATCGCTCAGCCAAAGGCCGTGGATGTGAATCATTTCCATCCGACAATCACAAAGAAAGCTCTACGCTCAATTCTTTAATTCTCTCAAGGCCAAAAGGTACGGCGCTGGATTCAAGTTACTAACGCAACTTTCGTATTAAAAAAGACCTCGTAAGGTGTTCTATAACCTAAACACCTACGAGGTCTTAAATTAAGCGCATCTTCTATTTTCTTCAACCCATTTTTAGTCAA
>CALHBF010000022.1 GCA_937931205.1 uncultured Bacteriovoracaceae bacterium
AATGGTGCGCCCAACAAGATTCGAACTTGTGACCCCTACCATGTCAAGGTAATACTCTAACCAACTGAGCTATGGGCGCGTCGAGAGTATTAATTTAATCCAAACTTACTGCTTTTGTCATCATAGAAATCATGACTTTGGGCGGAAAGTTCGTTAAAATTTGCGGATTATGATGAGACTAAGTCGACGTTTTTTACCCTGGATCTTTCACCATTCCTTCGAGTTCAAGTGGTTTTACCTCGGGGCCTTCTTCTGCTTGATATTTTTGCAGTATTTGCAGGCCGAAATTCCCAGCCGAATTCGAGTGCTCACTGAGTACATGCAAGTCGGCAGACTAGGGGAAGTCTCTGTATGGCTCTTTATTGGTTTGGCCATCGGAATTCTCTTATTTAGAACTGGGTCACGTCTTTTGTTCTTTTTTCCAGCTCGTGTTCAGCAAAAACTCCTGCGTATGGAGCTTTTAGAGCTAATGGAGAAGGTGCCTTATACTCGCTACTCATCCCTTGAGCAGGCAAAGATCTATCAGGTTATCTATGATGATATTAACCAGCTTCGTGCCTTTATCGGCTTTGGTCTTCTGCAAGTTTGTAACATTGTCATTGCTGGTGCCATCCTTATCCCTAAAGTTAATCAGACCGATGGCTATCTGTGGCCTGCCTTCTCGCCGCTATTTTTTAGTATTGTAATCTTCACCATCGTGACTTTTAGAAATGAAAAGATTTTTGAAAAGATGATGAAGAAGAAGACTGAAGTTCAGCAATTTATCATCGAGTCTTATGAGGCCAAGCAAAGTATTAAGAACTTTCACCAAGAAGATAACTTCATCGAAGGTTTTAAGAAAAGTTCAAAAGAAGAGCTTTCTCTCTTCTTCAAGGCTTCTATTGGCTATGCCTTTGCCAGCCCTTATATCAAACTTGGTCTTGGTTTAAGTCTTCTCTGGGGAAGTATCCTGATTCGTCAAAATGGCGGAAGCCCATCGGATCTTGTGTTCTTCTCAGGCTTTCTTTATTTATTCATGGAACCAGTAATGTTTCTTTCATGGGTTGCTATCGTCTTCGTTGATGGGATCGTGGCGTGGAAGAGAGTGAAGAGTCTTTATGAAGTGCTAGTAAAAGTAAGCCCTGATGAAGAAGAGTTTAATGAGAATTCTCTGCTGGTTGATTCAGAATTTTATCGCACGCAGTTTCTGTTTTGGGGTGAGGAGAATCGTTTAGCTCTTCCAAAGAATAAGTGGAGCTGCCTGGTGGGTGAAACTGGTTGTGGAAAAACGACAGTGCTTACTAAGCTTGCCATTCAGTTTAAACTTTCAAATATGAGTGTCTCTATGGTTCAGCAGGAGCCATATCTTTTTAATGACACCATTGCTGAGAATATTTTTTTAGGAAAAGAACTGACTGAAGAGAAAAAACTAGTCGCTAAGAACCTTATTGAAATTTTCCAGCTTGATAACCTTGATTCTGACTTTGAAAAGATCATGAATCTTGAAGTAGGGGAGAATGGGAAAAGGTTATCTGGTGGACAGATGAAACGAGTGGCCCTTGTTCGATCACTACTTTCAGATGCAGAAGTCCTTATCTGGGACGATCCTTTTTCATCGGTAGACATTATTCTTGAAAGAAGAATTATGAATAAGGTTAAAAATCTCTTCAAAGACAAAACTTTTATTATCTCTTCTCATCGACTGACGACAGTTAAGCTCTCTGATGAATTGATCTTTTTAGAACGACAAAAAATTATTGAAAAGACAGGGCCGGTGGCCAGTCTCTTAAAGGATAAAGAAATTGAAGAATTCTTCAAAGAACAGCTGGTGGACTTATCTCTATCTTAAAGAGAAAAAGTTTCTACTCGTTGTTTTATTTTTTAATATTATTTTAACTGCAGTCTTAGGATACCTTACTCCTGGAGTGATTACTGATTTCTATAACAGTATTCAGGATGATGTCAGCTATCAGCATTTCTTTACTCTTTTGGCCTTACTTATCGGGTTTGAGTATTTGAATCGTTTTTTCTTTCAGATCGCTGTTCACCTCTACATCCGTGATCTTCTTAACCACGTAAGGGTTCAAAGTTTTAGCCTATGGCTGAAAGCTCCTTTTAGGAAAAGAAAGAATGTTAAACATGATGAGTATCCGATGGGAGAAGTACTTGCTCGTATTATGAGTGATACTGATGCGATTAAAGAAATTGTTACTTCTGGAGCCTTTGGTGTTTTTATTGATGTCATCTTCGTTGCTTCCTGTCTGATCAGTTTCTTAAAACTCAATTCCACAACTGGTCTCGGCCTATTTATTGCTGAAGTTGTTGCTTGTATTCTTCTTGTTAAAGGATCTCGTGCTATGGCGGGAATCTTTATGGAAGTGAGAAAGATTCAAGGCCAGATGGCAAGAGTTGTAACGGATTTAACGAGTGGATTAAAAGAACTCTTTTTCACACCCCATCAGAACTATGCCGTTCGTCGTGGTGAGGGTGTGTTTGAGAAGTTTCTTACGACTCAATTACGTGCCAATATTTGGGATGCTAGTTATTATTCAGCGGCGGAGTCTCTCTATCCAATCTTGATTGCTCTCGTGATGATTCTCGTGCCTCATTCTCAAATTGTTGAGGTGGCCGTCCTCGCAGCACTTATCGATCTTATCCAGCGTTCAATCATGCCAATTAAAGAAATTGCTGCCAAGATTTCTGTTATCACTCGTGGAAGAACAGGGATTGAGAGAATTCACCAGTTTAATGAAAGTTTTGAACGTGTGGCCGTTAGCCAGAATTATCACACTCTCAGTGCTCGTGAGTTGAACTTAACGCTTGATCGTTTTCAATATGATCAAGGTTTTGCTTTGAATGATATTTCTTTTCAATTGCAGCGTGGTCAGATCCTAGGACTACTAGGAGAAAGTGGTTGTGGAAAATCGACTCTCTTAAAGCTTCTTTCAGGTCAATATTATAGTTTCGAAGGCAGTGTGAAGATTGACCAAGATAGCTTTAATCCTCATCGAGAAGAAGATCTCAAGTCGTTTTCAAATTATGTCAGTCTTGTTTCACAGGACTCTCACGTTTTTAGTGAAAGTTTAAAATTTAATATTGGTTTAGGCTACGTAGAGGGATTCGATGAGTTCTGGGAGCTTGCTAAAAAATCGATCTCCTATCTTGATCGCTGGGGTCTAGCACCTGATGATTTTATCAACCCCAAACTAATGAGTATGGGACAGAAGCAATTAATTTCTGGCCTTCGTGCCATGTACCTAAAAAAACCAGTCATCTTGATGGATGAGATTTCTAGTGGGCTTGATTCCGATCTTGAGTCTGCTTTAAAAGACCTTATTCATTTCTTTAGATCTCAGACTATGACAATTATTGTGACTCACAGACTGGAGACTATCCTTAATTCTGATCAGCTTATATTAATGGATCAGGGAAAGATGGTAGGTCAGGGAAGTTACGAGCAACTGAAAAAAGTCCCTAAGTTTAATGAGTTCCTTGCTCACCTGGACGCTTGAGTTTTTTGCTTGGTTTTTATTCTTTTGAAATTAGGTTAGTATTTAGCCACTATTTTAAAATCATGAGGAGACCATAATGAAAGTCACGAGAAGCTTGCTTGCTGTTGTATTAGTTGCAAGTGCTATTTCATGTTCGAAGGGAAATTCAAAACCTGCTTATCAATTTAAAGCAGCTCCAGCTCCTGGCCTTGCCGCCAAAGTTGGAACAACAGAAATTACAAATAAAGAACTTACTGAAGGTATCGAATCAGAAATCTTCGAAGCTGAATCAAAGCTATTTGAACTCAAGTTCAACCGTCTTAAATCTCTTCTACTACAAAAGTTTATGGATGCTGATTCTCGTAAGAAAAACATGAGCAATGATGAGTTTCTTGAGAAGTATATTGCTACTAATGTGACAATTACTCAGAAAGAAGTGGATGCTTTCGTAAAACAACAAAATATTCCAGCTGAGCATCTTAATGATCAGGTGATGGAAAAAATTAAAAACTATCTTGCGATGGAAAGAAAAAAAGAAGCTGTTGATAAATGGCTTGCTGAACAAACTAAGAAAACGCCGGTAGAAGTTTATATCGAAAAACCACGTCGCCCAACTTTTGATGTGACTGTTGGTAATGCTCCAACTTTCGGCTCAAAAACAGCTAAAGTGACAATCGTTGAATTCTCAGATTTCCAGTGCCCATTCTGTGCAAAGGGTGCCGATGTTCTTACAGAGCTTAAGAAGAAATATGGAGATAAAATTCAGGTTGCTTTCAAGCAATATCCTCTTCCTTTCCATAACCATGCTGAAGGTGCCGCTGTAGCAAGTCTTTGTGCTAACGAGCAGAGCTCAAAACTTTTCTGGAAAATGCACGATGAGATGTTTAAGAATCAAGACTCTCTTTCTGCTGATGGCCTGAAAAAACTAGCTAAAAATGTTGGTCTAAAATCAGCTGATTTTGATAAGTGTATGAGTGATAACAAGTATCTTGCTCAGGTTAAGGCCGATATGGAAGAGGGGCAGAAGATTAATGTTAAATCGACTCCAACTTTTTTTGTTAATGGGCAGCTAATTGCAGGGGCTCAGCCACTTGACGTATTTACTCAGATGATTGACGAAGAATTAGCTAAATAGTTGAACTAATAAGTTCTTTTTAAAGGGCCTTGGGCAAATCCTGCAAGATTTACCCAAGGCCCTTTGTATTTAGGGGCATGTTATACTAGAGGGAACCTTATCGGGTTTAAAGGAACTTTCTATGAACAGTCTTGATTACGCCAAACAACTTACGAAAGATCGCTCTCATTTTAGAGACGCCGTTGCAAAGACCAACGAGGCGACTAAAAAGCAGATCGACCAGATGGAGAATCAACACGCTACTGCTCAGAAAAATATGAAAGATTCCCATGTGAAAGATGTGGCAGATCTGGCCAATGATTACAGAGGAAATATCGAAAGAGTTCAGAAAAAAACACAAGATGCGCTAGATTCGAAGAGAGAAGCGCATGCCGAAAATTTAAAAAATCAGAAAGAAGAATTTGAGAAAAACTCTGAAACCCAGAGAAAAGATTTCAATAAGAGACTGACTGATATTCGTTCTTCTTATGACAAGTCAGTAAAGTCTTTGGATGAGACGAACACGAGCATTCAGAAGGCCCATAAAGAACGCTATGACACCAATTTGAACTCTGTTCGTACTGATACCGAGAAGAAAATCGGAGAGTTTCAGGAAAAGATGCTTAATCTTGGTGGAGATTTAAAAGAGCAAAATAAGCGTGAGAAAGAGCAGTTGGTAAAGAGCCATGAAGATAGAATGCATGAGACTCAAAAGAACCATACTGAAGAATATCAAGCATTGAAATCTCAAGCGAGTACCAACTTAAAAAGACTGAAAGAAGCTCATGAAAGTGAGTCAGGACAAACTCGTCGATATAATGAGGAAAAGCATAATAATCTTCAAGCTTCCTATGATGACCGTTTTAATTCTCAGGCAGAGGACTACGCCTCTAAGACTAAAAGAACGAATGAAGAAACAAGGGCAAACACCCTTAAGATGAATCAAGAGCACCAGGATCAAATTTCCAAAGTTCAAGGTGATTTTAATAAAAGACTTCGCTTCATTGAAAATGAAAAACGTAGAAGAGATAACGGAAGCGGAGAGTTTTCTGAAGTCGTAAAGGATCAGCAGGGTTTAACTGATAGAACAATGGCCGATAATAAGTACAAATCGCTTTCGAATCAGTTCAAAGAGGTTCAAAGCGAGTATCAAAAGAGGGCCAAAGATGATCTCGAAAACTACAAAGAGACTCTTAATAATGAAGCTTCAGATGCGGTAGCTTTTCGTGAAAGAAAGTTAAAAGAATCAGAAGTTGATAAACTGAAAACTGTCGCTAGCGAGAGACAGAAGGCCCATCAGAAAATTTCTCAAAAAGAGCAAGTGAATCAAAATGACAAGAAGCAGTTTGATAGACAGTTAATGCTTGAGAAAGACCATTCAGGACAGAGAATTACTAAACTTAAAGAAAACTACAACAAGTCTTTAACTGAGCTAGAAGACAAACATAAAGCTTCAGTAACTGCGATGAAAGAGAGCAGCCTGAGCGATAAGAATGAGTTTATTAAAAAGGCAAATGACGCCCGTAATGAAGAAGTTTTCCAAATGAAGCGTGATTTTGCTAACCAGATGGATCGCACTGTTCAAGATTATGAAAAGCGCCTTGCCCAGTTTGAAAGAGATAATGAATACTTAAAACTTTCTCTTAACCAGAAAATCAATGAGATCATTGATCAGACGGATACAAAGTTGGAGACTCAAACCAAGCTTTATGATCAGAAGAAAGCTGCCGACACTAAATCCACTCAACTTTTGATGGATCAGCGTGAAGCAACCCTCAAGCGTGAAATGGATCAACTCGTAGCAAACTTCCAGAAGAAGTTGGATAAAACTCAAGTCGAGAATAATGCTAAATTAAAGTTGATCACTAACGATTATGAGGCTAAGTTAAAGGAATTAAAAGCAAGTACTTCTCAGGAATTAGCTCAGAAGGATGCCGGGCAACAAGTTGAAATGCAAAGATTGAAAGAAGCTTATGAAACAGAGAAATCTCGCTTAGTTTCTAGTTTTGAAAATCAAATTGATTCAATGAAGCAGGGTCATAAACAACAGATCGAATCTTTGGGGCAGTACAAGCGATTAAGTTAGTGTTTTAACCTTTAACAAAAGTTGATGTTGTATGAACAGACGCCGCGCCAAGATTCTGGCCACTATCGGGCCAAGTTCCAATTCTGTTGAGATGCTCGAAAAACTTATTCTCGCAGGGATGAACGGTGCACGAGTAAACATGTCTCACGGAACTTACGAAGGACATGAGCAATCGATTAAAAATATCCGTGAAGCTTCAAAGAGAACTCAAAAAGAAGTTGCGATTCTTCTCGACCTTCAAGGCCCAAAAATTCGTGTCGATAAACTTCCTGAGCCGATTGAGCTTGTAGAAGGACAAATTTGGGTTATCGGACCAAGTCACGTCAAAGATCAGTACCCAGAGTACAAAGATTGTTTCATTCCAACGATCTATAAAAATCTTGTGACTGATGCCAGAGTTGGCGCACGAATTTTATTTGATGATGGTCTGATGGAAGCAGAAGCTTTTGAAAAAGACCGCGAAGTTTTAAAAATCAGAGTGATAATCGGAGGACTTCTAAAGTCTAATAAAGGTATTAACCTTCCGAACGTTAAAGTTTCTGCCCCAAGCTTTACCGATAAGGATCGTGAAGATCTGATGTTTGGATTAAAGCAAGGCGTAGACTACGTTGCTCTTAGTTTTGTTCGTACAGCAGAAGACATTCTGGAAGTGAAAGCATTACTTCATCAAATGAAAGTTAATGTTCCTCTTGTTTCTAAGATTGAAAAACCAGAAGCATTAGAGAATATCGAAGAAATCATCAAGGTTTCAGATGTGATCATGATTGCTCGAGGAGATATGGGAGTGGAGGTTGGTAACCACCTTGTTCCTAGTATCCAAAAACAAATTATTCAACTTTGTAATGCTGCCGGAAGGCCGGTGATTACGGCAACTCAGATGCTTGAGAGTATGATCACAAACTCACGCCCAACTCGTGCGGAAGCCTCAGATGTGGCCAACGCTATTTGGGACGGAACAGATGTTGTGATGCTCTCGGCGGAAACAGCTTCTGGGAAATATCCCATTGAAGCCGTTACCATCATGGGACAAATCATTCTTGAATCTGAAAAGAATCCGAAAGAAAGACCTCTTCTACGCAACATGGATCTTTATTCAGTTACTGCTTCAATTCAAGTTGCTGCCAGTATCATCGCTGAAAAGGTTAAGGCACGTTGGATTGTGTCTATTACTGAAGGTGGAAACTCTTGTCTTAAGATGACTCGTTTCCGTCCTAAAACACCAGTTCTTGGAGTCACGAACTCACTGGATGTGGTAAGACGCATGGCCCTTTACTGGGGGATCACTCCTTTCCATTTTAATATCTATTCGAATGCTGATCTTTCGAAACTTGGAATTCTGTTAGTTGCAGAGTTAAAGAAAAAAGAGAGAGTGGCCAATGGTGATAAAATTGTAATGACTGTAGGAGATGGTTCATTCTTCAGACAAGGAACTAACAATTCTATTCACGTTGAAATTATCAAAGATGTTAAAAAAGCGATTGAAAGCACTGATCAGGAGTCAATCCAGGAGGTGTCCTTCGACGCGGGAAAGCTCTTACTTGATACACAGATCTGTGCTTCATGCCAGGCGTGTATCAACGTTTGTCCATTCGATATTTGG
>CALHBF010000023.1 GCA_937931205.1 uncultured Bacteriovoracaceae bacterium
TGGTATCGTCAATATTGCTATTTTTGATATTCAAGAGAAAGGTTTAATTCTATCTCCTCTAGAACTAGAGAAGCACATTGGACAACAAATACAAGAATTTTTAGATATCGCCAAAAAAAACAAAGTTGCTTAATTTCCATCAAACCCAACTGCCAAAAGGTATGCCGTACCTTTTGGCATTTGGGTATTAGTATTTCTCGATGATAAATTTCTCAATAGCGCGTTTGTCTTCTAAACGATTGATCTTAGCAATTTCCCAGAAGAAAAGTGTGCGTTCAACAGCGTAGATGAGAAAGTGTACCTTCTTCGCATTCATTGAAACTGAAAGATTAAAATGTTTTTGCAACCAAGATTGATAGTTTTTAAAAACCTCATCGCTCAAAGCTTCAAAACGGCTCAACTCACTTCGATTTTTTTGCAAATAACGTCGCAAAAAATCGAACGCATCAATGACAACGGGCGAGCGATAATTACCTTCCCAGTCGATGATGGAGTATCTATCTCCACCAGCATAAAGCACATTTCCTGTGTGGAGATCATAATGATTAATGGAATCCAAAAGAAGCGAATCGTCCTGCAATCTTTCAATTTCAACTAAAACTTTTTGAAGTTTAGTAACTTCAGGATGAGCAAGAACTCGGGCCTTATTTTTACCAAGCCATACATTAACCGAATAAGTCACAGACGAATTGAGTTTATAAAACTCTGCCATCCTCGGCATTATTTCTGAATAAGAAATCTCGAACCAGTTTTTTTCAAAATTCGCATGATTCTTCAAACTATGAGTATTACTTCTAAAATCTGTCATCACCCAACGAGCACCATTCGAAGTAATTCCATCACTTAAATACTTTGATGAGTCTTTTTCAAAAGGAGAACCCGCAATAAGTTTCAATGTTTTAATTTCTCTCTCAAGCAGAACAATATGAGGAGGATCGCGAAAAATTTTAAGAATAAAATTCTGACGAGGACAAACAATAATTAACCCTTCTTTATCATCACGATAAAAAAAGAGAGCGTCAGTTGGGAGCTTCATCTCGACTTCTTGAAAAGAAGCTTTTTTTCGTAGATTTTTAAGATTGAGTTTGAGGCGCCAAAGAAGAGAATCACCAAAAACTAAAGGAATGCTCTGGCTGGCACTCTCCCCCATTCCTACTCGATAGAGTCGTGAGAAATGGAATTTAGCGGGCTTGGTTTCAGGATAAATACCCGAAATAACTTCATTAACTGCACTTACTATTTCACGCACTCTTGATTGCCTTTCATTATATTCACTACTATTATTACGGCCATGGCACTAATACCTACGCATTTACCTATTTTAATGTATCACCAAGTTTTACCGAAGACTCATCCGGATTTTGCAAAACATATTGCGATTGATCCTGACGATTTTCGTAACCATATCCAGACTCTCAAAAATCTGGGATGGAAGTTTAAAACGGTCGATCAGTACTTTTCAGAACCAGCGGAAGTTAAAGTCGCTATCCTTACTTTTGATGACTGTGCATCTAGTTTCTTTGATTTTGGTTTACCTGTCATCGAGGAATTTGGCATCAAAGTAAGTGTCTTCCCCATCCAGAATATGACCACACACCGTGAGTATCATAATCTCTCAAAAGACGGAGTTCGTGGCTTAACAGAAGATGAGTTAAAGCATATTGCAAATCTTGGACATGAATTAGGTTCTCATGCTCAATCACATAGAAATCTTCATACGATTCCTTTCGAAGAAGTAACAACTGAACTTACCGAAAGTAAGGCGTGGTTAGAATCAATCACGGGAAAACCGGTCAATACTGTTTGTTATCCTATTGGTGGTATTGACCAAGATATCGTGGAGCTAGCTTCAAAGCTCGGTTTTAAAAATGGTCTTTCTATTTTTAAATGTTCTCTGCAAGTTCTTCCTGCAGATCGCATGAAACTTCGTCGAGTGGATATCAAGCATCATACCGTCGGTGACAAGTTTCTCTCGGCTATCGGTCCTTTTTATGGATTCAGGAGATTCTTGACTCGCCCTTTTCGCTCAAAGTATCGCGTCGATATGAGGCATCCCAGCTTCCAGTAATCCCATCCATTTCATCAATGGCCTCTTTTAATTCTTCAAAAGAGAGGTCATTTATATCCCATACTTCAGGAGGAGTAGAAGGCGCGTGAAGAATAATAGTGTGTGCTCTATTCCAACGAGGTCCCCATTGACAGGAGTTTTGGTATTCACCCGTTTGGCGATAAACACAGATGAGCTTTTTATCTAAGGCGCAAGCTGCATGGACCAGTGAAGTATCAACGGAAATAATGAAGTCTGCCACTTCCATCAGCGCAAAGGTTTCATCCAATGTCTGCACCTCATCTAAGAGCGGCCAACGTGCTAACTCATCGGATGAGAACATACTCAAAGAGCGCTCCCTCCACTCCAGAAGCGTTTCCGTATTTGCAGGCCCCGCTACACTAATCACCACTTTGTCTGGATCTGCTAGCAAATGATTAATTATTTGCATGGAATTATAATAGGAGAAGTTACCCAATTCACTGCCTGAGAAAGCATTAAAAACAACCAACTTTTTCCCCGGAAACATCTCAAAGAGAGTTTCTGCTTTTTGTTGGGCGGATAAACTGACTCCTACTTGATAGTGCATATCAAAACGATCATCAGCAAAAAGATAATTTAAGGTATTCTCATAGAACGAAGTGAAGTGAGTTTGGCCTTCTTCAAAATTGATAATTTTTGTAGTGGATTTTAATTGATCATTATTGAAGATAATTTTCTGACAGGCCTTAAGTTGCCCTTGTAGAAAGGCTCCATGGGGTTTGAGTCCGTCAGTAGTATTAAGGATGAATTTGAACTTTCTTTTTCTCAATTTAAAAAAGAGTCGCAAGGTGGACATCATACTCTTTTCATAGATAAAAACCTCTTTCACAAAATTTAAGGGTTCCAGAACTTCTTTGACCTGTTCATTACCCAAGACATACACGTAGGAGTAAGGATACTTCTTATTAAGCTCTCGGTAAAAACCGGTGGCCATGATGGTGTCTCCCACTCTCCCGTCCGGATGCAAAATAAGAATGGGATGGAAATTATGAGTCTCAGTGACTAGATTCGCTTCAGAATCAAAGAAGAAGATAATGAATTTTAAAACTAAGTTTTCGATGGACTGACTTATATTCATGATAAATCTCCTCCTTGATAAGGATGTCATTTCACTGCACCGAAAATGAACTTAATCTTGGCCAAAATGCCAAAAGGTATGCCGTACCTTTTGGAAATTCATTAGGTTAGATACCCCATATTAAAGTCTTCTTGACTTCCCGCACCCTAAAGGCGATTGTCCGCGGATGTTAAAATTCACTGATTTCCCCCTCGACCCTATTATTCTTAAAAACCTAGATAAATTGGGTTATGAGACACCGACTCCTATCCAAGAAAAGGCCCTTCCGATTCTACTAAAAGGCAATGACCTTCTTGGTATTGCTCAAACAGGAACTGGAAAGACTGCCTCTTTTTCATTACCGATCATTCAATATTTATCTGAGAACAGAAAACCAAAACTTCCTGGGAAACCTCGTGTTTTGATCCTTGCTCCTACCCGTGAGTTAGCAAGCCAGATTAAAGAGAATATTCAAGAGTACTCGGTCGATGTGCTGCTTAAAACGGCAGTGATCTTCGGTGGTGTAGGACAAGCATCTCAAGTAAATACTCTTCGAGGTGGTGTAGATATTCTGGTAGCAACTCCAGGAAGACTTCTTGATTTAATGAATCAAGGACATGTCTCACTCTCTTCAGTTGAGATTTTTGTTTTGGATGAAGCCGATCGCATGCTTGATATGGGATTCATTCACGATATCAAAAAAATCGTGCCGAAAATCCCAACGAATCGTCAGACTCTTCTTTTCTCGGCCACTATGCCAAAAACAATTGAAGGTCTTGCAAGAGATCTTCTTCGTAATCCACAAAAAGTTGAAGTGACTCCTCCATCGACTACTGTTGAACGTATTGCTCAAAAAGTGATCTACTGTGATCGTGGAACGAAAAACTCACTACTCGAAAAAGTAATGAAAGAAGAACAGATGGACCTAGTCCTGATTTTCTCTCGCACCAAACACGGAGCGAATAGAATCTCTGAATATCTACAAAAAAATAAAATTCCATCTGCAGCAATTCATGGAAATAAATCTCAAAATAATCGTGAAACAGCATTGGCCAATTTCAAGTCAGGAAAGATTAAATTCCTAGTGGCCACTGATATCGCGGCCCGTGGGATTGATGTCGATGGCGTCAGCCACGTCATTAACTTCGATGTTCCTGTTGATGCTGAAAGCTATGTCCACCGTATTGGCCGTACCGCACGAGCTGGCCGCGAAGGTATCGCGATTACTTTCTGTGACGATTCAGAGAAAGATGCCCTTAAAAGAATTGAGAAACTCATTAAGTACATCATTCCAAAAGAAAACTACATCGAAGATCCACAAATCAAGCTACAACGTAGTCGTGAGGCTTCAAAGGCGGTCGCTAAGGCGAGAGAAAACAAACCCGCTGGAGAAGGCGGTAAACCGAAGGTCGGATACCGTTTCAGAAATAGAAGATAATATGAGTGGATTTCAAGCAGACTACTGGCAGGAGAATTACTCTGATCTTAAATCAATGGATGCCATTGGTAATGTAAAAGATCATGTTAATTACATACGTGCCTTTTTCTCGCTTGAAAATGTCGACATCAGCTCTATCGCTGATTTGGGCTTTGGCCATGGAGTTCTTTTTAGAAAACTCATGAAGGCTTACCTTCCTTACAAAGCGACTGGTATTGAACCTAGTGCCTTTGTTTTTAAAAAAGCTAAGATTGATAAATGGAGGCCAGTTCCTTCAACTGAACTTTCCCTTCTCCATATGGATTTGAAAACGTGGTGCCAAACGAGAGACTCCCATATTTATGATCTAGGGATCTGCATGTCGGTATTTCAATATATCAAAGATACTGATCTCAAAATCATTCTGCCAGTATTGGCCAAACGTTTTCGTTATCTCTACTTCACCGTTCCTACTGATATTGAATACCAACGTCAGCTAGAAGATCATGAATTTAGTGATGCCTGGGCCATTAAACGCACTCAGGCCCAATATATAAAACTCATTAAACCTTATTTCACTTTTGTGAGTAATCGTGTCTTAGAAAGCAAGCTTCACTTTGATGAGAGCACGACTCATTTCTCTGAACTACTTTATCGATTTTAAAAGGACTACTTATGAAAGATTATTCAAATCTCCCAGATTTTTCAGACAAACAACTTAGAACTCTAAGAAACAATCTTAATAACCGTCTTGAAGCATTCAAGAACGGCAACGACAAAAAACTTCCTCCAAGTCACAAACTTTTCGGAATGGAAGAAGGTCAATGTAAAATGCTTCTTGATGATGTTTATACAGAAATGAAAAGACGCGCTAAAGCCTAATTTTTCTCATCAAAGGCCAAAAGGTATGCCGTACCTTTTGGCCTTTTTGGCCTTCTTTAACCCCTTGAGTCTTTCAAAAAATCCCAATCCCCTTAGAATCTTTCAAGTACAATCTTTTACCTGAGGATCTCTTTATGATTCAGGATCAGCTCAAGCACTTGGTATCCCATACAGTCAAAACTCTTGGTCTTGCGATCAAAGAGATCCACGGAGAAGAACTTTTTCAATCCATTGAAGCACTCAGACTTCGCATGAAAAAAGTGCGAGGAGCCCAAGAGCAAACCGTTCGGCAAGCTCTGGAAGCGGCCTATCTTGATCTCGAAAAAGTCCCATCAAAAAAACTTCGATTAATTGCAAAATCATTTTCACTCATGCTTGAATTAATCAATGCCTCAGAAGCGGCCTGGCGTACTCATCGCCTTAGCAATTATCAAACACCAACTGTTTCGCAAAATAATAGCATCATCTATGTTTTTACTTCCCATCCAACGGAAGCACGAAGTCCCCAATACCTTCATCTCATGTCACAAGTTGAAGGCTTATTAATTGAAGCTCTAAAAACTAGTTTCGAGGAAATTCATGAGAGACTTCTGCATTTGATGAGAATTGCCGTGAGGCTCGATATTGCCCCTCATGAGCGTCCCGAAGTCAGTGATGAGATGGATCAGATTTTTCATACAGTGCTCACTGAAGATATTTTGAATGAACAAATCTATCTTTTTAATAAAGGGATCAATGTCGGCTTTAGAACTTGGGTGGGAGGTGATAAAGATGGACATCCCAAAGTGAATCCTAAAACCATGGGGCAAAGTTTTGAGCGCTCTCGCCTTCTACTGCTCTCTTTTATAAATCAGAAATTAGCTCTTCATAGAGAAGACCTAAGCCTCTTGCAAGATGGGCAATCTCTTATTTCTGAGATCCAAGAATTAGGCCAATATCTTTCTTCCTTAAAGAAAATAAAACCACAAGATGGCAAACAAGTTAAAAGCTTTAAAACTGCTTTTGAGAAATATCTCAATAAGGCAGAGAAGAAAAACCTTCTTTCTCCCAGTCTCTTAAAAATCAAAACTCTACTCTGGCTTTATCCAGCACTAGTTCTTCCTCTTGAAATTCGTGAAGATAGCTCTATCATCAAAGAAGCTCTCACTGATCGATCTCTTACTATTTCTTTGATGCTTAAGTTCTTAAAAGAAATATCAAGCGGTATTGAGGCCAAATGGTATGTCCGTGGCTTTATCATCAGCATGTGTATGACCTCAGAAGATTATCTGGCCGCTCTCAAGATCAGCAAAAGAGAACTAGGAACATATGCCATTCCTATTGTTCCTCTCTTTGAGAATGAGAAAGGACTTATTGATTCAATCACAATTCTTAGCGAATCTTTTTCCAGTGCAGATGTCATTGCGACTCACCAAAAAAAATGGGGCAATCGCTTTGAAGTGATGGTCGGTTATTCTGATTCCAGTAAAGAGAATGGCGTACTTCCTTCACGGCTCATGGTGGAAGAAGCCTTGTTTAGATTAGAAGATTTTTTGATAAAACAAAAACTCACACCAGTCTTTTTCCATGGTTCAGGTGGAAGTACTAGTCGTGGAGGAGGAAGTGTTGAGGAACAGCTGGCCTGGTGGCCACAAAGTGCCCTTGATATTTATAAAGTGACGATTCAAGGAGAGATGGTTCAAAGAAACTTCTCCCAGCACCTCATCATGCGCTCTCAAGTGGGTAAAGTTCTTGAGTCTTATAACTCGATTACTCCTAAAAAAATCAAACGACCGCAAGTTGTGACAAAGTTCTATCGCAATGTGGAGAATCTCTATCGCCAGCTTGTTAGTGATGAGGCCTTCCGTCACCTCGTGGCCCAGGCCACTCCTTATCAGTATCTTGATCTCCTAAAAATTGGTTCTCGCCCTAGTAAACGACAGCAGCCAGGGACATTTAGCTTAAGGGCGATTCCTTGGATTTTATGTTGGACTCAAACTCGCCTACTCCTTCCTGTGTGGTGGGGTGTGGGTCAGACTTGGAGTGAACTCCATGAAAAAGAGAAAAGTGAGCTCAAAAAATTCTATCAAACTAGCCCTCTTATGCAGTCCTATATCAAGAATCTTGGTTTCACTATCGCCCGTATCGAACTGGGCGTATGGAACTTCCACCTCATTCACAGTGGACTTGAACAAGAGCAAAAAGATTCTTGGAAGAAAAAAATAACTGAGGAACTAGAACTTTCACTCAACTTTTTCCGAGAAATATCGGGACAAGAAAATTTCACATGGTTTCGCCCATGGTTGGCAGAAAGTATTTATTTCCGCTCTAGTATGATTCATCCACTTAATGTGATTCAAAAGATTGCCTTACAACGAGAAGAGCATATTCTTCTGCGAGAAACAGTGACAGGAATTGCTTGTGGTATGCTGACGACCGGTTAAGGCCAAAAGGTACGGCGGCAGATTCTAGAATTTAGCGCAACATTCAGGTAAAACAAGGCCAGGAGTTGCGCATGCCTAAATACAATAGGATATCATTTGAAGAACGAGAAGAAATCAGCCGATTAATCACTCTAGACTTTGGAGTTCGCGATATTGCACGCAATTTAAATCGAAGTGCGAGCACAATCAGCCGAGAAATTAAAAGAAGTTGGGCAGGTAAATCAAATTATCGAGCGGTTCAAAGTCAAAAAAATGCAGAACGTAAGTCGAGAAGTCGAAGAAAGGGCAAAATAAAACTCGATCTTAATGCCAAACTTCAGTCGGTGGTCAGAAAAAAGCTCAAAGATTTTTGGTCACCGGAGCAAATTGCAATTTATCTAAAAAAGACTTATGAATGTAAGTCTATGCATATCTCAAAAGAATCAATCTACACTTATATTTATGTCCTTCCTCGTGGCGAACTAAGAAATGAATTGAGCCAACAACTTCGTGATAAACACCTTAAAAGAAGAGTCCGAGGTCGCTCAGCAGTGGGACAACAATCAAATCTCGAAGACATGATTAGCATTGAAGAAAGACCGGCAGAAGTAGCAGATCGAACGATTCCTGGACACTGGGAAGGAGATTTAATTATTGGTGACTGGAAAAAACAAAGCGCTTTGGGAACTTTAGTTGAAAGAACAACCCGAACAACAATCCTAGTCCCACTTAAGAGTAAGAAAGCTGAAGAAGTTAGAAAAGCATTTGCAAAAGAGATTTTAAAACTGCCAAAACAGATGCGTCTCACTCTTACTTACGATCAAGGTAGAGAAATGGCCCAGCATAAGCTATTTACCAAAGAAACCAAAATGCAGGTTTATTTTGCTCACCCTAAAAGTCCGTGGGAAAGAGGAAGTAATGAGAATACGAATCGCTTGATCCGAGACTTCTTTCCGAAAGGAACAGACTTCTCTCAGGTTAGTCGTAGAGAAATTAAAAGAGTTCAAAATCTCTTAAATGAGCGTCCTAGGAAAACCTTAGGTTTTAGGACGCCCTTTGAAGCTATGTCAGAATTGTTGCATTAAAAACTGGACTTTGCCG
>CALHBF010000024.1 GCA_937931205.1 uncultured Bacteriovoracaceae bacterium
GGAATTAATTTCACTAATGCGAATGATCCTGCGAAGAAGATCACTGAAACAAAAAGCACTGTCCATTTAAAGCGAAGAGCTCCAGCGAGCATCTTCTCATATCCGCCTTCAGTCTTCTTAAAGAAATTATCAATAAACTGTCCAAGCTTCGACTGGCGCCCAACTTCTTCCATAAACTTAGAAGTACGCATTGGGGTAAGAGTGATCGCCTCAATATATGAAAGACCTACTGCTACGGAAATAGTGATACCAAATTCAAAGAAGTACTTCCCGATAATACCATCCATCATCGCTACAGGAACGAAGATCGCCATGATGGCAATCGTTGCGGCAAGAGCTGCAAATGAAATTTCATTGGCCCCATCACGACTTGCTTTAACTTTGTCTTTTCCTTCCTCGTGGTGACGGAAAATATTTTCAAGAACCATGATGGCATCATCCACCACAATCCCGATAGAAAGAGAAAGAGCAAGAAGAGTGAAGGTATTGAGAGTGAATCCCATATACTTCAAGATAACGAATGAACCGAGAATTGAAGTAGGAATCGCGAGAATAACGTTAAATGTTGCTGAAAGAGAACCTAGGAATAACCAGCAAACAATAGCAGTCATAACTGCAGCAACAATCATAGTGAAAGAAATTTCGTGAATAGACTCTTCGATAAACTTCGTTGTATCGAAGTTTACAAAGATTTCCATTCCTTTAGGTAGATTCGGACGAATCTGCTCCATCTTCGCCTTGGCACCTTCAGCAACGGCCATTGAGTTTGAACCACGCTGTTTTTTAATCCCAAGTCCAATAGCATTCATACCATTGGCACGTGAAATACGGCGAACATCTGCAATGCCTTCTTCAACACGAACCACTTCTTTTAAGAATATTGGTCTAAAGTTGGCCGCTCCACCACGACGGATCATCGGAAGCATTTCAAATTCTTCAACATTCAGTGCTTCACCAAGTGTTCGAACGTTTTTCTCTGTCACGTAGTTTTCAACGAAACCAGACGGAGATTCTTTATGCTCTAATTGGATCGCAGAAATAACATCTGAAACTGTTAAGTCAAAATTGTTAAGTTTATCGTTATCAACCCAAACACGTAGATTGGGATCAATATATCCGGCCACAAACACTTCAGCGACACCTGATACAGTCTGGAAATGCTCTTTTAAGTTATCACGGGCATAACTCATCAGATCTTTAGGGGCCATATCCGGAGCTGTAACGGCCATGAACATGATTGGTCTATCATCAGGGTTTACTTTTCTGATAACCACCGGATCAATGTCATCTGGAAGATTACGTTGTGCCTGATTCACCGCTGATTCAATTTCAGAAACAGCAACATCAATGTTCTTATCAAGGTTAAACTCTACTGAAACGTTGGCAAAACCCTGACGGGCCGAAGAAGTAATCTTCTTTACGCCTTCTACCGAAAGAACAGCTGACTCAATGGGGTCAATCACATCCATTTCCATAATTTCAGGAGCAGCACCTTCATAGGAAACAGAAATATTCACAACTGGAAAATCTACGTCAGGCATCTGCGAGATACCCATTCTAGTCATCGCAATATAACCAAAGATGATCATGGAGAACATGAGCATCCAGGCAAAGACTGGTTTACGGATGGAGATGTCTGATAAACTCATGGAAGAACTCCTGCTGAAGCTTCAAGATTTTTATAAGTCATATGTGCAAGAATATCCAAGCTATCATACGAGCGCTTAGTATCAATAAATAGATTCAATGACTGGAGCACTTCAAGGTTAGTCACCTGTCCGTAACGATAATCTTTTTGATTCAACTGATAAGCTTCTTCAGCTTTTTTAAGAGCATTTTTCAGAGTCTCTAGCTGGGTCTTGATTTGCCCATAGTTCTGATAAAAAATGGCCAGATTTGTTTTCGACTGACGGAGTTGCTCTGAGGCAGAAAGCTCGGCAACCCTTTTCGCTTCTGTCGCTTCCTTCACTTGTGAAACAACTGAGCCACCTTGGAAAATCGGCATACTCACCTGTACACCCACATCCCATTTCGCAGTTTGAAGAATCCCTGTTCGATCAAAATAATAGTTACCAACAAGATCAACAGTAGGAAGGTGACCGCCTTTGATCACATCAACTTGCTTTCCTGCCACTCGAAGTTGTTGATTGAGAGCAAGAATATCTGGACGTGAATTCAGCTTGTCAGAGTAGAAAGCAAAGTCTTGAAGCGATTTTGGTAAATTGCCACCTTTTGTCAGCTTGGCCTCTTTTTCACCAGTATAAAAAGCAAAATTTTCTTGAGCTTCTCTTAAAGTCTGAAGACCTTTTTCATATTGAGCTTTTGCAGTTAATAACTGAGTCTCCGCCTGAACAACTTCCCCTTGACGGGAGCGTCCTACGCGAGCAAGAGACTGGATTTCTTTCAATCGATCACTTGAGAGTTTTTGCAATTTCTCTAAATTCTCCAGATCAACTTGGGCCTGATAAAGAGAATAGAATGAGTTGATTAACAATTGATAGAGACTGATATGAGAGAAATCTTTTTGAAACTGAGCAAGTAAGAACTCTTCATCTCTTAATTGAAAACCACTTAAAACACCCCCACGAATTAAGGGTTGCCTTAAACGCATCCCCACTGAGTACTGATGGGTTAAGAGGAAGGCACTATTTACATTTCCTAAGTTTGGCTGATCGATTCTTGTATCAGTTGCTTCAAAAGAAATTGTGGGTAAGAAAGCAGAGCGGGCAACTTTTTTACGAGCGTCGGCCTGACTGAGCTCTGCATCTGCTCTCTTGATTGTCTCCATATTCTTCTTTGCACTAATAAAGGCTTCTTCAAGGGAAACGCTGGCAAAAGAAGGTACAGAAACGAGAAGTAACAACATCCATATCTTCATTTAATGAACCTCAATGTAACTTAATTTAAACGTTTGTTTAAGTATGCGAACCAAAAAAAGCTTTGTCTAGAAGCTAGCAATGATAATGACAAAAGATTGTTAAAAGAATGTTAAAAAGAGAAAACAAGTTTTGTCTCTAGAAATATCGAATTCTCAAATTTAATGGTATTAAATTTTTTATCATTAAAATTTTTAGCTTCAAAAATCTCTGTGTCAAAAGAATGACCAATAAAAGTATCCAGCTTCAAGTGCTTGGAGAGAAACATCTCCACTCCAGTTCCTACTTTTCTTTGGAAGAAAAAAACTCGATGAGCAAGATCCTCACGATCATGTCGAAAAAAATTCATTACACCCTGCTCAAAACCAAGATAAGGGCGAATCCAAAAAAACTTAACAAAACTTACACGGGCCTGATGGGTCCATGGCAGAAAGCCCAGATA
>CALHBF010000025.1 GCA_937931205.1 uncultured Bacteriovoracaceae bacterium
AAATGCAGATCATGGCTGGCTAAAAAGCAAGCATACTTTCTCTTTTGCCAACTACTACGATCCTGCTCATATGGGATTCAGAAGCCTTCGAGTCATCAATGAAGACCGAATTGCTCCTGGGTCAGGATTCGGTGCACACCCACATAGTGATATGGAAATTATCTCCTATGTAGTTAAGGGCTCGCTTGCTCATCAAGATTCCATGGGCAATAAAATAACGATTTCACCCGGCGAAGTTCAAAGGATGAGTGCTGGAACAGGAGTTGTACATTCGGAGTTCTCTACCTCTGACGTTGATACTCATTTCTTTCAGATTTGGATTACTCCTAATAAGACAGGAATTAAGCCGAGCTATGCTCAAAAATCTTTTGAACAAGAAATTGATTCCCAAGAAAAAGTTCTAGTAATCTCTCAGGATGGCAGAGAAGGATCTTTATCGATTCAGCAAGATGCAGATGTTTATGTATCTAAATTAAAATCAGATCAAGAAATTCAATTTGATGTGAGAACTGGAAGAGGAGTTTGGATTCAAATCATCAAAGGCGAGATCTCAGTTGGTGATAAATTGTTTAAGGCCGGTGATGCTTTCTCGACTGAAGATGCTCAGACTCTACTGCTAAAAGCAAAGGGTGATTCTGAATTTTTTATTTTTGATTTGGGTCAGTAATAAATCAGGGCCCTAGAAAGGGCCCTTCCAAAAAAATATTAACGAGCAAGGCACTCTCTTACAGCCTTAGCAAAATTCTTATTACCCGTTATCGAGGTTCCTGAATTAGTTGAATAGTTTCCTTGGCAACCACCATGAGTACTTACCCCTAAAATTTCTCCCGTTGCTAGATTAATAATAGGAGCGCCTAAACTTCCGCTCGTTGTATCGGCAGTGTGCTCAATAATAGAAGTCATAAAAAGAACACCTTTTCCAATAACTCCCTGGGAAGATTGCTGAGCAAAATTCAGAATATCAGCATCCGCATGTGAACTCGCATGTCCAAAGCCAATCACCTTAATAGGAGTATTCTTTGCAGCTTTTTTTGAGGCAATTGAAAAATATCCCTGATTCTTACCTGCATGCGTTCCAGTCACTTCATTCGCAAGAAGCTTAATTACTGCCCATTGCTGTCCAACCCCATCCACATTATAGCGCATGAAAGTTTTATCTAGGTTGTAGCGATCTTGAACTGAAGCTGGTTGAGGTATACCTGCTACCGATTGAGGAACATTAAATTCAACAAAATCATGGCTCACACAATTTCCTGCAGTAACAATACAAGACTCTCCAACAAGAGCAATGGTGCATCCCATATTACTACCTTGAGAAACAAGACGTCCTACTCTTGGATCGAAGCTTCCTTCCCTATCATCTTTGCCACAAATGTCTGCAAAGGCAGAAAAAGAACCTACTAGAACGAATACCGCGAGCAAATATTTCATCGTGAATCTCCCTTAAAAAATCATCGTGATAAAAAATTATTACATGACTCAAACACTCTTGGAATATTTGTTTTTCACTAGATGCTCTGCGCATCGCAATTTACCTGATCTCATCTAGAATTTTTTGAAGCAAGGAGTAAGCACTATGTCTAAATTTCTTTTTTTCACTCTCTCTCTCGCGTTTGCGATGCCAGCAATACCATGTACAAGGGCAGTGTATTTGGGGGCCAATAATGAAACGATTACTGGCAGAACGATGGACTGGAAGGAGGACACTGGTTCTAATATTTGGTCTTTTCCCAGAGGAATGAAGAGGGATAGCAGAATCACCGGTAAATCATTTGAATGGACGGCCAAGTACGGCAGCGTTATTGCGGCTGCCTATGATATCGCGACAACTGATGGGATTAATGAAAAAGGTCTTGTGGCCAACATCCTCTGGCTCGCAGAATCAGAGTATCCTAAAGAAGATAAGAAGAAGCCTGCCATGGCCATCTCTATTTGGGCACAATATGTTTTAGATCAATTTGCAACAGTGAAAGAAGCTGTTAATGAATTGAAAAAAAAAAAATTTGTTGTCATGACAGCAAAGATGCCTACTCAAGATCGTCTTGCAACCCTCCATCTCGCTATTTCTGATAGCTCTGGAGATAGTGCAATCTTTGAATACGTTGATGGCAAACTTGTTATTCACCATAATAAAAAATACCAAGTAATGACAAATTCTCCTGTTTTTGAAAAGCAGCTTGCCTTAGAAGAGTATTGGAAAAATATTGGAGGAATTAATCAGCTCCCTGGAACAAATAGATCCGCTGATCGTTTTGCCAGAGCTTCATTTTATATTAATGCCATTCCAAAGAGTTCCGACATTCGTATAGCTCAGGCCTCAGTAATGAGTGTTATGAGAAACGTGTCAGTGCCTTATGGTATTACCACTAAGGATCAGCCAAATATTTCCTCAACACGATGGAGAACTGTTGCAGATCAAAAAAATCTTATCTATTTTTTTGATTCTGCTCTCGCTCCCAATACTTTCTGGGTGAATCTTAAAGATTTAGATTTCTCTGCAAAGACTGGCAAAGTTTTAAAACTTGATCTTGGACCTGAGCAGAGAACAATCTACTCAGGCAATGTGGTAAAAGATCTTAAAGAAAGTAAGCCATTTATCTTTATGGGAATCTAGACTTCAACCATTTCTCTTGTTTCGATGGAACTGCCACGAACTAAGAAATTATGAACAGGGCATTTGTCCGCGATGACCAACAGAGCGGACTTGTCCTCTTCAGTCAGAGGTCCAAAAAATTCCACTTCTCTTAGCATCTGATTTTCCGGTCCTTCTTTAATAATCGAAATTTTTACATTTACTGATTCAAGAGGGATCTTTTTTCTCTTCGCATACATTTCAATAGTAATCACCGTACAACCGGCCAGTGCTGCTTCAAGATAGCGATGAGGATCGGGTGCTAAATTCTCTCCGCCTAAATTTTTTGGAACATCCACATTCATCATAAATTCTTCACTTTTGAGCGTGTAGGCATAGCCTGAAACTTTTTTCGATTCGAGAATGGCCATCGAGTCCTCCTTATTTCCTTAAATCATAACTAATTTATACAAACATGATTAGTTCAATCTTTGTAGATTCACTATCTCATAGGCCGTATAATGCTCTGGCGAGGTTTTTATGACAGCATCTATTATTGCCTTTATCCAACAAGGTGTCGGACATATTACGCTTAATTCACAGAAGACGCTTAATGCTCTTAATCAGGAAATGGTTGAGGGCATTAGTTCTCTCTTGGCTCAATGGCACAATGACAACAATGTTTCTTGTATCTTCTTATCAGGAAGTGGTGATAGGGCCTTCTGTGCTGGTGGAGATATTAAAAGTTTATATACCGCACTTAAAGAACAAACAGAATCTGGTATTAATCAAACCTGTCTGAATTTTTTTATTTCAGAGTATCGACTTGATTATGCTATTCATACTTACCCTAAACCTATCATTACCTGGAATTCAGGTATTACTATGGGTGGTGGTATGGGACTGATGAATGGAGCAAGTCATCGAATTGTTACTCCTGAATCCACTCTGGCAATGCCTGAAATTACTATCGGTCTTTATCCAGATGTGGGAGCAACTTGGTTTTTCAATCAACTCTCCCCTGGTCTTGCTTTTTTTCTCTCACTCACTGCTGCTCGCTTAAATGCCCAGGATGCTCTGGAATTAAAACTAGCAGATTTCTGTCTTCCCAAAGACTCCAAAGATCTATTGATTACAAAACTATCTCAAACATCCTGGGATAAAAATCCCGAGATCAATCGTCAAAAGATTACAGAAATCTGCTCACTATTAAGTATTGAGACAAATATTCCATCTCTAACAAAGTCATATCTTAAAGACTTCTCTCAACTTGACCAAATCAACACTATTGAAGAATTCATTAAGATCACTAAAACATTTTCACAATCTTCCTGGTTAGACAAAAGCCTTGAAACTTTCTGGAAAGGCTCTCCCAGCTCAGCGGGAGTTATTTTAGAGCAACTCAAAAGAGGAAGACGCTTATCTTTAAAGGAAGCTTTTGAATCGGAACTTAATCTTTCCGTTCACTGCTCACTTAAACCAGATTTCCAAGAAGGAATAAGAGCACTGTTAATTGATAAAGACCAGACTCCCAAATGGACTCCTGCAGTCCATGCAGATGTCACTCAGGAGTGGATCGCATCCTACTTTACCCCAATAGATGGTCTTAAGCTCTTTCCTTAATTTGCTACAAATATCAATATTTAAAGAGCTATCCCTTAATTAATTCTGACTGTCTAAACTTTAAACAGTTCATCCTTTTTACCTGCCCGACTATCTTCAAAAGAAGGTTAAGGATATTCTTCTTTGCATATCGATGATCAAAGGAAGAAGTTCATGAAAAAGTTTATGACGGCATTAACCCTACTGGTGATTTTTTCACAACAAGCTTTTGCGAAAAATGGTCAGAAGGCCATTTATGGCACCTTTGATAATGAATTTATCTCAATGAAAGCTCCTCAAAAAGTTAGAGAGATGGCAACAGGTATCTCTTATCTGGTAGATAAAAGACTTGTTTCTCATCAGTCTGCAATAGAATCAGTGATCTATGGACAAACGCTAAGAGAACAGGACAATCTTTGTTCAGATGAAAAATTTTCAGAAAATACTACGGCAGGTTTTTGCACAGGCTTTTTAGTTGGCAAGGATATCATTGTAACAGCAGGTCACTGTGTGAATGAAGAATCAAAATGTAAAAACACTTCATTTGTTTTCGGTGTTAATCATGCCAAAGAAGAACATCGACAATTTAAGATTCGAAGAGACAATGTCTATTCTTGTAAAAAAGTTCTTACTAGTTTTTATAAGAAAGGAACTTCTTACGACTATGCCGTCATTCAACTAGACCGCGAAGTGAAGTATAGACATGTATTCGTTTTAGGTGATGATAACAAAGTGACGGAGAAATCTAAAGTGGCCATGCTTGGCCATCCTAACGGATTGGCACTGACTTATTCAGCTCCCGCCCCAGTTACACAAACTTGGGACACACATGTTTTCCGTACAACACTTGATTCATTTAGCGGTAATTCGGGCTCTCCTGTTTTTGACCTTGCTACTGAGAAAGTGATGGGGATTTTAACTGGTGGTCAAGATGACTTCGAAGAAAATGGTAGCTGTAAAAACTATGCTTACTATGATTATGGCTCTGAGAGAGTCACTCGTATCAGTAAAATTAAAACAATCATTGAGGATTACAACAGAAATAAATAATCTAATCTAAATTATGTCGGTGTGGAAACACATCGACATAACACTTATCCATCTCTGGTCTTTGACTTGCACATTGTTAGATAGCAAGGAGACTATATGGAAAATAACTATTCTGCACTCGATACAAATTTCTCTTACATGCACCCATTATTCAGTTCACGCTCGGTCATTGCAGGACTGCTTGTGGCATTTTTCATCTTGACCGGGCTTCTCGGCTTGGGATTTGCTATTGGTGGAATTTCAATGGATCAAAACACTGACTTTAGTGGTGTCGGAACTTTTACAGGTATTTGGTTCGGTGTTTCAGCACTAGTATCCCTCTTTATAGGTTCTTACTTTGCTGCTCGTGTTTCGAAGTTTCAAAGGAAAAGAATTGGAGGAGCGCAAGGCTTAATCATCGCATCTCTCTTTTTAGGTTTTTTTGTGTACCAAGCAGGACAAACAGTTAGCGGAATCAGTGGTCTGGCCGGAAACTTCATCGGTGGTGGAGCAAGCATGGCGAGTAAGGGAATTTCTTCTGCTTATCAAAACGAACAAGTGAGAAATACCTTCAGTAATGTCATTCAAAACACTATCGGGGACCTCAATATCAAAGGAGAAATCCAGACAGTTGCTATTAATGTCGGTAATCGACTATTAAGAGGTGACCAGGAAGGTGCCATTGATTATCTTTCCCGTGAATCTGGAGTAAGTCGTGAAGAAGCAAGAGCAAAACTAGCTCAGTTTCAAATCCAGGCCGAAGAAGCTATTGGAGAAGCTAAAGTAGCAACGGCTTCAGCACTTAAAACCACTGGATGGACTATTTTTCTTCTTGTCCTCTTAGGAGCAATGAGTGCCACTGTAGGTGGTGCCTTAGGATCAAGAGCAAATTATCGCAAACCTCTCTTTAATAACTAAGTTCTCTTTTTCGTAGCTACCTTTACATAAAAAAGTAGCTACGAATTCCTCTCCTTCTTTACGAATCATTTTTTCTCTTCAATAATTTTTTGAACTCTTTTCTTCTGCTATCTATACGAGGTCTGCATTGCGCAATTTTATATTTTTAAGCATCTTCACTGCTTTTTTTGTCTACGACATTTTTATCGATATAAAGGAAAGAATTCCCTTCGCGCATATCTGGCATGAACTCTTTTTGTTGAGCCTCTCCTTAATGGCCTTAATCTGGCAAATCATCGTTATTTCCCATAATAAAAAGCATATTGCTCAACTTGATAAAGCACTACTAGAAGGAAAGGAATCCTGGCAGCAATTTCATCAGAAAAATCTCACTCATGCCCAGGCCATTCGGGATTCGATTGATCAACAATTTGTCGACTGGCACCTCTCTGTTGGCGAAAAAGATGTGGCCCTTCTCTTAATAAAGGGATTTGCCATGAAAGAGATCGCTAATTTGAGACAAACTCAAGAAAAAACTGTTCGTCAGCAAGCGAGTAATATTTATCGTAAATCTGGACTGTCTGGTCGTCAGGAACTCTCGGCTTTTTTCCTAGAGGATATTTTAAGCACTCCTATCTCTATGAAATAAGACATTTGTTCTACTCATTATGACATGTGTCCAATAGTTTAGTTTTTAGTTTTGGAGGAAACTCTCCTGAAAAGGAGTTCCTTTATGCAACTAATTCTTCGTCGCCAACTGTTCTGTTTGGAACAACAATCAACTGTTAAAAATCTGAAACTGCAACAAAACTCTCAAGAAGATTTCTTGGTCTTGTTTCCTAAGAGTAAAAGTTAATTTTTATGATTAGGGCCAAAGAAAATTACCGCTTCTATATTAAGATCGGAATCATTTATTATTTTATTCAAACAAGTATTCGAATTATCTTTCTTCTCGAGAATACTCCATCCCTGTTTAATACCCTGGATGTATTGATGGACGGTTTTCTTTGGGACTTAGGGACTTGGCTAGTGGCCTCTTTCCCCTTGCTACTATTCTCTCTCTTTTTTTCTGATAAAATCCACCAGAAGTTTCTTAACTCTTTTATCGATTACATTTCTACCCTGCTCCTCACTATGTTGATGAGTCTGGTAGGAATGGCCGAATTCTTTTTCTGGAAAGAGTTTCACTCCCGTTTTAACTTTATTGCAGTCGATTATCTCATCTATACCAATGAAGTTTTATCAAATCTCAGAGAGTCTTTTCCGCTTGTCCCTATCATTTCAGGTCTCTTTTTTATATCAGTCGTTATCACCTATGTAGCTTCAAAAATCCCGTTCACATCGTGGACAGCAAGAATTCATCTTAAAAGAAAAATGACTTTTCCTTTGATCGGAATTCTCCTCCCTCTTTTTTTTGTTTTATCAGTTGGACCTTGGTTGGAATATCATGATGAAGATTTTCGTGATGATCAACTTGGGCGCAATGGCATCTTTGAATTTGTCCGAGCTTTTAGGGCCAACAAAATCGACTATCAGGCTTTTTATAAGGTCTTACCGAATGAGCATGCAGAAAAGATTTATCAATCAGTAAGAGCTCCTTCAGCACCATCTCCTTTCAAGTTCCCCGTAAAAAAACCTAATGTTGTTATGATTATAGTTGAAAGCTTAGGCGCAAAATTTATTGGACCTCTCAGTAATAATAAAGAGACAACTCCTTATCTCAATAAACTAGCAGAGAAATCTCTGTTCTTTGAAAATTTTTATGCAACTGGTACTCGAACAGTCCGAGGTTTGGAGGCCATCTCCTTATCAGTTCCTCCCACTCCTGGTTATGCTGTAGTTAAAAGACCCGAACACCAAGGTCTTTATTCCATCGGCAACACTTTTGTAAGCAATGGTTATTCAGCTACATTTTTATACGGAGGAAGAGGCTTTTTCGATAACATGAATTCCTTTTTTTCAGGAAATGGCTTCTCTATCATCGATCAAGGAGATTTTCAAAATGATGAAATAACTTTCAGTAATGCATGGGGAGTATGTGATGAGGATCTTTTTAAAAAAGCGATAACCACCATTCAAAATCAAGACAAAACGAAACCCTTTTTAATGCTTATGTTAACAACTTCAAATCATCGCCCTTTCACCTATCCCGAAGGGCGCATTGATATTCCCAGTGGAACAGAACGAGCAGGTGCAGTGAAATATACTGACTATGCGATTGGAAAGTTTCTCGACGAAGCAACTCAGCAAGAATGGGCCAAGGAGACAATTTTTATTGTAGTGGCAGATCATAGCACTGAGGGACGAGGACAATTTGATCTTGAAATGAGTGACTACCATATTCCGCTTTGGATCTACTCTCCTTATCTTCTTCAGGCACAAAAGATCTCAAAACTAGGAAGTCAAATAGACCTTCTTCCGAGCCTTGTACACATGCTTGACCTTAAAGATGAATCTCCTTTTTTTGGCCAAAGTTTTTTTAATCCTAGCTGGCAAGAAGAGCGGGCCCTTATCGGAAACTATCAATACGTAGGCCATTATAAGAATAATATCCTCACGACTCTAGGACCTAATCAAACTGTGCGAAATTTTTCTTATGATCCGAAGACGAAAATACAGAAGGCCATCACTGACTCTCCCTATATAGAGGAAGCTATCAGTTATTACCAAACAGCAAGCCGAATGTTGGATTCCGGTAAATATAAACCGACTTCAAAAGGCTCAAAACTATGAAGTTTTTTTCTAAAAATCGTGTTTTTCAAATTTTCATTATTTTTCTTGTGATCATTTTCCTCCCCGTAATTATACTCGCTCTTCGTCCTCACATGGGGGCGAGTATAAAAACACATTTTACCAAAGATAAGGTTAAGCTCTGCATTACTGGTGATACGGGAATGGACACACCTGTTCAAAGAGATGTCGCAGAACTGATGAAAATTGAAAAATGTGATCGCATCATCATTGTTGGGGATCTGATATATCCTGATGGAGTTCGCTCCTCCCATGATCCACAAATAAAACAAAAATTTGATGACTACTATTTACCATTGACCCAAATTGATCACAAACCCCAAGTGGCGCTTTTAAGTGGAAATCATGATTACAGTGGTAACTTCAATGCCTGGATGGAAGCAGTCGCTTCACGGGATTGGGTTTTTATGCCTAGTCGTTATTTTATGGAAGAGATAAGTGGGTTTTGCTTTTACTATCTCGATTCAACGATACTTCTTCGAGGGACATACCTAGCAGATCTCCTGCCCCAAATCCGTTGGCTTCAACAAGAACGTCAAAACAATGCGACGACTTGTCACACAGAAGTAGCCCTCACCCATCACCCTTATTTATCTGAAGGGCGACATGGAAATGCGAAAGAAATGCTCAAATGGATCTATGACAGTCTTCTCATTGATCAATCAGACTTTATGATTTCAGGCCACGCTCACCTGGCAAAAGATTTCGGAAAAATTGGCAAAACTCATCTTCTTGTGAGTGGTGCCGGTGGAGACGTTGAGGGAAGTAATGATGGTGGTCTTTTAATCGTAGAGCTTAATCTCAAAAATCATTTACTGACTTATCATTTTAGTAAATAAAAAGAAGTCTCTAAAATAAAAAAGCCAGTGGGTTACACTGGCTTTTTTTATGGTGCCCGCTCGCGGAATCGAACCACGGACACAAGGATTTTCAATCCTTTGCTCTACCAACTGAGCTAAGCGGGCAAATCGAGAATGTTACTTCTAAAAATGTGATCTCTAAGTTAATGTTTCTTTGGTTTGTCGTCAACGAGTATTTGATATTATTTTCAGTTTTTTTAAGGATCATCATGCTAGCCCAAGTTATTACAACAGAACTCTCTCTTCCTTGGTTTACCGTGAATGCATTAGCGTTCATACCGACGAAGGAAGCTCGCAGTGAATGGGCAATTTTCACTCATGGCTACACGAGTCACAAGGGAGATTGTTTAAATTGGGCCACACGTATGAGCGAGGCCGGTGTTCCTTGTATCATCTTTGATCAACCGGGGCATTACCTTGGAAGCTTTAATGAAGCAGATTCCTTAGAAGACTTCAAAACCCATCTGCACGAGCTCTTCTCGCACGCTTTTGAGCGTTTAAAGCTACTCATGGAGCAGCGTCTGGGAGTAGGAAACTTTCCTGTCTGCCAATCTATCATTCTTGCCGGGCACTCCCTAGGAGCTTACAGCTGTATTCGTGCTTCAGAGCTTGAAACTTTTAAAAACTTAAACCGCGTGAGTGTGGGAATTGGTATTGGAATCAGTCAGCATCAGTCCACTCATCTTTTTGAAACTTCTTTTTATGAAAAGACTCTTTCTATTCGTCGCCAGCTTGTCAGTCCCGCACTAGATACCAAAGATGTTTTTGGCTGGCTCAAAAAAGAAAAAGAAAATATGAGTGTTTCTGGACAGCGTATTCACCTTATCACTGGTGAAGATGATTTAGTTGTAGGACGTGGTGGTATGCAGGCCTTTGTCAAAGTTCTGGAAGAAAATTGCAATAGTGTGACTAGTGAAGAACCGAAGAAACTTCCTCACCATGAACCAGGAAGTGCGGCCCCTCATCTCTATGCTTTTTTAAAAAATCATTTCGGCTGGAAGTAAGAGAGTTTTGCTTTTAAATTTTTAATCCATCCCATTTTTCCAGGGCGCTCAAAAACAGTGCCTTGGAAAAATTTCTTCACTCCCCTTTTACTCATCATATCCAATTCTTCCATGATCAGTTTGGGATCTCTTTGAAGCCATTCAATCATGCGAAGAGAACGAAGACTCATAAAGGGAGTTATCTCTTTTGTTTTTAGAACTTTTTTATTCCATGGGCAGACATCCTGGCAGATGTCACAACCAAAAACTTCTCCTCGACTGTTTTCATATCCGGTTGGAGGTGTTACATCATTCATCATCTCAATAGTAAAAGTAGAGAGACAAAGATCAGCTTTAATCGTACGAGTATCTGGATTAATGGCCGCTGTCGGACAGGCATCAATGCAAAGTGTACATTTACCGCAATGATCGGGACTCAATTCACGAGGAGTGATATGAAGTTTTTGATTCAGTAAAATAGAACCAATGAGAAAGTAACTTCCATGCTCACGAGAAATGATCATCGAGTTTTTGGCAAACCATCCCAATCCTGCACGGAATGCAAGATCTCGCTCTAAAATAGGCTGAATATCAAGAGAGATTTTGAAGTCAGGTTTCTCTAAATCAAGCGTATCAAAAAGAACCTTCAATCTTCTGGCAATTTCATAATGATAGTCCTCACCATTAAAGCCTACGGAGTATCCTGCAATAGAAGTATTTTTCTGATCTAGCAGATATTTTTTTTCTTCTTGGTAACTAAAAAGAAAAACAATGGCCGACTGAAACTCAGGATAAACTTTAGTGATATCACTGCGCAGATCACGACGATGATCTTGTAGGTAATTCAATGATCCTGCATCCGTTTTAGACCATGATTCAAATTCTTTGAATGTGCGAGGAAGAGACTCTTCGGTGTATCCCCAGTCGAGGATACCCAAAGAGTCGAGAAGTTCTTTTGCAAATAAGCTCATAGAGACTTAGGAATGATCTCGATCGCACCTGTTGGACAAGCTTCCACACAGGCCATATCCATACGGCACATATGCACGCGACTTGGATCTATTCTTGTGTCGTGGTTATGCTCTTCTGAGGTTGTCCAAATATCGAATGGACAAACGTTGATACACGCCTGGCATGAAGCACAGATCTGTGTATCAAGTAAGAGCTTTCCCGCGTCGAAGGACACCTCCTGGATTGACTCCTGATCAGTGCTTTCAATCGCTTTTTTAACATCTTT
>CALHBF010000026.1 GCA_937931205.1 uncultured Bacteriovoracaceae bacterium
ACTGAAATTTCCATGATAGTAGGTCCTGATAAAGATATTCCTGCACCAGATGTAGGAACTGATGGTCAGACGATGGCGTGGTTTATGGATACCTTCTCTCAACTCAAAGGCTACACAGTACCTGGAGTGGTGACAGGAAAACCCATTGCTGTTGGTGGCTCCTTAGGGCGAGCGGAATCAACTGGTAAAGGAGTTGTTTTCTGTATTAACTTTGCTTACGAAAAGATGGGTAAGAGAGTTGATAGAGCCACTACTGTTGCGATTCATGGCTTTGGTAAAGTAGGAATGCCGGCCGCTGAAGATCTTTATGCCCAAGGTGCAACTATTGTCTCTATTTCAGACGTCTCTGGAGCTATTTATAATAAAAATGGTCTCGATATTCCTAAATGTTCTGAATGGGTGAGTGCAGGTAATTTTCTTAAAGACATGGAAGGGATTGAGCTTATCAGTAATGAAGAGTTACTAGAACTCGACGTTGATGTACTTGTTCCTGCAGCTATTGATGGAGTTATCACTAAGGATAATGCCGATCGAATTCGTGCTCGTCTGATTGCTGAAGGAGCTAATGGTCCGCTTACTCATGAGGCCGTCGATATTATTTCTGCGAAGGGAGCTTTGATCATTCCCGATATCCTCTGTAATGCCGGAGGCGTGATTGTTTCCTACTTTGAATGGGTGCAAGGGCTTCAGATGTTCTTCTGGGATCTGGATACGGTAAACAGAAAACTACACGATATTATGAAGGAAGCCTTTGATAGGGTCTGGGATTGCGCTGAGCGATATCAGGTCAATCTTAAAAAAGCTGCTTTCATTGCTTCTCTTGAGCGTCTTCAGGATGCTATGAGAGTGCGAGGAATGTGGCCAGGTTAATCAGTTTTCATAAGAGGTTACTTATCTAAAATAAAGATAGGTGACTTCTTATTCTTCTACTTTCCATATAGGTAATTTTCCTTTAATTTGCCTGAATGAAATTACTGGCCCTTTTTGCTCTACTATTTTCATTCTCGGCTTTTGCCTCTGTTGAGTTTTGCTCATTCCCAGAGACGCGTGATTTTTTTAATGAGCTAGCTCATAAGGGTATTCAACATACAAAAAAATCCAGAAACCATAAAAGGTTTACCTTTTTGGAGAAGAACCTCATCCATTTAACGATTACCCTGCAGGATTGGTACGTAGGAGTTTCTCGTGAGGACGCGATTCGCACATTCAGCCAAGTTGATGAGACAGGTGAGCGTGGGATGAATGCCGGTGAGGTTCTTTATTATCAGTTCCAAGGCAAAAATTTTGTACTCGTTCATTACTGGCCGGGCGATAATGAATATGGTGCTTACTTTGAACTCAAAGTAGCAGGCTCATATGAATTAAAGGCCGTGGTTCGTGATGGTGGGATTTATTGTCAGACTGTTCATTAGTTTTCTTATTACTCCCAAGCTTCTTTGGGGGGCTGTTCTTGTTGATGAAATCTCTCTAACTTCCAAAGAAACATTTACTCTTGCTGAATTCTGCCAAGAGATGGCGACTCATCCGACTCCATTGATTGAAGTGAAATCAATTACCACGGTGGATTGTATGGGAAAGAAGGTAAGTGTTGCTGATTTTTGCCAAAAGAAGATGGCGACTGACCCTTATTATCTTCGAGGCTACGCTAAGAAAGATCATGTGGAATGTCTTTCAGGTAAAAAAGTTATTTTTAAATATGGATGCCGCAAGTCGGATCATCTCTGTGCCAGTGAGGCCAAGACTTCTTGTGAAAATCTTCGAGAGAAGATTGCTTACCGTCTCGATATTGTTCATTCATCTATTATTCCTAAAGAATCAGGGAAGCAGTTGAACTGCTATTTTGAATCTCTTCCTCTCAAGAAAATTTAGCTATCGGTCATTGTTTAAAAAATTTCATAACTTACCTGTTTTGAAAATTTCCAATTTTTGCATAAGTAACTTCATAAAGGAGAGACTATGCAAACTCAAATCTATTCAAGTTTTTTGACCAAGAAGGGGCCTGAGTTGGTGACCTTGTTTGGTTACTCATCAAAATCTATTCCAGGTTTAGAAATCAATGGCATTGGAAAATATGGAAAAGGAATGAAAGAGAAGATTATTTTTTTGACCAAAAAATATCAGATCAAAACTCCACTTGCGCGTATTGTTTTAAATGTAGAAATTCCAGATGAGTGGGGAGAGTTAAGTTCAGTGAATGTAAGATGGCTTGAATATCCTTTTATGCTTTTATACTGGAACTTGGCCGGAGCATTGCCTATTCGTCGTATGGATGAGTGCTTTGCTCTTGGAGCTATCCGAGCAGAGGGGATTATTGAAGAAATTTCAGGAGAGAAAATCGAGGATCTATGTCTTCGACGTGATCTTGCTTGGATCACTTCATTTGAGCATCAACTGATTGATAAAAGAGTTGATGCCCAAGAAGTTATTCAGCAAAAGATGAGTTTTAAATTGAAAGAGTTTGAGCAAGTTTTTTGTACTCAGTGAAGTTCATATCCTGCTTCGTTACGCATTCAGTGATGGGAGCAATGGTCGTTTTTCCAGAACGAATAACAGTCACATGAGCAGTTTTTCCTTCAAGAAGTGCCTCTACTGCCAAATTACCCATTTGTGAGGCAACAAAGCGGTCAGTTGCAACTGGAGAACCACCACGCTGAATATGGCCAAGGATGGCCACATGAGCGTCAAGTTTATGCTCTTCTTTCAACGTCTTTTGAATTTGATAACTGCGGCCACCTTTAGGTCCTTCAGCTACAATAATGATAGATGATTCTTTACCACGTGCAACTCCGCGGTTCACGTCATCAGCAATTCGTTGATAGTCCACATCTTCATGCGGAAGAAGGATATTTTCTGCACCAGTACATACACCCACTTTAAGAGCGATGGCCGATGAATTTCTTCCCATTACTTCAACCAGAAATGTTCTGGCATGAGAGTGAGCTGTATCACGAATTCTATCGACAGCGTCAATCGCAGTCTGGACAGCTGTCTCAAAACCGATGGTATATTCAGTTCCAGAGATATCATTATCAATTGTTCCAGGAATTCCTATAACCGGCATATTGAATTCTTCTCCGAAATTTTTAGCTCCATTAAAAGAACCATCTCCGCCAATCACGATCAGAGCATCAACTTTATTTTCTTTAAGATTGTTGAAGGCTTGCTCACGAAATTTTTTATCCATGAATTCTGGAGAACGACTGGTAAGAAGAATTGTTCCACCACGCTGAAGAATATTACCTACGCTTGAAAGAGACATTTTTTGGAAGTCACCTTTAATGAGGCCAGCAAATCCGCGTTTAACTCCAGTTACCTTAATTCCTTTAGAAAGAGCTGTACGAACAACTGCGCGAATCGCACAGTTCATTCCGGGAGCATCTCCGCCTGAACTTAGTACTGCAATATGTGAAATACCCATTCTAGTTTGCCTCCGTGAAAATCGGTTTACCTGTAAAGTCTGGTGCTTGTTTGATCCCTAAATAGTAGAGAACGGATGGTGAAACATCCTTAAGAGCTCGAACGGCTAAATCAGGATTAACGATTCCTTTGTGGTTCTTTAATTGTGAATTAATCACACAAAATGGAACTTCTGCTGTTGAATGTGAAGTATGCACTCCACCTTCTTCATACTTCATCTGATCAGCATTGCCGTGGTCGGCACAAAGAATCATCGTAATGTTATTTTTTATGCACGACTCATAAAGTTCCGAAACACAGTGATCAAGAGTTTCCACCGCTTTTACAGCAGCTTCAAAATTTCCAGTGTGGCCAACCATATCGGCATTGGCATAGTTCACAAGATAGAAAGTATAGCTTTTATCATCCATTCGAGCGAGAAGCTCAGAAGTAACCTTATCAGCACTCATCTGAGGTTTTTGATCATAAGTGGCAATTTCTCTCGGTGAAGGAACGAGAACTCGATCTTCACCCGGAAATGGAGTTTCTTCACCTCCATTGAAAAAATATGTCACGTGAGCATACTTTTCTGTCTCAGCAATTTTGAATTGCTTCTTTCCTTGAGATGATAAGTATTGAGCAAGCGTTCCTTGAATTTTTTCTTTATCAAAAAGAACAGGAAGGTCTGGACACTCATCCGGAACATAGGGAGTAATACATAGGAAGTAGCCGGGTTTTACCGGTACTGGGAATTCATTGAAGTTTTTATCATTGAAAGCGAGAGTGATCTGACGAGCTCGATCAGGACGATAGTTAAAAAAGAAAATACTATCGCCATTTTGAATGGCCGCTTCTTTGTCAAAAAGAACTGGAGTGATGAACTCATCCCAAATGTCTTTCTTATATTCGCTTTCAATGTAGCTGACTGGATCAAGATTGGTAGTATCACCCTGACCAATCATTGTCTTATACGCATGCTCAATTTTATTCCAACGACGATCTCTATCCATTCCGATTGAGCGCCCTTGCATACTGGCAAACTTAAAGTTCTTCATTTCAAGAATTTCTTGAGTGAACTTCACTCCAAGATTTTTGGCCGTATCACGTCCATCCATAAAAGCATGAAGATAAATTTTAAGATCAGGATATTTCGCCAGAATTTTAAAAATTTCTTTTAAGTGATTAATGTGGGCATGAACACCACCATTTGAGAGCAATCCCATCAGGTGAAGTCTTTTTGTTCCCGCCAATGTTTTATGAATCAGCTCATTTAAGCGAGGCATATCTTTGAGAGTATCCAGTTCAATGGCTTCATTGATACGAACAAGATCCTGACGAACAGGTCTGCCGGCGCCTAGATTTAAGTGACCTACTTCAGAGTTTCCGGCCACTCCTTTCGGAAGTCCTACAGCTTCTCCGCCAGGTTCAATAGTTGTGAATGGGTATTGAGCAAAGTAAGAATCAAGATGAGGTGTTTTAGCTGAGTAAATAGCATTATCTTTATGGTTAGGATTAATTCCAAACCCATCCATAATGACTAGTAGTAATCTGTCACTTAAGCCTTCTAATTTCATAAGGCCCCCTTTTTGGTAATATTCTAACCAAATTGAGAGGATTGGTTAAGTTAGATTTCTCTTTAGTTATGATAGGGATGTTTCAACCTGATTGTCTGCGCGCGGTATAATTGCTCAATGATGAGTAAGCGAGCAAATTTGTGCGGAAAGGTCAGGGCAGACAGAGAAATTTTCTCCTGACAGCTTTTAAGGAAGCTATCACTAAACCCTTCTGCTCCAGCAATAACAAAAATAACCTTCTGTGGTTTTTCAATGAGTCCTTGCGTCCATTCTGCAAACTCGACTGAAGTCATCTTCTTCCCCCATTCTGAAAGGGCAATCAAATGAGGTTGGTTACTAGGGGAGAGTTCTTTAATTTTTTTGATCAGAGCTTCGCCTTCAGCTTCTTTATTTTCAGCACTGGCCTTAACTTCTTGGACAACTAATTCGGGAGAATTGATTCTTTTAAGAAAATCTTTTTCTATGGCCTCAAAATGTGAATCCTTAAGTTTCCCGACAACTAAAAGATAAATTTGCCTCGACATGGATTTCCTCTATAATAAATATACTTATTATCAATTTTTAAAAGTTTACCAATGAAGGTCATTTTAACTTTTTATTCAGGAGAAGTCAGAGAATTTGAAGTCGAGAAAGATCAATTTGTTATTGGTCGTTCTCCTAAATCAGATATCTCTGTGAGCGTTGAAGGAATTTCACGTTCGCATTGTCTTGTTGAAGTTGAAGATGGTGAAATCTATATCACTGACCTTGCGTCGACCAATGGTGTTCTGATCGATAACAAAAAAATTCAACCAGAGAAAAGAATACGCTACAACATGTTCTTGAATCTCTCACTTGGGCCTATTCAGTCTATTCAATTCGATTTAGGTGATGGGACTTCTCATAAGATCAACTGGTCAGGTCAACGTCCTAAGGTTCCTGTTGTCGAGAGAGAGATGACTACGACTCTTCAAACAAAAACGCGTGTGCTTTCTGGTACAGGTAAATTTACAGTTAATCAGTCTACAAAAAAGAAAAAGTCAGTAGATCTAGTCACCGTTATTAAGTTCTTGATCCCAGTTCTTATTTTCTTACTTTTTTTCTATTACGATCAGTTGACGAGAATGGATGAGGGAAGTGGAGAGACCATGGGAGAAGAAGAATTCTACTCCTCCCACGAATAAAACTAGAAGTAACCTTTAAGATCTGAATTTGTTTCTTTTGGCGTGCTTGGTGTACCAAAATAAAAATCTTCTGGAATCTGAACTTGTGGTCTCTTTGCCCAGATAAGATCAAGGTCATAGATATCACGAGCTGAACCATTGAAGATATGAACGATGATATCTCCAGTATCAATAAGAATCCAATCAGCACCTTCGTAGCCCTCATAAGAGAGGATCGAAGCATTATGAGCTTTTAGATTTACGATGATTTCATCGGCCATTGCACGAGCTTGAGTTGAGTTCTGTGCTGTACCCAGAATTGAGAAATCACAAAGTGAAGATGATTTTCTCATATCAAAAACTTTAAGATTATCACCTTTAAAATTGGCAAGTATCCAGGCCGCAGAATAGGCGTGATTTAATGGAAATTCATAAGACTCATTTTCTATAATCTTATCAATTTCACCTTTGATGAATTCATTCATTGCCATTGTTTACTTCCTCTTTTGTTCTAATCATAAGTTGCTTAAGTACATCAATATTTCGACCCGAAACCCCTGAGATTGGGAGGACCTTACGGTCAATTTGTTCTTCAAGAGTCGATCTGAACTTCTCTATCTCTTCTTCGGTCATGGCGTCAATCTTAGTTAAGCAAACTATTTCTTTTTTATTGAGTAGTTCAGGGTTAAATTTCCCAAGCTCTTCTCTGATAATCATATAGCTTTCAACAGCTTCAAATTCTTCTAAGAACATCGAACAATCAATGAGATGTACAAGGGCAGATGTTCTTTCAATATGTTTCAAGAACTTAATTCCGAGGCCCTTACCTTCAGCGGCACCCTCAATCAGTCCCGGCACATCAGTAACAACGAGAGTTTTCTCATGTACCGATACGACACCAAGATTTGGCTCTAAAGTTGTGAACGGATAATCTGCAATCTTAGGACGAGCAGCACTGATCGCCGAAATCAGAGTTGATTTTCCAGCGTTAGGAAGGCCAATAAGAGCAATATCTGCAAGAAGCTTAAGTTCAAGATGAACGTGATAGGAAACACCTGGTTCACCCATTTGAGCAAAGCGAGGAGTTTGATTGGTAGATGATTTAAAGTAAGCGTTTCCTTTACCACCACGGCCACCTTCGCAGACAATGTATTCTTGTCCGTGTTCCGTGATATCGCAGATCAGCTCATTTGTTTCAGTGTTGTAAACGAGTGTTCCTACTGGAACTTTAAGAAGGAGATTTTCTCCGTTAGGGCCGTTCATGTTTGAGCCAGCACCTTTGTGGCCATCTTCTGCTCTAAAGGTTTTGAGACCTCTAAAATGCATAAGTGTATTAAGACCTTCATCTCCTACAAAAATGATCGATCCGCCGTTTCCACCGTCTCCACCATCTGGTCCACCCATAGGTACATATTTTTCACGTCTAAAGGCCACACAGCCTTTACCGCCATTGCCTGAGGCAATTTCTACATTTACTTCATCGATAAATTTCATAAATCCTCACCCGTCACATGGATGGTAAAAAAAAAGGGAGCTGTAAGCTCCCTTCTTTATAATAACTTTCGTTAAATATCAATTATGCTGGGATAACAGATACAATTTTAGTTGATTTGTTGTACCAACCGAATTGTACTTTTCCTGGAACCATAGCGTAGATCGTGAAATCACGACCCATCTTTACGTTTGTTCCAACGTGGAACTTAGTTCCTTTTTGACGAACGATGATCATTCCAGTTTCAACAACTTCACCACCGAATTTCTTTACACCGCGCATTTTTGGGTTCGAGTCACGACCGTTAGATGTACTACCACCCGATTTCTTATGTGCCATACTTATGATCTCCTAAAAATTGAAAATTTAAATTATTTTTTTGCCTTAGCTTCAGCTTTAGCAACGTTACCTTGGCCATCATTCACTTCAGTGATTAATAGACCAGTGTAGTGCTGACGGTGACCATTTTTACGACGGTAAGCACCTGGCTTGCGCTTAAGAACGATGATCTTACGAGTGCGAGCTTGTCTAACAACTTTAGCTGTAACTTTAGCACCAGCAACAACTGGAGCACCAACAACAGTTTTAGCGCCGCCAACAAGTAGAACGCGATCGAAATCAACAGTTGCGCCAACTTCAGCATCAATTTTTTCAACGTCAATCATATCGCCAGCAGCAAGCTTGTACTGGTGACCTTTGATTTCCACGATAGTGTACATGAGAACTCCTTAATAGGTAAAACCACCTGGCGGGGAGGGGCTACAAACCCTTCTTTGGCCCTAGGTGAGTAATATATAGAATGGGTATTTTTAAGTCTTTGTCGCGTAACTGTCAAGAGTGTAACTCAGGTGTTTTATCTATAATTCTGCGATGGCTTTTTACAGGGCGGCATGAGACAATTTAGCTGATATTTAGGACTAAAAATGCCGAAAAAAGACAACGAAAGTTATTTAAATTACAAGAAAAGGGTCATAGATCCGGTTTCCAGCAGTTTCTGCGGGGCGAAATGGTTGAATACTACGATCTGGTTGACCAATGGCGCAACGGCCAGTTGTCATCACCCCCCAAGCCACTTAATCGAACTGGAAGAAGTTCAGAAAAACCCCGCGGCCCTCCATAATACGACATTTAAAAAGATCAAACGTCTGCAGATGCTCAAAGGAATTCGTCCAACCGAGTGTGAGTATTGCTGGCGAATTGAGGATATGGGACCGGACTTCATTAGTGATCGAGTTTTTAAAACAATTATTTACTCAGATGAAGATTTGAAGAAAATTGCCGAGCAGTCCTGGAATCAAGATGTGATTCCGAAGACGATGGAAATAGCCTTTGATAGAGCATGTAACTTTGCCTGTGTTTATTGTAATCCGAATTTTTCTACTACTTGGGATAACGAAATTAAAAAGTTTGGGGCGTATGAGAATTTAGGAAATAAGAATCACTATATTCCTAGTGATCCTCGCATGAGAGATGCAGAAAATAATCCCTACGTGGAAGCATTTTGGAAATGGTGGCCGAAGTTATCACAGGAGTTGGAAGAGATCCGTATTACGGGAGGAGAGCCGCTTCTCAGCAGAGAAACATGGAGGTTGCTTGAGCATTTTGAAAAGAATCCTAATTCTGGCATGAGGGTAGCGATTAACTCCAACTTAGGAGTTAAGAAGGCCTATATCAAAAAACTGGCCGAACAAAGCCAGTATCTTCGTGATTTGCATCTATACACCAGTCTTGAAGCAGTAGGAAAAGAAGCAGAGTACATCAGAGATGGTTTGAATTTTGAAGACTGGAAAAACAATTTAGAATACCTCGCAGAAAATGCAAGACTCACTTCATTGAATGTGATGATGACAGTAAATGCATTATCCGTTTTCTCGACAGTGGAATTTTTAGACTTTATTAAGGAATTTAAATCACGTCATGGAAGAGGCACGGGAGTTATTTCTGTTAACATTTTGCGTATCCCTGACTTCCTAAGCATTACAACATTGCCGGATAAAATACTTGCCGAGTTTCAAGAGAAGCTCGTGAAGTGGTATCGTGCCAATGAAAAGTCGGATTTGTTTGTAGACTTTGAATTAGAGTCCATCAGACGGCTCATTGATTATATTACTGAGGTCACCAAGCCTATGAGTGATTATCAACCTCGCCATGAAAGGATGATTTATTTCAAAAGATTTATTCTGGAAATGGATCGTCGTAGGCAAAGAGACTACCGACGAGTTTTTCCACAAAATTTTAGTGATTGGTTGGATTCAGTTTCGATATAAAATTGAGAACATCATTCATCGCTGTAATTTCGGCAAATGGAGCATTGACCATTTCTGCCATCTTTTTGAGTCTTACTAAGAAATGATAAGAGATTTCAAGATCAATCCAATGAAGTTGAGTGCCAATTCCCCAAAATTCCCATTTAATTTGTTCTAAAAAGAGATTCGCCTCATTTAAGGAAAGTTCTATTAGATAAGGTCGATCAGTATCTTCCCACATATGCTTATGGGGGAATAACGAACGAAAAGGTGAGGTCTTAAAAATATCGAAGAGATTCAGGTGTTCATGGTCAAGATAAAATCTTAGAGCAGAGGCGTTTGACGTCTGTTGAATAAGAGTGTCTAGACTCAAGGTGATGAGGTTTTCATTCAGTATAGCAAAGAGATACTTCCATTTTTGTATTCTGATTTGAGGATGTCTCTGCAACCAGTAGGAGTCACCGAGAATATGACGAGCGAGGAAAACTTCTTTTTGTGTAGAGGACTTGCACATCGACTGTTGCGAATTGAGTAGAATAGGATCTCGTTCTAATTCATAAGGATTGATCAGGCAGATAAGAGAAGAAAGAATTTCCTGAGGATAAAAATTAAGTTCTCCGAAAAGTTTATTTCTCTTCATCTGGGAGAATAATTTCTTAGCTGTTTGAGAGTCACCAACATAGGTGACATCAATATCACTGGCCAAGGGATGATGTGCCTTGAAGTAGTAGCTATTGCGTATCCAGATTTGTGGAAATTGTTTTTTAAGACGACGATAACTCCATTGCATTAGCCATTCAAGGAGAGAGTTGTTCCCTCCTTGGAGCTGAATATTGGCAAGGTGTTCTTGTAAGTCTCTGATCATGATTAAAAGAAGGCCCTTAAAGTTAGACCAACATCTGTCGTAACAAGTTTTTGAACAGGGAATTCTGTCGTTGAGCCCTTCGCAACAGGTGAGAAAGCGAAAATTTCAGCTTCGGTATTGCTTGATAAGCTGAACGTGCTTCTTCCAACAAAATAAGTAAATCCAGATTTCACATCAGTGATAATACTTCCCTGAAGATTCACAAGAGGATGAATCTCGTACTTGTTGGAAAGAGCAAGAAAGTACTCAGTAGGTAAGAAGCGAGTGTTGAAATTCATAACTTCTTGGTGACGATTTCTTTTTTGATAACCGCCTTCCACACGAAGATGCCATTTACTCGTTAATTGCTCATCGTACCCTAGGACAATATCCCAAAGGTTATGAGATTTTCTTTGATTTACATAATCTGACTGATAAAGAAGTTGTCCAAAGAACATGGCCTCTTCTGCCAGATAAGTTACCTGACCACCGATTTTATGGCGGTTTTGATCTTCTCCGACTACATAATCAAATTGAAGCTCTTCGCTGTGGGCATATTCTCCATGAAGCCAAAGAGTCTTTTCTAGTTGTCCTTCATAACCTTCCAGAGATTTATCACCAAGGACATAGAAGTTCATCACATGCTTTTCATCAACATAGAAAGTGAAGTTAACTCCGTCATTACCTTGTGAGAAGTTTGTGATTGAATTTAAAGAAGTTGGCTGATTAAAGGGGTTAAGGGGGTTAAAGATTTCTCCTTGCCCATAATTAATGAACATACGGCCAACAGTGAAACGGTGTTCTTCAAAAGTCCATTGATACATAAACTTATTAAGAACGACTTCTGTACGATAATTGTTCTCACCCTTGTCGTATTTCAGTTTGAAAATATCTCGTGCTACCAACTTTTGAGGAAAGGTAAAAACACTTGTGGCAAGATAATCGTTCTCGTAAAGCTCAGAGTAGGTATGACGTCCTAAAACGTTGGCTTCAAAGCGAGAACCACCTTTGACATCAATCTCGGCCCCTAAATTTCCATAGAGCATGTAAAATTCGCTTTGATCCCATGATTGCATAAGATCTTCGCGAGCTTCTTCGTTGTTCCACGTTTTTCTTCCCTGACCTTCAAGGTTACCTGAGAATTCAACATCAAGAGCAAAAGCCGAAAGTGGTAAAAAGAGCAGGGGCAGTAAGTATTTCATCAATTATTCCGTTAACTTCTTTTGTGAGAATTGTTCGTTGCTAAATTTAACATTGAATTTAACATCATTGTATTTGAGTGTGGTGAACTTATTCTTTTCACCGGCAGGTATCATTTTCCATTCAGTTAAAAACTGATGGCCATCAAAGTTTTTCATTTTATCCAACTCAAGAGTTCTCTTAAGTGTGTTTTCTTTATCGTAGTACTCATAATAGCGTGGAAGGCAGTCTTTTTGTGACATCATCATCACAATTTTGGGCCACATTGCTTTAGTATTTTCTTTGACGTTGTTTTCGATGACTTTAAAAGATTCCCCATTAATCGTTTTATCGGCAAGAAACTTTGGAGAGTAGTCTTCGCTCATTTTAGAAGCTTTCAGAATATCGTCATTGGTGAAATCAGAACCCATCCAGCTTGAAAGAAGCATTGATGAAGAAACAGCAATTTTCCTTTTCATTTTTGGAAAGTAATTCCACATTTTATTTTCAAGTCGTAATGTACGGATACCCTTTTCTTTAGCAGGGCTCAGAATTTCTGACAGCGCACTGTTCTTACCTTCAACAGATGATTTTATTTCCAGAGTTCTAGTATAATTAGGGTTCTGCACTGTCATGGTAATATGAGATTCAGAACGATCTCCTCTCATTTGATTATCGGCATATTTAATCCATTCATTGGCATCCTGAGCTTTAACTCCAAGAACTGCACAAAAAACAAGAAATGGCTTTTTCATTAATGTTCCTTCTGATCAGCAATCTGACCATCTTTAATATAGAGAACGGTTTTAACTTGATCGATTAATCGCTGGTCATGTGTTGAGAAAATAAACGTGAGATTAAATTCACTGTTTAGTTTTTTGAAGAGATCAATAATCTCTTGAGATGTTTTTGAATCGAGATTGGCAGTGGGCTCATCAGCTAAAATGAGTGAAGGTCTGCAAGCAATAGCTCTAGCAATAGAAACACGCTGCTGTTGACCACCCGATAACTGCTTGGGGAAACGGTCCTTAAAACTTGCAAGCCCTACTTGATCTAAGGCCCATAGAACTCTTTCTTTGATTTCTTCTTTATCTATATTTTTTAACTGAAGAGGGAACTCAACATTTTCATAGGCTGTAAGTACTGGAAGAAGCTGATAATCTTGAAAGACAAATCCCATATAATCCAGACGGTGCTTTGTTCGCTCCTCTAAAGTGAGATGAGTGATGTCTTCCCCTTTATGAAAAACTTCACCGGTACTTGGAGCAAGAAGACCTGCAATCAAGTTGAGAAGTGTTGTTTTTCCTGAGCCAGAAGGACCAACAAGGGCCATGAAATCACCTTCACGAATCGTGAGGTTAATATTCTTTGCCCCATAAGTAATGTTTTCTTGGCCCGTCTCATACACTTTGCTGACATTTTTTAATTCAAATTGCATCTTTGCCTCGATTCATTATTTTGTAACTTGGATAAATCATACTGATGATCAAAAACAAATAGATCAGAATGGCCACCTGCCAATAGTATTTGCTAACAGGATATATCTTAACATAAGGATGAATTAACATTCCTCCTAAATACATTGGTTTTCCACTGGTAAAGAGTTCAAGATTAATAGGATAGTAAAAATTGAGCCAGGTACAGAGGTGCCCGATCAACAGACCGATCAATAAGGCAAGGGTTCCAGTCAGGAAAACCTCGATGAAGAGGCTACTGATGATCCATGTTCTATTGGCACCGATGATATTGAGTGCGCTAAATTCTTTCTGCCTTTCGAGAAAAGAGATCATTAGAGTATTGGAGAGACCGAGGGAAATAACTCCTACGACAACGATACAAACAATTTTAGTAAAACCATCAATAAATCGGATGGAAACACTGATCTCTGGAAGTAATTGATGCCAAGTTGTGACTTGTAGCTTTTCTAGAGTAGGGGGATTTCTTTCCATATCAAAATTTACTCGCTGATGATACTCATCCTCATCCAGTGAAAAGAGAGTCTGAGCACTTTCAAGATTGGTAAAGCTAAGACTATCCTCAAGGTCTCCTCCGCCAAAATCAAGAAAGCCCACTACAGTGAAAAGATCGTTGGCCACAGAGCCATCACGGGCCTGTCCAATAACCGCAACCTGTTCGCCAATTTTAATATCAATTTTATTGGCGAGACTCATTCCTAGAACAATTTCGTTTGAAGAATCAGGGGCAACAAAACGGCCGGTTTTGACGGCAGTTGTTAGTTTAGAGAATTTATCTTCGAGTTGTGGAACCGTTCCATTGAGTAAAACTCCCAATGTTTTTTTGTTACCAGAAATAAATACAGGTGAAACTACCCGGGGAATTGAGCTTGCTAATTCTTGTCCTGGAATATCACCAGTGCGAATAGTGGCAAAAGTATTAAACCGTTTGGTATTTCCTTCTGGATAGTAGTCCTTATTGGTGATTTGGTAAGAGCCCGCATATTGAGACAAGAAATCATTCATCACTTCTTTAGAACCGGCCTCAGAAAAATTGAGGACCCATAGAATGTAGCCTGTGCCTATTGCAAGGCTGAAAATCATAATCAGTGCACGTTTGGGCTCGCGCCAAATATTTCGATAACTGAATTTGAACAAAAAGTTAAATCGACTCATTGTTCTTCCTTTAGTTTCTTTAAGGTTCTAGAAATAGACCAGGAGTAACTTGAGCCCAAGATGAGAATGACCATGCTCACAGTAATTAGGATTTGCTCGGTTGCCAGACGAGGATAAACAATTCGAGGAAGTCGGATACCGGCCCGCTCAATGATGTAGCCCTGATTAATAAAGGTGAAATCAAGACCAGTCTTAGACTGTATTCCTAGAATAATAGTAAGTAAGGTGGTCGAGAGTACAGAAGACAGGAGAATCATCAGAACAACTTCTGAGAGGCCAATTGACCAGAAATTCTTGAAGTTAACGCCCAGTATGTGGAGCATTCGAAATTCTTTGAGACGCTCCTGCCATAACATGCGCACCGGAGTGAGAATTGTCATCATGATGGTCACGGCAATGATAAGAAAAAAGAGTCTTACCATACCATCATGAAAATCAAGAACTACCGCCATCTCTGGGTTGAGATCTTTCCAGTGTTTTAATTTGAATTCAGGGAAACGTTTTTTGAGGTCGAGTTCTTGAGAGTTGACCCGAATAGGAATGCGATTAAATTTGAAGCCGTCTTCTGAACCTAAATAAAGGTTTTGCCAGGTTCTTTGAGAAATATAAACAAAGCGTTTTTGGAAAACGTTAGCATTGAACTGATATATTCCTTTAATTTTCAGAATTTCAGATCTTAATTCACCATTGATATCTTGATAATTGAGTACGAACTCGTCACCAACATGATACTTAAATTCATTTGCCAATGCCTGCCCTATGACAACTGAATCAATGTCGATATTTTCAATAAATGATCCTGATGAAATAGAATCAGCGATTGGAAGAAAGTTTTTATGAAGACTGCCGATAATTCCAAGTACCGAAAGTGAAGCGCTCCCTTCTGGTGCTGAGATATTGGCATCAAGAAGCAACTCAGGTGAATAAGCTGTAGCTCCAGCTTCTTTGATTTTGTTTTCTAATGATTCATTCCATTCTGCTGGATGACTTGAATCGGTATTGAATGAGTAGTGAGATTCTTGAATTTGGTAATCTCCTAGATTGGTATTAACTACGGCCTGTTCAATTTGGTGGTTCATTCCATCAAAAAAGGCCATCACCCAAACTGAAACTGTTACAGCCAAAGAAACTGAAAAGGCGATAAAGAAGCTGCGGCCTTTATGTCTCCAGATATTTTTCGCAGCATAGATGAATAAAAAAGGATTCAAAATATTTCCCTAGGTTTTGATACTCAACTATTAAATAACTTTTAGAGAATTTTGAACAGGGAATGAGGCTAAAATTTTAGCTGTTGAAGCAGTGATTTCTTTTTGTTTTGCTGTGAGGCAATAGAGAGAAAAATAGGGAAGCATGTAATGGTACAAGCAGCAGAATAAGTAATGGAGAGATCTTCACGCTCCCAAGTATAAACAGCATGCTCATCCTTCTTCTTATAGCCTGTCTGTTTCCCGTATTTCTTTCTCAAGGATTCAAAGAAGACATCATGAAGAAAATAGCTGGGAAGTTTAGCGTACATGTCTATGACCATATTCTTTTCAACCGTGATGAAAAGGGGGATGTGGTAGCGTTCTTTTTTGATCTCAGTTTTAAGAAGAAGCGTCGTGGCTGTTTTTCTGAGAGTCTGAAATTGCCCCGACAGTGGTTCTATGGATTGGTTTGGGAGATAAGAGTTAAATTCATCAATACTAAAATGATAATTAGGGGCTTCTACCTTCGCTTTTAAAGGTTGATACATCATAAACAGGCATGGCAAAATAAACCGAAAAAGAAGCATATTGTATTTTAGCAGAGGTTTTTAAAGATAGAGGAATAAAAATAAGTGACTGGTTTGCTCGGTTACGGAAAAAAATTGCTCGTTTCCATCTTTCTAAATGACCGAAAAAGCGGTTATTTGCCAAAAAAGAATGTCTTCTTTGAGGAAATAGGAATGTCCTTTAAGCTAATAAGTGACGATCAGGATGATAAGAAGGAAAAAATAATGAAAAAAACCCCGACATTGCTCCCATTGATGCTATTACTGATCGTTGGAGCGTGTGCCAGTAATAATACTAAAACAGGACCTAAAAAAGGTTCCGTTGCTAAATCATCTTACAATCCTTCTGTTTCAGAACAGGCCGAATACTATCGAGTCCAAGAACAACTTATTGAAAAAGATCTTCCCAATTGTAAGGGATGTATTCACGGCTCAGCTCACCAGCCAACATTTACTCCACCACTGATGGTTTATGACTTTGATGCAGAAGCTGCTCAAAAATTAGGTCTAAGAAATACTCAATTTGATTTCCCAGTTATCTGGAATAGCAAAGTAGAGATGTGGGTAAAATATTTTACCGGTAGAGGAAGAAAGCATTTCGTTAACTATGTTGAACGTTCGGGAAGATATGCTCCAGTTCTTTCGAAAATTCTTGCTGATAATGGTTTGCCTCGTGACTTTATTTATCTTGCAATGGCCGAAAGTGGTTTTCAAAATCATGCTCGCTCATGGGCCAAAGCTGTTGGTCCTTGGCAGTTCATGCCTTATACAGGAAAGAAATTTGGTCTCAACATCGACTGGTATCTTGATGAGAGACGTGATCCGATTAAAGCAAGTATCGCTGCTGCCAATTACTTAAAAACTCTTCATGGGTTGTTTAATTCTTGGGAGCTTGCCGCTGCCGGATATAACGCTGGTGAGGGGAAAATCGGTCGCGCAATTAAGATGTATAAGACAAAAGATTTTTGGAAAATGTCTCATGGACGTTACTTAAAGCCGGAAACAAAAAACTATGTTCCTAAAATTATGGCCCTTGCTATTATTGGGAAAAACCTTGATGTGTTCGGTTTCAATGAAATCTCTTTCGAGAAGCCACTTGATTATGAAGAGATTCTTGTAAAACCAAATACCGATCTCTACGAAGTGGCCAATGTACTAGGTCTTGATTTTGATACGGTAAAAAAATATAACCCAGAAATCGTAAGATGGCAGACTCCACCTCACATGGACAATTACCCGCTACGTATTCCTGTAGGTGGAACAGTTAATTGGGACGAGCAAACTCATGTCGATCAGATCGTAGCGACTCAGTATAAGACATATCAAATGAGATATAAGGGCAATTTGGCTGATGTCGCTCGTAAGTTTCATGTCCCGGCCAATGTATTAGCTGAGCTAAATCCTGAAATTAGATCTCGTGGCTACATCGCTGCAAATACTCAAGTGGTTCTTCCTTTCCGTGAAGATCATAGCTTAAAAGCTAATATGTATGCAGATCTTTATGAGAAGACTCCGAAGAAAGTTCAAGCTTCTCGCTCTTATAGAAGACTAATTGCTACAAACATCAACAGAGGGCAAATGATTAAGAATCCTCGTGTTTTCTATACAGTGAAGAAAGGTGATAGTCTTTGGGCCGTTTCTCGTAAAACAGGTGTACCAATGAGTACAATCATCAGATCTAATTCTCAAATTTTGAAGAGACGACAAATCCTTCCTGGTGATAAATTAGCTATTAGATAAAACTTTAGTGAAATAGTAGAAAAAGCCACTCGCAAGAGTGGCTTTTTTTTTATAAGATTTCGCTATGAGTTTTGGATTAATTAAACGTTTTAAAGATTTAAAGAAGACTCCAGACAATGGAGTTAAAAAAACTTTTGCCCAGCATGTGATCATTGGCGGCGACTTAGGAGCAATACTGAAATTAGTAGAGCTTCGAAAGAGCCACTCTGCCGAGCAAGTAAGACTTGTTTCCAATAAACCACTGTCTCGCAAAAATCTGGAAGAAGAATTTCGCCAATCAATCTCTCAAATTCGCTCGCTTCCTTCTGTCGAAGCTCTTTATAAAAAACACTTTAATGCGAAGTTATTACCATTTAAGGGTGATTCTGTTTTTTATAAAGATGGAAAATTTCATGATTTTAACGGACGTGCAAAATCGATGGAATTACAGGGGAACGAAATTTTCTTCACTCATAAGGGTTATGATTATGAGATTGAAAGCTTTTTTAGTGCTGAGGATTGGGGAAATCTAGACGAATTGATTCAATCTTCACAAGACATGAAGATTTTTGAATCTATTTTAAAATTAGGTGCACCTACTGATCTCGTAGAAAAAGAAGAGTGGAGCCTGACATTCAAAGATTTTTCAGAAATTAGCTGTGAAAATCTTTATGTGGCTATCGCTCCTCATAAGTTTTTGAACCTTATTAATAATAAGAATGATCTCGATACAAGTTTAATCGATTTCTGTTCAAGCACTGACTCACTTTCTGCTATGAACGTCTCTTTTGAACTTTCGAAAGATTTCGCTATGGCATCACAAACAATCTTTGTTCCTCAAAGTATGACTCATGAATGGGGACATTTCTTAGTGGAATTCAAAGATTTCATTCACTCAACAAAGTCAGCTATGTGTAATGTACTTTTTCTTGTTAAAGAAGAAGAACCACAGGCAGAGGATCTGGGAGCTAAAATTAAGCTCATGAAGCGAGTATTAGATCGAGTATTCCCAGACTTTGAAAAGAGCATTAAGTCGGAAGCAATTCGTTTTGACGATGATATGTTTATTCAAGGGGCAAGGATTGAAAGTCTACTAGAAGTGACTGCAAAGTTTCCGACTTTAGAATTTCTTGGCCAGAGCAAGCTTGTTGAAGAATCTCTTATTAATGAACAATATTTAACTCGTACACTTTTATAAAAATCGGAGTTTTATGAAACTATTTATTGCAGCCCTTGTGCTCATTTCTTCTGTTGTTGCTTCTGCTGAAACTAATAAGATCGTTTCAATTGATGCTTTTGACCTTTCGTACACTGGTGGTCTTCTCATCAAGAGCGACAACGCCAAGAAAGGAACGAACAGAACTGCTACTGAGTTCAAATTCAATCTTAACTATGCACAAGATCTGAATAACGTTGATGGTTTGATGATTAAAGGGATGGCCTTCTTTAATAGAGAAAAATCGAAATGGGGAACTGAGACTCTTGAATCGAATCTTGGAGCAGCTCTTGGTCTTCTTTACAATCTAGATCATACGGATGTTAAAAATTCATTCTTCGTTGCAGGACTTGCTGGTCTTGAAAAGAGCAAAATGGAAGGTAGAGGCGGCAGCAGAAAGTCAGGTGTTAACCTTTTCTTAATAACTGAAGCAGGAAAAAGATGGGATTTAGGACGCTATTCTGTCGTAAATATCTCTTATGCCCCTACAGTTTCATTCGAATACACTCGCTACGGTGGAGCAATTAGAAAGAACTATTTCACGAGCGGAACTGAGCTAAAATTCAATTTTTTAAAGTTTGATGTTCTTTTCTAAAACATCTCTAAGGGCCTCTTTATGAGGCCCTTTTTCATCGGACCACTCTCACAAGCCCTCAAAAATTCATTTGCCAAACTAAAACTGAATCACCCAAACTTTAAGAAGCACACAATTTAAAGCACTGTTTTATAACGTGAAATGTGACTACGGTCATTTTGTAAAAAAGGAGTTTTCATGAAAAAACAGCTTACATTAGCACTTGGTCTTGCAGTTCTTGCAACTCCAGCTTTCGCTTCAAAAGCCCGCTTATTGGCTCTTGGGGAAAGTGAAAACGGTTCATTCTTCATTAATGATAACCGTAACATTTTTCTTAATGCTGCTGAAGCAAACAACCATGGCGATTTAGTTACTTTTGAGTTTGGTGACAATAATGGAACTGACTCTGATGTTGATGCTAATGCAGAAGGTGGAATTCTTTATTCTAATAAGAGCTTTGTTTATGGTATCCATATGGGATCTCAAACAGGCTTCGAAAGAATGCTAGGATCTCTTTCTCTTCCTACAACAACACTTGCTAACGCAATCTATAAGCCAAATACAACTGTAGATTTATTCCTTGCTGGTGATGCTGGTTTCAAATGGGGTGCAAACCTTTCTTATTCTAGAGCTAATAACGATACACATGGTGGTAATCCGGCTACTCCAGTTAGCTCTCAGAAATCAGATTCAAACTCAATGGATCTAAATGTTGGAGCTACTTTTGGTAACCTTTCTGTTTATGTTGATTCAACGCTTGTAGGTGAAATGACAATGAAACAAGGGACAACTGCGAATGCTCCGAAAACAACTCTTGATAGCAAAGGTCGCTATGAAGTGGGTGGTTCATATAAGCTGAACAGCTATACAATTTTTGCTCAAGCTTCTATGGCCGATTTTGAAGCTAAAGTTGGTGGAGCTAAAACTGATATCGAGTCTAAGTTTTACACAATCGGTGCTGCTCGCACTGAAAGACTATCTGATAAGACTATGATGTTTGTTAAGCTTTATGCTTCTCAACTTGATACTAAAGGTTTCAGTACGACTGGTGAAATTCTTAATAAGAATGATACAAAAACAACACGCGTTCCAGTATCAATCGGTTTTGAGCACGATGCAGCTTCTTGGTTAGTTCTTCGCGGATCAGTTGCTCAGAATCTTTGGTCTCAGCAAGATGACGATGCTACTAAAAAGAGAACTCTTGCTAACTCTACAAGCGTAAATGCAGGTGCGACTCTTAAGCTAGGTGATTTCAATGTTGATGGTCTAATTGGAACTGGTAATGATGGTTCAGGTGCTCTAGCAGCTCGTGGCCAGCAAGTGGGTGTCCTTTCTATGGATAACCTAATGACTCGTGTTGCAATGACTTACAGATTTTAATTTAAAAGTTTAAGGAAGAATAATTATGAAAAAAATTATCGCACTTAGTGCTCTTGCAGTTCTTGCTTCGAGCACTGCTGAAGCTTCAAAAGCTCGTCTATTAGCTTTAGGTGAAAACTTAGAAACGGCTGGATCACTATATTTTTCTGATAACAGAAATATTTTCCAGAATGCAGCTTTTATTCATGAATACAAAGACGCTGTTTATTTAGAGTGGGGAGCTCAAGGTGGACAGAATGCACCTGTTTTCGGTCAGCTTAATAATAAGGCTGATACTGATACTCAGCCTCAAGCGGAAGGTGGATTCTTAAAATCACACGGTAAATTTGTTTACGGGCTATACTTTGGTGCTGAATCTTATATTACTCATGAAGCACGATCTTATCTACGCCTTCGAAACAGCACTAAAACTCATCAAGATAATCAAGTTGATGCTTTTTTTGGAGCCGCAGAATCTGACGATTTTAAATGGGGTGTAAACGTAACTTACTCAAAAACTAAAGAAGATGCTGATAAAGCTGAGCAACAATCAGCATCAGTTCGTCTTGGTGTTATGGGTAAAAAATGGGAAGGATATGCTAACGTAGCAGTTCTTAACAAATCTGAAATTGGTGCTATTAATCCTCTAAATCCAACTAATCCAGGCAAAGATGAATTTGAAGGTAAAAGAGGATGGGAGCTAGGTGGATCTTATGATCTAGGATTTGCTAAAGCATTCGGTTACTGGAGACATGGTGTTTGGGAACAGGATACAGATTCCCTAACAGCTACCGGTGCTACTCCAGATGATGTAACAGGTGCCGTTTATAGAGGTAAAACTGAGTTTGATACGAATCGTATTCGTCTTGGTCTAGGTCGCGAAGCTCAACTTAATGAGCGTACGACTCTCTTCTCTAAAGTTGAATACGTAATGACAAATCGTGAGGTTAAAGCAAAAGGTGGTTCTGCTCGTGGTAAAGCAAACATCGATGACTACTATGTACCACTAACAATTGGTCTAGAGCACGATGCTACTTCTTGGTTAACCCTTCGTGGATCAGTAACTCAGTACTTAGTTTCTCAGCAAGATAATAGTTATTCATCTGCACTTCTTGCTTCTAACTCACCAAACCCTCCGCACATCAGCCCGATGGTTACAGGTAATTATCCAAAAGGTAAGCGTTCATTCGCTAACTCTACCAACGTAAATGCTGGTCTTACGCTGAAGTTCGGTGATCTTTCTATTGACGGTGTAATCGGTACTTCTACAGGTGCTGGTGCTATCGGTGATACGAAATCTGAGAAAGGCGTTCTTTCTCTTGATAACCTAGCTTCTCGTGTAGCTATGACTTACAGATTCTAATCTGACCTGAGGGCCTCTTTATGAGGCCCTCTTTTTTTGTTCTTGGTTCTTGTGGATTAAAAGCATCAACAAGGCCTCGGTATCCAACTCGATTCCTCGCTCTTTCATCTGTTTTTCCACAATGGCGATCCTCTTCTCAATTTCTGAAAGCTTTTCCAATACTTTAAGTGAGTGAAGAACGATCATGCACAACCTCCTGGACGTGACCTCTAAGGAATATTGTAAAACAAGAGTTCGGTATATCAAACATGATCTTGGTCATCACCATAATAATTTTCTAAATATCTAATTTTAAAAGAAAAAATCTTTAGCTACACTTAATGCATATAGGTAAAAAGTGAGCCATATGAAGAGAAAAAATTTTAGTTTGGTTTGGGGAAGAAAATTGTTCTTTGGAGTGGCCTGGCCCATTCTACTACTCATTGCTTTGAGTTTTATTTTTAAAGGTGGTGTTCCTGAAAGTGTGTTGAGTGTTGTCTTGCTCGTACTGCAAATGATTTCACAAACAGGAATGCTGATTCTCATCAGTTACTTTTTATTTTTCTATCCTGTTGTATGGCTGATTCCCACTTATTACTTCTCACGTATCTGGGGAATTGGAATTCTCAATGTTGTAATAGGTGCATATCTCATTGATGCCTATTCATATCTTAAATATGGAATTCATTTGAATCCATTTGTTGTGAAACATTTTCTTAATCAAGCTGAGTTGATGGGAGAGAAAATCTATCTTGGAATTATTCCGCTCGTGGTAATCACATCCATTCTTTGGTCGAGAGGAAATGGTATTTGGTATGTGATGCAGAAGAAGTTTATGAACACTAATAAGAGCTGGTACATCACAGCTATTTTAGTTTCGTTTGTAGGTACTATTGGAATTAGCTTCTACAATCAGGGTCGTCAGTCTCAAAATATTGCAAATGTGATTGAGCAATTTCCAATCAAGTTACCGCTTCCTGATGTCGAAGTGTTCTCGAGCGAAGCTGTGAAAAGTAATCTTCCAGAAGATCATTTAATCAATATTCCGAAGATGAAAAATTTCTATCCTAAAGCTCTGTCTTGTAAAGGTGAGAAGAATTTTATTTTTGTTGTTTATAAGAGTTTTCCTGAAAAAGAATTAGAGTTTCAAGGTTTAGGTCTGACTCTTGCCAATAACTATATCTTAAAGACAAGTACTGAGAATGCTCTTCATTCTTTAATGTACTCATTTCCTGTTGATAAAGCTTTTCCACATGAGGGAGAGTCACAAATTGTTCGAGTCTTTCAAGATTATAATTATCAGTTGAATCTTTTTTCAACAACGACAGATATGAAAATTGAGGGAGTTGATTATAAAGGTGAAATTCCAGTTATCAAAGATTGGGTGAAGTCTTATATCGAGTCTGGTGCTGCTTATAAGTTTGCTAACTTTTTGTATATTGATAATGATAAGGCCTACGGCAAAAGTATTAAAACAGTCGTCGATGAATTGTCTGCTAAAAACCTGATGGAGGATACGATTGTTGTCGTTGCTTCTCTAGAAGGAGTAGAAGGCAGTGATAATCTGGTTAAGTCCCCTGTGTATCTTCTTTGGAAGAATTACGAGATGACGTCAATTAACAAGATGACCACTCACTATGATTTAATGCCTACTTTGATCCAAGAAGCATTAAACTGCAAAGGTGATATTAAGGATTTTAGTTTTGGGAAAAACTTTTTAAATAAAGATCTGAATAATCAGTACTACGTTTTTAATAAAGAGAATAAACCTTGGATTTGGATTGCAGATAAGAATCTCACATTCTCACTAAAAGACTTAGACTACTACTCTAAAGAGATTAATGCTGACGAGATTCTAAGCTTGAGGAAGTTTTACTACACTTTTCTTAAGTAAAACCAATGTTTCAAAATGCTCAGTATGAGCGAACATATCAAAAATCTGGGCCCTTTCAACTTGATAGTTGGTGAGGGCCTCTATATCACTGGCCAGACTTTCATAATTACAACTTGAATAAATAAAGTACGGAACTCCAGATTCGTTGATCAATTGCAGACTCTCACCAAGACCTCGTCGAGGAGGATTTGCGAGCAAGGTATCAGGTTGAAATTGAACTAACTCACTGGCGATATCTTTGGCATCAAGGCATTTGAATTGTAGGTGATCCAGTTTGAGCACACTGGCCGATTGGTTAGCGCTTAAAGTTGCACTCTCATTAATCTCAAATCCTCGTGCCTCTTCCACATAAGGAGCAACAAAGAAACTGAAAGCTCCTTGACCACTGAACAACTCAAGAAACTTTTTACTTTTAAGCTCTTTTACCCAGTTTGCAGCAGTTTGATAAAGCTCCTGACTAACTTTTAAGTTCGTTTGAACAAATCCCTGTGTAGATAGGAAGTATTTAATTGAACCGATCTGCTGTCTGAGATGTGTTCTTTTGGTCAGCACAAACTCTTCATTTCCTTCTAGTAGAGGATGAGAAGAGGGCTGAATATTCACAGAGATAACGGTAAGATGTGAAACCATTTCTTGCAGTGAGCTTAAGTGCTTCTGAATACGTGTAATGGCTTCTTTAGATCTGAGAACAAAGCGAAGGTAGCTTTCATTGGACTCAGGATTAAAGTAGATGATGAGATTTTTAAGTTCGCCCTTCATCGTTTTTTGATCATAAATAGAAAGTATCGCGGTTTGAATAAATTGGGCAATGGCAGGAAACATCTTATTAATTTCCGGGTGCTGAACCGGACAATGGCTTAAATCAGAAGATTTCCCTTCCAAATCTTTAAGGCCGAAAGTAATCTTCCCATCAATTATTCCAACTGCAATTTTTACTTTATTTCTAAATCCTTGGACTGGGGAGGGAACTGACGGTAAGAGCTCCTGGGGAGAAATTTTGAGGGCCTTTTGGATAAGGAGTTCTTTTTGTTTTAGCTGATCAGGGTAGGGCATAGCTAAAAGCTTGCATGATTTACAGATAGACTGATCATAGTATTCACAAAAAGTATTCATGGGTATAATTTAACCTAAAGCTTAAACCAATGAAAGTTCGCAAACTAAAAAACATAATCCTGAGTACGCTGGTAACCCTGATCCTCGGGGTATGTTCCTATCCTTTTGCTGTTTATTATTTCCATGATGTTGAAAAGCTCATTACCCATTACCCAGAGTTTAAAATCGTTAAAGGTGAAGTTGAAGACTACACTATCATTAAAAACAAACCTCGTTATTGGGTGAGACTCAACGAAATCTCAGCTTACGGAAAGTGGGCGATTATTCTCTCTGAAGATTGGGGATTCTATCAACATCAAGGCTTTGATGTTGAGCAGTTGAAAATTGCAGTTAATGATGGTCTGAAAGAAGGTAAAAAACTTCGTGGGGCCAGCACTATTTCCCAGCAGATGGTAAAGAATGTTTACCTTGATAATTCCCGCAGTTATTTTCGCAAGTTTAAAGAGCTGATACTTACCTACAAAGTAGAGAAGTATTTATCAAAGCAGCGAATCCTTGAAATCTATTTAAACTCCATTGAATTTGGCCCAGGCATCTGGGGAATTCGCAATGCTAGTTATCATTACTTCAAAAAACATCCATCAAGCCTTAATCCTCGTGAAGCGAGTTTTCTAGCAATGCTTTTGCCTAGTCCCAAAAGATATTATGAATCTTATCGCAGAAAAACACTTACCCGTTTTGCACGAGTGAGGGTGAACTCGACTCTGACAAAATTGAAAATGGCACGAGTAATAACCCAGGATGAGTATATCTTCTACCGCCATTTTAAAATGTCTTGGGAGCATTAAAGAAGGTGCCTTAGGCATTCGTAGGCAACAGTGGTTGCTACATTCGATAAATTCAGAGAACGGATATGTTCACTGAACATCGGTAATTGGTACATGCAATCCTGATATTCCGCTTCAATCTCAGGCGTAAAACCACACGTCTCTCTTCCAAAAATCAGATAACAGTCCTCCACATAAGGGGCCTGGTAATAAAGTTCCTTCCCGGTATTTTCTAATAAAATGAGTTTACAGCGATCAGGATTTTCTTTTTGAATGAAATCACTCCATGAATCAAATTCACGAAGCTTGACGTGTTTCCAGTAATCAAGCCCTGCGCGTCGAACGGCCTTTTCATCAAGGCTGAATCCGTAAGGTTTAATGAGAATGAGTTCAAGGTTGAGAGCGACGCAAGTGCGCCCGATACTCCCAGTGTTACCTGGGATCTCGGGCGCAAACAATACGATTTTGAAACGAGTCTTATTTTCCATCAAGAAGGTAGCTAGTAAGTGTTCTGATAATCAGACCAGAAGCTCCGTTTGCTGGACAGTAAGGAAGGTGGCTTGCAGAATCAGCAACACCAGCGATATCAAAGTGTGCCCACTTAACATCATTCTTAATGAATACTTCAAGGAAAGCAGCAGCAGTCGTTGTACCAGCTCTCATTGGTGTACCAATGTTTTTGATATCAGCGATCTTAGATTTAATATCTTGTCTCCACTCTTCAATAATAGGAAGTTGCCAAATGTATTCACCATTAGCATCAGCGTGATTTTTAAGTTCAGCATAGAACTCATCATCGTTACCCATAACTCCAGCAACCTGACTTCCTAGAGCAACAAGACATGCTCCAGTAAGAGTAGCTGCATCGATAAGGTAGTGAGGTTTAAGATCACAAGCATAATCGAAAGCATCAGCTAGTACCAAACGGCCTTCAGCATCTGTGTTTAGGATTTCAACAGTTGTTCCATTTCTGGCAGTAACAACTGAATCAGGCATAGTTGCCATTTCATTTACAGCGTTATCTGTCATAGCAAGGATACAAGTGATTTTGATAGGAGCTTTTTCAAGAACCGCAGCACGGAATGCTCCGTAAACAGTAGCTGAACCGGCCATATCATATTTCATACCCATCATTGAAGCACCAGGCTTAAGAGAGTAACCACCAGTATCAAAAGTTAGACCTTTACCAACAAGGGCAACGTGCTTAGTTTTTGAATTTGATTTTGCAGGCTCATAAGTTAAGTGAACAAGACGAGCTTCATGAGCTGATCCAGCGTTTACTGAAAGGAAAAGATTCATATTTTCTTTTTTCAGTTGTGCCTTGTTAAGAATTTTAACTTTCACACCTTTAAGATTCTTCTTAACATCGTCTTCAATTCTTTTAGCGTATTCAACAGAATTAAGAACGTTTGGAACTTCGTTAACGAAATCACGAGCAACGTTGATTGAGTTAGTGATGTTCTTAACAGAAGCAACTTCCTTCTCAATTTTCGAAGCGTTTTTCTTATCAACAGCTAAGAAAATGGTGCATTCTGTTTTAGGAGATTTTTTCGACTTATAGTTGTCGTAAGTGTAGTCACACATTCCAATTGATTCAGCAATAAGCGCTGCTGTTTGGATATCGTCTTCAATTGTGTTGAAACCTTCAACATCAATTCCGATTGAAGAGAATTTTCCTGCATGAGCTTTAAGAACTTTTGCAATTGATTTACGAATAGACTCATCATCAAAGCTATCTTTCTTTCCAAGACCAACAACTAGGATTGTTTCACCTAGTGCACCTGTAAAAGTAAGAGTTTCATCTTTATTGGCCTTGAATGTAGCAGCAGCTCTTAGTCCCATAAACTCTTCAACAAGAGTTTTGTTTTGCCAGTGGGCAATTGAAACTGGAGATTCAGTTGTTTTACCAGCTTTGCCTTTTCCTTTAGTTGTTGTTGAAACTTCAACTTGGAAAGCAGTTAAGATTTTAAGATCGCAGTTAAGAAATTGATCACCCGTAGCATCTAATTTAATAATCATGGGTACTCCTTTTAATTTAGCTTATAATGCCATTTCTTGAATGAAACGTGAACTTCATGTAAGTTGTAAGTATGAAACTTTTATTACAAAGATATCTAGCTGCCCAGTTTATTATGCCACTTATAGTGAGTTCGGCATTTTTCATCTGCTTTCTCCTCACTTTTGAGCTTTTCAGGCTTATGGAAGTCCTAGTAACCAGAGATATTTCATTACTTTTTGTTCTAGGGCTTATCGGAAATATCGCCCTAACATTTATCCCTCTTTCGTTACCAATCGCAGTATTTTTTTCGATCATCTACTGCCTGAATAGAATCTCTCTGGATTCCGAGTACATTGCTATGAGGGCCGGGGGAATGACGAAAGGCTCAGTTTTGATACCATTTCTGGTCGTGGCTGGAGTTTTATCGGTAAGTGTTTATCAGTTGAACCAAAATATTATTCCTAGTTCTAATAAGTCCTTCCGCCAAAAAGTGAATTACCTGGCTTCTAGCGGTCTATTGGCCGGAATTAAGGAAGGTCAGTTTTTTACTGCTATTCCTGAAGTAACCCTTTTTGCTACTCATGCAACTAAGTACGGAAGAAGTTTAAAAGAGGTTTTTTTGCATGTGTCAGAACCCAAAGAAAAAAAAGAGAGAGTTATTTTCGCTAAAAGAGGAGAGTTGGAGTTTGACCGCAATCCCGATACTTTGACTGAAAAGTTAACTCTGAATCTTTTTGAGGGAAATATTGTCGGTCGTGATGGTAAAGATGGGGTAGAGAAAATCCATTTTGAAAAGTATATCTTTCCCATTTCACAAGGCCAATTCCAGGATAGTTTTGATGTGAAAGAGACTATGCTTAGTTCAAAAGAATTAGCGGCCGTTTTGAAAATGACTCAGGATGAAGCAAGAGCTGCTTATGACTTCGGTAAAAAAGAATTCTTCAATGCCAAGTATGAGTACTGGAATAGAATAAATGGTGCTTTGATCTGTTTTGTTTTTAGTTTCTTAGGATTTACTTTGGGAATTACCGGAACAAGAGGAAAGAAAAGCAACTCAGGAGTTGTTGGTCTGCTTTGTCTGATTGTTTATTATGGGATGTTCTTTTCTTTAGTGAGTCTTGCTAGAGGGGGCTCTTTGCCACTTCCTTTGGCCGTTTTTGCACCGACAGTGATTATGATATTTATCGGATTTAAATTCTATAAAAAACTAGACTGGCAATCCTAAGGATTGCCAGCTTTGCTTTCTTCTTCTTTCATTTTTTCGCGGTATTCTTCAGCAGTAAAGTATTCACCATTGGCCGACTTAGGGAAAAGAGGGCGCAAATACTTAGGCGCATTTTCTTGTGGGAAAATCAGAGTTTTTACACCTGTCTTGGTATAACCATCAATGAATGTATTATTCAAAAAGATTTTTGTTACATTGATATTTCCAAAAAACATCCTAATTTCTTCACCTTGAAGAAAAAGGGCTTTCCCTTCACGAATAAATTCATTTTGGATAGGCTCGCCATCAACTTTATAGCTTACCCATGTTTCACCGGAAGCAGCATTTACATACAGATTCTGGCGACCTGAATCTATCTTTGCCTTATAAGAACTTGGCATCAAAGATTCATCTTTGTTTTCAGCAGCATCCGGCTTAGGAGTATAAAGAGGTCCGATGATTGGTTTGAAGTCGATATGTGGGAAAAGACGCTTCTCAGATTTAACCGATGAGCGTTCTTCTTTTTTCTCTTTTGCTTTCACTTCTTCTGTTTTTGTAACAGGCTTTGTTTCCTGTTTTACTTCTGGGCTCATGAGAACTTCTGGAGCAGCAGGTGTTTGCTCTGTCGGTAAAGAAGAAGATGGGGGAACTTGAGATGTCAATTCCGTTCCAGAAGAATTGAGATCAGTTGATTCTGATGAAGTTTCATCTTCAATATTATTATTCTCTTTATAAGACTTAGCTTCATTGTTGATTTTATTTGAAGCTAGTTTATAAATACCAAACCCTGAAGCAAGAACGAAAACTCCAATAACATAAGGGATCATTGGTTTTATGGTATCAAAAATATTCTCACTGTTATTGATCACCTCACTGGGCTCTTCAAGGCGTTCTCTCTTAGTTGTTTCGTATTTTCTTGCATGATTAAGTGAAGGAAAAGAATTTCCAGTCTTTTTCTCATAGGTGTCGACAAGTTTTTTGAAGGCAGCAGATTCATCGAGTGAAAATACTTTTACGTAAGTTGTGACGAATCCTTTAAGGTACGCCGGACTAGGAAGAGATTCGAATTCTTCTGATTCAAGGCTTTTGATCACACTTGGTGAAATTCTCGTTTTGAGCGACAGCTTCTCGATTGAGTAGTTGTGTTTTTCGCGTGACTCTCTTAGAAATTTTCCAAGACTGACTTCATTTTCCTGATCCATCCGATATTCCTTTCGACTTAAAGACCAATAGAGTTCAGATTAATAGGTGATTCATAATCACTTGATACTGATGCACTAGATTTTTCTTGCAGTTCAAGCATGAGTGATCTTGATTTGATCCCATAAACAGTTTGTGTAAAACGATTATTAATTTCTGACAGCTTAATTTTCGCTTCATCAAAGCGACTTAGCTTTACTAGAGCTAAAGCAGTAAGGTAGTGAGGAGCTGGATCGTTATAGCATACGCCCATCGCCGCACTTCTAAAGTTATTTAATGCTGTTTGAAAATGTCCACGATCATAATAAAGTTTTCCAAGAACGGTATAAGCAGGACAGAAGTTTTCATCTTCTTTTACTGCTAAATTAAGATAGTTCACAGCTTTCTTGGGATTTTTATAGTGATTCAGTTCAATGGTTGCAAGATTGAAATATGTTCTGGCCTGTTTTTCGTAAGTTAAGTCTTTGAGGATTACATTGTAGAGATCAACTGCTTTCGAAACATCGCCTTGACGATAGAGGATTGAAGCAAGGTTAGTTCTGGCATCAGAATTCTTATTATCTAATTCCAAAGTTCGATTAAGTGTTGCGATCGCAAGATCCGTTTGACCTTTGAAGTAATAGGCCATTGCTAGGTTGTTGAGAATTTCTGGCTCGTTAGGATTTAATTCATTGGCCTTAAGAAGAGAGTTAAGTGCATCAGTGTATTTCTGATTCATTAAGCTTTGAGTGCCAGCACCAAAATAGAGAGCTGCTTGTTTGTTAATTGTTTCTTTTTTTGAAGAAGCGCATGAGAAAAGAAAAAGAATAGCAAAAAGAACAAAGAAACTTTTTGTCTTACACGTATGAACCTTTTGCATATTTCCTCCTGAAAAATGTCGCAGTACCTATTATTCTAGGGGTGCATGGCATTTTTGTAAAAAAGAAATTTTATTTTTTTCTCTCGAGAACGGCCATGGTTTCAAAGTGAAAGGTTGAAGGGAATAAGTCGAGTAGGTAGAGTTCTTTTACGACATAATTTTTAAGAGCGCTAATATCTCTGACTTGAGTATGAGGGTCACAGCTGACATAGATGACTTCATGGGCTTTTGTCATTTCCAGCCACTCATCTAGATTCTTAAGACCTGATCGAGGTGGATCAAGAATAAGTAAATCGGCCTGTTGATTTTTAAGTTGAGCGTTTAACTTTTTTATCGTTTCAGCAGCATAAAGATTATGAGAAACAAAGTCAGAACCAGGTAATTTTTTTGGATAAATATCCACTGCAATTCTTCTCTTGAAGGCTAACTTGTTGGAAAGATTACCATCCCCTGCAAAAAGGTCAAGTACTAGGTCGTAGTTTTTTCCTTGAGTAATCTTCTCAATTTCTGCTTTTAATTTAGCATTCATCTCTTCATGAACTTGGCTAAAACCCCCTTCAGCATAAGGTTGGTTCCAACTGATTTTCATTTGTTGTTGGTGATAATAGATCTCTACATGTCCTGACATAGAGTTTTTTGGAACTAATTTTAACCAATGCTGATTTTGATAAAAACTTTTTAACACTTGAGCAATCTCTGCTCTGGCAATAAGGCATTCAGGAACTTCTACAATCCTATTATTTTTAGCGTCACGAAAACCAATTTTTTGTTTTCTTACATCATAGTGAAGTTGAATGCGGTTGCGGTAATGAAGCCTTTGCGTTGAAGCGATCACCTGAGGTGCAGCGTCAGGGAAGTTCCTGAATAGACTATTCATGGATTTTAGCTTAAGTTCCAGCTCGTATTGGTAATCTGTATGCAGATAGTGACAACCTGGGCAAGTAGCAAAGTGCGGACATGGTGAAGAGACTCGGTGTGGTGAAGTGGTGGTAAGTTTCTCACATTGAGCAAAAGCTATTTTTGATTTTTCTGCCAATACTCTTGCCGCTCCCTTTTCTCCAGGAAGGGTTTTAGGTATAAATGTAATCTTGTCAGTTATTTTGCTGACCCCTTGGCCTAGACTATCTACGGATTCGATATGAAAAGGGACAATGTTATTCAGGGACATGAACTAATCCTATAAATTTTATTAAAACAGCGTAAAATTGGTTATATGAATTATATGTTGGGACGGCTGCCATTGCTTCTGGAATTTTTCCTAAATGGCTTTTTTATTTTAATTTACACTTTCAAAAAGTCAGGCAACTTTCAACATTTGATTGAAAAACTACCTGTGCAAGATGTTTTTTCTTACGCACTTTTTGTCATCCCTGCAGTATTGTTCTTATCAGTTGCTACTAATTTTTTAAAGAGCGAATCCTTTGAAGACTTTATTAGGAAGTATATTTTCTCAGTCATTATTTTTATTCCCATGCTTATCACATGGGGGGATTTAGAATTCCTATATTGGTTATCTGCAGTTCATCTCTTTTCTTCAGTTATTTCGATCTATGAGAAAAAAGAACAGCGAGCTTCATTTAATAAAGAGATAACTAGTTCTTTCTTCTTTCGTTTAAAACTTCAACCAGCACAAGTAGTACTTATTTCGTTCGGAATCTGGATCGGTTTAGGGACATTACTATTAGCATTGCCTGTAAGTATGAATTCAGGAAAGAGCATGGGCTTTGTAGATGCCTTCTTTATGGCAACGACTTCTTCATGTGTAACTGGACTCACAACACTTTCACCGGCAGATGATCTTTCTGTTTTTGGCCAAATGGTTATACTGATTTTGATTCAAGTTGGTGGGCTTGGGATTATGACGCTTTCAAGTTCGATGGCCGTTATTATGGGGAAAAGCCTCCAGATGAGAGAGCAGGTGATCATGCAGGACGTACTTGATACTTCCAACTCTGAAGAGTTATTAAGTTTGATCATCGACATTATTCGATATACTTTTACAGTTGAGTTTATTGGAGCAGTGATTTTGACAGTTGCTTTCTATCAGGAAGGCTACGAGATCGGTCAAAGCATGTATCTGGGCTTCTATCATTCCATTTCTGCTTTTTGTAATGCTGGGATTGCTCTTTTTACTAACTCCCTCGATGAGTTCAAGCATTCTGAAACAATTCTTTATACGATTATGGGACTTGTGACGTTTGGAGGACTCGGGTTTTCTGTAATTAAAGACTTAACGAATGCTGTAAAAAACAGAACTTCTATTCGTGAACTGTCACTTCATACTAAAATTGTATTAACAACTCACTTCTCTATTTTAATTATCTCTACTCTTTATTTGTTTTTTTCTGAGTTTTTGAATGCCTTTCAAGATATGGGGATTTGGGAGAGATTCAATATCTCTCTTTTCCATGCAGTTATTGTACGCACAGCGGGATTTGGATTGATGGATCTCAACACCCTTCATCCTCACAGCCTCTATTTTTTGATTATTGTTATGTTTATTGGTGCCTCTCCAGGTTCAACCGGTGGTGGTATTAAAACAACGACAATGGCAGTTTTACTTCAGTCGATTACAGCAACTCTTCGAGGGAAGAATCATGTGGAGTTTTTTGAAAGAAGGATCCCACAACAGGTCGTGGTGAAGGCCATAGCGATCTTTATTATTTCTTTAATTATTTGCTCGTCATCAATTCTCATTATGATGAGACTTGAGCCTGATAAAAACTTCTTAGATATTTTCTTTGAATGTGTTTCAGCCTTTGCCACAGTGGGTAGCTCACTAGGAATTACTCCGCTATTGAGCTCGGCAGGAAAAATTTGTATTTCATTACTTATGTTTGTTGGCCGTGTTGGTCCACTGACTCTCGTATTAGCAATTAGTAGTAGGGCGGTTCTGCCGAAAAAGGTGGAGTATCCTGAAGGTAAAATTTTAATAGGATAAAATATGATTGTAGCAGTAATCGGTTTAGGGATTTTTGGTGCGAAAACGGCAGCAAGACTTTTTGAAAAAGGTGTAGAGGTATTGGCCATTGACTCTAACCCTGAACTCGTTGATAGGATCAAGGACCGAGTTTCCCATGCTGTTTGCCTAGATGTTACTCAGGAAAAGTCTTTGAGGGCGATTAATATTTCAGATGTGGATACAGCAGTGGTTGCCATGGGTGATAACATTGAGATCAGTATTCTCTGTGTGGCCATGCTAAGAAAACTGGGAGTAGGTCGAGTCATCGCCAGAGCACGTAACCAATTGCATGAGCACGTTTTAAGAGAAATAGGTGCTTCAGAAATCATCAAAGTAGAAGAGGATATGGGAGAAATTGTTGCGAGTAAAATTTCTGCACCTCATGTTCTTCAACGCTATAACTTTGCAGCTGGGTACTCGATTGTTGAATTGAAATTGGGGAAAAAATTCGAAGGAAAAACGCTGGTTGAATCTCAAATCAGACAGAACTACTCACTCAATATTGTCGCTCTTCAAAAACGAGTTCCTTATATTACTGAGGAAGGTAAGGCGAGCTATAGAACTGTGATCAACGATTCACCTTTACCGATGGATGTGATTGATTCTGATGATATTGTCGTTCTAGTTGGTAGTGAAAAAAACTTAGATCGTCTTTTTGATGATCTGGCCCAGGCTTAAGGGAGCTTTAATATGTACATGTCCTTAAAAGGAAGAATCCAATCGGCCTTCATTGTTGCAACTCTTGTCGTAGTCGCCATGGGTTTTACCGTATTCTTCTTCTTAGATTCTCTTAATACTCAAATTTCAAGTATTACAATCAGTTCAAATAAGATTTCTTTGCTAACTGATGAGGTCAGAGTTTCGGCAGTTTCTATCTTGAAAATGCAGAAGAAAATCATCACAACCAAACCGACAACGGAAGATTTAAAACGTCTTGAAACCTTAACGGAAAGTTTTCAAACTCAGCTGCAAAGGTTAGACAGTTATTATACAGAAGTTGAAGCTAAGAAAATTATTTCCAAAATGCAGGGGTATGTAGACTCTTTAAAAACGGTGGTGGGGAAATCATCACTTTTTTATCGAGAGGGGGGTGGGATTTCAACCATCAATGAATTGACGGATAAGATTCTAGAAGCATTCTCCGAATTTCAAGACATTCAATATTTCCAGAATGAACAAAGAGATAAACAGGTAAAGAATATTATCGGTGAAACCCGCCGCTATATGTTGATTGCTTTAATTATTACGTTCCTTGGAACAATCCTGATTGCCTTGGTTATTCCGGGAAAAATCTCGCTGCCCTTTAAAAAAATCAATGATGCTGTCCGAGAACTTCAGGACTGCAATTACGACGTTTCGATTTATTACAATCAGAACGATGAGATCGGGGAGCTGGCCCGCGAGCTAAATAAAATGATCACTAATATGAAGAAATTTGAGCAGCTTCGTATTGAACGGATCTCTTTAGAAGGCCGAAAGTTTGATACTTTGGCGAACTTAGTAAAGAAAAATATCGTTTTGGCCAATGCAAAGGGTGAACTGACTTACATGAATAACCCTATGTATACGCTCCTTGAAATGCAGTCGGATGATATTATCAATAAAAACATCGCTGATACGGTAATGCCTGATTCAATTATTACAACTTTTGAACTGGCCATTAAGCGCCGTTCTAAGATCGAAAATGCTGAAATCATTATCCCGAAACGCGTACTTAAGGTTGATCCGGCCACTGGGGAACATACTTATGAAGAGACTAATGAGGATGCTTTTCATGGCTATGCCAATGTTTTTCCAATCAGGGCGCGTGAATCAACATTGGATTATTACCTCATGATTATTTCTACCGAAGTTTTTGTTTAATCAACTCATTTAGTGTATGCTTGTCCCTCAAAGCTCTAACGCTAAAAGGGTCAAGCAGCCACTATGGATACAAGTCTCATCCGCAATTTTTCTATTATTGCCCATATCGATCACGGAAAATCTACTCTCTCAGACCGTATTATCGAAATGACCAAGTCCATCACTGATAGAGAGCGCACTGATCGTTTGCTCGACAACATGGATTTAGAGCGTGAGCGTGGGATTACCATTAAGGCACAGACGGTTCGTCTTTCCTATAAAGCTCAAGATGGTAAAACTTATTCTTTTAACTTAATTGATACTCCGGGACACGTGGATTTTACTTACGAGGTATCTCGCTCACTTGCTTCTTGTGAGGGAGCTCTTCTGATCGTTGATGCTTCTCAGGGGATTGAAGCTCAGACACTTGCCAACGTTTATATGGCACTAGAGAACAATCTAGAAATCTTGCCGGTCGTTAATAAAATCGATCTTCCGCACGCAGATCCAGATAAGGCCAAAAAAGAAATCGAAGATGTTATTGGTCTTGATGCTTCAAATGCTCCGCTTGTTTCTGGGAAATCAGGAATTGGTGTGGATCTTCTTCTGGAAGAAATTGTAAAACGTATTCCACCTCCAACAGGTAAGGGAAGTAATAACCTTCAGGCCCTTATTTTTGATTCTTGGTTTGACCCGTACCGTGGGGTAGTTGTTCTTGCCCGTATTATGGAAGGAACTCTTAAGCCTAAAGATAGGATTCATTTTAAATTTTCAGGAATGGATTACGAAGTTATTAAGCTGGCAGTGCATACTCCGTTCTATACTGAAGTAAGTGAGCTTGGTGCAGGTGAAGTAGGAATGATCATTTGCGGAATTAAAACCGTTCGTGATGTGAAAGTGGGAGATTCTATTGTTCATACTGACAAGAAAGACTCAACTCCTTCACTAAAAGGATACAAAGAAGTTAAACCAATGGTTTTCTGCGGTATCTTCCCAGTGATCTCTGAAGAATACGAGATTTTGAAAGAAGCTTTAGAGAAACTAGCTCTTAACGATGCTTCTTTTACTTATGAGCCAGAAGTTTCTCAAGCACTTGGTTTTGGATTCCGTTGTGGGTTTCTAGGACTTCTTCACATGGATATTATTCAAGAGCGTCTTGAACGTGAGTTTGATCTTGCTCTGATCTCAACGGCACCTAGTTGTAACTATGAAGTAATCACAACTACGGGTGAAACAATCATGGTTGATAACCCGGCTAAACTTCCTGAGCCTGGCCGCATTGATACGATTAAGGAACCAACGGTTAAATTATCGATTCACCTTCCGAATGAATATGTCGGGAAAATTATCAAACTTTGTGAAGAGCGCCGTGGTCAGCAGCAGGCCATTAATTACATTACAGAAGAGCGTGTTCAACTTATTTATATTCTCCCACTCTCTGAGATGATGTTTGATTTTTATGATCAATTGAAATCTCTTTCTAAGGGTTACGCATCAATGGACTATGAGCTTCATGAGTATCTGGAGTCAGACATGGTGAAACTTGATGTTCTTCTTAATGGGGATAAAGTGGATGCTCTGTCTGTGATTACTCACCGAGGAACATCTCAGCAAAAAGGTAAGGATCTTACCCACAGACTGATGAAGGTTATCGATCGTCAGCAGTTTGATATTGCTATTCAGGCGGCCATCGGGGCAAAAGTAATTGCTCGTGAAACAGTTAAGGCACTTCGTAAAAACGTACTTGCCAAATGTTATGGTGGTGACGTTTCTCGTAAAAGAAAGCTATTAGAAAAGCAGAAAGAGGGTAAAAAACGCATGAAAATGGTAGGAAATGTGGAAATCCCGCAAGAAGCCTTCTTGGCAGTTCTAAAGGTCGAGGAGTAGAATATATTCTATGTTAGACATTCTTAAAGAACATTTAGACCGTGTCCTCGTTACTTATACTCAGGGTGAGTATTTTGAAGAGCTTAAAGAAGCGAAAGAAAAATATTTCTCTTTAACTGGTAAACTTGATGAAGATCGTATCGAGTTTGAAGCAAGAATGAATTGTTTCAATGATTGGTACATGTTCCAGTATAGAAAAAAAGATGGCCTTAAAGTCATTGAAGACTACATTCGCAAAACAGATCTTGATGGAGATATTTCACAGGCCTTTTTGAATGTGAATCATTCACTTTTTGAGTACTCGAAAGTTAACTTCAAGAAACAGATTATTCTTAAAGATGTGCTTCATGATGAGAAGATTGCTTTGGTGAAGAATCACCAAAACATCGGCTTAGTTGAAGGTGATTTTTTTATCAGTCGCGTGATTAAATATAAGGATGAGTACTATCTCCTTAAGGGCGTTTGCACGCTTCCAACAACTGTTAAGTCGATTTTGAAAAAACAGTCTAAGAAGGTGAGAAGCCTGAATAGTTTTGAGGAAGAGCTTAACTATCTATTAGCTCTGGAAAATCTTAAAACAAAGTCGATGAACTACTCCCACATTGATCCCACCAAAATTTTCGTATTCTAGTGAAATAAAAAAGGCCTCTTATGAGGCCTTTTTATTTTTAAATAGGAGATAAGGAATGACTCCCAGTACATTGATCACCATCGTGATAACGAAATAAAGATTAAAGAGGGATGCTCCATTATCAATTCCAGAAAATTCAAAAAGCTTCTGAAAAATAGCATGTCCTACTCCTAAACCTGAGGGAGCAATAGGCAGGGCCAGTGTCATCAGACCAATAGGGATAAAGGCCAGTGCCTGAACAAAATCCATCTTACCGACCACAAATGGAGAAATAAGACTCCAAAAAATAAGTACGGCAATAAGTTGAATAACGATAGAGATAAGAACAGAGCGAATCATTCTTTGTTTAATAGAAACAAGATCTGTAAAAAGAGTAAGGAGTTTATCAAAAATTCCAGAAAGCTTTGTTTTATCTCGTCCGAGTTGAAGCAGTTTTTCAACAATAGGATGACAGAAAAAGAAAAGTAGCAGACCTGAAATGACGGCAACAGTCAGCATGTAATTGATTTTGAGAAGTCCTTCCATATTGGGAGCGGATTCCAAAATATGTCCAGAGAACAGCAGGGAGCTAATTCCTACTAAGAGAATAAGACCAGAAAGACCCATCACTCGATCAATGAGAATTGAGGCAAAAACAAACTTCTTAGAAAGTTCTTTATCCATCGATTGAATATAGAAGAGCTTAATGAGGTCTCCACTGACACTTCCTGGAAGAACCGAGCTAAAAAATTGGCCGATCCAATTGATTTTAACAATTTCCCACAAAGGCATGAAAACATTTGAGCGTGAGGAAATAATGAGCTTCCATCGCCAAGAGCATAAGAGATAATTCAAGAACTGCAGAAGACATGCTATGATAATGGCCAAAGGAAACTGAGTTAGATCACTTAGAAGAGAAAGATCTAATTTTCCTGATTGCAGTAGCCAATAAATGAGGCCCGCAGCAATTAAAAGCTTGATGGTATTAACAGCTATGGTTTTAAACATATCGGGCGATCTTACAATCTTTGAAGCCCGATGGTAAAGAGAAAGGAGTTTTATGAAAATCGCTGCTCTTCAGCTTCAGTCAGTGCTAGATCCTGCCAAGAATCTTGCAACTATCAGAAATCTCTTACAAGAAGCCAAAAAAGAAAATGTAACAGCGGTATTTTTGCCGGAAGTTTTTTATTCCATGTCAGATGGAACGAAGCCCACACCTTATCTTGTTGAAGGGGAAAATGAGCATTTTCAAAACATAAAAAATTTAGCCAAAGATTCTGGTCTTTATATTCTTGGTGGCTCAGTCGCCACACTGGTTGATGGCAAAGTCATGAACCGTTGTTTTAATTTTGATCCTCAAGGGAATCTCATTAATTTTTACGATAAAATAAATCTCTTCTCATGTGATCTGAGTAAACACTCAAGCAATACAGTCATTGATGAGGGACGTGTTTATACTGCAGGTAACACTCCGAAGATGATGAAGTTAGGTGAATTCAATGTGGGAATTGCTATTTGTTTTGATCTTCGCTTCCCAGAACTCTTTAGATCTTACTCCTTTCAAGGGGCCAATGTTCTAAGTATCTCGGCTGCTTTTACTGTTCCAACTGGTAAAGCTCATTGGCATACTCTGCTTCGTGCGCGCGCAATTGAGAATCAGTGTTATGTGATTGCTCCTGCTCAATGGGGTAAACACAATGATAAGCTTTCGACCTTTGGTCACTCACTTATTATTGATCCGTGGGGAGAAATCCTTGCTGATGCAGGCGAGGGAGAGAAAATCATCACTGCCGAGCTGAATATAGAGAGAATTAAAGGCGTGCGTGAGCGTCTGAATGTTCTCAGAGATCCTAAGGCATGATTACATGTACGGGTTTACACCAGTCGTGTGATCAGTAACATCAACCACTTCTTCGATCTCAGGAAAGTTCTGTTTAACGAGCTGTTCGATTCCACCTTTGAGAGTGGCCTTAGAACTCGAGCAGCCTTGGCAGCCGCCATAGAACTTAACGAAGAGTTTATTGTTATCGATATCAATGACTTCAACATTCCCGCCATGTTGAGCAAGGGCCGGACGAATTTGAGAATCAAAGAGTTTTTCAATTTGCTTAATCATGAGATGACTTTAGCAATTTTAGTGAACTCTGTCTTTAAAATCACGAAGAAGGGCACCAATGCGCTGTTTCGGTGCTTTACCTGTATAAGTGAATGGTGGAACCCAAGTGATGCTCTCAATAACTCCACTGGTAGTTACTTTGTAGATCAGGCCTTCTTCCGGATTTCCTGCGAAAAACCATTTCATATCGTCATTATTCTTAAGCTCCATCTGTACTAAATGAAGCTGCTTGAGCTGAGGATCTGAGATTTGTAGAGGTCGATTGAATTTTAATTGCGCGCTGGCCACTTCATTTTCACGGAGAGTGATAATGAGGTGAGAAGAATCGTCAAATAGGTAAGTTAGTTGGTTGTGATCTTTGTAAACAGGGGCTCCAAAAACATCTTTGAGGTCTGTTACAGTCATTCCCAATTGAAGGGATCTGAGATCAGGGATCTCAGATATTTTATTCTGTGCCGAATAGTAAGCTCCTGCAACGGCGGTCAGAATTAAAGCAAAAATGAAACTCATCTTCATTTTTAGTTTCCTCATTAAAGAGTGGTAAGTGATTTATTAAATCACTTATTTTTATCCTTTGGCCAGATTTCTCCATTGAATTTTTAGTAAAAAATTTAAGTCGGACTCTTACTGTTTTATGGTGAGTGACATAACACTTCTATCTATGAGTGATTTCCTTATTCTTACATCTCCTCCCGCTAGCGGTAAGACCTACTGGATTCAAAATTTTGCCCGAGCTTTTACTGGAAGAATTCTGGTTATTTCTCCCTTAAAGGCATTGGCACTGGAGCTTAATGAGAAGTGGGGAGGGCAGATTCTAGTACAAACACCTGAATCTTACATTTTAAATCCAGAAGTTTGTGAGGTCGTGATTTTTGATGAATGGCACTTATTTTTCTATTGGGGAGAAACTTTTAGAGAACAGATGTGGGAGGCCTTTTATCAGCTTGCCGAGCATACTGCGCTCTGTGTTGGATTAACGGCAACTTTGAATAAAGAGATTCAGGAGAGAATGAATCATTGGGGACATTTTGAACGGATTCTTTGGGTAGATCATGGCAATCATCAGTTGAAATACCGGCCGGAGCAATTAGTCCGTTTGCCTTCAGAGGCTTTTCACCACTCACTTATCAGGCATTCTGTTCCTCACAAAACTCAGATTATTTTCTGCGAATTTCGTCAAGAAGTGGAGGAGTGGGTGGAGCGATTAAGTGCTCTTGGTTGGGTAACCCTGGGGTGTGTGGGTGGAGAGACAGCAAGCTTTGTAGAAAAATTGAAGCAAAGAACACCTCATTTCATTGTTGCTACAACTTGCTTAAGTCACGGGGTTAATTTACCCACAATTGATGTGGTTCATTTTTTTTATGAAGTGAAAAACTTGGATTTTTGGATTCAGATGCTTGCTCGGGGCGGTCGAGATGGTTCATCTTTTATTGTTTATACAACTTATTTACCCAAGGAGGTGAAGGTTAATTTTTGGACAAACTTGGGGATAAATTTTAAGCTCAAGGTCTGGTTTGTGATTCAAGATTTTATTCTAGGACTAGATGAATGGTTTTTGAAGGCGTCGTCATTGGAAAAACTCCCTACAAAGAAAGGGATTTGATCGTAAAGATTCTTTTACGAAGCGGCTTTCTAGCATCTTTCTATGTCTATGGCGGTCAGGGTGGAGGCAAGCACCATAAGCCGAATTTTTTTGAGTTTGGCTGCATGATGAGAGTGACGAGCAAAGATCAGGGAATGAAGGGTGTGGAGAAGACTGAGCTGATGGTCGCCGCTGAATATGAGAGAATCTGGGAGCCTAAAAATATTCGTCATGACATCAAGGCCTTTTATCTAAGCTGCCTTTATTATGAAATCATTCTCAAATTTGTAGTCAGTTATCATCCAGAACATGGTGATCTGGACGAGGAACACGCCGGAGTTTTCACAGTTCTTTCTAACGCTCTTTTTTATCTGGATAAATCATTAGCTGAAAATAAATTCTCGTCTCATCAGCACCTACATCTGTTTTTGGTGAAGCTTCTTTATTATTTAGGAATCATGCCGGACATGGATTACTGCGTATATTGCGGAGATGATTTAATTAGTAGTTCTGGAGTGCACTTTTTGATTACCGAAGGGCAGTTTAGTTGTCTTGGTTGTGTTCAAGAAAAAAATGATATTGGATTCTTATTAAGAATAAAAAAAGCTTATCAGACAAAGTATCAAGAGATTCATTCTATTCAGGATACAAACTTTATTGAAGCCGAAAAGTTGTTACAGTTTTTCTGTCATCACTTTCATCTAAAAACTGTCGATCTCAAGTCTTTCCAGCTTATTTTCTAAGTGGCTTGATTTAAACTTTTAGCAAAATCGAGAAGAGTTTTAAAATAAGTGTGGTCTTTCTTTTGATCTTCTTGTCTAACCACAATCCCTTTAATTTTAGCATTGAGACCACATTCGGCATCAATGGTTTTATCGCCGATCATATATGAATGATTAGCATCAATACCGTACTTATCCATGAGGTCTGTGATCATTTTAGGGTGAGGTTTTCGACAATTACATTTTTCTTGAGGGGAGTGAGGGCAGATCGCAAAATCACGGAAGGGAGCAAGTTTCATTTCACGCAGGTCATTTTGAAGTTGCTTGTGAATCAAATGAACATTTTCTAGAGAAAAATATCCACGGCCAACTCCTGACTGGTTGGTTACGATGAATAATTCAAAACCAAGTTGTTGAAAAATCGCTAATGCCTTGAAAGTATCGGGGTAATATTCAATATCTTCCACACGGGAGAGGTAGTTTTTATCAACAATAATTGTTCCGTCTCTGTCTAAGAAAATGGCCTTTTTTGTTTTGATTTACACACCCTCCTGTTATGCCTAGAATAGGCCCTATGTTTAAAGTACTCAAATTAATATTCCCATATGTTAAACCCTATTGGAAAGAGGCGCTTTTCTGTACGCTTCTGGCGTTGCCACTTTCCGGGATCAAAGCCTTCGAAGCCTACCTAGTAAAAGACATTTTTGATAAGGGCTTCTCTCCTGATTCAACTTTTGAAGAAGCAAGAAATTTGGCCTTGATATTAGTTGGTCTAGGAATTCTGAACTATCCTCTGAGATTTCTCCATTATTTTGGTTTAAGGCAGGTGGTTGATAAGACTTCAAGAAAAATTCAATCTGTCATGTTCAAGAAGTTCCAACGTTTGCCTGCAAGCTTTTTTGCAACGCAGAAGCAAGGAAACCTGATTTCGATTGCCATGGGAGATACCAATACTTTTGCGGAATCTTTTCGTTTTGGTCTCGAAATTATTCGTGAGCCCTTTACGGCAATGGCCCTGTTAGGGGTCGCTTTTTATCACGACTGGCAGCTGACTCTCGTGATCTTTGCTGTAGCTCCACTTTTTATTCTGACATTCCATTATTCAGGAAAAAGAATCAGAAAGTACTCGGGATTTGCTAACCAAGACCGTGCGGATATGACTCACGGAGTGGCCGAATCATTGACAGGTCAGAAAATTATTAAAGCTTTTGGACTTCAGGAATATGTTGATGCTCGTTTTGAAAAAATTCAAAACTTATGGATTAAAAACCGTACAAAAGTGAACTCTGCTGAAGAACATTCTCATCCAGCAGTTGAATTAATCGGCTCTATTGCTTTTGCAGGAGTGATTATTTTTGCTCATCATCGTATTTCTACAGGAGTATTGACTACGGGAGGATTTATCTCGTTTGTAGCGGCATTAGCGATGTTTATGGATCCTGTTCGTCGTTTTACCAAGGCCAATGCCAAGTTAAACCAGGCCAGAGCGGCTGCAGATCGAATTTTTAAACTGCTTGATATGCCTGAGGAAAATGAAGAAGGGAAAGTTGTTCTTAAAGAGTTTAGCGATTCAATTGAATTTAGGAATCTTACTTTTTCCTATGGTGAAGGAACTATCCTTAAAAGCTTCAATTTAACGATTAAAAAAGGTCAGAAAGTTGGTTTAGTTGGTCTTTCTGGTTCTGGGAAATCAACGCTCGTTTCTCTTCTTTTAAGATTGTATCCAGTTGAAAATGGCATGATTTTCATTGATGGCGTGGACATCAATGATTATACACTAGAATCTGTGCGTGCAGTTTTCTCGCTAGTAAGTCAGGATATTTTCCTTTTCAACGATACCATTCGTGAAAACCTAACAACTGGTGAAGCTTATTCTGATGAAGAAGTAATGAAGGCCCTCGAGATTTCTTACGCACGTGATTTCGTTAATGATCTTCCTAAAGGAGATCTAACTCCGATTGGTGACAGAGGTCTTAGATTATCAGGTGGTCAATCACAGCGAATTACTATTGCTCGGGCTTTCTTAAAAAACAGAGATGTTCTTCTTTTTGATGAAGCAACGAGTGCTCTTGATAATGAATCTGAAAAAATCGTACAGAAAGCACTGGAAAGTGTGGCAGGACACAAAACTGTTATTGCTGTGGCCCACCGACTTTCTACTCTGAAAGACTACGATATGATTGTAGTGATGAAAGAGGGTGTGGTTGTTGAGCAAGGAAACCACCAAATGCTAATTAATCACAATGGTGAGTATCGTAAACTCTATGAGCTATCGCAGAAAGACTAAGTAGATTGATCAATTAAAATTTTCTAAGCATTTTACTTAGTCACTAACGGTTTCTTTTGATAAAATTTCCTCGATTATTTCTTATAGAGGAGTGCATTGTGTCAGAACAAAACCTGAAGTCTATGGCCGATCTCGTGGCCCTTAGTAAATCTCGTGGATTCATTTTTCAAAGTTCAGAAATCTACGGAGGCCTTGGATCTTGTTGGGATATGGGACCCCTTGGTGTAGAACTCAAAAACAATATTAAGCAAACATGGTGGAAAGCAATGACTTTCCGTGATGATATTGATGGTGTTGATGCTGCTATTCTTATGCATCCAGAAGTCTGGAGAGCATCAGGTCACGTTGATAACTTCACTGATCCAATGGTTGATTGTAAAGCATGTAAGGGACGTTTCAGAGCTGATCAAATTGATCTCTCAGCTCCTTGTCCTACTTGTAAAGCAAAAGACTCATTCACAGAACCAAGAAACTTCAATCTTATGTTCCAGACTCACATGGGACCAGTTCAAGAATCAGCTTCAATCGTTTACCTTCGTCCAGAAACAGCACAAGGTATCTTTGTTAACTTTCCAAACGTTCAGCAAACAATGAGAAGAAAACTTCCATTTGGTATTGCTCAAATTGGTAAAGCTTTCCGTAACGAAATTACTCCAGGTAACTTCATCTTCAGAACTCGTGAATTTGAACAGATGGAAATGCAATATTTCATCAAACCAGGAACACAAATGGAAGCGATGGAGATGTGGAAAGAAATCCGTTGGAAGTGGCACCTTGATAACGGTCTTCGTGCTGATAAGCTTCGTTGGAAAAAACACGACGAACTTGCTCACTATGCTGATGCGGCATTTGATATTGAATATCAATTTGCTCATGGTTGGGGAGAAATGGAAGGTATTCACTCTCGTACAGATTTCGATCTTCGCCAGCATCAGGAATTTTCTAAGAAGAATCTTCAGTATGTTGATCAGATGGATGGAAATAAAAAATACATTCCTTACGTTCTTGAAACATCAGTTGGATGTGACCGTTGTATGCTAGCTGTGATGAGTGATGCTTACAGAATCGAGAATGAAGGTGATGCTGAGAAAGAAAGAATTGTTATGCGCTTCAAACCAAGTCTTGCTCCAATCAAAGCAGCGGTTATGCCGTTGATGAAAAAAGCAGAACTTGAAGGACCTGCAACAGCTCTTCTTCGTGATCTTCAAAAAGATTTCAAGTGTGAGTATGACACTGCAGGATCAATCGGTAAGCGTTACAGAAGACAAGATGAGATCGGGACTCCGGCCTGTATCACAATCGATTACGATACTCTTACAGATCATGCTGTAACAATTCGTGACAGAGATACAATGGTTCAAGAGCGTGTTTCTCTTGATAAAGTGAAGTCGTATTTAAAAGATAAATTCTCTCTTTAAAACTTTTAAGTAAGGGTAATTCGTCATGACTAAATGGGTTTATAAATTTTCGGCACAGACGACTGATGGTAACAAAGATATGAAAGGCCTTCTTGGCGGTAAAGGTGCAAACCTCGCTGAGATGTGTTCTATGAAACTATCTGTTCCTCCAGGATTTACTGTTTCAACAGAGGCCTGTTTGGATTTCTATAAAACAAACAGACAGATGTCTGAAGAAATCAAAACTCAAGTGCTTGAAGCTCTTAAATGGGTGGAAGGATTAACTGGAAAGAAATTTGGGGACGTTGAGAACCCATTACTTTTCTCAGTTCGTTCTGGTGCTCGTGCTTCAATGCCAGGAATGATGGATACAGTCTTAAACCTTGGTCTTAATGATCAAACAGTGGCAGGACTGGCCAAGAAAATGAATAATCCTCGTTTTGCTTGGGATTCTTATCGCCGTTTCATTCAGATGTATTCAAACGTTGTTCTTGGTGTGAATACTTCAATCCTTGAAGCGAACCTTGAAGATCTTAAAGAAGCAAGAGGTGTACATCTAGATACGGATCTAACGGCCAAAGATCTTGAAGAGCTTGTAAAAGTTTATAAAGCTGTCCTTCGCGAAGATCACGGAATTACTTTCCCACAAGAGCCAATGGAGCAATTGTGGAAGGCAATCTCTGCGGTATTCGGTTCTTGGAATAACAATCGTGCTATCAGATATCGTGAAATGAACAGCATTCCTCATGATTGGGGAACTGCTGTAAACGTTCAATCGATGGTTTTTGGAAATATGGGTGACGATTGTGCCACAGGTGTGTGCTTCACTCGCGATCCATCTACTGGAGAAAAAAAGTTCTTCGGAGAGTTTCTCGTTAATGCTCAAGGTGAAGACGTTGTAGCAGGAATTCGTACTCCTCAGCCGATTAACAATGAATCTAAAAATGAATCAAATAAGCAGCATAAGACTTTAGAAGAAGTGATGCCAAAAGCTTATGCTGATCTCGTTGCAGATTATAAGATGCTTGAGAATCATTACAAAGATATGCAGGATATCGAGTTTACTATTGAGAATGGTAAACTTTGGATTCTTCAAACTCGTAATGCAAAACGTACTGTCAATGCGGCATTGAAAGTTGCTGTTGATCTAGTTGCAGAAGGTCTTATCACAAAACAAGAAGCAGTTCTTCGTATTAACCCAGAAGATTTGAATCAGCTTCTTCACCCTCGCCTAGATCCAAAAGCTAAAAAGATTCTTATTGCAACAGGATTACCGGCAAGTCCAGGAGCTGCTTCTGGTCAGATGGTATTCGTATCAAGTGTTGCAGAAGAATGGGCGAAGAATGGTAAGAAAGTCGTTCTTGTTCGCGCTGAAACGTCTCCTGAAGATATTGGAGGGATGGCCGCTTCAACAGGTATTCTAACAGCTCGTGGAGGGATGACTTCTCACGCAGCAGTTGTTGCCCGTGGAATGGGTAAACCTTGTGTTGCTGGGTGTTCGACTCTCGTTATTAACGAAAAAACAAAAACACTTACTGTTAAAGGTAAAACTTATCACGAAGGTGATTACATTACGTTTGATGGTGCTAATGGTGAAGTTTACGAAGGACTTGTTCCTACGATTGAAGCTGCCATTAACAATGACTTCGGAACATTTATGAAATGGGCCGATGAATTTAGACGTCTGCGTGTTCGTACTAATGCTGATAATCCAGAAGATGCTAAAACAGCTATTAATTTTGGAGCAGAAGGTATTGGTCTTTGTCGTACAGAGCATATGTTCTTTGCTCCTGAGAGAATCCTCGCTGTTCGTGAAATGATTTTTGCCGAAAATGAAACTGATCGTAAGAAAGCTCTTACCAAGCTTCTTCCTTTTCAGCGTCAAGACTTCATTGGAATTTTTAAAGAAATGAATAATCTTCCAGTGAATATTCGTCTTCTTGATCCACCTCTTCACGAATTCCTACCTCATGGAGGTAAGGACCAGCAAGAACTGGCCGATTCTCTAGGCATCACAGTTGCTGAAGTGCAAGAGCGCAACGATGGGCTTCATGAATTTAACCCGATGCTTGGTCACCGTGGATGTCGTCTTGCTGTAACATATCCTGAAATCTATTTAATGCAGGTTCGAGCTATTATTGAAGCTGCTATCGAGGTAGCGAATCAAGGATTTGTTGTTACTCCGGAGATTATGATTCCGCTTACAACTGAACTTCGTGAATATTCAATGATCCAAGTTGAATGCAAAGAAGAGATTGAAAAAGTATTCAAAGAAAAAGGTAAGAGCATTAAGTATAAGATGGGAACAATGCTAGAGCTTCCACGTGCTTGTATTACAGCAGCTGAAATTGCTACAGCAGCGGAGTTCTTCTCATTCGGAACAAACGATCTTACTCAAACAACTTTTGGTCTTTCGCGTGATGATGCTGGTAAGTTCTTACCAACTTATACGGCCAAAGGAATTTATCCAAGAGATCCGTTCGTGGCAATCGATCAGGCATCAGTTGGTTTCTTAATGAAGCACGCTGTGACTGAAGGGAAGAAAATGAACCCTAAGCTTCACACAGGTATTTGTGGTGAGCACGGCGGGGAACCAAGTTCAGTTGAGTTCTGTCATCAGCTTGGACTTGATTATGTGAGCTGTTCTCCATTCCGAGTGCCAATTGCTCGTCTGGCAGCCGCTCAAGCTGCTCTTAAAAAATAAATGAATAACATTCGTGATCTTATTCTTGAACACCTACCTGCAGGCCCCATGGACGGGCTTGCAGTAGGAGTTCTGGATTTTAAGAAAGCTTCTTTTGAAGTCATTGAAGCAAGTCTAGATGATGGAGAAGTTTATTTTCATGAAGAACCATTTTTGTGGTTTGATTTGGCCTCAGTTACTAAACCATTAGTGAACTCACTTTCTTATTTTCTTCGTCCCGATCTTTTTGATTCCGAAATGCTTTTGTGTCTTAATCATCGAGGCGGACTTCCCAGTTGGGGAAGACTTCCTTACAAGGGATGGCGTGAACAGATTCTCTCTTACCCTGTTCTTGAAGCACAAACTTTGTATTCTGATTTTTCAGCACTGAGAGTAATGCTTGAACTTGAAAAGAAGGGTATTTCTCAAAAAGATTTAGTCTCTCCCATTTGGAATAAAGAGCTTAAGTTTTGGAAAGAGATTCCTGAAGGTAGTCATATTGTTCAGAATGGTTATTTAGGTGCTGATGAAAATTTCGGCGTCGTTCATGATCCTAATGCTTATGTGATTGATGAGTTCTGCTCTCATGCAGGCCTCTTTGCGACCATCAATGGTATTTGCCATACACTTCTTAATTATCAAAACAAAACTGGTTTCATTGAAAAAATGAAAGCGCATGATGAGCATCGCTTCTTTTGCGGTTGGGATCGCGTTTTAAATCCTCAAGATACACTCGCTGGAATTGGCTGCGGCAAACACGCTTTTGGCCATCTCGGGTTTACTGGAACAAGTGTATGGATTGATCCTGATCAAATGATCGGACATGTGATTCTCTCCAATGCCACTCGCCAGCATTGGTATGATAAAGCAAATCTAAATTTATTTCGAAGAGAAGTAGGGCGTTTAGTCTGGAATTGGCCAAAAGGTGGCCAAAAGGTATGCCGCTGGATTCAAGTTACTAACGCAACTTTCGTATTAAAAAAGACCTCGTAAGGTGTTCTATAACCTAAACACCTACGAGGTCTTAAATTAAGCGCATCTTCTATTTTCTTCAACCCATTTTTAGTC
>CALHBF010000027.1 GCA_937931205.1 uncultured Bacteriovoracaceae bacterium
GTTGAGTGTCTAATAGTATCTAATTCATATTTGGCCATGCTGGCCCTCCTCGCTCGTCATATAAGATGGGACTAACTCTATCAATCCAAGGCCGTTTTATCAATGACTTAAGAAGGAGATATCAGTGTCAGAATGAAAGAAATTTCATCTTTATTAAAAAAAAACTTACAAATGATTTCGCTCTCATCTTGTTGAAAACAAAGGATTTCCTTGCTTTTGAAGTTACCTGAGTCGCTTAATCTTGCTTTTTTGTAAGGGATGATGTTTAACACCCTCGGTTCACTTGCTACAAGGCCCCACTCTTGGAATATGTTGGAGGAAATTAATGGATACTATTCAAACACCATCAGTTGATTCATTGATGAGAAGAACAGTAGTAGACTTTCAAAACGACGATAAATTTTTAGCTCATCTTCCTGAGGGCTCAAAGCGTATCGAAGGTCAGGCCCATTACCGTCTTGGAAAAATTTATTACGATATGGCAGATTTTGAGAATGCTGAAGAGCAATTTCTTGCTGCTCTAAAATTAAGTGAACTTCCACAGGACGCATTCGCCGTTTTTAAAACTTATGGTTTCCTTATCCGTATTTATTCGGAAGGTTTAAACGAAAAAGAAGCACACCGTTTTATTGCTTTATCTACTGAATTACTTGATCAGGCCGTGTCTTCATTGGCCTCTTTAAATGCAGAGTATTTTTACAATGCAGCAGTAGTTAATACATATAAAGGTGAGTTCGAAGAAGCTCACAAGAATTTCAATCAAGCTTACCGTAAAGCTCAATCTGAAAATGAGCCTGAGTTGATGGCAAAATCTCTTCATGCGATGGCCACGAACGCTTATCAGATGAAGAAAAACTCTGATGCTCTTTCATACCTTGCTCAATTAAATGAGCTGCTGAATATTCTGAAGAAAGGTTACCTGAAAGGGACGATGCACCTTCTTTGGGGGAACGTTCTGAGAGATCAAGGTGATTACCAAGGTTCTCTTGGTCATTACGACCTTTCAATGAAGCTTCTTCATACAAAACATAGCTGGAATATGCACAACTATGTTCTACTTAATAAAGGTATCGCTTTTAAAAAGATGGGAGAGTTCGCAAAAGCTCTTATCCACTTTAATATGGCCCAAAACTCTCTGGATGAAGAGAACTTCAAACGCCTTCAGCAGTTGATTCTGATGGAAGTAGATGAAGTGAATGACTCAAGTGTTGATCTTTATTTAGATCGTCACAACAGAATCATTCATGAGAAGAATCTAGGGACAATCGACTTTAAACACCGTTTTGTCCTTCTTGAGATCCTTTTCTTGTTGGCCCTCAATCCGGGAACTTACTATAATAAAGAAGATCTAGCCCGTATGATCTGGAAAGATGAGTATAATCCTCTTATCCACGATAAGCTGATCTATACGAGTGTTTCTCGTTTAAGAAAGTTAATTGAGCCGAAAGGAGTTAAGCGTCAGTACATTCTAAGAGGAAAAGATGGTTATACATTTAACCCTCGCGTGAATGCTCGCTTCCATAAAGAGAATGAAGTTGTTAAACAAAACAATATCGGAAATATCGAAATTTCTTCTCCTGTTTAATTTGATCCTTATTCCGGTCAGCGGTTTCTCACAAACCTCTGACCGGTTTCTTCTTAAAATCGTCGATAAAACAATTTCCCTAAGAGATATCGAGTTTCAGCTAAGAAACTTCAAGGCGCTTCATTGTGCTTATCCGAGCTCAATCATTAACGATTATTTCGGCACTAAATTCATTCAAGATTGGAAAAAATTCCTTAAAGATATGCCCAAAGATAGCAAAGATGTGAGCCTCTACATGCACACAAAAGATGATTTTCTAAAGTCGCTGAGGCTCTATTTTAAGCTTCTCCGTTATTCTTACGATCAACGAGGGGAAGTATCCCGAGAACTTACATCGCTCATGAGTGAAAGCATGATCAGTCAGAAGTGCTCAAAGGATGTTTTCTACAAATCCAGGCTAAAAACAAATTTCTTAGATCTTCTCAAGGCCGAACTCTATCTTAAGTCCCGCTACGGCAACCAGCTACAGGACGTTCGCAACGCCTCAACAGTTAAAGATTCCATCGACCTGTTTATGGAATCTCTCGATAAGCAGTTTTATCATGAATACTATCGTTAGGGCTTTGGGGCCTCATGATCTGGAATGGGTCATTAAGACAGATCAGCTTTTTCCTCATCCTTGGAAAGAAAATGCTTGGAGAAACTTATCTGATGCTGAGCATTGTTTTTTGCTCGAAAGTGACGAGAAATTAGTGGGTTATATCCTATTTCGTCATCTGGCCGGTGCTGAAGACGGACATCTTCTTAAAATTTTTCTCTTGGAAGAGATGCGCGGATTAGGTGGGGCCCAAAAACTTTTGGAAGCTTCAAGTGATCTTCTCGGGCTTAAAGAGATCTTCTTAGAAGTAGGGGAAAATAACCTGCGGGCCCAGTATTTTTATAATAAGATGGGGTTTAAAAAAGTACATCTTGCACGAGGGTTTTACTCCGACGGGGAAAACGCTTGGATAATGACTTTGATTCGATGAGTTAACAAATCGTTTAAATTGATCTTTTGTAATTACTTTGTTAAAACCAAGACCTACTCGTTTTGAGTTTTTATTAGTTTTGGAGAAAAGGGTGGATTTATTCCATCCTTTTTTATTTTATGGACATTGATAGTAAGCGTAGTGGTTTAGAGCAAAAATTTTATCTAATGTGTGAGCCGGTAGTTGTTGAGACCGGATATAGGCTGTATGATCTAGAGTATCTCTCTCATCAAAAGCTCCTCAGGCTTTATATCCAAGATCCTCGTACTGGATCTGCCCTAATTGATGATTGTGTGAAAGTTGACCACGCCCTTTCTCCGGCATTTGAATCCGAAGATTGGATACCAGAAGATATTGTTTTAGAAGTTTCTTCTCCTGGTGTTTATCGCCATATCATCACTCGTGAACATTTTCACTTGGCCGCTAATGAGATCATTCTAGTCGTGATCACAGGTCAATTGACTGATGAGCAAGTTGAAGGTGCCCCAAAAGGCATTAAGGGTGAGAAGAAGTTTAGAGGAAAACTCATCAATGTAGGTGAGGAAAGTTTCTCGATTGAAGTTAAAAATTTTGAATTAAAGTTAAATTATAAACAAGTTAAGAAAGTGAGTTTAGATCCAGATCTGAACTCGATCAAATAAGGAGAGTAGATAGTGAACTTTTCAGATTTAGCACGCGTTATTGAACAGCTTGGAAAAGATCGTGGAATCAAGAAAGAAGTTGTTATTCATGCTATTGAGCAAGCTTTCCTAGTAACTGCTCGTAAGAAGTTTGGTATTCAAGGTGAATACGAAGCTCGTTATAATGAAAAAGATGGAGAAGTTGAAATTTTCCAATACAAAAACGTAGTTGAAAGCGTAAGAGATAAAATCGTAGAAATCGACCTTGCGTCTGCTAGAAACCTTGATGAAGATTGTGAACTTGGTGACCAACTAGGTATCAAAATCGAAAATCCTGGATTCACACGTATTGATATCCAAACTGCAAAACAAATCATTTTCCAAAAAGTTCGTGATGCTGAAAGAGATATCCTTTTCTCTGAATTCAAACACAGAGAAGGTGACCTTGTAACAGGTATCGCTCGTCGTTTTGAGAAAGGAAACGTTATCCTAGATCTTGGTAAATCAGATGCAGTTCTTCCGAAGAAAGAAATCATCTTCGGTGAATCATTCAAGCCAGGTGACAGAATCCAAGCTTACCTTTCTGATGTAGTAATGACTAACCGTGGTCCTGAGATCCGTCTTAGCCGTACATCTCCAATGTTCCTGGTAAAACTTTTTGAAATTGAAGTTCCAGAAATTGCTGATGGTACAATTGAAGTTAAGGCAGCTGCTCGTGAGCCGGGTCATCGTGCAAAAATCGCAGTAGCAACAGCTGATCGTGATATCGATCCAGTTGGAGCATGTGTTGGTATGAAAGGGTCACGTGTTCAAAACATCGTGAACGAGCTTCAAGGTGAGAAAATCGATATCGTTCGTTGGAATGGTGATGTTGAGAACTTCGCTCGCGCAGCTCTTGCACCTGCTGAAATTCAATCAATCACTCAAAACTCAGAAGATCATACTTTAGATGTTATCGTTGAAGAAGATCAGCTTTCACTTGCAATCGGTCGTCGTGGTCAAAACGTTCGTCTTGCTGCAATGTTAACTGGTTGGAAAATCAACATCATCTCTAAAGCGAAACTTCAAGAAAGAGTTAAGCTTGCAGTTGAAAACCTTGTTCAGCTTTCAAACCTTTCTGAAGCAGTTGCTCAGGTTCTTGTACACAAGGGAATCATGTCAATTGTTGATCTTGCTCGCTCTTCAGCAGATGAAGTTGCTCGCTACCTAGGAAAGTCTTCAGCAGATGCTCAGACAATGGTAAATGAAGCGAAAGCAGCTCTATCTAACCCTGAAATCAAATCTCAGGTTGAAGAAGAGGCTGAAATCGTTTCTGCTTCGGCACTTCCTAATCAGTCTGGTTTCAAGACTAGTGAGAAAGCCGAAGTGGCTAAAAAAGATAACGATCTTTCTAAATTCTCTGAAGCTGAAAGAAGACTTAGAGAAGAACTTGCTGCGTTTAAATTAAAATAAGATATTTTTGTTACTTAAAAGATAAATGGAGAAAAGAATGGCAAAAAAAGTTTATGAGCTTGCCAATGAAATCGGAGTAGGAGCATTAGACTTAGTTGAGAAACTAAAGTCGATGGGGTTGAGTGTGAGAAATCACATGGCCAGTCTTACTGCAGAAGAAGAGGCAAAGGCTCGAGCTGCTTATGAGCCAACTGGAAAAGCTGCTGTTCCCCAGAAGAAGACCGCTGTTAGAAAAGTCATTAAACGTGAAGTTAATGAAACTGCTAAGGAAGTCTCTCCAGATTCAGCAACTGTTGTTGTTGGAGCCCCTACTGTTGCAGGGGAAGACGATAATAAGCCTAAGGTTGTTACTGTAAAGAGAAAGTCAAAAGCTGCTCAAATTGAGGAAGCTGAAAAGAAAGCTCAGGAGAAGGAAGAAAAAGACCTTCAAACGAGACACTCTGATATGGATGAAGATAGATCTTCTGATGTTGAAGAAGACGACTCTTTTGAGGAAGAAGTAAATACTCCGACTTTATCTGGACTTCAAATTGTTGAACATGCTCCTGTTAAAGAAGTTCGCACTCCAGAAGCTAGAACTGCTAAAACGGAAAAGCAAAAAGTGTATATGGATGATAAGCCACATACATTTACTCCAATCTTTGTTCCTGAAGATACAAAAGAAGAAGAGGACGACAGACCGAAAAGATCTGCTCAAACTCAAGAATCTCGACCTGCTCCTCGTGGAAGTGAAGATATTGATGATTCAGAGGCAAGAGAGAAAAGACGCGTAGGTGAGCTTGTTTCTTCTGCTGCTAAGAAAGCACCAGTGGTTGCTCCAGTTGCCGGTAAAGGTGGCCGTGATCTCACTATGCTTCGCGCTGAAGAAGAAATGAAGTTTGCTTCTCAGGTCGTAGGTAAAGCGGTTTATACAATTGCTAAGAAAAAGAAAATTTACTCAGGTCCAACTCAAAAAACACTTATTACTGAAGTGAAAGAAGCTAAGCGTGTTATCACTATTCATGGTGTTGTAACAGCTCAAGAACTTGCTGGGAAATTAAGCATCAAGTTTGATCAATTTGCTAATAAAGCCCTAGAAGCAAACCTTCTTGTAAGACCTGACGATTATATCGGTCTACATCTTGCTTCTGAACTCGCAGCTCTTTGGAATTACCGTGTAGAAGATAAAGCTTTCAATGAAGAAGAAGTTCTTAATAAGAAGGCTGGAGAAGATAAATCGGCATTCCCGCTTCGTAACCCGATCATTACGATCATGGGTCACGTAGATCACGGTAAGACGTCACTTCTTGATTATATCCGTAAAGCGAAAGTTGCTTCTGGCGAGGCCGGTGGTATTACTCAGCATATCGGAGCTTACTCAGTGAAAGTAAACGATGGAACTCTAACGTTCCTAGATACTCCAGGTCACGCCGCTTTCGCAGCGATGAGACAGCGTGGAGCGAACGTTACTGATATCGTAGTTCTTGTTGTAGCAGCAGATGACGGTGTAATGCCTCAGACTGTTGAATCAATTAAATTTTGTCGAAACGCAGGTGTGCCTATCATCGTAGCGGTTAACAAAATCGATAAATCATCTGCTAACCCTGATAAAGTGAAGCAGGGACTTATGGAGTTTAACCTTCTTCCAGAAGATTGGGGTGGTGAAACTCAATACGTTCACGTTTCAGCTCATACAGGTCAAGGTGTTGATGAGCTTCTTGAAGCCATTCAACTTCAGGCAGAAATGATGGAACTTCGTGAGAACGCAAAAGGTGCAGCTGAAGGTGTTGTGATCGAATCTAAAGTAGAAGTTGGTCGTGGTCCTGTTGCAACAATCCTAGTACAGAAAGGAACTCTTAATAAGGGTGATGCGATTGTAGTAGGTGAGACATTTGGACGTGCCAGATCTCTTATGGATTTCTCAGGGAAAATGCTTAATTCAGCAGGTCCTTCAACTCCAGTTCAGATTCTAGGTCTTGATACAGTTCCTTCTCCAGGTGATATTTTCAATATCGTGAAGAATGAGCGTGAGGCACAGAAAATTGTTGATAACCGTATCAATGAAAGAAAAGCACTTAGCAATACAACTGTTGAGAAGAAGAAAGTTTCTCTTGAAGATTTCTTTGCTACAGCTCAGAACAACTCTGAAGTTGAGAAGAAAATCCTTAACCTTATCATTCGTTCGGATGTTCAAGGTTCATATGAAGCTATCGTTAATGCTGTTGAGAAGCTTGGAAATGATGAAGTATCAGTTTCAGTTATCGCTGGTGGCGTAGGCGCTATCACTGATAACGATGTAAACCTTGCTGCTTCAACAGGTGGATTCATCCTTGGATTCAATATGAGACCAGTAACAACTGCTCGTCGTATTGCTGAAGAGAAGGGTGTTGATATCAAAACTTACTCAATCATTTACGAACTTATTAATGACGTAACTCTTGCTCTTGAAGGAATGCTTACTCCTGAGAAAGTTGAGAAGTATATCGGTCGTGCTCAAGTTCGTGATACCTTCAATATCCCTAAAGTGGGAACTATTGCAGGTGCTGCAGTTATTGATGGTAAAATTGAGCGTGGTTGCCAAATTCGTCTTCTTCGTGATGGTAAAATCATCTTTGATGGTAAGCTATCAACTCTTAAACGCTTCAAAGATGAGGTTAAAGAAGTTAAGAACGGATACGAGTGTGGTATGGCACTTGAGAACTTTAACGATGTACGTGTGGATGATCTTTTCGAGGCTTACCAAATGGAAGATAAGAAGAGAACTCTTGCTCCGAGTGATTTAACACTCTAAGAGGTATTTGTGGCAGGACGTGGTAATAAATTTTCTAAAACAAAATACGAAGAAAGAGTTCGTGATGAGATTAATCTTGCCCTTAGACGTGAGTTTTCGGACTCACGTCTAGCGAACGTTTCTGTTACTCACGTTGAACTTACGCAAGACTATTCCCATGCTAAAGTTTACTGGGATACTTTTAATGCTTCTAAGCGTGGAGATGCGAAAGAAGCTATTGAGAGTACTGCCGGACGTATGAGAAGAATCTTAGCGACCAAAATGGAAGTTCGTCATACTCCAGAGCTTCATTTCATCTACAATTCACAGTTTGAAGATGAATTAAAAATCACTCGTCTACTGGATTCAGAGTCAACGGATGAAGAAACATAAGACTCTTTACCCGCCTTTAATTTTCAATATTTTTAAACCTGCGCGAATGACATCTTATGATGTCGTTCGCCATTTTAAACGCCACCTTCCCCAAGGGTTTGGTAAGATTGGCCATTTTGGTACACTCGATCCATTTGCTTGTGGTGTTCTGATGGTGGGGATTGCTGGAGCAGCAAGGCTCAATGATTTTATTCATGAGTTCTTACCGAAAACCTATCTGGCGGTGGGGAAACTGGGAGTCGAAACTCCTACCGGTGACCTGACTGTTGAACCAACACAGATTGATGATTCCAGATATTTAAAAGAAGAAATATCAAGACTTCCACTGGAGTTTATCGAAGAGAAGCTTCGTGAGAAATTTCTAGGTGATTATTGGCAAGCTCCTCACAAATATTCAGCGGCCAAATTTGAAGGGCGTGCTCTTCATGAATGGGCCCGTGAAGGTGTGGAGATCAAAAAAGAGGCAGTGCTTCGACATGTTTACGATATTAAAGTCGTCAAATACAGCTTTCCCTATTTATCGGTACGAGTGAGAGTCAGCTCAGGAACTTATGTACGAACTCTTTTTGCTGATTTTGCTCAATACTTAGGAACGCTGGGAACTTTAGTTTCGCTGGTTCGTGAAAGTGTTGGAAGTGAAGTTCATTTCAAAAAATCGATCATTAAAAAAAATTGGCCTCAGGATAAAACTGAGGACGTGATGAAGTTTGCCATTCCAGTGAATCAGGTTCTACCATTTCAAGAAATTATTTTAAATGATGAGCAGGAAAAACTTTTTAAGAATGGCGGTTTCTTTAAAGAAGCGCATTTTGCAGAACTTCATGGAAGTTACTTTTGGGTCACCTCTTCCGAGACAAAAAGACTACTTGGTCTGATGTATCGAAAAGAGGGTGAGCTTCGTCCAAAAATTAATTTTAACTCTGATGACCTAGCTGATCTCTAAGCTGGGTATTTCCTTCGATAACTTTATTCCAACAAAAACGTAAGAACTCTTCTGAGCTTTCGAAATCTTTTGGGTAGATCTCTTTGTGAACGATAACTCCGAGATGTTTTCCTGTATGGATTTTTCCTTTGCCAGTAATAACATCGCAAGTTCCGTAGAGGCTTGTTGCAATAACAGGAATGCCATTGTTGTAGGCCAGACCTATAAGGGCCGTTTTAATATGCTCAAACTCTTTAGGTCTTCCGTCTTTAGAACGTGTTCCTTCTGGGTAATAAGAGACAGCAAGTCTTTCTTTAACCATACGGTCACGGCACATTTTAAAAACTTTTTTTCTTGATCCTCCATCGGTGCGTGAAACGGGCATAGATCCACTGGCCCAGGCCACAAAACCAATCAGCGGAATATAAAGAATCTCTTTTTTCATGACAGGTGGAATTTGAAAGATGGTGGCCATTAAAGGGATATCTACAAAACTTTGATGATTGGCGATGTAGAGTCCAAAGCTCGGATTTGTTTGGAACTCTGGGGACCTATTGTCTTGCTGGATGTCTAGCTTAGCGTGGCAGCCCCATTTAAGGAGGTAGGTGGCAAAGATCTGCCATGCCGGGCAAACAATTTTAAGGCGGTATTTGAGCGGTAAGGGCAGGGCGATTAAGCAGGCCGGTACAAGCACGAAGCACAATAAAAAAAGAGTAATAATAATAGCTTTAATTTGCAGTAGTATTGACATGTCGGCATTCTAGCGAAAAACTGACAAAACTAGCAAGATTTAGCCGCAACTTTTCGTTCTCAAAATGTACGGTGTGGGCTATAATCTGTCGGTATATAACAGCGATAATGTAGGAGTTAACAGTGTCAACCAGCTTAATTGCCATGGGGATTGCCCTCTTTTTAGTTCTAAACCTTGTCATCGGTCTTGCTGTCGTGAGCCTTTTGACTGGTGCATTCGAGACACTTTTTGGGAAACCAAGACTGGCCTTCTTAAAAGCTTCACAAAGTGGAAATACATTTGCTTTTGGTTTCAAGTGGAACTCTGCAAAAGAGCCTGCAAGAATCGATATGATTAAAGTTCGTATGTTCAATCCATTTGGCAGCCCAACTCAAATCGAAGTTTCTAAGACTTTTGAACCATTCTCTTCAACGTTTGCTACTGAAGTAGATATGGGACCAGCTCTCATTAGCCTTTTAGGGCACCAGAATTTCGATAATGCTTCAGTTCTTGTTGAAGTAAGTTCAAGGAAAGATGGAATTTCATTTCAATTTGATATGAAGGGCGTGAAGTTTAAAAAACTAATCGCACAAGCAAGCACAACTGTTAAAGAGTATGTTGCTAAAAATAAACTTGATGTTGTTAAAACTTCAAAACCACCTATTGATATCCCTATCAGAAGCTTCATTGCTGACACTGTTCCAGGTAAAGGTCCAGCTCTTAAAATTGCAACAAACCCAGTTTTCGCTGGAGATTTTGCAGGTGCTGCCGCTGGTGCAGGAGCAGGTGCTGCTGCTGAGAAGGCCCCAACTTTCCCTATTTCAAAAGTATGGATTGAGCCAGGCTGTATCGTGTGTAACGCTTGTGAAGATATTTATCCTGAAGTATTCGAAGTAACTTCTGATACATGTCTCATCCGTGCAGGAGCTCCATTAGATGACGGTCTAAGAGTTCAGGAAGCTGCAGAAGCTTGTCCGGTTGAAGTTATTAAGTTCACTAAAGCTGGTTAATAAGAAAATAAAAAAAGCCCCGGTTTTCCGGGGCTTTTTTTTTGTCTTTTTTTATTTCAATTTATTGGTGATAAGGTCACTCTGCATGAGGTCTTTGAGACCTTTTTCATTCTCATCCCAAATCTCTTTAAGAGTTTCTTTGTGAGTCCGCAGTTCTGGACATTCAAAAGTTAAAACTGGGCAATTGTATTTCTCAGGTCCATAGGCCCCAAGAGATCCTGGAGTAGGGTAGCCGATATCTGAATCTACCGGATAATCATTATACTTCTTTAAGAAAAGAGCGATATCTTCACAGTCTCCATTGTAATTGAGGATTGGTTTCCAAGTATGGAAAGAGAGAATAAATCCAGGTTTATACTTATCAAAGAGTTTAACGAGAAACTGATTCTCAGGCTCAGAAAGAGCTTCAGGACCTGGGTAGTACTTCGGCTGAGTAGCAACCGGTTTCCAGTCGCTAGTAGGTAGGTTTCTGTTGAGATCAACTTGGTGAGCGTTAACACGAGTGCCTGCACGATATCCATCAAGGTTAACGATTGGTAAAACGATGATAGGAAGATCTTTGAGTGAGTGCTCAACTTTGAGCCAGTCAAAGAGTTCTTTAAGAACATAAACACCTTCTACTTCGTCACCGTGAACTCCGGCCATAAGGTACAGGTATTTTGTGGCCTTAACGTCAGTTTTAAAGGCTTGAATTTTGTTACCTTCACGAGTTAATCCACTTTCAATTTCTGAAAAAATCATAGTTCTTTATGAACAAACACGGCAGACTGTCCTGGTGTTTCTTCAACCTCCACTTCCAAGTTATTAAAGCTAAAACCAAAACGGTCTTTCACTTTTTGTCTAATTTCATCACATATATAAACGGCAATACGCTCTGCACTGGTATTGAGAATTGGCAGTAGAAGAACATCAGTTTGAGGGATGGAGAAATAGCTCTCATCCGGCGTTTCAATGACAAAATTCTTTTTATCAGTGTAGATCTTTAGCTGAGTATTATCTTTGGGAATAAGTAGTTTGTGATCAAGAGAATCACAAACTTCGCGCACAATTGGCTTAATATCAAGGAAATCAAAAACCATATCCCCAGAAAGAGCCGGAACTTCACCTTTGAGCATCACCCGATAATTATGGCCATGAAGAGGTTCGCGAGTACCATTTTCAAAAATCATAAAATGCGAAGATGCAAAATTAAAATATTGCTTATAAACTTTAATCGAATATGCAAGATTCAAAGCTTTCCTCACTCGTTTCGAAGTAGGAGCAAGATACTCTTGCGTTAGATAATTGTCCAAAGCTTTCCCGCTTTGTTGCATCTCGTTAAAGGTTTTATGCAGAAAAAACTCCTCCAATCTTTGAAATCAGTTAAAAAATTCCTCACTGAGCATGATGTTTTAAATAGTGAGTTAGAGCAGAGTATCGAGAAGCTCTATTCCGCAGTTGCTAATGTTGTGGAAGAAAAAAAGAATGATACAACAGTTCTGCCACCCCCTGCGGAAATTGCAACGGAGCCCCTTTCTATTGCTCTTTATTCAGACGGAGGTTGCAGAGGAAATCCGGGGCCTGGTGCTTGGGCATTTGTTGTGCAAAATCATAGTGGAGAAGTTCTGCTGGAAGGTGCAAGTTTTGAAGTTCTGACGACCAACAATAAGATGGAGCTTCTTGGAGTTATTTCAGGTCTTGAAACTTTAAATGATAAGTTACCAGGTCTGGGGAGAGAGCCTCGTTTGAGCTCAGTAAAAGTCGTCACGGATTCCAAGTATGTTGTTGAAGGAATGAAGTCTTGGGTAAAAAGCTGGAAATCTCGTGGCTGGAAAAAAGCAGATGGAAAAGCTCCCGAAAATCTGGAGCTGTGGCAGAGGCTTGATTCTCAGGTCGTCAATTTTTTAGAAATTGATTGGCAGTGGGTTAAGGGTCATGGAGGTCATCCTCAGAATGAATATTGCGACAGGCTTGCCAATGAACTTATGGATCAAAATTTGCGTTAGTTTGCTCTTCTTAACTGAAGTGACTTTTGCGTGTTCATTGAATACGAAGGGAGTCATTTCTTTATCAGGTCCAGTATCAATCTATCTGGATCAGTTGGGTATTGTGAATGAGCTGGACGCTATTTCAAGTTTTCATCCTGTCAAAGACTTCAAAGGAGTGAAGCTTGCCGGAGGGATGTACCTCTCAACCGCCACTCTTAAATCAATGGAAGGGAAAGTTGTATTTTTTGATAAGAGTCGCGAGCTTAAAAAAGTATTGGAACGATTCCCAAAGATTAAAAGTATCGAGCTTGATTCTCGCAGAAGAGCACCAAGAGAGGTCATTGATCAGACTGCGGAAGTGCTGAAGCCGTATTTAAAAAACTGCGATGACAAAAAGAAAATATTCAATGAGCGCATTTCTCAATTAGAGACTCATATCAGATCCAATGTAAAAAAAATCCATGAAAGCATTTTCTTCTTAGGCCATATCAGTGAAAAACTGCCTGACACCATTTTAAGCAATGATGGGGTTGTTTATTGGTTAAGAAAAGAAAAGCTGCTGGAGAGTTATCCTACCGACCTTGAATATGTAAATTGGTCGATGAAAGTTATTTCTCCTCTGCGAGGAAAGTATTTCTTTATTGGCGTAGAGGATAGTTTCAATACTGGACTGATGAAGGTTGAGAAAAAAGCAGATAAGGTATTTAATGTGAGTTATCCAGGGAGTCTTACCCCTGGATATACTCAGCTTGAATTTATGAAATTTCTTGTAGATTACTTTTGAGCTTGAGGCATCGATTTCATAATTTTGGATGCTCTCTCTTTCATCGATTTAAATTCAGAAACATTCGATTGATCAGCATTTTTAGGAGTTGAACTTCTCAATTCTTGAGCTTGCGAAACTCTCTTCTTTGAAGGTGGGTGAGTGGACATGGCATCCGTAACCCAACTCATAAATGAGTTCTGACCTTTCTTGGACTGATCCTCAATCTTTGCTAACTTATCGTAGAAATCACCAATGTGATCTTTATTATATCCGGCCTTCACTGCATATCTGAATCCAACACGATCAGATTCAAGCTCATCTTCCTGCGAGTTTTGAAGAAAGCCATACTTCTGAATGAGAAGTCCACCGGCCGCTCCACCACCAGCTCCATAGAGAGCATACTTGGCCTTACACTGAGTATCTTTTGGATCACAAAGTTTCTGTCCTAGAAAGTATCCTGCAGTTCCACCGATTGCAGCACCTACGCCACCTAGAAGCCAGGTTTTATTCTGCTCTTTCTTTTGCACATACATTCTTTCAGCAGTATGTCTGGCAGTGACGTGACCAATTTCATGACCTAGAACACCAGCGATTTCGGCTTCACTATCGGCCATGGCAATAATAGGAACAGTAATGAAAACAGTTCCTGCAGGAAGAGCGAAGGCGTTGACTTGATTCATTTCAACGACAGTGAAAGTGTAGGTATAAGGATTATGATTTAGTCCATTGGCCTTTACAAGTTTTTGGCCAATTCTTTCAATATATGCCTGAAGCTCAGTATCCTTAGTTTTAGGATAATCTTTTTGCATTTCTTTTAATGCTTCTTGGCTTAGTTTTCTTTCTTCATCAACACTCAAGGCAACTTCTTGGCCAGTGTTGTCACCTTCACGAAATCTATCCGATGTTTTGTGAGCACAGCCCCAGATGAGAAGAGTTAAAATGAGTAGTCTCATGCTTTATCTCCTATAGAAAAGACATTACACATAAGAGGTTAATAGGTAGAATGATTCTCGTCTATGAACATTGTGATTAACCAGAAAAAATTTTTACCTCACCGTGATTGCTACTTAGAATTGAAGTTAACTCTAGGCAGAATACTTATTATTCAGGGTGAAAATGGTATTGGGAAATCAAGTTTGTCGAGATGGATCAAAGATCACTTTTCAAATGATGTCACTCTCATTGAGCAGTCCCCACTTATTCATTTTTATAATCGAAAGCTAATTGATCTTAAAAAGATACTTGTTAATTCGTTGGATCAAAATTTTGATTTGAATCGATTTCATCAACTTTGGAATGATTTGCGACTTCATGCCATTGAAGAGCATTTATTAAATTCATTATCAGGTGGAGAGAATCAGTCGCTAAAATTGGCCATCGGCTTGGCGATGAGAAATAGAATATTGATTCTTGATGAACCATCCCAATATTTAGATGAATCTCGTAAAAAAGTTTTAGCACAAGTTCTAGAGCAACTTAAAAATGATGCTTTTATAGTTGTTATTGAACATGAAAGTTCATGGTTAACGAATGTAGAGAATGAGCGATTTGTTTTGAAACTCAATGACCGAGTCATAGAAGGGCACTATGTTTGAAGAAGTGATTAGACTCGCGGCCTCATTCAGTGCAGGGATGTTGATGTCTTTGATGGGGAGTTTTATTCAGCTTCGTTCCCAGAATATCCTTGCCTCTACTTCAACACTGGGATTGGACTCTTTAAGTATTCTTTGGATTTTATTCTTTCATACGCTTTCAGTTTTACTCGGTTTACAATTTTCTTTCTCCCTTCAATTGGGAGTAGGGATAATCATCTTTGCCATTTTTGGTTGGTATCTCGCAGGCCTTACTTCCAAAAGTTTTAAAATACAAAAAATACTTCTCCTTGGACTTGGGTTGAATCTCTTTGTAGGAGCTTTGTACTCTTTATGGCAGTTTCTTTTTCTTGCCTTTAATTTTGATTTTCCGACAGAAATTATTTTTGGCCATTTTCGTTTTGTTCAGACAAGAGATCTGGTGAGCATCGTCTGTTGTCTCTTTCTTTTCTTAATAGGGTTAAAAAAATATTGGCGCCAGCTAGAAATTTTTTCAACAGGCCTGGACATTACCAGATTAAGCGGTACTGATTTTCAGAAAATGAGCTGCTATTTTCTGGTGCTTACCTCCATCACTATTTTTTTGCTGGTTTTCCTCTTTGGAGGATTTGCTTTTTTAGGACTCGTTCTTCCGATTCTGGCCCGGGCCTTATGGTTTCCTCGCTTAGGTTTAAAAGGAGAGTTTATCGTAGGAGCAGTTTTGAATGGATTGCTCTTTATGTTGATTGATTTTGTCTGTTATTTGGTGCCAGTGATGGGAGCTGAGATACCAGTGGGCCTTCTTGCTGGTGTTATTGGATCACTCAGTCTTATTTTAATTTTACGTAAGACTAATACATGGTAATTATTGGCATTGGCAAAAATTTGAAATGAAGTTAGACTAAAACTGTTTTTTATCAACAAAGGAATTAACTTATGAAAAAAACATGGCTATCTCTGGCCCTTGTCGTTGGAAGTATGTCACTTGTTTCTTGTGACAAAGCTGATCCAAAAAAGATCTCTCTTAGCTCAGAAGAAGATAAAACTTTTTATGCTATGGGATACATGCTTGGCGGAAACCTTTCTCGTCTAAGCCTAACTGATAAAGAGATTGCTTCTCTTTATAAAGGTATCGCTGCAGCTTCTAAAGGTGATAAAGCTGAAGTAGATATGGGCGTTTATCAAGCAAAAATCCAGGAAGTTTTCAAAGCTAGAATGGATGCTGTTGCTGCAAAAGAAAAAGAAGCTGGTTCAGCTTTCGTAGATAAATTCGTTAAAGACGAAAGCGCTACGAAAACAGCTTCAGGTCTTGCTTATAAAGTAATCACAGAAGGTACAGGAGCAACTCCAACAGCAGAAGATACTGTTGAAGTTCACTACCACGGTACTCTTACTGACGGTACAGTTTTTGATTCATCAGTTGAGCGTGGTAAGACAATCTCTTTCCCACTTAACCGTGTAATCAAAGGTTGGACTGAAGGTCTTCAAACGATGAAAGAAGGCGGAAAAACAAAGTTCGTTATTCCTGCTGATCTTGCTTACGGTGAGAACGGTGCTCCTCCAAAGATCCCTGGTGGCGCAACTCTTGTTTTCGAAGTTGAGCTTTTCAAGGTAATCAAAGCTGAAGCTCCTAAAGCTGCTCCGGCCCCTAAGAAAAAGTAATTCTCGATTTATATCGAAGCCAAAGGGAGTAAGAACTCATCATTCTTACTCCCTTTTTTTATTCTCTTTATCTTTACTCATTCAAATTATGACAAATCGTACTGAGGCCTGAGAGCATATTGCAGGTAGGAAATTCTAATAGATCGAGAACTGCAGGCAAAAAAAAAGCTCCCCGAAGGGAGCTTAGAGCGAACTTTAAGATTAGTTAGCTGGCTTGAACCAACAAAGAGGTCTAAGACCATTTGTGTGGCCAGTTGACTTGTTACAAGTACCAACTGTTTCATCAGTTCCGTGAACATCAACGTTCATGCTTACATCACAAAGAGCACCTTGGAAATAAGTATCTAGACGACACTGACCTTGTGGGTGGTTGTGGTTTGTAGATGAAACAACTTTTGTATCCGGAGTATTGAACTCTGGAGACTTGCTAGCTGAGTTAAGAACTTGAGAGATAGAGTGCCCTGCCATAGCTAGACGGATACAAAGAGCAATATCTTCTCTGCTTCCGTTGTGAGCTTTGTTACAAGCTTCAATCGCCATTTTAGGGGCGTTAAGAGCTGAAGCAATTTGAGCATTGTTATCGTTAACCCAAACTTTACGAAGACATTTAAGTGTTGCGAAGTAATCAGACTGACCTTCGTTAGATGCCCATGAAGTAGCTACGTTTCCAGAACCACCCCAAGCGCCGCCGCCACTTGATCCACCTTTTCTAGGTGCTCCACCAAGGTGGTGACCAAGCTCGTGACAAACTACAGCTGCAAACCCATCACCTGTTACAGAAGGGTGACGTGCAAGACCACCAAACATAGCAACTTTCCAAGTGTCGCCTACTTGTTGAGCATAAGCATTTACAGTTCCATCAGTCCAGTTTCTATCAATTTTAAGAGTCTTTCCAAGGTTTGAAATGATTGGAGAATAAACAGCTTCAACTTCATCAATGATTTGGTTGAATTTTTCTTCAGTCATTCCGTTACCACTCTTAAAAGAAGTAGGGATGTTCATATTATTTTCCGGCATGAAACCGTCTTTACCATCAATTGAGCAGGCAAGAGCTGAAGCCGTAAGACTTAGGGCCATAGCTAATGAAGCAACTTTCTTCAATGACATATTTATCCTCCGTGATCGTAAGCGTGTGTGTTACGATTTAAATTAAATGGAGATAAATTCTTTCCCTTTGATTAATAACTGTCTAGTCTTGTAAGTTTTTGTTGGAAAACAGATTGATTTGCGCGGTTAATTAGGAGTGTTCATGTTTGTTATTGGTGTTTATTGTCCCGTCGCTCAAGCTGAAGATATTAAGTTTGCTATGTTTCGGGCGGGGGCCGGTCGAATTGGTCATTATGAAGCCTGTGCTTTTGAATACCAAGGAGTTGGACAGTTTAAGCCCTTGGAAGGGGCCCAGCCTCATGTTGGACAAGTAGGGGAAATCGAACGAGTTAAAGAAGTTAAGATAGAGATGGTCTGTGAAGAAGAGTGTCTTGGTCAGGTAATCGCGGCCATGCGCCGGTCACATCCTTATGAAGCACCTGCTTTTCATGTTTTAAAAAATTATTCTGCTCAGTTTGAATCCTAAGTAAATTCACGAATTAGCCGAAAAGAACAGTGAGGTGAGTTATGAAAACTTTACTGTTTCTTTTCTTAGTTACTTTTTCTGCCATGGTTTCTGCTGAAACAAAAGTTCAGCCGACCAGAGAAATCTCAATTATTTTCTCGGAAGAGGGTTATTACCCCAAGAGCATTTCCGTCTTTGAAGGCGAGAAAGTTCGTTTCTTTGTTACTTCAACAACTGATAAGCCTAATTGTTTTATTGTAGAATCACATAAGGTTTTTTTGAGTGCGACCAAAGGAAAAATCTCCGAAGGTGAAGTCACTTTTGATAAACCGGGTTCTTTTTCTTTTTATTGTCCAAGTTCAAAGAATGATGGGCGAGTAGTGGTGCTTGAAACAAAGAAACCAGAGCGCGCTATCGCTTCAGAGAAAAAAGATCCTCTAAAGTGGGTTCCTAAAGATTATGAAAAAGAGGTAGGGATTTATGAGTAGCGTTTTTCAAGACGCCATTGCCAACCTCCTCGCTCCTATTGGGGATTTGCTCAAGGATTCAAGCGTTTCAGAAATTATGATCAACGGACCTTTCGATATCTTTATCGAGAAGAAGGGTCTTGTTTATCGAGTTCCTAATAAATTTACCAGTGATGAAGCTCTGATGGCCTCGATGCGTGCTATTGCTCAGTCAGTAGGACGTGTGATTGATGCTGATAACCCTCGTCTGGATGCTCGTCTTCCAGATGGATCGCGTATTGCGGTGGTTATTCCGCCAATGGCCAAAAATGGAACAACGGTTGCTATTCGTAAGTTCTCTGAAGAGAAGCTGGGCTTAAAAGATCTTATTAACTTTGGTTCTCTTTCACCTGAAGGAGCAAGGTTTCTTGATTGTTGTATGTATCTGGGAAAAAACACTCTGGTGTCCGGAGGTACGGGGTCTGGTAAAACCACTATGCTTAACGTGCTAGGCGGACGAATGCCAAAAACTCAGCGTCTTCTTATCATTGAAGATGCGGCCGAACTTCAGATTAAAGCGGAGCACGTTGTGAACTTTGAAACACGTAAGGCCAATGTCGAGCGTGGTATTAAAGCAGTGACCATTCGTGATTTGATGGAATCAGCGCTGAGACTTAGACCAGACAGAATTATTGTAGGAGAGGTTCGTGGTCCTGAAGCACTTGATCTACTCAATGCTATGGGAACAGGACATGATGGTTCCATGGGAACTGTGCATGCCAACTCACCAGTGGACGCCTGTACTCGTCTAGAGACATTGTGTCTGATGGGAGAAACGAGAATTCCGCCTGATGCCATTAGAAAGATGGTGGGTTCAGCTCTCCAATTAATTGTTCAGTGTTCTCGTTATCATGACGGGGGGCGAAGAACATCTCACATCTCAGAAGTTCTGGGAGTAGATGAGCATGGTCGTTATATCGTTAAAGATATTTTCCGTTGGGTGCAAACTGGTAAAGATCCTGATACAGGAAAATTTATCGGAGAAATGGTGCCGACGGGTTATGTTCCCACATTCTTTGAAGAATTTGTGGCCAACAAACTGCCGTTTCCTAAAACAAATTTTAAACCACCTGAATGGGCCCATGCTTCTTTAAAGAAAGCTTCTTAAACTCTTAAAGCTTTTGCCAAAGAGGCATATCCTTTGTAACTTTTTATAGGTCAATATTAAGGAGCCTATAATGAGTGCAATTAAGTCAATTCATGCCCGTCAAATTCTTGATTCAAGAGGAAATCCAACTGTTGAGGTAGATGTCTATACTGAAAAAGGTGCGTTTGGTCGCGCCAGTGTTCCTTCTGGTGCTTCAACTGGAAGCCGTGAAGCCCTAGAACTTCGTGATGGTGATAAGTCTCACTTTCTTGGTAAAGGAGTTCTGAAGGCCGTTAGTAATATCAATTCAATCATTGCAAAATCTCTTATTGGAAAAGATATCTTTGATCAAAGAGGCAATGACAATACCATGCTTGCTCTTGATGGAACTGAGAATAAAGATAAGCTAGGTGCAAACGCGATTCTTGGTGTTTCAATGGCCATTTGTCGTGCTGCTGCTGATGAACTTAAAAAGCCGCTTTACCGTTATCTTGCTGAAGATCTAAAAATTCCTAATGCTGCTGGAAAGCTTGTTTTACCTGCACCTTTAATGAACATCATCAATGGTGGGGCCCACGCTTCAAATAATCTTGATATTCAAGAATTCATGATTGTTCCTCATATGCATAAATCATTCTCTGAGAACTTAAGAGCGGGAGTGGAAATTTTCCACAATCTAAAAAAAGTTCTTAGTGATAAAGGTTATTCAACGAACGTAGGTGATGAAGGTGGATTCGCTCCAAATCTTCAGAGCCATGATGAAGCAATTGAATGTATTTTAACTGCGATTAAAAAAGCAGGTTATGAGCCAGGTCGTGATGTTTCGATCTCTCTGGATTGCGCAGCTTCTGAGTTCTATGATGCTGATAAAAAACTCTATACGATGCAAGGGAAGGCCTACACAGCTGCTGAGATGATTCTTTATTACGAGCATCTGATGAAGCTAGCTCCGATTTACTCAATTGAAGATGGTTTTGATGAATCTGATCGTGATGGATTTATGGCCTTCCAAGCAAAGCTTGGCAGTAAGCTAGTAAACGTTGGTGATGATCTTTTTGTAACAAATGCTAAAATTCTTAAGCGTGGAATTGAAAATAAAGAAGCTAATGCCATCTTAGTGAAGGTGAATCAGATTGGATCATTAAGTGAAACCTTTGATACACTAAAACTTGCTTTTGAGAATGGATTTAAGGCCATTATTTCTCACCGCTCAGGAGAAACAGCAGATTCATTTATTGCTGATTTAGCAGTGGCTTCAGGTGCGGGACATATTAAAACTGGTTCTGCATCACGCAGTGATAGAATCGAGAAATACAATCAACTTCTTCGTATTGAAGAAGAACTCGGGCCGAAAGCAGCATTTCAAGTCATTAAATAATGGGAAAGGGAGGTTTTAACCTCCCTTTTTTATTGTTTCAAAATCTAGTTGCAGTACAATGTAAGGAGGACCTAACTCACAGCTCGAAAAAGGGGGTCCCATGCTGACTAAGCTCTTCGTTGGTTTGACATTTTATCCTGATAACTCTTTTGCAAAAAATGTGGAGAGTTTCAGGTCTCGCTTTGATTCCAAGTATCAATCTACTCCCTATCTTCACTTACCACTAGTTCCACCTTTTGAGGTTGATGCTAGTAAAGTAAAAACTTTAGAAACAGAACTGATTGAAGAGTTAGAATCATTTTATTTTGAGAATACTTCTTACCATACAATGAAATTTACGGGCCTAGATGTTCATGAATATAAGAAGAATAAAATTCTTTATATCAATCCCATCATTGATGAAGAGTTAACTCTTTGTCAGGAATCATTGTTTTCCATTTGTAAGTCCTATGTTGATCGTAATAAGCGTATGAAGGATAAGAAAACTTTCTTAACCATTGGCCGCCATCAAGAAGTCTTTGATCTTCATTCGGCCATTGCCCTTGCTCAGCGGGAATTTCATGAGTTTGCTACTCTGCCATTTGAGTCTATTTGTTTGTTCTCTAAAAACAATGGTTCTTGGTATAGAGAGGCAGATTTGATCACTTTTGACAGACCACAGAGTGGGCTTTTGCAAAATTCCCAGGCTGGCCTATAATTGGGGAATGAAGAAAATCATCCGCTATTTACCTCTATGTTTAGTGGCCGCTCCGACATGGGCGCTTACCAGCTATGTTGCTCCAACAAAAACTCTTTCCAAAGGCGGAAGCGAAATTTCGCTTGGTGCAGATTATTTTAAAACGGCCAATCGAGTTGATGAGAACAGCGAAAAAGTCGAACTGAGCGACGGAGAAGGTTTTGATCGCATTCAGGGTATTTTTAGCGGCTCTTACGGTCTGACAGACCAGTTACAAATTGGCGTCGGAGCTCTCGTCAGAAGCCAGAAATCAAGTTACGGCACAACTCTGAATAGAGAGGATTCTACTGCTCAAGGACTAGAGTCAACTTGGGTTAAGTTGATGTATGCCTTTAAACCTGTTGATCGTCTTCATTATGCTGTCGAGGGAACTTATCGTTATAAACCATACTCCAACAAAGAACTTGCTGTCGGTGAAACATCCGATGATTTAGTACTTGGTGATGATGGCACAAGTTATTCTATCGGAGCTGGGGTAACTTATCAGTCTGTCAGTAAAAACTATCTGACTGTTCGAGGCGGCTACAGTAAACCAGGCCAGGAAATTTCAGATGAGATTTACTATCAAGTTGAAGGAGCACTTGCTTGGGACCGTTTCGCACTTATTGCGGGAGTTGACGGGACTTACTCTCTCCAACGTGATCCCTATAAAGATGATGAGGCCAATAGAATCCGATTCAATACCGGCTCAACTTTTATGTATCACCAAATGAACAGTGAGCGAGCAACTGCCTATGTCGGTGCAAATCTGGCCTTTGCTAATAACTGGAGGGCAGAGGTTAGAGCTTCACAAACGGTGGCGGGGAAATCCACTGATGTCGGAACAGGATTTGGATTTAATCTTGTCCGCCGAGTTGATAAGAGTGATCCGATTAAAAAGATTGATGGCTCTTTCAAATCTTATGATATCGAAGCTTCAATTGTTCAAATTTCCCCTAAGAGTGGCTATGTAAAAATTGATAAGGGCATGGCCGATGAAGTTGAGAAGGGAATGGTCTTTGATTTTTTCGACTTCGACTACATGGGTGGCAACGAACTAATCGCCAGAGGAACGGTCGTGAGAGTCCAATCGGATAACTCAATTATTAAAATCACCTCACGATTTAAAAAGAACAAACCTATCAAAGATGGGACCTTGGGCCGAGCTTCATTTAGAAGAGGAAGATAATTCTTTTATTTGTGTCGATAGAGAGTTGAGCTAGAATAAGCTTAAATAGATGTAAAAAGGTTACTCATGAACAAACTAATCCGTCCGTTGGTGTTAAGTCTTGGAATGATTTTTTCTACCCAGACTTTTGCGAAAAGTTTTACAACGAAGTATTGTGAGTTTGAATTACCTCCAGGTTGGGAATGTCAGCTTGAAGGATCTGAGTATGTTTGTCAGAGTGAAAATGCCGATCGCAAAAAAGAATCAATTATTATTCTTGCTGCCAAAATTCGCGGAGAGCAGGATAGTCTTGATGAATACATGGCCTATTTAAAGAAGACAAAAGACTACAATCTTCCAGGTGGAAAGAAGCAAATCTCTGAACCCAAAAGTGTGGTAATGAGTACCGTGAACGATCACAAATGGGTAGATGCTCTTCATCTTGCTTCTGAAGTTCCAGGTTTCTATACGAGATACCTGGCAACTGTAAAAGAAGACTTAGGTGTGGCCGTTACTTTTTCTGTAACAAAAGATCTTTATTCGGCCTATAAGCCGGTAATGGATAAATTGGTGGCAAGTCTTCGTGTATTCCGCCAGAAGAAGACAGCTCTTAAAGATCTTCGTGCTGGTTCAAAAGTTGAAGATCCAAATTTTGCAGATGCAACTTTTAATCCAAATGGTGCAATGGATTTAGCTGTTAATAAGACTAAGAAGCGTCCTGACAGTTCAGGTGACGATGACACTCTAATGTACTTGGTTGCTCTTGTTGTTATTGGAGCAGTTGGGGCCATCATTATGAAAGGCAGAAAGAAGAAGCCAACTAAGAAAAAGAAATAATTCCAAAAAGTCGAAGGGGAAGATGAAAATCTTCCCCTTTTTTTTTACCATCTCTCCCTGCCAAAAATAGTAGTCATTCAGTTTTGATCAAAATTCTCGAGGTTTCAGTACTTTGATAGAGAAAAAATCCTCTAGTTTCTAAATTTCAAGGTTTTAGGCGATAATAACAGGGTAGCTTCAATAAAAGGTTAGTTATGAAATACCCTCAAAGACTTAAAAGCATTTTATCCAATGCTCTTGTTGTCGGCCTGATGATTCAAAGTTTATCCCCTGTGGCATTTGCACAAGCCGGAGATGAATCAACAAATATTTCGGCGAAAGTCCCATCTGACTTTATTGTGGGTGAAGAAAAGAAAGCGAGCTTAACCAAAGCTTTGGGAGAAGATTGGAAATCTAAAATCGATAGTGATCCAGATAGCTTTTCAAATTATCTTCCTTCTAACTGGAAGAGTGTAATTGCTAATAATCCAACTTGTACTTATATCTATAAAGCACGTTGTCTTGTGCCAGATAAGGTGGAGAAAGCTTCAGACTTAATTCGTAATGAGAGAGATCATGAAACACTTGAACAGATTCATGGAAAAGACTGGAGAAATGTTGTAGACAGCAATCCGGATCAGTTCCAAGGATTTATTCCTCAAGATTGGAAGACTAGAGTTTCAAGTAGCCCTGAGGGCACAGCTTCAGAAGTTGCTTCAACAAAAACTTTAAAGCCTTCAGACTTAATTGTTTATCCAGTAGATATCAAAGTTTTAAAAGATAACTTTGGTGAGAACTGGGCCGATGTTGTGAATAAAGATCCTGAACGTTTTAAAAGTTTTTTACCAAAAAATTGGCAAGAACAAGTGGGATCAGGCAGTTCTGATAAAACGAATACAACTGCTGCGAACGCTACGGCGACTGCTAATACTTCTCAAACAAATAATGAACAAAGTACGAATTCTTCGAGTTCTCAGAAAGATGATGCTGCAAAAGTTCCTATCACCAATCAAATTCTAGCTATCGGGACAGGGATCATCGGATCAAATATTCTTCTTAGTTGTAAGATGGGTGGGATGACTCCTTCTCTTTATACTTTTATGGCCGGTTCATTAGTTTATATCGGCTCTGAGATTGCTGGAGCTAAAGCTCAGCAAGCTTTTATCAAGGCAAAAAAAGAAGAAATTGAAGCCTTGAGGGCCAGCATGACTGAAGGTGGGGATCTTCAAAGAGGAATCATTGAGGCCAAACTTAAAGAAGAAGAAGACAAACTAGCATTTGTTACAAAACGCAAAAATTGGACAATGGCCGTGGCCACAGTTTATGGAGCAGCAACTGGTTTAGCTGCTATGGAATGGGCCTGTACGACGAATAAATTAACTTTGCCTGCATGTACTCAGTGGGTAATGGCAGGATGTGAGGGGGGAAGTTCACTACCCACGAATAAAATTCTTTCAACAGCTGTTTTAGCTGCCTATGGACTTGGAGCTGGTAATGCTGGAGGAACGAATGTGTCTCGTTATGGGACTGCTTTAGTTGCAGGTCTTGGGGTAATGGTTCCAGCTCTAAATACCAAAGTCGCAGTGGCCTATCAGACTCCTAAAAGTAGAATGATTACTTTTGGTGCTGGGACTGCCTTAACTGCACTTGTGATCAAAGATCTCAGCGCTGTTCAAAAAGATTTAGAAGGAAATATTAGTCAATTAAGAGCTCTTCTTACTGATTTTAAATCTAAAACAGATGGAGCAGGTGGACTTGAAGAGGGTGGAAATCAAGGGGCCGGCAGTATTAAAGATGGCAATCACAATATTTCTTCTGCTTCAGGAAATGTGAATAAACTTTCAAGCGGAACTAGTATTGAGAAAAGTTGTTGGGGAAAAGATGCATCTGGTGCTCAGTCTTATTCACCAAGTGCATGTAATAAGAGTCTTCAGTTAACTAAACCAAAATTTAATTCGAAATTCAGTTTACCAACTCTACAGAAAGTCGCGAATACTGGAGTTGATATGGCCCAAGCGGTTGCAAAAGGTGATATGGCCCGTGCTGATCTTGCGGCAGCTGATCTTGCTTCGAATGCAATGAAAGTAAAACAAGTCACCGATGATCTTATGAAGCAGATTAATGATCAAAATAAAAAAGCAGGCAAGGAAGGAATCAACCTTGATGCTGAAGTTCAAAAGAGCTTAGGTGAAATGAGAAGAGGTTTAAGTAATGGAATGGGATCTCAAGGAGTAAACCTGGCAGACTTTGCAAATGGTTCAAAAGCTGGATTAGATAAAAATAATCCTTTGTTGTATGGACAAGATATTTTGAAAGATTCATCAGCGAGTGTGCTTGATCCATCTGGCGGAGGTGCAGGCTTTAATATTACTGAAGCTTCTGGTGATGAACTCATTGATGCTAATTCTCAAACAGCAAGTGGTGAGGAAGTTGCAACTCATACCATTGATGATTTTGAAACGGCCGAAGCCGATATTCTCAACCGACCTGATACTTCTATCTTTAAACAAGTTTCTAATCGTTACTTATTAAACTTCTCAAAGTTCTTTAGCAGCGAGCCTAAAAAAGGTGTGGAAGGAACAACTGTAAAGCAAACCAAATAAAACGCCTCAAATTTGAGTCAATGAAAAGGCCCTCTGATGAGGGCTTTTTCATTTTAACTCACTGATTTTATAGGTAAACAACAACTCCTAATCCCTCTGTTAATCGATCAAGTTTATCATTAAATCAAGATCTTAAATCATTTAGCCGATAGGTTTATTATGAAATGGTCAATCACATCCTTGCTTCTTTTGTCTGTTAGTCCTTGGGCGCTGTCGCAGCCAATAGCGCAGAATAATGGACAACCTGTTCAGCAACAGCAAATGCAGCAACCAATGGCACAGTCTAGTAGAGCGCAAGCATGTGTAGCGCTGATTAAAAGTTCTGGAGACAAGCCGGTTGAGTCAGGTGAGATTAAGATTGATCCCGAATTAGAGAAGTGTAAAGCTGCCGATGAGGTTGCAACAAATATTGCAGGAGTAGCTCTAGATAGTGCACCTGATGCATTTCAGACCAGCGATGGTCGTGCTATCTGTAAGCGATTAGCCGGTTATACTGTTGATTATGATTCTTGTGAAAGTACAGCAAGAGTCTATAACCATCTTCTTGTTGCCTCGATGGTGCTTGAACAGCAAGCACAAGTTCGAGCTTCCAATGGGCAAAATAAAATTTCACAAGAAGCTCAATCAAAGGCCCAATCTGGTGACTTTCAAGGGGCAAGCCTTGAAGCTTCTAAATCGAATAGTTCTCTGATGAAACAATTGAATCAGGAAAAAGCTGCTGCTTATGCGGCTGCTGTTGCAGCATTAGGGGCCAAGATTGCTGGTTGGGTTGATGGAGCTGAGGATGCTTGTAAGAAAGGTAATATAAAAGATAATTGCGCTGGAAAACTAAAATTAGTTCAAGACAGTTATGGAAAAGAAGTCTTTGCGAACAAAGATCAAAAGCAAGTCTTCATCATGGCCCTTGCCGAATATACTGCCAAAGGTTTAGCTGCTGGTATCGAAGCGAGTAAGTATAAAAAGAGCGAAGATACTGTTGCTAAAATTCAAGACAGCTATGAAGAAGAACAACTCGATGTTCAGCTCGATAAATGTGTTCTCAACCCAACGGCCAAAGAGTGTCTAGGACCAGGCAATAGAGTTTCAGGTCAGTCTGCTTCTGTGGGAAGCGGGGACTTTACTTTAGGTGGTAATGGATCAAACTCTTTTGATATGGGTTCAAGTACAGATGAGTTTGGTGAGATGGGAGAAGCCGCTAATATTGAGTCACAACAAGTGGCCGGCATTAATTCACCATTCGTAGATGAAGCCAAAGAGGCCAATGATATTCTAGATAAAGCAGCTGCTGCTTCTCCTGGTTCTGGCGGTGGAGCCGCTGGTGGTGGAGGAGGCGGAGGCGGTATGGGTGGCGGTGGAGCAAGAGCTTCGCTAGGAAATGATACCCAGACTCCGGATGCTCAAGGTGATAAAGAAGCTGATATTAAGGCCAAAAAAGCCTCTGGTGGATATGCCGCTAAAGGTGGTGGGTCTGGCTTTAGTGCAGTCAAATCAGGTAAAGAAGATTCTAACCCATTCTCAAGTCTCTTTGATCAAAAGGGTAGTGGTGGTGGACTAGAGGAAGACAGAACAATTGCTTCTGAAGGAATTGATAAAAAGTCCTCTGTACTTTTCCAGAAAATATCGAAAAAATACTCTGAAATGCACTCTTCTAAGAGAATCCAGGCAAATAATTTAGAGTTAGAATGAACGATATTTTTGAGTATAGAACAAAGATTTTAGAGTCACATTTAGATAGTTTTGGTCACGTCAACAATGCAAACTACCTAAAGCTTTTCGAAGAAGCCCGATGGGATTTCATTACTAAGAATGGGCATGGCCTGGATTACGTACTAGAGAAAAAAGTCGGTCCCATTATTCTTGATATCAATCTGCGCTTTAAGCATGAGCTAAAAAATCGCGATGATATTCACATCACTTCACAGGTTATCGAAGTTAAGAACTCAAAGATTTATGTCATTGAACAGAAGATGATGAGGGCCGATGGAAAACTTGCGGCTCATGCGCTTTTTACAGCGGGATTCTTTGATTTAGCAGAGAGAAAGCTGATTGCCCCTGAGTTAAGCTGGATAAGAGCTTTAGGTATCACTAACTACTCCCTTTAATTGGTGTTAAAAGCAAAACTTTATCTTTCTTTCATTGTTTTATTATTTAAACATCACATTAATTGATTGATATATTCATGACTTAAGTTTTGTATCCCTGAAGTCATTTTTGCTCTTCTTAGGGAATGAATAAAATTTGCCTTAACCCAGACTGCGCATTTCCCTTCAATATTATCCGTGATGGGTATTTTCGTAGAAAAGAAGACTCAAAATTGGTTCAACGCTTTCGCTGTAAAACCTGCGGTAAGCGTTTTTCAAATGCGACTTTCACTGAAACTTATTATCAGAAGAAAAGAAGAATTAATTATAGATTCCTGGAATTCTATTCCGGGGGGCTTTCCATTGCTCGATCGGCTCGCATTCTCAAAGTGAATGCTAAAACGATTGAACGGAGAGTTTCTTTTCTGGGGAAAAAGTGTGCAAGGCTGAATCAGAAAGCGAGAGAGAGAATAAAAAACATTCATAATGTTGTAATGGATGATCTAATAACCAAGGAGAATTCAAAACTCAAGCCCCTTTCTATTTCGATTGCTGTTGATGAGGATACACGCCGTATTTTAGGAGTCGAAGTCTCTCGAATCCCGGCATTTGGTCATCTATCGAAAGTTGCCCTTAAGAAGTATGGATATCGTGCAAGTCAGCACATGGAAGGACTTGATCGCCTCTTTAAAACGATTACTCCCTCACTATCACCAGAAGTTCTGATTAAAACAGATGAGCATAGGAGTTATCCTTACGTGATACAAAAATATCTTCCACATTGCAGGCATGAATCTTATAAGAGTGAACGCGCACATGTTGCTGGACAAGGAGAGATGAAGAAAGTCGCTTTTGATCCGCTCTTTGTTATCAATCACACTTGTGCGATGTTAAGAGCTAATATTAACAGACTCATTAGAAAAACTTGGTGTACGACCAAGAAAATTGAAAGACTGAAAGATCATTTAGAGATCTTTCAGTACTATTACAATGAGATTTATCTAAAAGGTGTAACACCAATTTAAAGGGGCAGTTAATTTGAGATATCAGAGTTTGAAGGAGCTTCAGCTTTGCTCTTGCCCTCATCATCAAATAAACGTCTCAAAGCACTTCTTTGATAACGATTACTAAGTAATTCAAAGATATTAGTATGAGACTGGTTGTTAATATCATTCTGTGAATAATCAAAGTTTTGATTCATCACTTGGGCCACTTGACCATCGATTTGCTCTTGATTGTCATTGCTGCCAAAATCAAAATCAATTCCTTTTCCTTTCGCTTTACTTGCACCGGCCAGTGGGGCAGAGCCTTTTTCTGTTTTAAACAGTTCAGGAGCTTTGGCCTCTAATTCTTTTTCAAGGCTAGCAACTGCTTGGCCGGCACTGCCTGAGAATGAGTTACCATTTAGGCCATCACTATAATTACCATTTGAACCTTTCGCTGCCGCTGTTTCAATTCCCGCAAGAAATTTATCCTTATCCTTAATTTCTTTTTTGATATCTGGCTGATCAAGCATCTTATCTAGCGCCTTAACTGTTCTCATCGCATTGTTAAGGCTTGCACTATCACTTGCTGTAGCAGCAGCAAAATTACCAGTGGCAATTTCGTTAACTGGAGATACTCCGGAATTAAGCATACTTAATGCTCCCGTTGAAATTCCTGAAATGCCTTTGGTTGATACTGTTAAACATCCTTTAGAGGATTTCTTACAGGCGCAAACTGGGTCATGTTCATTCGCGCTGTTAATACAGCCTGCAAATGCGTTTGAAGAATTCTTATAACTTTGAGCACTAGCGAGACTTCCATTCCAAAGTTTTTGACAGATTTGTGAGTTACTGCGATTTGTGCTTCTTTGTCCATCAGAGTTATAGCAATAACATTCAGGTTTATTCGTATTGCTACGATCCTCAGGTGTGCACATATTAATAGTTGCTGCTGCCCCTAAGAAATCTGATTTCATCTTTCTTAGCAGTTCAGCTCTATTTGTAGAGGCTTCCGTTTGAGATTTTGTATGCTTCATCATAATAAGTGACCAGCCCGCTAAAACTGTTGAAAGTCCTAAGCGTGTCCAAGGTGATTCAAGAAGTTTACCTAAGCCTTCGCTTGAAACAACTGTGGCGTGAGCAGAAGCAGGGAATGGATTCAAATGACCTAGCATGGTGTGAAGAAGGGCCCTAACAGTTGTTTTAGTCTCTTGATCTAGACCAACTTCGTTGGCCGCTAGATATTCATCCAAAGTGGGAGAGCTGAGGGTCTGGGTAGAAGTGAATACAGTAAAAAAAGATTCAAAGTTATTCTCTAAAATGTTTAAAGAGAGATACTGTCTTTTTTGATTGTAAAATAAATAACTTTCAAACTCCTGATCGTTTTGTAGAGTATTAAAACGCTCATATTCATTTGAAGCGTACAGATAATCAATCTTTGGAGGATTATAAGTGCCCGTTGGAGCAGGTGTTGACTTACACATAGTAGCCAACTTCCCAGTCCCACCGCTCGCTTTTTCCGCGTAAATTTCTAATCCCGCAGCAATACCAGCAGCAGCATACATTGCTGTTGCTGCCATATGGATTTTAGTTTTTGTCTTAGAGTTATCAGCAATAGAGTCTTCGGCCTTGGCCATCATTTCAAAGGCTTCGCCTTGAGCCGCTGATGCGTGTGCTTTCTTTGAATCTTTATCTGTTCCATCATAATTGGTGTTAACAATTTGATTCCACTCTTTTTCAATTTCCTTTAGATTCTTTTTGTGTTTGTTGTTGGCAAACATCTCACCTACGAAAGTTGTCACTCCTCCAGCAATAATCATCCCGTGAGAAATGGCCGCACATTTAGCTGGTTTGGTTTTAAAAAAAGCAGTTGCGCTAAAGAGAGCTCCTGCTACTGACCCGGCTTTACCGATAGTAGAAACAAATCCCTTATTTTTAACTTCGCCTGGAGCTTCACCGCTTTCCACTTTTTTATCGAAGGCTTCTTTCGCATTCTTCTTATAACATTCAATATCCTTAGCATCACAACTTGCAGTTGCTTGCATGACTTTGGCCGTCTCCACATCGGTTAGACATCGACCAAGGTTGGCGTCCCATTGCTGTCCGGTGGAGCAGGTATTGGCCTCTACAGGCCTTGAGGTGATAAGACTTTGGTTGAGCGGCATGAGAACCAGCTCTAAACACAGAGTTAAATTCAGAAAAGTAGCTAACTTTTTCATAAAAACCTCAAATCAAGTAACAGAGTGCTATTACTTATAGTAATTATACGAGAACTCTGGTGTTTCGCTCTAAATAGGGGACAAGCTTCTTATCGGTAGAAACTCTATCTTCTTGATTTTTTAGGAAAAATGAGGTAGGGAATAAGAAAACAAGGACTTGGCCCAGTACCTTTGACTAACCAGAAAATGTGGCGGTTTTAATGAAATATCTATTTGTCCTGTTATTGATCCCAACTCTGTCTTGGTCTCAAGGCCTCAAGCTTGAAATCGGGGATATCCTGCTTCAGCCTCTTCAGTGCTGGTCTTGCGGACTGATCGAGCAGGAAGAGAACACTAAATATGCTCACTCAGGTCTTGTGGTTTCCCTCGAGCCATTACTTGTTGCCGAGTCGATTGCCCAGGCCCATGCCATTCCTTATGAGTTATTCCGTGCGCGAAATAAAAAAGGTGAGCCATTAAAAGTGATGCGCTTAAAAGATAAAAAACTGCAAGCAAAGTTAAAACGCGGCTTCTATCAGCGTTTTGAGAGAGATTATAAAGGCATTAAATTTGATCCTTATTATCTCTGGAACAATGTTGATCAAGATGGCAGAGAGCTGATGTATTGCTCTGAATTTATCTCTAAAATGTTAGAAGCCCATCTCGAAATTAACATGCCTATTAAGCGCATGCAGTTTTTAAAAAATAGGGACTATTGGTTTCAATATTTTAATGGGAGAATTCCTGATGGTGAATGGGGGAACTCCCCGGCCGACTTTGAGAAGTCGGATTTATTTTCTCATGTAGGATATATATGAACATAACGTTGGATAAAATCCATCTTGATCTCAAAGTTAATTGGAAACTGTCTCGCAATCAAACAACATTTAAAGAAAACTTCATTGTTAATTTAGAAGCGAATGGAAGGAAATTTCAATCGGAAATCGCTCCTAATATCCGTTATGGCGAAACTCATGAGAGTATTCTTAAGCAATTCGAAGAGTGGAAAAAAATAACGGATTATACTCTTGAGAGCTTAAACGAAAATCTTCATCATTCACTTCGTTTCGGTCTTGAGTCTGTTCTCCTCTCGCACATGGCACATCAGAAGGGTCAGACTCTATCTCAATTTCTAGGTCTCTCTCCTTGGGTAAAAAAAGAAACTTCTTTCTCAATGCCGATTATCCCAATGGGCGAGATTCAAGAGTATATTGAGAAAATTCGTCGCTTCCATCATTTAAAAATTAAAGTTAACGCAGAAACAGCAACGGACATGCTGCTAGAAGTGGCCAAATATACTGATGCTAAACTTCGAGTGGATGGTAATGAAGCTTGGACTAACTTTGATGATTTCATGCGCTTCCAAGAGAAAGTGGGACACCTGAATATTGAGATGATGGAGCAGCCATTTCCTTCAAGCTGTGTAGATGAGTATAAAAAACTAAAACCTATTTCTCGCTTTGAACTTCTTGCAGATGAATCAATTGAGGATGTAGGGGATTTTAATGAGCTATCTCGTCAGTTCCATTCAATCAATATTAAGCTAATGAAAACCGGATCGTTGATTCGTGCGAAAGAATTTATCGATCAAGCACGTGCTCACAATATGAAAACTATGCTTGGTTGTATGATTGAGACTAGTATCGGAATCAGTTACGGGATGCTCTTCAGTGGAATGGTAGATTACTTAGATTTAGATGGGTATTTACTGATTAAAGATGAACCCTTCCGCCTCATGAAAGAAGAAGAAGGGTTCTTGAGTTTTAATTCTTAGTGGTGACCGTGGCCATGAGCACCATGTGCGTGGCCATGAGCAACTTCTTCTTCAGTTGCATTACGGATTCCTACGATCTCAACATCAAAGAAAAGATCTTTTCCTGCCATTGGGTGGTTACCATCAACAGTTACTTCATCAGTATCTAAAGAGATGATTGTGAAAACTGGAGAGTGTGGATCATTGTTAACTTGGAACTGATCCCCAACTTGAAGATTTGCATCCGGTGGGAATTGAGTTTTCTTAACTTTAACAACAAGATCAGCATTTACGTCGCCGTAAGCATCTTGAGCTTTAACTTCGATTTTCTTTTTATCACCAATATTCATAAGGGCGATTACTTTCTCAAGGCCCGGGATGATTTGTTGGCTGTTTTCAAGGAAGAAAAGTGGTTCGTCGCCCACTGATGAATCCAGAACAGTTCCTGATTTATCAGTCAGGGTATAATGGAAACCAATTACTCTTGTCATACTATCTCCAATTTTTGGTCAGACTTTCCTGACTATTGATAAGCAAAATTCTTTTTTGTTAATCCTAGTTTCTATCTCTTCTGCATTATATTTGGCAAACAAATCCGCTATTTTTTGAAAGATCAAAGGCTCAGTAGAGAAGCGCTCAGTAAGCGTAATATCAAGTTCAAACTCCTCACAGAAGTCAGTCCAAAACTTCTCCTCTACAGCAGCAAGTGCTACATAGTGCCCGTCGCCAAGTCGGTAGAGAGAGTAGCATGGATAGGCTCCATTATGGAGGAATTTCTTCGAAGGTTTGCTGCGAAGAGTCTCGGACCAGAAAGGATTGAAATTATTGACAACCGAGTCATAGAGGTAGCTTGAATGAATGATCGTGTGATTCGTATTTTTTACTTTGATAAAGCAGGCCAGCCAGTCAGTCGCCACTTGCTGACCAAAAGAAATCCCAGCAACAGGCAGGAAAGGAGGATCAACAATGGACTCTTCTCGACCCATAAGATGGAGGCTTAAAAATCCAGAAGTCGCTAGAGCATTGAGGTCATGCATGGCCTGCTTCTGTTCTCGACTGGCCTTCAATTCAACAACAGCAAAGCTCTTGCCCAGAGTTGCAAGACTTGTTTCATCGACACCTAGTTTCTCTTTTAATTTAGCAGAGAGAGAAAGGAGAATTCCGTCACAATTCATCAATTCTGCTTTGATTTTTTCTTTAATATCTGGAGCATTAAAATCAAAACGTTTAATTGTTTTCTTTTTATTGAGCTCTTCATACCAATGAACAAAACTATTATCCCCACCACCAAAAGACCCCAGAAAGGGGTCCTTTTGGATATGGTCTTCAATTTTTATTACTTCGGCGCCGAGGTCACTTAAAACTTTTCCGGCAAGAGGTCCTGGAAGTCGGTGGGTGAGATCAAGGATTTTGATTCCTTTAAGCATTTTCTTCCTTACCATTGGTGAACAATTTTTTAAATTCTTCAAATCCGTCTTTGGCCACTTCACAAGCTTCATTGTTGCAGATTTGGAACTTTTCATTCTCTTCTTGATGGTAAGAAACAACAAAACGAGCAAAGAAGTGAGAGCGGATTTCTAAGAACTCAGGGTTCTGAATCCATTTCTGAGGAACTTCAATTCGTCTGTAAATGGCGGCCGGGTAAGTAAGAGTTCTTAAACCCATCCCATGTCCAAGCGGATTGGTAAGTACGTACTGAGCAAGCTCATGGGATTGAGGCAGAACAGTATGGAGGTCATACTTCTTATCAAAAAGAGAAGCACGTCTGAGGAGATGGGCAAAAAGCATTACTGATGAGTGGTATGACTGATCATAAAAAGCTGCCGGAAGATTATCAATTCCTTCAGGACTAGCATCAAGTGCTGTCGTGTAAACAACACCATCTTTCACAAAGCTCTTAATTGAGAAATCGAGACCCTCAAGAGCATTTGATTTGAAAGTTTCATTTCCTGTGATTTCGTAGAGACGCAGTTGAGCATCACAGAAATTCACATAGTCTTCAAGATAAATACTTGGGTTATCAATGGTGTTCACGTGACTAATCACATGTCTGCCATTTTTTTCCTTAACAAATTCTTTTAAGCATCCTTCAACAGTTGCTTGGATAAGTCCAAACGCTTCAGCTTGAATAACATCAACAGGGCAGTATTGAATCACGTCACAAAGACTTGAGATAATCATATAGTTCCAGCTAGCAATCGCTTTGCGATCAGTTGCTGGCGGCATTCTGAGTTTTCTCATCTCGAGAAGTCTTCTTCTAATATCTCTGATCTCTTGCCATCCATCTTGATTATAAAAATCTGACTTGAATTTAGAGTTAAGAGAAATCACATTCAATCCGTGATCAAAGTTTCCTTTCTCAGTAATATTGAAAATTTCAAGATACTTATCTAGGCGAGCACGTTGTTCGGCCGGAGCATCTTCAAAACTTTGCTCAAATTCTTCTTTTGAGAAAGCAAAATAAAGTCCTTCAACTCCTTCAGAATCGGCGTCTTGAGCACTGAAAAAATATCCATCGTCTGAGAGCATTTCTGTTTTCAAGTAATCAAGAGTCTGTAGTAATCCATCAAAAACAACTGGAGCTGGATAGAATTGTCCCATTTTAGCAAGAAGACGGATTAAACCAGCTTGGTCATAAAGCATTTTTTCAAAATGAGGGACTAAGAATTTATCATCAACTGAATATCTGTGAATCCCACCTTTGAGGTGATCATAGACTCCACCCATCAGCATCTTTTCCACTGATTCAACAATATGCTGACCTTGTTCCTGTGGAATCATTCCTTCAAGAATTTGTTCGCTGGCCCATTCAAAGAAAGAGAAGTGAGGAAACTTAGGGGCCTTGCCATATCCGCCGTTGGTAGTATCCGCATAGTTTTTAAGGGCGTTCATGATGGCCGATGGAGGTGGGAAATGCCCATCAAATTGAATTTTCTTTTCAATTTCCAATGGCTTGTTCATATCGGCCGTTAATTGGTCAGCATTGGCACGAACATCTTCCGGTTTATTTTTAAAGTGCTCCACTAGACTTGTTAGGAGATTCATAAAGCTCGGAGTATTGTCACGAGAGACTTTAGGAAAGTAGGTTCCCGCAAAAAAAGTCTTTCCTTCTGGAGTCAGAAAAACAGATAGGGGCCAGCCGCCACGGCCAGTCATAAGGGTGCAAGCATTCTGGTAGTAGTTGTCTAGCTCCGGATATTCCTCGCGGTCAATTTTAATACTAACAAAATTTTCATTTAAGAATTGAGCTGTTTCCTGATCCTCAAAAGATTCATGGGCCATCACATGACACCAGTGGCAAGAGGAGTAACCGATGGAAATAAAAATCATTTTATTCTCGGCACGGGCACGGCTTAGTGCTTCATTTCCGTAGGCAAACCAATGAACAGGGTTATTCGCATGCTGTTTTAAGTATAAAGACTTTTCATTTGCAAGTTTGTTTTGATTCATAAGACCTCGAAATTCCGTTTGTAGAGATAGGGTATCAGTTAAGTAACTTGTTAATTCTCAATGGTTTAGCCAACTTAATCAAGGAAATTTGCCATTTAAACCGAGTCACGTTATACACTTTGACCATGATAAAACCGACAACGAGACTTTCCCCTCAAACGGGTAAGCAACTATTGACGGATCTTTTTAAGGCATTGGGCACTTTGAGTGACCATCTTTCCTTATATAAGGTTGTTTATATTTCCCTATTTTTCTTCTTTGTCTTTTCCCTGCGCGTGCTTTTTCCGGAAAATTTTCGATTTGGTTTTCAGAAGTCGGGCTATAAGTTCAAAAACGAGAGCATGGGCTTCTTTGTTGGGGACCTGAGCTTTCTTGATGGGTCAATGGAAGAGGCAGAGTCTAAGCTCATTGAGCTTTTCCCCGCCAACCTTCAGAAAAAAGTATCAAAAATTATTCGTCCAGTACTGGTGCTTTGTGAAAAGCATGAGTTAGACCCGTTTTGGGTTCTTTCAGTGATGTGGACAGAAAGCCATTTTAAGGTTGAAGCTCAATCCCACAAAGGTGCAACTGGCCTGATGCAGATCATGCCCGAAACTTATCTGGGAACCTTAGAACTGATGAAAAAGAATGGAGTTAGACTTGAGGCTGAGCGCAGTGATGAATATCTTCGCCATAAGTATGGGCAGCTTTATAATCAAATTGGTCACGAAAGATTGGCCAGTAAGCTCAGAAATTTGGAAGTAGGTATCTATTATATGAGAGGTCTTCTGAAAGAATTTGGGGACAACCACCACCACGCTACTGTGGCCTACAATATGGGACCATACTGGACGGCCAACCGTTTGAAAAAAAATCTTCCGGTAGGCGTGAATAACAAGTATCTTAATAAGGTAAAGAAAGCTTATTCACATATTACCCAAGAGTTGAGTGTTAACAATAATGTCACTTTCATCCCGAACATCCAATCTGTCTCGTTATAGAGAATCCTTGCTGCAGCTTAATTCTGAAATCCTAATCTCTATTTTAGAGAGAAGAAGGATTTGTCTTAAGATTCAGGAGTTAAAAACAGGATCGGGGTCTGGCAGTTACCCTCACTACGATCATCTAAGAGAGTTAGAAGTTTTTGAGCTTCAAAAAGAGGCCTTAGGAAAACTTTCTATGAAAGAGCTTCTGTCATTTTCGTTGATGATGGAAGATCAGGCGATGGCCCTTGCACCAGGCTCCTACCCAAGTTGGTCTTCAAAAGTTCATCTTGTTAATGATGGGGGAGCACTTTTTGAGATGATTAATCCTCTGCTTCTTAAAGTGACTCACGCTGAAGTCTTTAACCGCTTGGAATTTAAAACGGACTTCGACTTTTTACGTCACTAATCATTGCCACAAAGGGCTTAAGTCTCTATGATCTGGGGCTATGAAAAAAGATCAAGTAATAGCCCTTGATGGTCCTTCTGGAAGCGGAAAATCAACCGTTGCCAAACTAGTCGCTCAGAAAAAAGGTTTCACTTATATTGATACAGGCTCCATGTTCCGATCTGTCGGTCATGTCCTCTCGCAAGCTGGAATTAATTTCTCTGAAAGTCCGGTAGATGAAAGCATCATCGCTCAATTTTTTAATGATAATAAACTCGAATACGCTCCAAGTCCTGGAGTTCTGATAACTTTTAATGGTGAAGACCTGACGAAAGTTATTCGTGAACACCATGTTTCTAAACTCGCATCTCAAGTTTCAAAACTTAAAGTCGTTCGCGATTTTCTGGCCAATTGGCAGAGAAGAATTGTGGAAGATCGTCAGGCGATTTTAGATGGCCGTGATATTGGAACAGTCATTTTTCCTAATGCTAAGTTAAAAGTTTTTCTTACAGCTTCTTCTCATGAAAGGGCCACACGCCGTTTTGAAGAATTGCAGGCCAGAGGAGAGTCAAATCTCAATTTCGAGACTGTTCTCAAAGATATCGAAGATAGAGATTTTGAGGATATGAACAGAAAGATCGCTCCTTTGAAAAAAGCTGAAGACGCTATTGAGCTTGATACAACAGGTAAAAACATAGATGATATTGTTCAAGAAATCTTAGAACTCTGGGAAAACAAGTAAGAAGGTCTCAATCATGATTTTAACCACTGAGCGTTTTAGTGAAATCATCGCTCACTTTGCAACATTAAAACCTGTACTGGTCGTCGGTGACCTAGGTGTTGATAAATATACTTATGGAGAAGTGAAAAGAATTTCTCCTGAAGCTCCTGTTCCTGTTCTTGAAGTAACTAAGGAATGGAATAAATTAGGTTTAGCTGCCAACGTTTCAGACAACTTAAAAAGCTTGGGAGTTGAATCAACTCTCTGCGGAGTTATCGGTGATGACTCTCGCGCAAGTCTGGTTGAGAGTCTTTTGGAAGAGCGCGATCTAAAAACTTGGGGACTGGTAAGAGATCCAAGCCGTCATACTACTTATAAAGAAAGAGTCACTACTGATATTCAGCAAATCTGTCGTGTGGATTATGAAACAAAGACAGAGCTTTCGACTGACATTCTAAAAAGAGTGATGAGTCGCGTCGAGGAATTTGGTGAGAATCATTCAGGTGTGATTATCGAAGATTACGGCAAAGGGCTTTTCTCTGAATCTCTTTGTCAGAATATCATTGCAAACTTTAAGGAGAAGGGACTGGTTACAGCAGTTGATCCAAGTCGTACGACTCCTCCTCTTTGGTACAAAGGTGTTCAACTTTTAAAACCGAACCGTCTTGAGTCAAATATGATGGTAGAGGCCCTCGGTTATTTTAAAGAAAGAGATTTAAATAAGATTGCTGAAATTCTAGTTGATAAGCTTGCCTTAGAAAAAATCATCATCACCCTAGGTGCTGACGGGATGGCCATGCTTGATACTAAGGTTGGCGGGAAACTTAAAATTATTCCAACTGCTGCCAATGAAGTTTTTGATGTTTCTGGAGCAGGGGACACGGCCATTGCCGCTATTACTTCTGCGATTCTATCGGGTGCCTCACTTGAGGAAGCTGCTTGGATCGGTAACTGTGCTTCTGGGGTAGTGGTTCGCAAGCGCGGAACGGCCCTTTGTTCGATGGATGAACTCAAGTCTTACTATTCAAATCTTAATAAAGTGCTTGGCCAATAGTTTTGGCCAAGCAATCCACTTTTCAATCTCCCCACCCCCTGTTAACCTTTTTGGCGTAAGTCATCATGCAAAAAGGTAAACAAACATGCAGATTCTTGAGTCCGTAGTCAGTGACTTTAAAGCTGAACTCCAAACGATTACTAAAACCCCAGATCTTTTAAATTTAAAAGCAAAGTTTCTAGGGAAGCAGGGACCGATCTCTGAGGTCATGAAAAACTTAAAAGATGCGACTGTTGAAGAAAAGCGTCTGATTGGTGCACGTGCCAACGAAGTGAAGACTGCAATCGAAGAACTTTTTTCGGCAAAGATGCAGGAAATTGAACTTCAAGAAATTAATGAGAAACTTAGTAAAGATAAAGTTGATATCTCACTTACTGATTCAGTTTTAGATCTTGGCCTTCAGGCCGCGGGTTTCCACCCAGTAACACTAGTACAACAGGAAATCGAAGACATCTTTATTTCTATGGGTTTCGAAGTTCTAGACGGACCTCATATTGAGGATGAATTTCATAATTTTGAAGCACTAAACATTCCAGCAACACATCCTGCTCGTGATATGCAGGATACTTTTTGGTTTGCTGATAAAAAACATCTTTTGAGAACTCACACTTCTACTATTCAGGTTCGTGGGATGCTTGAGAGAAAACCACCATTTCGTTTTGTAGGTCCTGGTAAAGTTTTCCGTTGTGAAAGAACAGATGCCAGCCACGAGATGGTATTCCATCAACTGGAAGGAATGATGGTTGGTGAAAATATCTCTGTAGGTAACCTGATTTATTTTATGAAGACACTTCTGACTGAAATCTTCAAAAAAGAAGTTGAAGTACGCCTTCGTCCAGGATTCTTCCCATTCGTTGAACCTGGCTTTGAGCTTGATATCCGTTGTCTCATTTGTGGAGGTAAGGGATGTTCGGTTTGTAAGCAAGTTGGTTGGGTAGAGCTTCTTCCATGTGGAATGGTTCACCCGAATGTTCTGCGTGCTGGAAACATTGACCCTGAAAAATACAATGGCTTTGCTTTTGGTCTAGGTCTGGATCGTCTAGTGATGATGAAGTACGGAATCGATGATATCCGTCATCTTCATTCAGGAGATCTTCGTTTCAACTCTCAATTCAAATCATTCTAAGGTAAAAGATATATGTTAATTTCACTTAATTGGATTAAAGATTTTGTAAACCTTCCAGAGCTTTCTCCTAAAGAGATCTCTAGCCGTTTCACTCTTGCGACAGCAGAAGTGGAAGATGTTATTGTTAAGAATGATTTCTTAAAGAAAGTTCTTGTGGTTGAAGTCAAATCAATGAAGCCACATCCTGATTCAGATAAACTAAATCTTGTAACAATCAATTACGGAGCAGCAGAAACAAAGGAAATCGTTTGTGGTGCTCAAAACGTAGCAGTTGGACTGAAAGTTCCTTACGCTCAAAACGGAACAACTCTTCCAAACGGGATGACTCTTGAGCCGAAGAAAATTCGTGGAGTTCTTTCAGAAGGGATGCTTTGTTCTGAAACTGAATTAGGAATGTCAGCCGAGTCAGCAGGATTGATGATTCTAGATCCCAAAGCTACTCCAGGAACGACAATGGGAGAGTACCTTCAGGCCGATACAGATGTACTCTTAGATGTTGATAACAAATCACTTACTCATAGACCGGACCTTTGGGGACATTTAGGACTTGCTCGCGAGTTCGCTGCTGCATTCAATCTTCCTCTCAAAAATCCATATAACGATTCTTGGACAAAGAAAATTGAGGGCACGCTTACAACTGGTGCTGCTCCCATTAAGGTAGAAGTTGATCCCGCTTCAAGCTGTCTGGCCTACTATGGTCTCTCTCTTTCAAACATTGAAGTAGGAGAAACTCCTGCGTGGATTAAAAACCGTCTGGAAGCAGTGGGCTTGCGTTCAATCAATTCCATTGTTGATATTTCAAACTATGTGATGACTGAGCTTGGTCTTCCTAACCACATTTTTGATCGCAATAAAATTGCTGGTGATACTCTTTTCATTAAGAAACTCAATGCTGAGACAGAATTTGTAACACTTGATGAAACATCAAGAAAGTTAACGGATTCAGATACAGTGATTGCTGATAAAGAAAAAAATCTTGTTCTTGCTGGAATTATGGGCGGAGCAAGTGCCAGTGTGGACTCAAATACGAAAAACATCTTCATTGAAGTTGCTAACTGGGATGCGCCTGAAGTTCGTAAAACATCAGTTCGTTTGGGCCTCAGAACAGATTCAAGTCAGCGTTTTGAGAAAACTTTGGATTCTAATCTTTGTTACCGCACACTTCTTCGCCTCGTTGAACTTATTCGCGAAGTTTGTCCGAATGCTAAAATTGAGGGGAGTGTTTCTCGCTATGTTCGTGAAGATAAGCTTTCTCGCGAGCTAACATTTAACATTGCTCACTCTCTTATTAATTCAAGATTAGGTATGGATATCGAGAGCTCAAGAATTCAGGGAATCTTTGAATCTCTTGATTTCAAAACAACTCTTGCTAATGGTGTCTTCACGGTAGTTGTACCTACTTATAGAACGACAAAAGATATCTATTGTGATGCTGATCTCGTGGAAGAGATTGGAAGAATGATCGGCTACGATAACATTAAGCCAGTTTCTCCAGTAATGGGAATCAAGCCAGTTCGTTTGGATCAAAAGAAAGTCTTTCACAGAAAGATCCAGGACTTTTTGGTAAATCATGCGAAGTCACTTCAAGTGATGACTTACCCGTTAATTGGAAAAGATCTTTTAACTCAAGCTATGTGGCCTGTGATGAATGATGATCTCGTTCTTGTGAATGCTCTTTCAGTTGATCATGATCGTATGAGACCTTCGGCCATCCCTCACGCAATTGAAATGAGTGCTACGAACCATAAGAATTACGATCAATTTTCTTTCTTTGAACTTGGTCGCAGTTATGCAGGCTTTGAGAAGGAAAAGAGTCAGCTTGTGATCGGCCTCTTCTCTAAGAAGAAATCTCGTTTTGTTGAGCTCGAGAACATTGTGGAGAAGCTACTATCTTCTCTTAATATCTCTTTTAACTTCGCAGCTCCTTCTAATAAATTCAAAAATGAACTTGTTCCAAGTGAGTGGGCAGGTGTTCACCCTCATGAATTTCAAAACGTTCAAATCATGGGAAAATTCCTTGGAGCTCTTACTACTGTTCACCCACTAGTTCTGAAGAACTTTAAAATGAAGGGATTCTTATCTCTAGCAGTGATTGATCTTACAGATCTAGAAAGTCGCGAGCAAAAAGATAAGGTTAAGTATACACCCATTGCGAAATTCCCAAGTTCAAGCTGCGACTTTACTATTGTGATGAAGCAAGAGACTCCTGCTGCTGAAGTTCTTGCGGCCTTGAAACCACTTAAAGTTAAGGAATTAAAAGAAAAGTGCATCGTAGATGTGTTCTCACTTAATGAGTCAGAAAAGACAGTAACGATCCGTACTACTTTTTCCAATGAAGAGAAGACTTTAACGAGCGAAGAGATTAAAAACTTCGAAGCTCAAGTAATTCAAGTGCTTGAAAAAGCAGGGTTTTTCCTAAGAAAATAGAGTAGGTGAGAAAAAAAGATAAATTTTTTTAGAAAAAGAACGAAAAGCGCTTGACGATTTGAAAGTGAATCCATATTATCCATGAACACTTCACGACGAAACAACGTTAAAACGCTGGTCATTGACTAGATAAGAAGTTTTTGCTCTTTGACATTCAAATAATTTAAAGATTTTGAGACCTTCGGGTTTCGAAATGAGATGAGAAAGGAACCCGTTCAATTGCCTAGTTTGCGTAAGATTTACTCCGCAAGGAGCAGCAAACGGCAACATGAGTTTTAACTTAT
>CALHBF010000028.1 GCA_937931205.1 uncultured Bacteriovoracaceae bacterium
CAAGAAGTTTGTTCTTTAGTGTTTCAAGTTGTTTTGCTGATAAAGCTCTATTTAAAGCACTCATAATTCTCCTCAAAGCCCGTACTTATTCCAATCCACCCTTAATATTCAGGAGGACCGACTTAGAAATCATTTTTAGTGTTTCGAACACTCCCTTACCATTAGTCGCAACAGCTTCGAAAGCAGGAAGTTTCATTTTGTTCAATTGATACTGCATGTCTTCAACTGGCACAACGTTAGGAAGATCTCTCTTATTCCACTGCATCACCATGGGAACTTTTGAAATATCATAACCTTGTTCCAGAAGATTTTTTTGAAGGCCATTGAGTGATTCAATGTTTGCCTCCATTCTCTCAACCTGTGAATCTGCAACGAAAACAAGTCCATCAACTCCACGAAGAATCAATTTGCGTGAAGCTTCATAGAAAACTTGTCCTGGAACAGTGTAGAGGTGAAAACGAGTTTTAAATCCGCGAATCTCACCTAAATCAAGCGGAAGAAAATCAAAAAACAATGTTCTTTCATTCTCAGTATTCAGAGTAATCATCTGCCCTTTATTGCCGGCAGAAGTTTTCTGATAGATGTATTGAATGTTAGTGGTTTTCCCACCAAGACCTGGACCGTAATAAACGATCTTGCAGTTAATTTCTTTGGTGTGATAATTCACGAATGACATATTAATTTCCGCCTATTGTAAAAAGACCATCCATTTCTTCATCTGTAATATCTTTAAATAGAAACTCTGATCTTTTTGCAGTTGTTTCATCTTCAGAGATTTTCATTTCTTCCAGTTCTGATCGAAGCATCATTACCTGACGTTTTAGCAGACCAGGATTCACACAGTCTTTATAGATAGCCCCACAGCAGTAGTCCTTGCCTTCAATCTGAAAAGCAAAGAGATAAATCCCCTGTGATGAGGTATCGAATCCAAGTCTGTATTCGAAAATATCTTCCGTTTTTGAAACAAGCCCCATTAATGCCTCAGATGCTTGCCAAACGCCACTAACTAAAGCTGACACTGATGAAGTAGTTTTATCTTGCACGCTATCATAAACAGCAATTCCATCTGCTCGAGAAACGAAGAGACGGGCATTAATTGATTTTAATTTAGGATCAATAATACTTTTTATGGAGGCGTTCACTGATTTCATTAGAATCTTTTCCTGTTTTCAAGGGCCTTACTGATTGTAAGTGGGTCGAGATACTCAAGACTTCCCCCAATAGGTACTCCAAAGCCAATTCGGTCAATTTGGATATCCTCTGAGAGAATCATTTTAAAATATGAACAAGTTGCATCACCTTCAACAGAAGGGTTGATAGCAAGAATAATTTCTGTGATTCCTTGTTTTTCAATACGCTCACGAATCTTATCGATACCAAGTTCATCTGGCCCAACTCCAAGCAATGGATTTAGTACGCCGCCAAGAACATGGTAAACACCTTTAAAGGTTCCGCTTTTCTCAATAGCAAGGTAATCAGAAATATTTTCAACGATGCATATTGAACCTGAAGTAGCTCGAGACTCATTCAGACAAACTGAACAAAGATTCTCCTCGCAAAACATGCCACATTCCTGGCAATGCTTGAGTTTTTGCAGGGAAGAAATAGACTGACCGACAGAAGTTAATTCTGCTGGTTTCCACTGAGTCATATTCATCACCATACGAAATGCCGTTTTCTCACCAACACCCGGAAGTCGAGTGAGTGCATCCACAGCATTCTTAATTACTTCAGGTAATTCGATCACTAAAACATTCCCGGGATATTCATTCCGCCAGTGATTTTACTCATGGCCTGTTGAACCATATCTTGGCTTTCTTTAAGTCCGTTGTTTACTGCTGTTAGAACAAGTTCTTCCAGAGAGGCAACATCATTTGGATCAACACATTCACGATCAATTTTGATTTCTAGAATTTCTTGTTTACCGTTAACTTTAACTTTAACAACTCCACCAGCAGAACCTTCAACGACACGACCAGCGAGTTCATTTTGCAGAGTCGCCATCTTTGCTTGCATTTGCTGAGCTTGTTTCATTAAGTTTCCAATATTCATATTTACTCCTAGTTTAAATTTATTTTATCAATACGAGCATTAAACAACTTTTCTGCTCCCTTGATAGTTGGGTGATTTGAGACCTTAGTTCTTCTCTCGTCTTCCGCTTTCTTACTCTCTTCTTCTGCTAATTGCGCGCGAGTTTTAAAGCCTTGATTAGATTCATCGGATCTGCTGATCAAGACTGTTCTAAATTTCACAAACTCTTTTTCAACCTTAAAATACTCGCTGATATATTCAATGAGCCTCTGATAAACTTCTTTATCCTCTAAAAAGTCTTTAAAAAGAATCGCTTCTTCCGGGTAGGCAAGTTCAATAACTAAGTTTGAGTCTTGAGTTGAAATCGGACGACTAAGATTTCCTTGTTCAAGATTTGAAAGAGTCGCCGGTGAAATAGTTTTAAGATGATTTAAAAAACCATCCCAAGTTTTAGGTGTAACCACTTTTACTTCAACAGCTTCTGAAATTTGTGGCCCACTCTTTTCTTCTACTTCACTGGCACTAAGCTTTCCCCCAAGAAACTCCATCCCATTAGGAGAAAGAACTTCTCTTCTGAGAGTTACTTTCTGAAGCATCACCAAAATAACTTTTTCAGGATTTAATGAACTTAGAACCCATGAAAAATCTTTCATTAATGTTTCATAAATCCAAAATACTTCAGATACTGAAATATCTTTAAGTGAATCTTTAGAGACAGGAAGATTTGCTTGATTATCAATTGAATCGATAACTTCAAAAAGCATTTCCGAAATCTGTTCAGAAAGTTTTTTTAGATCGATATTCGAATTCACGAGATCCAGATAAACTTTTTTAAGCTCGGTGATATTTCCTTTGAAGATTGATTCAACCAAGGTCTTCATCACTGATCCAGCCGCTAGACCGAGAGCTTCAGAGAAAATTTTCTCTGTGATTTTAGCACCAGCGGCCATGCCAAGAACTTGATCAAAAATAGAAAGAGTATCTCTTACTGAACCACGACCAAGCTGAGCAAGCTTATGAACGATGCGATCGTTTTCAAACTCAATTCCTTCAACAGAGGCAATATGCTTAATATGCTCTTCGAGAGTTGGAACTGAAACATTCTTAAAATCATGACGCTGACAACGCGAAATAACTGTTCCTAAAAGTTTTTGAGGATCAGTAGTCGCTAGAATAAAAATAGCATGAGCAGGTGGTTCTTCTAATGTCTTTAAGAGCGCATTGAATGCACTCGTAGAGAGCATGTGAACCTCATCGATCACATAGATTTTATATTTTCCACGACTTGGTAAGTACTGAACACTTTCAATCAATGCACGAATATCGTCTACGCTGTTGTTGGATGCTCCATCAATTTCAATGTAGTCCATTGATGTTGCTGAATCGATATCACGACAGCTCTGGCATTCAAGACATGGATTGAAATCTGCTTTAGGATTTTCACAACGAATGGCCTTGGCAAAAAGTCGAGCAATCGAAGTTTTACCAACACCGCGAGTTCCAGTGAATAAATAGGCGTGGGCCAATTTATTGTGCCTGATCGCATTCTGTAATGTCCGGGTTACATGAACCTGTCCAACAACCTGGTCGAATTGTTTTGGGCGCCATTTCCTGGCCAAGACTTGGTAGGCCATAAATCTCCAAAAATATTAGTTTTGTGAGTCGTTAAATAGGTGAGTTCCCCTAGTATGTCATTATGCACAAGCTAAGAAAAGAGCCTAAAAAAAACGATGTAAGAAGATGTGAGATTGATTTAGTCAGGTATAAATTAGCACAGCCTACTTGGACACAACGCTCTACTACTACCGTTGCTCCATTCCTGGCCTGGCGGGGTTCGCAGCGATACGCTCGCCCAAGCAGACTGCCGTTGAATATTAATGTGAGGGTGGGTGAAAGTAAAGGAATAATGGTAAACTTATCTCCTCATAAACAGAAGGTAGGGTTATGCAGCAACTTCAATTAAGTATTTTAACAGAGGAAAATTCACCGGAAGCGATAGAGATTCTGAGTGGTCTTCGCCAATACAACTTCAGTCACGCCGGTCATACAGCTAAAGATAATTTAACTCTTGCTTACAAAAATCAGGAAGGAAAAGTCGTTGCTGGGCTCATTGGCCATTCCAGCTGGGACTGGTTTTTCACCAGTATTCTTTGGGTCGATGAATCATGTCGTGGACAAAAAATAGGTTTTAAACTTCTTAATGAAGCACAAAATATTGCAAAAGCACGTGGCTGCAAAGGTATGCACCTTGATACTTTCAGCTTTCAAGCTCCTGGTTTTTACGAAAAACTCGGTTTCACTAAGTTCGGTGAACTGCAAGATTGCCCCATTCTCGGAATGACACGCTTTTTTTATAAGAAAACCTTTTAAAAAGTTGGACCTGAAAGTTTTACAAAAAGACTATCTCCACACAATCTTAACTGGAGTCGTGCCCCTTTTTTAGATATTGAAAGGAAAATTTAAAATGAGAGGTATGGAATGAAAAAATTCTCACTAATTTTCTTGGCTTCATTATTCACAACATCACTTTTTGCTGGAACATGCTCAAAAGTTGTTGAAAGAATTTTTAAGGACGAAGGCATGCAGACTCAGCGTCCAGTTCTTGTTTTCCAAGATGGTGATGTACAACAGTACACAATCAGAACAAACCTTCATGGTGGAGATGCAGAACATCTTGTTACAACAACAAGTGACTGTAAAATTGTTGAAGTCAAAACTCTTTGGGCTGAATAATTTTTGAGAAGTGAGGAGAAAATATTGTATTCTCCTCACTTCCCGATTTGACTTACTTCTTAGGTCTTTCCATAATCAGTCATGACTAATTTCAAAGATATCAACGCCGGAAAAATACCTTCTAAGACACTCGCTGAAATTCTGAAAATTGATTTTAAAGTTCTAGCGTCTGCTGCTTTTCCTGAAATCCCTCAAGAGAATTTAAAAGAAATCAGCAAACTTAAAACAACAGGCATACTGAAAAGAATGATTTTAACAGCTAATATCTTAAGCCAATGGGATGAAAAACAAGTTCTCAAATCAGGAAGTAATCATCCCTCTGATACAGTCAGAGGATGGTGTGCCTTTATCATAGGTGGCCGTAAAAATAATCTTAAACAAAAACTGGCAGATATAAAACCATTCGCTGATGATCCTCATTTTGGAGTAAGAGAGTGGGCATGGATGGCCATGAGGAATGATCTCTCTTTAGACTTAGATAAAACCATTAAATTTCTTCTTCCGTGGACAAAAGATAAATCGCATTTTATCCGTCGTTTTTCTTCTGAATCAATTCGGCCACGTGGAGTTTGGGCGCCACACATCTCTGAACTTAAAGATAATCCTGAAATAGCATTGCCAATACTCGAAGCACTCAAAAATGATTCTGAGAAGTATGTCCAAGATTCAGTAGCGAATTGGCTCAATGATGCAGCAAAATCAAAAGCTATTTGGGTTAAAGAAGTTTGCTTAAGATGGGAAAAAGAAAAAGTGCCTCCCTATGTTCTCAAGAAGGCACAGAGATCTTTGAAATAGAATGACATACTGAAACCTCAGTTTAATACTTGCCTATCCTATGACAAACCATTCCTAATTCTTTGAGGCATGCGAAGAAATCGCTTATCAGATAAAGTCCTGAATGAAGTGATGTTTACTTAGACAGCACTAAACTTAAAGGGGTCTTCAATGAATGAAGATTTTCATCTCGATAGACGATCTAAACTCATCTCTGCACAATCAAGTCTCAATAGTCTGGCCGAAGAAATACTATCTATCTGGGAAGTTCGTGTTCGTAAGGAATTAAAGTCGGCCACAGACATCCTTCATCCTGCACTCATGGATGCTTTGCCTCGGTTTCTTAATTTTTTGGGCCAAGCGTTGTCTGAAAAGAAATCTCGTGGACTTCATGAGGAAGGCTCCAAACTTGTGCGTGAACACGCAGAGGAAAGGGCACGAGGCTCAGAATATGGCCCTTCCGATATTGTTCAAGAGTTGCAAATGCTAAGAGAGACGGTTACCCATCACCTTGAAAAAGAATTGCATCTCTCATCCAAAGATTATGAGACGATCCAAAAAACATTCGACCAAGCAATTCAAGAAGCTTTAATGGAGTTTTTCTTAGTACATGCTGACCTTAAAAAACAATTTACCGCAACACTTGGTCATGATCTTAGAACTCCACTCAGCTCATCTATTATGGCCGCACAAGTTATTCAAAGACATCTTAGTAAAATTACTGAAGCAAATACGCGTGAAACAATAGGTTACATGACGGATAAAATAGTGAGCGACCTTAAGCGAGTAGATCGAATGATTCAAGATTTCCTCGATGCAGCCCTGCTTCAGTTAGGAGAAAAACCATCTCTTAGAATCACCGAATGTAATCTTTTTGAGATTGTTCAGGAAGTAATTAGTGAAGTAGATGAAAAAGAGAGACACCGAATTACGGTTACAGAAAACCATATCAAAGGTTATTGGGATAGCGAAGGACTCAAACGAGCTATTGAAAACCTTGTTACAAATGCAATAAAATATGGGTTTGAAGAAGAACCAATCAAAATAGATCTCTCTGAAAAATTTGGGCGTGTACGTTTATCAGTCAACAACTCTGGTGAACCGATTGCTGAAAATGAGAAGGATCTTATATTCGATGCATTTCGCAGGTCTCAATCTGCCAAGGAAGGAAAGCGACCAGGTTGGGGTATTGGCCTTTCTATTGTCAAAAATATTTCAGAGTCTTTGGGTGGAGCAGTCACTGTTGAAAGTGACAAAATTTCTGGAACAACATTCACTATCGAGATTCCTCTGGATGCAAGAGACCTCAAAAAAAATCAATCCCATTGATTTCATAAAATTGAAATATGGCGGAGATGAAGAGATTCGAACTCTTGATTGGCTTTCACCAATACACGCTTTCCAAGCGTGCTCCTTCGACCACTCGGACACATCTCCGTTCAAGTGGGGATTCTCTTTTTAACACATCAGCGGGTTTTCGAGCAAAC
>CALHBF010000029.1 GCA_937931205.1 uncultured Bacteriovoracaceae bacterium
TGGCATCTTACGGCGTAAGACACTCTTGAGTACTGCTTCAAAGTACAACTCCTTAGTTTTTTGTTTGGCGACTTGAATTTAGGACAAGAGTGTCCCTTTTTCAAATCGCCGGAGTTGCATTAGGAAGTTGAATCCAGCGGCGTACCTTTTGGCCTTTTAGATTTTCTTGTTAGTTTCTCATTTTCCACAGAAGCTGTGATAGGAAAGGTCTGCGGGATTCACCGGTTGCTACCATCAGAAGTTTAGTGAGTTTTAGATCCTCTGGATCGGTGAAAAGAAGAATCAGCAATTCTTTAATGTAATCAGTGTTGAGTGTGATGTAGTTGTCTGTTCCAATTCCTAGCTTCAATCCTTTCTTTTCCCACCATGAAAATGGATGGTCTTTAAGATCATTGAAGTTCGTTGTTAGTTTATTGTTGGAACTTGGCAGAGCAATCAGACCTACCTTTTTATTAATCATGCGATTGAGAACATCGTGTTGATAGTGCTCAACTTCACGGGCCATGTGGAATTTAATTTTTACAAATTCCTTCTTCTCATTTTCAGTGAGTGGAGTCCCCTGGAAAATTTTTTCTCTAACATGCCCGTATTCACGCCACTCCATATCCATTAACTCTTTATAGTCACTGCTTCCTTCAACAACGGCCTTACCTTCGGCATTCTCTTTGACGATTCGGCAGTAGATGGAGTGGAAATAAAAATTAGGGTTAATCCCTAGGGAGAGACCATGCTCAAGTGTATCGATGTGCCAGATGTTCAAAGCATTATCTACGGCCTGAACTCCTTTCTTTAAAGTGTGCCAAGTTTCACCGTGGTGAGAACGGATAGCAAAACCCTTATATTGGAGTTTTCTAAAGCCTTGCTGCATTTCTGCAAAGTGTCCTTTGCGGTAAAGATCTTTTTCATTTCCTACCGTATCAACTTCGCAGAGATATTTTTCCAAAAAAGGATATTTCTCAATCACTGCCAGAATAGCATTCACTTGATGAAGGAAGTGCTCTCTCTTCGTTGCAAAGTTGGCCGCATCATAGAAGTTGGCCTCTTTTCTAAAGCAAGGTGAGAGCACAAAATCGAACTCAGGAACTTCTTTTTTAAAGTCCATGTAACCATCATAGAGACCTAAGAGAACATCTTCTTCTGTTAGATTCTCAAGACCGGGAATCTGTTCATCAGCACTCTGGTTTGCTCGCGAAAGAGTAAATTTAAGTTTGAGTTTTCCTACGTTGAAGTTCTGATACAGCTCACGGGCCATATGATAAGCGGCCTTACGGTGCATATCGCGAGAGGTGAGAATAAGCTTAGGAAGCAGCAGGATTTTAAGATAACGATCAAAGAACTCATCATCTTTAAGACGTAGCAGGGCATCCACATCTTCAATGGTTTTGATATTTTCCGCAACACCGTCTCCGTAGACCTTATTAATGATCTCAAAGTATGTTTGTTTTTGAGATCCAGTAAGAAGCTTCATGATATGGGGATGAACAAAGTTGGCGCTAAGTGAGCCGGTAAGATGGATATGCTCTTCCATGAAAGGCTTAGGGAAACGTTTAAAAAAGTTGGTGAGGGCAAGGGCCACATCATGTTGCAAGAGAGTTTTGATATCAACTTCATCACTTTGGAAGTTGTAAATGAGCTTACGAAATTCTTGCAGAGGCTTTTTTAAGTTAGCAGTTTCTTCAGTCGTAGAAAGCACTGCTAGTTCAAGCGTATCTAAAAGGCTGATACCGTTAGTCTCAGAAATAATTTTAATCAGGTATTGAGAAAGTTGTTCGATTTTTTTACCAGGTTTTGTCATAGCGTAGTCTCGATGTGAGTAGATATGAGATATTTTATCGCACTCTTAGTATTTCTTCATCCATTCTTTCACAAGAGAAAATCTGCTTAAAAAACTCAAGTAGATTAAAGACTTTGGGCCGCTGCTCGTGGAGTATTGGCAAGGGCCTTCTCGTATTTTGTCCGATCAAGAAGGTCTCTACCTTGAAGAAATTGCTCCAGATAATGTAAAGAGTCCTGTCCCCAAAATAGCTCATCATCGGCAACAAAACTTGGAACGCCAAAGACGCCGGCCCCAATAGCTTCTTGGATATTTTTTTTCAGTTCCGCTCTGGCCTCTTTGCTAAAGCTCTTCTCATAGATGTCCTGACCATTGAGCCCACCTTCATTAAGAATACGAATTAACTCGTCAGGCTCTCCCATATCAATCCCTTGATCCCAACCCGCAGTCCATAAGAGATCTACTACTTTGAATTGCTCTTCACCAGCACTGCAAGTTAGTGCAAGTCTTAGGGCATACAAAGAATTAAAGGGGTGAGTTTTAGGAGTTGTAAAAGAGATTCCACGTTCTGCGGCCATTCTAAAGCACTGCCTGAGAAGAAACTCACGCTTGGGTGTAATTTCACCTGGCCCCTTAATCTCCCAATGGTTAAGTAAACTTCCTAAGGCCACCGGATGCATTGTGAACTTAAGCCCTGATTTTTTAAGCTCTTGCCACGCTAGATATGAGAAGGGAGAGAGAAAATCGAAATAGAATTTAAAAGTTTTCATGTGTTCGCTTCAGTAAAAAGTTGACCCAATTAATTTTACATGCTAGACTCGTTGCGTCAAATGAGTTTCATCCTTCCGTTGCACGTAAGCTATTTGTAGGACGTCTGTTGAAGAGTCGGCATGAGATCATCTTAGAGACTTCGTCTCGCTTTGGGTAGTTCCATGAAAAATTCTTTCTTTTCTCTCCTCGCACTTCTTGCGTTAACTGTCTCTCTTGTCTCTTGCGGTAGCCCCAGTAATGTTTTGGACAATGTTGAAGTTAAAACCGTTGTTGAAGATGAAGATGTTCACCTCAACTTCAGCGCTAATCTCAACTTAGGTGCAATGTCTTTTGCTAATCTTTCTATTCCGATTGTTCACCCTGATAAACAAACGACAATTGGGAGTGTTACTCTCTCTAGTCAGCTGGGAGGAGTGAACAAACTAGGTGTTTCGCTTAATGTTTCAGAAATTGCCGATGTTCAAGCACAAGAAGCTCGTCTTCCAAATGGCTCTCTTATTCCGTTGATTGGTACTAACCAAACAATTACCGTCGATATCGGAAGTGGTGCAAAAGTTTATCTGACTGTAGGAACGAGTGTTGTGGCCTTAGGAGTTGCGGTTCCCATCAAAGAATTTGATTCAATTGGATCAACTCTGCCAGGACTGAATGTTTTCCCAGTTGTTAATAAAAATGGATTTATTGGTACAGCAGGAGTCTTTACAGGACTTCAGTCGGGAACAAGCGGTATTGCAGTAGTGGCCGATATCTCAAAAGCAATCAGTTCTGCTGATATCTTTGGAGCTCAATATGGTGTTTTAGCTGAAGAAACTCAGGATGAATTTGTTCAGCTCGATTTGAGATCTAAACAAGTTTCAAGTTCTAAAAAATCAAAACTTGATAGTCTCTTGTTGAATCTCTCAAATAAGAGAACAAAACTGACAGTTCACTAAAGGTCAGTCAAAGTAACTAAAAAAGGGTAATGGTCACTGGGAAGGAAGTTTTTATGTTCATACCTTGTAGGTATGGGGATGAGACTTCCTTCCTTAGTTTTATAGCGAGGAAAGTAGCATTCTTCTTTTTTGATGAGATGCAAATATTTCTGAGAGACAAAAAGGTAATCAATCACCTGAGGATAGCGCTGCCCACCCTTATTAAAGTAGACGTAACTAAAGCGATCTTCTGGAGCAATGTCTGCATAGGAACTGATGTCTATGAGATCAGTTTCATGAATGGCACGAAATTCTTCCTCGCAAGCATCAGCTCCAGCATGCCCATTAAAGTCACCGCCGATAAAGACAGGAATATTTTGTCGAGAGAAGTTTTGGTAAATATCAATCAAGGCATTGATCTCAGCAATTCTTCTGCCTCTTCCCTGAAAATCATTTCGATTGAGATCAAGTTTGGATTTGATATGGACGTTGAGGAAAACACTTTTCAATTTCCCATCTTCCAGCAGCTTCAGACCTAGAACATCCCGAGAGAAGCGATAGTAGGGAGGCGGTAGTTTAAAATGCACATGAGTGATCAGTTCAGGTGTATAAGGGATATCTTTTTTTACTAAAAAACCAAGGTCAATTCCTCGGTCAGAATTAGATGGAAGCGTTAGTGGAGTGTATGAATCATTCAGAAATATCTTGGTGAAATTACTTAAAGATTCCATCCCACCAATCTCTGTGAGCATCACAACATCAGGATCGTTTTCCAGAATATTAAGTGCTAATAGTTCACACTTATCTTTAGGTTTATTCATAAGGAGGGAAGAACTAGAGAGTTGCCACTGAATCTCAGTCATCTCCAAAGGATTTTCCCCTCTGTATTTATCGATAAAAATGAAGAGGTCCTGAGCATTGAGAACCATAATCTTAAAATGCTTATTCATCTTTTGATAGGTTACATCCTCCTTCAAAAAAAAGCTAATAACACTCTTAAAAAGTTGTCTGATTAAACAATAATCTTCTAAGCTTATAGCTGTAACTCTCTTCAAAGGATTTAAGATCATGATGAAGCTCTTCGTATTACTGATGCTCTCTTTGAGCGTATTTGCCAATGCTCCAGGTAAACCCGAAGCCGAGGTCCTCAAGAAAGAGGCAATTTCTCTTTGGCAAAACAGAGATATTCAGGACCAACTTGAGAATTTATTATCCAAACTTGAAGTGGCGCATGAAGCCGATAAAACTGATCGAGAAATTTTAGAGATGCTTGCTCAGGGTTATTTTATTCTTGCGGACCAGCATCTTACTAATGATGATCTTAAAAAACGTGCTTACGAAAAAGGGAGAGCATGGGGTATCAAAGGAATGGAATTAAACAAGGCCTTTGCTGAGAAGACCAAGTCTAAATCTATTCAAAAATCAGTGGATACTCTAACGGATGAAGATGTTCCTTCAATCTATTGGATGCTCGCTAATACTGGAAAATGGTCAAAACTTAACGGAATCTTTTCTTCACTTAAGTACAAGGATGAAATCCTTTCTCTCTTAACTCGAGTTGAAGCCCTGAGACCAAAATTTTATTACTCAGCAGTTCCTCGCTACTGGGGTGGCTTCTATGCTCTTGCTCCAGGCATTGCTGGTGGAGATATGGATAAGTCGAAGAAAAAGTTTCATGAGGCCATGGAGAGTTCTCCAGAGTACTTAGGAACAAAGGTTCTTTATGCTGAAATCTATCTTGTGAAAAAAGAGGATAAGGCAGGTTTTGAGAAAGTTCTTAAAGAGGTTGTTGCTTCAGGAGCAGGTCCAGTTGAGCTTCAGCCAGAGAACAGAATGGAAAAGAAAAAGGCACAAAAACTTTTAGAAAAGATGAATGAGATTTTTTAATCTCATTCATCTTTACATGAAAAAATTGAATGGTAGGGCCAGAGCAAATCCAGCAGCAAGAATAATTGCTGTTCCGACAAGTGTGATGGCCATAACCTTATAAGCAACTGTAAGCATATATTCTCCTTAAAATCTTATTTTAATAGCGTGGGACATTAGGGTCAACTGTTCTTGACCATTCGTCAATTCCACCACGCATAGAAAGAGCATCAAAACCATTCAGTTTTAAGAATTGGGCCGCATAAAGACTGCGCACCCCATGGTGACAATAGATCACCCAAGGGCGAGTGGCAGGGTCAAGCTCTTGGAAGCGACCCTCAAGTTCTTGAAGAGGGATATGAACGCCTCCGATATTGGCAAGTTCTCTTTCCTCGGCACTTCGAACATCTAAAAACTGAAAATTTCTTTTTTCAGTAACCCATTTTTCAATTTTTTCAATTCCGATTTCCATTATTTTGTCTCATTTTGTAATTGATTGAGTACGACGCTTGCCTCAGAAGTCGACTCTGTTAGCCACACGTTACCGCCAATGATGGAGCCCTTTCCAATAACTGTTTCTCCACCCAGAATAGTGGAATTAGCATAGATAACAACGTCATCACCAATGGTCGGATGCCTTTTTTTACTTTGCATTTTTTTCTTCACACTCAATGCCCCCAAAGTCACACCTTGGTAGATTTTTACATTTTTACCAATATGTGAGGTCTCTCCAATAACCACACCTGTTCCATGATCTATGAAAAAACTCTCAGAGATGGTGGCGCCAGGGTGAATATCAATACCTGTTTTTTCATGGGCGTATTCACTCATCAGTCTTGGCAGCAGAGGAATTCCCTGGCCATGAAGCTGATGGGCCAGACGATGGATACAAATACAGTAGAAACCTGGGTAAGCGAGAATAATTTCTTCAGGACTATAGGCCGCTGGATCTCCCTGATAAGCAGCTTGAACATCTGAATCCAAAAGTTCAGCAATTTTAGGAAGAGAATCCATAAATGCTCTCGTATGAGTCTGGGCATTTTGGGCAACTTCAGCTGATAGATGGGAGAGTAGCTTAAAATACTGAGTGAATTTAGTTTCAATTTCGGCCACTGCCGTTTCAATATTTTCAGGGGCTTTCTTGTCACAGCAAAGTCTCTGAGGAAAAAGCAGATTAATGAGGTCATCCACTGATTGTCTTACATCCCCAATAGGAAGCTGGAGGTTTGCGCTTTTGAGCCTCTTGTGATGGAAAAACTCGGTAAGTTTTGAAGACATTAGGTGCCTTTTGCAGTATAAATTTAGCTATCTTCAAAATACCTTAAAACATTAGGAAAGTTAATGGATCTTATAGAGAAACTTAAGTCGAAGGGCCTTCTTCAAGTTATTGGTAATACTCCTGTCATAAAAGTTCAGTCATTGAGCGAACTTACTGGCTGTGAGATTTATATGAAGTGTGAAAATTTAAATCCTGGTGGAACTATTAAGGACCGCCCAGCTTTTAATATGGTGGCCCAGGCCATCGCTCGTGGGGACCTGAAACCGGGAATGACCATTGTAGAAGGGACGGCCGGAAATACCGGAATTGGTCTTGCTATGGTTGGTCAGGCACTTGGTTTCAAAGTGATCGTTGTTATGCCAGAAGGCATGGCCCCTGAGAAACATAAAATTCTAAAAATGTATGGAGCTGAAGTGGTAGAAACGGCTGCTGTTCCGTTCACTGATGACCGCCACTTTTTTAAAGTAGGTAAGAAAATTGGTCAAAGCTCTCCTAACTACTGGTGGGCCAATCAGTTCGATAATCCTGATAACTACCTTGCTCATTACAACAGCACAGCTCCTGAGCTTTATAAGCAGCTGGATGGCAAAATTGATGCTGTGGTTGTCGCTGCAGGTTCAGCTGGAACTCTTGCCGGTGTTTCAAAATATATGAAAGAGCAAAACCCAAAAATTAAAGTGATCGTGCCTGATCCAAATGGTTCAGGAATTGTTTCTTACTTTCAGAATGGAACATGGGTAAGTGATTGTGGTTCAACAATGGCCGAAGGTGTAGGTATCTGTCGTTTCCAAGAAATGTTCAGTCACGTTATTCAAGATGAGTGCCTTACAATTGATGATCAGAGATTAACAAGTCTTGCTCGTTATGTTCGTGAGAAAGAAGGTTTAGTAATGGGAATGAGCTCAACACTAAATCTAGCAGGTGCTCTAAGAACAGCATTGAAATATGGCCCAGGTCAAAGAATTGCGACATTCATTTGTGATGGCGGAGACCGTGCTATTTCAAAAATCTATAATGATGAATACCTAGCAGGTCTTAAACTTGATTACTCTGTTCGCACAGATGCTCAAATCAAAGAAATGTTTTCAAATTTCTAGTCTTTAAAAATTTCTGGCTCAAGAAGTTGAATCTTGAGCCAGAAAAAATCATCTTTCAATATTTCTGAATATGAGTAACTCGTAAGAATCTGATAGTAGATCTCTCTGGCTTCTTTTTTCATTCCATGAAAAGTGTAGTAATTCACGAGCTGATAGCCGGCCGCAATGTTGTGATTAAAATCAAAAGATGATTTGTAGAACTGATACTCATCCTTATAGTTATCAACGCTCGAAAAACTGACAAATAACATTAAAGAAAGAAGTGCTGCTTGCGCCAGCATTTTCATTCCGGACTTAGGGATGTTCTCTAGCAGCAGGCATAGAGCTGGGATAAAGAAAATAAGTGGAAGGTAGAGATGCTGATCACTTACCCAAGACGAGGTCATAAAAGGGGCAGGAACAATTCCGAGAAAGGGAGTCAGCATCAGAAAGAAGGCCATGAAAAATTTAAAGGCCCGCTGTCTAAAAATAAAAAATAGGAACAGAGTAATCAGACTCACTCCGAACAATGCCGTCATAAGATCATCTGGAACAGGGCCACGAATAGGAACTGTATAGAAAGGCAGAAGTGACTGCCAAAAATACCAATTGATGGCCTGAGGAATTGTTTTAGCAATAAACTCAATAGCTGAATTGTATGAGCTCGTCTGTATTGCTAAGCGCATGCCTTCAAGAGCGATCGAAGAATTGAGAAGTTTATAAAGGGCGGCGGCAACGACAAGAGTGGCCGGTATAATTAAAATAATTTTTTTCTTATTGTCTTTAAGCGAGAGAAACCAATGGGCCACTAACGGAAGAGAAGCCGTTTTAGAAGCCAATGAAAGAACAAGGTTGATAAAGGAAAAGGTTTTGTACCATTTTCTTTTCAACGGAGCCTCTTCAACTTCTGCTTTCGCAAAATAATTCATGGCCAGTAATGTGAAGAAAGCACAAAGCAGGGTTTTAAACTGAATCATCCAAGCAACCGAAATAAGCATCGATGGATGAAATAAAAAAATAAAATATCCCCAACGAGCAGAACTGATTTTAAGTCGTTTCAGCAGCTGATAAAAAAGAAGGGCATTCGCAAAGTGAATAAGAAAGTTGGTGATATGGTAATAGAAGTATTGATCTTTGAAAGTAGAGAGCATGAATCTCTGAAAAAGAATGGTCACTGGCCATGAGAAAATGCGGAGAGTATCCCAGACAGATGAGAAGTTTTTGATATTTCCTTCAAACAGAAAATATTTGTCGTCCCACATCGGCAGTCCGAAGAAAGTAGGGTAGTAGAGTATCAATAAGATTAAAAAACTGAATGAAAAAAAGATAAACCGATTATCGATGATTTTTTTCATTAATTAAATCCTTGATGGCCTGACAGTTCCTTTGAATATTATCACTAAGGACAATTTTGCAATGAAAGCTTCTAAGATAAAGGTTAATTGCAGCTCTGCTTCTCTTAACGATTGCTTTGCTTATTTTGGTAAAATCAGAAAGGTAATTGAAATTTAAAAATATTTCAATAATTTGTGGAAGGCCCACTCCAATCACCATATTTTCAAGAAGAACTTTCATGGCCTCAAATGGTCTGAGTCTTTGAATCACAGGGGAGCGATAACTTGATCTGACTCCCAAAATGAGCATCGGCCTTGAGTCCAGCGGCATAATGTTAACTCTATCATCAAGATGAGAAAGTGAGAGGACATGCTTAGGCGGATAAAGAGAGCGATTGAAGGTATGCCAAGGCTTATCCACCAGTTCTGAATCTTGTGGAATGGCCGCAAGTGAAATCTTAGAAGGAAAAGAGTGGATCTTGCCTTTGTGGTCAATAAATGGGCAGTCATCGGAGATGACTTTGAATTCAGGGTCTTTAAGGAATTCGGCCAGCATACTGCTTTTTCCGCCACCTGAAGGAAGTATCAGAATGAAGTCACGTTTGCGATAGGTTCCAGATAATGCGTGTATACGGTATAGACTTCTTCTTTGAGCGAGTTCGCCAAAAAGAGAGTGAATTGTCAGGAAAGCGAGTTCAAAAAGAAGCTCTTCATCTAGTGAGTAGATGAAGAAAGAGTTACCTTTCTGATGAATGTGACCTTTTCCGTGATAATCGATAAATTTTTCACGTCGATAGGTGTAAACCACCGCATGAGAGAGGATCTTCGTTGCAATAAGTTCCGGAATTTTGGGTGGGGCTTCTCGTTGGATATGAACAGTGAATTTCCTATGCGATTTCTCATCCGTGATGAAAAAATGGAACTCATCTCTAATTTTCTGTAAAACTTCATCTTCATCTGTCTTAACGACAATGCTAAGATTTAAAAGATTGATATTCATTTCCAAGGCAAACCTCAATGGGACAAATTACAGTAATCATCATAACTCAAGGTCGATTAAAACTTCTAATGAAATGTCTCGAATCCTTGAGGCAGTTTCCAGAGGGAGTCGAGATAGTTCTTGTCTCCAATGGTGAAGTTTTGGATTCAGGTGCCCGAGCATTCTTGGAAGAGAATTTTAAAAACCATAAAATTCTTGAATCAACTGAAGTCTTCGCGGCCGGGAAGGCCCGGAATTGGGCGCTAGCGGAGGCAGATCCTTCGGAGTGGGTCTTCTTTATCGATGATGATGCCTATTTGCCGCAAAATTACTGGACCACAGTGATGAAGTATCTGGGGCAAAAGGAAGTGGATGTTCTAGGTGGAGCGGATGTTACCCCACCAGATATGAGCTATTTTGCAAAAGCGGTAGCGATTACGTTGATGTCTCCTTTTTGCACCGGTCTGACTTTTTCCAGGCATTATCCTTTGGGAAAGAAGATTCAATTTGCGACCGAAGAGAATCTTACTTCAGCACAGCTTTGGGTAAGAAGAAAAATTTTTGATGAGGTTAAATTACCTGAAGGCTACAGAAGAGGTGAAGAGAGTTATTTTTTAAAAGAACTCTCAGATAAGAATGTGGGAATGTACTATCATCCGCAGTTAAAGCTTTTTCATTATCGCCGCGATAGCTTAAGACAAATTGTAAAAAATAATTTTCAGGGTGGTTTTTTTCGCTCTTTGATGATGAGAGAGAAATCAGGTTTTTCTGGAAGTTATTATCTGCCAAGCGTTTTTGTTCTTCTTCATTTTCTTGCCCTGTATGACTTGAGTCTTTTTTTTGAATTGGCAAAAATGTATATTCTTTTAATTGGCTGTATTTCCCTAGGGATTTCTCAACGTCAAAGAGCTTTTTTCAGTTTCCCGCTCGTCTTTTTTCTCCACTATGTCATTGTGGCCAGTTACGGACTGGGCTTTTTAAAGGGAAGACTGCAAAAGATTTCTTAAATGGTTTTTAGCACTTTCATCTCTTAAAAATTCTCTATGAGGATTATGCTTTTTGTGAAGAAGCATTTCAGAGAAAATCTGATCATGTGCTTGAATTTCAAAAATGTTCATCTGGTGATAAAGGCTCATTTGGATTTGATAGATGGACTTCCTATCAGATCTTTGAGGAGGATAGACATTCCTGCATCCTCTACTGGCCATATGAAATGAAACTGAGCTATCTGAAACTAAAAAATTATCACAGGCAAGATCAATAAAATCGTATTTTGAATAATCCGTTCCATCGAAAAATGTGATTTCATTAATTAATTGCACTTGGCAGTTTTTAAGTTGCTGAAAGAGTTGGAAAAGGAATTTCTGAGAAAAGATATTATTGTAATTTATCTTTGATAAATTTCTTTCTTCACTCAGATAAATTGTTACCTGTTGTCCGTCTGGAAAATGAAGCCTCTCTAAGCTTTTACTGATGTTTTCTCCCAGATACTCTTCTGTAAGATGGGCATAAATCAATTTCTTTTCAGCAGTAACATTGGAAGCTTCTTGATTGAATTCATAGGCCAAGAAATAATCTTTGAGATGTTGCGGTACGAGTTTTTCCAGTGAAAGAGGAATAAGGAAGGTTATTCCCAGATGAGGAATCTTCCGATGGTTCTTGAGTAAGAAATCCATGAAAGTGATAAGGCCATCTCTTACGGTGATGACAGATGCATGTTGAAGCAAGGCCTGATTTGTCAGTTCAAAAAGAAAGCAAGGGTTGAGTGGATGAAAGAGATCCTCTGTTAGAGGAAGTGCCTGACCCCATGGCTCTTCTTTCAGATGAAGTGAATCCTTTAAGAAAGATTCCCATTTAAGTTTAACGAAGCTAGTAGGATGATTGAGGAATGATACAATTTTATCCAAGGTAGCTGTCATAAACTTCTCGATATAGGGGATTAAGATGTCTATCGAAATTGATAAACATTTTATGAGAAATTTGAGAGCTCTTTAGCACTTTATGGAAAAGGCTTGAGAAGTTATCAAATTCTTTGGGTTGAGCATTTAGTATCTTTTTTAAATTTTCAGTCGTATTTCTGATAGAAAAAAGTTCATTTGCTTTCTTGGAAATAAGACTTCTGTCGACATTATGATTTGCAGACAGCATTCCAGCAAGTGGTTGCAGGATGACTTCTTTATGAGTTTCGATTTTCACCTCGAGAAAATGATTTCCGGGGAAATTGAAATCATGAAATCCACCCCAGCTAGTAAGAATACTGGGAAGTCCGCAGACACTTGACTCTGCGATACTCATGCCAAAGTCTTCATCATTATGTGTACTAAGACTAATAAAATAATCACTGGCATTATAGTAGGCATTGAGAGTCTCACTATTGGCCATTCCTTTGAATTCAATTTGCTTACTTCTTGGGTGGTTTTGCAAAAGACTTTGAATCTGGTGAAAGTACTCACCGGGAGCGGATTTGTAATCAACAAAAGGGTCTCCTAAATCATCAAAGTGACCAAAAAGAAGTAACTTGTCATGGGACTGAGTTAAAGTCAGATGTTGAAGAAACTGTTCTACCAACAGGTGGATGTTTTTTTGATAGGAAAGTCTGCCAGTAAAGATAAAAATCTTTTCTTGAGTGACACCTAATTCTTTTCGAGTTTTCTCTCTCAGTTCATCACTATGGAAAAACTCATGAGTCTCAACAGAAAAAGGATGGATAAAAGTTTCACCATCGTAGAGCTTTTGCATAAGTTTCTGCTGAGCACTTGAAGCGACACAGAATTTTGTTTTAGCACCTTTAAGAATTCGGGCGAGTGAAGCCCAGTTGCCATAATTGAGAGTGAAGTCACCATAAAGATGAAAGATGAATTCTGGTAATTGATTAAATCTTTGCATCCACATCGGTACCAGATACTGTAGCAATTCCAAGGGATGAGGTCGGTGATCAATAAAACTGACAGTGGCCGGTTTTTCATTGATAATTCTTTCGGCCAAAGTGATTAAATCCTGACTTTTTTGTTCAACTCCAAAATGAAGTGAAGTCACTTCATTAGAAGCCTCTTTATAGTTAAGCCAAAGATTTGCTACAATCTTTTGACAACTTACCCAGCTCGAAGTTTGATAAGAGTATAAACATAAGATTTTTGACATAATTAATTAAAACAATTCACCACTTGTTAATCAAGGTAAAAATCCTCGGGAGAGTGAGCCATGAAAATGTTATTAGTGTTTCTTTTTTGTAGCACACAGGCCTTTGCTTATGACTTTGGAGATTTAAAGGAAAGTGAACAGAAAAATTTTAAAAACGATTCTGGTCAAGGATTTAATCAAATGGAGCGCGTTGACAAAAATGTGCGCGAGATTAACAAACTGTGGGATGAAATTAACAGACTGAAGGCCGAAGTAAATAGCCTGAAAAATGAAGTGAATCAGTTGAAGGGACGTAAGTGAAAATTTTATTAGCTTTTCTTTTTCTTGTTTTAGGTCAGCTGGCCCATGCCAAGACCATTGTTATCTTGGGAGATTCTTTAACAGAAGGATACCAACTCGCACGTGAGGAGGCATTTCCTCATCTGGTAGAGGGAAAACTCAAGAAAGCAGGAAAAGATGTTAAAGTCATTAATGCTGGATCAAGTGGTGCTACCTCTGCCAGTGGCCTGAAAAGACTGGATTGGTATTTGAAGGCCAAGCCGGAAATACTTGTTCTTATTCTTGGTGCCAATGATGGATTACGTGGTCTGAAGCCTCTGGATACAGAGAAAAATCTTTCTAGCGTTATTGAAAAAGCACAAGGACAGGGTATTACTGTTGTCCTTGGTGGCATGCAGATGCCTACCAATTATGGATTAGAGTATCGCAAGGAATTTGCGGCCATTTACCCAAAGCTTGCAAGCAAGTATAAGATCAAGTTGATCCCTTTTATTTTAGAGGGCGTAGGCGGTAAGCCAGAAATGAATTTACCGGATGGAATTCACCCTAATGCCCGTGGACATTTGATTATGTCTGAAACTGTTCTTAAATCTCTGGAAGGCCTCTTATGATGTTAGTGAAAGACTTGAAAAAATCTTACGGACAAGGAAATAGCAAAGTTGAAATTTTAAAAAGTATCAATCTTGAAATTAAAGAGGGAGAAACAGTTGCATTGATTGGAAAATCCGGTTCCGGTAAATCCACTCTTCTTTCTTTGCTCGCAGGCCTTGATCGTCCTGATAGCGGCGAAGTCTTTCTACAAAATAGAAACATCTTTGAGTTATCAGATCGTGAACTAACTTATTTTAGGGCCCACAATATGGGAATTGTTTTTCAGCAATTCCATCTTGTTTCTACTCTGACAGCAGTTGAAAATATTATGCTTCCGCTGGAGCTGACTGGACACAAAAATCCTTATGCCAGAGCGGCTGAGTTATTGCAGGCCGTAGGATTAGATCATAGAGGGGATCATTTACCAGCACAACTCTCTGGTGGAGAATCTCAGCGTGTTGCGATTGCTCGTGCCCTAAGTATTTCTCCTGCTATTCTCTTTGCTGATGAACCAAGTGGAAATCTTGATGAAGAGACAGGAGAAAAAGTGATGGGGCTACTTTTTGAGATGGTCAAGCAAACGAAAACAACTCTCGTTCTTGTTACTCATGATCTTGAACTGGCCCGCAAATGTCAGAGGATCATTCATCTTGAGCACGGGAGTGTGCAGTGATCTTAAAGTTTTTCACCATCAGAGAATTGAAAAAGTTTTGGTTTTTTTATCTCTTGGTTGTTTTCACTCTCTTTCTTGGAACCTTGGGCCTTTCTGGCATTGAATTAGTGTCTTTTAAGGTTCGAAGTGAACTAAAAGATCGTTCTCAAGAACTTTTAACTTCTGACTTTAATATCAATGCACGCCGAGAATTTACCCAAGAGGAAATTAAGTTTATTGATGAGTTAAAAACTCGTGCTCTTGGCAGTTATCAGATCGTTGATATCTATTCGATGATGGTGTTTGAAAAAAGTAAGAGCTCACGTTTAGTAGAAGTGCGAGGAATTGAGGAAGGTTTTCCTTTCTACGGAAAGGTTTGGGGAGAAGACAATCTCAAGCCTGACGGACTTTATATCTCTGAAGATTTAGAGCGGTTATGGGATGTGAAGAAAGGTGATTCTGTTCAATTAGGGGATATCCATTTCCAGATTAAAGATATTATCAGAGAGGATAGTTCGGTTGGTTTACGCGGATTTTCATTGGCCCCGCGTGTTTACCTTCCTTTGAACGAACTAAAAAAGACAGGACTATTAAAATTTGGTGCGACTGGCGGATATGCTTACCATTTTAGATTTAATAATGCCTCAGTCGAAGACTTAGCTGCTCTTAAAAAAGAAGTGTTTGCTAAATTTCCCGATCCAGCTTTACAGGTGGCCCTGCCTGAGAATTCTAGCGGTCAAACGGCACGTGCTATCGAAATTCTAACCAACTTTATGTCACTGTCGGCCCTCATAGGACTGGTACTTTCTTTAGTGGGGATTTTTTATCTTTATCAGTCTCACTTTACAGCTCGTCTTAAAGATTATTGTTTACTGTATTTGCATGGTCTCTCGAAACGAAAACTAGTAGGGTGGCTTCTCTTACAATTTACAGGTCTTTTCTTTTTAGTCATTCTTCTTGAAATGATTCTCTTCTCACTTTCTTATTCTCGGTTCAGACCATTGTTGGAGAGCAGTTTAGGAGTGGATTTAGGTGAGAATCTTTCAGTAAATGTTTTATTCCAGTTAGTTCCTTTTCTTTATACGCTTTCGATTTTTATTCTTGTTCCCTTGCTGCTTGGACTCTTGCGAACTCCTATGGGAATCAGTCTCAAATCAAGCAAAATGATCATGGGGAGTTTTCGTTATTTTGATTTTATTCCTTTTGTGATTCTACTTTGGTTTTTTTCATGGAGCTTGAGTGGATCGTTATTGATAGGAAATCTCTTTTTTGCAGGCCTTCTTCTTGTTTTTGTGGCCTCTACTTGTTGCGTGAAAATTTGGCAATGGATCTTGAGAAGACTGCTTGACCCACAAAAAGTTTCTTATGTGAGTTTAGAGCTAGGTCTGGCCTTAAGACAGATTGTACGTTCAGGGCATAAACTCACTTTTTCTTTTCTATCTTTGTGTTTAGGAACAACTTTGATTTCTTTAATCTTACAGCTTGATGTGAAAGTGCAGCAGGAGTTTTCAGTTAAAGAAGAAAAACCTTCACTTTTTATTTTTGATATTCAAGAGGAGCAATTGCCCATTTTAGAGGAGTTGGCTGCCAGGTTAGGAACTCCCATTGAAGCTGTTACTCCTATGATTCGGGCCCGTCTCGAGACCATCAATGGCAAGAAGTTTGAACGCAAAAAAAGAGACATTAAACTTCGGGATACTTCTGATGAAGTTGATCGTTTAAGAAATAATGCCCTTAATTTAACGACTCGTGATTTCCTTTCGCCAACTGAGAAAATTGTGAAAGGAAAAGATTTCTCTCAATTCTCTTCTGAAGAAGCACTGGTGTCCTTAGAGAGCCGTTGGGCACAACGAATGGGGATCAAATTAGATGATATGCTGAAGTTTGATATTCAAGGAGTGGAGTTTGAGGCCCGTGTTGTTAATTTAAAAGAGATCAAGTGGACAGGATTTTATCCAAACTTCTTTGTGAATGTTTCTCCACCTCATTTAGAAGGAGCCCCGAGAACATTCCTTGCCGTTTTGCCACAGAAATATGCTGAACAGAAAAGTGATTTCCAGCGGGAGATCCTTAGGAAACTTCCCAATATTTCTTTTATCGATGTAGAGAAGTTAGTGGAACAAATTTGGACACTTTTCACTAAGTCTAAAAGGGCAGTGGAGATTATTTCTTTTTTAAGTCTCTTTGTTGGACTGGTTATTCTCTATGGTCTCTGTCACGATCAGGTCTATCGACGCTTTTATGATCTGGCCCTATTAAAGACATTGGGAATGAGCGCATCACAAGTGCGAACTTCCTTACTTTTTGAATTTGGCTCGCTTTTCTTTTTATCCATCAGTACAGGGCTTTTCTTAGGGTGGTTGTTGGCACAAATCATTTGCGAGGAAGCTTTCAAGTTGTCATGGAGTGTAGATATTTTGAGGTTGGTGGCCCCTGGAGCTACCCTCATAGTTCTTTGTTTAGTAACGGTTTTTGTTAGCTCGGTGGGTGCCCTAAGGGCGCAGAGCAAAGTGCTTTTATCGGACTCGTAGGTGCTTTTTTACTTTGCTAATGTGGGCTTGGGTTTTATGATGTGGTCATTATGATAGAGTTTAGCGAAGCCGGGCTGATGTCCTTTTTTTCTCAGTACGCCTACGAGCCCATGTATGTTTATGGCTTTGTCGTGGCCTTTATGTTTGCAAGTTCTTTTGGATTACCAATCCCCGAGGAATTAACACTCATTTCAGCTGGCCTCGTTGCTCATATGGCGCATAATCCAGAGATTTACCCTCCTCCTTACGAAGGAGCGGTTGGGGTGAATGTTGTTACTTTGAGCATTGTCTGTTTCCTTGCGGTTTTTCTCTCGGATCTGACGGTTTACTTTATAGGTAAATTTTTTGGTGCCCAAATAATCAAAACACGCTTTTTTCAAAAACAAGTGGCAGGCAGTGGCTTCGACCGTATCAATGGCTGGTTTAGCAAATACGGTCCTATGGCCAGTGGAATTTTTCGTTTTACCCCTGGTCTTCGTTTTCCTGGTCACATGAGTTGTGGTCTTTTTGGTATTTCTCTTTGGAAATTTATTGCAGTGGATGGTTTAGCTGCACTGATTTCGGTTCCAACACAGGTTTACTTTGTTGCCACTTATGGGGATGTCATCCTTCAGAAAGTAAAAGAGTTTAAAATTTACGTGATTGGTTTTGGTGCAGTTCTACTAGTTGTCTGGTTGGCAAGAAAAGTGTATCAGAAACACGTGAGCCCTAATAATTAAAGGAAAATCTCGCAGGCTTCTTCAAGTTTTAAAGCGAGATTTTTCCTGAACTCACCCAGTGAGTGGTATTCAAAAATAACCTTCTTCTCTTCAAAACTCTTACTTAGTTCCACAGGAATTTTAGACCAATCGATACGTGAACGGATGATAATAAGCCCTTTCTCAGGACTGATTTCCTTTAGCTCGCTCAAAAGTCCATAGGTGACGGTAAGCCCACCACGGGCCCCAAGAATTTTGGCCGCTTCAATCAGGTGAGGCCTTACTTGAAGGTTTTTAATTTTCAAAATTTCCATACTATTAGTCTCAGTGCTTTGGGCACCTAGAACTTGAGTGGCCAATTCTTGAGTATGAAGATCTTTGTCCTGAGTTGTTTCCAGGTAGCGATAGTAGAAGTTATTCATCGTCTCAACCAAGTAATCAATTAGCTCTTTGTTATTGGAGTACTGTTGAGAGACTTTAATCTTTTGATCGACAATTTTTTTATGATCCATGAATCATGCCATGATAGTTGGATTGAATCTTGTATATCATCATCTCAAAAAAAGGCAGAAGATCATTCTGCTGCTTTTCTTGACAGATTTTGGTCAAGTGCCCAATGATAATTTCACGCTCGTGGTTAATATCTTCATCAACTTTTTTGATGGCATCGAAATACTGCTCTTTAGTCCATGGGATTGAAGAGTCAGGGTTTTGGCGAAGATTATAAACTCCATTTTTGAGTTCTGGATAGATTTCACAAAGCTTCTGAGTAACAAAGTTGATTTGTCCATTCAGGATATCAAGGTAAGCAGGCTTGCCGCTGGTTTCCATGGCATCGACGATGTCATCGGCCATTTGGAAAATAAGTCCAATTTTCTCTCCCACTTCTGCCAGCACTGGCACATCGTGATAGTTTGAGAGCTTTCCTGGAGTGGTTAGGCACCAACGAATCAGGCTTCCTGTTTTCTTGATCGCAATTTCTTGCAGCTCTGCTTTCTCTACGAAATCTTTTTTCTTTAACGTGTATTGAAGCCACTCGCCATCGGCAAGATCTTGGATGGCAATTGTTAAATCAATCAGAATATCTTGCTTATAAGTCAGAGCAAGCTCTTTCATAATCGTTGCTAGGACATAGTCTCCGGCAAGAATAGAAGTTGTATTGTTGTGTAATGAATTAAGAGTGGGGGTGTTTCTGCGAGTGTAACTGCCATCGATAACGTCATCATGAATAAGAGAGGCAAGGTGAGTCAGCTCTACTGCACGCGCAAAAGGAGTGAGTCCTTTGGTATCAAGACCTAAAAGTGAGCCGGTAAGAAATAGCAGGCCAGGTCTAAATTTTTTGCCACTTGATTCAACCAGATTGTTCAGCTCATCAGAAAGCCCGCTCGAGGTTTTATCAGTCATTTTAAGGCTCAGCTCATCAAGGCTTGCCTTAAGTTCGTCCATATTCATTTAGTTCTCAATCTTTTCTTATAAGACCCACAATTTATGAGAATGAGATGAATTAGGCAAGCTCGTCGTGGGTAAACTCTAGCGAAATTATTAATTTATTCTCATTGAGCTGGGCCTGTGTTTGATAAGGTTTTTGTGGAGAGTCATTTTTACAAGGATTATGATCTCTCATAGACATTGATTTTTGTTTGGTATATAAAACTACCCTATGACTAATCGATTTTCCCCTTATTTCATCGGCGTTTTGCTCCTCCATGCCATAGTGATTTTTGGAGGAATCAGATTTAGTCAAAATCTCAATCAACTCTCGAGTTTAAGTAAGCCTACCCAGACTTTTAAACTGCAGGTTGCCTCTACAGTGAGACCAACTCCGCCGCAACCCGTGGTGGCCAAAAAGGTCATCAAAGAAGTGGCCAAGACTGAAACTCCTAAAAAAGTTCAAGAAACACCGGTAGAGGCCAAAAAAGTCTCTGATGAGGTGGTTAAAGAAACTGTTATTTCATCGACCTCAACTCAACACATTAATGATCTTCGTTCTCAGTATAAGGCCCAGCTGCGCTCCAAAATTGAGGAAAATAAACATTATCCACCCATGAGTCGCCGCCTTGGACAAGAAGGAACTGTAGTTGTTGCCTTCACATTGTTAAAAGATGGGCATATCATTGACATCACATTAGATACGCCATCACCGTTTGAGCGTCTGAATGCTTCTGCCTTAGAAGCTGTTAAGAAGGTTAAGCGTTTTCTTCCTATTCCAGATGAATTAGGTGAGAAGAAGATGGATATCAAAGTACCTATCAAGTTTTTTACGATCTAAGATTAAAAGGATTTTTATGCGTCTTATCGACTTCATTAATGCTGGTGGTTCCATCACGTGGATTCTTGTGGGAATGAATGTTCTCGGTTTCTCACTCATTCTTTGGCGTGTGTTTGCTTTCCGTGATTTCAAAAAAAATATGGATAATTACACGAAAGAAGTAGCGGCCAATCTACGCTCTAAGTTCCCCGGCAAAGATCTACTTAATAACCTAGACCTTGTTAAAGATGGTGTTTTTCAAAGAGTCCATGCTCTTGAGTTCGGTATGAATACCATTAAAGTGATTGCAACGACAGCACCGCTTCTTGGACTTCTTGGTACTGTTATGGGGATCTATGAAGCCTTCCAAGTTATTTCTCAGAAAGGTTTAAGTGATCCAGGGCAATTCGCTTCTGGTATTTCATTCGCTCTAATCACTACTATTGTGGGTCTTATTGTGGCCATTCCGCACTACGTATCTCATAACTACCTTACAGGTCAGTTAGATGCCTTTGAAATTGAAATGGAACAAAAAATTGCTCCTGAACTAAAGGTCTAATTTATGGCCAGACGCAGACGCGAACAGTTAACGATGGATTTAACACCACTTATCGATGTGGTGTTCCTCCTGCTTATTTTCTTCCTCGTAACTTCTGTGTTTAAGAAAGAAGAAGTGGCCTTATTGCTTCAGCTTCCTAAAACCGAACAGGGACAGGGAAGTAACGAAAAGAAGATTGAAGAAATCACGATTGAGCTTACTGACAGTGAAGTTGCCTTCAACGGTAAAAAAACTTCAATGGAAGAGCTTTCAGGCTCACTAGAAGGATCAAAACCTGAGACGCTTATCAACCTTCGTGTTGATGGAGACGTGAAGTATGATCGACTTGTTAAAGTGCTTGATCTTCTTTCTTCAAAAAAACTTGAAAACATTTCTTTGATCACCAATAAAGAAAGAAAGTAGGACCCTCATCGGGCCTGCTTTCTTTATAAATCTTTAAAAAAGCCAATTCCCCCTTGTAAATTTTACTCATTCGTCCGTACTGCGGGCCTTTATCGTTTAAGATGCGGCCTATGAAGTCCCAATGGTATGTTCTACTTTTGATGATGCTGTTCATACGGATCCCTGTGAGCTGGGGAGAAACACTCTCGTTTCAAAATGATCGAGAGGGAAAGAGTCTTTTTGATACGAAATCAAATTCAAAGAAAATCGAAAAAGTTCTTAAGAAAATTCACTCGGAAACAATCAGCAGTTCTTATCAAGAGTCTATCAGCGATGTCCGTCCACAAGCGGTCTGTTCTTTTGACGTCAATGAGAAATTCGTTAAAGGACTGGGGTTAAAAAAAGTCTCAGAGGCCCAGTTTGAAGGAAGTTTATTCTATCTGCGCGCCAATGATTATATTGATGATGTTGTAACTCAAATTCTTCTTAATGCTTATGAAGTTGAGACGAAAAGAATTTATGACAATAACAATGCTTCGCAAGTTTCAAGAAGTTTAGGTCATGATAACTGGGCGAAGGTAAGAGACTTATTCTTGCGCTTTGAATCGGGGTATCTTCAAAGAAATTGTTATGATGAAGCTTATCGTCTTTTTCATAGTGACCTAGGTAAGATTATCCGTTTCTCTGAGTCAGCTCTACGTGACATCTTTATTGAAGTTCGAAGTCAAAACTTAATTAGTGATAGAGTTTATGAGAAGCTTGAGAGAGCAAGACTCTCATCTCTGCATCTTAAAAATCTAGGACTAAAAGATTATTTAAAAAAGAAAAAAAATCTACGCAACCAGTATCCTCTGAGTGTGGAGAGTGAACGCAGTGACTTTGTCACTAAACTCAATGGGGCCGGACTATCTCACCGTCAGCAATTGCTTCTGCAGTATAACGAAATGCAAATTATTCTGATGTCAGGACTTATCAAAAAACTACGGGCCAGACTTGAAAGTGATCGTATTGAAATCATCATTTATGACGAAGCTGGAGTTGCAGCTGAGGTCATTCCGCTTGATCCAATGGAGAGATTTCGTTTTTCATTAAAACTTCTTAGAAAAGAGATGAGTCAGTTGGGATTAAATTCTCAGTTTAATGGACGAGCTCCTACTTATATGGATCTTATTGCTGCTTCATTTGAGACAGGCTTGATTGCTGGCAGTGAATTAAATGAATTGGGTGGACTGGAAGAAATCTGGAATCCGAAAAAAACTTTTTGGGATAAAGCTTCTTTTTGGGTGAGATCATTTAGTTCAGTGGCCACCGTTCTTATTCCTCCTCCTTATGGATTTATTCCTGTTCTTGCTTTAGTAGCAATTGAGGCAACAATGCAGGGGAAAGATACAACGATTGATGATGGGAGTTTATTCTAATGAAAACATTCCTTTTATTGATCATTCTCACTGTTACTCAAAGTGCATTTGCCCGTAAGTTTGTTGTCGTTGAACGCAGTGAAAGTAACAAGCAAATCTACCAGTCCATTGAGCTTCAGGATCTGGAAAGCAGCCACTCTTTTGATGGGAAATATTTTAAGATTGTAAAAGGTAAAAGTAATGAGGCGATCTCATTTAATGAGGAAGAGTCTCTCTTGTTGAAGGCCGCAACGGCCTATTATCATCTCACTCTAGCACGAACATATTTTGCTGATGAAATGAACTCTTCTTATGTCAGAGGATTGGAGAAAGTCACAGTTCGTTTGGACTTGAGTAATCAGTTCTCTGAGCTCGGTCATTTTGCTCACGATAACAATAGTCCGCAGTTTAACAATGCTCTCACTATTCCAGAAGGAAGTGGACTTGCTTCTCGAAATATCGGGCCATGGGGCAAAGAGATTTGGTTTCGTCCCAGCAAGAAAGTTCATCTCTCCACGATTGATGTTAAAAATACGAATCATGAATTTGATGGGCTCGCAAAAAGATTCCGTGATCAAATTCATATGCAAACATTTACCCGTTTCTTGAGTCAGCTCGTTTTAACGGCAACTCAGGATAACTATGTGCTAACAACGGAAGATGCTCTTCGAACAGTGGGAGTCACTCTCTTTTTAGAGCTGGCCTATCGCTCGCAGGATACAGTTAATAGGATGTTTACTCGTAAGTGGTACTGGCTGGATTCAGCACTTGTTCCAGAAATTATTTATCACGAGTATTCACATATCGCTCTTTCAGATCATTTAGAGCTGACTCATTCGACACCTGTGATCGAAGGGATGGCCGATTACTTTGCAGGCAAGATTGCCAAGTCTCCAACGCTTGCTAAAAAAATTAAAAAGTACAATACCTTCAATGGGAAAGATGCCCAACGCAAAAATCAATACCGTATGGAGTTTGAAACCAATCAATGGGCCAATACGGATTTTGTCTTTGGTTTATTATGGCAAGTGGGAGATGTGGTAGGAGATGAGCAAGAACAATTTATTTATGCTCTTCGAAGAGAGGTCACAACTGACTCAACAATAAGAGGTCAATTGGTAGAAGGGATTCTCAAGACTTGTAAGAATTTGTGTGATGACCCGTTTAATAAGAGAATCCAACTACTTAAACTTCTCCATTTTAAGAAGCTATAATCTAACGCGTAAAGATTTAAGAAATATAAACTTGTCTGTTAAAGATTGATCTTGGTAGAAGGAATAAAATTATTTCGCAGGAGGAAAACGTGTTTAAAAGAATCCTTTCAATCATGCTTGTTTGCGCTGTTTTTACAGTGTCTGCTCAGGCATCTTCAAAGAATGGTCTTAAAACTGCATTTGATGAACTCAACTATGCTCTTACTGTAGAGTGGGATCAGCAGAATAAAGATTTCTACATTGAACAAATGAAAACGTTCAAAGGTAAAGTTCGTGATCTTCAGGCCCTAGGTCTTTCTAATAAAGAGCTTATTGAATTTGCAAAAGCTGAAGTAAAAAACAAAAAACTTGCAACTGAGCTTGATACTGCTTTCTCAATGATTTCTCTTAACAAAATGTCTGCAGAAGATGCTTCTGAATATCTTGCTGACCTTGTGAAGAAAAGCTACTCAACTGGAGCAAGCTGGAATTCTGATGCTGGTCTTCTCATCGGTGTAGGTCTTCTTCTTGTGATCGTTGGTGTTGCAGTTGCTGGTGGTGGCGGATCTGGCGGCGGCGGTGGTGTTTACTACTGTACTGACAGATATGTTTGTAACTATGACTGTTACTGGGATCCATACTGGGGTCAAACTTGTTATAACGATTGTTACTGGACTTGTTATTAATATAAAGGGGCCTATCGGGCCCCTTTTTTATTTCTGTTCTCTTAGTTTGGTAGAGGAAAGGGCTTCATGAGGATGATGACCTAAAAAACGAATTTCTAGATTTCTAAAACGCTTGAGCTTTTCTTGCTGCTGATTCTGCTCTTCTTCTCCTTCCATGCGTGAGGCCACATAAAGACGATCAAGGGTGCTAAGAAGCTCTTCGGCCTCAAACCACTTCTCAATACTCATCAAACTGTCCATGCCCATTAAAAGCGCAATTTGCGTGTCAGGAAAGCGTTTTCTTGTAAGTTGAACCCAAGTATTGGTCGGATTCTTTTGAGTCTTTAAAATGAATTCTGGGTTGATCTGGTGAGTGGTCTGGTCGATCTTAGAATTCAGCTCCGAATAAGTTCCGATAAGGTCAATTTCTCGATGCTCCTTGAAAGGGTTACGATCGGGAAGAATGATGCAGGGCCTATCTTTGAGAAGATCTAAGCAGGCCTTGTGACCTTCATGCCAAGGATGGAAACTGCCACCAAAAAATATTAATTCATTACTCGGTTGATAAACAAAATGGGGAGCCATTTTTTGCAATAGGGAAAAACGCTCTGAATTTGGATAGCGTGAAGCCTCGGTCAGAAGCAGATTTTGTGCCTGATGCTTATTGAGTCTCTTGATCCAAAAAGCAATGCTCTCACCCTGATGGGACTCACTTTCTTTGAAGCCAAGTCCAAGAAAAGTGAAATCGACTTCACCCTGATGCTCTTGCAGATAGAGATGATTGTTTTGAATGGAGTAGAGGAAATTTATGGATTCCAAGGAAGTTCCTTTTTCCATTCAATGCCTTCCTCAGTAAGTTTGCATTGATAAACATAAACTTCTACACCAGCTTGATGAGCTTCTTGAAGTAATCTAGCGTACTGAGGATCAATGGTCTGGGCAGCTTTAAAGCTATCCACATCCTCACGTTGAACTACATAAACCATGCAAGCACGATGACCCGCTTTTTTAAGTTCAACTAGTTCTCGCAAATGTTTTTGACCGCGCTCCGAAACAGCATCTGGAAACTGGGCCAGATCATCAAGTTTAAGAGTGACGTTTTTGACTTCGATATAGCAGTCAGGAAGATTTGCATGTCCTTCTAGGAAAAAATCAAAACGAGAAGCTCCTACTTTTTTTTCAGGAGTTATTTTTTTATATCCTAAAAAAGGTGAAAGAATTTCTGCTTTTAACCACTCTTTAACAAGCTTATTGGCATTGGCCGTATTAACACCAATCCAACTGACTCCATTATGAGTCAGTTCCAAAGTGTATTTTAGTTTTCGGGCCGGATTATTTGATTCAGTAACCAGACAAACCCAATCTTCTTCCCAACAAGAAGTCATGCTTCCCGTATTAGGAACGTGGGCCACTTCAATCTTGTCCTGAATCAAAATATCGGCCAAAAAACGTTTATAACGTTTTTTTAGAACCGTAGTGATGGTTGTGCTGTCCCATTGCATATAAGAAAACCTTTTTTCTCATAGTGCCTAAGGAGTGAGGGGATTGTAAATAACGAGGGCCCCAAAAGGGGCCCTCAAAAGAAGAATTTACTTAACGGCGTGGACCTGGGCCACCCGGGCGTGGTTGTCCTGGACGAGGTCCTGGGCCTGGACCACCTGGACGTGGTTGTCCTGGACGAGGGCCTGGTTCAACTCTTGGTGGAGTTGGACGTGGTGCTGGCTCATATCTTGGAGGACGAGGTGCCGGAGCTGGCTCATGTCTTGGTGGACGAGGAGCTGGTGCCGGATGTCTTGGTGGCATCGGACGTGGTGCCGGTGCTGGATATCTCGGCGGAATAGGGCGCGGAGGAATTGGCGCCGGATATCTTGGTGGAATTGGTTGTGGAGTTGGTTGCCAGCGACGATCGATAATTGTTGCCATTACTCTTTCAACATAGAGTTCTCCATCAATACGAATAAAAACATCACCAATTCGTGTTCCTATTGGAAAACGAACCATCGCAGAATTATTAAATCGGCTGAATTCAAGACGTGCAATCAAACGACCATTGGCAATAACTTCCATTCCGCTGTGACCAGCAAAAGTGTTACCAAGAACTGTGAGTTCAACGATCTCTGTATAAAAACGATCAGCTGGGTAAACACGAAGCCATCCAGCAAGGTCAACGTTATGAGCGTTAACATATGTTGTTTGGATTGGTTCATCAACTCTACCCATAAATTGGGCAGAAGCCTGGAAAGTGATCATGAGAAGACCCATGAGCATTGCTGTGAAGGATAATCTTTTTGTCATTTTAGTACTCCGTCTATTGATTACTATTGAGCTGTGTTAAATCACTAATTGTTTCTTTATGTCTACTGTACTTTTCTTAATATCGTTAACGACGTGGTCTAGGCCTAGGAGGAGTCGGAACCGGCCCTCTGTCAAAGCGACGTTCTCTAATTTGGGCCGTAACGTCTTCAACGTAGACTTCTCCCGAAACACGAATGAAAAGATCACTGATCTTAGTGCCGAAAGGAAAAATAGCTGAGTGTCTCATGGTCTGACGATTAAACATCATGTGAGCGACAAGACGGCCATTAGCAATGATCTCAATTCTTCCACCGCCCATACGATCTAAGCTGTGGCCAGTGATATATAAAGAGCTAATCTCAGTGGTGCGTTCATCAGACGGATAAATTCTTAACCATTCACCGATTCTCACATCATGAGCATTCCAATAGGTACGTTGAATCCTCTCATAAACAGTTCGATCCTGTGCTGAAACATTCGCAGCGAACATGAATAAAGTGAGAAGAAAGAGAGGGAAAGTCATTTTTTTCAACATCTAAAAACTCCGTTTACAAAAAGTTAACCTATATGATCTTAGCGACGAGGAAATCTTGGGTGTTGCCCACGAGGAGGTTGTTGTTGAAACCTGCGCTCTTTAACTATCGCCATAACACGCTCGATGAAAACTTCTCCACGAGTCACGCGAATCTCAACTTCATTAACAGTTGTTCCCTGAGGAAGTTGAAAAGTTTGACGAGTATGACGACGGTCAAATCTCATTCTAGCGAAAGGACGATTTCTAACTCTGATTTCTAATTCTCCCACAAGGTAGCTTTGTCCACTAAGTGAGAGGCTTAGGATTTCTGTGTCACGAACATCAAAACGGCTAATGCGAAGCCACCTAGCAAGGTCGATCCCAGAATTCCGAACTAATGTTTGCTGAACTCTCTCATCGAGACGAGTTGTAGGTTCTGGTCTTCTATTATGTTGAGCAAATGCCTGTGCAGACAGGATAAAAAGAGAAGCGATAAAAAGAATAGCAAGTGAAAGATTCTTTCTCATGTTGATGAGTCTCCTTAAAAAATCGTTTGCTCAAACTTCCTGTTCGAATTTAAAAGATAACTTCGCAATTTGAATGCCAATTCATAACTAAATTACTCATATACTGTAATTTCATGCACAAGACGCGCGGCGCAGTTATTCCAGAAATATTAATTAGTTGCATCATTGGTGTCAGTTTGAACCAGTGGTGCAAAAAAAGTGGAGTAATAGTGACACTAACACTTATCTTTTGGCACCAGTTACCGATGAGAATCCCAATCAAGAACTTTAGACAATCGAGTTTCATTTAGGGTAGGATAGGCCCACTTATCCGTCTGAAATGACTCATCTTTTTTTTATAACTTAAGGAGTACTTATGTCTGAAAAGGCTAAACTCGTTCTCGGCGAGAACACTTACGAACTTCCTGTTATCACTGGCACTGAAAATGAAAAGGCCATCGATATTACCAAACTTCGTGCCCAGTCTGGTTATGTAACACTTGACTCTGGTTACATGAACACTGGTGCATGTACATCTGCTATTACATTCCTTGATGGTGAGCTTGGTATTCTTAAATACCGTGGTTACTCAATCGAAGAGATTGCTGAAAAATCTTCTTTCCTTGAAACTGCTTACCTTGTTAACTATGGAAAACTTCCGACTGAAGCAGAAATGAAAGCTTTCTCAGTGAAAGTTGCTTCTTACGATGATGTTCCTGAAGGTATCAAAACTCAAATCAAAGCATTCCCTAAAGATGCTCACCCGATGGCAGTTCTCTCCTCTAACATCGTTTCTCTTTCTGCTTTCTACCACTCTCTTTGTGCTCAGGATTTAACTCCTGCTCAAAAAGATGAAGCATTCGCTCAGCTTATTGGTCAAATCAAAGTGGTATCTGCTTATGCTTACCGCCACTCACAAGGTAAAGAGTTTGTTAAATCTGATAAGTCTCTTGATTATTGTTCAGACTTCATTCACATGATGACTGGAGACAAGAACGTTTCTCGTGACGTTGCAAAAGCTCTAGACGTTCTTCTTATTCTTCACGTTGATCATGAGCAGAACTGCTCAACTTCTTCAGTGCGTATGGTTGGCTCTTCTAAAGCTAACATCTTTGCTACCATCTCTGCTGGTGTTGATGCTCTTTGGGGACCACTTCACGGTGGAGCAAACCAAGCAGTTCTTGAAATGCTTGCTGAAATCAAAGATTCTGGGAAAGACTACAAACAATTCCTTGCTGAGGTTAAAGATAAAAACTCTTCTTCACGTCTTATGGGATTCGGTCACCGTGTTTATAAAAACTTTGACCCTCGTGCAAAAATCATCAAGGTTGCATGTGATACAGTTCTTAACACTCTAGGTGTTCAGGATCCTCTTCTTGATATCGCGAAAGGTCTTGAAGAAGTTGCTCTTAAAGATGAGTACTTTGTATCTCGTAAACTTTACCCGAACGTAGATTTCTACTCTGGTATTATTTACCGTGCTCTAGGAATTCCTACAAACATGTTTACAGTAATGTTTGCTATCGGCCGTCTTCCAGGCTGGATGGCACAGTGGAAAGAAATGGTAGAGCAAGACGGTTTCAAAATCTGTCGTCCTCGTCAGATCTACACTGGAGATGTTACAAACAAGTATAAAGACATCAAGTCTCGTTAATTTTTTGAACTCACAAGGCCCCACATCAAGTGGGGCCTTTTTTTCCTACCTCTCTGTAATCCTATCTAAAATATTGATTCTCTCCGATAAAGTTAAAAACTCTAACTTGGAGGGAAGTGATGAAGGCTTTTTTCACTCTTCTTGTGCTCTCATGTTCTTTTAGTTCTTTTGCGGTCAGAATCAAGGTTGATGATTGGAAGTATTATCTTGATATGGAGAGAAGTTTTCATTTGATTACGCAATCGGTAGAGCAGAAGGTAAGGCTTGATTGTCAGAGCTTCTTACAGGGAATAATGATCGGAGAGTATGAAGACACGGCACTTATTATGCTAGATACGCAGACCTGCCAAGATTTGAGTCAGAGAATTCAAAAAAGTATTTCTCGAAATATGTCTCATTGTCTGGAAGTTGAAGATATTTTGGTAAAAGATTATCGTTGTCGTTAATGATACACATTTTATTTTTTCTTTTTGTGAATGTCGCTTATGCCTTCGATTGGCAAGGGCATCGAGGAGCGAGAGGGCTCTATCCTGAGAATACTCTTGGTGCAATGGAGTTCGCACTCAATTATCCCATTACTACTTTAGAATTTGATGTGGTGGTGACAAAGGATAAGAGAGTCATTTTAAGTCATGAGCCTTGGATGAATAAAGTTATTTGCCTTGATCCGAAAGGAAAAAAGATCAGCGGCAAGGAATTTAATATCTATCAGATGGATTATCAGCAAGTAGAGCTATTTGATTGCGGCTCACTTTCTCATCCCGATTTCCCGGAGCAAAAAAGAACAAAGTCATTTAAACCAACACTTCATAAAGTGATTACTGAAATTGAGAGAAAACTCAAAACAGAAAAAAAAGATATCACTTACAATATTGAAATTAAATCGACATTAGAGAATGAAAAATCGGGGTTTCAACCGGAGTATCAGGAGTTTAGTGATCTTGTTATTAAAGAACTCTTTGAGCTTTTACCTATTGATAAGTTTAGTATCCAAAGTTTTGATTGGAGAGTTTTAAAGTATATTCATCAGAAATACCCCAAGGTAAGACTAGTGGCCCTCAAGTATGGGCATTTTGAAGTGGAGAAAACGATTCAGGAGCTAGGATTTAAGCCTTATGTTTTCTCTCCTTGGTTTAAGGATTTAACAAAAGAAAAAGTGAAGGGATTCCAAAAGCAAGGAATTAAAGTTATACCTTGGACAGTGAATGAAGTGAGAGATCTCAAAAGAGTCCAGGCCATGAATGTTGATGGCATCATCACTGACTACCCTAATAGAATTGAGAAATAATGGAAATCAAAGACTGCCTCCCATATCTTTTACATCAATTTAAATCTGAGCAGGATGTCTTTGATGCGATTGCTGAAATCTCTGCTAAGTTTACAACGAACAGAGAAAATATCTCTGATTATCTTCATGATGAAAGATTAGTCTCGGCCTATACCCTTTATTATTTATTAACTAATATTCCTAAATTTGAAGGAGTGCTGAAATGGCTTCCGGAAGAGTTTGTGAATGAGTTAAAAAATGCCACATTCATTGATATGGGAGCAGGACCAGGGACTTTTTCATTTGCTTTTAAAAACTGGAGTCATAGCTCTAAAGCAATTTATCAAGTTGAGCTAAGCGAAGCGATGAAGAAGCAGGCCCGACTTTTGTGGAATGGCTTTTTTACTGATTCAGAACTTATTCAAAATATTCCTTCCCAAGTTGATGGACCGACTGTGATGTTCTTTGGCCACAGTGCCAATGAGATGGGAGTAGAAACAACTCTTCGCTATATTGAGAGAATTAATCCCACTCATATTGTCTTCCTTGAACCCGGGACGAAGGATTTCTTTAAAAAGATGCTGTTGATCAGAGATCGACTACTCCTTTCAACATGGAATCAAGTTTATCCTTGTTCCAGCAATGCCCAATGTCCGATTAAAGATAAGGATGATTGGTGCCATCAATACATTCATCATGTTCATACTGATGAACTTGAGAGGGTCGGTCAAAAAGTAGGAATCAATCGTCGTTTCATGAGCATGACCTTTCAAGTTTTCTCAAATCAAAATGTATTTCAGACTGCCAAGGCCAAGCTCATGCGTGTTAAAGATGAAACGAAATTTAGCTTTGAATGGGTGCTCTGTCATAATGAGCAAATTTATGAAGTACAAGTGATGAAAAGAGGGCTGAATAAGGCCCAAATCAAGGAACTTTCCCAGGCCCTCGCCGGACGGTTAATCGATTATCAGATTGAAAAGGTTCTTGAACAAGGCAAACTTCGAATCAAATTACTCCCTTAATAAAACTTTTTTGTACTAATCTTGACACTTATTAGATCATTACCATCTTTAGGGTATTAAAGCTTCTTATGAAGGGGGATTAGTATGAATAAGTTTGATCAAGTGGTATTAGGAGCTCTTGATGTTGCTCAGTCAGAGGCCCTTAAAAATAAAAATACAGAATTAACTCCAGAACATTTACTTTTAGGTTTAGTCCTAAATAAGTCTTCTTATGTCTCTAAGGCGATGAAAGACAATAAAGCAGAGATTGAATCTTTAATTAGTAAACTCCCAAGAACAACGGGGCAACTGACTTTAGAGTCAATTAGACCCAGCTCAAAACTCTCTGAGTGGTTGACTCTTGCCTCTAGTGAAGCAGTCAGACAGGGGAAAACAGAAGTGGGTGAGAAGCATTTACTGCTTTTCTTACCTCAGTTCTTTCCAAACTTAAAAGTAGATTATCAAAAGTTCAGTGAACCAGTGGAAGAAGTGGAAATCCCTTCTTTCTTAGTCAATCTCAATGAGCTGGCACTGGCCGGTAAACTTGATCCGGTAGTGGGACGAAGCAAAGAGATTCGTTCAGTCATTGAAATCTTAGGTCGTCGCTCTAAGAACAACCCTGTGCTAGTGGGACCTGCCGGTGTGGGTAAAACTGCTATCGTTGAAGGGCTGGCAGAAAAAGTGATTCGTGATGAAGTTCCTGATGTCTTAAAAGGCAAAACAGTTTATTCGTTAGAGTTGGGGTCATTGATGGCCGGAACGAAGTATCGCGGTGACTTTGAAGAGAGAATTCAGAACTTACTTAAATTTGTAAAATCACAAAATGGACAAGTGATTCTTTTTATCGATGAGATCCATCAATTAGTGGGAGCTGGTCGTACGGAAGGGGCCATGGATGCGGCCAACCTTCTAAAACCTGCTCTAGCTCGTGGAGAGCTTCATTGTATCGGTGCAACCACTTCTGATGAATATCAGAAGTATATTTTAAATGACCCTGCTTTAGAGAGACGTTTTCGTTCGGTTCCAGTGAATGAGCCAAGTCGAGAAGACAGCGTTGAGATTCTTATGGGTGTTCGTCAGAAAATGGAGGCCCACCACGGGATTAAGATTTCTGATGATGCTATTTATAATGCTGTTTTCTTAAGTGACCAGTATATCACTGACAAAAATCTGCCGGATAAAGCGATCGATCTTCTTGATGAAGCATCGAGTGCACTGAAACTTTCCGCAGAAGCGATGCCAGCTTCACTAGTTGAACTCCAGGCCGAGTTAAGAACGAAAAAAGTTCTTGCTCAGATTGATAAAAATGATCCCGATCTAGAACGTGAGATTAAATCTCTTGAAAAGAGATTTGCAGATGGGCGCGCTTCTTGGGAAAAAGAAATTAGTTCTTTGAAAAAAGTGGCCGAGATTAAAAACAGACTTGATCGTCTTCAGTTTGAGCTTGAAGCGGCCGAACGCAATCAGAACTACGAAGAAGCTTCGAAGATCAAGTACATGATGATCCCAAGTACTCAAAAAGAGCTTGAAGGGTTTGAGCACGACTGGATTCTTGGTAAAAAGCATATTGCTGAAGTCATTGCCAGACAGACGGGAATTCCAGTTGAAAAAATCTTAAAGTCCAAACAAGACTCTATTCTGCAACTGGAAGGTTTCCTAAATTCAAGAGTCTTTGGACAAGAAGATGCGCTTCATGAAATTTCTGAAACGCTAATTGCTTCTTATGCAGGTCTCTCGGATGAGACTCGTCCGATGGGCTCTTTCTTACTTCTAGGGCCTACCGGTGTAGGTAAGACAGAGACGGCGAAAGCATTGACTCAATATCTCTTTGATAATGAAGAGAATATGATAAGGCTCGACCTCTCTGAGTTTTCTGAGAAACACTCGGTGGCCAAACTTATTGGTGCTCCTGCGGGCTATGTGGGTTATGAAGAGGGTGGTGTTTTAACTGAAGCAGTAAGACGCAAACCTTATTCAGTGATTCTTTTTGATGAGATCGAGAAGGCCCATCCAGACTTTGCAGATATTCTGTTACAGATTCTTGATGATGGACGTCTGACTGATAATAAGGGAAGAACGATCAACTTTAAGAATACGATTATTATGATGACTTCTAACTCTAAAGATCCGAAGTCTGATTTTAAACCGG
>CALHBF010000030.1 GCA_937931205.1 uncultured Bacteriovoracaceae bacterium
TCATATTGGTTTTGCGAAGAAACATAACAGAAATTATGCCTTAAAGTTCTTCCCAATGACAAAAAATTCTTTACTGACACTTCTAGTAGACTTTGGTTTCAAAAAATGAAATTCGCCGAAGAGATTTTTTTGAGACTTGAGATAATCCTGAGCACTTTGCGAATCAAAAACTTTGATCACAAAATTTCCGCCTGGGCGCAGGAATCGAGGCAACACTCCGAAAACAGACTCCACCAGATCAAGACTACGGGCCTGATCCACTGTTTTAATTCCAGTGGTCGATGGTGCCATATCAGAGAGGACAACATCAAACTGATCCTCTACACCAAGTTGGGTGAGGTCGGTAACATCAAAAATACTCTGCTGATAAACTCTGACGTTTTTGACGCCTGAAAGTTTTTTATTTACTTCCTGAATATCGATTCCAACAACGATCCCGTTGTCCCCGATCACTCGGCTAGTGTATTGAATCCAAGAACCAGGATAATAACCAAAATCAACGACCTTCATGCCAGCTTTAAGCACTTTATATTTCTGATCAATCTCTTCGAGCTTATAAATAGATCGAGCTAGAAAGTTTTCCTGCTTCGCTTTTTGGTAATAATGGTCTTTAACTTTAAAATTTCCCATATCTCTTCATAGCAGGATTGAGAGAGGAAGGCCATTTTGCTATGCTAGCACTATGAAAAAAATAGATAAGGCCAAAATTGTTTACGAGCGCTTAAAAGAGCTCTATCCCGATGCTCATTGTGAGCTTAACCACTCTAATCCCTTTGAATTATTAGTGGCTACCATTCTGTCTGCTCAATGCACTGACGTGCGAGTAAATATAGTCACTCCAGCGCTTTTCAAAAAGTACCCTACACCTAAGAAACTGGGGAATGCACCACTGGAAGATATTGAGGAAGCCATTAAGTCGATTAACTTCTTTCGAAATAAGGCCAAATCCCTTAAAAGCTGTGCTCTGAGTCTGGTGAATGATTTTAATAATGAAGTACCTAGAAGTGTGGATGAACTCAGCTCACTGGCCGGTGTTGGCAGAAAGACCGCTAACGTTGTTCTGGGTAATGCTTTCAACATCAACACTGGTATCGTGGTAGATACCCACGTTAAAAGAACGACGAACCTTTTAGGGCTAACCAAAGAAAGTGATCCTGTTAAAATCGAAGAGGAAATGATGAAGCTCTTTCCCAACGAAGTTTGGACAGAGATTTCTCACCTGCTCATTTTTCTAGGACGCCGAATGTGTATTGCAAGACGTCCCCAGTGTGATCTATGTGTACTGAAAGATATTTGTCCCTCTAGCAAAAATGCGCTGAAAGCTTCGGGTAAAGCTCCTCGTGGCACCAAATAAGAGGCCCATTGAATTTCAATTTGAATTCTTTGACCTCTACACCAGCCTCATAAAATTTCAATCCTGCTTGCTGGCATAATAAAGTGCCAGCAGCAATATCCCACAAGTTCTTAGGATGCATACTGACGACAAAATCAATTTCACCGTGTGAAAGTCGACCTAGTTTATGGGCGATGCTGCCCATAGGAGACATGGTGAAACAATCAAACTTCTCTTGAAAATAGCCTTTTGCCCATTCTGTGCGGGAAGCCTCTCCATGATAAGTTTTCTTTTCTTTAAATTTAAAATTAGAGGCAGATTGATAGATTTTTTTCCTAAGAGGATTATAAATCCAACCTTGCCCACGAAGAAATTCATCTTCAAGTAGTGCGACCGAAACAACCCATTCGTCTCGACCTGCAATAAATTCTTTCGTTCCATCAATAGGATCCACCATCATCATCGGAAATTTCCAATCACTCGGTTTTTCCTCTGAATAAAAATGAAACTGCTGAGTATGTGCGATTAATTCCAATTGTTCTGAAATGGCGAGATCTAAATCAGTAACTGGTGAACCATCTTCTTTAAGATAAACACGAGCGTGATCCATTTGATGTGTGATGATTTGATCAAGTTTTGGTAGAGATGCAGACATCAAATCGATGAATTTTTCGTTATTTGGAAATAGTTTATCCACAAAATCCCTTCAGTTATCCACAATCAATTTTATGGTTTTTCTCCTCCAAAAGAAGGAAAAAAACCATAAATCTCCACAACTTGGCTTATTCGCTGCGGAGCTGTGTCAATATTTTTTAGGGAAGTTACGGAAAGTTATCCCCAAATTCTATCAACCAGCTTCAGAAAAGGAGAGCATTTCCACAAATCCATCTTCGGCCAATGAGAGAGCGAAAATCCCATCAGGTCCTTCCTCTTCAACAACGCCTGTTACCAACTTAATGCTAGATGAGTCAACGTACACAAACGGTGACGCTGCATTAGCAGGATTCATTGGAGATTGGAGTTGCTGATAATAGGATGAAAAATCCTTAAAGACGGTGGCGGTTAGGGGTGCCTTGTACAAACAGTCCTCCTTGATTGCCTTGAAAGGAATCATTCCTTTCAGTTACCTAAATTCTAGCAAAAATAGAGAACCCACTGCAAAAGAATTTCGCAAAAAGCCATTAATTTTAAGATTTTATGTGTCTACTCACGACTCTTTAGATCAACAATATCCGGTGGAGATTGATAGAAGTTATAAAGTATACGAACTCGTCCCTCAAAGTGAGAATCAAGTAGGCAGACAATAATATAAACGGCGTAGATAAAATTTCTGCGCGATCTTACTCTGCTCAAGGCCTGAAAAACTCCTTCTAAAGGCAGTACACTAAAGAAAGCAAACAGCCACAGCATCCCCAGGCCACGAATCAAATCCTTCTCAATAAACAGTCCGGATAAAATAAGAATGGAAACCAGTAAGGCGAATTCTTTTAAGCAAAGTTGGTCGATCATCAGGCCATTGAACTTCTTCCATTGCGGGAAAATAAACAATAGCAGCAGGAAGAATAATCCAATAATAGAAAGTGAGAAGAAGGCCTTTCGCTCAAAAACCACCTTGAAGTAATTCAAGAATTCATGTGAGCTCATTGAGTGACTGAAAAAATTCAAATCTACATGAGTAATAAGCGTAATCAAGATTAAGAACATACCGAGTGAGGTATACTTCACAAACTGTGTTCGATACCACTGTGTATGATCTTTCTTAAGGATAAGGAAATAAAGCAAGGCCAGTCCAATCGGAAATAAGAAAAAGTAGTTGAAGTTAAGAACAACTCCAAAGTAGCAGAGCAATCCAAACATTAAACCTGAGCGATAAGTGGCCGACTTAGCACACCAAAGTACTCCCCATACCCACAGCACGGAGAACATCGTTGAAATACAGAAGAAAGCATCTTTTTTGAGAAAAATAGAGAATGACCAAGTTGATATCACTGCAAACAGACCCAAAATGGAAAGTCTGCGTGAAATCATAAAACGCATGATTCCATAGAAGGCCAGCAGGTAGAACACAATTCCTACAAAGTAGAAATGCATGCTCCAGCCAAGATTCACTAAATGGGGAAAGCGTCTAAAAGGAAGAAAATTAATTTCCAGGAAATTCCACAGCTGAGTGTTCATCTTCTCTTCCGGATCAACAACTAACTTGTAAGTTTCCAGATTAGAGATAAAGGGAAAACTTGGCATACTCACCAAGAACATAATAAAGACCAAAACCAGAACAGTTTTCTCAAAGGAGTCCAAATACTTGTACTCCGTGAATTGAGTCGTCACCGATTCTTCAATAATCTTTCCTCGGGTCGGCCATGAATAAAAAAGCCCCAGTATAATAAAAAAGGCCCAGAAGAAATGTCTGACAACTTCACTCGGAATAAAGCTCATGACATTAAAGAGAAGAATCATCAAACCATGGCCAATGATCAGGCGATATAAAATCCGATCAACAGTAGAGTTCGCTCGGAAATAAATACGAAGTCTATGGTCAACTTCTTTACCTAATAAGTACCATTGCCCGCCCATAAAAAGCAGGTAACAGAACATCATCATGGATTGGGTAAAAAGACTTAGCTCGACCGATTTCTGAATCCATACCGGCAATAGCATGAAGCCAAAATACAATAACAGCCTAGAAATAAAGAACTTAGACTTCTCTATGAAAATAGTTGATCTTTTTTCTAAAGTTTTAATCATATTTCCCGATAAGAACAGTAAGGTTTTAAAGCCTTCCTTTAGACTACACTTGAAGGGGGGAAGGAGTTGTTCACCTCATCCTCCCTTCCTTCTTGTTTACCCGTCTAATGGTAGCTCACTTTCTACCCACTTGCACCTACTAACTCCTATGCTAATCTAAAGCATGGGAGAATTCATGATGAGTTCTCTTCCCAAATCGACTTTCAGGAGGAAAGCATTGGGGATCTCCTTCGGCTCCATCAATTCAGGTCTTCCTAAGGACATCGTTCAACAGATCGTTGAAGGTGAGAAGATTCCTATTAATCAGATGGAAATGAGAAAGTCTAAGATTGAAAATAAAAAAGCTCTCTTAGGTCAGCTCAGAGGTCTTGTCGAAGCCGCTCGTGGAGAAATTCTAAAAAACAAAGGTCAAAGAAGTTTGCGAGAACTTTCTGTTGAGAAGGGAGATCATAAAGAAATCTCTGTCTCAGTAGATAAGAACATTGCCGAACCTGGAAAATATCAAATAGAAGTCATGCAGCTCGCACAAAAATCTTCTGCTATCACCAATGGTGTAGAAGACAAAGACAAAACTTATGTCGGTGTCGGCTATATCAAAGCAGTTCTTCCCAATGGCGATAAAAAAGAAATCTACGTCGATGAAAAGAACGCTACTCTCTCAGGAATTGCAAAACTCATTAATGCAGATACAGAATTAGGTATTCGCGCCAACGTTGTTAATGACGGTAAAGGCAGCGATGAGCCATGGAGGCTTATTGTTTCACTTACTGAAACTGGTGATGAAAACAAGGCCGAATTCCCTTACCTCTATCTAGTAGATGGTGAAACCGATATCGTTTTTGAAAAAGAACGTCCTGCTCAAGATGCTAAAATCAAGCTCGACGGATTTGAAATCGAAGTCCCTTCTAACAGAGTTACTGATCTCCTTCCAGGTGTTGTGATTGATCTCAATAAAGCAAATCCTGGCCAAGAGATTGGACTTGAAATCAAAGAAGACGTTGCCAAGATCGGGGGCAAAGTTAATGGACTCGTTGGTTCCCTGAATAACATTTTAAAGTTTATTAAAGAACAAAACACTCTCAACGAAGCATCTGATACTTCTCAGACTCTCGGGGGAGATCTCACTCTGACTCAAATTGAATCAAGAATCAGAGGAGCAATCTTTACTCCTATTAAAACGAGTAAAGGAAATATGAGATTAGGAGATTTGGGAGTTACCTTCCAACGTGATGGTCTTCTTGGTTTCGATCAGGCCAAATTTGAAAACGCTCTGGCCACAGACTATAAATCCGTATCAGAAGCACTGACAGGAACTTACGACAAGAAGAACGGAAAGACTGACGGATTCATTGATCTGCTAGATGCAACTGCCCGTGATTTACTTGCACCACCAAGTGGTGTGCTTGTCACAAGGAAAAATGGTTTAGATAGCCAGATTAATCAGATCGACAGACAGATTTCTAACAGACATAGAGTGATTGCACAGAAAGAAGAAATTCTGAAAGCCAAATTCGCTCGTCTTGAAGAAACCATGTCCAAGATTAGAGCACAGGGTTCAGGGCTCGCCGGGTTAGGCGCATCAATGAGTCCCATACAACAACTAGGATAGATATTAGGAGGATATAAATGAGCTACGGATTAGGCGCCTACAAAAAAACTTCTGTTGAAACTGCAAGCAAAGAGCAAATTCTTCTTATGCTTTATCAAGCAGCCATCAAACATTGTAAAAAAGGCATTGAAGCGATTGAAGAAAATAATTTACCTCGAAAAGGTGAACATATTGGAAAGCTTCAAGACATTATCGTAGAACTTTCCAACTCTCTTGATTTTGAAGTTGGTGGAGATGTCGCAAAAGAACTTGCTTCTCTTTATGACTATATTCTTTACGCCAGTACTCAGGCCAATATGAAGCTGGATGCAACTCATCTTAATGGCTGCTTAAAAGTTCTCAACACTCTTTATGAAGGTTGGACGGAAGCAGTTAAGAGTCTTAAAAATCAAGCGAAGAGTGCCTAATGGAAAAATTTATCGAATTACTACAAGAGTATCTTATTAAGGCCATCGAACTAACTGAGAAAATGATCCATGAGGATTATACTCAGACAGAAAGAATTGCTTTAATGTCAGAGAACCGTGAGCGTTTGATGTTTATCATCAATCAAGTAGCTTCATATATTGTTTGGGAAGACGTTTCTGACGAAAACAAAAACCATCTCAATAAACAGATTGATTACATTAAAAAGCTTGATGAACAGCTGCTTGTTAAACTTCAACAATTTAAAAATGAAGTTCAAGAAGAAATTAAAACAACTCATCAGCAAAAAGAGAACATCAAGGGTTACGACCTTAACGATCTCAAATGAAAAAAATTTTAATTACTCAAGTTGATTCATGTTACTTCCTCAATGAGACTTTCTCTCTACTCGAGAGGCATATTCTCAGTTTACGGGAAGCAGAAATAACGATTTTCTGTCGAAAAGAATCAATGGATAAACTCTCTGCATTCGGTGCTTTTAAAAACTCATTAATCATCACCGACATGCATGAAATTGCTGATAAACAATTTGATCAGTGGTTCAACTTATCTGTATTTAATTTTGATGAACATTTAGTTCAAGTTGTTCATGCAACAATAAAAAAAGGGCCTTTCCTCTCTCGTGATGATTGGTCTATCTATCTAGAAACAATTAGAGAGAAATCACTCTATCTCAATTTGCATCTGCAGGACATCTACGCAGGAGTATTAGGACTTCCTAAAACTTTGGTACCTTCTCGCTGGGGACAAACGAAGAAAATAGTCTTTGGTCACTTCAAACCTACTTTTTTTAGTTTTCAGGAATTAACAGAACTAACTTCAAATCTTAAAAAGTCTTATCCGCATCTCGAGTTTTCAAGTATTGACGAAGTTGATTATCTTGAATCACAAGAAAATACACTCTACTTCGGTCCAGCTACCATTGAGGCGATCAAACTCTGTGAAGCAGGCTCCCGCTGCATTTTTGCAGCTTCCGCATTTACTGGAACTAATCTTCTTCCCTATGGAGAGGATCATCTCTATGTGACGACTCATCAAGAAGCTTTACAGGCCAAAAGACTCGAGCCAATTTTTAATTTTGCTCTTACTCCACAAGTTCCACTTTCATTATCGAGCTACTCTGTTTATCAGACGGAATTAACAACGGGTGGTCTTTATCTCAAGGCCATTAATCAAAGTGATTATATCTATGCCACCTATCAGGCATTCTTCGTTCTTTGGAGCTATCTTCTAGGTCTGGTTGAAACAGAAGTTGGTTTTGCTCATTTGAATCAGCTCTATACTGAACAGTTCAAAAATATTCACGAATCTTGTCTCAAGATTAGTGAGCTTCATTATCTTGCCACGAGAGAAGCCAGAGTTATTTATGAAGAGTTTGGTAAGACGAATTCTAACCTCACTAAAATCCAGGATTCCCTTAGTAAAATTTTAGATGCTCAAAAAACGCTCGACCATTTTGCCAGCACACATCTATGGTTTAATCCCTTGTATCGTTTTTTCCAGCTTAAGATAAAAGCAATCGACTTCTCACACCCGGTTGAGGCCAGTGAAGATCGCTACTTACTCTATGTTGAGTTCTACCAAACGCTGGAAGCCCTAAAAGAATTATTTACTGTGACATTGACTAAAAATGAGGTTAGCATCAAATAAACCCATGGATGGAGTTTCAAATGATGTTAGATCAAAGTACTGAGTCACTTTCAAAATCTTCCGTTGAGCTCGTGGAAGATATTCTTAATGTTATTTCTTCTTGGATTCAACAAGACATTCCTTTTGGTTCTTTAACTCCGCTTGAAAGAAACCACCAGCTAGGTCTTCTCACCACAAATATTTCTTCATTCGTTGAGATATCTACTCTAACGACAAAATATCATAACATGACGGAGCCTGAGTTTAAGTCTTCGCACATTTCATTGCTTTTTATTATGAAGGGGATCAATCAGGCCTTTCTAAAATCGGATTGGACAGCATTAGATGAATTGATTAAGTATGAATTAAAAGATAACTTAACTCAGTGGAAAATCAATCTAATCCCCTTATTGAAAAAGAAAAGATAAAAGTAGATATTTATCTTGATCCAGAAATTATCTCAGCCCTTGGAAATGAGTTAGAGCATTTTCACTTTTCTCCTGTTAACAAATGCTCTCAATCCATTTGCTTAAAAGATAATAAGCTCGTTATCACAAGTCATGGCCACTCAACTGTTCTTCCTTATTTTAAGAAAAACATTCTGAGTTTTCTCAATAGCTCGGCATTGCCAAAAACTGAGGTTGAAGCGATTGACTTTACTCAGCCACTAAAATCTTTTCATAATGTTGAGAAAAAACTGTTTGCCCAAGAAACGAATCAGACAAACCTAAGAGAATCTTGGGATGAAATCATTAAGTCTATCAACTCGATTTCTTCCGGAAGCCATAGTCTCTCCAGTCTTGTCGAAAATATTCTTAACGTCCCTTTTCTGCAAACTTTTCAATCATCACTGCTTGTCCTTCATATTAAGGGACAAACCCAGGCCAGTTTACTCGGTACTATCTGGCGTGATTCTGATGTCAGTGAACTGCTTAATGTAAAAGTTTTTAATTCTCTTTTTAACTCTGTTAAAAAATCTAAAATTAAATCTTTTACTACTGAAAACTTTCCAGAAGTAAACCTTCCTTTTAACGGAAGCTTTTTGGCCAAAGAGTTTACCTCCAAGAAATACTCACTTATTTCAATTGTTTCCAGACATGACTTTTTAAGTTACTCGAAGAACGAAATTGAATTATTTGAAACTTGTATTGATCTGCTTCAACCTTATTTTGATCGATTAGTTGATCAAGAGTTTTCAAACACCAAGGTTTCAGAGTTAAGACTTTGTCTTAAAGATTTTCCACTTCCCGTAAAACTAACTGATCAAAGAAGCGGTGCTAACTTTAACAACAATCTTTTCCACTCTGAGCTCCAGCAACAAGATGTGATCTATAGTAAGAACATAGGTAACAACTTTAAAATTGATTTTTTTGATAGCCACGAATTAAGACATTATGCCTTTGATCTTTTTCACTTTCAAAGAATCTCTCTTCTCGGGGAATTGTTAAACACCTTAAGGCACGAACTAAGCAATCCGCTTTTTGGCCTCAAACTGGGATCACAAATTTTCTCTACTCTTGAAGTAAGTGATGATTCGCTAGAGATGATGACTGAAATTGAGAAAAATATTAATCGCTGCCAGATTATTATGGAAAATTTCTCAAGCCTTTATCAAGATCAGTCTGAAGCAAGGCCTACCAGTATCCAGAAGATTATTGATGAAGCTTTAGTGTTGGCCAAAAGTGAAGTGCGAGATATAAAAAAATCACTCCAATATCTCGACGAGTCACAAGATTTATTAATAAATGTTCCACTCATATTTATGGTGCAGATCATTTTTAATCTTCTGATCAATGCATCACAGTCCATCAAAAGCACTTACACTGGTCAGAAGGGAGAAATTTCTCTCCTCGTGTCACCCGTAGACGGTTTCTTATCAATTGAAATTTCTGATAATGGTCCTGGTATTCATCAGGATCAGGCTTCTCAGCTCTTTAAACCATTTTTTACGACTAAACCTCAAGGGACCGGATTAGGTCTTGTCTTATCCCGTAATCTTGCCGTAAAAATGGGAGGGAACCTTGAGTTCTGCCCATCTGCGACCGGTGGAGCTACCTTTAAACTAACTGTACCTATCCATGAAACATTTGCTGATCATTGAAGACGAAATCCTTATATTAAAGTCCCTTCAGAAGCTTTTTGAGAGGAAGGGATTCAAAGTAGATGCCTCTCCGAGCGGCAAAGTCGCCATCGATATGATTTTTGCCAATAACTATGACAAGATCATCTGCGACCTTATGCTACAGGATATCTCAGGCTTTGATGTCATCGAGGAATCGAGAAAAAAATACTCCGCACAGGAAATTAGTCAAAAGTTTGTTATAATGACTGCATATAACTCGCCTCAGGTTTTAAGCAAGGCCAGCTCTTATCAGTGCCGCTTGCTTAATAAGCCATTCCAAGATTTGGATGAGGCCATGAAACAAATGATTGAGTAAAGCATGAAAAAAGCCGTCATTAAAAAAGTTGGAATTACCCTCAAACCAAACTCAACTCCTGAGTTTTATAATATCCTTCCCAATTTATGTGCTTGGCTGATGAGAAGAAAAGTTCAGGTTATTTTCAGGGCCGAAGACCAGCAGCGTGTTCAAAAATTTTTTAAAAACAAGACAACACAAGGACTTCATTTCTGGAGCTCTACAGAGTTTCACAAGAACGTTGATCTGATGTTCTCTTTAGGTGGAGATGGAACTCTTATTGGTGTATGCCGTCGGATTCACTCCAAAATTCCAGTGCTAGGAATTAATCTCGGTCGCCTTGGTTTTATTACAGAGTATAACAAGAACGAATACTTCGATCATCTTGGTGATATTCTCAATGGTAACTTCAATGTAACTCAAAAACCGCTATTTCATGTTTGTGTTAAACGCAACGAGAAGACAGTTTTTTCAGACTATTTTTTCAATGATGCGGTTGTGGCCAAAAACGACATTGCCCGTATGATTTACCTGCGTGCAGAACTGGGCCTTGAGCATATTTATAATATAGCAGGTGACGGGATTATTATCTCTACGCCAATGGGCTCTACTGCTTACTCTATGGCGGCAGGCGGTCCTATTGTTCATCCAGATGTGAAAAGCCTTATTCTCTCTCCCATTTGCCCACACTCTCTAACTCACAGACCTTTTGTTATTCCTGATAAGGCCCCTGTTAAGTTAAAGCCTATTCCTCCTTACCACTCGCTGACTTTAACTGTTGATGGTCAAGTTGCCTTCACCGTTGAAGAAAACGACGAAGTCATTATCAACCATTCAAAGATGAAAAAAGTCTCGCTTATTCAAAATCCTCAAAGACTTTACTTCGATACTATTAGAGAAAAGTTCAGCTTTTTTTAAAAGTACGGAAATTTTACGTAAAAACACTTGCGCGTGCGTAAATTTTCCGTATCATTTAATGATAAGGATGAATTTATGGCCCATCTGTTCTATTTAAAAACTCTAGTTATCCAAAATTTTGCCACTTTCAAGAATCAATCCATCGAATTTGAACAGGGATTGAATGCGATTGTAGGCGAAACCGGCTCCGGGAAAAGTCTTGTATTAGATGCCTTAGGTCTTATTCTAGGTGGCAGAGCTGATAAAAAGATTGTCCGTAAAGATACTGATACCGCTTGTGTTGAAGCAAGATTCATTTGTCAGGATGAGAAAATCCATAAGCATTTCCAGCTGGAAGGTTACCTCATTGAAGACAATGAGATCATTATTAAACGCCTTATCTCAAAAAATGGCACTACTAAGAACTATATTAATCATCAGTCCTGCACGGTTTCGGTATTAGCTAATTTTGCGAATATGTGCATTGATGTAGTTGGACAGTTTGATAACCAGAAACTTCTTTCTGATCAGTATCAGTTAAGCATCCTCGATCAATTCTCAAAAAATGAAGAATTGGTTGCTGATTATCAAAAAAACTTTATAGAACATAAATCAATTCAGCGAATGATAAAGGAACTTGAGGAATCTCAAGAAAAGCGTCATCAAAGACTCGACTATTTGAACTACCAGCTCGATGAGATTACTCGCCTTAATCCTTCCTCCCAGGATGAAGAAGAACTGATTCGTAAGAAGAATGTTTTTCAAAACCTCGAAAAATCTCAAAGGCTTAAAGGACAAGTAGAAGAGATCTTTGATGGAACTGATGGCATACCAGGCCTTCAGTCACTAATTAAATCGCTAAGCCACCTAGTTCTTAAGAATGGTGATCAATTAGCTGAGCTAACAGAAAAGATAATCACTATTGATGAAGAGTTAAACTCCATTCAACAGGAACTTAATTCTAAGCTTGATCTTGAAATTGATCCTAATGAATATGAAGAGGCATTAGAGAGACTCGACTTCTATCAACGAGTAAAAAAGAAATTCTCCGGTTCTGTTGAAGGTATCCTACAAGCTCAGATTGATTTTTTAAAAGAAAAAAGCCAATTAGAAGAACTTGATATTGACCTCAACGAAGTCACCAAGAGAAAGGATATTGTTTGTAAAAATCTAGAAGGCCTCGCTCAAAAACTTCATCAGGTACGAGAGAAAATGGCGCCTAAGCTAGCAGGTGAGCTGACCAAAAAGATTAGAAGTCTCAATATGTCTGGAGCAACGGTTGAACTTAAAATTGAATTAACCAACGAGTTCCAGGAAGCAGGTAAATCTAAAATTCAATTCTTAGCAGAAACCAACAAAGGTGAGGGGTATTTTAAGATTAAGGATGTCGCTTCTGGAGGGGAACTTTCTCGAATTCTTCTAGCGCTCAGGCAGGTACTCTCTCGTTATGACTCTATTGGTGTTTTCCTCTTTGATGAAATTGATACAGGAATAGGGGGAGAGACAGCGATTACCATTGGAAAAGCTCTCAAAGAAGTGGCCGATCAGGGGCAAGTGATTGCCATTACCCATCTTCCACAGATTGCTCAGTTCGCGGCTAATCTTATTGTTGTTGAAAAGCAAACACAGGAAACGAATGAACTGACAAGAACTGAATCCATCGTAAAGGTACTGCAAGGAAAACATATCACGAATGAAGTCAGAGCAATGGTCAATCTACAGTGAAACGAACTCGTAGTTTAGGCCATCAATATAGATAAATTTTTTTTCACGTGGGGCATAACCATTATTAAGGTAAATAGCCCCAGACTTCAGCTGGTATTCATCTTTAACATGTGAGTGGCCACCGATAATAATATCTGCGTGAGGATTGGTTACCTCTACCCCTTGCCTGAATCTTGTTTTTACTAATTCTGCATTAAAAGTTCTCGAACCTTTTTTACGAGACTGCTTGGACGCTCGTCTGCCGATATATTCTAAAACAGCATACGGCATCAGGTAGTTCGCCACAAAACGCAGAGGAGTTGAGAAAATAATTTTTTTGTACCTCTGGTATGAATGATTATCAACTTCGTGATCATCTCCATGAGAAAGATAATAACGAATTTCTCCATCTCTCAACTCAACAGTATTTTGGGTCAGTGTGACCTCATTCTTCTTCCAAAACTTCTCAAACAACTTCTTTAAATGAACATCATGATTTCCTTCAATAAATATGACTTTTACGCCTTTTTTTTGAAGTTCATCGATTGCACTGAAGACAGATTTAAATTGATCCAGATAAACATCATGAGGACCACACATAAGATCAAAGATATCACCCAAGAGGGCAACATAATCACTTGATATAACCTTAGGATGAGTTAAAAAATTTAACAGGAGCTTTTCAGCTTCATCGTTAGGCGACTTAATATGGACATCAGAAATGGTAGCAATCTTCATCTAAGCATTTATAACATGAAGATCATCTTTTATCCTCTCTAAAATAAACCTGTCCAAGTGCCTGCGACTGACTTGATCTAAGTTCTTAAAACGACAGTTGATTCTCCACGCTTTATAGCCTAATCCGTTATACTCATCAGGCTCGATCTCTTTAGTCAGGATCAACTGTGCTTCTACCTGAATATCCCAATGGTGTGTTTTGATTCTTAAATCATCGAGCATCTCACCGGGGTTAAAGAATTTTTTCTCGAGTTTTGAAACATAAAATGAAAATCCACCACTGCTTATATCAAAGCAACTTTTAGAAAACTGCTGTACTTGTCCCCGTTCAGCCTTTGATGAAAAGTTAACGACAACATCATTAGTTTCTAATGCTGATGTTCTTAAACCGCTTCGACGATCGACTTGTGCTACGATTTTAGGAAAATGGAGGTAATACCTCTCTGGTGCTTCGCTCTTCTTTAACTGGCAACGTAAAAGAAGTGATGAGTTGGGAATGAAGAAATCAATATGACTTTGATTAATAAGAAGATTCTGAACTGAACGCTCATGATTACTCACAGGAACAATACAGAAATCTTTTCTCGACTTACTGACAGACTCAATTCTAACTTGCCCTAAATATTCCTCGCCCGCGACGAGCTTCCAAACAAAAACATCATCCTGTGTATCTTTTGAACTGTTTAATAAATTCAAAATAACAGAGGCTTCTTTTATTTTTGTTAATTTCACTTCCGTGGCCAAGAACTTCTCCAAAAATATCTTGGGGAATTGCTTCCCCAAGATATGGGCTTAAGTTAACGCAAACTTATCATTAACCAATTAATCTAAGCGCTCCACTACCAAGCTGATTGGCCTGACCGAGAGTCGCCACACCAGCTGCATTCTGAATTTGAACAGATGCCAATCTTGCAGTTGATTCTGCAACATCCACATCCTCAATTCGAGAACGAGCAGCTTCTTGGTTAACCAACGACACATCAAGGTTATTGATAGTCGATTGAAGTCTCGATTGAATCGAACCGAAATTGGCTCGATAACCACTCACTTTCTGAATGGCACTGTCTAGAACCTGCAAGTTCTCTCTAGCGTCACCTTTGGAACGAATAGACGTTCCTCCGATACCGAGAGTCTCTGCAGATGCATCTGCTTGAGAAGGCTCAAATGAGATCTTGTGATCATCACCGGCCTTAGTCCCCACTTGGAAATCCAACGTCTCTCCCTCTCCATTTAAGAGTGAGATTCCGTTAAAGTTGGTCGTCTTTGAAATACGATCAGACTCTTGTACGAGTTGCTCATACTCCATCGATAGATAGCCTCTTTCGGCCTCCCCAATTGTGTCAGAAGCAGCTTGAACGGATAATTCACGAAGACGAGTAAGAATGTTACTTGTTTCGTTCAGTCCTCCCTCTGCAACTTGCACCATGGAAATGGCGTCATTGGCATTTCGGCCTGCGACCTTCAGACCTCTGGTTTCAGCTTCAATCTTTTTGGCGATCGCCAAACCGGCAGCATCATCTGCAGATTTAGTAATTCGCTTACCGCTTGAAAGCTTGGCAAACTCAGCTTCCTGTTTGGAAGTGGTTGCCTTTAAGTTTCTTTGCACCTCTTGGGATGCAGTGTTGGTGTTGATTCTTAAGCCCATCAACGTACTCCTTTTCAAGAATCATTAACGCTACTCCTGCACAATGCAGAACAGCTCAATAACCTATCGAACGAATCAGGTATTTACTTGATGATTTTTATCGGAATTCTCTTAAGAAAAATAAAAAATCCCCAGTTTACAGGGGCTTATATTAGTTATTTTGAATTTTGGTAATGATAGATGTGGTGGAGTAACCATCAACAAAATTAAGAGAAAAGACATCACCGCCATTGGCGATAACTTCCTTACCTCCTACTATTTGCTCAATTTTCCAGTCTCCGCCTTTCACTAAAACCTGTGGTTTCACTGTGAGAATCAAATTTAATGGCGTGTCTTCTTCAAAGATTTCGACAAAATCAACGGCCTTTAAATTCTTCATCACAAACTGACGATCAGTTTCATTATTAATTGGTCTCTCTGGACCTTTTAATCTTTTCACAGATGCATCTGAGTTAAGTCCAATAACAAGAAGGTCACCCAGTTTTTTGGCTTCATTCAAATAAGAGACATGGCCTTTGTGAAGAATATCGAAACACCCATTGGTAAAAACTATCTTTTTACCTTTATTCTCATTCAGAAATTTTTCTAATTCTTTGCTAAACATCTTACTTAACCTTCACGACTTCAGATGAAGTCATTTTATTCTGAAGATCAAAATATGAGAAAAGACCAAAGCTCAAAAAACCGGCCAATGTCACAAAGCTTCTCAAGAATAATTCTGAAAATGTTAATGGTTTTTGATCACCTTTCTTAACCACTTTAAGATTGAAAAGTGACTTTCCAATACTGGCACCTGGGTATTTATCAAAAATTGAAAAATACATCATATAGAAACCAACAAAGAGTGAAATAACTAGCGGAGTAATTTCTTGAGGGTAATTTGACCAAGCAGAAACGACATCCATATGAATCATACGCGCCATAACAATAACAACAACTGATAGTAGAGAAGAAATAAACACAAGGTCGGCCAAATAAGCCCAAAAGCGATTAATGCTTGTCGCTGTTTTGAATTTCTTTTCGATCATTTCTATAGGAGTTGTTTGCTGCTCACTCAAACTTGTTTTTAACTGAGCAACTGCACTGTTGTTGTAAAAAGCTGATAGATCGTTTTGATAAACTTCACCATTTGTCGACTGCTTCAAAGCTTGAGCAGTGTTTACGGGAGTCGGAGTTGAGGTTGCCGCTTGTGGAGTAACTCTATCCGTAAAAGCAGGCTTGGGATTATTGCCCTTATGATGAAAACCAAGTCCACTAGTAATAGGCTTAAAATCTAAATCATCAAAGAGATCATCCACATTCACAGCTGGCTTATTATTGCCATTTACTGGCTCAAGGTTCATAAAAGTTCCTTTTTCTTTTAAGGTTCTCACACCTAAATCAATCCATCAATCTTTGAAGTACAATACCTGTTCCACAACTTAAGGCCGTTGGCGTCCTCATAATCGGAGTAGGAAGGTTTAGTCGAACAAGTTGTGGGATCGATTCAAAAAACTGAAATTCTTCCGGAGAAAATCCACCTTCAGGTCCAACGATCAGCAGGATTTTACCTTTAACAAAAGAGGCTGACTCAACATTATTCTGGGAATCCAGAAGCACAACTGAGTGGTATTTCGAGTAATCTATTTCTTTAAATCCCACCTCTGAAAACAGAGTCAAATATGGTGAATTAGACTGCTCAAGCCCTGAGACTAGTAACTTTTCAATTCGCTCACTTTCAGGGACTTTCATTTGGGAGTAATTGCTCCTCACGAGATAAACAGTTCCGATGCCTAATTCGGAAGCTTGTTTCATGCACAGATCAAAAGCTTCCTTCTTGGGAACACCAAGGGCAACATCAAGCTGATATGCTGGCGAAACAAATTTCTCGCTGATTTTTTTAAGGAGAACTTCTTTTTTATTAAAAGAAGTCACCTCGGCCACAACAGTCTGACCTTTTCCATCCAACAGAAGAATTTCTTCTCCATTTTCAATCCTTACGACATGAACGAGATGGTGATGGGTCTCATCTTTAAGTAAGTATTGATCACTTATGGCTAAATCTTTTAAATAAACTGCTCTCACAGCACTACACCTTTTTAAAGATGATGGCACTCCAGTCTCCTTGAGAGACAGACTCGACCAACTTCAGTGAAAGAGTTGTGTATTTTTCAATAATCCCTGCAGCCTGATGGTTCAATAAACCCGAAACAATAAGATAACCATCTTTAGCAGTATATTGAGCGAGGGCTTTGCACTCTAAAAGAAGAATATTTTCCAAAATATTGGCAAAAACCACATTATACTTTTCTTGCAGATAACCTCTGTACTCAGGAAGAAGCAATCTAAAATTTTTGTCTGTAAGCTGGTTAATCTCAGCATTCTGAAAACAGTTCTTATTCGCTTCAGCATCAATATCGTAAAAATCAACCTTCGCTTCTGGATAAAACTTAAGAGCAGCGAGTCCCAAAATACCTGAGCCTGAACCAAAATCCAGTACTGTATCGATACTGGTTTGAGCACAATATTTGGAAAATAATTTTAAGCATAGGAATGTTGTTTCATGTGAACCTGTCCCAAAACCTTGACCTGGATAAATGAAGAGCTGGTGGCGGGCCTTGCTCTGATAATCCTCAAGCCATGAGGGAATAATTTCCAGCTCATCGCTAACTTTAATGGGGGAGTAATGCTTTCTCCACTCCGCATTCCAATCTTCATTTTTAGCGAGTTCAACCTGAGCTTCACAAAGAAGTGAGCCAGCAGAGTGTGTTTTAAAATTTTCAGCATTCGTTTGTGATTCAAAATAAAAGCGATAATGATGGGCCCTGCCTAGAACAACCTCATCCACCTCATCAAGTACTTCTTGCGGAAGATCACCACCTGAATAAGAGCGCATTCCTAAAATTTCATCCACCTCAGCTTCGCTAAGAGAGTACTCTTCAATTCCTGCTGCATCATAATCATTCAAGGCGCTGGCCTGAAGTTCTTCTAGTCCCTCTTGAGAGAGCTCAAGATGAAAGAGTGTAACAACCCAAAAATTATCCATAAAAATCCTTTAAAAATGCCTATATACAATAAAAGATCCACGAGGGGAGGATAAAAAATTTACATTTCCCGATGTTTTCTTAGTCTAATGGAAACTTTTCTGCTAGTTTTTCCATCCGCTATGGACAAAATTTTTCTCATCGGTATCGCAGGGGGCTCAGGCTCAGGTAAAACAACTTTTGCAAGAAAAGTGATGAAACATGTGAACAGCCCGTCTTCGTGCTTGCTCCATATGGATTCATATTACCTGCCAGAACAACCAAAAACGAATTACACTTCAAGTGGAAAGCCTAATTTCGACCATCCTGATGCGTTTGATTGGGATCTGCTTCGTCATCACCTATCTGAACTTAAAAATGGTAAAAGCATCCGCTGCCCCATTTATGACTTTGCAACAAGTGCTAGAACTGAAGAATACGAAGTTGTAGGTCCATGTAAAGTTGTTCTTTTCGAAGGTATTTTCTCTCTCTACGATCGAGAAATCAGATCTATGCTGGATACCAAATGTTTCCTTCATGTTGATTCTGATATTCGTTTTACTCGTCGTCTACACCGAGATGTGAAAGAAAGAGGAAGATCTCTAGAGTCAGTTATTTCTCAGTATTATGATACAGTAAGACCGATGTATCAGAAGTACCTGGACCCTCAACGTCAGTATGCTGATTTTACAGTCGGCGAGGAAACTGATGTTGCCTCCCTTATTTTGTCTGCTAGAATTAAAGAGGTACTAAACTCTCATTCTCAAGCAGGGCACAAAACTCTTGAAAAATAATTTTTCCCTTATGCCATTGGGTGGAGTCGAAGAAATCGGCTCCAATATGACATTAATTCGCACTAACCACGAAGACATTCTTATCGATTGTGGAATCCTCTTTCCTTACGAAGATTTTTTTGACATCAATTATTTGATCCCAGACTTTTCAATACTTGATGCCAGTCGATTAACAAGCATTGTAATTACTCATGCCCATGAGGATCACATTGGTGCACTCTCTCATTTAATTTCGGCATTTCCCCACATTAAAATCTACGCGACTAAATTTGCTCATAACTTGATTTCAAAGAAAGTGGGTGAAAAGAAACTTACCTTTCAATACCACCTCTATCATTCTCAGGAAGAGCTCAAGTTTAAAGAAATCTCTATTACGCCTGTTTTTGTGAATCACTCCATTCCAGAGACACATGGATTAATCATTTCTCATGAAGAACTTGATTGGGCCCATCTCTATATTTCTGACTTCAAGGTTGATTTAACAGCTACTCATGAACCAGCAATTGACTTGAATTTCATCAGAAACAAACTATCTCAATACAAAAACACTGCTTTCTTCTTAGATAGCACCAACATCCTTAATGATGGAAAAACTGTCTCTGAAAATGAACTTGAGGCTGATCTAAAGAAAATCCTAGAGCGCGATGAAAAAAGAATCTTTATGACTCTTTTCTCTTCCAACGTTTCTCGTCTCAATTCAATTACAAAATTTGCAAAAGAAAGCGGCCGAAAAATTGTCCTCATGGGCAGATCTCTCTTTACCTATATGGAAGCGGCCTGGGAAACAGGACACTTAGAATGTAACCCGGAAGAATTTCTGCTGGCAGAACAAGGAAAAATGGTTGAATCAAAAGTACTTGTCCTGCTTTCTGGATGCCAAGGAGATTTCCTAAGTGCTCTTCGCCGTTTTAGCTTCGGAGAAGATTCTCATTTCAAACCAGCTCCTGGTGACCTTGTTGTATTCAGCTCAAAAGTGATCCCTGGTAATGAAAAGAAAATTGGTCGCATCTATAATAAGATTACTGAATTCGGAGCTGAGATCGTTACCGCATACGATGCCCTTATTCATGCTTCAGGACATCCTGGAAAGAAAGATTTAGAACTTCTCATCTCTGCCTTCACCCCAAACTATTATTTCCCTATTCATGGTGAATCTTATTTCTTGAGAAAGCATAAAGAGTTTGTGGAAGACAAATTCCCAGAAGTGGATACTCACGTGATTTATAACTATCATGAGATTCATTTCCTAAAAGATAAAATCAAGATTGAAGTCCATGAAGATAAAGAACCGATCCTTATTCATGGCAATGGCTTAGTGATTGAGAAAACTCAAATTTCTCAGCGTCGTAAAATGGCCAATCAAGGAACAGTGTTTATCAGTTTTCTGAAAAACACAGGAGTGATCACTATCTCCACACAAGGCCTGCCTTTGATGGCGCAAGAGCTTCTTCCCCAACTAGAAAAGAAGCTCCTTAAAAATATCCATGACAACCTAATGAATAGAAAGGATGACTATTTCATTGATCAGGTTAAAATCTCAACCAGACAATTTTTTAATCATATGCTGGGATATAAACCTGTTACTGAAGTTCACCTCTACTGATGGAAACAACTCTTTTAGTTAGTGTTATCCTACTGAATGTTGTCCTACTGCTTGTCTTAGGCTTTTTGGGATTTCTTATTTATAAACTTTTAAAAGATCGCCAAACCCCAACTACTCAGGCGGCTCCGACAACAACTGCAAACAAACCAGAAAATAACTATCACCCCGAAATTCAAAAACGATTAGAAGAACTGAAGTTTTCAAAAGTTACTACCGAAAATATCTTCTGTCCTTACCACCCTGAAGAAGCCGGTGAAGTTCAATGTGGCATCTGTCATAAGTATTTTTGTGCTCGCTGTGTTCGACCTATGAAGAGTATTTATTTCTGTAAAGAACATATGGCGCTCTTTTTGAGAAGCCAGTGGCAGGAAGTTCTTACTCTAAAAACCAGCAGTGAAGATCCAGAAGCAGGAGTTCGATTGTTTGAGAAGAAGCAGGAGGTCTTTAAAGAGAAGCAGCTTCCAAGTTATGTCGAAACTCATTACAAAATTGATGTGGAAGGTGACTATATCGAGACTTACTTAGTGGTCTTTGCTCAAGAAGATCAGATTGATGAAATGAGAGAATTATTAGAGATATAAAAAAAGCCCCTTTCGGGGCTTTTTTTATTTTAGACCTGTTGATCAGGGCGATCATTTTTCTTCATGAATGATGGAGTATCAAACTCATCTTCATCAAAGTTAAAGAACCCTAGTTTTTCTGCAATTGACTTAATTCTTGATTCTCTTGAATTATTCATGTTTTGAGCAGGTTCAGCTTTTGATTCAGCTGCGTGGTGATCAAAAGAAGAAGTATATTCTCTCTCAATTCTTGGCTCTGCTTTTTGAGATTCATATTTATTAGCAGCATTTTGAAGTTTTTCGGCCCAGTTAATTTTAGGCTTCTCTTCAGCTGTACCATAATCAAAGCTGATCTCTTCTTTTACTGCATAATCTTCAACCATCGGTTTTGCTGCAACAACAGGTGCTTCCTGTACTGGAGTCGGAGCTGGCGCCTGTGGACGAGCAACTGGTGCTGCAACTACTGGCTCAACTTTTGGTGCAACCGGAGCTGGGCGAGAAGCGACCACTTCCGCAACAGGAGCTGTTTGCATCTGAGCAGGGGCCTGCACTTCTTTTCTTGCAGTACGAAGACCAGTAGCAATCACTGTTACTTTAAGATCTTCTCCAAGAGAATCATCGATCACTGTTCCGAAGATAATTTCAGCATCTTCATCAGCTGCTTCCATAATTAAAGATACAGCTTGGTTTGTTTCATGAGTTGTTAGAGAAGCATTACCAGAAATATTGATAATGATTCCAGTAGCACCATCAATTGTCACATCTTCAAGAAGTGGTGAACTGATTGCTTGCTTAGCAGCTTTTGTCGCACGGTCAGTACCGGTAGCGATACCTGTACCCATAAGAGATAGACCCTTATTAGTCATAACAGTTGCAACGTCAGCGAAGTCAGCGTTAATAAGACCTGTATTATTAATAAGGTCAGAAATACCTTGAACAGCATTAAGAAGAACTTCATCAGCTGCTTTAAATGTATCAACTAAAGAAAGATTTTCTCCAGCAAGTTGAAGAAGTCTCTGATTTGGAATACAGATAAGTGAATCAACAGATTCCTCTAGAGTTCTAATTCCTTCTTCGGCCTGGCGAGAACGCTTCTTTCCTTCAAAAGAGAAAGGCTTTGTTACTACACCAACTGTGAGAGCACCCATTTCACGTGCTAGCTTTGCAATTACAGGAGCAGCACCTGTTCCAGTACCACCGCCCATACCAGCAGTTACGAAAACCATGTCAGCACCTTCAAGAACTTCTGAAAGTCTTTCATAATCTTCAATAGCAGCTTTTCTGCCAACTTCAGGATTTGCACCGGCCCCAAGACCTTTAGTTACATTTCCACCAAGTTGTAGCTTCGTTCCTGCCATATTGGCGTTAAGTGCCTGAGCGTCTGTATTAGCAACGATATATTCAACACCAGTTAATCCAGAGCGAATCATGGTATTAACAGCATTACATCCGCCTCCACCAACACCAATCACCTTAATGCGAGCGCCGCTTGGTAATTGATTATTATCAGCAATATCGAACATAGGAATCCTCCGGATTAAAAGATCTCTTTAAAAATGTTTTTAAAAGATCTACCAATTTTATCAAACATATCAACTTCAACTTCTTCCTGCGTATCTCCTTCTTCACGAGCAGTAGCACGTGAAACATGATGAGATTCCTGAAGAAGACCTAATACTGTAGAAAACTTTGGATGTTGCATGGCCGAAGTCATACCACCAAAAGCTTGTGGAAAACCGATTTTAACCGGCTTCTCTAGAATGAATTCTGCGATTTCAGCGAGGTTCTTAACAAGAGCTCCACCACCAGTGATTACATAACCACCAGTCACTTCGTCCTCTAACCCTCTTTCATTCACAATATCTTTTACTACGAAGAACAACTCTTCAGCGCGCGATCCTAAGACATCACCAATCATACTTACTGGAATCTCACGTGGTTTTGTTCCAGTAAGACCCTGCACAGTAACGAAAGTATCGTTAATCCTAGAAGCAGCAACTGTTCCGTGATTGATTTTTATTCTTTCAGCTTCGTTATGTGGAATTTTAAGGGCAACAGCTAAATCATTTGTGAAATGATTTCCGCCAACAGGAATAATTTGTGAGTGAAGAAGACTTCCATCTTTCCACACTGCTACGTCTGTTGTCCCACCACCAATATCAACCAATACAACACCTAATTCTTTTTCTTCTTGAGAAAGAACAGAACGAGAAGAAGCCAGAGGTTGAAGAATAATTGAGTTCGCATTAAGACCTGCTTGCTCAACACACTTTACTAGATTGTGAATAAGGGGAGTTTTACCCGTAACGATATGAACGTTTACTTCAAGACGAGAACCGAACATACCAATTGGGTTTTTAATACCTGTTGTATTATCAACTTTGAATTCTTGAGGAATAACATGAATCACTTCACGATCACTCGGAATAAGAACAGCTTTGGCAGCTTCAATAACTCGGTCAACATCACTTTGAGTGATGTCTTTATTCTTAACTGGCACAACACCAGAAGAGTTAAAACAATAGATATGATTTCCGGCAATTCCTATTGTAGCTGATTCAAGCTCGTCAAGGCCTGCCATGAGTTTTGCTTCTTCGATAGAAGACTTAATACTTTGAACTGTTTTTTCGATGTTTACGACCGAACCTTTTTTAAGTCCGTTCGAAGGATGTGAACCCACACCTAAGATGTCCAGGCTATGGCCATTCTTTTGTGCGATTAATGTACAAACTTTTGTTGTCCCGATGTCCAAAGCGACAATTACACTTTTGGTACTCATGAGATTCCCTTCTCAAATTCTCTTCATATTGAAGAGGCAGATTCATTCTGTTTTAGCGGCATTTCATATGCCACCACTAAATTCTAGTATTTTGTTTCAAAACTTGACAACAACCTTTTTTGCATTAACTAGGTTAATGCTCTTAGGATACTTTTTGTTTTTAGTAATATAGCCGATGATTTTGTCCAGTTTTGTAATTTTTTCATCCCAAAGGTCAGCACCCATGAACACGCTGGTCGCCTTTCCCGATAAACTGAAAATAATTGTTAAGTCATTGTTTTTATTAATAATGATTTCAGAAATCTTTTTTCTCAGTTCCGGTGAAACTTTCTTAATGAAATTGGTTAAATCAGCAGATGGGCCATCTGAAATCTGATCCGCCGACAGGGCAAGCAGGGGCAAATTGTAGATAAGTTTTTCTTCTGCACGCAGAAGATTTTCATAATGTGGCTCATACAATTTGTTATTATTTCCTAGAATCGCTGAATAGTGTTCTTCACCATTGGCCTTATAAACCTGGACTTTGGCCAAGGCTTCTGGACACTCTAGCTGCATTTTTAAGGTCTTGTTAACAGGGTTGTAACCAATGCGGTAATCAGAAAGGAAAAATTTCTCATCCCATTTCTCAGATACGATTTTTTCTTTCACATCTTTTAATGAACGCTCTTTTTCAAACTCTTTCATCACCAATAGTGCAAACATTCCTGATGATTTCGAAGGACACTCACCGAAGAAGGATTGGTAACGAATATTATTTTGAGTAAAACTCTCAGGTAATGAAGCAAAGAGAGCTGAAGAGAATGAAAGTGTGAGAATTGATGCTAAAAGTTTTTTGCACATGAATTAATGATAGGGGATTTTCACTTCCAATTCAAATTCAATTCCATAAAACATATTCATTTGCCACTTGATGGTATCAGTTAAGGTTTTAAATTGATCCCAATTTGAAGTCGATTGGTTTTCAATAAAGTTGGCATGCTTGAGAGAAACCTGCAAACCTCCGTTCTTAAATCCCTTTAAACCCAACTGATCAATCAAACGACCGGCCTGCATGCCCTTAGCAGGATTTTTGAAAACACATCCACAGTTACGGGTAGCAAGCGGTTGAGTTGTTTTTCGATATTCTAGATAACTTTTTATTTTTGCCCCGACAGCTTCATCTTTGCCCCGATGAAATAATTTTGCCCCGACAATAATGTCACCGCTATCTACAAAATGATTTTTACGGTAACTGAAACTTGAATCATTAATTTGAATTGTTTTTGGTAATCCGTTTTTATCAAGAAGATACACTTCTTTAACTAGAGAGCCGATTTCTCCCAATGCCGTACCGGCATTCATATAAATCGCTCCACCTAAAGTCGCTGGAATCCCCGTAAATACTTCCCAACCAGCTAAACCATACTTTACCGCCAGTGAAGTAAGATTAGTCAGATTAATTGAAGCAGGGAAAATATACTCTTCTTGAAATTGATCAACTGATTCTAAGTTAAATTCAAATTTAAGATTAATGACCAAGGCTTGTAAGCTTTGCGGAAGAATTTGATTTGCTCCCAAACCTAGAACGAGATAAGGATACTGAAAAAGATTCAATCGTTGTAGAAGTTTTGTCAAAGCCTCCGGATTTCGAACGATTGCCAGATCAGCATGAGATTGCAGACGAAACGTAGTCATCTTTGTGATATCTGCGTGCGCAGTAAATTCTACTCCCTCAATGTCTTGAATCGATTCTATTAAAAACACTTGGAGATCTCTCTCGTTTTTTTAGAAATGGCACCAGCTCCAAGACTCAAAAAAATTCTTCCCTGATTTTTTCTTTCAGTGATTAGTTTTTTCATTTCATCCAATGAACTCAAGTAATGAGCGCCGTAGCCTTGTTGCTTCATACTTTCAACTAAGGCTTCCGAAGTAATACCTGGAATCGGTTTTTCACTGGCAGGATAGATAGGAGAAATGAAAACTTCTTCTACTCCCTTAAAGCATTCATGAAATTCTTTCCAAAAATTCTGTGTACGAGAATAGCGGTGAGGCTCGAAAACAACAGTTAGTGGTCTTGGATCAACCATTTTAAGAGCTGAAATAGTGGCCGCAACTTCTGTCGGGTGATGTCCATAATCATCAAAGATAATGAATTGATCATTTTCCCAAATTTTTTCTAATCTCCGACCAACACCACGAAAGGCCTTTAAACCCTCAAGAATGGTATTCCACTCAATGCCCACTTCATGACATAAGGAAATGGCCGCAAGTGTATTAGAGATGTTATGCATACCAATTAGGTGGGTCTGAACTTTAACTTGAAAATCACCCTTATAATAAAGATCAAAGAGTGATCCAGAAGCAGACAATTCAATATTTTGAGCGTGATAATCAATAGGAAAACTCTGTTCTCCATGGCCATACCAAACAATGCTTCTCTTTACTTCACTCTTAAGTTCAACCGAAGCGGCATCATTGGCATTCAGGGCAACTCTACCGTAAAAAGGAACCTTATTCACAAATTCCGAGAAGGCGAGCTTGATCTTGTCCACAGTACCATAATGATCGAGATGATCATTATCAACATTGGTAAGTGCTGCCATAATTGGATTGAGATAAAGAAATGAACCATCGGATTCATCTGCTTCCGCAATTAAGTACTGGCCGTCACCTTTCTTAGCATTTCCACCCAAATGATGAACAATCCCGCCGATGATATGAGTGGCATCTAATTTTGCTGATTGGAATATTGAGGCCACTAAAGAAGTTGTCGTTGTTTTCCCATGAGAGCCAGCAATCGCGATTCCATATTTAAGACGCATCAGCTCGGCCAACATCTCAGCCCTTTTAATTAAAGGAATACCAAGTTCACGAGCGCGGAGGACTTCAGGGTTTTCGTTATTAATAGCTGAGCTGTAGATGATCAGATCAACGTCGTTCACATTGTCTGCTTCATGTTGGTAATAAACCTTGGCACCTTTGGCAGCTAAATTCTGTGTAACAGGCGTTTCATTAATATCAGAACCACTTACACGGTAACCATAGCCTAACAGGACTTCGGCAATACCGCTCATCCCAATTCCGCCAATGCCAATAAAATGTAGTTTTGTCTGCTTAAGCCATCCCAACATCTTCAAAAATCTCCCGAATAATTGCCTCACAGGTCATATTACCTTGTGAAGGATTCTTGGTGTACTCTAACCCCCCAGTACGGGCCTTGACTAGAAATTCCTTCACCTCTTTTAATGCCACATCACGAGACACCTTAGGATCTAGAACAATAGTGCTGAAGTCGCTTGATTCTTGGAATATTTTTGCATTGTAGTACTGATGATTATCTGTCGCTTGAGGAAAGGGAAAAAGAACAACTGGTTTTTTAATAATCGCTAATTCAGAAACCGTACTTGCTCCTGCGCGAGAAATAATCACGTCACTCCACTCATACTCACTCTGCATATCGTCGATATATTTTTTCCCAACATATTCAACTGAACTATCTACAGCAGTTGGCTCACTTCCAATCTGGTGATGAATAACGATTTCTTTAAATGGAGGATTCTTTACTAAATCAAAAACAACATCATTGATTTGTTTTGCGCCTAAGCTTCCACCAAAAACCAGTACGTGAAGTTTCTCACCTGGCCTTTTAAGTGTTACTGGACGAATCACCGAACGAGTGGGATTTCCCACCACTCTCACTTTTTCCAAATATCTTTCATTAAGACCTTTAGTCTTAGGGAAATGAACAAAAATCTTTGATGAGAAAAAGGATAGCAGTCTATTTGTTAAACCCATCACTGCATTTTGCTCTATGATGTAAACTTTAATTCCTTGGAGATAAGCGGCCAATAAAGTCGGGCCACAAACATATCCGCCAGCTCCCACCACAAAGGCAGGCTTAGTGGTTCTGAAAATTTTGAAGATATTCCAAAAGCTTGTTAGGTTGGACAAAACATTCTTAAAAAGCTGAACTGGACTCTTGGTTCTTAAAGGCTTTGAATCAAGATGAGTTGTTTTATACTTTGAGAGCAATTTAAAATCTAATTCTCTTTTACCTGTGAGATATTCAACTTCGAAATTTAAAGTTTGTAATTTCTCACCTACAGCAATGGCAGCATTGATATGTCCGCCTGTTCCACCAGCTACCAGATACACTTTTTTCATCTTCCAAATGCCTTGTTAAATGTCGAAACTGCTTCCGACTCATTAACATTCTTAATCATTTTATTATCTTGGGTTTTAATACGAATACAGGCAAAGAAAAGTCCTAGGGCCACTAAGTTTGCCACGATACTTGAACCACCATAACTAATGAATGGTAAGTTAAGACCTTTCGTTGGCAAGACACCCAAAACAACTCCCATATTCAAAAATGCTTGAAAACCAATTGAAAAAATAATGGTCGTACAAAGAATTTGTCCGACTCGCGACTTCAAAGAAATAGCAATTTTAAATCCAGTAAAGATAAAAGAAAGGAACATTAAAATGGTAACTAGCACCCCAATAAAACCTAACTCTTCACCTACTACTGAAAAAATAAAATCGTTATAGGCCTCCGGTAGATAAAAAAGTTTCTCATTACTGTTTCCTAACCCCTGACCAGAGAAGGAACCATTAGCGAAGGCAAGAAATGATTGAATAATCTGAAAACCAGATCCTCTTGGGTCCTTCCAAGGATCCAAGAATGCTAAAACCCTCTTCACTCGATAAGGCGCAGCAAAGAGAATAGCGACTGCCCCGACTGCCCCGACAGCAATTGCAGAATAGAAATACTTCCTCGGAAATGTTGAGAGGAAAGCAATGAAAGAAATAATTATAGAACAAATGAAAAAAGTACCAAAGTCTGGCTGCAAGACAAAGATGCCAAGAGGATAGAGGAGTCCAGTCATATAAAGCAGACGCTGCTTAGAAGAATAATTATTAAAATTCTCAAAGTACTTAATTGCAGCAAGCATCAGGCTGTATTTTAAAAACTCACCCGGCTGCAGATTCATAAACCCTAAATTGAGCCAGCGGCGAGACCCCTTGATATAAACACTGATTCCTGGAACAAGTGTGAGGGAGAGAACAAAGCACATGAAGGCATTAAAAAAATAGGCATGTTTATAAAGAAAAAGAACCTTGAGACGAGAAACCACCCAAGCAAGACCCAAACCAAGTGCGATGTAAAAAAGCTGTTTCCCTAAAAAGTGATATGAACTTCCCATGTTTTCTTTGGCGTACATATAGCTGGCCGAAAAAACCATGATCACACCAAAGAAGATGATAAAAAAAACATTGATTAAAAAATAAGTAGTTAATTTTTCTTGTCGAGTATCTTGAGTCATATAGAGCTACACTTTGAAGTTGGTATACTTCAAGTGTAGCTCTTTTCATTGGAACTGGGGAAATATTTTAAAGTTGGAAAATGAGTTTTTTGTAGTAGTTCCCTTTCTCTTCAAAGTCACGGAATACATCTGTTCCTTCGTTTCCTGGACAAAGAAGGATGATGTCACCTGTGCGTGACTTCTGATAAGCAAGAAGAACTGATTCATCAAATGAACCAACAAGATAAGTCTGAGTCGCTTCTCCAAGAAGACGGTTCATCGATTCTTTCACTTCACCAACAAGAACCATTACTCTTACTTTCTCTTTAATCACATTGAAATATTTATCGAACGGAAGATCTTCAATCTCTTTACCACCTGCAATTAAAATCACTGGCTCTTTGAAAGCTTCAAGTGAAACCTTTAACTCATCCATCGTTTCAGACTTGGAGTCGTTATAAAAACGCACACCATTCTTTTCAATCACAAATTCTAAGCGGTGTGGAATGCCAGGGAATTTTTCAATGCAATATTGAATAGCAGAGTCACTAACTTTTAGCGCCTTACAAGCAGTAATGGCGGCCAGTAGATTCTCGCGATTATTCTGACCGATCACTCTCATATCAGTCACTTTAAACTCTGAATGGTAGTGAATATTTGAGTGAATTCTCTTCTCGTGAAAATGAGTTCCTTGAATCTCAGCGATTACCCCAAGAGTGACAAATGACTTTCTTGAATACCAGAAAGTCTGAGCATTCATTGAACGAAGAGCTGAGTTTGAGGCAAGCTTATCGAAGTTTACAATCAGGCAGCTATTAGGATCAAGATTACGGGCCACTTTAAGGGCCGTATCAAGGTATTCTGAAGAAGATTTAAATCTTCCCATTAAGTTCTTTTCTTCTAGATTTGGATAAACAGCAAGAACAGGCTTGAAGTTATCAATTGTCTGAAGCTGAAGTGGAGAAACCTCTACCACACAGTAATCAATCTCTTCTCTGTTAGGAAGAGAAAGGAAGTTAATAAATGGCTCTTCTGAAGTACCGCCAATGAATACGTTCTTCTTATCAACTTTTAGCGTGTAGCCAATCATGTGAGCGATTGTTGTTCTTCCGGCACTTCCACAAACAGCAACAACTGGCTTATCACAATGAGCGTAAGCAAAAGCGAAATCAGAATAAACTTCTCTGCCATGCTCACGAGCGACCTGAAGCTGTGGAAGATTAGGATCTACTGAAGAAGAATAGATAACGATATCTGCTTCAATAAAATCTTCATTCTTATGCTCACCCAGAGTCATCCCTGGAGTCGGATTAATTTTTTTAAGACGTTTAACTTGCTTGTTAAGGTCAAAGATAGGTTTGATATCTGTAACTCTAATGTCACATTCCCACTGATTGAAAAGGTTGATCAATGCAAAACCAGTTTTACCTAGTCCTACAACGAGTACCTTTTTCCCTTTAAACTTTTCCATATATCAATCCCCTTTCTAATTAACGTAGTTTTAGTGTTGCCAGTGCAAGAATCGCAAATAGCAAACTGATAATCCAAAAGCGTACAATCACTTTTGTCTCTGGCCACCCAGTAAGCTCAAAATGGTGATGAAGTGGCGCCATTTTGAAAATTCTCTTCCCGCCTCTTAGCTTGAACGAACCAACTTGTAAGATTACTGAAACGGCTTCAATTACGAAGACACCCCCAATAAGAACAAAAAGAAATTCGTTTTTAGTAAGAACAGCTATTGTACCTAAGCATCCACCCAGAGAAAGAGATCCAACATCTCCCATGAAGATTTCAGCAGGATAGGTATTATACCACAAAAAGCCGACTCCTGCGCCAACAAGTGCAGCTGCCAGAACTAATAGTTCTCCCACATCATGGACATAAGGAATAAACAGATAGTTCGCTAGCTCAACGTGACCTGATAGGTAAGCGAGAAGACCTAGTGTTGCTGCAGAAATGATAGTTGGACCAATGGCCAGTCCATCAAGACCGTCAGTTAGATTAAGAGCGTTACTTGAACCAACAATGACAAAAGCAGCAAAAGGTATATAAAACCATCCAAGATCAATAATCGAACCCTTGATGAATGGAACATACAACTTAGTATCGATCACATTATATTTGACCATCAAAAAGCCGGCCAAAAGTCCAGTCGCAAACTGCCACACAAGCTTTTGCCTTGCACTAACACCTTTGGGATTCTTTTTGAGAACTTTAAGATAGTCATCGACCCCACCAAGGAAAAAGTAGGAGATTGTTACCATCAGAGCGATCAAAAATGGCAGCGTGGCAAAGTTTCCACAAATCAAACAAGTGATAAAAGCACTACCTAAAATGAAAACCCCACCAAATGTTGGTGTTCCTTTCTTTTTTAAGTGAGTTTGTGGCCCGTCTTCACGGATTGCCTGACCAAATTGCTTTACTTTCATCAACGCGATAAATCGCTTTCCCCATACGATTGAAATAATCATAGAGAGAATGAAAGCGATAAATGTGCGCGTAGTGATGTACTTAAAGACGTTAAACAATTGAAACTGTTGACTAAGAGGGTATAGCCAGTGATATAGCATGCTTATCCTTTTAAAAAGATAAACTTAAGTTATATCGAACAGTGACTCCAATTGTAAAGAGCGCGATCCCTTAATGAAGTGGAACTTTATTTTTCCCAAGTAATCTTGCTGAAACTTTTTCTTAAATTCAGAAGCCGTCGGGTAAGTCTCTCCAAAACCACAACCCTTCACATAGGCTGAGGCAAAGCGGCCAACGAAAATAATGTTCTTAAAACCCAGTTGCTTGGCAAATTGACCTATTTCTTGGTGATACTCTGGGGATTTTTCCCCAAGTTCATTCATATCTCCCAAAACAATGCAGCTTTCTGCAACACTGAGGTTTTGATCTACTAGATGACCCTTAAAACCTTCCAAAGCAACTTTCATCGAAGATGGATTGGCATTATAGGCATCTAGGTAAATTTTTGAGTTTTTAACATCAATCCACTGAGATCTATTGGGAGTCGGCTTAAAGCTAGCACTGGCCGCAACGATCTTAGGGGTTAGCTGTGGGTAAAAGTGAGCTGCAATAAAAGCACAAGTCGCAAGATTTGATTTATTGTGGTTCCCAGTAACATTTGAATTATGAACTTCAATATTCCCAAGTTTGGCACCATCCGGGAAAAAGCTCATTGCTAGTTTGGCAGATGAGTTTGTCCCGAAACGAACAGTTCCTTGAGTATCAGCAAATGTCTTTAAGAATGAGTCGTTATCATTAATCAGGAAAAAGCCCTTACCTTGCGTATTATCTTTAACTGAATAATAGAGATATCCCTCTTCTTCAAACACGGCCTGCTCAGTTCCAAAGAACTCTAGGTGAGTGGCACCGATATTAGTCGTTAGACCTGCATTCGGTAGTGCCAGATCACATAAAAACTTAATCTCACCAGGGTGATTGCTTCCTAGCTCTAGAACGACAAACTCTGTTTCATCACTTACACCAAAAAGTGTTAATGGAACTCCAAGATGGTTGTTGTTGTTCTTTTGAGTTGAAACAACCTTCCCCGGAATAATGTTTTCCATAATATGAGAGAGCATCTCTTTATGAGTTGTTTTCCCGTTGGAACCAGAGATCGCAAAAAGAGTATGACCACTTTTTTGAAGCCACTCTTTAATATGAAGATGAGCAATTTCCTGAATAAAACTCACAGAATCTTTAACAGCAATAAAAGCAACTTTGGGAAAATCTGTTTGATACTTTTTTATAATTTCGTGATTTTCGCTGCTGTCTTGATAAAAAATTGTGTCACAACCTTTCTTCAACAGATCGGCAATCAAGTTAAGTGGATTCACTTTCTGACCAGGAATGGCCACAAATGCACACTGATCTTGATAAGCTCTTGTATCAGTAATAAACCATCTCTTAATACTTAAATCTAAGTCTTTAGTGTTTAGTACTTGGGTACAATTTGAAATATGGTTAAAAGAAATCATGCCTGACCTTTGATAAAATCTTCTACTTCTTGAATATCACTATAAGGATATTTTACACCTTTAATAAGAATGTAATCCTCATGACCTTTACCAGCTAACAAGAGAACTTCTTTTTCACTAAGGTTCTTAAGAGCTTCTCGAACAGCTGTAGGCCTGTCGGTAATTTTTCTGATGTTAATAGTACTAATCCCTTGAGCAATATCTTCGATGATTTGCTCAGGTTCCTCACTGCGAGGATTGTCACTGGTAAGATAAATGAAATCGGCCATTTCATGAGCGATACGTCCCATGATCGGGCGCTTAGTGCGATCACGATCGCCACCACAACCGAATAAAACTTTTAGACTAAAATCTGGAAAGGCCTTCTTAATTCCTTGGCAGATATTTTTAAGAGCGTCTGGGGTGTGAGCAAAGTCCACTACAACATAACTTTTGCCAATCTGCTTAATGAAAAAACGGCCATCGGCAGACTGTAGTTTTAGAATTGCTGATGCTTCAACTTTTTTACCCCAAATTTTTTCCACCATCGCAATGGCCACACTTAAATTGGCCTGATTGAAGTGGGCACTTAAAAACAGAGGTACTTCACCTTGATAAAAATGCGCTTTTTCAAATGAATACTTATAGCTCGTTAAAATCTGCGAAAGCTCTTCCTGATCTTCTGGAATAAAAAGAGGACCAGACATATACTGATAAATTCTGGCCTTCGCTAAAAAGTACTCACCCATTGTTTTGTGGTAATCAAGGTGGTCTTGAGAAAAAGACAACCAGCCAGCAACATCAAATTTGATATTATAAAGTCGATCTTGCATGAGAGCGTGCGAACTGGCTTCCATCACACAAAAATTTTTATCTCGGCCATAAGTATAAAGAAATTTTCTTAAATCAATATAGCTGGGGGAAGTTAATCCAAAATCACAAAGCTCGCCGTTAATATCGCGAACGCCCAGTGTCCCAATACTCATTCCCTTGAATCCAAGAGATTCCCCTAACTGAAGAATAAGATTGGCCGTGGTGGTTTTTCCATTAGTTCCAGTTACAGCTAAAAATTTCATCGAAGGGATAGGATAAATTTTATCGAGAAGAACTTTTTGTAATTCTGGCCAATGTTCTTCGCCAACCACGAAAGTATTTTCGCTCGTCGTACCAGCATCTTTATTAATAACAAGATACTTATACTTGGCTGCTTTAATTCTTTCATGAAAAAGATTCAAAGCATTTCCATCGTCCGTAAGGCGATAGAAAAGAATTGAATCATTATTTGAATCTTGAGTTTTCCAATGAACGTCAGAGTAGTCTTTAATTTGGGTAAGAATATTATTCAACATAGGTTGGCACTTCAAATTGAAGCTTCAACTCAGCACCTGAAACGAGCGGCTCTCCAGGCTCGATTGATTGTTCTTTCACAACACCAAAACCTGTCATATCCAACTGGATACCTCTTTTCTCGGCTAAGGCCTGTGCACTGGCCTTATCTAATCCAAGGAAACTTGGCACCATATTATGAGCATAAGAACGATTCGTTGAAGCTTGCTTCGTTTTCACTTCATCAAGGTTAGTCTTATTTGATTTCTCATTATACTGTGCAAATTTAGCAAAGTCTTTTTTCTTATAGAGAATATATTGAGTGATTTTACGAAATAGTGGAGCAGCTACTGAACCACCGTAGTAGCCATTTTGTTTTGGGTGATCAATATAGGCATATACTACAAACTTCTTATTCACATTAACTGGAAAACCGATGAAACTGGCCACGTATCCTTCATAACCTTTAGGACTCACACGTTGAGCTGTTCCTGTTTTACCAGCAATAATATAATGAGGAATTCGAGCATTTCCACCAGTACCTTCAGAGACTGCTCCGGCCAACATTTTAACTAGTTCGTTAGCCGTCTCTTCAGAGAGCACTCGGTTTTCAGGTAGAAGCTGCGATTCATCTTTCTTGATAAGAGTTGGTTTAATGAGATAACCACCATTAGCAAAGATGGCATATGATCGAAGCATCTGAATACCAGTTGTAGCGATCCCATGACCAAAGCTCAGGTTACTTAATGTAAGCGGCTGAATTTTTCCTTCCGGATTAAAACTCAACAACCCTTTTGATTCACCACGAACTTCAATTCCAGACTTTTGATCCATTTCAAATTTCTGAAGCGTCTTCCACAATTTTGGAAACTTCAGATCGAAACCAATTTTAGTAGTACCAACGTTTGAGCTGTTTTTTAAAATTTCTTCAACCGATAACCATTCAAACTTCTTATTAGTATCTGCTTCACGTACCCAGTGGTTTTGAACTTTCAATCTTCCGTACTCACAGAAATACTTGGTATCCGGACGAGCAGTCTTATGCTCTAAGGCGGAAGCAATAGTAAGTGCTTTAAAGATTGAACCTGGTTCAAAAGGATCAGTAATAAAAGATAACTTTCTATTTTCTTCGGTAGAGCCTTTTAAATTATTCGGATCAAAAGTCGGGTAGTTTGCCATAGCAATAATCTCACCCGTCTCAGCATCCATTACACCAACACCACCGCGTGTGGCATTATGATGAACGACTGTATCTTTTAAGTAACTTTCAAGGGCACCCTGAATATCTTTATCAATAGAGAGATAAATATCCTGCGCGTGATTATCAGATGCTTTCGTCTCAAACTTAATCGGTCTTCCCTTAGCATCTTTAATATACTTAACAACTTGAGGCACACCTTGCAGAGGCTTATTGAAACTATTCTCAACTCCCGCCAAACCCGTGTTATCGAGACCGACAAATCCTAGAGTTTGAGCAGCAAGTTCGCGGTTTGGATAAACACGCTGAGTATGTTCTTCAACAAAGATCCCTTCAAGTTTCTTGATTCGTTTAACTTGATTTTCATTAAGACTGATTTTTCTTCCAAGCCAAGTGTAGCGAGTTCTCTGGTGAACTGTTTGCTTCAACTTAGGATAATTAAGCTCTGGAACAATTCGTGACAGCTCCAGCAGTCCATTATAAAAGGCTTGATTCTTATTTTTAGGAATAGTAAAAATATTATAAACGTGAACGTTAATCGCCAGCGGATTACCGTTACGATCAAGAATATTTCCGCGGTTTGGATACTCTTTTACTTCTCTGATAAATTGGCTTTTTGCATATCTAATGAGTTTTTCTTTATTCAAAACTTGAATATAGAAAGCCTTACTTGCCACGACGGCAAAAAGAAAAGTTAGTGCAAAGAAAGAAAAGAGAACCTTATTTTTCACTCATTAACCTACGGAATCAAAATAATTTGCTCTGGACCTGGTTCTTTTAAATCATATTTAACAGCAAACTCGCGCAAGCGCTGAACTGACATCGCTTTAGCGCGCTTTGCTTTTAACTCTTTATTCATCATCGAAACACGATCGATGTCTTTATTGAGTTGATTCATCTGATAGGCCTGCTCAATGCCTTTCATACGAAAAACAACGAACAAAACGGCAAGAGTGGTTAATGTAAGAGTAAATGGCAATGCTTTCGCATTAAAGAGAAAGTGAAGTAACTTATTATCAAATTTTAGGGTACTTTTTTTTCTTAAGGCCATCAACCCTCCCTAGTTGAGTCTCACGCTGAAGTAATCGCAGTTTAGCACTTCTAGAACGTGAATTTTCTGACAGCTCTTCTTCCGTGGCCGTCATCGGCTTCTTTGTTAAAATTGTAACAGGAAAATTTTGATTCTCCATCATTTCTTTATAGGTATGCTTAACTATTCTGTCTTCCAAAGAGTGGAAAGAGATCACCGCCAGCACTCCACCGGGAGCAAGAAAAGGCAACAGTTTTGGTAAGGTATCTTCTAGCACTCGCAATTCTTCATTCACTGCGATTCTTAAAGCTTGAAAAGATCTAGTGGCAGGATGAAGTCTTCCGTGGCGATCTTTTACTGGATAACAATGGAAACAAATGTTTTCAAGTTCACCGGTAGTTGAAATGGGTTTGGTTTGTCTTTCTTCACAAATCTTGGCGGCAATTCTGCGAGACAATCTTTCTTCACCATAAGTAAAAAGCAAATCTGCGATTTCGCTTTCACTCATGGTGTTCAATAAATCTGCAGCGGTTGGAATTGAGGCATCTTGATAATTCATTCTCATATCAAGTGGGGCATCTGCTCTGAAACTAAACCCACGCTCCATTTTATCGAACTGATGAGAAGAGACGCCTAAGTCCATCAGAATACCGGCAAGCTTGCCGTGCATTTGATTTTCTTCACACCACTGCGGGAATTTTTCAAAGTTCATGGCCAGAAGATTAATCTTTCCAACCTTATCATTCTTTTGAATTCGCTCATTCCCATTTTTAAGGGCATCGGGATCTTGATCTGTAGAATACACAGTAGATCCTTCAAACTTATCTGAAATGGCAAAAGTATGTCCCCCGGCCCCAAAAGTGAGATCAGCAAACATAAGAGAGCCAGAATCCTTGTGGCCCGTTTCCAGGGCCTCAAGACATTCTTTTAGCATAACAGAGTAATGTGAAAGATATTCGCTCATTATTTTAGAACTACTTCTAGAATTTCTTTATGACGAGCAGATAAAAGCTCCTGACCTGTCATAAGGGCATATTTATTTTCAGGAACAAAACTAATAGGATTTTTCACCAGCTCTGGAATTGCTTCAACTACAAATTTTTGAGCAAAAGTGTAATTTGATTTCATCACTTCCATAATTTCTTGAACAGTACAATGTTCTTCTTTCCAGCCATCGTAATCAGTAACCATTGCGACTGTTGAGTAGGCCATACCCGCTTCTTTAGCAAGGAAAGCTTCTGGTACGTTTGTCATACCAATAACACCTGCGCCAAGTGATTTATAAAGTTTTGATTCTGCACGAGTAGAGAATTGAGGTCCCTCAATACAAATGTAAGTTCCACCAAGATGCGATGTCACTCCTGCACGCTGACAAGCATCATATAATCTCTTTTGAAGACTAGATTCAATCGGATCAGCATTTGAAACGTGACCTACCATTCCTTCATCAAAAAAAGTTCTCTTTCTATATCCCTTAGTCCAGTCAATGAACTGATCGATTACAACGAAATGTTTCGGAGCGAATTCTTCTTTTAAAGAACCCACTGCAGAAATACTGACGATAGTATCTACTCCCAGTTTTTTAAGAGCAAAAATATTTGCTCTGTAATTTACTTCACTTGGAGTAATTTTATGTCCAACACCATGACGAGGGAGGAAGTAGAATTCATTCCCGTCAATTTCACAAAGTAAAATTTCACCACTTGGATTACCAAATGGTGTCTCTACAGTGAGTTTATTTTTAACTTTAATGGCATCAAGTTTATAAATTCCACTTCCACCAATAATGGCAACTTTAATTGGATTCATAATTTACTCCCATTAATTAAACATAGAAATGTTTGCCTGAAAACTTGGTGAGCTTGGGAGCTGTCTATTTTCTCCACGCTCAGACTCCTCTTTGCAAACAATACATTCTTCGGCCATTGGACGAGCAAGAAGTCTCTCAAAACGAATCCAATCTCCGCACTCATTGCAGAGACCATATTCTCCAAGCTCAAACTTCTTTAAAGATTTTTTGATTTTTTTGGCAAGAATAGCATTTCTATTTTTGAAACGAAGGTTGTGAGAATTGGTGTAGTCAGCGATTGACTGCTCCGTCTCGTCTGTTCCCTCCGGTTCAGCAAGCTGAATCGCCTCAGTATTACCACTGCATTCTTCAAGAGCATCAAGAAGTTTGTTCTTTAGTGTTTCAAGTTGTTTTGCTGATAAAGCTCTATTTAAAGCACTCATAATTCTCCTCAAAGCCCGTACTTATTCCAATCCACCCTTAATATTCAGGAGGACCGACTTAGAAATCATTTTTAGTG